>JAIQEW010000001.1 GCA_020073605.1 Terriglobia bacterium
ATGAAGATTTCAGCACCCTTCCCGCATCTACGTCCAAATGCGCTCGACGCGGTCAATTTCCTGCTGGCCGATGTGCGCGGGGCACTCGGTCCGTTCCTGAATGTCTTCCTTATCACCCAGCAGAACTGGAGCCAGTCCGCGGTCGGGCTCGTGACGACCGTCAGCGGGCTGATCGGCCTCGCCGCGCAGACACCGGCGGGCGCGGCGATCGACTCCACCAAGGCCAAACGTGGCGTGGTGGTGGTCGCGCTCGCGGTGCTGGCCGCGGGGACGACCGTGATATTCGCTTTCCCGCGCTTCTGGCCCGTGCTGGCGGCAAATACCGTTCTCGCCGTCGTCGG
This sequence comes from Terriglobia bacterium, assembly GCA_020073605.1. GTDB lineage: Bacteria > Acidobacteriota > Terriglobia > Acidiferrales > UBA7541 > Palsa-295. The sequence goes on from JAIQEW010000001.1 coordinate 342, forward strand.
CGACGTGTTCGGCCCGGCGGTTGCCGCCCTCACGCTCGGCCTGTTCGCACGGAGCCAACTCGCCGCGCGCATGGGACGGAACTCGGCTTTCGATCATGCTGGCAACATTTTCATTGCAGCCGTCGCCGGGTTTGTGGGCTGGCTCTTCGGGCAGCGCGCGGTCTTCCTGCTCGGCCCGGTCTTCGCAGCGTTCGCCATCGCGGCGGTGCTATCGATTCCCGCCAAAGCCATCGATCACGACCGCGCGCGCGGGGCTGACCCTGATGAGGCCCGTGATCTGGAATCGGGCTGGCGGACCATCACCGGCTGCCGCCCTCTCATCGTCTTCTGCATCTGCGCCATGCTGTTTCATTTCGCCAACGCCCCGCTGCTGCCCCTCGTCGGCCAGAAGCTGGCGACGGCGCACAAGGAACTGGCAACCGCGATGATGTCGTCCTGCATCGTCGCGGCACAACTCGTCATGCTGCCGGTTGCATTGATCGCCGGACGCCATGCCGACCAGTGGGGGCGCAAGCCGTTCCTGCTCGCCGGCTTCGCGATCCTGCCCGTACGAGCCGTCCTTTATACGCTCTCTGACAACAGCGCATGGCTTATCGGCGTTCAGTTACTCGACGGCATCGGGGCCGGTATATTCGGCGCGCTCACGCCGCTCATTGCAGCGGACCTGATGCGCGGCACCGGCCGCTACAACCTCGCCCTCGGCGTTATCGCGACCGTTCAGGGGGTTGGTGCATCGCTCAGCGGTCTCGCCGCCGGCGTCACGGTCGATCGCTTCGGATACACGCCGGCCTTCCTCGGCTTGGGCGCGGTCGCCTCGGTTGCATTCATAGCCCTTGCCGCCGCGTTCCCGGAAACGGGCGGGGAGGAAAAGGACGCCGCACGCGTACTGCGGATCGAGTGAGAAATTGAAGAGGTCAATCCGGCAGAGCCGTTGCCTCCGGCATCTGTAGCTTGGCCTTTGCGAGTGCGCGGACGATGTTGGATTCAACCGTCTGTTCGGTCGTATTGCGCACCGTGGCCAGCTCGCTCACGAGAAGAAACTTCGCGCGTTCGAGCATCTTCTTTTCGCGGAAAGAGAGTGGCTTTGTCCGGCTAAGCGCGACGAGACCCTTCAGGACTGCGGCAACTTCCATCAGGGATCCTGTGCGCATCTTGTCCGAATTCTCTTTGAAGCGATGTTTCCAATCGTGATGAGAAGCAGAGCGGCCTTTTTCGAGGTAGGAAAGAACTGCGCCGGCTTGGGTTGAGCGGATGATGGGTCGCAATCCCACGCTTTCGATGTTTGCTTGCGGCACCATTACCTTCAAGCCACTCGAAAGAATCCGCAGCATGTAGAAACGTTCCGATCTGCCATTCACATAACCAAAACTGATCTGTTCGATCAGCCCTACACCGTGGTTCGGATACACGACCTTTTCGCCTAGCTTAAAGTCCATAAGTCGAAGTTCCCTCCCCGAACTACCTGACCAAAGTTTAGGCTCACGCGAATGACGGCGTCAAGGTTTTCCCCACAATTACGGCAAAATCAAATTTGGAGGATCGCGCGGTTTCATCGCAGTTTGGCAGCGCAATTGCCCTATAATCGGGCACGTGTTGATTCTCGCCCTGGATACTTCTTCGCCCGCCGGAAGCATCGCCGTGCTCCGCGATGAAAATGTGATCGGAACCGTATCGACGTGGACCGATGAAATCTACTCTTCGCGAATATTTCGCCACCTCGAATTCCTTCTGAGCGAACTCTCGCTCGGCCTCGATGCGTTCGACCTGTTCGCTGTGGCGGCGGGCCCGGGATCGTTTACGGGTTTGCGCGTGGGACTGGCGGCGGTGAAGGGTTGGGCGGAGGTCTATCGGAAGCCGATTGCGGCGGTGAGCGCCCTCGAAGCCGTTGCTGCACAATCACATTCGCCGGCACCATTACTAGTACCAGTCCTTGACGCCCGGCGCGGACAGGTCTATTTCGGTTTGTATAGGCGCGCCGGGGCGCACGGAGAAAGTGCTCTGGCGCTCGAAGGCGAGGAGTGCGTGATGACGCCCGAGGAATTTCTGGGGACGCTGCAATCCCGCGCGGCAAGCTCCGATCTCGCGATTGTGACGCCAGTCCCCGAACCCCTGGTCGGCGCGATGTCTCGTTGTGAGACAGCCCACCCATCCGCCGGGCGAATCAGCGTGGATCGAGTCTCCGCGGTTCTCGCGCCGCAAGTGGGCCAGCTGGGCTATCAAAAGGCGCAACGCGGCGAACTCGCCGATCCGCTTACTCTCGACGCAAACTACATCCGGCGCAGCGACGCCGAACTTCACTGGAAAAGGCCGCCCGAATCTTGAACATTCGCCCGATCGAGGCGCGCGACGTGGATTCGATTCTCGCGATTCAGTCGGCGTCTCCCGAGATTGCGCAGTGGACGATGTGGGACTATGCGCGCGTCGCGCGGGGCGACATGGCCGGGTGGGTAGCGGAAGAGAAGAGCGAGATCGACGGATTTCTAGTGGCGCGGCGCGTGGTGACCGACGTCGAAATTCTGAACTTCGCGGTGCGGCCGCATGCGCGCCACGGCGGCATCGGCACATCGCTTCTCCGCGAAACGCTGGCATGGGGCGCGACGTTTCGCGCGGAAAAGGCGCTGCTTGAGGTTCGCGCCTCCAATCTTGCCGCGCTGAGCTTCTACGTACGCCACGGATTTGAAGTGACCGGGCGCAGGCCACGCTACTACTCGGCACCGATTGAAGACGCGCTGATTCTTACCGCTGTGCTTGCGAAGTAGAAAGAGTCAGATTTGATCCAGCCGGAATTGCGATACAGACCGCTCCGCGCTCTTTGCTGTTAAAATGAGCGCCACAAAATGAAAATATTCGACGTGGCCATCATCGGCGGCGGCGTGATCGGCGCATCGATCGCGTTTGAGCTGGCCGAGAAAAAACTTCGCGTCGTCCTGCTGGATCGCCAACAACCCGGCCAGGAAGCGTCATGGGCTGCCGCCGGGATGCTCTCGCCAGGCCCTCATCTGCCGGGAGACCTCCCGCTTGTCCCCCTGGGGCAGGAAAGCCTGCGGCTCTATCCCCAATTTGTGGCCGCAGTGGAAGAAGCATCCGGAAAATCGGCGGCGTATGCGCGCCACGGGGCGCTTGAAATTTTCCTTCCGCCGCGCGGCGAAGCTGAGCGCGACAAATTGGTCTCCGAGTATCGCGGCCTGGGGCTTGCGGCGGAGCCGGTCTCGCTCGACACAGTCCGCCAATGGGAAAAGACGATTAACCCGGCCATGCGCGCAGCTGCATGGCTGCCCGAAGAAGGCACGGTCGAGCCTCGCGCACTGATGGACGCGGTGCTGACCGCCGCGCGGCGCCGTGGCGTTGAGATCCGTTCAGACTGCCCCGTCACGGGATTGCTCCGCGAGCACGATCGCTGCACCGGCGTAGTCGTCGGGAGCGAAAAGATCGCGGCGGCGCATGTCGTCGTCGCAGCAGGATGCTTTTGCGGCGAGATTGCACGCGACGACGATCTCTTCGCGCGCTATGCGCCCACGCGCCCGGTGCGCGGGCAGATGCTGGCGTTGCGGCCCGATGGCGTGAATTTGCAGCGCGTCGTGCGCGCCGGGCGCGGCTACCTGGTGCCTCGCCGCGACGGCCGAATCATCGTCGGAAGCACGCTCGAAAACGTAGGCTTTGATAAGCGCGTTACCGCCGGGGGTATCCGCCAGATGCTGGATGCCGCGCTTGAAATGCTTCCGGATCTCGCCGGAGCGGAGTTGGTGGAATCGTGGGCCGGATTGCGGCCCGGGACACCGGATGACCTACCCATCCTCGGCCCGACCGATGTCGAAGGATTGCTGATCGCCACCGGCCACTATCGCAACGGAATTCTTCTGGCGCCGGTTACGGCCAAGCTTGTGCGCGGGTGGATTGTGAACGGGCGCACGACCTTCGAAGCGGGGGCATTCTCGCCGCTGCGGTTCAGCAGCCGTCGCCCACAGGAATCGCCCAAGTCCATGTCCCGCGGCACCTGACATCGCGGAACCGCCGGACGAGCGAGCAAATTCAAGCAGCTTAGAAGGGGACTTTGTTGCGCTGAGGTTCGCGGTTCGGCGGGCCCGCAAGCGTGGAGGCCTGTCCGGGGCTGGTGAACTGCACCTTATCCGCGTCAAGATAGATCGGGCGATCGATCACGGCTTCCAGAGTGGAGCCGCGCGGCAACTCCGCTTCCGGACCGCGCGAGAGGAGCACCGCACCGAGACCAGTAGCCGCTCCGATGCCCGCGCCAATTCCCGCGCCGCCGGCGCTGCGGCCCGCGATGGCGCCGATGCCCGCTCCCACGGAAGTTGTCTTGACGACGGTGCCGACATCGGACGACTTGTCAGTGTCTCCGACAATTTTACCTTCGTTGTTCACGCTCTCACCGCCGCCCGTTCCCGCGCCGCTCGGCGAGGCGTTCAAGTTGACGATGTAGGAGTTCGGAAGAATCATCGTCGTCAATTTGATCATCAGCTCGGCGCGACCCTTCACGCGTCCGGCGCGCTTGGCTTCGGTGATTTCGCCGCTCACGTAGGAACCCGCTGGAATCACAATCTGACCGTTGACCGCCACGGGAAACAAGGTTTCGAAATATACCGGATCGCCCGGCCGCGCGCTCCGTGTGGAGATCGCGTTGTGAAGCACGAGGGGAATATGCGTGCCAGAAGGGACTTCGATTTGAGCGCTCCTGGCGGCCGGAGCGGCGACGGCTGTTGCCGCAGGTGCCGGCGGAGCGGGAGACACGGGCGGCGCTGAAGCCATAGGACCCGCCTGCTGACCCCAAACAGGAACGGCCAGCGCAAAGACCAGGCATAGGGCGCCAGCTCGCCATGTGTTGAACCCAAGGCTTCTCATCGGTGTTCCCCCAATCGCTTCCTGAGCTAACAAGGATGCTTCCGCGGCAAGCCGAGATGCTTGGAGAGTAATCCCTCAGCGCTATCCGGAACAAGGACGAGCGCGGCAGAGTGCACGACTGAGCACGCCCCGTTCCGGGGCCGGCCGCTCCCACACCCGGCGGCTCATATACTGAATTGGGGTAACTCTCAGGCTGGCCGGAAGATGCGATTTCACGTGCGGACATCCCTGCGCAATAAGACGCTCCTAATCGTTCTGGCAGCGCTGGTCGGATTGGTGGGCGGCCTTTACTGGCTCTCGCGCGCCGTTCTTCTGAACGGGTTTGCCAAAGTCGAAAGCAAATTCGCAAGCGAGAACCTCGAACGGGCATCGAATGCCCTTTCCAACGAGATCGATACGCTCCAGCACACAGCCGCCCAGTACGCGGACCGAGATCAGACATATGCGTACCTGCGCGGCGGCAGTCCCGCGAAAGTAGCGACTGAATTTCCCTCGCGGACGATCGAACAGCTCCGGCTGAATTTCGTGATCGTCCTGGACGGGGCGGGCCGCAAAGTCTTCTCGAAAGGCTTCAACCTTGCAGCGATGGAAGCGGAGCCGGTCCCGGCCGAGCTCGACCGCCACCTGCAGCCGGGTTCGACTCTCGGCGGCAATTCAACAGACCTGGGCGATGTGACCGGAATTTTGATGCTCGCATCCGGTCCGATACTGATCGATTCCAGCGCCATCTTGACCAGCAACTCGGAAGGGCCGGCCGCCGGACGATTGATCATGGGGCGGCGTCTGGATGCGGATGAAACGGTGCGTCTGGGAGGGATGACGCGCATGCCGGTCGAGATCGTGCGACTCGATACGGGTGCGCTGCCTCCTGATTTCCAGTTTGTCGTCAACACAATGTCGGACCGGGATTCGACCCTGATCCGCCCGTTCGATGAGGCCTCCATCGGGGCGTATCAGGAACTTCACGACGTCTACGGAAAGCCCGTTGCTATTTTGCGCGTCCTCCTTCCGCGCAACATTTACCGGCAAGGCCAAACGAGCTTGTTGCAGTTCCTGCTTCTGTTGCTGGCTGCCGGTCTCGTGTTTGGCGCGGTCACCATGTATCTCCTCGAACGGTTCGTAGTCTCGCGCGTTGCGGCTCTGAGCGAGAACATCATGCGAATCGGCGTGAGCGGGGACCTCGGGGCTCGCCTGGACGTCTCGGGCCACGACGAACTCTCAAACCTCGAAGGCACGATCAACAGCATGCTCGAGGATCTGGAACGTGTTCAGGGCGAGCGGCACGAAGAGCGCACCCGGCTGGCCGTGATGGTCGAGAAGATGCCGGCCGTGCTCTGGACGACAAACGCCGATCTGCAGATTACATCGGCGATGGGAGCAGGATTGGATGCCCTGGGACTACGCCAGCGCGAACCGGTCGGCCTGCCGCTTTTGGAATTTTTCTTCACAAGCGACGCCGACTCCCCACCCATCACGGCGCACCGAAGGGCCCTGGTGGGGCAATCCGTAGCCTACGAAGCAAATTGGAACGATCGGCGCTTCGAATCGCACGTCCAGCCGCTGAAGGACGGCGAAGGAATCATCCAGGGAGTGATCGGGGTTGCGCTGGATATCACGGAGCGCGAGCGGCTGGCGGACCAGCTGCGGCAATCGCAAAAAATGCAGGCCGTGGGAGAGCTGGCAGGAGGCGTGGCGCACGATTTCAACAACCTGCTGATGGTGGTGAAGGGCCACGCGCAGCTACTGCTCGAACGCATGCCGGAGAATTCGGCGCTGCGGCTCGGCATCCAGCAAATGGAAAAGGCGGCCGACCGCGCAGCGTCGCTGACGCGGCAATTGCTCGCCTTCAGCCGCAAGCAAGTGCTGCAGCCGCGCGTGCTCGACTTGAACGACGCGGTCGGGGGAATGATCCGCATGTTCTCCCGCGTGATCGGCGAGAACATCGAGATGGCGTTCCTGCCCGGCGGAAAACTCGGCCGCGTGAAAGCCGACCCGGGACAGATCGAGCAAGTTCTGCTGAATCTGGTGGTCAACGCGCGGGACGCGATGCCAGAGGGCGGCCGGTTGACAATCGAGACCTCGAATGTGGTGCTCGATCGGGGTTACGCGGCGACGCACGTGAGCGTGGAGCCAGGGTCCTACGTAATGCTGACCGTGACCGACACTGGTTGCGGCATGGACGCCAAAACACAGGCGCGCATCTTCGAACCTTTCTTTACGACCAAAGGACCGGGCAAGGGCACGGGCCTGGGTCTCGCCACTGTGTATGGCGTGGTGAAGCAGAGCGGCGGGTACATCTACGTGTACAGCGAAGTCGGACACGGGACCACTTTCAAGATCTATCTGCCACAGGTGACGGCGGAAGTGGACCGGACTCCGCATGAGACAGACGCGAAGGGCGCTGCGCGAGGAACCGAAACCGTCCTATTTGTCGAGGACGAGCAGAGCGTCCGCGATCTCGTGCGGGACTATCTTGGGGCAACCGGATATTGCGTGCTCGAGGCTTCCGATGGCGAACAGGCGCTCCGCGTGGCCGCAGCGCATCCCGGACCGATCCACATTTTGATCACGGACGTCGTGATGCCTCATCTGAGCGGACCCGAGCTCGCGACAAAGTTGTCGGCGGAGCGGCCCGACATGAAGGTCCTGTTCATATCGGGCTACACGGACGACACCGTGTTTCGGCACGGTGTGCTCGAAGGCGGCGTGGCGTTCCTGCAGAAGCCGTTCAACCTGAAAGCGCTCGCCATGAAGATCCGCGAAGTCCTTAGCGGACAGCTCGTCCCCGCAGTTCCCCGCGGGGACTTCGACGTAAACTAGAAACCGAATCGGCTGGGGGCTAAATCAGAAAGACAGTCTGGCCGGTGAGATCGAAGCGCTTGCGGCAGCGAATATTGCGGCAGGCCACCATGTTGTCCACGCGAACCATATAAGAGCGGGCCTTGGCGAACTGCTTTCTGTCTTCTTCATTTGCCCCGGCAGGAACGCTCGACTTCTTCGTTCGTACCATCCATCGGATGGGAAATGTACCTTCCTGACGGCAGTGCGGGCAGGTCATGGGAATCTGCTTCGTCTCTTCCTTCTCGTCGTAAAATCGTCGCTCGTCCATAGGTTTCTATCTTGTCAGTTCTGCCCGATCATTGCAGCTACTCAATTTCGTCCAAGGTCACAAAGCGAAGGCCCGCATCCTTCCACCGCGGGAGCCAGTGCTCGAGCGCCGCGACGGTATGGCGGCGGTCGCCTTCAAGAACTCGATGATCACCATCGTGCAGCAGGACGATATCCCCTCCGCTCACGCGGCGCAAGCGCTGAATCACGGGCTCGGGAGGCTGCGGCTTCCAATCCCGCGCCCAGACGGACCACATCACCACGCTGGCGCTGCCGCGCTTTCGGACAACACTTCCAAGCTGGGGACCACGAAAACCGAACGGCGGCCGCATCCAGCGAGACTTCTTACCCGTGGCCGCCGCGATTGCATCGTCACATCGGCTCAGTTCGTCCGCGATCTTCGCAGGCGGCAGAAACGCGAGCCGCGGATGCGTTTCGGTGTGATTGCCAATCACGTGGCCGCGCGCGGCGATTTCTTTTGCCAGTGCGGGAAATGCGCGCACGTGGCGGCCGATCAAGAAGAAAGTAGCTTTGGCGTTGTACCGCTCAAGGAGCGCGAGAAGCGCCGGAGTGACGGCCGGGTTCGGGCCGTCGTCAAATGTGAGCGCGATGGCGGAAGCGTCGCCGGTGCGGCGGATCGTGGGGCCGAAGAGTTGCGAAGATGGCGCGACAGCACCCCAGGATAGTGTGCCGCCGACAGCGCATGCGCCGCCGGCCGCCGCCAGTGCAGGAAGCATCCCCATCACAAGAATTTTCGCATCGCGGCGCGGAAAATGCCATCGAATGGGATTCGGATGCGCGCTCTGATACGATCGCTGGCGATTTCGGCGAAACCAATGACTTCCCTGCCGCCAAAACAAGACGGGTTGCCACAGTGGATTCGATGGGTCGCGCTCGTGTGGCTCGCGTTCTGGTTCGCCACGTACTGGCGCACATGGGGGCCGGCCAATTTCCTGCACTTCTGCGACATTGCCGAGGCGCTCGCCTGCGTGGGCTTTGTGACGGACAGCGCGCTCCTGATTTCTAGCCAGGCAGTAGCGTCCCTCTTGGTGGACCTTGCGTGGGCACTCGACGCGGGATCAAAGCTTGTGGCCGGGCGGCACCTGATCGGCGGAACCGAATACATGTGGGACACGCGCTACCCGCTGTGGATTCGACTGCTCTCGCTCTTCCATCTCGCGCTGCCGGTGCTGCTGCTCTGGGCGCTGCGCCGAGTGGGATACGACCGGCGCGCGCTGGCGTTGCAATCGGCGATTGCGCTGCCCGCGTTCATCGCCTCGCGATTCGTGTCGCAGGCGGAAAACATGAATTACGCGTTTGCTGACCCGTTCTTCCACCGTGCGTGGGGCCCGGCGCCGGTTCACATCGCCGTGATCTTCCTGTTCATGGTCCTGATCGTCTATCTTCCGACGCACGTGCTCCTGAAGCGCCTCTTCCAGCCGCCCCAGGCGCGAACCAGCTGAAGCGTTATTCCGTCTGGCGTATGGAGCGGAGATCGATCCCGAGTTGCTGGCATTTCTTGTAGAGGTGGCTGCGCTCGAGGCCGAGCGCCTTCGCCGTGTTGGTCATGTGATGCCGATTGCGCTTGAGCTCGGCAAGAAGCGTCTCGCGCTCGAAGGACTCGACGCGCTGCGCGAGCGTCCCGTTAGCGTACTCTGCGGCTGACGACCCCGCAGCCGACGCGGCGACCTGCGGCAATGCGCGAACGACCGTCGCCGCCTCCACGACGTCTCCCGTGGCAAATAGCATCACGCGCTCGATCACATTGCGAAGCTCGCGGACGTTTCCGGGCCAGGAGTAGCGTTCCAGAGTTTCGAGAGCCTCCGGCGAAAAACTTTTCGGCTTCCAGTGGTTCTGCTCGGCCAGTTGCCGGACGAAATGCTCCGCCAGCACGCGGATATCCTCGCGGCGTTCGCGCAAGGGCGGCAGGACGATCGGAAACACGAACACGCGATGGTAGAGGTCTTCGCGAAACGACCCCTGCTTGACCTGCTCCTCCAGGTTGCGGTGCGTCGCCACGACCACGCGCACGTCCACGGCAAACGGGCTGCCGCCTCCGACGCGCTCGATTTCGCCTTCTTCGAGGACGCGCAGCAATTTGGCCTGCATGGCGAGCGGCATGTCGCCGATTTCGTCAAGGAAGAGAGTGCCGCGGTGTGCCTGCTCGAATTTTCCGATGTGGCGCGCGGCGGCGCCGGTGAATGAACCCTTTTCGTGGCCGAAGAGCTCCGATTCCATCAGTTCGGCGGGGATCGCGGCGCAATTCAGCGAGATAAACGGGCCGCCGTGCCGGGGACTTTTTTCGTGCAGTGTGCGCGCGATCAGCTCCTTGCCAGTCCCCGTTTCGCCGCGAATGCAGACGCGCGTCTCGCTGGCGGCGACGTGCTCAACCTGCGCCATCACTTCGCGCATCGCGGGACTCGCCCACACAATCTGGTGCCGCCCGAGCCGCCGCTTCAGGTCGCGGTTTTCTTCCTCAAGGCGCGTGAGGCGCACGGCATTCTCGACGGTGAGGAGAAGTTTCTCGGTCGAAATCGGCTTCTCGAGAAAATCGACGGCTCCGAGACGCGTAGCCTTCACGGCCATTTCGATCGTGGCCTGCCCGGACATCATCACCGCCGGCGAAGCCACTCCAATATTCTTCAGGTCCTCCAGGAGCGCGATGCCGTCGCGTCCTGGCATCACAACATCCGAAAGAATCAGATCAAACCGCTCCGCCTTCGCGAGTTCGAGAGCGCGGGCGGCATTGTCGCAAACGGTCGCTTCGTGCCCTGCCAGGCGGAACGCCCGGGCAAGCGAAGCGAGCGTGTTCGCATCGTCGTCGATAATCAGGATGTGGGCTTTCAGCGGCACGAGCGGCTACGCTCCTTCGCTCGGAGCGCTTTCGGAGCTTGGCCGCGTCTCCTCTGCACTCGGAGGCGGGGCCGAATTCTGAGCGGGAGGGGTCACCATCGCGGGCCCTTGTGGGGGTTTCGCCGGCAGGTGAATGTGGAACGACGTGCCGACGCCGCTCTCGCTCTCAACCGAAATGCGCCCGCCGTGATCGCTCACGACCGACTGAACGATGGCGAGACCCAGGCCGGTGCCGTGCTGCTTCGTCGTGTAATACGGAGTGAAAAGGCGCTCACACTCTTCCGGCGTCAATCCCGTGCCCGTGTCGGAGACTTCCAGGCCGACTCCTCCATCCTCGCGCGTCGTGCGAAGCATCAGGACGCCGCCCGCAGGCATTGCATCCATGGCGTTCAAAACGAGATTCTCAATCGCGCGGTGCAGCAGCGTCGCGTCCGCCTGAATCACGGGAAGATTTTCCTCGAGATGAAGCTCGGAAGTGATTGGCGGCCGGCCCACCGCGCCGAATTGCGCTTCAAAGAGTTTTACGATGGCGCGCACTACGTCGTTGAGGTTCACAGGACCGAGTTCAGGTTGAGGCATCTTCGCGAAGTCACTGAAGCGGCCGACGATCGTCTTCAGGTTATCGATTTCGGCAAGCAGAATGCCGGTTGATTCGCGAAAGACTTCCTCGAACTGGTCAGAACTCTGTTCCTTCGCGCGCCGAAGGTTTTCGACGGTGGTCTGCAGCGGAAAGAGCGGATTCTTCAGCTCGTGCGCCAGACGCCGCGCCACTTCGCGCCACGCGGCAACGCGCTCGGCCTGGAGCAGCCGCTCCCGCTGCTCGCTCAACTCATGAGTCATCTGATTGAACGCGAGCGCCAGCTGGCCGATTTCGTGGCGGCCGCGAATATCGACGCGCGCGTTCCAGTTCCCTGCCGACACCTCGCGCGCCACTTCGGCAAGTTTCCTGACAGGACGCGTGACGCGCGCCGCTCCCCACCAACTCAGCAGGAGCCCGAAGAGCAAGCCCATCGCCACAACTCCGAGTGCGAGCAAACGGATGCGGCGTTCGAGCTCCACGACCTCCTGTTGCGAGTTCCCGATCAGCAGGACGCCGAGCAATTCTTTCTGGCGCCCCTGGAGCGGGAGTGCATGAAACGCTTCCGAGCCGGAAGGATCGGGAGTCCACGCGATCTCAAACGTCTGCTTGCCCGGCTGCTGACGCTCCTGGTCGATGAAGGAAGCGAAGCGCTCGCCCTGTTCGACGGGGCCCGAAGCGTCGATCAGGTTCGCCGGCTGGAAGCTCGGGTCCAGATTCATGTAAAGGAGCGCGCGCATCCCGGCAGGAAGCACGAGCGAAGCGAGAAAATCCTTTCCGAGCCGTTCGCCGCCGAGAATATAGAGATTGCTGTCGCCGACGCGCACGGTTGAAACCGCCATCAGACCGAGCGCGGGGCCTTCCTGCGTGTCCACTCTTGTGAGGAACGAGCCAAGCGCCGCCCAATCCTGCGGCTGCGTGAGCCACTCCATCTTGTAGCCGAAACGCGCGGGCCATTCGTTGGAGGAAATAATCGAGCCATCGCTGCCGACAAAATCCAGGAAGTCGAGCTGGTGAGATTGAGAAACGCCGTGCGCGTCGTTGACGTACACCGAAACATCGGCCTTCGCCCGGCTCAACTCGATCGCCATGCGCACGGTACCCTCTGCGTCGGCGATCCCTTGCACGCGGTGGTCCACGTCCTGGCCGCGCCGCTCGAATTCGCGCTCGAATTGCGCCACGAGCGACTCGCTGTGCCGGCGATTCAAATCCTCGAATGCGCGGCGCGTCACCAGCGTCACACCGGCGGCGATCACGCCGACCGAAAGCAACAGCGCGAGCGTAAAGACCCAGAAGAGTTTCGAGCGAAACGTCACGGTGATACCTGCTCCAACCAGACATCTGCGAACGGCCAGCTCTCGCCCGGCGCGGGCGCATTCCAATCCCTCATGCGAGCGCTCAAACCATACACCTGCGGGAGCCAGACGAGCGGAACGACGCGATAGCTACTTACGATCGCGCGCTCGCGGGCGAGAACTTGATCGGAGGAAACTCTCGCGGGCAGCGGGGCGACGTCGAGTGCCGCCGTAGGTCCGAGCATCGCGACCAAGTTCACGAGCGCCTCGCGCGGATGCGGCGAAGGCATCCGCACACGCATCAGGCGCGCGTCGCAATTTGGGGATGTGGAGCCCGGGATCGTCACTGATTCGGCCGTAATTGAAATTCCCGCGTCGCGGGCGTTCACCGCGATCCGCTCCGCAACAGATTGCTCGAGCGAATCGCCGGAATCATATCCCAGGACAATCGCCGGCGAGCCGTCGATTTGCGACCAGAGCTGCTTCGCTCCGGCCGCATCCGAGGCCGTCGAAAACAGGAACGCAGTGCCGCTCGACCACTGCGGCAGCAGGCCTCCGGCCGGCTGTCCTTCTTTTTGCAGAATAAAGCTCACAATCGCGGCCCGATCGATGGAGCGCGCGAGCGCCTCGCGTGCGTGGGCATCTTCGGCGATGGGGCGTCCTGCCACGAAAACGACCGCGACGAGTTCATCCGGGTCGGACGCGCTCACGCGCACGCCGTGTTCGGATGCGCTGCGCGCCTGCTCGGCGGGGATCTGCGCGAAGTCGGTATTGCCGGCTTCCAGGTCGAGTAGGCGATCCCGGGCCGAACGCCCCATTTGAATCTCGATCGAGTCCACAAACGCCCTGCCGCCGCGATTGGTTTCGCTCGCTGCCAGAGTCACGCGCTTTCCCGGCTCCCACTCTGCAATGCGAAACGCTCCCGAGCCGGCAACGCCCGCGAACGTCCCGTCCAGGTTGCGATGGTCGTAGAGAAGCTCGCCGATCCGCTCTTTCGCGGCCGATTCTTCCGGATTCGCGGCCGCCACGGCGGGATCGAGCGAATTCACGATCGCTCCGATTTCGGCGCGCAGTGTGCCGCCATATCTCGGCCGCCGCGCCGTCTCGACGCGGGCCGTGTGGACGAGCGCGATGCTAATTACCGCAAGTAGCAGAAACAATCGAAGCTTCATACTGTCCTGTCGCCAGACTTCGGGAGATCACGTGCGCCGACTTGCCATCTTCGGCGGGCCAGAGCGCGAGAATCGGTCCCGAAAACCCAAGCGGATCACCGACGGCGATTGCGCGGCGGTCCTTGATTTCGTAGAGCTGTATACGGTCTGCCTGAGTCCAATCCCCCGCCCCGGTCACGAAAACTTGCCACGCCGCGCCGCATGCGGGAGCGGCAGTCAGGATATCGCTTCCCCAGCCTTCAAACGTCGCAGCCGCACCCGCCGTGCCCATGAAGAGCTGCGCCCGGCCATCCAACCCGGCCACTACCCACCGGGAAGAGCGCTGCCCGGTGATCGCCGAGGGGGGAGAAGCAGCCGAATAGAAGGCAGGAAACTTCTCTTCCAGGGTGCTGGAAAAGGTCATCGCGCCGGAGAAGTAGTTTCGCGACGGGTCGATTGCCCAGCTCAGAGTGCCCACCTGCCACTGCTGGCCCGAATTCTCGCGGCACTCAAGGGCAAAACTCGGATTCCAGAAACCATCGCACTGAACTCCGCCGACAAAAACCTTCACATGAGTGGCATCGGTCAAGACAACCCGGCCGCGAAGGTCGCGGGGGGCGTAGAGCTTGGAGATCGGCCGGGCTTCGTGAAGCATCTCCGCCCCGCCGCTCAATTCGGAAACCACGAGGCGATCCGGTTCGAGCAGATACCATATCTCATGGCTCGGGTCCGGCGCCCCGACAGCGAAATCGAGAATGGGACGCGCTTGCTGCCACACAATCTTTCTTTGAATGCCCGGCGCGAGGCCGGGTTGAGACGCCGGAGTTTCGGAACCCTTCACGGGGACGGTCGCCAACTGCACCGTATCCCCGTGGCGGACTTCTGCGACCAATAAGTAGCCTTCCACGTTTTGAGAAACCGTCACCAATACCTGAGAGTCCGCGTCGGCTGGCGCCACCGAGCGGGCGCCACGGGGCGTTAGATCGGCTGCGAGTGCTTGGGTCACAGCCGTCAGTTCCACGACCGGCCCCGAAGAAACATCTTTAACTTCGAGCGAGAACGTGCGCGACGGAGTCAGCGCAGCGGCGATCTTTTCGGCGAGGGCGTACACAGCGTCATTCCACGGGGGCGGGAGCTGGTCCTGCGATTGCGCGTGAGAAGGACGCACAACGGAACCAAGCACAAAGACAACAAGAATGAGGCGCAACAAAGAAGGAACAGTTCGAAGGGGCGGCCGCATCGGCTTGGGCCAATTGCGCAATTCGTTGGTCGGGGGTCATCATAGCACACCGTTTCGCGAGTCAAGTTTTGAGTACGCCTCATGGTTCAACCCTGCGCAACACTTCCACGAGCCTTCCCGCCTGTGAATCTAGCGAGGCGCCGATTCGCCGGCGGGGGCTTCGCCTTGGATCGCGCTGACGAAGCCCCCGGCAAGGGTTTTTGCCGGCGTTACTCCCGAGACCGATCTGACTTCTCTCCGGGTTCCCAGCCATTACCCGGAAAGAAGCCGGACCGGCCGGGAATCTCTAGCGCTTTGCCGTGACGTTGGCGGGCGGATCCCCTGATCCCGCCGTTGCATCCGCCGCCATCGCCGAGCGCAGCACATCGTTGGTGAAAAAGAACTTTCCGTCGTTCGGAACCATCATGATCTGCACTCGGTCCGAGAGCCGCTGGGCGACCGTCAATTGCACGAGCAGCGGATTGGCCTTGAGCGCAGCCGCTTGAAGCTGCATCTGCTCCGACTCGGCCTGGGAGGTCAGGCGGATGCGATTGGCTTCGGATGAAGCTTGCAGGCTTTCGCGGACCTGCTCGGCCTGTGCGGTCACGCGAATGCGATTCGCCTCGGAATCGGCTAGCAGGGCCTCGCGCTGTTGTTCAGCCTTGCTGTCGATCACCTTGGCCTGCGCTTGCGCGTCCGCGTTCTGAATCGTGGCTTCCTTGCGCGCTTCGGCTTCCAGGCGCGACTGCTCAATCTGCTTCTGTTTCAGCGGGAGGGTGTACTGCATGGCGTCCGATTGCGCCTTGGCCATGATCACCTGCGTCTGCGCATCGGCTTCGGCATGCTTGATGTCGCGGATCTTTGCGGCTTCGGCCTGATATTCGGCAATCTCCACGCGCTTGTGTTCGATCTGCGCGTCCACGGAGGTGCGGTCGTCCTCCTGTTCTTTCAGCAGCAGGTCCTCCAGTCCCTTCGCGTACTCCTCGGGCAGCTCGACCTTCTTGAGGAGCACTTCCTTGACGACGATGCCATCGCCGGCCAGGCGCGTGGTGATGAGCTGTGCGGCGCGCCCGCGAAACTCCTCGCGCTTCGTGGAAAAGAGGTCGCGGACCACATAGTTCGGCGCGAGCTCGTGAAACGCCGCCACGATGGTCGGTGCGACGATTTCCGTATCGAGCGGCTGGGGAACATTCGACTGGATGTAATCAAGCCGCCGGGCGTCCGTCCTATAGCGCACCGCCACTTCCAGCCCCACCGCAAGGCCTTCGCGCGCCTGAACGCTGAGAACCTCCAGGTTCTGGTTGCGAACCTCGAGAGCGGCGGTGGAGAAGACGCGGTCGCGGACATCGTAGAACTGCACCCGGTCGATGAGAGGCACGATCAGGTGCGTCCCGGCGTAGATTGTCCCCGGACGCACGCCGGAAATCTGGCTGATCCAGACGCCAGCCTGGCCATCCGGCACGACGATGATGCTTCGGCCGGCCAGACCCGAAATCGCGGCGATGGCCACGAGCTTCGCCACGGCGTTCCACCGGATCACGCGCCGAGCCCGAGGCAGGCGCATGGCCGGTGGCGGGGTTCCCCCGGGCTGCGCGGCGTCCGCGGGGCGCTCGCCGCGACGCAGGATCCGCTCGAGTTCGTACGCCAGATAGATGTCGTAGAGCACCATGCCCGCAGCGCACGCCAGAAAACCGAAGCAAATCGCCAACAACATGAATTTCAGGAACAGCATGGCTTCCTCCTTTACCCTGAGAAAGCGCCAGCGGCGCTTTCGAAGGGCTGGCCCTCCGGAGACCAATTTCGGCATCTCCCGAGGCTTGTCCTGACGCCGCGTCACCTGCGCGTCAGGAGGTTCGCTGCGTTAAGGGCGTCCGTCGTGCGAATGGTGGTGCCGCACAGGCATCAAGCTGGTCAAACCGTACAGCCCGACCCACTCGAGCCCGAGCGCCAATCCCAACGCCGCGATGATCGCGCCCGCTATCTCGGCAAATTCGATAAAGCTGCTCATGACGCCTTCCTTTGGCTGGGCCTACGTACGGAACGCACGAATGCAGAACGCTCGCCAAAGTTGGAAAAGCTGGCCGGAAAGGAGTTAGGGCCGGACGTGCCGGAAAAATTCGTGGCGGCTAAAACACGGCGTGGAAAATGGCACGCGGAAACGCGGTCTGTTAGAATCCACCCGGAGACGGCCGATGGCGCAACCTGCACAGGGCTCCGGGATTCGAATCGGGCGGATTTTCGGCATCCCGATCTATCTGCACACCAGCTGGTTCATCATCTTCGCGCTGATCACGCTGTCTCTGCGCACTCAGTTCACCTCCCAGCACCCCGGCTGGACATCGGCGCAGCACTGGGCGCTGGGGATCATCACGAGTGTGCTCTTTTTCGCCTCGGTGATCTTCCACGAGCTGAGCCACAGCGTGGTGGCAAAGCACTATCGCATCACCGTGCAATCGATCACGCTGTTCGTATTCGGCGGCCTCGCCAAGATCGAACGCGACCCATCCAGCGCGATGCAGGAGTTCAAGATCGCCATCGCCGGGCCGCTCTCCAGCCTGTTTCTCGCGGGCTGCTTCTGGATGGTTCAACACTATCTCCAGGGCAGCGAGATGGTCACTGCGGCGGCCTACTGGCTGGCGGAGATCAATTTTGTGCTGGCGATATTCAACTTGGTTCCGGGATTCCCTCTCGATGGCGGCCGCATCCTGCGTGGAATTGCCTGGGCCATCACGGGGGATTTCACCCGCGCGTCGCGGATTGCCTCAACGTCAGGGAGCCTCTTCGCGTACTTCATGATCTTCGTTGGCATCTGGCAGGCGCTGAGCGGCAATTGGGTCGGCGGGTTGTGGATGGCGTTTATCGGCTGGTTCCTGCTGGAGGCTGCGAGGGAGAGCTTCGCGCATGTCGTGATACGCAACACGCTCCTGGGAGTGCGCGCGGAAGACATCATGACCCCCGAAATCCCCACCGTGGGCCGCGATATGACGCTCGAAGAGTACGTGCATGAGGTGCTCCGGACCGGACGCCGGTGCCACGTCGTGGCCGGGGACGACCATCCGTACGGCCTGGTGACACTCCAATCGGCGCGGTCCGTGCCTAAGGGAGAGTGGCACACCACTTCGATCCAGGCCGTCATGGTGCCGTTCGATCGCGTCCACTCGGCGGCGCGGGACGAGCCTGCGCTCCGCATCCTGGAACGGATGCAGACCGAAGACGTCAACCAGATGCCGGTCGTCTCCGAAGGACGGGTCGTCGGGATGATCGGCCGGGACGCAATCCTGCGCGTCCTCCAGGCGCGCCTACAGGCCGGGCGCCTCACCACAACGTAGCGATGTATCCGCGCATCCGGTTCTCTTCTAGAATGCAGACCGATTGATCGAAGGGAGGTTCCCATGCCCAAAATCGCGGCGATGATTGCGGGATTTTTCGCGTTCGCCAGCCTTGCGTTCGGACAGGCGCTCGCCCCGGAAGTAAAGCAGTTCGTGGAAGTGAATGCGCCCGTGGTGGCTTTGACGCACGTCCGGGTGATCGACGGGACGGGTGCGCCCGCTCGCGAGGACCAGACCGTAATCCTGGCGAATGGCAAGATCGCCGCGGTTGGAGACGCGTCCACGCCGGTCCCGCCAAATGCTCAGGTACGCGATCTGCACGGCTACACCGTGATTCCCGGCCTGGTGGGAATGCACGATCACCTCTTTTACCCGACGGGCGACGGCATCTACGGGGAGATGGGTTTCAGTTTCCCTCGGCTATATCTTGCAGCCGGCGTGACCACGATTCGCACCACCGGTGCGCTCGAAACCTACTCCGATCTGGAAATCAAGGCGTCCATCGATGCCGGCGCGGCGCCCGGACCGCACATGCACGTCACCGGGCCTTATCTCGAGGGCAAGGGCACGTGGGCGCTGCAAATGCACCAGCTCTCGGGACCGGAAGACGCGGTGAAGACCGTGAACTACTGGCTGGACGAGGGCGTCGACAATTTCAAGGCGTACAACTTCATCACGGCGGAAGAGCTCGCGGCGGCGATCGGCGCGGCTCACAAGCGAGGGGCGAAGGTGACGGGCCACCTGTGCTCCATCGGTTTCCGGCAGGCGGCGGAGCTCAGCATCGACAACGTGGAGCACGGGCTACTGGAAGACTACGAATTCCTGCCGGGAAAGAAGCCGGGGGAATGCCCCGATGCCAAGCCGGAGGACGCCGTCTTCATGTCCAAGATCGACGTGAACGCAGGCCCGGTCCACGACATGATTCTCGAGCTGGTCCAGCGCCACGTGGCCATCACTTCCACCCTGCCGGTCTTCGAGGAGGATGCGCCGGGCCGGCCGTCGATCGAACCCCGCGTGCTGGATGCGCTCTCTCCTGATGCCCGCGATCAGTTCCTGAGAAACAAGGTCCGCCGCGGCGACACGGCCTTGCTGCGGAAGCGGTATGGTACGGAGATTTCGCCCTGGACCGCGGGGCTCAAGAAAGAGATGGAGTTCGAGTACGCGTTTGTGAAAGCGGGCGGCACGTTGCTGGCGGGCGAGGATCCGACCGGCATCGGCGGCGTGCTCGCCGGATTCGGCGATCAGCGCGAGGTCGAGCTTCTGGTCGAAACGGGATTCACGCCCGTGGAGGCCATCCGCATCGCCACCGAAAATGGCGCGCGATATCTTGGGGAGGCCGACCGGATCGGCACGATCGCGCCCGGGAAGAACGCCGATGTCGTGGTTATCAAGGGAGACCCTTCCCGGCAGATCGAGGACATTGAAAACGTCGAGATCGTCTTCAAAGACGGCGTCGGATACAACTCGACCAAGCTGATTGAGTCCGTGCGCGGGCAGGTGGGGATGCAGTAGGGGGGCGTGCCGAGTCGGCGGGCCACCTTCCCCGCGTGGCGATTCCAATTTCAGCCAGCGCCCTGGATCACCGAGCCATCCGGCGTTCGAGTCTCATTCGGATGCTCGTCAATGATGGGATGCTTGGCCGCAAGGGCCTCGTCCACTTCGATTCCCCAGCCGGGTTTCTCACTGATCCACGCATAGCCGTCCTTGACTTCAATGCAACCTTGAAAAACGTCTTGGACCAGCGGCGTGTAGTCGATTTGCTCGTGAATGCCGAAGTTCGTGTTCGTAAGATCGAGCGTCAAATTGGTCACGTGCCCCACGGGGGAATTTGGGCCGCCATGCCAGGCGAATTTCACCTCATAATTCGCGGCAAACGCAGCGACTTTCCGGGCCGCCGTATAGCCTCCGATATGGGACACGTGGTGGCGAACGTAATCAATCAAACGCCCTTCCACCAGCGGCTGCCATTCATGCGGATTGTTCCAAAGTTCGCCGATGGCAAGCGGCGTCGTACACAGTCGCCGCACCACCTGATAGTGGCCGGCCTCTTCCGGCGGGAACAGGTCTTCGCAATAGAACAACTTGAAGGGTTCGACGTCTTTGCAAAATTGGACAGCCCGTGTGCTATCCAACAGCGAATGAACATCGACGCCGAGCCCGATTTCCGGCGGCATCTCTTTCCGAAACTCCTCAAATGCCCCGAGAATCTTGCGCGTCTCTTTGTCCCGATCGAATGGGACGGATCCGTCGTCAAATTTCGGCTGTCCGTACAGATTGTTGGCGGCGCCGTCCCGAAGGAACATGGCCACCAGCAGATTGCGGCATCCTTTCTCGACGAGCTTCCTCGCGTTCTCCACAAGCTGTTTGCCGGGGTCCTGGGCGCCCAGGCCGACATGCAGGTAAATGTCCGCGGCTTCCCTCAACTTGCCGCCCGCTAGTTGATACACCGGCATTCCCGCCTGCCGCCCTTTGATGTCCCACAGCGCGTCGCAGACGCCGCCGATGGCGCAGTTCTGCACAACGTCGTTCTTGTAGTACGAGCTCAGGTAGCACAGTTGCCAAATCTGCTCAATCCGGTCGGTCGCTTTGCCCATCACGAGCGGCTTCAGATACTGCTCGACCGCCGCGCGAACCAGGTTGGTACGGCCGCCGGGAAACGTGGCTGTGGCGCAACCGTAGCCGTAGAGTCCCGCCTGATCGGTCGTCACCTTCACGACCATCGAATCATTATTGCCGCCGCCCCCGACTTCGATCACGCTCACGTCTCGAACCCGTGGAGCAGGCATCCCTCGCGTGGCGCGTTCGACGGCCGCTTGCGCTTCTTGCTCCTTCGCCGTGGGAGCAGCCTGCGCGAGCGGACAGTTGAAAAGACTGGCCACCGCCGCCCCGCCACCCAGCATCCCCCACCTCAGCATCTGCCGCCGCTCTAGCGTGCTGGCAGCGGACGCCTCTTTGCCCGCGCGACCGGATTTCGACTTGGTCATACGCACCTCCCTGTGATAAACGCGGGGATTGTAACCGCAATTCCCTCTTTCCGGGTGCGCCATAAGCTGTGCACTCAAAAGGAGGAGAGTTTCAGGTCTTCGGGCCAGCTACGGTAACCGTCCAAGTGGAGTCGATTGTCCAAGGAAAAGTGGCTCCAAGGGCAGGCCTTCTACAGATGGCGCTTCATGGCGCACCACACCGATGGTACGTGGGTCGCCGAGTCATGCCGCACCCATCGAGCAACCGAATTGCCGACATTGTTAGAGATGTCTGTTCAACGGACCCATTTGTTCATCGGGCAGCCGGATCGGGCACTTGGGGTTGCGTAGTAGATGAGGGGGCTGGCAATGTCTGCGATGCAGCGAGGCGCTGTTGGACTTTGTCACGCGCGAGTCGAGCCTGTTCAGCGAAGGGGCCTGTGGGCGCGAGCTTGAGGTAGTGGTTCAGGTCGTCGAGCAGAGCGCTCTCATTTTGGAGCTGGTCGTGGACATTGGCGAGCAGCAAATAGAGTTCCGCATTGTCGGGCTTGAGTGCGACCGCGGCAAGGGCACTTTTTTCGGCTTCGGAGGAGCGGTGGAGTCCGAGCAGAACGCGAGCCAACTGCGAATTGGCCTGCCAGGAATTGGAGTCAATCTCAGCAGCCTTGCGCGAAAGTGGTTCGGCATCGGCGAAGCGGCCTCCGTTCAAGAAAAGTTCGGCGAGCCCCATAAAAGCTCCCGAGTAGCGCTCATGGCTCGCTTCAATCGATTTGCGAAACGCTTTCTCGGAATTGCCGGCGTCTGCGAGCTTCATGTATGCGATACCGATCTGGGTGTAAGCTTCGTAGTAATCGGGGTACTCCTGAGTGGCTTTTTCAAGCGGCTTGAGACTGCCCTGGTAGTCGGATTTTCCATACAGCAGGGCCATTCCCTTTTCCATGTCGTCGTGCGCCTTGCGTGGGATGGAAAGCTCGCGCAGGGAGACAGTTTTTGGCCCATTGTTGACTGGTGCGCTTGCGTCAGAGGTCCTCAGAAGTTCGACCTGAATCCCGTATACGGAAAAGCCTTGGACTTCCACCGGCTGACTAGCAGCTTGGTATCCAACACTGTCCACTACGAGGGTGTAATCACCGTCGACGACACTGTTGAACTGAAAGCTGCCGCCGCCGCTGGTGAAAGCCGTCCCGGCAATACCACCATTGAAGGAGTGAAGCTCGACTCTTACGTTATCGAGCTGAGCGTGGGTGACGGCGTCCGTTACCCTACCGTTGACTGAAAGACTGCGGACCGGTTTGGAACGTATATCGGGCAGCGGGGTCGGCGGGGGCGGCGTGCCTTGCTGCGCGGCTGACGGTGCAGGACACAGCAAATGGGATGAAAGCAGGAAACACGCGATGAAGGCAACGAAACCTGAAACACGGCACATCGTTCACCACCCAACTGGTCCCTAGTCTACATCCCTCTCAAGCTCCGAGCAAGGTGAGCTTCGAAAGCCGTCCAAGGATGGATGCCCGTTCGCAATACCAGCTTCCTCGTTTCTGAACGCATCGTGATGATAAGGTCAAGGCTCAAAGAGACAACCTTGGCCTAGTTTGTGCCCGATTAGCGCTGTCGGCTCAACCGGTCATGTGGTTGACAGAGGCAATGACGAGTGAGGGGAGAGGCGCCCCTTCGGGGGTGGCTGCCGCCCCCCGGCTTGTGCGACCGGCCGCGGGCGACTATCATCCAATCCGTCGGGACGCCCAACTTTAACGGCGGAAGCTATCGGCCAGAAAGAGAGATCCGAAAATGAGCCAGGAAGCAAATCGCACATTGGTAGTCACCGGCGCATCGGGGCAGCTTGGAAGACGCGTTGTGGAATTACTGCTCGAAAAGCCCGCGGGCCAAGTCGTGGCGGTTACTCGAACACCGGACAAGCTCAAGGATCTCGGCCAGCGCGGAGCCATCGTCCGGAGTGGGGACTTCAATGATCCCGCATCGCTCGACAACGCTTTCGCGGGTGCGGACCGGCTGCTGCTGATCAGCACAGACGCGATCGGCCCTGGTGGCGGACGTCTTAAACAGCACCTCAACGCAGTGGAGGCTGCGGTACGGGCCGGCGTGAAGCAAGTCGTCTACACCTCCATGCCAAACCCCGACCCCGATTCACCGATCTTCTTTGCCCCCGATCATCGCGGCACGGAAGAAGCGCTCGCGAAAAGCCCGCTCAGTTGGACCGTGCATCGCAACAACTGGTACACCGACACGATGATCGCGCTCGGGACCCTTCCCCGCGCTGTTGCGAGCGGCCAGTTGGTTGCGGCGGCGGGAGATGGAGGAGCGGCATACGTCACGCGCGAGGATTGCGCCCGCGCCGCGGCGGCATCTCTGGCTTCTTCAAACACGACGAGCAGGACGCTGAATATCACTGGGCCGGCCGTTGTTAGCTACGCCCAATTGGCCAAGATCGCCAGCGAAATCACAGGCCGTACGGTCACTTACGTTCCCGTCGAACCCGAAGCCATGAAGGCTGCGCTGATTTCGCAGGGAATCCCGGAACTCTTCGCGGGGTTGATCGTTGGAAGCGACGTTGCGAAGGCCAAAGGCAAGATGGGTCCCGCGACCAGCGATTACTTCGAACTAACGGGGCGCCAACCGACGAGCGTCGCAGCATATCTCGCGACGCAGCGCACTGCACTTGTCGGCGCAGGAGCAAAGGCCGCCGGCTAATGAGCGGCGGTAGTATAGGACCAGCACCGCCCTTCACGCGTGCAAAACTCTTCTCAAGCAGGTAACCTAAAGTGTTCCCGGCCGCGGCACGCGGCTTGATTGGCGCGAGCGAAGCGTGCTAGTTTCGGCCTGTTTGTAGCGGTTCGCGCTCGTTCATCCGATCATGCCCTCATCCAAGTCCATTGAGCCGAATCAGATTGGGCTCGCACACTCACCAAACCTTCCCTCGCCGCAGCGCGAACCCGTCTACTGGCGCGTCGAGGGGAGCCTGCTGAATCTGACGGCTGTGCGGCCGGTCGGCTTCTTCACTTGGAACGCGCAGACTTTCCTCGAACGGTGGACGCGCCGCGGGACGATGGGCATTCTGGCGCTGGCCCGGCCATTCTTCTACGCGGCGGACCGCGTGTTCGCCACGCGCGTGCTGCACGCCGTGCTGCGGGGCGAGAGCCGCGACCGGCTCGACCTGCTGGGCGAGGAGTTCTTCCACTACTTTCTCAAGCCGCGACTCAAACCGGGCGGCGTCGAAAAGCTGCGCGAGGTGATGGCCTCCGGCGCGAACGTCGTGCTCGTCAGCCAGGGACTGGACCACATCATGCGTCCGCTCGCGAAGCATCTGGGCGTCGAGCGGATCATTTCGAACCGCCTCGATTTCCGCGACGGCATCGCCACGGGGCGCCTGCTCTATCCCGTGATTCGCCCGCGAGGCCCGTTCGCGAAGCTGCGGAAGGACCAACCCGATGGAACCATCGCAAGGGCCCAGTTGCTGCAGGACCTCGGCTTCGCGAGAAACCCCGACGTGCTGGAGGAAACCATCCGGCCCGCGGAACGAGCACTGGCGAAAGTCAGCGTGCCGGTGGTCGACTTCGCTTCGAAGAATGGACATGCGCCCTTTTCGGTCCGCGACGCGCTGCGCGGAAAGCAGATTCTTGTAATCGGCGGGACGGGGTTCATCGGCAAAGTGTGGCTCGCCAATCTGCTGGCCGAACTGCCGGATATCGGCCGCGTCTATCTGTTGATCCGCGGCCATCGGTCGGCGACGGCACTGGAAAGGTTTGAGCGCGTCGTTTCCGAATCACCGGTATTCGACGGCCTTGCGGAGCAGTACGGAGACGGTTTCGCTGATTTTCTGCGCGAGCGCGTGGAGGTACTAAACGGGGATGCGAGCAAGCCCGGCCTGGGCCTCGCGCCGGAGGTTCAGCAGCGGCTGGCGCGGTCGACCGATTTGATCGTCAACAGCGCGGGCCTCACGGACTTCAACCCCGACCTGCGCGACGCAGTCGCGATGAACGTGCGCTCTACGAAATACCTGCTGGATTTCGTGCGTGAGTGCGATCACGCCGCGCTGCTGCACCTTTCCACTTGCTACGCCATCGGGCGCCGCGACGGCCGCATCCTCGAAGAGCTCCCTGCAAACTACACGCCGCGGAATGTACCGGGGTTCGACGCGGAGAAGGAGTTGCAGTCGCTCGAGGCACTCGTCCGAGGGACCGAGGCGCGCGCGGAATCCGCCGAGGTGACCGAGGAGATTCGCCGGCAGTCGCTCGATAAGAGGCAGTCCGCGAAGAACCTGCAAGGGGCCGCGCTCGAAAACCAGATTCGAAAGAACCGTGTCCGCTGGCTTCGCCAGACGCTCACCGATGCGGGCACGCGGCGCGCGAACGAGCTGGGCTGGCCGAATACCTACACGTTCACAAAGAGCCTTTCCGAATCGCTGATCCACAATTTTCTCGACGCGTCTCCCGGAGCGGCCATTGCGGTGGTGCGGCCGTCGATTGTGGAATCGTCGATTGGAGAACCCTTCTGCGGATGGAATGAGGGCGTAAACACGTCGGCGTCTCTCTCGTATCTGCTCGGGACGTTTTTCCGCCAGCTGCCCACCAAAGAAAGCAAGTGCCTCGATCTGATTCCCGTGGACCTCGTGGCGCGGGGGATGACGCTGATCGCGGCCGCGCTGGTCACGCGGCGCCACCGGCCGGTCTATCACCTGGCCACTTCGGTCGCGAATCCCTGCGACATGCGGCGGTCGATCGAGCTGACGGGCCTGGGCCACCGGAAGTTCTACCGAGCGCAGACCGGACTTCACCACCGGTTGCGCCTGAAGTTCGACGCGATCCCGGTCTCGAAAACGCGCTATGAAACACTTTCGGCGCCGGCGCAGCAGGTTTTTGTGAAGGCGATCAACCGGAGCGTCGAGCCGATCCCGTTCGTGCGGCCGCCGCTCGCGCGGCAGGAGCGCGACCTCGAAAAAGTGATCAAGCTGATCGCGCTGTTCGAGCCGTTCATACTCGACAACGATCACGTCTTCGAAGCGGCAAACGTCGAACGGCTGAGCGCGGCCCTGCCCGCGGAAGAACAGGCCGCCTTTGGATACGACGCGCGGTCGCTCGATTGGTGGGATTACTGGATCAACGTGCACATTCCGGCGCTGCGAAAGTGGTGCTATCCTCTCATCGAAGGACGTCCGCCGGAAACTCGCCCGCGGCGCAGCGTGCCTCTCGCGGCCCGTACCGAAGCGAGCGCGGCTGGGGCGGTGGGAGCGGCTCCGGCAACAACGTCCTGACACCCGAACACTGTGGCCATCCTCCTTACCGGGTGCACCGGATACATCGGTGCCCATATTGCGTCGAACCTGCTCGCGGATCACGCCGAGCCGCTGAACCTGCTGGTGCGCGCGCGCGATCCCGAGGAAGCGCGGCTGAGGCTTTGGCACGCGTTCCAGCTCCACATGGATTTCCCGCAGTTCGAATCGTTCCTGAATTCGCGCATCCGGATTTTCCGCGGCGACCTGACCGACGCGCGCTTCGGCCTCTCCGAGGACGATTACCGGCAGCTCGTCCGCACCACCGACTCGGTGATCCACTGTGCGGCCTCGCTCAACCGCAAGTCCGAAAAAAGCTGCCTCAACGTAAATCTGCGCGGGACGCTGGAAGTAATCCAACTGGCGATGCGCGCCCGCGACGAACACGGGCTGCGCCGATTCAGCCACGTCAGCACCGTGGCTGTGGCCGGGCAGCGCGCCAACGAAGTGGTCGAAGAGGATGCGGCGATCGATTGGGACCGCTCGGACTACGATCCCTACGCGCGCACGAAAAAATTCTGCGAGCACATGGTGCGCCAACTGCTCGCCGACGTGCCGCGAACGATCTTCCGCCCCAGCATCGTGCTGGGCGACAGCCGCCGCCCGGAAACGAATCAATTCGAGATGGTCCGCGCCTTCGTGTTCCTTGCAGGGCTTCCGGCGCTTCCCTTCCGCGCCACCGATAAGATCGACATCGTACCGGTCGATTACGTTGCGGGCGCGATCGCGACCCTACACCAGAAAGAAAAGACGGCGCACGAGATCTACCACCTCTCCTCCGGCGTCGATTCAGAGACATTCGTGCAATTGACGGACGCGCTGG
Organism: Terriglobia bacterium; assembly: GCA_020073605.1. GTDB lineage: Bacteria > Acidobacteriota > Terriglobia > Acidiferrales > UBA7541 > Palsa-295. The sequence goes on from JAIQEW010000001.1 coordinate 27,804, forward strand.
CGAAGGCTCAGGGGAAGCGCGGCCCCGTGTACGTGCCAGGCCTTGAAGGCCCATCGACGAAAATGATCAACGCGCTCGCGGGCGGCGCGGGAAAAGTTGGGGGCCTCGCGCGGCTCCTGAAGGTTTTTCTGCCATATCTCGTGTGGAACACCGTCTTCGACAATCGGCGCGTGGTTGCGGAGATCGGACGGCGTCCCGCGCCGTTTTCCCAGTATTGCTATCCGCTGCTGCGGTTCAGCCGCGAGAACAATTTCAGCTACAAGTACCGCGACTGGCCCGCGGGCAGCGCGCCGAAGCCGGCGTCGGCCGCGGCACAGGGTTCCCGGCCATGATGGATCTCGTCCTCGAAGGATGGGTCAGCGGGCTCATCGAGCTGAACAAGCTCGAATACGTACTCGGCGCAGGCAAGGCGTGGAAGCCCGGCGAGAAGCTCAAGCTGCTGTGCGCCGGTTACAACGGCACGCGCAACACCGGCTCCGATCTGCGCGTCGAGGAAATTCTGCGACAGATCCGGCGAATCCTTGGACCCGAAAACGTGGCGCTCAGCGTCATGACCCAGGATTTCGATCTCACGCGCGGGTATTTCGGCGACGCGCATCAAGTTCACCTCCCAGACGTGTTTCCGCCGTTCCTGCACTCCGAAGTGAGAAAGAATCACGGCGTGGTCGCCTGCGAAGGCTCGATGTTCAAGAGCAAGTTCGCGAACGCTCTCACGACAATGATGATCGGGGCGCTGGGAATCGCCTCGGCGCACAACAAGCTGAGCATCGCCTACGGAGCCGAAGCGGGCGCCATGGATCCGCTGCTCCAGAAAATGTGCAGGCGGTATTGCGGCGATTCGCTGGTGATCACGCGCAACGTGGAATCACAGGAAGTGCTCGGCAAGCTGGGCGTTGCGACGGAGCTGGGCACCGACACGGCGTGGACCTTCGAGCCGCACGGACCGGAATACGGCCGCAAAGCGCTCCGTGACGCAGGTTGGGACGGGTCTACGCCCGTGCTCGCTGTCTGCCCGATCAATCCCTTTTTCTGGCCGGTGAAGGCGTCCATCGGAAAATTGATCGCGCATTCGATTACCGGCGCGTATGAGAAAAGCTACTACCGGACGATCTATTTTCATCGCTCGGGTCCGGACGTGGACGCGGCTTACGAAAAATACCTTTCCGAGATGGCGGAGGGAGTTCGGCAATACGGCCGGACGCGCACGGTGTTCCCGGTTCTTGTTGCGATGGAGATGCTCGACCGGGACGCTTGCGAGCGGATCGCGCAGAAGCTCGGCGGCGCGCCGATTATCTCTTCCGACCGCTTCAACATGTACGAGATCGTGAGCATCCTTCGCGTGTGCCATCGCATGCTCTCTTCGCGGTTCCACGCGATCGTCAGCTCGATGCCGGCGGGGGTGCCCTCAGCGGGCGTCACGATGGACGAGCGCATCCGAAACTTGATGCGCCAGCGCGGCCACGACCACCTGCTGATGGAGGTGGACGAACCGGACCTTGCCGGCAAGATCGTCACGGCGCTTGGCGCGCTCGACGCCGAGGCCGATGCGATCCGCGACGCGATGGGCCGGACCGTCGCGCGCAACCTACAATTGATGGCCCGCATGGGTGTCTATTTTGAAGAGCGCGTTGCGCGGCAATATCCCGAGTTTCCGGTTCGCACCGGAGTGCTGGGCTGGGAGGAGTACCTTCCTTCGCTCAGCCCCGTTCTCCGCAAGTTGCTCGAAGAACACAGTGGAGCGCTTGCCGCATGACGTTTCTGGAAGAAATCTTCGCGAGGCTCGATCGGACGCAGAACTCTCCCGTCCTTGGCGAAATCCGTGACGGCAAGATCGTTTCCGCGACAGGCGCAGAGTTGCTCGCGCTGGTCGGGCAGGCGCGGAGTTTTCTCGCTGCGCGCGGCTTGAAGAGAGGCGACCGCTGCGCCCTGCTTGCGCCAAACAGCATCCGCTGGGCGGCAATCGATCTGGCGATGATGGCCGAGGGCCTCATCGTTGTCCCGCTGTACGCCCGGCAGGCGCCCGCCGAGCTTGTTGCCATGATAAAAGATTCGACCCCGTCGCTGATCTGTTGCTCGGACGAATCGCTGGCGGCGGAAATTCGCAAACTCCATGCAGCGACACCGGAGACTGCGTTTTTTGAAGACATCTTCCGAGGCGCGCACGCCCCGGCCGCCCCGCCGTCTCATCACGCCGATCACGATGCGGTGACCATCATCTACACATCGGGAACTTCCGGCGAGCCCAAGGGCGTTGTGCTGAACGCGGGCAATGTGACCCACATCCTGAGCTGCACCAACGAGCAGCTCGACCGGCTCATGGACCGGCCGCAAGAACCTGACCGGATCTTTCACTACGCCCCATTCTGCTTCGCGGCGTCGTGGATTCTGCTGCTCACGGCCCTTTCGCGCAACAGCGTGCTTTTCCTTTCCACCGATCTCACGAAAATCGCGGATGAATTGAAAGTTGCGGCGCCGAACTATTTTCTCAATGTGCCGGCGCTCCTCGAAAGGGTCCGCGCACGGATTGAAGACGGCGTCAAGAAACGCGGAGGGTGGGCCGACGGCATCTTCACAAGCGCCCGCGCCGAATACTATCGCCAGCGCAATGGGCAGACTCGCTTGTTCGGATCCTTGAGCCTCCGGCTTGCTCGCAAGCTGATGTTCCCGGCCATTCGCAAAAGTATTGGCCCGAACCTCAAAGCGCTCATCTGCGGATCGGCGCCGCTTTCGCCCGAAACGCAGCTTTTCTTCATGATGCTCGGCATTCCAGTGCTGCAAGTTTATGGGCTCACCGAAACGACCGCGATCTGCACCATGGACGACCCGCGCCAGTTCGAGCCGGGCTTCGTCGGACGGGCAATTGCCGGCATCGAGATGACGGTAGCGGACAACGGCGAAATCCTCGTGCGCGGGCCAAACGTCTTCCCCGGCTACTGGCAGCGCCCCGCCGAGACTGCCAAGGCGCTTGCGGGGGGCTGGTTCCACACCGGCGACCAGGGAGAAGCGGACGCAAACGGCAACTGGCGGATCACGGGCCGGCTGAAGAATCTGATCATTCTGAATTCGGGGCACAATGTGGCGCCGGAGCCGATCGAGCAGGCGCTCGCGGCCCGCTTGCCGGAAGCGCAGCAGGTGGTGCTGCTGGGAAATCAAAAGAGCTTTCTCGCGGCGCTCGTCACCACGGCCGGCACAAATGGTTCGAACAACGGCCGGATTCAGTCGGTGATCGACGCGGTAAACACCGGTCTGCCCCACTACAAGCAGATTCGTGCGTTTCACGTTGTGCCCGAACCTTTCAGCGTGGAGAACGGCTTGCTCACCACGATGGGCAAGCTCAAGCGAGACGCCATTTCCGCGCGTTTCGCGGCTGAGATTGAAAGGCTTTTTGAAAAGAAGCCCGCATGAAGAACTTTTCTGGCAAAACGCTCTCCTGGAAGTTCGCAGACGGCACGATCGAGCTGGTGCTCGATCGCGCGCCATGCAATGAGATCGGCTCGGCCACGCTCGGCGAACTCGAACAGTTCGTCACCGCGCTCGGCGATCTCGAGAAGGAAACACACGCGCTGATCATTTCGAGCGCCCGGAAAGAAGGCTTCTGCGCGGGCGCCGACCTCAGGGAGCTGTACGAACGCTCTCAGAAACTTCCGGCCGCCCAGAGACTTTCGGCGGTACACGAATTCTTGGAGAGAATACATCGCGTCATGAACGCCATCGACGCGGCGCCGCTCACCACGATCGCGGCCGTCCACGGCGTCACATTCGGCGGCGGGTTCGAGCTCGCGCTCACGTGCGATTTGATCGTCGCGGACAAGATGGCGCGATTCTGCTTCCCTGAACTAAGGCTGGGACTGATCCCAGGTTTCGGCGGCATTCCGCGGCTCAAGCGTGATCTCGGCAACGCGGTCGTGCGCGATCTGCTCCTGACGGGACGCAGCATCAATGCCGCGAAGGCTCAATCGGTGGGGCTAGTGAGCCAGGTGTCGGCGGAAGGCGATGCGCTGCGCGTGGCCCGCGCGACGGCAGCGCAATTGAACAAGTTCGACCGCGAAACGGCCATCGCCGCAAAGCGATTCATCAAGCCGGTGCCGCACGATGAGCTGCGTCGCGAGATCGATATTTTCTGCGAACTGTTCACGCGGCCGGCGGTCGAGGCCGGTCTGCGGAAGTTCGTTGAGAGCACCGACGCGCTGCCTTATTTGCCATAGGCTTACTGCGCCGCAGAGGTGGCGGACGGAAACGAACCGCAAAATGTGGCAAGATACGGTGTATGCCCACTCTGGATAAAACGATCGACGAAATCCTTGAGCTAGCTGCGGCGCATTTCAAAGTGCCGCGCGAGAAGCTCCGTCCCGACGACGACTTCTTCAAGACCCTTGGCATCAACAGCCTGCAAGCGCTCGACCTGCTGACGCGCCTCGAACAGCATTTCCGCATCGAGTTGCCCGACTACGAGCTCCAGGGCGTGAGCGATTTCCGTACGCTGGCCGAACGTATACAATCCCGTCTTTGATGCTGGATCTCCGCCAATACAACTGTCTGGGAGACGCGCTGCGGGCGGCTCTCGACCGCTGGCCCGATGAAATCTGCCTGATCGAAGCGGACCGCGACCGCGAGAACGCGAAGCTGACGTACCGTCAGTTCAAGGAAGCCGCACTCCCGCTCGCTCGCGCGATGCAAGAGGCAGACTTCAAGAACGGCACGCGCGCCGCCATCATCATGACGAATCAGTCGAAGTGGCTGATTTCGGCGTACGCGATTTTCTTCTGCGGCGGCGTCCTTGTGCCGCTCGACTACAAGCTCACGGCCGCTGAGCAAATCCAGCTTCTCGCTCATTCGAAGGCGGAGTTCCTCGTCATCGAATATCACTTATGGAGAGCCATCGCTCAGACGGGCGGTCTCAAGGACTCTTCTGCCCGTACGATTCTTGTCACCGAAGCGCCGGCCGGTGCCGACCTCGGCGGCGCGAAACGCTGGGAAGAATTCCGGGACGCGCGCGAACCAGTCTTCGTGCCGCGCGACCGCACCGATCCGGCGTGCATCGTCTATTCGTCGGGCACCGGGGGGCGGCCGAAGGGCTGTGTCCTCACGCACGAAAACTATCTTGAGCAGTGCATGGCTTTGACCGCGCTCTATCCCTTCTGGCCCGGCGTTCGCTACCTGAGCATTCTGCCGACGAATCACGCCATCGATTTCATGGTGGGCTTCATCGGCCCGTTTACCTGTGGCGCCACGGTAGTGCACCTGCGCACGCTGCGGCCCGAGTACATTCGCGACGCGTTCACCCGCTACAAGATCACCTACATGAGCCTCGTCCCGATGGTGCTCAAGAACCTGGAACGCGGCCTGCGCCTGCGGTTTGCGGAGCAGCCGCCCGCGCGCCGCAAGATGCTGAACTCGCTCATTCGAATCAACCGCGCGCTCACTCGCCGCAGGCCGAATCGAACTCTCAGCCGGACGCTCCTGCGGCAGGTCCACGGTGCCTTCGGCGGTGAGTTGCGCGCGCTGTTTGTCGGCGGCGCGTTCACGGAACCCGCCACGCTGCAATTCTTCTACGATCTCGGGATTCTCGTCGGAAACGGATACGGGTGCACCGAGGCAGGCACGGCCATCACGCTGAACGATTTCAAGCCGTTCCGTTCGGATACCGTCGGCAAGCCGCTGCCGGGCATGGAGATCCGCGTCGTGAATCCGGATGCCGAGGGGGTCGGCGAAGTGGCCGTTCGGAGCAAGACGGTGATGTCGCACTATCTCGACGATCCAGAGATGACCGCCGAAACGATTGTCGATGGCTGGCTGATGACGGGCGATCTCGGCCGCGCGGATGCGGACGGCCATTTGCAGCTCTTCGGCCGCAAGAAGAACATGATCGTCACCGAAGAAGGCAAGAACATCTATCCCGAAGACATCGAGACGGCATTCGAGGGCATCCCGGCAAAGGAATTCTGCGTCTTTGCGGCGAACTATCTGTGGCCGGCGCGAACGATGGTCGGAGAGAAACTCGTCCTCGTTCTCCATCCCGAGCCGGGCCAGCCCTTCACGGAAGAATCCGTCGCGAATCTCGCCGAACGCAACCGGCGCCTCTTGAACTACAAGCGCGTCAGCGGATATGTGGTCTGGGACATGGATTTTCCACGCACCGCGTCGTTGAAAATCAAGCGCGCCGAATTGGCCGAGCAGATCCGGAAAACCTCCGGGCGCGATGCCGTGGTGCCGCTGTGACTTTCGCCCGGCGCGTTTACGCGGAGGCCGTCAGGCCGTGAAGGCGCGCTTCTTTGCTGTGGTCAATCCGGCTGCAGGAGGCTGGCGCTGCGGCAAGCTCGCCCCGGCGGCGCTGGATCGCGTGCGCCAGGCCGGAATCGATCTGGAAGTAGCACAGACAACGCAACCGGGAGAGGCGACCGAGATTGCGCGCCGCGCGTACGCGCAAGGTTTTCGGAATTTTCTCGCCGTCGGCGGCGATGGCACCTCGTACGAAATCGTGAACGGGCTTTTTCCCGAGGCGGAGACGCAAGGGCGGCCGGCGCTCGGATTTCTCCCCCTCGGCACGGGCAATTCATTCCTGCGCGACTTCACCACGCGCGGCGTCGAACACACGATCGAAGCGCTGCGGCTGGGCAACAGGCGCCCGTGCGATGTGATTCGCTTGCGGCACTCCGACGGCGAAATCTACTTCATCAACATGCTGAACCTGGGATTTGCGGCCGACGCGGGCGAAGTCGCCAACCGCAAATTCAAGCGTTTGGGAGCAAGAGGTTATACGCTCGGCGTTCTCGCCAGACTCGCACGGCTCAAGCACATGGCGTTTCCGCACCGCTTGGGCGCCACGGGCGAGTGGGACCGGCGGCCGTGCCTTTTCCTTGCCTTCAGCAACAGCAAGTTCACGGGCGGAAACATGCTGGTCGCACCGAAGGCCGATTCCGCGGACGGGCGGATCGAGTACGTGCGCTGGTCTCCGCTTGGCCGGCTCCGCCTGCTTTGGAACTTCCCTCGCCTGTTTACCGGCACGCACATCGACCATCCGCTGGCCTCGCGCGCCGCCGTCGAACGGATCGAGCTCGATCTCGAAGGTCCCGTAAACGTAATCGTGGACGGCGAGGTGATGCGCCTCAAATGCCGCTCCGTGGAGATTCTGCCCGCCGCGCTGGAAGTGGTCGTATGAAGAAAGCCTGGCTGACGGCTCGGTCGCTCGTTCTCTGGGCCGTAAGCGGCGTCCATTTCGCGGTGATCGGCACGAGCCTTGTTTTCCTCGGACTTCTCATCGATCCGCGCAATAACGACCGGCCGCAGCGCATCTTTTTCCGCAACATTCTTCGCGTGGCCGGCGCGAAATTCGAAGTCCGCCGGGCAAAGGGTTTCGATCCCCGGCGCACCAGCATCTTCATCTGCAATCACGTGAACATCTTCGACCCATTCGTAATCTACTCGGCGATTCCTCAATTCGTGCGCGGCTTCGAGCTCGAGTCTCACTTCAAGCTGCCGATCTACGGCTGGATGATGGGCTGGTTCGGAAATGTGGCCGTGCCGGACTCGCCGACGCGCGAGGGCCTCAAAATCATGACGCAGCGCGCCAAGGCCGCGCTCGATTCCGGCGTCAGCTTGATCGCATTCGCGGAAGGTTCCCGCACGCGGGACGGCCACGTGCGGGAATTCAAGAAGGGGATTTTCAATCTGGCGCAACAATTCGGAGTGCCGATCGTGCCGATGAGCATCGTGGGCTCATACGAGTTTTTTCGCACAGGCCACTGGATGCTGCATCCGGGGAAAATCACGGTCTATCTGCACGACACGATCGATACTTCGCGGGTCGGGCGCGGGGAAGTGGATGCCTTACGCCGCCGCGTGCACGCAATCGTGGCCGAGCCGGTGGAAGAATCTATGAAGAAACACCAGAAGCATCACAAAGGCTGAGGAACACTGGCTCCGGGAAGCGCGCGGCCGGCGCGCAACTCCTGCCAAGTGTACACGACGCGGTAAATCACGGTGAGCGTGGAGATCGTTGCGATCACCCAGAGCGCCGGCGCCATTCGGTCGAACGTCCCACCCATGATCAGCAGCACGAGCCGCTCGGGCCGCTCCATGAACCCCACCTTGCAGGTCGCGATCAGAGATTCGGCGCGCGCCCGCGAATAGCTCACCATGAACGAGCTGGCCATCGCCACGGCCGCCAGCACCATATAAAAAGACCGCCCGATCAGCGTGTAATACACGACGAGGCCCATGTAGAGCCCGAGGTCGGAGTAGCGGTCGAGCGTGGAGTCGAGGAACGCGCCGAAAGCCGTCACGCGGCCCACGCGCCGCGCTACCTGCCCGTCGACCATGTCGAGGAACGCCGCGAAAAAAAGAGCTGCAGCCGCAGCCTGGAACCGCCCCATCGCAAACAAAGCCGCGGCAGCAGAATTCACGCCCAGCGCGAAAAACGTGAACATGTTGGGCGTGATGCCCGTGGCGGCAAGCCCGGTGATGACGTGCTGTAGTAGCCAGCCGGCTCCTTCGCCGATCCAATACGTGATCGGACGATTCAGTTCCTTGCGGTCGTTGTCCATCTGTTCGCCATCATACACCGGAAAGCGCCGAGGACAACTTGGTGCCCGGGGTGGGGGTCGAACCCACACGTCCCGTGAGGGACAGGGGATTTTAAGTCCCCCGCGTATGCCATTCCGCCACCCGGGCCCTTTCGTGGCAAACCTATCTTATCAAGAGCCTCGCCGCAACACTGCCTCTTGGGTTGTCTGCTGTGCAGAAGGCTAAGCGTCTGAAGCTTGGTAATTGTTGACCCAATCTCGTAGCGCAATCCGTTGCATGTTCGGAACAGTTACCACGAGGCATCCCAATGCTTGCTTTTCGAATCTCACTGACCGTAAGATTTGGCTGAAGGTTGGGGAAGGCATCTCGGCGGGACTTCCTTGTCGTTTCTGGATGGTGCCTTCTAAGGCAGGCACGTGAATAGAGAAAACCACATTAACGTCCACTCGCGAACGCTGCACTTCAGGCAGGTACTCTGGCTAAGAGTTGCTGCCGTGGTGCTGCTCATCGGAGTGGCAGGGCTCTCGACGCTCGCGAAGAACGGCCAATACTATCCAGGCGCGCAGCCCGTCAAATACGTCTCGCTGTCGACGAAAATGGACGTAACTCCTGCTCCGACCGCATTGGAGCCCGTAAGGCAGCAACCGGCGACGAAGCTCGTACCCCCACACCCGGTAAGCCTTGCGAGCCTCAGAGAAGACTTGGCGGCGCCCCCGATTGAACGAGTTGGAGTCACCGTCTCGATGCAACACCGCTCACCTCCAGCATTCCTCTCCTAGTAAGTCGAATTTTCTTCCAACTTTAACTCAGCAGTAAAACGACTCGGTCGGGCCGAGCAGTATTTAGGATGGCTCGAGCCTGCGTTCAGAATCGGAGACCCGCATGATTGCGGAGCGATTGACACTCGATCAATTGGAGCAGTTCCGCCGATTGAGCACCTGCGTTGTTGCCAGCGCGATTGAAACCTTTCATGTGCGATTGCCCAACACGGGCTTCGCGAATTCGAGCATTCGCTGCATCTTCGAAGACCAGCCGCCCGTGGCAGGTTACGCGGTAACGGCTCGCATCCGAAGCTCCAACCCTCCGATGGAAGGCGCCAAACATTACGACTATTACGACCGGACGGATTGGTGGAACCACATCCTCACGATACCCGCTCCGCGGATCGTCGTGATCGAAGACGTGGACAACCCTCCGGGACTGGGGGCCTTCGTCGGAGAAGTTCACGCCAACATTCTGCTCGCGCTCGGGTGCATTGCCCTGGTGACGAACGGCGCCGTGCGGGATCTTCCCGATGTCCGGACGACCGAGTTTCAGATGTTCGCGGGCAATGTATCGGTTTCCCATGCCTACGCTCATCTATTCGATTTCGGCGGTGCCGTCGAAATCGGGGGCCTGAAGATTCGGCCGGGCGATTTGATTCACGGCGACTGCCACGGGGTGCAGACAATCCCCTTGGAGATTGCCGATAAGGTGCATGCCGCGGCGCGTGAGGTGAGGCGGCGCAGGCAGCACCTTATTGGATTGCGGCGTTCCGCCGATTTCACGCTCGACAAGCTTCGGCAGGCGATTCGCGACACAACCCCAGGGAGGCAAGAACCGAAATGACGCCGCGGGGAAATTCTGCATGGAACCGAGTGAACCAATGAAAACCAAGTCTTTGAGGACCAATCGTATCCGCGTAAACCGCGCCCTGCTGGCTATGCTCTCCGCAGCAGGGTTCCTCGCGGGTTGTGGGTCTGTCGGCAAGGCTGCCGCCGACGACCCGGTGAACGCGCCGCACGTGGCCGTGGCTAAAGTGACGCGGGGAGATCTCTCCAGCACTCTCAACATCGCCTCCGAGTTTCTGCCTTACCAGGAAGTTACCGTGTACGCCAAGGTTTCGGGTTACATCCAGAAGCTCGATGTGAATTGGGGAACGCACGTGCGGCAAGGGCAACTCCTCGCCGTCCTGGATATCCCCGAACTCCAGCAGCAGCTTCAATTGGACGAAGCGTCTGTCCGGCGCAGCGAACAAGACGTCTTGCGCGAAAGGGAGGAGTTGAACCGCGCCGAGTCCATTCACACGGTCGCCCACTTGACGTACACGCGGCTTGCGGACGTGCAGAAGACGCGGCCCGAGTTGGTCGCGCAACAGGAAATCGACGTAGCGCAAGGCAAGGACCTCGAGACGAGCGCCAGCGTTTCCAGCGCCAAGGATGCACTCGCGGAGTCCGAACAAGCGCTGGTTGCGGCGAAAGCGTCGCTCGAAAAGGACCGGGCGATGTTCGCCTATTCCCGCATCACCGCGCCGTTCGATGGAGTCGTGACGGAGATCGATGCCTACACCGGAGCGCTCCTGCCTGCCGGGACGTCGTCAAACAAGGGCGACCAGGCGCTTTGCCATCTCGCTGAGGATCGCCTCCTGCGCCTGGTGATTCCTGTTCCCGAATCCGCGGTTCCCGATATTCGCTCCGGCAGCTCGGTCCAGGTGCGGGTGCCAGTGCTGTCAAAGGTGTTTCAGGGAACCGTTGCGCGCGTCTCGGATCAGGTAGATCTCGCCACGCGAACGATGCACGCCGAAATTGACGTTCCGAACTCCAACCTGGAAATCGTTCCGGGAATGTACGCCGAGGCTTCGCTGGTCCTCAAGGAAAAGCACGGCGCGTTGTCGGTGCCCGTGCAGGCGATCGACCGGCAGGAGGAAGGCGCAACCGTTTTCATGGTCGATCGAAACAACAGGATTCAACAGCGGCAAGTGCAGCTTGGGATCGAGTCGCCCAACCAAGTGGAAGTCGTTTCCGGCCTGGATGAGAACGATCTTGTCGTGGTCGGCAATCGCAGCCAGCTTCGCACTGGATCCACAATTCAACCCAAGCTGGTTTCAAACGGTTTGACCGGCGGAGGAATGTAATGTCGGGTTTTTCGATCCGGAACCCCTACTTCATCGTTGTTGTCTGCTTGATCATCTCGGTCGTTGGCACCACGAGCCTGGTGCGCATGCCGGTCGACTTATTTCCCACGATCAAAATCCCGGAAGTTGTCGTGGCGACCTTTTACAACGGCATGCCCCCCGAGGAAATCGAGACGGAAATCACGGGACGCTTTGAGCGGTTCTTCACGATGGGCAGCGGAATCGAGCACATGGAGTCGAGATCTCTGCCGGGCGTTAGCATCATCAAGGTCTACTTCCAGCCGGGAACCGACCCTGACGCCGACGTCAATGAGATTTCAAATCTTTCCATGGCGGATTTGCGGCGCTTGCCTCCCGGAACTCTTCCACCGGTCGTGGAGAAGTTCGACGCATCGAGCCTGCCGGTTTGCCTGATCACTCTTCAGGGGCAGGGGCTGAGCGAGACGCAGCTTCGCGATTTGGGCCAATTTCAGGTTCGCAACCAGCTTGCAACCGTGCCTGGGGCTTCCGTTCCGCCACCGTTCGGAGGCAAGTACCGCCAGATCATGGTGTACGTCGATCCCGCGAAGCTCCAGGCGTACCAGTTGAGCCCGATGGACGTCGTTCGGGCCGTCAACAACGCCAACCTGATCCTGCCAGCCGGTGACGTGAAAATCGGCCCCTATGATTACAACATCTATACGAACAGCCAGTTTCGAGAGGTGAATGGCATTAACGGCCTTCCTCTGAAGACCATCGGCGAATCGAGCGTAACAGTCGGCGATGTCGGCCATGCCGAAGACTCACAACAGATTCAGACAAACGTGGTGCGAGTGGACGGCCAGCGCTCCGTCTATCTTCCCATCCTCAAACAGGGCGGAGACACCAACACCATTCAAGTGGTCGATGGAATCAAACAACTCGTCACAAAGCTGGTGGACGTCCCGAAGAATCTCACCACCCGCGTCGTGTTTGACCAGTCGCTGTACGTGAAGCGAGCCATCGAGAATCTGCTGCACGAAGGCGGAGTTGGGCTGCTCCTGACGGCCTTGATGGTGTTGATTTTCCTGGGTAGCACACGCGCCACCGTCGCCGTATTTCTTTCGATTCCCCTCTCCGCCCTCGCGGCGATCATTGGGCTGTATTTCGGCGGCAGCTCGATCAATTCCATGGTCCTGGCCGGCCTCGCGCTCGTTTTTTCCCGGTTGATCGACAACGCCGTGATCGTGCTCGAGAACATTTTCCGCCACCTCGAACTCGGCGAATCGCCGGAAGTAGCGGCCGAGAAGGGCGGGCATGAGGTTTCTCTGGCGGTTTTGGCGGCAACCCTGACGAGCGCCGTCGTCTTCTTCCCCGTCACGTTTCTTTACGGCGTGAGCCGCTTTCTGTTTTCGGCGTTGGCCCTGGCGGTCGTTCTGGCGCTATTTGCTTCCTACGTCGTGGCGATGACCGTCGTGCCGCTCTTCTGCGCGCGCTACATCAAAGCGGCATCGCACGAGGCGATGGTCGAAGATGGCTCGGCGCAGGAGTCTTCCCAGGAACGGCGAGGAAGATTGGCGCGATGGGGCGCACGCTTCAACGAACGGTTCGGCCAAGGTTTTCATCGGTTTCTCGAAATCTACGACGGCTACGTTCACAAGTCTCTCGAACATCCCAAAAGAGTCCTGGTCGGGACGCTCGTGGCATTCGTTCTTAGCCTCGGGCTATTTCCGTTTCTCGGCTTGGCATTTTTCCCGCGGACTGACGCGGGACAGTTTGTCATAAACGTGAAAACGCCCTCGGGCACGCGCGTGGAGATCACGAATCAAGAGATCGGTCGGATTGAGGACCTCATCCGGAAGACTGTGGATCCCAAGGACCTGCGATTGATCGTCTCCAACATCGGCGTGGTCTCCGGGTTTTCCTCGATTTACACGTCCAATGCCGGACCGCATACGGGCACCGTGCAGGTAGCGCTCGCGGAAGAACACTCCACCAGCAGTTTCGAGTACATCAACCGAGTGCGCCGCAAGATCGAAGAAGAATTGCCGGAGCTCAGCACCTATTTCCAATCGGGAGGCATGGTGGACGCAGTTTTGAATCAAGGATTGCCGGCTCCCATCGACGTCCAAGTGAGCGGATCGAATATGGAGTCAGACTATGCAGTCGCGACGCAATTGACCGCCGAGATCCGGAAGATCCCGGGCGTGAGCGACGTCTATATTCCTCAGGATCTGGATTACCCGTCTCTCCAGCTCAACGTGGATCGGCTGCGCGCGAGCGAACTCGGGCTGAATCAGAGGGAAGTTGTGGACAACGTCATCACCGCGCTCACCTCCAACGGAATGATCGCTCCCAGCTACTGGATCGACCCCAAGTCTGGAAACGATTACATGCTGACGGTGCAATATCCGGAACGAAACGTCCGCAGCCTGCAGGATCTTCAAAACATCCCTCTGCGTTCGCCCGAGGCGCAGTTCCCTGCCCTCCTGGACGCGGTCAGCAAGATCAAGCGATTCAACGCTCCGACGGAAATCGATCATTACCAGATTCAGAGGACGTTCGACGTGTATGTAAACCCTTCGACGGAAGACCTTGGCCGCATCGCGGGCGCCATCCGCAAGATCCTTGCCCGAACCACGCTGCCCGAAGGCACGCGCGTCAATCTCCGTGGAATGGTCCAGGGGATGGAAACTTCGTTTCGCAGCTTTAGTCTGGGTCTTACGCTTTCGCTCGTCCTGCTCTACCTGATACTGGTGGCCCAGTTCCGATCGTTCCTGGACCCGGTTCTCATCCTTCTGGCCGTGCCAACCGGCATTATTGGAGTGCTTCTGACTCTGCTTCTCACGGGCACGACGCTCAACGTGATGTCGCTGATGGGGCTGATCATGATGGTCGGAATTGTCGTTTCCAACAGCATCTTGATCGTGGAATTTGCGCACCGGCTGGAAGAGAACGGAGTGGGAGTTCGCGATGCGATTATTTCATCCTGCAGAATTCGCCTGCGTCCCATTCTGATGACGTCCCTGGCAACGATCATCGGTCTTTTTCCACTGGCTCTGAAGCTGGGAACCGGAAGCGAGCAGTATGCGCCGCTCGCGCGCGTGATCATCGGTGGCTTGATTACGTCGGTGGCCCTCACCATTTTTGTGGTGCCGGCTGCATACCTTCTGCTCTACGAGAAGCCGGCCCAGGACGGCCCATCGCCAGTCCCATCGGAGCTGTCATGAACCGACGCCAAATTGCTCTCGTTTGCACTCTATGGCTTGGAATCCCCTCGGGATTCGCGTCGGCTCAAACGGTTCAGAATCTCAGCCTGCAAGATGCTGAAAAGATCGCGATACAGAATCATCCGCGGATTCAGGCGGCGATGAGCCTGGCATCCGCGGCAACGGAGCAGGTGCGGGAGGTCAGATCGGCTTATTACCCGACGGTCTACGGCAGCCTCACGGGCGTGGATGCCGAAAACAACAGCCGGGTTACCGCGGGAGGATTGAACAACCCGATTATCTTTGAACGCTACGCAAACGGAATCACGGTCGGCCAGCTTCTTACGGATTTCGGCCGCACGCACGAGCTTGCCAAGAGCTCCAACCTGCATGCGCAAGCGCAGCAGGAAAACGTTGTTGCCACGCGAGCCGACGTCCTGTTACGCGTCGACCAGGCATACTTCTCAGTCTTAAAGGCGCAAGCGGTGCTCCGGGTCGCGGAGGAAACGGTCAAGTCGCGACAGCTCGTTTCCGACCAGGTGACCGCTCTGGCCAAGAGTCAGATCAAGTCAGGATTGGACGTGAGCTTTGCGAATGTCGACTTGGCACAGGCGCGGCTTCTGCTCGTTCAAGCTCAAAACGATCTACAGGCGTCCTTCGCGGATCTCTCGAGCGCGCTGGGATTCTCTGACGAGAGAACATTCGTGCTGAGTGACGAGACCTCATCGCAGACCCCGCCGGCGAATCTCTCCGACCTGATCCAGCAGGCTGTGAAAAATCGGCCGGAGCTGATCGGCCAGCGCCTGGACGTGAGCTCCGCGCAGAGCTATGCCACCGCGGAGCGCGACCTTTGGCTCCCTTCGATCTCCGCCGTCGGTACCGCCGGTTTGACTCCTTACGGCGCGGATGCACTCGCACCACGCTATGCAGCCGTGGGCTTTAACGTGAATGTTCCACTGTTCAATGGCCACTTGTTCGGAGCGCTGCACTCCGAGGCAAATTTTCGAGCACATGCACAGGAACAGTACTTGCGCGACCTCCAGAACCGGGTGGTTCGGGATGTCCGGACCGCCTGGCTGAACGCAAATTCCGCGTTTCAGCGCCTGGCGCTTACGGATCAGCTACTGAAGCAAGCGACGGACGCCGTGGATCTCGCGCAGGCGCGCTACAAGCTGGGCCTCAGCTCGATCATCGAGCTAAGCCAGGCGCAGCTGAATATGACGCAGGCGGAACTCGAATCCGCGAACTCCAAGTACGACTACGAGACGCAGCTTTCCGTCCTCAACTACCAGATCGGATCGTTGCACTAGCGTGCGGTCCGGCACGGCACGCCCCGGAAGTCTCCGGCTGTAACACTTTATTCACATTTTCATCATAAAGCATTCAACCGGAACGAATAACGTTGCCCCGCGACTCGTCTCCTGCGTGTAGCCACACGCGAGGGGCTGGCCAGGTGGAATCCATATCCCCGAAGGCCAGCAAATGTCTAAAGTTCCCAGAGTGGGTGGGTGCTGGACGTGTAGCTCCCTCGGGTGGCGGCAATCGTCGAGACGTGCAAGCCTCCACTTTTGGAGGCGAAGCGGCCGGGCTCCAATCGATCTTCGTCGCTTGTTCAGATGGGCGTGTTTTGGGCCGGTTCGGTAGTCAATCTCAAGGAGGAACGAATGCGAGTATTTGCGGCATGTTTAGTAGCCCTCGGCCTCGTCGCATTGCCGGCGATGGCGGGTACGGGTGGAGCAGGAGACAAGGATGGTGCCGCCGGTTCGAACGCGCCGGCTGCGACGGCCAAGCCGGCCAATCCGCCGGCAGCCGCCCCGAAGGCTGATGCGGCCGGGAAAGCGGAGCCGTCAAGTCTGGTGACGGAAAGCGAGCTGCAGCAGCTCAGAGATCTTCTGGATTCCCAATCGAAGCAGCTTCAGGAGCAGCAGCAGAGGATGCAGTTGCTCGAAGAGCAACTGAGTGCCGCAAGTGCGGCCCGCGAAGGCGCGGTTTCCAGTGCGCTCGCCGCTCCTGCAAACGCGGCGATCGAGCCCACGATGGGCGTGCCCGCAGCGGCTCAAAACGGCAAGGCGCCAGAGACGCCGAACTCCATCGCGGTAAAGGGAATCACGATTACGCCGATCGGCTTCATGGCGGCGGAATCGGCTTGGCGCCAAAGGGCACTCAGCGCCGATGTCAACTCGCCCTTCAATAGCATTCCGCTTCCTGGCAGTCCGTTCAGCAAGGTATCGGAGTTCAATGCTTCCGGCCGCCAGTCGCGTTTTGGGGCGCTGGTGGAAGGCAAGCTCAGCAACGTGAAGATCGGCGGCTATTATGAGTTGGACTTCCTCTCCGCCGGCGTCACTTCGAACTACAACCAGAGCAACAGCTTCACATTACGCCAGCGGCAATTCTGGGCCCAGGCCGCATTCAACAGCGGCTGGACCTTCACCGGCGGCCAGATGTGGAGCCTGGTGACGGAAACCAAGAAGGGTCTCGACAACCGCACGGAAGCAGCACCCCTCACCATCGACGCGCAGTATAACGTCGGCTTCAGCTGGGCGCGGCAATACGGCTTCCGTGTGACCAAGAACTTTGACAACAAGGTCTGGCTCGGATTCTCAATAGAAAACGCGGAAACCACTGTCGCCCTCCACGGCCAGAACAACAACTTCCTGATCGGCGCTCCGGGAGCTGGCGGCGGTCTTCTCAACCCCATCGCCAATTTCGCGTTCACGACGGCCCCTGATTTCGTCTTCAAGGCGGCATTCGAACCGGGCTTTGGCCACTACGAGGTCTTCGGTGTCGTCAGCACCTTCCGCGATCGCATATATCCTAACTTTGCTTCCGCCACCAACCCCGCCGCAGGCGCATTCAACGACCATCGCGTCGGTGGTGGAGTCGGAGCAAACATTCGCATGCCCGTCACCAAGAAGGCCGACGTCGCGTTCCATTTCATGGGCGGCGACGGCGTAGGCCGCTACGGAACCACATCGTTGCCGGATGCGACCGTTCGTCCCGATGGCACGCTTGCTCTGATCAAGAGCTTCCAGGGCTTGGCCACGATCGAACTCCACCCCACGTCGAAGCTGGATATTTACCTCTACGGCGGCGGCGAGTACGCGGGTCGCACCCAGTTCACCAAAGCCGGTTCCACGGTCGGACCGAACGAGGGCTACGGCGCCACCGGCCTGCCCAACTTCGGCTGCTTCGTTGAACCGCCTCCCGGTTCGTCGGTTTCGACTCCGACAGGCGTGGGCGGCGGTGCCGGATTCGTTCCCGGCTCGCTGGCAAGCTGCACGGGCGACACCAGAACAATCTTCGAGGGCACTGCAGGGTTCTGGTATCGCTTCTACAAGGGCTCGAAGGGCACCGTGCAATTCGGCCCGCAATACTCCTACCTCCAGCGCAACACATGGAGGGGAATCGGGGACGGCACTGTAACCGGCGTGGGCATTGAGTCAAACGGCGCACCGCACAGCTCCGAGAACATGGTGTTCACCTCGTTCCGCTACGTTCTGCCCTAGCAAACACCGTCACCGGGGGAGGTGGCTCGCCGCCTCCCCCATTTTTTTGCCCGCCGTCTGCCCAGGCCCGAAAGAAGCCGTAATCACTTCGAT
The DNA here is from genome assembly GCA_020073605.1 of Terriglobia bacterium. GTDB lineage: Bacteria > Acidobacteriota > Terriglobia > Acidiferrales > UBA7541 > Palsa-295. Next base: position 45,986 of record JAIQEW010000001.1, read on the forward strand.
CCTGCCGCAGTGGAGCCTAGGTCCAGTTTCAGATCTGAGCGTTGGCAGGTGAAACAATTGCTATGGATTCGGGGCTTGAACGATCGTGACGGATTTGACCATCCTTATCCAACGCCCCGGCCGTTTGTCGTGAGGTGCCACGAGCTTGAATGGGCCTTCGCCCGCGCCGAGTGGAACACCGCCTAGTGTGTCCGCGAGGAGAACTTCTGAGTCGAGAAATCCTGAGTCCAACTCAGCCAGCGAGAAAACAACACGATAGCCATCCGCTGCTTCTACCAGAACGTAGGCCGCCATCCACGGACCCCGGATTTGCTCACCCTGGGGCGCGCCGGCCTTTTGGAGTAGAAACGCTAGAGGGACCCCCTCGTACACTTCCGCCTTATTGCTGTGCGGGTTGACGACCCGAAGGATTGTGCGGGGTGCTCTTTTCAAGTCTGCCGCTGAGACTACCAGCGGTACTTTAGCCGCACCAACGATCCGAAGCTCTGTGGGACCGCCCTTGCTAGAGCCTTGTGCCGCAGTAGACCACTGGAAGTATGGCCAGGAAGTCAGAAGCAACGCCAAGGTTATTGGCACAAACAAGGATCGGCGCATTCGTGGCATCCTCCAATTCCCCGAAGAGAGATTGGCAAACGATCATTTCAGCCAGCGACTCAGAAGTTGAGCTTGAGCGCGAGCTGAAACACGCGCGGATCACCCGCGGACGAAATCGAACCGAACGCCGAACTGCCTTCCGTGACGTTCGGAGCGCCCAGAGGAGGCGTGTTCGTTATATTGAAGACTTCCGCACGGAAGTCCACGCTGAGGCTCTCTCGAATCGCGGTCCTTTTGATCAACGAGACGTCCCCATCCCGATACGCCGGACCGCGAACGGCATTCCGCGAGCACGTCCCTATCTGAAACTGCGGCGTGATCTGAAATGCGGCCGTATTGAAATACTTCGTAATGGACCGCTGCGAAGGAGGCAGCTCTGTATTCGCGATACAGGTAGGCCGCTGCGTGGCGAAGCCGGCAAAAGAGTTGAAATTCGTCGTCTGCGTGACTGCGAGTGGCAGACCTGACTGCAAGGAAATATATCCAGCGACCTGCCAGCCGTTGGCGAACTTTCCGAGAACGCCCTCCGGGTGGAGCGTGTGCCCCGGACCCACCGGAAGATCGTACGTATAGCTGATGGCTGTTACATTCGGAATATCGCCAGAGGACACGTCGCGTTCCAGCCTCCGGTTGAAACTGTCCGCCATCGGGAAGTTGGCGACCGATCCGGTTGTGAGGGACGCGTCGAAGACGGAAGACGCGTCGTCGATCAGCTTGGAATGCGTATAGCTGAACAGGAATGTCAACCCGCGGGAGAAGCGTTTCTCCAGCTTCACGTACAGTCCGTTGTAGCTGGAATTGCCGATGTTGTTTCTGAAGAGAATCACATTCTGGAACCTTGGGTAAGGCTTCAGCAATTGCGCATTCGAAATTGTGGGGCCACCGAGCGTAGAGGAAGGTGGAATCTCCCCGAAGAAGGGGTTGGGCACCGACTTTGTGAGCGTGCTGCCCGGATCGAGTCCGGTCGCGAGCTGTGCCGCCGTAAGCTGGTTTAGATTGTAATCCGGCACGCCCAGGTGTGTGGCCTTCGAACCAATGTAGGCGATCTCGAAAGAGAGATTCTGCATCAGCTGGCGCTGCACAGAGAGATTCCACTGCTGCACGTAGCCCGACCCAAGGTGCCGACTAACGGAATAGACGCTTTGTCCCAGCCCGGCATCAGGCGTAAGGGGGACGGGCTGCACCGTCGGTCCGTTGGCTAGCACAAAGGCCGCAGTCAAGTTATTGAGGTTGACCTGCTGAATATTTTGGATGAACGGAACTTCCGGATTCGTGAACGGCGTGGTGATCCCGGACTGGTCAAAAAAGGTTAGCCCATAACCGGAGTGCACCACGGTCTTGCTTGTAAGCAAGTACGTCAATCCCAGGCGCGGCCCGAAGTTTCCCCAATGAAGTGTTCGCGCCGACCTCGGAAACCCGTTCTTGCCGAGGTACTGCAATTGCTGCGTTTGCAGGTTGAAAACGGCGCCCTGGTTGTCCACTTCCGTTGACGGGAAATTGAGCGAGTAGCGGACGCCCCCATTCAAGGTCAACCGGTTCGTCGCTTTCCAGTCGTCCTGGACAAACCACTCCTGAAACCAAGCCCGCGGCCGAATCACCTTCTGTTGCAGATCAATCGTGAACTGCTGGACCTGCCCCAACAAGAAGCTGGCAAGCGGATTCCCGGTCTTCGCCGTGCCGCTCGGGTCGGTTAGTCCGGAAGGCAGGGGGAAGTTCGTGAACAGAGTGCTGAATGTGAACGATCCCGTCGGCGACGGAGGCTGGATGACGTCGAGCCGAAAAAAGCGATTGTCCACGCCGAACTTGACGGAGTGTCGGCCGTGGACCTTCGTTGCCGTATCGGCGATTTCGACGCCGTCCGTCCGAAACTGCGAATCCACATTCGGTGGCGGCCCCAGTTGTTGAAATCCACTGATCAGGAAGGTCGGCAATTCGCTGCTGAACGAAGAATTGGAGGGAATACCTGGAAGGTTGATACTCTGCGAAGGCGGAGAGTCAAGCAGCAGAGCTGCCCGAGAGATCGATCGGCGCGTATACCCCACACGTACCTCGTTCGTGAACGTCGTCGAGAAGATGTGCAGGTAATTGGAAGCGAAAGCTTGCCCCAAGGTACGCTGCGGCCCGGTGGCGAGAGACCCGGCCACGCTGGCGCCGCTTCCGTCGGGCAGCGGCGTCACCGGCTGTGTGAAGTCCTTGAAATAGGAGTACCGCCCGAACATCTGGTCCCTGCTGGAAAATCGGTGATCAAGGCGCACATCAAACTGGTCCTGGTTATCCGGCTCGTTGCCCCGCCGCGTGAAGTTGTTGCCCGACGCCGACGAAGTCGGCTGCGGGTACCGATCCAGCATCAATGCGGCGGCAACCGAATCAAATGTATTCACCGGGATCACGTTGCCCACGTATGCGTGATGATCCGAGGGGCGGAAGATCATGCCCTGTGCAACTTGAATCGGATTGCCATTCGTGTCCGTCGTCATAATGGGCGTATTGCCGGACGCCGTTGTCGTTACCACAGAATTCGGCGCCGGCGTCCTGTAGAGCGGCTTGCCCAGCAAGGCCGAAAAATCTCCGCTGCGCTCAGCCAGTGTCGGCACGGCTGAAGAAACCGTCTTCCCGATGATCTGCCTTGTTCCTTGGTAGTCCACGAAGAAGAAGGTCTTGTCGCGAACGATGGGCCCGCCGGCAACGAATCCAAATTGATTTCTGCGGTATTCCGGCTTGTGGGGATTCGCCACGGTGGCTGGGCCGAACAGATTCCGGGCATTCAAGACCTCATTCCGAAAAAACTCGAAAGCGGTGCCGTGAAAACCGTTCGTTCCGGACTTCGTGGTCATGTTGATCACGCCGCCGTTGAAGCGCCCGAATTCAGCGGGTGCGTCGTTGGTCTGAACGTTGAATTCCTGAATCGCGTCGATAATGGGGTTGAGCGCAACCTGTCCAGGTTCCGGCTGCAATACCGAGATCCCATCGTAGAGATACTCGTTGGTTCGCGGGCGGCTGCCGTTGAGCCGCGGGAACTGCCCCTGCCCGGGAGGCAGCGCAACACCTGCCGCGAGACCGATCAGGTTCACGTAATTGCGCTGGGCGAGCGGCAGCGCAGTAATCGTCAGGCTTCGAACCGCCTGGCCCATGGTGGCGGAATCCGTGCGTAACGGGGCGGCGTCGGCCGTGACCGTAATCGTTTCTGTCGCGCTCCCAACTGAAAGTTCCACGTCGATGCGAACTCGCTCACCTGTGGTCACGGTAACTTGCTTGCGCACGAACTGCTTGAATCCCACGGCGTCAACAACAACCGTGTAAAGCCCGGGCTTCAAGCTGGAGAAGGCATACACACCCTGATCGCTCGTAGTCGAGGTGTAGGTCTGGTTGGTCTCGACGTGGGTCACGCTCACGGTGGCATGTGCGACCAGTCCCGCGGATGAATCAGTCACCTCTCCGGTCAATTCGCCACTTCCAGCCTGTGCCAGGGCAGACGCTGGCAATACGAGTACAACCACTAACAGAACGGACGGAACCACCATGAAGCGCAGTCGCATTTCGTAATATCCCCTAGATGAGGCGCGGTACGCGCCTCCTTGTTGATTCTAGACAAGAGCAATGATTCTTCTATATGACTCTATACGTTATGTTAACTCGTTTTCATACGCCTACCAGACAACGCGTGCGCACACGACCAGCGATATGCCATTCAATACGTTTCATACCGTCTAGCACGCCGCCTGAGCATCAGTGGAAACCCCATTGCACGGAGAGATTCAGGCAGGCAGGGACGGGATCGAAAGGAGTGGAAAGGCTGGCGGCGCCGCGCTCACGGCGAATGCGAGAATGTGTTCCCCGTGCCGCTTCATTCTCGTCCCCGGATGCATTTTCGCTGCGGCGTCTGGATCATGCGCCTTTGGTGCCGGTTCTTGGTTCAGCCTCATCAGAGTGAGCAGTGAGCAACCGAGCCTGCCTCTCTTGATAGCAGTAAAGGACCAGCTCCACGCGCGTCGATACTCCCAACTTTTCAAAGACGCGGAAAACATAGTTCTTGATCGTGTGAGGGCTTAGACCAAGCTGTGCGGAGATCTCGCGATTCGTCAGCCCTTCGGTGACGAGCCGCGCCACGTCTGTTTCGCGCTTCGATAGAAGTTCGACCCCGTTTGCGCCACGCACGCGAGCGGAAGGCATCGCCCGGCTAAGAGTCTCAAGGATATGGCACAGGTTCTCGCTGTTGGCCCACACCTGCCCGTGATGGACCGCGTGAATGCATTTTCCGAGGATTTCGAGCGGCTCGTCGCGGAATACGACGCCGCGCGCACCGCACCGGAATGCGTCAATGACGAGATCGTGCTCCCGTTCGCCGAGCAGCAAAATACTGCGCGTTCTCGATTGTAAGGAATGCAGCTCGCGAAGGACGCGGTATCCTTCGAGCGGGCCATCCTCAAGCTGCGCACTGATGACGGCGACGTCCGGATCCGTTTGTTTTAGCAACGCGACGACGTCGCGGGAACGGATTGCCGAGCCGACGACGTCAACGTGAGCCCGCTTTTGCCTGAACACCTGTTCGATCAGCTGGCAATTCAGCTTACTTGCTTCAGTGACGAGAACCGTAACGACAGAGCTCCGCCACTGCTGCTCGTTTTCCATCGTACACCTCGGCAGCCTCGGAGTCTGGAAGGGTGGGCGATTCTAGATTTCGACCGCTCGGGATAGCAAGCAGAAAATCGGACTATTTACCCGTACGTACTATGACGAACGAGGCGAAAGATCGTTTCGATCGTGGGCACTCATCGCCCTCATATTGCCGCTATTCGGTCACGGGCGGGCTTCGTAATTCAGACGGATCGGAGCGGCAAACTGGACAGGCCGTGCTCTGCGGCCTTCGTAGCGATCCGGACGTCCGACGACAGCCGCGCCGAGCGCAGAAGACCAGAGATCGAGGCCGTTCACTCCTATCCGCCTGACTATTGGGCACATACAGGTTACGTGACTGGGCCCGGGCCTAACGCGGACCGGCGCCACAATCCTGCGGGGGAAATTTGTAACCAGTTCGGGAATGATTCGAATGTTTCAGGTCTACTACAAGCATAGGGACGTTCGTCTCCCCCGGTGGGGACTGACGTCTCTACCAGCCCTTCAGATACCTTCCCTCCGCGCGGTAGCTTTGGGGGCCCTTTCCTGAATCGACGATTGACTCCGCGAAAGTTCTTGTGGGAACAACGGTCAAGTAAGAGTAAAAAAGCACCCCTCCCGGCCCGGACGTTCGGCCACTTGCGCACGTCTCAGTTTCAACGTAGTTTGCCGCGTCCAAAGTCACTTCCATGCAACGTGACCGGCTGATGACATGCGCGAATTGAAGCTTCTTCTCACTCTGACGATGTGTTGCGCTTGTGCCCCGGCAACGGTTGCACAGAACAGTGCGGGGACGATCGAAGTGAGCTCGTCCGTCAACGCCGCGGCACCATCACCGACGCGTGCCGGCGATATCAATCCAACCGACCTTCACCGCAGAGACGCGCGCTACCGTCTTTGTGCGAGCGATATGATCGCGCTTGCGTTTCCTCTTACGCCGGAATTCGATCAGACCGTGAGTGTACAGCCGGACGGTTTCGTGAGTCTCGCGGGCGCCGGTGACGTCCACATCGAAGGCCTCACCACGCAAGAATCGGCCGAAGCCATTCGAACCGCTTACTCGAAAATCCTGCACGAGCCAATCGTCAGCGTGGAGCTGAAGGACTTCAACAAGCCGTATTTCACCGTCACCGGCCAGGTGAACCGGCCCGGGAAATACGACCTTCGCGGTGAGACGTCGGCAACAGAGGCCGTCGCCACAGCCGGAGGATTCAATGATGCCGCCCGGCATTCCCAGGTCCTATTGTTCCGCCGGCTCAACAACGACTGGTACGAAGTGAAATCTCTCAACTTGAAGAGAATCCTACAGGGGCACGACGTGAACGAAGACGTGGAGATTCGCCCCGGGGACATGTTGTTCGTGCCGCAGAATTTCATCTCCAAGGTCCGGAGATTCATTCCATCGTCCGGTGTCGGCGCGTATTACCAGCTTCACCCGTAAAGAGAGGGGAGGTCGCGAGAAATTGCCGAGGGATCGAGGTGATATGGAGGTCAGGTCGCACGACAACAGCGCCGCGCTTCCGGTCACGCTCCGGGATGTGGCCATGCCCGTTTTCCGCCACCGGCGTCTTGTGTCCCTCATCTTCCTCGGAATCTTCTTCGGCGCCCTGCTGAGCGTACTGATACTCCCGAAGCGATACGAAGCGGAGATGAAGATCCTGGTGAACCGCGATCGCGTGGACGCCGCTGTCACCCCTGATGCAAGCGCCGCCGGACTCGTGGCACCGGTACCGGCAGTTTCGGAAGAAGACCTAAACTCCGAAGTCGAGCTGCTGAGAAGCCGTGACCTGCTGGAGAAAGTGGTGTTGGCCTCCGGACTGGAGTCGAACAAGCAATCGTTATGGCAGCGCATCGCTGGGCACGTGGGAGATGCCTTGCGCGGCACCCGGTCGACTCAGGAGACACGGCTTGCCCGGTCGGTTCAGCAACTCGAGGACAGGATGATCGTCGAGCCGCTCAAGAAAACGACGCTGATCCGCGTGGCATATTCCTCGAGCGATCCGACGCTCTCCGCCCGTGTTCTCCAAACGCTCGCGACGATGTATCAGGAAAAGCACGCGGCCGTGCACCGTCCCGCCGGAACGTTCAGCTTCTTCGATCAGCAAGCCAGCCGCTATCGTGATGAGCTTGCCTCGGCCGAAGCAAAGCTCACCGATTTTGATAGCCGCGAGAGCGTAGTAGCGCCCGAAGTACAGAAGCAGCTCGTCCTCGAGCAGCTCAGTCGGTTTCAGGGTGAGTCGCAGGACGACCAGTCCAGCGCTTACGCGGCCGGTGAACGCGCCCGCGCGCTCCAAGCGCGGTCAGCCGCTTCCCCGGACCGCCAGACGACGCAGATCAGGAAAGCCGACAACGCGCAACTGCTCGCGCAACTCGAGGGCACCCTGCTTTCGCTTGAACTGAAGCGCAGCGACATGCTCGTCAAGTACGCGCCCACGTACCCACCGGTCGAGGAAGTATCCACGCAGATTGAGGAGACGCGAAAGGCCATCGCGCAAGCACGCCAAACTCCCGTCGAGGAAACGACTTCGGACCGCGTGCCGGCTCAGGACTGGATGGCAACCGAACTGGCCAAGGCCGAGGCGGATCAGGCTCAGCTGGCAGCGCAAGCCACGGCTACGGCTCGCATCGTGCACCACTACGAGGAGGTCGCAAACCAGCTCAACCGGAAAGGGGCCATTCAGGACGACCTCGTTCGCAACGTGAAGACCGCCGAGGACAATTACCTGCTCTATCTCCGCAAACGCGAAGAGGCGCACATCTCCGACGCGCTCGATAGCAAGCGGATCGTCAACGTGTCGATTGCCGAGGCCGCCACCATTCCAGCATTGCCGACGCTTCATCTTGGCTGGCTTCTGATCGGCGGCTTATTCGCGGCGACGATCACGAGTGTGGGCGCTGCGTACGCTGTGGATCGAATGGACCCGTCGTTCCGGACTCCGGATGAGCTCAGCAGATATCTCGAGACCAAGGTGCTCGCCGCAATTCCAGCGAGCACCACGAGGCATTAGGCATGCTTCTGGACTACTACGGCTTGATCGATCGACCATTTGCCGGTGCGCCGAAAAACCGGCACGGGCGGCAGCCATGAGTCGAAATGTCGATATCTTGCACCGTGAGACCACTCGAACTGCTCCTGTTCGCCCGGCTGTTGTGCTTCATTCGCCGCAAGAGGGTGGACACCCGGAGCTCCGGGACCGTTGAGGTCGGCTCTGGTTTCGCGGGGGCTATGAAGGATCCGCGGCCCGTCCGCGAATTCACTCGGCCAACACTGTGCAGCAATCTGTGGGTGATGACCTCGGGCGACGTGGGAAAAGAGCCGAATGGCGCGCTCAACCCTGCCCGGCTCCGGACTCGCTTCTCGGAGCTGCGCGAAGAGTTCGACTACCTCCTGATCGATACTCCTCCGATGAGTGCGTATCCCGATGCCGTGCTGCTCGGCCAGCTGACGGACGGAATCATCCTCGTCATAGGCTCGAATTCGACGCGGCGCGAGCCGGCGCGCATCGCCAAGGAGAGTTTCGAAGCGGCTAGTGTTCCTATTCTGGGGGCGGTACTGAATCGGAGGACCTATCCGATTCCCGAGGCGCTTTACCAGCGCATGTAGCGCCGCCTCGCCCGGCCGATGGGCCCCGGGGCAAACGGAAAACGTAACGCCGGAGCGCAGTGTCCTCCGGCAAAAGAGACCGAGTGGCTGAGCCCGCTCCCTCCCGTAAGGCGGAAGAGGCAAAGCCACATCCGAGCACGTAACGCGCTCGTTCCGGCTGGACGGCAGGTTCGCAGTCTTGGGCCAGCGGGATGGAACGCGTGCGAGTCCGGCTGCCAACTACAAAACGCACGTACGGGGTCTACTAAAAATGCATAGCCTCTGCTTTGGACCGGCCACTCGGGAAAGACTCAAGATCATCGGAGGCACGAACGGCGGAAGGATCGCGCGGCGCAAACTGCGCGGACCCCGGATCGAAGACATCCTTCAGCGGGCGGAGATTCCCATCGACGCGCGAGAAACGCGCAAGATCGTCGGCGGAAGGACCGTGCTCGTGACCGGGGCTGGCGGCAGCATCGGCTCGGAGCTCTGCCGTCAGATCGCCTCGGCGCACCCGCGAAAGCTCCTGCTCCTCGACAAGTCGGAAAACAGCCTGTTCTACATAAACCTGGAAGCGTCGGAACGCCTGGGCGCAGCGCGCGTTAAGCCTTTCCTGGCCGACGTTCTCGATCGCGACTCCATCCGAAGAATCCTGCGGAGCGAGCGGCCGGAGATCGTGTTTCATGCCGCGGCGCACAAGCACGTCGCCATGCTCGAATTGCATCCGCAGGAAGCCATCCGCAACAACGTCCTCGGCACGCGCAACATCGCCGAAGCAGCGATCGAATGCGGAGCCAGCCGTTTCGTCAATATTTCCACCGACAAGGCCGTGGACCCGCGCAACTACATGGGCCTTTCCAAAAAGCTCACCGAACTGTGCATTCAGGAGCTCGCGCGCGCCGCGGCGCCCAATGCGGAGCGCACGGGTCAAACGCGTCTTTCGAACGTTCGTTTCGGAAACGTCGCTGGCAGCACGGGAAGCGTCCTGCGGCTCTTCTGGGACCAGATTCAGAAAGGCGGCCCGGTGCGTGTGACGGACCCGCGTGCGACTCGTTACTTCATGTCCGCGCCCGAAGCGGTTCATCTCATTTTGCGTGCGGCGGCCCTCGGCAGGGGCGGCGAGACATTCGTTTTCGACATGGGCGAGCCGCTGAACATCTACGAGCTTGCAAAATCGATGATGCTCTTCGCCGGGCTGAAACCGGAATCCGACGTCCGTATCGAGTTCACCGGCCTGCACGAGGGAGAAAAGCTCACCGAAGAACTTTGGGAGGAATGGGAGCATCCGGCCCCCACGGGATCGGCCCGGGTACTCGTCATCCGCGAGCACAGTCGCCAGGCGCGGGACATCCTCCCACGGATTCGCAAGATGGAGGAATTTCTCGCGCGCGGCGACAGTGAAGGCCTGCTCCAGTATGTCCAGGAGACTTTCCCCGAGTTCGAAGAGAACCGGACCAACGGCACAGATCAATCGGCACCCGCGCCAGCACCGGAAATCGCGGCGATGAGTTCCGTGGGGGCCGCATGAGGATCCCGCTCTCGAAGCCCGCAATCGGCGAGCATGAGATCGAGCACGTCGTACGCGTCCTGCGCTCCGGGCAGCTCAGCCTCGGCCCGGCGCTCGAGGAATTTGAAACTCGCTTCGCGGCCTATGTGGGCACCCGGTATGCAGTAGCGACGAACAGCGGGACTTCGGCGTTGCACCTCGCCGTGAAAGCTCTCGGCATCGGGCCCGAAGATGAAGTTCTCACCACGTCGTTCAGCTTCGCGGCGTCCGCGAACTGCCTGCTCTACGAGCGCGCCTTGCCGTCCTTCGCGGATATCGATCCCGTGACTCTGAATCTCGATCCGGCCGAAATCCGGGAAATCCTGGCGCGCGACTACATTTGGAACGCCGCTCGAAGCCGCGCCGTCAATCGGCGGTCCGGAAGAATCCTCAAGGCGATTCTTCCCGTTCACGTGTTTGGACTTACCTGCGCGATGCAGCCCATTCTCGAGATCGCTCGCGAGTTCAATCTGCGCGTCCTCGAAGACGCCTGCGAAGCGCTCGGAGCCGAATATTGCGGCCGCCGCGTGGGCACGTTCGGCGATGCAGCGGCGTTCGCGTTCTATCCAAATAAGCAGATCACGACGGCCGAAGGCGGAATGGTGGTGACGAACGATCCGGAGATTGCCAAGTTTTGCCGCTGCCTGGGCAATCAGGGCCGCGACGATCGCGCCGGATGGCTCCGCCACGTTCGCCTCGGGTACAACTATCGCCTGAGCGATCTTCACGCCGCGCTTGGCATTGCCCAACTCCAAAGGGTGGACGAGTTGCTCGCCGCTCGAGAACAGGTGGCCACGCTCTATTCGAGGCTGCTTGCCGGAGTCCCGGACATCGCCTTGCCCTGCGATTTACCCGGCACGAAGCGAAGCTGGTTCGTGTACGCGATTCAACTTCGGGGAGCATCGGCACGCGAACGGCGTGACCGTCTGATGGCCGGCCTGCGTGAACGCGGCATCGGTTGCCAGGCGTATTTCCCCGCGATTCACCGGCAGCCGTATTTTCGTGAAATCCGCCAGGCGCTGCTCCGGCCGCTGCCGCATACGGATTCTGCATCCGAGCGATGCCTCGCCCTGCCCTTCTTCTCGTCAATCACCGAAGGACAAGTGGCCGAAGTGTGTGCGGCCGTGCGCGAGATTCTGGCGGAAGAGCCAGTTCTTTCCGAAACCAGCAAGAGGAAATACGAGGAGGTTGCTCAAGCCTCCCAGCCAAGCGTGCGCTGAGTAAACGAAGAAATCATGGCAACCACGGAACGACTTCACAGCTCGCACGTCCTCATCAGGCATCCCCTGCCAGCCGCGGTTGCGGGTAAGGCCGGCGCACGCATCTGTCCCCTTTGCGGATCGGCCGAAACCGACACCGCCTTCACCGACAGCGGCTGCGAGTTGCGCGTCTGCAACGTCTGCGAGCTTTTCTTCGTGCATCCCTATCCGGCGAGCGGCCGCCAGCACCAGCGGGTCGCGGCTGGAGAATACGCCGAAATCGAGCTGCTCGATTGCGAGCGGCGCTACCAGGGCGAGCGGCTCTACTACGACCGGCACTTCCCGCTGATCGCGGACGAGATGCAGTGTGCCACCTCAGTTCTCGACGTCGGCTGCGGCACAGGCCACTTACTCGAGCGGCTGGCAGACCGTCCGGGACTCTATCGCGCGGGAATTGAGTTGAACCCGCTGGCCGCGCGGATCGCCCGCTGCGCGGCCAAGTGCCACGTCCTCGGGATCCCTTTCGAGCAGTTTTCCGGCGGCCGCAAGTTCGACGTCATCACCATGGTCAACGTTCTCTCGCACATTCCTTCGTTCGACGGAATGTTCCGCGCGGTGCGCGCCGCGCTGGCGCCGGGAGGCAAAGTGCTCCTGCGCACGAGCGAAATGAGCCGCAACGTCAGCCGCTGGAACCAGATTCACTGGGGCATTCCGGACGACCTGCACTTTCTCGGCCTCGGCACGCTCGATTTCATCTGCGCCAAATATGGGTTCGTGGTCACCAGGCACATCCGCACGCCGTACGAAGAGGAGCTTTTTCTCCGCTCGCGCTGGCAGCAGATGGGCCGCAACCCGTTCCTGAATCTCGCGAAGCGAACCGTCGCGCATTATCCGGGGATTCTGCCACTGCTCAAGAAGCTGTACACCGCGACGCTCGGCCAGCGGCTTTTCGTCTCTTTCATCGTCCTGAGGCCAATCTCCGATCCGGGTTCGGCGTTCGCTGGAAGGAGGAACTGATGCGTGGGGCGCAATCGCCGTTTTTCGTTCGCGCGGTCCGCACGCGGCCACATCTCTACAGCGCCATCTGCAAGGCGCGGCTGCTCTATTCGCGCCGCATCGCGGGGGTTGGAGCGCGGAGGCTTGTCGAGAAGAACCGGAGTCTCTTCCGCATGACCGGCCTCGAAGCGAAGCAGGTTGAATCCCTGCGCAGCCACGGCTACGCCCTCGTCCCCGGATTCTTCCCTGCGAATTTGATCGACCGCATCTACGCGCAGGCGGACTCGATGTTCCGCAATCTTCAGATCGACCTCGGGCGTGCCTACTCAGTGCAGACCGGTGAACGCCGCAGCCTTGAACATCTCTCGTACGACGAACTGGCCGCCACCGAAAAGATGATTGCCCTCCGCGATCCGCTGCTTCACATTCCCGAACTGCTCGGCGTCGCATTCAACGAAAGCATCCTGAAAATTGCGGCGGGCTTTCTGGGCTGCGTGCCGCCGCTCTATCGCGTCACCCTGGTCCGCGATTTCCCGCACAATCGCCCGCTGCACTCCAGTAATTTCCACAAGGACAACGACGAATCCGATTCGCTGCAAATCTTCATCTATCTCGTCGATATCGACGACACGCGCGGGCCGCTCGTCTATGTTCCCGGTTCGAATCACTACGACGTCCGCTCCTGCCGCCCGCGGCTCTCCCGCGATCTCGGCATCGCCGCCAACGACGGCCGTCTCAGCGACGAAGAGGTCGAGCGCGTCTACCCGCGCAGCTCGTGGGCGGTCCTTCGCACCGTGCAGGGCAGTATTGCGGCAATCCACGGCAACGGAATTCACAAGGGTCCCGCCTGGACGCGCCCGGGCGATCCCAACAACAAACCTCGGACGGCCATCAAGCTCGACTTGCACGGTCACAAAGCCGGTGTCGTGCGCGACGGGAAAGAAAATCGTATCCGGCGGGCAGATTTCGACCGCATGAGCGAACTCCAGCGCTTGTTCGCCCACGCCACGCTCGTCGAAGACCAAGTGCCAGTGCCTGCGCTTGCAGGCTAGCTCACAAGAGGACTAAAGATGCATCTGCAAGCCACCGCTTCGCGGGCCGCCACGCTTCTCGCAAGGAATCCTGCGCTCTTCTGCCGCCTGATGCTTGCGAAGCTGAGTACGGCGCGGCGCATGCCTCCGCTCCCCGCGCGCCGGCGCATTCACAATGTCCTCTTCGAATACGACTTGAACCACTATCGCGGCACCGCGCCGATGTATTTCGGGTCATATGCCCTCCTCGTCGTCGAAGCGATGAAGCGGTTCTTGAATCCCGGGGACGTCTTTTTCGATGTGGGCGCGAATATCGGGTATCTCTCGGCGATCGGAGCGGATTTGGTCGGCACGCGCGGGCAGGTTCATTGCTTCGAGCCCGTGCCCGCCTACTTCGAGCGGCTTCGGAGGCTCGCGGAGCTTAACCCCGATTATTCGATCGCCGCGAATCCCGTCGCGGCGGGAGAGACTCCCGGAACGTGCACGATTTACGTCACCCGCGAGCCCGGCCAGAGCACGCTCGTTCGCTCCTACAAGACAGGTCCGGAAATCGTCTCGACTCTCGAGGTTCCCGTGGTGCGTTTGGATTCCTACATCGCTGCCCGGAACATCGGCCGCGTGGCACTGATCAAGATCGATGCCGAGGGATTCGAGCTGCCGGTCCTGAAGGGTTTGCAGAGCTACTTCGATATTTCCAGCCACAAGCCGGCGATCATCTGCGAAGTCGCTCCGCGAGCCTATCGACTGATGGGACGAAACATCAAGGAGCTTGCTGCGTTCATGGCGAAATATGGCTACACAGCCCGCGACCTGATCGACGGCGTGACGCCCGTCGATCTTTGCTCGATCGACCACGTCGAGGACGTTCTCTTCCTGGCGAGCGCATAGATGAATGTAACGCACATCTCCGGTGATTCCGCCGGCGGCCTCGGGCTTTCCGGCTCGAGCGTCGTCCTTCTCGGGTGTTCCATTGCGGCTGGCATCGCACTATTTGCCTTCGGCGCTAAGCCCCTGGAAATCCTGTGCGCCGCAGCCGGCGCAGCCTCCCTGGGTGTCTTGCTGCTCTATCCCGAACTGGCCCTCGCGCTCTATGTCGTCGTAGGTGACGTCAAAGGCGACGGCCGCATTGCCTCGCTTCTTCCCTACGACCTGACACTCGTTCTCGGCGTCGTCCTTCTCGCGGGGCTGGCTCTCAATTTCTTGCGAAGAAAGTGCACCGCGCCGATGCCGCCTGTGTATTTCCTGTTCGTCCCGTTAGCGGCCATGATGACCGCGAGCCTTGCCTACACTCCCGTGTTCGAGGCCGGGCTTGAAAAGCTCGGGCGATTCCTCACCGTGACGGGAATTGTGATCGTGGCGCCTTTTTTCGCTCTGGGAACTCCTCAGGCGATGAAGCGGTTCCTCACTGGCTTCGCCATTGCTGCGTTCGCGATCTGCGCGTGGTCGCTCGCGGATCTCGGCGGCTCCGAACGCCTGGTCACCCCCAGCAACAACACGATTGGCCTCGGACACATCGCCTGCGCCATGATTCTCTTGCTCTGGTTTGCGGTGGTCCCGCGATATTCCTTCCCGTGGCGGATCTTCGCCTACCTGCTGCTGGCTGTCCCCGCCATCGCGCTGATCGGTTCCGGCTCGCGTGGGTCGGCCGTCGCTTGCGTGATCGTCATTCTTGTCAGCCTGTGCTTCCATCGAAAGCTGCTCCTGGACCTCGCCGGACTCGCGCTGCTCGGATTATTGGCGCTGCCCTTCCTCAACATCCCCAGCTCTTCCGTCGACTACCTCGGCACTCTCGTCGGCAGCCGGAGCGCGGCCGCCCTGCTGAGCTTTCGCGGCGATCTGCTCGACACCGGTTGGCGAGTGCTCCAGCAGCATCCCCTCATCGGCGTTGGCATTCAGGGCTTCCGCTACGCTTCCCCGAATCCGGCCCTTTACAACTGGCCGCACAACATCTTCCTCGAAATTGCGTGCGAACTGGGGCTGCCCGCGGCGCTGATCGCCCTCGCGATCTTCGGCACCGCGATCTGGGAGGCGGTCCGGCAGGTGAGGGACCGGCTCTCGCCCTACTTCCTGCTTTCGCAACTCGCGACCGCGCTTCTCCTGATCGGGATCGTGAATGCGACGAATACCGGCGACATTAATTCCGACCGTTCTACTTGGCTCTTTCTGAGCCTCGTGTTTGTCGTGCGGGGCTATCGCGTCGAATCTGCCGAGCGCATAGCGATCGCCGTCGAGGCAGATCGCCCCGCCCTCGCCTAATCACATGTCCACTCACACAGCGGAGCTGATCGCCGGTGCGCTAACGCGGGAGCGGACCCGCGCGATCACCGTGTGCCATTTCACCACCGCCCACACACAGCGCAAGAGCCGGTCATTTCACCGCGAGTTCCTGCCGCTCGCGGCGTGCGGAATCGGCGTCCGCTACGTCGCGCCCATGCAGGGCGGCGTGCGCCACGATGGGATGAACTTCATCGCTCTGCCGCAGAGCATGAACCGCTCGCGTTTCGTGCTCGGACTTCCGTCAGTGTTCGCGACGCTTCTGCGCCAGAACGCGAATTTGTACCACTTCCAGGATCCGCAACTCTTGCCGCTCGCCTTCGCCCTCAAGCTGATTTTTCGCAAGAAGGTCGTCTATGACGCGTACGAAGATTTTCCTTCGATGGCGGCGAGCAAGCGGTCGATTCCCCGCTTTCTTCGCCCGCTTGCAGCCGGGATAGTCGCCGCGATCGAAAGCCTGGCGGCACGCTGCTTCGACGGCCTGATGACGGCCGACCCGTTCACGCTTCGCAGGTTGGCGCGCCAAGGCAAGAGCAGCAAACTCGTCTTCTACAACTTCCCGAACCTCGACTTCTTCCCTGCCCCTCGGGCGCGCCGGGAAAAATCATTCGATGTCGTCTATCGCGGCGGGATCTCCGAGCGCACCGGAATCCATGTCCTGCTGGAAGCCTTGCGCCTCCTCGAAGCTCAGCGTCTTATCGGAAAACGATCCAAGCCTGCGCGCCTTCTTCTGATCGGATACTTCGACGATGCGGCGGCGGAAGACCGGCTGCGCGCTCACATCCGCGCCCTCGGGCTCGAGTCAAACGTCGAAATTCGCGGGCGAATCGAGCACGAAGAGATGGCGGAAGCGCTCGGCGAGGCGCGCATCGGAGTTTGCCCGCTGCAACCGGTTCCGAAGTTTCTCCTGAATATCCCCGTAAAGATCTTCGAATACTGGGCCTGCGGTCTGCCCGTCGTCGCGAGCGACCTGCCTCCGATTCGCCCCTTCTTCCGCAACGGGAGCGGGGGATATCTGGTTCAGCCTGGAGACCCCGAAGAGCTGGCCCGGTGCATCGCATGGCTTCTGGACCATCCGGACGAGGCCGCCCACATGGGACAGCATGGCCGAGAGCTTGTGGTGCAGCGATTCAACAATGCCGGTGAAACACACAAACTGCGCAAGTTCTGCGCGCGCATTGCCACGGACCGATGAATAGCGGGGCGCGTGAATTTCGAGAAAGAGGTCTGGCGTGCTCGAACCTCTCGTGAGAAACAATTTGCCCCGTCTCCAAGGCCTCTACGACCGCGTTCCCGCTCCCGCGCGCGATTTGCTCGTGAGCGCACGCGGCTGGCTGCTGACGCAGATCCGCTACTCCGCTGAAACGCTCGCCATGCTTCGCGCACTCCGTGCCGGCGAATTCTGGAGCGCCGAACAAATCTACCTTTACCAGCTTGGCGCGCTCCGGCGAACTCTCGACCTCGCCGTCCGCACAGTGCCGCACTACGCCGGCTACTCTTGCGCAACAATCCGGAACGTCGAGGATCTCAGGCAGTTTCCTGTTCTGGACCGCGAGACTGTTTTGCACAATCAGGTGCACTTTCTCTCGCGAGCCGTTCCACCGCGCCAGCGAATTCGAGCAGGTACCACCGGCACAACTGGTGCAAGCCTCCGCGTCGCCTACACGGAAAAACTCGCCCGCGCGAACTGGGCGTTCTTGCTGCGTCAGTGGGCGTGGGCGGGCGTCGAACCTCGTCACCCTCGCATCACGCTACAAGGGGCGCGCGTCGTTCCAGCGAGTCGCACGGATCCTCCCTTTTGGACCTACAACGCCGCCGAGCGCCAAATATTGATGAGCATTTTCCATCTTTCTGAAAAGACAGCCCCCGACTACTTAGGTTTCCTGTGGAAACACGCCGGAAAGGTACTCGAAGGTTTTCCTTCGGTCCTTGGAATTCTCGCGGACTTCGCGCTTGATCGCGGCATGCAGATCCCCATGTCCGTCGTGTTCACCAGCGGTGAACCGCTGTACCCATCCCTGCGCGCTAAAATCGAGCAGGCGTTTCAAGCGCGCGTCTTCGACACATACGGCATGACGGAATACTGCGGGCTGATCCAGGAATGCGAGCGAGGCGAGATGCACCTCGCGCCCGAGTACGGGTTTCTCGAAATCCTCGATGAGCGCGGTGAGCCCGCGGCTCCTGGCACGGAGGGCGACTTCGTCTGGACCGGCTTTCTGAACGAAGCGATGCCGCTGATTCGCTACCGCATCGGAGATCGCGGCCGCTGGCAGGCCGGAGGCCCATGCCCGTGCGGCCGCTCCTTCCCACTGGTCGTCCCGACGATCACCCGCGAGAGCGACATCCTCCGCTGCCCCGACGGCCGCCTGTTCTCTCCGCGCGCTCTGAACCAGCTCCTGAAGCAATCGGTTTCGCTGCGATTTTGCCAGTTCGTTCACGATCGGCCGGACCGCGTGGTCGTGCGCGCCGTTCCGCGCACGGCGCCGGGCACGGCTCAAAACAACGGCGGAGCGATGGCGGAAGTTTTGCGCATCCGCACGAGCCTCGAGCACCTGCTCGGTCCATGCATGCAGGTGATCACGGATCTCGCAAGCGAGCCCATTGCCCGCCGGGGCGGCAAGATTCCGCTCATCGTCAACGAGGTGCCGCAATGAGCGAAACTCGCCTCATCGTCAATGGCGACGACTTCGGAATGAGCCGCGGAATTACGGATGGAATCGTTCTCGCCCACCGCTATGGATTTCTGACGAGCGCTTCGCTGATGGCCAACATGCCCGCTGCCGAATACGCCATTGCTCGCATGGCGTCCGTCCCCAACCTCGGCGTCGGCGTGCATTTGAACATTTGCAGCGGACGGCCGATTCTCCCGCCGGACAAAGTCCCCACTCTCGTCGATGCCGGCGGCGATTTTCATCCGCCGGCGATGATGATCCGCAAGCTTTGGACCTGGCGCGCGGCCGGGCGCGAGATCGAAGCCGAGTTCCGCGCGCAGATTCAGTGGATGAAGGATCGCGGCGCCGTTCCGACCCACGCCGATTCGCACCACCACATGCACATCTATCCGGCGGCCGTCATACCCTTTTCCCGTGCCCTTGCCGCCGAAGGAATCCGCTGCGCCCGCGCGCCGCGTTCGAGCGTCTGGCCCGCGAATGGCGGAATCGGCGGCCCGCACGAAGGCTCTCCCGTGCGCCGCCTCTGCGTGCAGACGTATCGGGCCGGAGTGCAGCGCATCGCTTTTCGCACACTCGACATGCCCGCGAGCCGCATCTCTTTCCTTTCGCGCGACCGCCACGACCCCGCGGCGCTTGGAGAACGCTGGAAGGCCGCAATCGCGAATCTTCCCGCCGGTACGTTCGAACTCGCGTGCCATCCCGGGCTCTTCGAGCGCGGATTCTCTGAAGCGGATCGAATTCACGACCAGCGCGAACAGGAGCTGCACTGGCTCACGGATCGCGAATGGATCGACGTCGTTCACAGCAGCGGCGTTCGGTTGATCACATACCGCGATCTATCCGAGACGCCGGCGGCGGAGCCCGCAGCCGCTGAGGCAGAGGCGCACGCGCTGCAATGAAACAAGATTCCCCGATGCTGATCTTCTGCGCGAGCCTGGCGGCGATCGCTTACGTGTACTTCGGCTATCCGCTCCTGCTCCGGCTAGGCGCCGTCGGCCGGAGGCAATCCTTTCGCCGCGGAACCGCGCAGCCGACGGTCAGCATCATCATGGCGGCGCACAACGAAGAAGCCGGGATCGAGGCGAAGCTGCACAATCTCCTGGCACTCGACTATCCGCCCGAGCGCGTCGAGATTCTTGTCGGTAACGATGGCTCCTCCGACAAAACCGAGGACATCGTCCGGCAATTCGCCCACGAGGGCGTGAATCTCATCTCACTTCCGCAACAGCGCGGCAAGAGCGCGATGCAGAATGCCCTCGTCGCTGCGGCTTCCGGCGAAATTCTGGCATTTACGGACGCCGATTGTCTGCTCCCGTCGCGCGCGTTGCGGCTTCTTGTCGAGAATTTCGCCGATCCGCACGTGGGCCTCGTCACCGCGCGCCCTCGCTACATGAACCACAGCGAAACCAGCGTCACAGAGAACGAAAGCCTCTACCTCCGCTACGAAACCTGGCTGCGCGAACAGGAAAGCCAACGCGGCATCCTCGCGATGGCATCGGGTTCGCTCTTCGCCGTCCGGCGTTCGCTTTGGCGCCCGCTCGACCCGGCGCTCGGCGACGATTTCGTGCTTCCCCTGCGAGTGGCGCGAGCTGGGATGCGAAACATGCTCGATTCGCGCGTCACCGCTGTCACGCGCCTCGATCAGAACCGGCCCGGCTCGATGCTCCGGATGAAATCCCGAATCATCAGCAAGGATTGCCGCGCGCTGCTCGCCCACCGCGATCTCCTCGATCCCTTGCGGCACGGGCCGCTCGCCATCGGTCTCTGGTCCCACAAGCTTCTCCGCTGGCTCGTACCGTATCTTCTGCTGGCGCTCGCGGCGAGCAACACAGCCCTGCTCGGCCTGCCGCTCTTCCGCATTTTCTTTGGGTTGCAAGCGGCGTTTTACGCAATCGCGTTCGCGGGATTGTCCCGGCGAAAAAGCGTCAGCGGGATTCCGTGGTCGGTTCCCGCATCGTTTTGCCTGGTCAACCTCGCTGCACTCCTCGGCACGCTGCAATGCATCGCTGGACGCACGTCCGGAAAATGGAAACCCGAAAGAAAACGCTCTGTGGCGATTCGCGCCAACCCGGAACCACTGGCGTCTCGGACCTTCAGATGAAACACCGGCAGATGTTTTTCAATGCGCTGACCACGTTCGCGCAGGTGATCGGAAACGCGGCCGCGCTGTTCTTCCTGTACCGCTTTCTGATCCGCACGATCGGCGTGGAGCGTCTGGGCATCTGGTCGCTGGTGCTGGCGACCACTTCGGTCGTCACGCTTGCAAATCAGGGTTTTTCTACGAGCATCGTCAAATTCGTCGCGAAATATGCCGCACGCGAGAAATCCGAGGATGTTTCAGCGCTGATACAAACCGCAGTTATTTCGACCGCCCTCGCCCTGGTTGTTGTGTCCGCCGGGCTCTATCCCGGCGCGAGGTGGGTTCTGAAGGTTGTACTCCCGCACGCGAGCCTGTCGGAAGCGTACGCAATTCTTCCGTTCGCGCTCGTGTCGCTCTGGCTCAATATTCTAGAAGGCGTTCTTCAGGCCGGCCTCGCCGGCCACCAATGGATCGCGGCTTGCAATTCCTTGGAGCTGGGCGGCGCGCTTTCATACCTGCTGCTCGCGTTCCTCCTCGTACCCACGCACGGCCTGCTGGGCCTCGCCTATGCCCAGACCATTCAAGCCGGCGTTTTACTGCTCGTCACATGGCTCCTTCTGCGCAACCGCGTGAGATGCCTGCCAATTGTTCCGGTTCGTTGGAATCGCGCGCACTTTCGAGAGCTCGCTGCCTACGGACTGCAGTTTCAGGTCATCACCGCAAGCCAGGCATTGCGTGAGCCGGCCACGAAAGCGCTTCTCGTCAGATTTGGCGGACTAGCGCTGGCCGGTTACTACGACCTGGCTTCGCGCTGGGTCGTGAATTTTCGCGAGCTACTCGTGCAATCGAATCAAATCTTGGTCCCCACAATCTCTCATCTGCGCGAGCGCGACCCGAAGTCGATCCCTGCCATCTACCGCGAATCCTACCGGCTCCTATTCTTCCTCGCGATTCCGACGTTTGCGTGCCTGACCGTTTTGAGCCCATTCGTTTCTCGCATCTGGATTGGCCGCTACGAGCCGGTTTTCGTCGAGTTCGTCGTGATACTCGCCGTCGGCTGGCTCATCAATGTTCTGGCTAACCCTGCGTACGTCGTCGACCTCGGCACGGGCGCGCTGCGCTGGGTGGCGATCGGATGTATCTCCACGGCTGTTCTCAACGCCGGTCTCGGCCTTCTCGCTGGCTACTATTTCGGAGGGCCGGCAGTCGTTGCCATGTCGGCGTTCTCTCTCGCATGCGGGTACGTTGTCCTACTGGTCGCCTACCATGTTGAAAATCACGAGCCGTTCAGCGTTTTGCTGCCGAAAGAAAGCGAAGGAATCCTGATCACGAGCGTCGCAGGCTCGCTGCTGCTGGCGGCGTTCTTTGGCGCTTCGGTCACGCACGGCGCGCTCTCGCCTGGCGTAGCGACAGGCGCGGCGGCAGCCCTGATTGCCACCATTATCATTTCGATGTGGCGCCACCCGACGCGCAAGCGCCTTTTTCGCTGGATATTTTCGCGGGTGCCGGCATGATTTGCGCGGAGCCCCAATGACCCCGCGCGGGCTCATCCTCTGGGAAGCGCCTCGTGCCGAGCCGATATCGGCACGAATCGCCATTGGCGGCGACTTTCTGCCCGCCGGAAAGCTTTCCCTCCCAGCAGGCGGCTGGCGCGATGCGGCCCGCGGACTCTCGGCTCACTTCGCCGACGTCGCGATGTCGTTCGTCAATCTCGAATGCGCCTTGGACGCTGAAACGCTTCCCGCCCGGCCTCTTTCCGGCATCGGGACGATCGTTTCGGCGCCCGCGGACTCGCTCGATTTCCTGGCTGCGATCGAATCGAGCGCCGTCTGTATCGCGAATAACCACATCTTCGATTTCGGTCACGCTGGCGCCGTGCGCACGCGGCAGACGCTCACGCATCGTGGCATAGTGCCTCTCGGAGCCGGCGGCACGCTTCGGGGCACGCCTGAAGTTTTCGTCTGGCAGGGTCCCGGAAACGTCCGCGTGGGATTTTGGGCGGCTGCCAGCGCTTGTCGCGATCTCGCAACACGCAAGTCTCCGGGTGTCGAGCCGGCCACCGTCGCCCGAGCGCTGCAAGCACTCACGACCATGAAGTCTCACGGAGCAAAACTTGCTGTCGCTCTCCTTCACGCCGGATGCCTGCGTACAAGCCGGCCCGACCCCGCGGATGTCGAGCGAATGGATGCGATTGCCCGCTGCGGCTTTGATCTCGTCGCAGCGTCACACTCCCACCGGATCAGCGGCGCGAAACTATTGGCGAACTCGGATCGGTCCCCGTCATTCTGCTTCTACGGTCTCGGCAGCGTTGCGTCCGGCTACGTCGCATCGCCGCTCGAGCGCGAAGGCCTCATCGTCGTTGCCGGCCTGAATTCTCGCGGCCATCTCGCGCGCATCGAGGTGCGACCGGTGTGGCTTGCTAAAACCGGCTTCGGGAAAGTTCCCTCACCTGAAACCAGCGCCACCATTCTCGAACGCTTTCGGACACTGTCAGATGAAATCGCGGACGGTACCTACAGGCGGCTCTTCTATCGCGATCTCTCGGTGGGGCTCGTGAGACTCCAACTCCGGGACACGCGCGCAGCCTTTCGGAACTTGGGGCTTCGCGGGATCGTTCACAAAGTCGCGCGGCTGCGCCTGCGCCACGTACGGCGCCTCGTGCATGGAGTCATCCCGTGAACACAGCCGCGATCATCGCCGGCGCGATCGCGTTTCTGGTCGTCGCTCTGTTGGCGCCTATTGTGACGAGCCTCTGCGCGCGTTGGCGGTTGGTCGACGAGCCGGGCCCGCTGAGGATTCACTCGCGGCCGATTCCACGGCTGGGCGGCGTTGCGATCACGTTCGCCATCTCCGCCGCCGCATTCATCTCGATCCCGCATCTCGCGTTGCACGAATGGCCGTTCTTCGCCGCGCTCGGCCTGATCTGGGCGACAGGTCTAGTCGATGACGTGCGCGGCCTCTCGCCCATTTTTCGGCTCGCTGCCCAGATCGCCGCGGGCGTTCTCATATGGCGCAGCGGCTTGCACATCCCTGTGCTTGGAACCGGCTTACTGGATCTTGTCGGTGTGTGCCTTTTCGTCGTGGGGTTTGCGAACGCAGCAAACTTTTTCGACGGGGCGGATGGCCTCGCCGCGGGCGTCGCGGGCATCGTCGCGCTCGCCTACGCGGCTCTGCCCGGCGCCGCGACAACCCCGTTTTCACATTTGCTCGCGTGGAGCTTGGCGGGCGCGTGCGCGGCGTTTTTGCTCTTCAACTTTCCTCCCGCGAAGATATTCCTGGGTGACTCCGGCAGCACCGTGCTTGGCTTCTGCATCGCGTTTCTGGGGCTAGACTTTTATCGATCGGCTTCCGCATCGGCGCCGCGACTGGTCTTTCCTATCCTGGTCGCCGGGCTCCCGGTGCTCGATGCCGCCTTGGCGATACTTCGTCGACTTCTCAGCGGGAGTTCTCCTCTTTACGGCGATCGGCGGCACTTCTACGACCTGCTCTTAGCCCGGGGATGGTCGCCCAGGCGCGTAGCCCTCGCGTCATATGGAATCAGCGGCGCGTTGGCATTGATTGCGTGGGTGGGGCTGCTGACCGTGTCGCCACAATTCTGGTCGATCCCCGCGCTCAGTCTGATGGTGCTGCTCGCCGTTGCGCTTCGATTGGGTTCCTTGAGAGGAGAGACGAGGGATTCGCCCGTCCGCCGGGCACGTGCATAGCTGGCAAAAGCAAAACAGGAGAGCGCTTATTGGCCGGTATTCCCGCCGCCCGTGGGAATCGTGCGCCCGCCGCGGCGGTTGCGCTCCTGCGGGGTAGTCTGCTTTGACGCGCTTCCTAGCTGCACGAGCAGCTTGCGCAGCTTGGCGCGTTCTTCCAGGTCCATATCGACCACTTCAAACGCCCGCGCCTGCGTGTTCGCGTCGCGGACGATCGTCTGTGCTTTGACAGGCTTCTGGCCGGCGTTCAGGCGGATATCGACGAGACTGCCCGGGTGCAGAGTCTGCTCGCAAACTGCCACGCCGCCGCCCAGCGCCATCTCCGGGATTTCCATGTGGCAGTTTTCTTTGAGATTGGTGGTCGTGGCGGACATCGCGTGCTCGAGCCGCAAGCGCGGATAGCGCCGCTGGCGGATGGCCGACGAATTCGGATCGCTGTCGAGCAGCTCGATTGAAAAATCCGCAACGTTCAGCCCGCTCCTTGGGATGAAGCTGCGCGCCCATTCGGCGTCGATCTTTTCCATGGCCTGCGCCGCCACGATGCGCAGCTCGGAGGGCTGCGCCCAGCGCCAGGCCTTCCGCGCCTCGGCCACTTTTCGCAGAATCGCTTCAGCGCCTGGCGTGCGAAGGCGTCCCAGCGCCTCGATCGCTTTCAAGCGTAAGTAGTCCGTCGAGCCCTTCGGAAGGTCGCCTTCGGCGATGCGCAGCAGGCGCATATCCGCCGACTTTTCACCGCTCATGCCGATTTCATCGACGGCCAGAGGCCGGATCAGAGCGTCCAGGATGTCGAAAACCTCGAGCAGCAAACGTCCGCGGTCCGGCGACCCGCTCGCCGCGATCTGCCGGACGATCCGGTCATGCGCCGTCCGCTTCCAATCTTTCATCCGCTCCGGGAGCACTCGCTCGACTGTTTCGAGATCCATGCGCGCAAGAATTCCGATCGTATCGATCGCCTGGCTTGGAGCGCCCTCTCGAAGCTGGATACGCAGGTGTTCGAGCCCTTCCGGCCCGAGCGCTTCCATCATGGAAAGCAGCAGTTCGCAGTCCTCGCGGAATCCGACGCGGCTGAATCGCCCGGCGACGTGTTCGGCCGCCGGCTTCGGCATCCGCCGCAACAGGTCCTTCAGCCCGGACGGCACAGTCCCGGTTCGCAGCGCCTCTTCGATGAATTCCGGCAGGCGGTTTTCGACCGCAATCCTCGGCCTCAAACTCTTTGCGGATCCCGGCCGTTCCGACTCGATATATTCGACCAGTTCAACGGAGCGCTGGATCGCCGGATAGGATCGTGTGTTCGTCGCCTCTTGCGACAACCGCACGAACGCGGCGCCCACCAGGCTTTGCAATTCGGGATTCTTTTCCTCAGCCAGCTGCAAGCCGACTTCACGAATCGTTTCGACGAAGAGCTTCTCGTCGGTTTTTGCGTAGAGAGAAGCAAGCTCGGCCAAGCCCATGGCTGTCTGCCGCCGCGCTTCCGCGTCTTTGCTCTTGATGCCGTTCGCGTAGTTGCGGAGGGTTTTCTCGGCCTCCGCGGTTTCTCCGCGGGCCGCCAGCGCGCTAACGTATTCACGCACGCGAATAGGCGGCACGCACCAGGCGTCCTGGGACGCGAGCACGGTCTTCTTCTTCTCTTCCGGCACTTGCGCCCAGAATTCCTGCGCCAGCATCTCCATGTGCGACTGCACGTGCAGTCCGGCGCGCGTCATCTTCTCTTCATACACGCCCAGGATTTTTCGCAGGCCGTCGAGCTCCGAGTTCATCTCGTCGAGCATCTGCCGCACGGCATTCACTTTGATGTCCCCGCGGTCGTAGCTTTCGAGCGCGAACCTCACCGCGATGTGTTCGGCCAGCTTCAGCAGCGTGGGCTTGTCGGAGGATTCCGAAGGTGCCTGCGCCGCCAGTGCCGAAAGCGCCTGGCTTACGGTAAATCGCGCTCGCCGCGGCAGAGTCGAAAGCCGCGACTGGAACGAGCTCGGGTCGAGCTTTTCTTTTGTGGCGTCGTTGGTCCGTGCGATCTGCGCGAGGACCTGCAGAATTCCCTGCAGCTCGTCCTCTTGCAAAGTCATCAAACCTGTTTCGACGGCCATTGACCCGGCCCCGCCACGCGCTGGCCGGCTGCCGCGAATTCCGGATGATGCGGTGGTCCAGCGTGATACGGGACTCGAATCCGAGCCTCCGCTCATGGCCTGCCAGCTCCGCGAGCCGGATCCGCCGCCACCCGTTCCCGGTCCTGAACCGCCGCCGCCTGCTCCGGAGCCGCTTCCGCCGCCCGTGCCTACACCCGTTCCTGAACCGTTGCCTGGTCCGGGGCCGCTTCCGCCGCCACCTACGCCCGCAGCGGGACCGCTCAGACTAGCGCCCGGCGCGATCGGTCCGCCCGCGCGAGGAGCCGCTTCGGACGAGTCTCCCTTTAGCCAAAAACCCCCGGCGTTCGGGTCGACAGGAGTTCCGCGGCCATTCCCACCGCCGACAATGTTCCAGCCCGATCCTCCGCCACTGGCGGGCGCGCCTGAGCCATACACGGCGCTAACCGGCCCTGCGACAGCCGGTCCACCGCCTTGTCCACCTGTGCCGCCGGGCCCCGCATTTCCGGAGACGTCACCCGATCCTCCGCCCGCGTAGTAGCCAGGGCCGTTCCCGCTGCCGGACCCTCCGCCAGATCCGCCTCCCGGGCCTCCCGGCCCGCCGCTGCCGCCCTTGGTGCCTTCCGCGGCGACGATCAGTTGCAAGAGTTTCTCGGGATCGTTCAGAAGCTGATCCGTCTGTTCGGAATTCATTCCCAACGTACGGGCCGCTAGTTGAGCGGCGACCGTGGATTTTGCGACAGCCGAATCCGCCGGTACAAAGCACACTTCGTTGACATGAATGTGCGGGTCGCCATGAAGTGCGGCCTTCAACTGTTCCGCGAGCTGTGTGGCTTTAGCGCTGGAGTTCGTTGGGAAGGCTCTCACGAAGCGCGAGAGGCTGGCCTGCGTCAGTTTCGGCGAAAAGTGGATGCTCGCGATGCCCGCAGCCGACAGCATGCGCGCGAAGCTCTTCTCCGCTGCGGCCGAATCCAGAGGCGTGCCGTCCAGCAGGAGTTGGTCACCCGAGACGGCCAGCAGCATGCCAGACTCGTCTTCCGAGCCCAGCGCGGTGCGCAATTCGTTCCAGGCGATCTCGTATTGCTTGGCTGTCCGGGGATGGCCGAAGTCATACATCCGGGCGAACTTAAGCAGAATGTTCAGGCTGCGGACAAAGGCGCGTGCGGCAGTTGTGCGCGTGTTGTTATTGTCAGCCATAACCTGTAAGGCTAAACCCCCGCCGTCTAGAAAATATGAAGGCCAGGCCCGGCTTGGGCAATGGTACTGGTGTCCTGTTTGGTACTAATGGAGAGTCCTATGCCCTAGGTAGGAAGGAGGTTTAGCCCCTGTGGGGAGTGCCCGAGCGCTTGAGCCAGGCCTCGAATTCGCGAACGTCGCCGAGGATCGCCCTGGCCCCGTGCTTCTTGAGCAACCCGCCGCGCAGGCGGCGCGCTTCGCCATCTCGCGGCAGAATGCCCACGAACGGAATCCGTGCCCCCTTGGCGGCGATCGCGTCGTCGACGTTGTCGCCCAGGTAGATTGCCGTGCTCGGATCGCGCCCGCTTAGTATCGTAAGCAGGCCTTCGGGATCGGGCTTTGGCTTCTGGACGTCTTCCACCGTGACGATGCGCCGGAAATACTCCCGGACGCGGCAGCGGTCCAGCGTGTAGTCGGTCTCCAGCCGGACGCGCCCGGTGAAGAGCGCGAGTTCGGCCTGGCTCGCCAATCGCCGCAGGCTTCCGCGCGGGAGCAACCACTTCTCGCGTGCAACGTTTCCCTTGCCGTCGCGGCCCCAGTACAGCTCGACGAACTTGCGCTTCACTTCGTCGTATTCGAACTTGCCGCCGAGCGATTGCACCCACGCCGTCGAGAGTTTCCAGTCATCGTTGAAGCCCGATTGATTCTTCCAGCGTTGCAGTTCATTCCGGGTCACGCGCTTCCCCGTGAAGAACCGGACCGTCTCGAGCACGGTGCGGTGGAACGAGCCGCGCACGTCCACCAGGACGCCGTCCACGTCGAATATGATCACTTCGAGATGAGATTTCAGCGGATTGGCTGGCCGGGACATGAGGGTTCGAGGGCGCGAGGGATCTTCAGGAATGAGAATCTTCCGCTTCGCCCGAGGTTTTCGGCTGCTCGCCGGCCGGCGGCTCGGAAGCTGCTTCGGTCGATTCGGCCTCGCCTTCGAGCGATTCCGAGGACCATGCTTCTCCCGGTGCTGCGGGGGGTATTGCCATTTCGCTCCCCGATGATGCAGCAGCCGCAACGGTCGCGGACTCGGCTGGCACGGCGGGCTTCAATGCTTCCAGACGTTCGGTCAATACGCCCGCCAGCAAATCGATGATCAGTTTTGCCCCGCTTCCGTCGGGATCTTTCGCCGGATTGTAGGCAGACACATCGATCGCCGCGAGGTGCTTCTGCTTCGCGAACACGGCCAGCGCCGCGCGCACTTCATCGAGCCGCAGGCCGCTCGTTCCGGGATTGTTCGTCGCCTGAAAACCCGCGATCACATCCACGTCGAAGTGCAGGACGAATTCGTGGCCGCTGCCGTGGACGCGCTCGATGGCCGCCTCAGCCGCGGCGGCGCCGCCCATCCTCTGCACGTCGGCCGCGCGGTAGACGCGAAGCGGCGCACGGCGCAACGCTTCCTCTTCGCCGGGTTCGAGGCGATCCACGCCGAACAGCGCGAGGTCAGGCTCACGCACGAGAGGCGGCTCTCCCCAAAACCGCACCAGTTCGGCGGCGCCGCGCCCGATCACATGAGAAATCACCATCCCATCGACGCAGCCCGATGAAGTTGTAGCGGGAGTATTCAAATCGGCGTCGCGGTCCATGTAAATCAAGCTGACGTGGCGGAAATATCGCCGGGCGCCTGCGATCGTCGCGAGCACCACGGAGCAATCGCCGCTCAGGATCAGCGGCAACGCTCCGGACTTCACGGCCTGCTCGATGCGCGGCTTCAGCGTTTCGAGCGCCGTGAGCACGCGCGGCACGTTTCGTGCGCGCGGGCTTTCTTCATCCGGCTGGTAAACCTGGATAGGATCGTCGCCGAGATCAGAGACTTCGCAGCCAATCGACCGGAGCCGGTCGATCAATCCCGCCGCGCGCAACGCAGCGGGCGCGCCCTCGTGCCCCGCCGACATCGCGGCCGCACTCGTGGGCACTCCCAAGAGGGCAATCTTGTTCGGCTGGCGGACGATTTTGACCGCCACTCACAGGCTCCTTACAGTTGGTGTGATACCCCTGGGTGAAGGCCGGAGTCTCAACTCGCGGCCCGGCCCAGCTTGGCGGCAAGCTCCGCCGGAAGGGTGAACCGCACGTCCTCGCGAATCAAATCCAGATCGCGGTGGTTCGTGAATCCGAATGCCGAAAGCCTCTGGCTCACCTGCTCGACCAAAATCTCAGGCGCCGAGGCTCCCGCCGTCAAACCCAGGCTTTTCACGCCATCGAGCGACGCAGCATCGATGTCGTTGGCATCCTCGATCAGCCGCGCGGCCACGCCCGCACGCTTTGCCACTTCCACCAGCCGGTTCGAATTCGAGCTGTTCGCCGATCCGACCACTAGGATCAATTCCACCTCGCGCGTCAGCGCTTCGACCGCTTCCTGCCGGTTCTGCGTCGCGTAGCAGATATCGTCCGACGCAGGCCCGACAATCTTCGGAAACCGCTGCCGGAGTCGCGCCACGATTTCCTGCGTGTCGTAGAGCGAGAGCGTCGTCTGCGTCAGGAAAGCCAGCCGGTCCGGATCGGGTACTTGCAGTTCATCTGCTTCCTCGACGCTCCCGACCACAAGGGTCTGATCGGGCGCTTCTCCCGATGTGCCCACGATCTCCTGATGGTCGCGGTGGCCGATCAAAATCAGCGTCCGGCCTTCGCGCGCGAACTTCAGAGCTTCGAGATGCACCTTGGTCACGAGCGGGCAGGTCGCGTCGATCACGCGCAGATCACGCTCCTTCGCCTCGCTGCGCACGCGCGGCGGCACGCCATGCGCGCTGAACACCAGCACCGCGCCAACCGGCACTTCCCCGATCGACTCGACGAAAATCGCCCCGCGCTGCCGCAGCTGATCGACCACGTAGCGGTTGTGCACGATCTCATGGTGCACGTAAACCGGCCGCCCGTACGCTTCGAGCGCCAGCTCCACGATATCCACCGCGCGAACCACGCCCGCGCAGAATCCTCGCGGCCGTACGCGCACGAGAGTCTTGGCCCCGTTCGTCGTTCCCTGGATGTTGGTCAGCGTCAAGGTTCTCCCCAAAAAACTCCTGTAATATTACCTGAAGCGTCGCTTCCCTGCCACTTCGTTCGCTATTCGCTTGTGTCGTTTTGTGTTCTCGATCCACGCCGCAAGAGCACCGACGCTTCCGGCAGAAATCATCGGAAGGCACAGAGCGCCAGAGATCCGAACCGCATTTTCGGTGCACACCACCCTCTGAAAAGTGTGTCGAGTAGGATGTGCCCTCATCGTTTGTTTTCTATGAGTTAGATCGACTCTTACCCGGCATGGTGTGTCGAGTAAGGTGAGACGCAAATGGGCCGTTTCAGCCGCCATTACTGAGCCGCCAAACCGTGCGCCTATTTTTGCAAAATCTTCCATCACGACCATGCTTGTAGGCGGCGGAGAAATTGTCAAGCGTGCGTCGCTGTGGACTGTTTTGCGGAAGCCGCTTCTTGCATGCGGGCACAGACTTCCGGGCGCTTCGAGGGACGCCCTTACTCTTTTCCGAAAGCCAGCAGAACGTTGCCGGGCATCGCGCCGAATCCGGGATAGCCGGACACCACGAACATCATGCCGCCCGCAATCACCGGCCCGCCCACGTCGAGCGAGCCTCCCTTCGCGGGCACGCCGTTCACGGCGTCAAACGAGCGCGCCGTGTCGAAATCCCAGATGATTTTGCCGTCGACTGCGGAATATGCGCGGAGATGCCCGTCGATCGAACCAGAGAACACGGCGCCGGGGATCGCAGTGATGGCTTGAGACTGCGCGGGGCTGCACGGGCGACGGTCTCCACAGCCCGGCGGCGGCGTCTTCCAACGCAGCTTTCCATCCCTCACGTGGTAAGCGGAGATTCCCCCGCCCTTCGTCGGATCGGGACCGTGCGCACCAAAGGCCAAATCCGAAACCGCGACGTACACATTCGTCCCGTCCGTCGCCGGGCCCCATTGCACTCCGCCCAGCAGGCCGCCGGTTCCTGCGCGGGCGTGCCACAGAAGTTTCCCGCGCGCATCCGGATCGACGCCATAGACAAGCCCGCTCTTCTGGCCCAGCACCAGAACGCGCTTCCCGCGCGGCAGAGGCACGAGGATGGGCGACGCGCCAATATCGAACTCGGGAACGGTCGGTTCCCCACAATTTGGGCCTGCCACGCCGCCGCACTCGATCTTAAAAATGTCTTCCTTATCGAACTGCGTGGACCAGAGCACTTTGCCGGTATCCAGATCGAGAGCAACGATGGCGTCGCTGGTCTCCGTACCCGGCTCCGAGTAGTTGTCTCCCGTGCCGACGTAGATCCGGCGCTTGGCCACATCGATTGTGGGCGCGGACCAGATGGCCATGCCGGAAGGCGCGAAAATCGTATGCCCGTCTTTCGTCTTGCCGTGGGCCGACGGCGTTTCGGCCGCCATGTACGCCTGCCAGACTTTCTTCCCCGTGGTGGTATCGATGGCGACGACGTTGCCGCGAAACGTGCAGCAATCGTACTCGGGACGCCTGCGGGCCTGTTCTTCACCCGACGATACGGGGACGTAAACGCGCCCCTCGAAGTAACTCGGCGTGCCGGTGATCGTGGCGTTGGGGTGATCGTCCGCCTGCGTGCGCCAGAGCAGTTTTCCAGAATCGGCATCGAGCGCATAGACGGCGCCGCTCGCGTCGCCGAAAAAAACTGCATCCGCGGAACCGGATTTTCCGATCGCCATTCCCGAGCGCACAGCCTTCGGGGTGGCCGTGGCCCAGAGTGTGCATCCGCTGGCGGCATTGAGCGCGTAAACGCTGCCGTCGTTGCCGCTCACGTACACGCGGCCCCGGAAAATCGCGGGCTGCGAACGCACGATCCTCACGTTGGGAATTCCGAAGGCCCATTTCAGCTTCAGTCGAGGCACATTCGCTGCGGGAATTCCGGCTTGCAGGGAGGTTTGGTAGCGCCAGTTTGCGGGATTTGCACCCCATCCGGTCCACGCGGGAGAGTTCGCCGCTTTCGGCTTCACGTCCGCCGAGCAACGATTGGCGAGTCGATCGGCGGGCACCTGCGTGGCGAAAGTCACCGCCTGTGGCGCTGGCGCAGACGGCGGCGCGCTCGCCGACTGCTGCGCGTTGGGTGCCGCCGCGCTCGCTTGTCCCATCGCTCGCTGGCCGAACAGAATGCTGGTCGCGGCTAGGACAGCCATCAACACCACCAACTTGCGCGGATAAGCGTTCATGCACCCTCCCGAAATCCCTTCCCCCGCCCGGAACGTGATCCATGTTTCTCAACGAAGGCAGAGTATGAGGCGGGGGAAGATTAGCAGATTCTGGGGTAGTGGGTCAGTTTCCAATTACCCGACTTATCAGAAGTTGGCAACTTAGCGCCGGGCAAATCAAGTGTGAGGGTAGATTCCGAGTTGCCGACGATACGCCCGGAACCAGTGCCGTTCATTTCTCACAACCCCGTTTATCGGGAGCAATCTGCCAACCCGGAGGCATTACTTCCCGTTTCCCCGTCATCAGGCAGGAATCGCGTAGAATGGGGGGAATATAGCATTCCCGTAAGCTCTTCGTCGGAGAATTGCGCCCTATGACAGCAGGTCCGCAATGGGTTCGCGTTTATCGCCTCGGCCGTCCATATGGCGCCGAGATCGTTCATGCGCATTACGTCGAGCACAGATTCGCACGTCATGCGCACGAGCATTTTGTAATCGGCCTTGTCGAGAAAGGCATCCAGCAATACACCTATCGGGGTACTAGACATACAACTCCTGCCGGGCGCATGTTCTTCGTCAATGGCGATGAACCGCACACCGGAGAACCGGCAACGGCGGAAGGCTATGTTTACCGCACGCTCTGCCTCGGTCCTGAAGCCTTCCGGCAGCTGGCGTTGGACATTACCAACAGAAACGACCATCCGCGTCTGGATGGCGCTGTCATCGCAGATCGCCGGCTCTTCACTAAACTCCAACGGCTCCATCGGGCCGTAGCCGGGAATGAGCCGACCATGCGCTGTGAGTCATTTTTGCTCGCAGCCGTCCGGCATCTCCTTGAAACGCATGCCGAGACCCGCTGGCAGGTTCTCGCCACTGGCCAAGATAGTTCGGTCGTAACGGAAGTCAGAGAATACCTGGAAGCCCATTACTCGGAGGACATATCACTGGCACAACTGGCTGCACTGACTTCCCGCAGTCCCTTCCATGTTGCGCGTACATTCTCGAAAGCAATCGGCCTCCCTCCGCATGCATATCTGGAGAGCATTCGAATTGCACGCGCACGCGAGTTGTTGAGGGCAGGAATGAGTGTGGTTGATACGGCTCTGGCTATAGGGTATCCCGACCAAAGTCATTTCACGCACCGCTTTCGTCGCCATACTGGATTTACTCCCGGCCAGTACAGAACCAGCGCCAGATAACACAGGCCTGCTGTCCCGCGATACAAAGCTGACTATGCGCAAGAATACGCAAGACTTGCTTGGTTACCTTGCCACAAGCTTGGCCACGCGTGGAGGTTCCAGAAATGCTCGAAGTGATTTTGAAACGATTTGAAGAGCCGGACGAAATACGGAAATTCGAAAAAGGAAGATTCGAAATCGTTCGGATCGGAAACATGACAATCGGTCGCGCCACGTACGAGCCTGGGTGGAGGTGGTCCGCTCATGTCGGACCGGGCGTGGGTACATCTCACTGCAACGGCGAGCATGTTGGGCTGGTGCTTTCCGGCTGTGCTACTGCTGCGATGGACGGCGGCACGATCCACGAACTCCGCGCCGGTACCCTCTTTTACATTCCACCCGGGCCGCCCGGCCACGATAGTTGGGTTGTCGGCGATGAGACGTACGTGTCTCTTCATTTCATGGGCGCCGCGGATTACGCCAAGCATGACGCGAGTTGAGCCGGTCGTTCCCGTCCCGGAAAACCGTCCGTGAGAGACCAGATTCCGGACGGGTTGTCGGCTAACCGGAAGGTATCCGGGTTCCACGGTGCGTATTAGTCCTGAGAAGTCCGGTTCTGGGAAGTTGCAAACTTCAGTGACGCTTGCGACCGATTCTGGTCGGATCACGGCGTATTCGGAAGTAATCCACGGGCCTGACAGACGCGGTAATCGGAGACTGACTCACCGCCAATTCTGGCGCTGAGCTGACATCCCACCGGGATTGCATTAAGAGATCCGTAGCCGTGGGCACGCCCGCGCGAGACGATCTGCAACATTCCTGATCGGCTTCGGCCTTCGCGGGGAAGTTCTTGAGCTAGCATGGTGGTGAAAAAATCGCCGAAGAGACTTCAGGGGTTGAAACCCCTGAAGTAACCAACCGACTTACGGCGGGGTTCCCTCGGCTTCGCTCGGGACGAGTGAAACCCCGCCCTTCCGAAATCAAGCCTTCTTCAGCAGCCTGCTAGAGATCGTGCGATCTTCGCGCGAATAGAATTTTGGCGAAGGACACCCATCCACAGGGCTCAACTCGCTTGCCAGCAAGATTTCGCTTCAAGTCTAGTGGGAATCGATATTTCGCGAAGCCCTCATGCCGTGGGAACCCGGCAGATGACGTTCTTTGGCAGGGACAGGAAGCGATACGACAGACTTAGACCAACGCGAACTCGACCTTCGCGATCGTCCACGCGCCGCCGGCCTTCACATATTCAACTTTCAGCACGCGGCGCTCGGTCCAGCGGACAAAGCCGCCGCCTTGCGCGAGCGCCATCTGCGCCAGCGTGCAATCCTGCGCAATCGTGGTTTCGAATTCCACGGCGCATTGGAACCGTCCGGCAGCGCGTTTGCCGTCCGCGGCGACCTCGATCACGTCCGGTTTCCCGGCGTGATCCGCCGCGATGCTGCGCACGGCTTGGTCGAACGCGGCGCCTTCGGAACCAGTGAACAGCGGCGTGACGGCGTCGCCTGCTCCGGTGGTGTCGTCTGCTCTTGTATTGACCCGATGGAGCCAGTCCTGATGCAGCCCGCGGATCGCGGCCTCGTCCTCCAGCCTCGCCAGGCGCGCCTTCAGCCCGCCGTCCGCCATTACCGCGGCGGGAGCTGCGGCGGCCAGGGGCGCGGCCAGGAGTGCGCCGCGCTTCAGGAAGGACCGGCGCGTTGAAGTGGTGTTCGTGGTCATGCCGCCCTCCTTCATGACTTCACCTGGTAGAAGCGCCTTACATCGAACTGCCCGGCGAGCCGCTCATGAGCGCCGACTGCGCTCATGCCCAGTCCGTTTGTGCCGCAGCTATAGCCGACCCCAACGTCGCGCATCGTATGCAAGTTGACCAGGATGGTGCCGAGCGTGCCGTTGCAGGCCTCCTCCAGCCAATAGAGGAAATACAGGCCGTCGCGAATCTTCACGTAAGCGGCCGGCCCGCTCCACTCCAACCCGCCGGCATCGGTGTCGGTGAAGATGATCCAGGAAAGCGAATGCGGCGTCGTATACAGGTGCATGGAGGTCAGACCCGGTGCGTAGTTCTGGCTCACCGCGCGCCCGACCATCTCATCCGTGAATTGGTGGCGGCGATACTTCGGCGGCGTAAGGCCTTCCATCTCGATCACGCCGAAGAGCGTCTTCACCCCCGCTTCGTTGGCGAAATAGGGGGTGTTCAGATACCCGTTGAAACACGACACGAGGCCGTGGTGGAAATCCGCGACGATCGAGTGACCGTCATGGTTCGGCGCGCCTTCGAGAAGGTGGCCGAACAAGATCACTCCGGGCATTGACTCCCAGGCCTGGTAGCGCGCCTTGGTCCAACTGCTGTCGCCTTCCTTGCGCCAGTGCAGCGTTTCGGCGTCGTCAAAACGGTATTCCATCGCCGGCGCGTTGTCGTAGCGAAGTGTGAACGACTTGCCGG
This sequence comes from Terriglobia bacterium, assembly GCA_020073605.1. GTDB lineage: Bacteria > Acidobacteriota > Terriglobia > Acidiferrales > UBA7541 > Palsa-295. Next base: position 82,347 of record JAIQEW010000001.1, read on the forward strand.
CAAGCCAGCCGGTGCTCGGTCCGCGATTGGCGCCCATCTGTGCGCCGGGCCCGGTGGTGGCGGCGGGGAAGGCCGACGCCCTCTTCGCGACGGCGGCGTCGACGTCCGCCTTCGACATTTTCGCCATCGTTCGCAGCGGCCGATAGACGCGCCGCGCTCCCTTCGCCGGCGTCTGGCCGGCGGCGGCCGGCGGAACCGGCATGCCGTTTTCGTCGCCAAACTTTTCGAACTGTGCGAGCTGCCCCAGCCACTCGCCCTTTCCGCGGAAGACGTAATATTCCAGCGCGTCGCTCGCGTCGAAGCCGAGCCGCAAGCCGACTTGTTCGACGCGGTTCAGGTCCATCACGTACACCGTGAAGGTGCCGGAGAACTCGCATTCGGTGCGCGTGTAGATATAGAGGTCGTCATTGATCTTGATGTAGTCGGACGGCGCGCAGAACCCGAGTTCGCCGCCCAGGCGCGACAGCTCGACAAAGTTCGAGTACGCCGCGGAGGGATAAAACTCCAGCGTCTCCGCGCCATTGTCCTGCTTCCAATAGAAGCCCTTCCCCTCGACGCGATTCGTCGTGACATGGCGGGCCTTCGGCGCCTCCTGGCCCGGCTGCTCGACGTAGCCGTAATAGATTTCGCGCTGGACTTCGCGATTGTCCTGAAAACCGCTGAACCACAGCTCGAATACCGTCGCCAGGTTGGTGCTCTGGTCGATCGCGACGGCGTAGCCGCGCTGCGTGCCCGGGATCATGTGCGAGAAGAAGGCAACGCTGTTCAGGGTCAGCGCGCCATATCCCGCCTGCACCGCAGAGCCGCCGTTCTCCGCCACCGAAAGGCGATCGGTCCGGCCGAACGTATAGGCCAGCGCGGGGCCTTTATCGGTGACGATCCGGATCGATTTGCCGGCGAACGCGTCGGAGAGCGGCGAGGCGCTCGTCGGCCCGCTCGCAACGACCGCGCTCAGCTTGTCTGCAATCTGTCTTTCCGAAAGCTTCGTGTAAGCGATGCGGTGCATCTGCTCTTTCGGATACGGCGTTCCCGGCATGCATCCCTCCCCATTACGTCCATCTTCTTGCGGATCGCGCGAATGCAAGGCGTCATCGCCTCACATAATCACGATTAAGCGGCCTGATGCTATCTCTGAAAGTGATAGTTTTCAACCTTCAACCGTCGGGCGGCGCAACCATTCGCCGAACTGTCGCGCTAGCGCCTGATTGTCGCGCTCACCGGACAAGTCCGTACTGGGAACAACTTGTCCGGTAATCCGACTAATCAGGAGTTGAGAGCTGAGAGGCCGCGCCGTTATAGTGGGGCCAGCATGCAGCGGAGCATTCGAAAGTTTTTGACTACTCATGTGGGCAGCTTGCCCACGCCCAACGGCCTCAGCGGTGAGACGGCGGTACGATATCTCGTAAAACGTCAGCGCGAGATCGGCCTCGACATCATCAACGAAGGCGAATATACAAAGGGCGGTGACTGGATTTCGTTCGCCGATGACCGGTTCGGAGGGTTCACCGCTAAAGAACGAACCGGCGCACCGATAATTGCGCTTGGCAAAGATCGCGAGGAATTCGCGAACTTCTACAAATGGGCTTCTGAACGTGGCACCGTCTTTTTCGAGGAAGGCGACCAGATAAAGAAGGTGAGGCCCCATTTGGTGTGCACAGGTCCGATCATGTACACGGGACACCACGATCTAAAACGCGAGATCGACCTTCTCAAACTTGCAGGCGGCTCGGGTGACGACATGTTCTTGACGAGTACTGCTCCGGCAAGCTTGGAGGTATATCGCTCGAACGAATACTACTCGCGAGAGGAGGATTATCTCTACGCGATTGCGGAAGCACTTCGAGAGGAGTACGGGGCTATCGTTGACGCGGGTGTCCTCCTACAGGTCGATGACGCATGGTTGCCTGCGCTATGGGACCGCATTGGAATCAGCATGGGTTTGGAAGCTTTCCTGAAACGTTGCCAAGTGCGCGTGGAAGCACTGAATCACGCGCTGCGTGGGATACCTGAGGACCGAGTCCGCTATCACATGTGCTGGGGAAGCTGGCATGGTCCACATGCCTACGATCTTGAGCTGAAGCACTTGGTGAGCACTCTACTCTCCGTCAAAGCCGGGGCATATTTGATTGAGGCGGCGAACGCGCGTCACGAGCACGAGCATGCCGTCTGGGAAACAGTGAATTTACCGGAGGGGAAAATTCTAATTCCCGGCGTCGTCACTCACTCAACCGACACCATTGAGCACCCAGAACTCGTGGCTCAGCGAATACTGAGATTCGCTGCGCTGCTCGGGAACGAGAATGTCATTGCTGGAGCCGATTGCGGATTCGGCGGCAGAACGCACCCGCAGATTGCGTGGGCAAAACTCCGGTCACTCGTAGAAGGGGCGGGGTTGGCATCCAAGCAGCGATAAGAGGCTTGCAGCCTCAAGTCCTGATTAACGCGACCTTTCTATGGTTCGCGCAATGTGTTCTCGCAGCGAAACCGCCTACGCCACCGGCCCAGCGTGCGCTATCCCTTCATCCCACGCTGCCAGAGCGCGCACAAGGCGGTGTTGTAAAGCGCAAGCGCGGTCGTAATCTGCCCCAGATGATTGTCGTGGGTCGATAGATAGGCGGCTTTGTGTAGCACGTCCGCATGCAAGTTTCCTTCGGTGGAGCAGTCGATGATCACCGCGCCGTCTTTCACGTTGCGCACCAAGTCCGCCTCGGACTGCGCCGGGAATGCGGTCACGATGATGTCAGCGCTCTTGAGATACGCTTCCCGGTCTTCCGGCCGGGTCTGCGGATGGATCATGAGCGCGGTGGCCCCGATCCGCATCAGCATGCTTTGCAGCGGAATGCCGACGCGCGGCGAGCTATTGCAGATCGCCACCGTCGGACCGTTCCGCCGGGCATCGCGCGGAAACATGTTCCTGATCTCTCCGTGCTGGTGCAGCAGAGTGAGGATCGCTTTTGCCGTGCAGGGCACCACGCCTTCGTACTTCTCTTCTTCGTCGACCGTCTTGATGTTCAGCGCCATGCGGCCGGTGTTCTCGACCGTGAGCCCTTCGATGTCCTTCTCCGGCCGCACCCGCCGCAGGAAATAATCCTCGGTCTTGCCGAACGGCGCCGGAAAGAAGATAAATGTCCCGTAGATCTTCTCGTGGACTTGCGCGCCCATCAGAAGCAGTTCCAGGGCGTCGGCGCTCTGCGCTTCCTCGACGCGAAAATCCAGGCCGCGCTGCCCGAACTTCTTCCCCATATAGCTGGCGTACCGCCGGGAGCCACGGTCGACTTCCACGTTCGGCAGCCGCGGCATGAACGCCGCGACGCGGATCTCCGCCCGGTCGAGGCCGGTCTTCTCGACCTGCGCCAGTTTCTGTTCCGCCTGAGTAAACACTTCCTCTGCCGCTGCAATGCAGTTCAATCGCTTGCTCTGCGGAACTTGCTGTGTCCAGCTCATGTCAGGCGCGAACGAAGTTCTTCGCGCCTCCGTCATATCCAGTGTGTTCATATCCTGAATTGATTATCGCGCGGCGTGCCCCCTATGACAAAGCTCTTACTAGGATTCCGTATCACGGCAATTCCAATCCCTTTGCGCCTGAGTTCGCTGAGGATTAGTGGAGAGGGGCGCTTCAATGCATCGATCATTCGAACATTATCGCGAACGGCGAATCCGCTGGAGGGCTAAGTCCTGATCAACGCGCGAACCGGACAAGTGGGGACTAGTAGCCACTTGTCCGGTTATCCGACTTACCAGGACTTTGTGTACTGCCTGTGCCAAGTAGGCCCGACCTTTTCTGCTGTCTGACGGGAAACGCATCACTTGTTTTACGGAGCCCACCCGCAGTTCCCGGTGTCTAATCTTTTGTGGACGAGATTTAGCGCCACGGAAGGCTCTGGCTTGAGTCTGTCTTCAAAATTGAAAACACTAAGTTGGCGTTGGATTTTTTCGATATCGCAAGTTGCGCTGGCACTCGCGCTATCCCTGATGCTCGCCGCAGAACTAAAAGTACACAATTCGCAGTTTGATGCCGCGCGGGCTCAAGGGTGGAACTTGCGCATGGAACTCGACTATATGCCTCACACGTTTGTCTGGATGGTGGTTTTCGATTTTCCTGCAATTTTGGCTGCCGCACCGTTTGGCATCGCACACGCGACTTTGCCACGTCTTCTCTTTGTGCTATTCGCCGGATTCTTATGGTATTGGTGCGGAAGGGGCCTGGAACGACGATTGAAGCGAATGGATGAAATGCACAAGCGCCCCAGGATTGTCGTTTTAATCTTGAATGGCCTGGGGCTGATTTGCGCGTTCGCCCTGTTGGTCTCGCTTCTTTGGACGGGGCCTGGCGCGAGCGGCCTCATTCTCTTCGCGAGCACGGTCGGGTGGTGTGCCGCCTTCGTAGCATACTTTGGGTCCACACTGGCAAGGTGCTGGCTTCCCGCTAACTGGCCATCTCGGAAGAACACCTCATCGTGACGCATCGTCGAACCGTATAGAAGGGCTTACGTCCTGATTAACGCGGTAGCCGGACAAGTCCCTCAGACTCCCAGCCAGACTCCGGTTCTGGACGACTAGCCGTGGCCAATGGCTGCACTATGTCCGAGTGACGGCGCACGCGGAAGTAATCCACAGGCCTGACAGACGCGGTAATCGGAGACTGACTCACGGCCAATTCCGGCGCTGAGTTGACATCCCCACGGGATTGCGTTAAGAAATCCGTTGCCGTGAGCACGCCCGCGCGAGACAATCTGCAACTCACGAGCCGTCTTTAGCGAACCAGCGCGAATCAAGAAGGGTCCGACTTCTCGACCCGCGAATCCGCGACCGGAAAAGGAATCTGCCATCGTAACGAATCTCGTAGTCCCTAAAACAGGCGGCATGAATACGACGAAGGTCAACGTCGTGAAGTGGCTCAAGAACGAAGGCGACCCGCTCAAGCAGGGAGAGCCCGTCGTCGAGCTCGAAACGGAAAAAGTGAGTTACGAGCTGGATGCGCCGGTGGAAGGCGTGCTTCTCAAGATCATGGTTCGCGAGCCGGCCGAAGTGGAAGTCGGCGGCCTGCTCGGCTACATCGGAAAGCCGGGAGACGCTCTGCCGGCATCGTAAAGGATCGGAAAGCGGGGAGGGACCAGCCATGCCAACTTCGAGCCAGCTCTCAAAAGAGCGCCTCATCTGGATGTACACGCAGATGTGCCGCATCCGCGAATTCGAGGAGCGCGTCAAGCGCACCTTCGTCGAGCATCCCGGAGTGATCCGCGGCCACGCGCACCTGGGCGACGGCGCCGAAGCGAGCATCGTTGGATGTCTCGCCACGCGCCACGAAGAGGACCTCGTGATGCCGAGCTACCGCTGCCACGGCTACCCGCTCGTGCTCGGCACTTCGGCGGGCAAGCTGATGGCCGAGATCTACCAGCGCAGCGACGGCGTCTGCAAGGGATTTGGCGGCTCGATGCACCTCGCCGATCCCGCGCACCATATGCCGACCGCTTCTGGAATCATCGGCCAGGGCATCGCGCATGCGGCCGGCGCCGCCTACGCGGCACAAGTGAAGAAAACCGGACAGGTGATCTACTCCTTCTTCGGCGACGGCTCGTCGAAGCAGGGCGCGTTCTTCGAGACGCTGAACATGGCCGCGGTGTGGAAGCTGCCGGTGGTTTTCATTCTGGAGAACAATGGGTATCAGGCTTATACGAAGATCGACTTGGAAGACGCGAATGCAATGGCGGGCGATCCGCTTTCGCAGAAGGCAAAAGCGTTCAGCATTCCCGGCATCACCGTCGACGGGACGGACCCGCTTGCCGTGTACGACGTGGTATCGACGGCAGCCGACCGCGCCCGCGCCGGGCAGGGACCCAGCCTGATCGAATCGAAGTTCTATCGCATGAGCCCGCACGGCAATGCGATCACGGTGCCGCCCGTGCCGACGCAGTTCCAGGAGCACGAAGCCATCGAGGTCTATGGCAACAAAGCCGAATTCGCGGCCGCCCAGGCGAACGACCCGATCAAGAAGTTCCGCGCGAAGCTCATCGGCAACGGAACGTTTACGGACGCGGATGCCAAGAAGATCGAAGACGGCGTGAAGGCCGAGATGGAAGAAGTGGTGAAGTTTGCTCTGGCCAGCCCGCTGCCTGCCGGCGAAGAAGCCGTCAAGTACGTTTACGCATAACGCAGAGATCGAAGGAGGCAAACCATGCCGCGCGAAATGATGTTCGCCGAAGCGATCGCCGTCGCGATCACGGAAGAGATGCAGCGCGATTCGAATGTCGTGTTCTACGGCCAGAACATGGCGATGACGGACCGCGATCCGTTCGTCCGGAAATTCGGCAAGGACCGCGTGCGGATCACTCCGATCTCGGAAACAGCCGAGCTTGGGATCGCCGTCGGCGCGGCCATGCAAGGGCTGCGGCCGGTCGTCGAGCTGTACATGGCGGAATTCATGCTCGTCGCATTCGACGAGGTGATCAACGAAGCGCCGCGGCTTCGCTACATGTCCGGCGGCCAGGTGAAGGTGCCGTGCGTCTTCAAGGCGGGGTTCGGATTCGCCGCAGGCTGGGCCGGCCAGCATTCCAACTGCACCTACCACACGATGATGGGAATTCCGGGCCTAAGGGTGGCGCTCCCCTCGTGCTCCGCCGACGCGTATGGGCTGATTAAGTCGGCCATTCGCGACGATAATCCGGTCGTCTATCTTCACCACTACATGCTGATGCTCGACAAAAGCCCCGTGCCCGACGGCGATTACCTGGTGCCGTTCGGAGTCGCGGACGTCAAGCGCCCCGGGACGGACGTGACCATCGTCGCGACCGCCTGGATGGTGAAGAAATCGCTGGCCGCCGCGGAAATGCTCGCGAAGGACGGAATCAGCGCCGAGGTGGTCGATCCGCGGACGGTGGCGCCGCTCGACGTGGATACGATCGTGAAATCCGTCAAGAAGACCGGGCGGCTCGTTCTGGTCGATCAAGCGCCGCGCCACGCGTCTGCTGCCGTCGTGATCGCCGGAGAAGTCGCCGAGCACGGATTCAAGTATCTAAAGGCGCCGGTGAAGATGGTCACCGCGCTCGATACTTCGGTTCCCTACAGCGAGACGATGGAAAGATACGTCTTGCCGAGCGAAGAAAAGATCGTCGCGGCGGTCAAGTCCGTGATGGCGATGCAGGCCGCGACGGTCTAGCGTGACACGATGCGCAACGGCGGATCGCAACTGATGCGGCGCACGAGGAAGCTTCTCAAGGGCCTCGTAATTGCCGCGCTCGCATCGGCGGCGTTCACTTCTGTCACCGCAGCGCAGGGTTTCAAGCGCCCTGTGCCCACGCCTGCGGATTGGGCCGCGCTGGCCAAATTGCCGGATTTCACCGGCGTCTGGGAAGTCCCGATGGGCGGACCCGCGCCCGCGACGGCCTCGTCCGGCGGCACGACGCCTGCACGCAGTTTTTTCTCCCCTCCGCGCTTGTCCCTCACGCCTGAGTATGCCGCCAAGGCAAAAGCTCTCGCGGAGAGCGCCCCGGAAGACACCTCATCCGCGAACTGCCTGCCGCCGGGCATGCCGGGGATCATGGGTGAACCGTATCCGATGGAGTTCTTGCTGACTCCCGGCCAAGTGACGATTGTGATCGAGGCCTTCTCCATGGTTCGTCACATCTACACGGATGGGCGCCCGATACCCAGCGATCCCGATCCGACTTTCTTCGGCACGTCAATCGGCCATTGGGACGGGAATGTGCTGGTGGTCGAGTCCGTGGGTTTCTCTCCGCGAACCACAATCGACATGAGAACTCCGCACAGCGACAAGATGCGAATCCTCGAGCGCTTCAAGTTGGTCGACCCCGATACGATGAGCATCGAAACGACGGTTACCGACCCCGAGGCCTTGACCGCTCCTTACACGACGAACAGGACCCTGAAGCGCCATCGAAGTTGGACCATCGCCGAATACATCTGCGAGCAGAACAACCGGGACTTCGTGGACAGGAGCGGCAAGGCGGGTATCAACCTCACGCTGCCCGGTGGCCCGGCGTCCAAGCCGCAGTAGGATCGCCAGACGCAATATGCGGAGGCTTCGAAAACACATGAACATGAAGACGATCTTGAGGCAGGCGGTGCTTGCAGCAGTGGTATCGGCCGGACTGATCGTGACGGCCGGTTCGGCAGCCGCGCACCATGGATTTGCAGTGTTCGATATGACCTCTCGAAAGACCATCACGGGGACCGTGAAAACCTTCGAGTGGACGAATCCCCACACGTGGGTCTGGCTGGATGTGCCCAACGGCAAGGGCGGCGTCGATACATGGGGCTTTGAGGGAATGAGCCCGAACTTTCTGGGCCGCCGCGGCTGGACGAGAAACTCGCTGAAACCCGGCGACCAGATCACCGTCACGTACTTCGCGCTAAAGGACGGCTCGAAGGGCGGAGCTTTTTTGAGCGCGAAGCGACCGAACGGCGAAGAGCTGGTTATGTTCGGGGGAAGTCCGGCGGAAGACCGCTGACACGCCTGCTTGCCGCAGCGTTCTTTCTCTGGCGAAGAAAGTTCGCCGGCACTCAGAACCAGGTCTGCTTCCGGTAATCGAGGTACGTCTGCCCGAACTTTTCCTGCAAGACCTTCGCTTCCCGCCCGGCCTGCATCACTTGCAGCCCGATCCACACCACGAGAAACAGCAACAGCCAGGGAAAATTGAGCGCAAAGGCGAGGCCGAAGATCGTCACATCCACAAAAGTAAACATCGGATTCCGCATCTTCGAATAAAATCCGCGGGTGACCAACTCGCTGGCTTGCGCTGTGACGGCGAACGACTTGCCCAATTGGATGCGCGCCGTGATCAGCAGGAAATAGCCGATCGCGGCTACGATCGCACCGGCAATCCGCACAGGCGTCCAGGGCTGGTGAGCGAGGCCCGGCACGAAGACGAAGAGAAGTATCACGACAACCGGGATGACGAACTTCAGCATCGGCCTGGGATCTACTGGAATTGCGCGATCGTCGAGTTGAAGGCCTTGGTTACAATCTCGCTCAGCGGCTTCTTCCTCCACTCCGCGTTCAGCACCTCGATGCCCCACGGGCCGTCGTAGCCCGTCTTCAGCATCTGGCTGACGAAGCTCTTGACCTGGAATTCGCCGTCGCCGCAGAACAGGCGGTGATTGATCGTGTCCTCGTGCAGGCTCCAGGGGCATTCGTGCGTCCCGTCGTTGATTTCAATGGACGTGATCCGATTCCGTGGAATGCTTGCGACCTTCTGATAAGGGATTTTCAACTTTGCGATATGCCAGAGATCGAGGCAAATGCCGCCATTTTTCGCGCCGGCGCCTTCGACGAGCTGCATGGCCTTTTCAACGGAGTCGATATCGCAGAACGGCATCAGTTCAAAGCCGATCAGCGTGCCGTGATTGGCGCCGTCGGCGCAAAGAGCGGCGAAGGATTCGATCACTTTCGGCATGGTGGCCTGGGTCTTGACGAAATGGCCGACTTTGACGTGGTGCGCGCGGAGAGCTTCGGCAGCTTCGAAGAGCTTCTTGCGCAGGATATCGGAGGCTTTCTTGTCTTCGCCCTCGAGGAACCAGCCGCCGAGAAATTCGAGCTCGACGTGCTTGATGCCGTTGTCGTCGAGGATTTTCTTCATTTCCTTGAGGCTGCGCTTCTTCAGCGTGTGCTCGAGGTCGGCGTGCCAGATGCCGATGCCTTTGAAGCCCACGCGCGCGGCTGCCTCGACGCGGTCCTTGAAATCCCATGGGCAATACTCATGATCGGTGTGCGGTTCCGCGCCGCCGCCCGCGAGCGTCCAATAAGAACCCAGCAGCTCCACATTCTTCGCCATCATTCGTTCCTCTCTGAGAAGATCGCCGTGCCGCATCCTATTCCCTGCCCGTAGCCGAGTCAATGAGCAGCCGCAGTCGCAGCCCCGATTCGGAAAATTCAGCCGGGCGGTGTTATCCTCTGAAACTCATTTACACGGAGAGAACATGCTGCTCAAGGGACAAGTCGCCATCGTAACCGGCGGAGGCCGCGGGATCGGCCGAGCCATCGCTGTGAGATTCGCGGCCGAGGGCGCGGCGGTGCTCGTCACCGCGCGAACGGAAGAGGAAGTCAAGCAGGTGGCGGCGGAGATTCAATCCGCGGGAGGGCGAGCGGCAGCGGTTTCGGCGGACGTGGGCCTGGAGGCGGATTGCGAAAAGATCGTCCGCGCGGCGCGCGACGCCTTCGGCGCCATCCATATCCTAATCAACAATGCCGGGGTCTTTGGGCCCGTCCGGCCCGTCGAGCAAATCAGCGCGCGCGAATGGGACGAAGTGCTGGCCGTGAATCTGCGCGCCCCGTTTCTTCTGGCGGGCCTAGTGCTGCCCGAAATGTATCAGCGCGGCTCGGGGGCTATCTTGAACATCTCGACGGTCGGCGCCAAGCTCGCGTACCCGCTCGGCAGCACATACGCGGCATCCAAGGCGGGCTTAGGCGGCCTGACGCGGACGCTCGCCGCTGAAGCGGCACGCAAGGGTGTACGCGTCAACGCGATCTGCCCGGGCCCGGTGAGCGAAACCAAAATGTCGAAGGATTTGACGCGCGAGTTCGCCGCCCATTTCAAGTCGAACGGGGACGAAGTATTGAATCGGATGATCGAGGGAACTCTACAAGGAAGGCCGCAGACGGTGGAAGAAATCGCGTCCGCGGCCCTGTTCCTGGTTTCCGGCCTGTCCAGCGCGATTACTGGGCAGACTCTGAATGTGGATGGCGGAATGGTTTTTTACTGATCTCTTCGATGGCGACGTACCCGCGGCGCGCCGAAGTGCCCGCGACACGAACTCCTGCCTCCGCCCAATCAAGGCTGCGTTCGCCGATCGTGCCCACGACGTAGAAAATCCCGGCCAGCAGCAGCATCACGACAAAGAGCAGGCCGAAGAGCAGCTCGGCCGCAATCAGTTCGCGCACGAAATAGACCTGCAGGACGAGGAAGACCGCTACTCCCCAGCCCAGGCGCTTTCGAAGCTTTTTGTTTTGTTTGACAGTGTTGGCAATCTCTTTGAGTTGGTTCAAAAACACTTTCATCGATCCTCGCATGACCTCCACTTGGATTCGATGCACGAGGGAGTCCAAAAGAAACAGGCGCTAAGTGATTGAAATCTCGTGAAGTTGCTCGAATTTAATATGCAAAATGGAAAACGGTTTCCGGTTTGCGGAATCCGCGACAGGGGGCGTGGAGGGTGTTTCCCTGACAAATTGCGGCGCCAGCCTACGTCCAGGCGAGAACCAAGATTCGGTTTTGCTTCGCGGCGAACGAACAGCGCAGCTTCAGCGCCCTTCGAATGGATAGCGGTCTTGGGCGAGAACGGCGTCCGCAACGCGCCGGCGTATCGCAATCGTATCGACCGGGGCGTGCTTCGCCAGCCGGCGCAGAGCCGCCAGTTGCGTCGTAAGGGTGTCGCCCGCCGCGGTCCCGGCAAGCGCGGTGCGCGCCTCTTTCTCGATGTGGTCCATCGCATCGTAGGTGAAGGCGCGCGTGACATCCGCCATCGTCGCGGCTGCCTGCCCGCCGCTCCCGGCAGACTTCTGCGCCCGCCGCAGCGACGACTCGATCGCGTAGATATCCATCACCACGTTGGAAAGCGACGCCACGATCTCCTGCTGGTCGGTCAAGCGCTCGCGGAATTTCTCGACCGCCGCTCCCGCCGCGAGCAGGAAAACCTTCTTCGCCTGCGCGAGGGACCTTTCTTCCTCGGCGAACGCACCCGCGGGAGTCTCTTCAAAGCCCGGCCCGGAAAGCAGCTCCTCCGCAACCTTCTTTGCCGCCGGAATCAGCGGCAGGACGCCGCCCATCGCCCGCTTCATCAGCATCTGGATGATGAGCATCCGGTTGATTTCGTTGGTCCCTTCGAAAATCCGGTTGATGCGGCTGTCGCGATACGCGCGCGCCATCGGATAGTCTTCGTGGTAGCCGTAGCCGCCGAAGATCTGCACGCCTTCATCCACGCAAAAGTCGAGCGTTTCGCTGCCCATCACTTTGCTGATCGAGCTTTCGATCGCGTACTCCTCGAGCACCTGCATGGCCTGCTTCACCTTTTCGGCACCGGAGGCGGACACGGCCGCCTCGATCATCCCCGCCGTGCGGTAGATCATCGACTCGAGCGCGTAGGTGCGGATCGTCATCTCGCCCAGCTTCGCCTTGATCAAGCCGAACTCGGCCAGCGGCTTCCCGAACGCCGTCCGTTCCTTCGCGTATTTCGACGAATCTTCCAGCGCCCTCTTCGAACCGCCCAGGCACGATACGCCGAGCGTGTGGCGCCCGGCGTTCAGCGTATTGAACGCGACGATGTGGCCGCGCCCGACTTCGTGCAGCAGGTTCTCTTTCGGCACCGGCGCGTTCTCAAAAAATAGCGGCACCGTGGAGCTGCCGCGGATGCCCATCTTGTTTTCCTCGGCGCCCAGGGAGAAACCCGGCGTGCCGCGCTCGACGATGAATGCCGAAAACTTTTCGCCATCCACTTTCGCGAACACGATGAACAGGTCCGCGAACCCGCCGTTCGTGATCCACATTTTCTGCCCGTTCAGGATCCAGCTCTTGCCGTCCGGCGAAAGCACGGCCCGCGTGCGAGCCGCCAGCGCATCCGAGCCCGCCTGCGGCTCCGAAAGGCAATATGCGGAAAGCAGTTCGCCCGTCGCGATCTTCGGCAGATACTTCTTCTTCTGCTCTTCCGTGCCGAAATAGACGATGGGGATCGATCCGATTCCCGTGGTGCCGCCTAATGCAACGGCAAACGAGGCGTACGTGCTGATTTTCTCGGTCAAGACCGTGATGGCGATTTTGTCGAGCTCGGAACCACCGTAGGCTTCGGGAATGCCCGCGCTCAGAAGCCCGATCTCGCCGGCCTTCTTCAGCGCCTGAGCCATCAGGCCCTCTTTGTGTTTCTCGAGATCCGGGATCAGCGGCACGATTTCCTTCGCGACGAACTCCGCAGCCGTTTGGCCGATCAGGCGCTGATCGCTGTTGACGTCCGCGGGCGTAAACACATCCTCGGCTTTGTTCGACGTGACCAGGAATCCGCCGCCGCGATTCACCACTTGCGGAACAGTTGTTGTCGCCATGATCTCCTCAGCCTTCCCGGCGCGCTACGCCGCACGCTCGAAGATGCCCGCCGCTCCCATGCCGCCGCCGATGCACATCGTGACCATGCCGTAACGCGCGTTGCGCCGTTCCATTTCGCGCAAAATTGTGGCCGTAAGCTTCGCGCCCGTGCACCCAAGCGGATGGCCTAGGGCGACCGCGCCGCCATTCACGTTGATGCGCGCTGGATCGAGGCCCGCAAGCTTGATCACCGAAAGAGCCTGCGCCGCGAACGCCTCGTTCAGCTCGATCACATCGATCTGATCGAGCTTGAGCCCCGCGATCTTGAGCGCCTTCGGAATCGCGTACACCGGGCCGACGCCCATCTCTTCCGGCAGGCATCCCGCGGTCGCATACGCGACGAACCGCGCCATCGGCTTCAGGCCCAGCTCGCGGGCGCGCTCGCCGCTCATCACCACGGAAGCCGCCGCCGCATCGCTCGTCTGCGAGCTGTTTCCCGCCGTCACCACGCCGCGCGCGTGAAACGCGGGCCTGAGTTTTCCGAGCGCTTCCATCGACGTGTCGGCTCGCGGGCCTTCGTCCGTGTCAAAGGTCATGCTCACCGTCTTCGGCCGCGCGCTGTTTCCCGCGCCGTTCGCGCCGGCCTCGAGTACGTTGTAGCTCACCGCGACCGGCACGATTTCTTCCTTGAACTTTCCCGAGGCAATCGCGGCCAGCGCCTTCTGGTGGCTCGCGAGCGAGAATTCGTCCGCCTGCTGGCGCGTGATGCCGTGCTTCTTCGCGAGATTTTCAGCCGTCAGGCCCATGTTGATGTACGCGTCCGGATAGTTGTCGATCAGCCAGGGATTTGGCGTGATCTTGTGCCCGCCCATCGGGACCATGCTCATGGATTCCGCGCCGCCCGCGATGGCCACGTTGCCCTGCCCCGCCATGATTCGCTCGGCCGCAATCGCAATCGCCTGCAAGCCCGACGAGCAGAATCGATTGATGGTCATCGCCGAGACATCCACGGGCAAGCCCGCGCGCAACGACGCAATCCGCGCCATGTTCATTCCCTGTTCCGCTTCGGGAGTGGCACAGCCGATGATCACGTCCTCGACATCCTTCGCATCGAGGCCCTTGGCGCGCGCCAGCGCTTCCTTGATCGCGACGGCCGCCAGATCATCCGGCCGGAACGCGCGCAGCGCTCCCTTCGGAGCCTTGCCGACTGGTGTTCGCACCGAGCTTACAATCACGGCTTCTCGCATCGCTCACCTCAACCGAACCTGCACGGTCCGTCGACGAAAACTACCCCATTGGATGCCACTGGAAGAGAAAAAGCAACCGTGCGGGCGGCGTGGGTCACGGAGGTACAAACCAAAATACCCGGTTTGGAAAAGCGCTAGCGGTGGAACTGGATCGTCACCGTGATTTGCACGGGCACGGGCTCGCCATTCAGCGTCCCCGGCTGGTACTTCCACTGGCGCAGCGCATCGAGGGCGGCCTGGCGGAGCATCGGAGGACCGGAGATTACCTTCGAATCCTTGATGCTGCCGTCCTTCTCAATCGACGTCTCTATGACGACACGACCCTCGACTCCCGCCGCTCTCGCCATGGCCGGGTAGATGGGCAAAACCGTCGAAACGAGCCGCGGCGGCTTGACGTCGCCACCGATGCGAACGGGAGCTGCTGCAGCGGGAGGCGGGGGTGCGGCTACCGATGGAGCCGCGATTCCGGCCAGCGCATTGCTCTCACCCGCGGAAGTCATCCCCGCGTCGAGTGACGGCGCGGAGTCTCCTTCGTCCGACTTCGTGCGTTGGGATGACCGAGGATGTGCATTCAGCGAAGCGGAAATGTTCGGCACAACGTTTGCCGCTTTCTGGTTCACCGAAGGCTTCGGCTGTACTGGCTCGGCCGGTGCCGCTTTGATTGGCTTCGGCGGCGCATCTGCCACGCGGGCCGCAACCACGGGTTCACTTGCCACCGCAGGCGGACTTACGATGCTTGTCTGCACGGAGGGGCTGGGAACAGGCGTCTGGACCGCATTGGTCTCAACACTCGGCACGGACGGGGGCACAACCGCGGGGGCCGGCTGAGTCACCGCCTTTCGAACGGGCAATACGCGGAAGTAGAAAACTCCGCCCGCCACCAGCATGAACCCAATGACGACGCTCGCGGCGATCAAAACCCAATTCGTGCCCGCCTTCGGCTGGGGGGCCTCCGTGCTTTGGCTCGAAGCGCCGAGGGTGCCAACGTCAAAATGCGCCCCGAAAGGCTGCCGCGCTGCCGAGTGGCCTCCGCCCAAGCTCGCGCTGGCCGCGAAACGTCCGAAGGTAGCCGGTGCGTCCTCTACTACAGCTTCCGCGGGAGCATGAGAGATGTCGTTTTCCTCTCCCGGCACACCGGCGCCGAGAGTCACCGGAGGCGCAGCGTGCGCGTCTCCCCTCAATTCCGGCATCGAGAGAGGCGCCACGGGAGCCACGAACGAATCTTTTCTTCTGCTGCCTGTTGCCGATGCAGCGGGCTGCACTTCTTCTTGCGAGCCGATTCCGACAAACGACGATTCCGGCTTGCTTGCGTGACTCTCGTGAGCAGGCCGAATGCTCGCGGGCTTCGTAACCGGCTGCTGCAACACCGGCGCAGGAGGGCGGGAAGCGGCCGGCGCCTGCGGATGCGCCACTTTTTCGATCTCGGCATCGGAGGAAGAAGGCGTCGCGGCGTGCGGGACTGGCGGCGGAGCAGGAGCCTTCTGCGCGACTTGCGTTCCCTCGGACGGGAAATACACTCCCCAATAGCCCGCCTGTCGATTCGTAAATTCGATCTCGACGTAGCTCTGCGACTTCGCGAACGCGCGGACTTTCACGACCCTGCCAATCGCGTCGTGTCCGGATTTCAAGTTCGTGAGCACCACCATCTGCCCGACCGTCACGGGCGTGGACATCTTGACCACACCGCCCTGGGGAAACACGATCATCGTGGCCGTCTGCTCTTCAAACGGCTCCGTGTGCGGCGTGACCCCGCGCACCACTTCAGTGACGCGCGACCCGTGCACCTTGACGGGCACGTCGAGCGAAACGGCGTCGGAGCGCAGATGGCCTGCGTCCGATTTCGTGCGATCGCTTCCCTGTGTGGATGTAGCTTCGCCAGCCGGAACCGCAGCTTCGAGTGTGTCCTTCAATGGCGTCATCGTAGTACGACCGTTTGCACGCCGTCCCCCTGATAAGGCCTGATTTTGCTGTGCGAATTCCATTTTCGAGGCGGGCAACGCGCTGCGGCAATAGTACCTTCGTACTCCCGTTGAACAATTTGTCCGGAAAGCTAATTTCGGAGGGGTTTGCCGGTCTTCAGCGTGTGGGCAATGCGCTCTTGCGTCTTGCGTTCGCCGCACAAGCTGACGAACGCCTCGCGCTCGAGGTCGAGGATGTACTGCTCGGGGACGCTCTGCGCCGCGGTGATGCCGCCGCCCGCCATGATATACGCAAGCTTCCGCGCGACCACTCCATCATATTCCGTCGCGTACTCGCCGCGAATCATCATGTGGACCGCAAGCCTCGCCGCCGCGAAGAACTCCTCGCCGAGCACGCGGATTTCCGCCGGAGCCGGCGGATGGTACCCGGCGCGAACCATCGCGAGCGCCGTCTCCTTCGCGTCCGCCACTTGCCGGTCCCGATTCATGGCGATCAAATCCGACGGGCGCAGGTAGCCAAGCGAACGCGCTTCCTCGCCGCTCGTCGAAACCTTGGCCATCGCGATGTTTTCGAACACGGGCCTCAGCGCGTGCATCAAGTCCAGATTGTCGCCGCCCGCGGCGTGTTCATTCGCGCGGATCAGCATCTCCTTGGTCCCGCCGCCGCCGGGAATCAAGCCGACGCCCGCTTCCACCAGCCCGATATAAGTCTCCGCCGCTGCGTGGATTTTCGCCGAATGCAGCGGAATTTCGCAGCCACCGCCGAGCGCCATCCCCTGCGGCGCCGCAACCACGGGCCGCGGCGCGTACTTGATCGCCATATTGGCGCGCTGGAACTGGCGCACCGCGAGGTGGATGTCGTCCCACTCCCCTTCTTGCGCGGTCATGAGCAGCAGCATCAGGTTCGCGCCGGCCGAGAAGTTCGGGGCCTGGTTCGCAATCACCATGGCTTCGAATTCCGTCTCCAGGCGCGCGACGCCCGCTTGCAGCATCGCGAAAATGTCCCCGCCGATCGCGTTCATCTTGGCGTGGAATTCGCAGCACAGCACGCCATCGCCGATATCGATCAGCGACGCGCCGCTGTTCTCCTGCACAACGGGCGTGCGGTCCTTGATCGACTTCAGGATGAGCATCCCGTCCTTGATCGACTTCAGGATGAGCATCCCCGCCGGCTCTTGCACCGGCGAGAGCGCACCCGAGGCCAGATCGAAATAGCGCGCGCTTCCCTTCTCCATCTCGTAGAACGACTTCTTCGGCGAGGCCAGCACCTTCGCGACGAGCGGCGGCATCTGCTTTCCATCCCGCTCGAGCGCCTTCGCCATCCGCTCGACGCCGATCGCGTCCCACACTTCGAATGGCCCCAGTTCCCAGCCGAATCCCCACCGCATCGCGCGATCGATATCGAGGATTTTGTCCGCGATTTCCGGCACGCGCCGCGCGGCGTAGAGGCACGTGTCGCCGAGGCACGCCCACAGAAAGCGGCTCCCTTTGTCGCCGCCCTTCCCTTCGAGAGCGGGGCCAACCAGCGCCCGCAGCCGCTCGCGCGTTTCCTCGATGGCCTTGCCCGCTTCAATCGAGCCGAACTTTGATTTCTCGCGCGGCCGGTACTCCATCTTGTGCCAATCGAGCGTCAGAATCTCCGAATCGCCGCCCGCGCCTTTCACACGCTTGTAGAATCCGCTTCCGGTCTTTTCGCCGAGCCAGCCGCGCTTCATCATCTCCTCGGCCAGCGCGGGGACGCGGTACATTTCGCGCGATTCGTCCCCCGGCAAATTCTCGAAGAGATTCCGGACCACGTGCACGAGTACGTCGAGTCCCACGATATCCGCCGTGCGGAACGTCGCCGAGTTCGGCCAGCCGATGGCCGGCCCCGTGCACGAGTCCACTTCCTCGACGGTCATGTCGAGAGATTGCATCTCGCCGATCGCGCGAAGCATGGAAAAAGTGCCGATACGATTGGCGATGAAGTTCGGCGTGTCCTTCGCCACCACCACGCCCTTGCCCAGCCTCACGTCGCAAATCTCCGCGAGCGCGCCGAGCACGTCCGGCAAAGTTTTCGGCCCGGGGATCAGCTCGGCCAGCTTCATGTAGCGCGGCGGGTTGAAGAAATGCGTTCCCGCCCAGTGCTTTTGAAAATCCTCGGACCTCCCTTCCGCGATCAAGCGGATCGGCAGGCCGGAGGTGTTCGACGTCACGATCGTTCCCGGCTTTCGGACACTCTCGACGCGCTCGAAGAGCTTCCGCTTGATTTCCAAATTCTCAGCGATCGCCTCGATGATCCAATCGGCTTCGCCGCACCAGCCGAGGTTGTCTTCGAAATTTCCGGGGGTGATCAGTCGCGCCGTCTCGGGCGTGAAGAACGCCGCCGGGCGCGACTTCCTCGCCGCTTCCAGCCCCGCCAGCACGATGCGGTTACGCACCGCGGGCTTTTCGAGCGTCAGGCCCTTGCGCTTTTCCTCGGCATTCAATTCCGGCGGGACGATATCGAGCAGGTAGCACGGGATTCCGGCGTTGGCGAGATGCGCGGCGATTCGCGAGCCCATCGTGCCGGCTCCGAGCACCGCCGCTTTTTCGATTGGGCGTCTCATAGAAGTGAGGCGTGACACCGCACATGGTTGCAAAAGCGCTAACGTGGGTCAACCGGAAACGCCGCGCCCCTCGCGAAGTTTGCTACAGTGATCGATAGGGGCAGGGGCATAACGTGGGAACCGCGACGAAATGGCTCACCCGGGCCGTCCAGGGCCTGCGGTCGTTTGCTTATTCCGGCCAGTACGGCCGGCCGAAGGTGGGGCTCGCTCTGGGCGGCGGCTTCGCGCGAGGGATCGCCCACATCGGCGTGCTCCGCGTCTTCGAAGAGCACGAAATCCCGATCGATTTCATCGCCGGAACAAGCGTGGGCGCGCTCATCGCCGCCACGTACGCGAGCGGGACTCCACTCGACCTCATGCAGCGCCAGGGATCGGAGACTCACTTCAGCGATTTCGGCCGCTGGACTCTTTCCCGGTACGGCATGGCTACGAACGACCGCCTCGAGCATTTTCTGCACAAATTCACGCCCGCTTCCTACTTCAGCGACATGAAGATTCCACTCAGCATTGTCGCGAGCGACCTGGTGACCGGAAGATCCGTCCACTTCACCGACGGCGAAATCGGCCCGGCGCTCCGCGCTTCCTGCGCGTATCCGGGGCTTTTCATGCCCGTGGAATATCGAGGCCACGTCCTCGCCGATGGATTCCTTACGGAAGCAGCGCCCGCCGAAGCGGCGCGGGAGCTTGGCGCGGATATCGTGATCTCCGTTTACCTCGATCCGGGACTGCTCGACGAAAAGCCGCGCAATACGATTGAAATCATCAGCCGCTCGTTTTCGATCATCCAGGCTCATCTTTCCCAGCCGTGGCGCGAGGAAACGGACATCATGATCGAGCCTGACGTTCACAACGTCCTGTGGTACCAGTTCGAGAAAACGCCGCAGCTCGTAGCTGCGGGAGCCGCCGCCGCGCGCGCCGCATTGCCGAAGATCAAAGCCGCGCTGGCGGGCGAACTCGTAAGGCATCCGCGAAGACGGGAAACCGATCGCTCCGCTTAACGTATTCTAGCGGACCTGCAGCGCCGCGCGCTTCCTGCAGCGCTTGCTAACCATCTCGGCTGCCCTGCGTCGAACGTATCCAGAGGGCCGAGCCCTCCTCGTGATGAACGCTGCAACGCCCCAATCGCGCGAGGAGAGAGTTCGGCCCTTCTACTTCTCTTCGCGCAGTTCGACCACAACGGCCTGGCCGTTTCCCTTGCCGCGCTTCGTGAACCATTCGCTCATCGCAGCCGCAAGGCGCGATGGATCGACGCGCAGGCTCGCTTCCAATAGCCCTTCCCCGGTCGGCAGCGTATCGTCGAATTCCGCCGAACCGGTGAAATTTCGCATGCAGAAGCTGTCGAGCCAATCGAGCGGCACCGGCCGGCGCTCCGCTCCGATCGTCATTTCCGCTCGCAATTTTCGCGCGTACATTTCGGCGAGAGTATAACACCGCGCCTTGCGGCAAATTTCCGTGCGGAGTGCGCCTTGCATTTCGCGTCGGCCTGCCCTAAAATTTTGATCTACATTTTAGAATTGGTCTGTTTTTTCTAATGCGGCAGCGCAAGGCCCGCTCAGACAGGGCGGCGTCTTCATAAATCCATCGGGAGGTTTGGTGTCCACGCCACTGGAATCCTGGGTAGAAGAGTCAGCACGCCTCACGAAGCCTGCGAAAATCGTATGGTGCGACGGTTCGGTGGCCGAAAACGACCGGCTGACCGACGAAATGCTTCGCGACGGCACCTTCATCGAGCTGAATCAAAGAACCTACCCCCGCTGTTACCTCCACCGCAGCAATCCCAATGACGTCGCCCGCACCGAAGGCCTGACCTTCATCTGCACGCGCGAAAAAGAAACCGCCGGCCCCACCAACAACTGGATGGCCCCATCCGAGGCAAAGGAAAAAATCCGCCCGCTTTTCGATGGCGCGATGAAGGGCCGCACAATGTACGTGGTGCCCTACATCATGGGCCCGGTGAACTCTCCGTACAGCAAGATCGGCGTCGAGATCACCGACAGCGCCTACGTGGCCGCCAGCATGCGCATCATGTCCCGCATGGGCAAGGCCGCACTCGACCGCCTCGGCGGCTCTGACGATTTCGTGCCGGGTCTGCATTCACTCGGCGACCTCAATCCCGAGCGCCGTTTCATCATGCACTTCCCCGAAGAAAAGCTGATCTGGAGCGTGGGCTCGGGCTATGGCGGCAACGCACTGCTCGGAAAGAAATGTTTTGCGCTGCGCATCGCGAGCTGGATGGCCCGCGATCAGGGCTGGATGGCCGAGCACATGCTGATCCTCGGCCTCGAAGATCCTTCCGGCAAGGTGACGTACATGGCCGCCGCGTTCCCGAGCGCCTGCGGCAAGACGAATCTCGCGATGATGGTCTCCGCGCTCGAATCACAGGGCTACCGCGTCTGGACCATCGGCGACGACATTGCCTGGATGCACGTCGCGGAGGACGGCACGCTGCGCGCCATCAATCCCGAAGCAGGATTTTTCGGCGTCGCGCCCGGCACGAATGCGAAGACGAATCCCAACGTCATGGCGGCACTCCGTCACGACACGATTTTCACCAATGTGGGCCTCACCCAATCGGGCGAGCCCTGGTGGGAAGGTATGGACCCCGAGCCGCCGGCCGGTCTCATCGATTGGAATGGGAGACAGTGGTCCGCGCCGAACGGCGCCGCCGCGCATCCGAATTCGCGCTACACCGTGCCCGCTTCCCATTCGCCATCACTTTCCTCGCGGTGGGAGGATCCCGCGGGCGTTCCCATCTCCGCGCTGATCTTTGGAGGACGCCGCGCGCGCCTTGCTCCACTCGTCTATGAAGCACGCGACTGGCAGCACGGCGTTTTCGTCGGCGCCACGATGGCCTCGGAGACGACGGCCGCCGCGACCGGCGCCGTCGGCGTCTCGCGCCGCGATCCCATGGCCATGCTCCCCTTCTGCGGCTACAACATGGCGGACTACTTCGGCCACTGGCTCGCCATGGGGCCCAAGCTGAAGAATCCGCCGAAGGTTTTTCATGTGAACTGGTTCCGCAGGAGCGCGGACGGGAAATTCCTGTGGCCCGGCTACGGCGAAAACGTCCGCGTGCTGAAGTGGATGCTCGACCGCATCGAAGGCCGCGCCGGTGCCAATGACACTCCCATCGGCTGCGTCCCCACGCCCAACTCGCTCACGCTCGACGGGCTTTCGATCTCCCGCGACACGCTTGCTGAATTGCTGGCCGTCAATTCAAGCGACTGGTCTGAGGAAGAACAGGCCGTGGGGCAATTCTTCAACAAATTTGACGGGCGGCTTCCCGCCCCTCTTCGCCAGGAGCACGCCTCGCTCGGCGGTCGCCTCTCCCGCTCCTCTGTCGCGACCAAGTAACCTAGAGCCGGTTTACGTAGCGGCCGCCTTCAGGCGGGCGCTTTGCTGTTTTTCTGCGCACGACGCGACGCCTCGATAGTATTTTCCGACCCAGTGAACGGCGACATCGTCGCCGTCACTGGGCCGGACGCTGCCACTCTCCTCTACTGCATCAGGTTCATTACTGGCTTTGCGATGCGGCCTTCGCCATCTGATCGTGCTGATCGGCCATCGCCAGGTCCTCCTTCGCTTCGTCGTTGTACAGGCGGATCAAGGTGCGGCAATGCTCCGCGGGTCCGCCCGCCGCCTTCGCGGGTGGGTGAGTCGACGGGTTCTGGTTGTAGGCCGCCAGAATCTTCTCGTGCTCGGCGGCGTTGGCCTTTGCTTCCGCCGCCATGTCCCGATAGTAGGCGGCCAGCTTCTGGTGGTCTTCAGAGGTCTTGGCGCTTGCAATCAGGCTACGCAGTTGTTTTGAAGTCAGCTTCGAACCGGTTTCGTCCCCACGAGCCTGGGACATCGTGCCCAGCGTCGCGAGGGACATAACTGCTACCAGCAAAAAGGCTGTTACGCTCATCTTCTTCATTTAAGTTCTCCTGTCTGTATATCGCACAGACGGTTGTCGATCAGGTTCTTGTGTGAAACGCCCATGTCGGACGTTTCGAAGATCCCGCGGCCGGACAGGCTCCGACGAAAGGCGCGGGTGCGCGCGCAGAGACTGAAATGAGTCTCAGATTCTGAGGTTTATCGAGGGGAGAGTCGGAGCAATTGCTTTTGGAGGCGGAGATTCAGCCTTGTTGCCAAGGCATTCCCTGGTGGACCAATTCAGAGCGAACGCGACGCCAACGGCCATCCACTGGGCCTTCTGGAATTCGGTGCGGTCTGTGGGAAGCATCGCAGATGCGGAGGCTTCTTTACACAAATCGCCGCTACCGCACGAGGCAGACTCCAGGCGAAGGCCCCCAGAGCTCGAGCTTGCGCCGGTTCGCGCCGCCAGATGGGCGTGTTGCGGGGTCATTCCCATTTCCATTGAGGCCGGGTCCATCGGCTCTGCCGATGGAGAGGACTGGGCTAACGCGCCGGTGCAATGAGCGTCGTCGAAGAGGCAAGAAATCTCGCAGTTGCTGACTGCAAACGACATGAAGTACAGGGAAAGCACTACGAGGCTTGCTAAAGAGCGATTCATCAGCGCCGAGGGAACGTGCACTCTTGGTAGCATGTTACTTTCGCCGCAAACTAGCACGCATGGCGCTTACTCGGAACAGCGCCCTGCCAGCCGGATACCGGCAGCCTAAGCGTCACATGCCTATGGAGCGGAGTCTGTGATGTGGATCACATAAGGCGCGATCTACGGTAAATTGTGGTAAACCCCACCGTGGACGACGGGGCTAACGGTGGGAGACTGCGGCGGAGGTGGTCCGATGCGCGCGCGAAAGCCCCGCGCTACTCGCCCGCGATGCGTGCGTACTTCAACTGCTGCTTCACGATGTCGCGCGGATAACTGATCTCGACACCCTGCACCTTGCCGTCCGCCCCTTTGCGGAGTTCGAGCTCGGGATTGATCCCCACCCAATACGCCGGCAGATCGAGCTTCGCATAGCGGGCGACGACCTGGTCGCGCCATCCCTTGTCGAAGTGAATGCCGTATTTCGTGATCAGCGCTTTTGCAGCGTCGTAATCCCCTTCGCCCTTGATGCGCATCAGCTCCGCGAGAAGCATTCCCACGCCCTCGCGCATCTTCGAATAATCCGTCACGGCCAAATAGACTTTGCCGTCGCGCTCGACAGGCTGAATCGCCCCGGTCTTGTCCCGAATGAAATTCACGATGAGCTGCGTGCCGCGCCGGTGGTCTTCCTCGATCGTATCGCCGGTGGGCACTTCGTGGAGCTGCGTCAGAGCGGAGCGCGCTTCGCCGTCGTACGCGGCACGGGCCACTTCGTCATTCGGCATCACGCCCATCTCGATCAGCTTCGGGTCCCAGAAATTCCACAGCGCCATCAGGTCGGCGCGGCATTCCTCGAGAGTCGAGTAGTATTCCTTCACATAGTAAGCGGGGTCGTGCGTGAGTTTCGGACTGAGCCGCCCGGAGCCGTGCCCGATCACTTCGTGCATGGCGGTCATCAGGTTCTCGGCGAGGTCGCCGTATTTCACAGCGCGGTCTTTTTCGGCCTGCGAACTCGCGAATTCCCCGGAAACTTCGTGTCCTATGGCGTCATTGAGCGCGCGAATAGAGCCCGTCAGGATGAAGCTCTTCGAGCCGTACTTCTCGTGGATTTCGGCTTCGTTCGGCAGATTGTCACCGATAGTGTCCACGTTGAAGTCGCCCGTTTCGATCAGCATCTCCACGGCATTCACCACGGGAGGCTTCGGGTTCGGACTCTTGTACTTGTCGTCCCACGGAGCGTGCTGCTCGAAGTAGCCGGCGTTCGCGGCGAACCCGGTCGTGAGACTGTTCATCTTCTCGTCCACGACGCTTACAAATCCCTGAATCGCTCCCTTCATGCCGCGCGGGTCCTTGTAGACTTCGACGAAACCGTTCGAGAAATCCGGATTCGACTTGTCCTGCACCCAGTCGATCCCGCACTGGATCCAGTCGGCCCGCTCCCCGGTCTGGTAGTAGCGGATCAGGTCGCGAATCACTTTCTTCTGCTGTGGGGGCGCGTAGCGCAACGCCTGCCGCAGGTCGCGAATCGCCAGGCCGAGCTCGTGCGCGTAGCAACCCGGCGGCACTTTGCCGTCCGGCGTTCCCGCGCGATAGACCTCTTCCACGAGCTTCCCATCCTTCTTCACCAGGCGCGAATTCAGCGCGTACTTCTCGGTGAAGCCCACCAGGTCCTTCAGCGTGACCCCGGAATAGTAGTTGTTGCTGCTGGACTGAAGCGGATCCTCGCCGTTCTTGGGATTTTTCAGCGTGAGCATGGGCTGGAAAGCGGGATCGAAGATGGGCCTTTCGAGCGCGGCGAGTTCTCGCGCGAGCGCGGCGGGTGTGCCGAGCGGGGCGCCGTTCTTCCTGGCCTGCTCGGCGGCGGCGCGCAATTCGGCGGGCGTGAAATCTGGCAGAAACTTTGTGGAGGTGGACGCGTGATGGTTGCCCTGGTTCCCCCAGAAAAGCATCGTGTAGTCGGTGATCTTCTTCAGCACCGCGGGATCGATGCCGTCCGCGTGGGTGAGGATCGCCTCAAGCAGCCGCTTCTCGCGCAGGCCAAAGGCGGAGTTCTGGTCGAAGTCAATTGGATGGACGGCGATGGCTGCCATCGAGAGCCAGTAAGCATCCATCTTCTGGTCGGGCGTCAGATCGTTGAAGCTGTCGGCGTTCAGTTGGATGAAGCCCGTGTCGCCTACGCGCGTGACGAGCGTCGGCGGATTGGATTGCGGCCCATTCGCTCCGGCGGACGCCACGGCCGGGCAAAGCTGCCAGATAGCGTAGAGCGCCAAACTCAGGAATGCAGCCGACCGGATTCTCATTCGCACGTGGGACTCCTCCATGAGTACTCTTGGACGGCTCGCGCCTCGTTTGGTCACCCGCAAAACGGGCCGTTCCCTCTCGATTTTCGGGCCGGTGGCGAATATACACCCGCCCGCCGACTCCGGCGAGCCCACCGAACTGGGGGCTTGCACTTCGGCTTTTCTGCACTAAGATGGGCGCGTGAAGGGGATCATGCCTACAATTGACACACGTTTCGCCTGTCACAAAGTGCGAGGGGTGGTTTTCCTCTTTTCCATTTTCACTATTCTATTTTCCGCTCCCACCGCCGCACCGCAATCCTCCAGCAAGCCCGTCGTCGCGCCAGACCTCGCTCAGCGCCTCGCGAAATTCAAACCGGTGAAGATGCCGTTCGACTCCTCGCACCTCACCGTGCGCGAGCGGAAAATGGTGGAAAAACTCGTGGACGCGGCCGGACTGCTCGATTGCATCTACTGGCGCCAGAGCGATCCTGAAGGCCTGAAGCTCTACCTCTCGCTCGCCGGCAGCAAGGACCCGAAGGACCAGATGCTGCGCGAGTATCTGAAAATCAACGGCGGCCGCTTCGATCTGATCGACGACAACAAGCCCTTCGTCGGGACCGACCCGGCGCCGCCCGGCCGGGGATTCTTTCGCCCGCAAGAGACGCGGGCAAACCTGGAGCAGCGTATCAGCAGCGGCAGGTTCGAAAAGTCCGATGTCTATTCTCCCTATACGATCGAGAAGATATGCGCGATCGGAACAGACGCGGAATATTGGGGCCCATGCTTCGATCCGTATCATGCGGCCTTCGGCGATTTCGTGAATCCGATGGCCGATGATCTTCGCGAGGCGGCCGCGCTGAGCGACGATCCAGCTTTCGCGAACTTTCTGCGCCTTCGCGCGGACGCGCTCCTCACTGACGACTACTACAAGAGCGACCTGGCCTGGATGGATCTCGAGAATCCGAAATTCGACGTCGTTTTCGCTCCCTACGAGATTTATCTCGACGGCCTGCTCGGCGTGAAGACTTCCTACGGCGCGTCGATCATGATTCGCAACGAAGAGGAGAGCCGCAAGCTCGCCGTATTCCAGAAATACGTGCCCGACTTGCAGGAATCGCTTCCGCTCGCTCCCGAGGATCGCCCCTCCGCGCGCGGCAAGCGCTCTCCGATGGAGGTCGTGGACGCGATCTATCGCGCGGGCGACCTGCTCCACGGCTATCAGGCGGTCGCGGACAATCTGCCCAACGACCCGCGCATCCACGAGGAAAAAGGCTCGAAGAAGATCTTCTGGAAGAATTTCATGGACGCGCGCGTGAACTACGTCATCGTGCCGATCGCGAAGCGGCTGATGCGTCCCGACCAGGCCGCGCTCGTCACCGGAGACGGCACGCTCGAATTCATCATCATGCACGAAATCTCGCACGGCCTCGGCCCCAGCTACGTTCACGGATCGAACGGCAAGACGGACATTCGCGAGGCCATCGGCCCTCAGTATTCAAGCCTCGAGGAAGCCAAGGCCGATATCACCGGAATGCTGTGCATGCAGTGGCTGATCGACCATGGCGCCGTGCCAAAGGAAAAACAGGAGGAAATCGACGCCTCATTCCTGGGCGACGGTTTCCGCACGATCCGCTTCGGCATTGCCGAAGCGCACGGCCAGGCCGCGATGATGGAGTTCAACTATCTGGTCGAACGCGGCGCCATCCGCCGCGATGCCGCGACCGGACTCTACGATATCGACTTCGCGAAGTTCCCGGGCGCGATCGCGTCCCTCGCGAAGGAACTGCTCGATCAGGAAGCGACGGGAGATCGTGCGCGCGCCGAGAATTGGTTCAAGAAGTACGCCGTGATGCCGCCCGAGCTTTCCGCTGCCTTCGCCAAGAACTCCGACATCCCCGTGGACGTCGACCCGGACTTCGACTTTCATCCGCCCGTTCGCTGACGATTGCCCGGCGATTACTAGAGGACGCTCTGAATTTCAGCGTCGATGGAAACGTGCGTCTGAGGGAATCCGTTGATTTGGTAATTCGCGCCGGCCGCGCACTGGAAGTGAATGAACCGGCTGATGTGGTAATCCTCGTCAAACTGTCCGAACGTCCGCTCGATTTCCTCGCGCGATAGCCCCAGCGACGCAAGCGCCACGGGCTTCCCGTAGCCGCCCCCCACCGCCAGGTACTTTTCGACGATCTCCCGCAGATTCATCGCTCCACCGCTCGGCGGAATCAGCTCTGGTGGGCCACATGGTAGCAGATCACGCTTTGAATTGCCCCGCGGCCCGATTCTAGGCCGCCTAGGACACGTCTTGCGTTTCGGGGGTGACGGAGTTTATACTGTGTTGCTTCCAGATTAGGTCGCACAAACCAGTGGGCGCGAGCCCACTTTTTTGTTGGCCGCGAGAAGCTGCGTGGGCGGAGGGGTCCCCGGCGAGGATAACTGCCGCCCCTAGAAGAGTATGGACCTGGAACCGATTCGTGAGGCGGCGGAACGGGTAGCCCGCTCGCTGGGCCTCGAGATTTTCGACGTCGAGTGGAAGGTGGGCAAGCAGCGGTTGCTGCGGGTTTACATCGACCGTCTGCCCGACCCGGCGACCCCTGGGGCTTCGGGCGTGACCCACAAGGATTGCGAGCGCGTCAGCGAGCAGTTGAGCGCAATCCTGGACGTTGAGGACCTTGTGCCGGGACCGGCCTACGTCCTGGAGATCAGCTCGCCGGGGCTGGATCGGAAGCTGATTAAGCCGGCCGATTACGAGCGCTTCGCCGGGCGGCTCGCCAAAATCTGGGTGGAAGAACCGGCCGGGAAGCAAACCTATCTCGAAGGCAGGCTGGCGGGATATGCGGACGGAGTCGTGAAGCTGACGGTGCGCGATCGGGAAGTCGCCGTGCCGTACGCCGGGATTCGCAAAGCGAACCTGGTGGTGGAGCTGTAGCGGGTGGGAGCGAGGAGAGTCACGGATGGCGAGTCTGCTGTACCAGACAATCGAGCAGATCAGCCGGGAAAAGCACATCGAACCGGAGATCATCGTCGCGGCCATCGAGGACGCGATGGTGGTGGCTGCGCGGAAGTATTACCGCACCGAGGAGGATCTCCGCTCGAGGTTCAATCCGGAAAGCGGCCAGGTGGACGTGTTTTCAGTGCACACCGTGGTCGAGGAAGTCGCGGACCCGCTGCGCGAAATTTCGCTCGCCGACGCCCGGAAACAGAATCCCAGCATCGAAGTGGGCGGCGAAATCACCGAGGCAAAGCCGACCGACGTGCTCGGAAGAATCGCGGCGCAGACGGCCAAGCAGGTGATTCTCCAAAAGGTGCGCGAGGCCGAGCGCGATACGATCTACAACGAATTTCACACGCGCGTCGGAGAGATGATCAACAGCGTCGTGAAGCGAATGGAAGGCCCGGACTTGATCGTCGATTTGGGCCGCACCGAAGCGCGGCTCCCCAAGCGCGAGCAATCGCGTCTTGAAGCGTATAACGTGGGCGACCGCCTGCGGGTGACGATTCGCGCGGTCGAGCGGGCGGCGAAGGGACCGCAGGTGATCGTGTCTCGCGCCGATCCCGCCCTCGTGCAGCGCCTGTTCGAAATGGAAGTCCCGGAAATTTATGACGGCACGGTGCAGATTCGCGCCGTCGCTCGCGAAGCGGGCGAGCGCACGAAGATCGCCGTCGAAAGCCGCGACAAGGACGTCGATCCCGTGGGCGCATGCGTCGGCATGAAGGGCATGCGCGTGCAATCCATTATCCGGGAGTTGCGCGGGGAAAAGATCGACATCATTCCGTACAGCGAAGAAACGGTCGCGTTCGCGCAGAAGGCGCTGAGCCCCGCGAAAGTGACGCGCGTGCAGATCGTGGATCCGGAGGAAAAGCGGCTCGAGGTGATTGTCGAGGATACGCAGCTCTCGCTTGCCATCGGCAAGAAGGGCCAGAACGTGCGTCTGGCGAGCAAGCTGATCGGCTGGAACGTCGACATCAAGAGCGAAGAGGAAAAGCGCCGCGAAATCGAGGCGCAGATGGCTGCGCTCACGGCGCCCGGCACGCCTCTTTCGGAACTCAAGGCCGTGGGACCGAAGACGATCGAGAAGCTTGAAGCGGCCGGTATCACTTCGATCGAGAAGCTCGCCGATATGACTCCGGAACAGCTCGTTGAAATTCCGGGCATCGGCGAGAAAATGGTCGAGAAGATTCACCAGTCCGTCGCCGCCCACTTCGAGGCGATCGAGGCGCAGGCGTCGGCTCCCGCCGTACCTTCGACGGAAGGTGAGGCCGTGGCTCCTGTCGTGCCGTCGACGGAAGATGAGGCAGCCGCGGAGAGCGTCGTGGCAGCAACGGAAGAAGCACCCGAGGCCGCTGAGACCGTGGAGGTCTCCGAAGCCAATCCGGCGGAAGAGGCGGCACCCGTGAACGAAGAGGCTGCTCCGGCTTCGGAAGAAAACGCGGAGACGCAGGAAACTTCCGAGTAGCGTATTAAGAAAAGAGGCTGATGTCTGACTCCAATCAAATCCGCATCAACGAGCTGGCTAGAGAGCTCGAGATCAAAGCCAAGGTGCTGATCGACTATCTGCCCGAGGTCGGCGTCAAGGAAAAGAAGACGCACTCGAGCTCGATCGACGTCGAGCATGCCGTGCTCGTGCGGAAGCATTTCCAAGATCTGGCCGCGCAAGAAGCGGCGGCGGAAGCAGCGAAATCGGCAGCGGCCAAGGCGAAAGTCGCGCGGCCCGCGCCAGCCCCGGTGTCCGCGAAACCGGCCGCACCGGCTCCTTCGCCTTTGCGCCCGGCGCCTGCGGCTCCAGCGGCTCCATTGCGTCCAGCGGCGGGACCAGCTGTTGTGCCGGCTGCTGCTGCTCCTGGTGTTGCAGCTCCGCGCCCGGCGGCCGCACCATCGGCTCCGGCAACGCATCCTACTGCCGCGAGACCGGGAGTCGCTCCGGCGACTGTACCTCCGAAAACCACCGCGCCTGCCGCGCAACGTCCTGCGGCAGCGAGTGCGCCCGGCGCCCCTGCGGCTGCTCCCGGTGCGCCAAGACCAGCGGGCGCTCCACCAGCAGGCCAGCGATTCCCAACTCGTCCGGGACAGCCGGGATCTTATCCATCACGTCCAGGCGCGCCGCAAGGCATGCGCCCGGCAGCCGCGCCAGGCCAAACTCGACCCGGCGGTCCGCCGCGGCCCGGCGGTCCTCCGTCCAGATTTCCGCAGCGCCCGGGCGGGCGCCCCGGAAATGAGCCAATTGGCAGCCAAAGACCTGGCGCAGTAGGCGCCGGGATTCCCAAGGCTGAGCCCGGAAAACCGCTGTACGCGCGCAAACCTCCCGCTTCACGCGGGCGGCCGCTGATGGAAAAGCGATACGCCGAGGGTGAGCGCCGGCTTCATCCTGTACGCGCACGCGCAGGTGCGGGAGCAGGCCGCGCCACGCAAGTGGAACCGGTTGCACCGGTTCAGCGCGAGCCGCGAGCCGTGACGGTCACGGAAGGCATCACCGTTCGCGAGCTGGCCGAAAAGCTCGACATCCGCGCCAAGGACTTGCTGAAGACATTGATGGACAAAGGCGTTTTCGCAAGCATCAACCAGGCGCTGGATGTGGCGACTGCGACGAGCCTGGCCGAATCGTTCAACGGGATCGTGCAGGTGGTCACGTACGAACAGCAACTCGTCGAGGAAGAAAAGATCAAGGAAGAGCGGACCGGCAATCTTCTGCCGCGCGCGCCCGTCGTCACCGTGATGGGCCACGTCGATCATGGCAAGACGAGCCTGCTCGACGCGATTCGCGAAACCGAAGTCGCCGCGGGAGAAGCGGGCGGAATCACGCAGCACATCGGCGCGTACGAAGCGCATGTGGGCGACCGCCGCATCGTATTCATCGACACGCCGGGCCACGAGGCGTTCACTCGCATGCGCGCGCGGGGCGCGAAAGTCACCGACATCGTCGTGCTCGTGGTGAGCGCGGACGACGGCGTGATGCCCCAAACCGAAGAAGCCATCGCGCACGCCAAGGCGGCGAGCGTGCCCATCGTCGTCGCGATCAACAAGATCGACAAGCCGGACGCGCAGCCCGAGCGCGTCAAGCGCCAGCTCTCCGACCGCGGCTTGATGCCGGAAGAGTGGGGCGGCGAGACCGTGATGGTCGAAGTCTCGGCCAAGACGAAAAAGAATCTGCCGCGGCTGCTCGAAATGATTCTCCTCGTGAGCGACCTTCGCGAGCCGAAGGCCGATCCCGATGCTCCGGCGAGCGGCGTTGTGCTCGAATCGCGCATGGACAAGGGCCGCGGGCCCGTGGCGACCGTGCTCGTGCAAAACGGCACGCTGCACGTCGGCGATGTCTTCATCGTCGGCGCGGTGTACGGCAAGGTCCGCGCGATGTTCGACGATCGCAGCCATCCAATTCAGAAAGCCGCGCCATCCACTCCGGTCGAAGTGCTCGGATTGCAGGGCGTGCCGGAAGCGGGCGACCAATTCCAGGTGGCGGATGAAGCCAAGGCGCGCCACATCGTCGAGTACCGCCAGGCGAAGCAGCGCGAGGCCTCGCTCGCGAAGACGGCCTCTTCCGGCCGCCTCACGCTCGATCAATTGCACGAGCAGCTTCGCGCCGGCGAGGTAAAGGAATTGCCGGTGGTGATCAAGGCGGACGTGCAGGGCTCCGTCGAAGTCCTGAGCGAGATGCTGCCGAAGATTTCCAGCGATCAGGTGACGGTGAAGGTTCTTCAGGCGAGCGTCGGCGCGGTGACGGAATCGGACGTAATTCTCGCCTCCGCCTCGAACGCGATCATCGTCGCATTCAACGTGCGGCCGGAGCGCAAGGCTGCCGACCTCGCGCAGCGCGAAGGCGTGGATATCCGCCTGCACACGATCATCTACGAGCTGCTCGACGAGCTGAAGAAGGCCGCGGCCGGATTGCTGGCGCCGGTGATCAAGGAAACGTTCCTCGGGCGAGCGGAAGTGCGCGACACCTTCCGCGTGAAGGGCGTCGGAATGATCGCCGGATGCTCGGTGCAGGATGGCGTCATGAAGCGCGACGCGGACGTGCGCGTGCTGCGCGACAACGTCGTGATCTACACGGGCAAGCTCATTTCGTTGCGCCGGTTCAAGGAAGATGTCAACGAAGTGCGCTCGGGGTTCGAATGCGGCGCGGGAATTTCAAATTTCAACGATGTCAAAGTGGGCGACATCCTCGAATGTTTCAAGATGGAAAAGTCGTCGCCGCTGGAGATGGTCGGCGCGCCCGATCGCGGACGTCCGGCCGCCGCCGAAGCGCGGCGCAGTTGAAGTAGCTTTCGGCTGGTCCGTCCCCGCTACATTTCGACGGAGCGCCCATGCCAATCGGCCTCCTCACACTGGAAATTTACATCCCCGATGCGCGGTCGCTGAAGGACAAGCGGCAGGTGCTCCGCAGCCTGAAGGATCGGCTGCGCGCCCACTACAACGTGGCCGTCGCCGAGCTCGAGCATCAGGAGCTCTGGCAGCGCGCGCGCGTCGGCGTGGTGAGCATTTCGGGCGACGGGAAGCATCTGGAAGAATCGCTCCAGGAAATCGCAGCGGAATCGGAGCGCATGCTGGGGCGCGACCTGGTGTCGCGCGAAATCGAATACTTCGAGGACTCGGAATGACCGTCCAGGGACACCGCGCGGAGCGCATCGCGGAAGAAATACGGAATGAAGTCAGCCTGATGCTGGCGGGCGAGCTCAAGGACCCGCGGCTGGCGCTGCCTCTCATCGTAACCGAGGTTCGCGTGGGGCCCGGCATGCGCACGGTGCGCGTCTTCGTGCAGCTCGAGGGCGACGCTGCCGAGCGCGCGGAGGCGCTCAAGGGACTGAAAGCCGCCTCGAAATACGTCCGTCACGAATTGGTCGAGCGGCTGCAATTGCGGCGCGCTCCCGAGATCATTTTTATGCCCGACGTATCGGAAGAATACGGTCACCACATCGACGAGCTGCTGCGAAAAGTGAACCTCCCGGAGAAATCGTAGCGGGGCTTGAAGCCCTTGCAAATTGCCGGTCGGAATCCGGCGCTACGAAACGAAATGCCACGGACCCCACAACCGCCTCCCATTGACGGAATCCTCGTCGTCGACAAGCCGCGCGGCAAAACGTCGCACGACGTCGTCGAGGCCGTGCGCCGCCTGGTCGGGTTCCGGCAGATCGGGCATCTGGGGACGCTCGATCCGCTGGCCACCGGCGTCCTCGTGCTGGCGCTCGGCCGGGCCACGCGCCTGGCGCGCTTTTATAGCGGCCGGCGAAAGCGTTATACGTGCGCGGTCCGCTTCGGCTTCGCGACGGACACCTACGACGCCGACGGCGAGGCACTCTCAGAAGATTCGGCTCCCGCGCTCGACGCCGAGCAGATTCAGGCGCTCGCCGCGCAGTTCGTTGGGAAGATTCAGCAGATTCCTCCCTCGTTTTCGGCGAAAAAAATCCACGGGCGCCCCGCGCACGAGCTCGCGCGCAAGCACAAGCCGGTGAAACTCGAGCCGGTGGACGTGGAAGTGTACGAATTTCGCCTCACGGGCATCGAAGGCTCGGTCGCGCGGTTCACGGTGGAATGTGGCGCGGGCACGTACATCCGCTCGCTCGCGCACGATCTCGGCAAGCTGCATGGAGCCGGCGCGCACCTGGCGGAAATCGTTCGCACGGCCGCGGGGGAGTTCACCCTCGACCACGCCGTGCCGCTCGCGGAGCTTGCCGAAGACGCGAAGGCCGGAAAAATCGCCGCGCGCGTGATTCGTCTCGAAAGTCTTTTGCCGGAATTGCCTCGCGCCACGGTGCTGCCGATCGTCGAAAAGCGAATCCTGCACGGCGCGAAGTTCAATTTGCCGATCGCGCAGATTCAGCCGGGGCAGGTGACCTCGGCGCAAGGCTCTCCCGCCCAACTCGATTCCGGGGAGTGGCAGCCCTCGCGGCTGCGCGTCTTCAATCAGCAGGGTCAATTGATTGCGATTGCCGAACCCGTCGTCCCGCGCACGTACCAGCCCGTCGTCGTCCTCGAAGCCACGCACTAACTCATTGCTGAATTGTCGCGCCGCTATCGCTGACCCTGTGGCGGAGCGGGAATCGGCGGAGGCGCGCCTTCGCCGGGAGGAGGCGGTCCTTCTCCGCGCGGAGCCGGCAGCGGCGCAGGGCCTGCAGCTCCACCCTGCCCTTCGATCGAGCCTTCGCCGGCGTAGATGGCATGGTCTTTGCGCGGAGCGAGGCGAACCATGCGCGGCGTGACTAGAATCAGCAGCTCGCTTTCCTGGTTCTGCGTGTTCTGGTTCTGATCGAAGAGGCCTATGGCCGGGACCGCGGCGATTCCCGGCGTACCCACGATGGCGTTAGTCAGATGCGTCCCCAGAAATCCGGCGAGCGCGGCCGTCTCGTTTTGCTTCAGGCGCACGGTTTGGCTCACAGTCTCGCTGCTGATCACCGGAATTGCGTTGAAGCTCTGGCTGGTGAGGCTGCTGATATCGAAATTCAGTTGGAGCGTGACCTCGTTGTTCGCGTGGATCCGCGGCGTCGCTTTGATCTTCAGGCCGATGTCTAGGTATTGGGCGCCGGGAAAGAGCGTGCCGGGAAGCCCGTTACCGGCACCAAACGAAGACGTGTTCAGGATAACCGACACGTTGTTCGACCCGCTGTTCGCCGTGGCCACATCCGGTTTGTTGTCGGCATCGAAATTAGCCGTGGCGATGGAACCGGGAGCGGTCCCCACGGGCAACTCGAAGTTGGGTCCGAAAAGCCCCCCGCCGAGGTTCAGCAGAATCGAGACTGCGTTGTCTCCCGAATCAGCGACGGCGAGGTCGGGGCGCCCGTCGATATTGTAGTCGGCCACGGCGATCGACGCGGGTCCGTTGCCCGCCGGAAAATCTCGCAGGGTGGCGGGAGGAGCAAACGTGCCTGTGGGCTTGCCGCTGCTGTCTTTCTGGCCGAGAAGAATCGACACGCTGTTGCCCAGATTCGTGGCTGTCGCCGCGCCGTTGTTCGCGGTGGCGATGTCCAGAATGCCGTCGCCGTCGAAGTCGCCGATGGCGACAAAGACGGGAGAATCGCCCACAGCAAAAGGCGATCCGGCGACCTGCGTAAACGTCCCGTCGCCGTTACCGGTGTTGAGGAAAACCGAGACCGTGCCGTCATCCTTGTTCGCGACGGCCAGATCGATCTTTCCGTCGCCATCAAAATCGGCTGCCGCTATCGCGGACGGGTTGCGTCCAGTGGCTATCGGAGTCTTCGCAGTGAAACCACCGGTGCCGTCGCCCAAGAACACTGTGAGCGTGTTGTCGGTGCTGCTGATCACGGCGAGATCCACGTTGTTATCGGAGTTCAATGGCGCGGCAATCAGGGAAACCGGCGACGTGCCTACCGTCAAAGGCGACTGGGTCGCCTCAGTGAACGCGCCGGTGCCGTCGCCGAACAGGATCGACACGTTATTCGAGCCTTTGTTCGCCACGGCGAGATCGAGTTTCGAGTCGTTGTTGAAATCGCCCGTGGCAATCCACACGGGATCGGCCCCGACTTTAGGGGGAGCCGCCGGCGGCGTCGGCGGCGGGGGCACGAAATTGCCGGCCCCATCGCCGAGCAGCACGGTAAGGGTACCGGGGCTATCTCCTGAATTCGCCACCACCAGGTCGTTGATGCTGCTATTGCGAAGTGGCGCGGCCACGACGAAAGAAGGCGTAGTGCCCGTAACAAAATCCGTGGTGGGGAAATTCACGGAACTGACGCCCGGCACGTTCGCACCGGCCCCGGCGAAGCTGGGAGAAAACGTGGCGAGCGAGACGGGTATGCGGTCGCCAACGAAAAACGTGGCGGGCTGGCCATCCTGCGCGCGGAGCAGGACGCGCCGGCCGTGCCGCACGAGCGAGAGCATTTGCGCAAAGTTCGCGGCGGCGCCGGGCATCGTGGCGAGAAACGTCGTACGGCCGCCGCCGAACGCAATCAGCGGCGGGAGCAGCGATCCGACGCCGACTTGTCCCGAGCTGAGCAGCGCGGCAATCTGGCTCGGCGTCAATCCGGATAGCGCCGACGGCAGGCCGAACACCTGCGTGATGACGTCGACGAGGCCCTGGAACGACTGCTGCGCCTCCTGAATCTGCGCCGCGCTGAGTGTGAACGCCTTTGCCGTCTGCGGAGGCGTGATGCCGAGCTGCCGCGCGGAATTTCGATCGATCTCCAAAATTTCGATCTCGAGAATCAGTTCGCCCAGGGGCTGCTCGATCTCGTCGATCAAGTCCGAGGCCACGGCAATCGCCTGCGGCGAGGCCCGCAGGGTGAGCGTGCGGCTGCGCAGGTCGAGGTCCGAACGCGTGATGCCGGCGATCTCCCGGACCAGCCGCAGCGTTTCCGTCATCCGGTCCGGAGTCTCGGAGGCGGGAAGCACGATGGTGCGCACCACCGATGCATCGTAGTCGCGCCGTTTCTGCGGCGTGTCGTCGGTGACGAAAAACAAGCGGGGCGAGAGCGCTCGCCAGAACGTGTCCGTCATGTTGCCGAGCAGGCGCGCGGCCGTCGGGAAATCCACGTCGTCGACCCGGAGCCGCACCGGCCGCGAACGCAAATCCACGTCGAAGGCGACCTCGACGCCGAATTGCCGGCCGAGCTCTTCGTACGCTCCCTGCGTGTCCCCGCGGTAGTTGAAGCTGTGTTCTCCCGGCTGATACGCGAGGCGGACCGGCCCGGCGATGTCAGCCTCTCTCGGGCGCCGGTCCTGGCCCGGCTCCACAGCGAGCAATTCCGCGAGGCGCTCGCGCACGACCTTGTTCGACGGGTCGAGGTAGCTCGCGCCCATCAGTTCCCGGCGCGCTTCGTCGAGGCGGCCGGAAATCGCGTCGCGCTCGGCGGCATCCACCTTCGTTTGCACCAGACGGCTCCGGGCGATCTCGCGGCGCAGGGCGTACTCGCGCTCGTTCGGCGCCCAATTGACGGCGTCGGAATACGCGGAATACGCCGCGTCCCAATCCTTCTGTTGCTCGGCGCGGGTTCCCTGCTGGTACGCGGCCTTAGCCTTCTTCGCGTCCGGTTTCACTGTGGGGGCGGGCGAAGCTGGGGCCTGCGTGCGCGCAGTCTGCGCTAGCGGACCGGCTAGCGCGAGCGATACTGCGAGAATGCCCGCGCAGAAGCGGACGGAAACGGAACGAGCGGAAGCCTGCGCGGAGTGATGTCGGTGCGCCATCGGTATGTGAGATGCACATTGTACAGGGATTGCAAGCGGCAGAAGGAGCGGCTTGAATGCCCTTGCTTTTGAAGAATGTTGGGGATAGACTGGAATTCCAGTTGTAAATGGTTTGCAACTGGAAAACCCATGCTTTCAGCTCTCCTCGTAGCTCTTCGAGAAGGCGTCGAAGCCGCGCTCGTCGTCGGCATTGTACTCGTTTACCTGAATCGCAGCGGCCGGCGCGCCCTGAAAGTTTACGCCTGGAGCGGCGTGATCCTGGCCTGCGCGGCGAGCGTCGCCGCTGCCCTGCTCCTCCAGCGCTGGGCCGTCAGCGAAGACGGCTTCGAAGGCCTGCTGATGCTTGTGGCCGCCGCGCTCGTAGTCACCATGATCGTGTGGATGAACCGCGTGGCGCGGAGCCTCCGCAAGCACATCGAGCAGCGCGTCGAAGGCTACGCCCAGCGGACCACGCGCGCGGCCGGCTGGGCCGTGGGCATTTTCGTGTTCTTCATGGTGGTGCGCGAAGGCGCGGAGCTTGTGCTCATCCTGCGCGCTGTCGAGCTTTCGAGCACGGGCGTGCAGATCTGGGTCGGAACGCTGCTCGGCATCGCCATCGCCGTGGCCGTGGGATTCTTTTTCTTCGAGGGAACGCTGCGGATTCCGCTGCACCGGTTCTTCACCGCGACGAGCGTGATCCTGATGGTGGTCGCTTTCCAGTTGGCGCTCACGGGCGTGCACGAGCTGAGCGAAGCCACATGGATATGGTCGAGCAAGACGGAGATGGCTCTTGTCGGGCCGATCGTGCGCAACGAAGTATTCTTCTTCGCCGTGATTCTGGGCGCGGCGGCGCTGGTGGTGTTGCGCGAATTCTTCAGCGCGCGGCGCCCGGCGCAGGAAGCCGCTACGAATCCCGCGGAGCGGCGCATGCGGGAATGGGAATTCCGCAGGCAGCGGCGATGGAGCTTTGCGGCCGCAATCTCCTGCGTGCTGGTGGTCGTCTCGCTTGCAGCCGAGTTCGCCTATGGCCGCGCGATGAACGCGCCGTCGCCCGCGAAGACGCTCGTCGCGCAGGATAATCGGGTCCGCATTCCGCTCTCCGAACTGACCGATTCGAGCCTGCACTTTTACACCACCGACGTGAACAACACCGTGATCCGCTTCCTCGTGATTCACAAGACCACGGGAGATTATGCGGTGGCGCTCGACGCCTGCCAGATATGCGGCCGGGCCGGGTACCGCCAGGCGGGACAAAACGTGATCTGCCGCAATTGCGGCGCCTCGATCTATGCCCCTTCGATCGGCAACCAGGGCGGCTGCAATCCGATTCCCGTGAAATCGAGCATCGCCGGGGGAGAGGTGATCGTCGATCTCTCGGCGCTGGCCGATGCCGCCGCGACGATTCACTCTTAAATGTTCGCAAGAATCGTGGGCCAATCGTTCGCTCGCAATCCGCGTCGCAAGATGCTGACGGTGGCGGCGCTGGTCGTGGGCATGGCTGTCGCGACGGCAACGCTCACCATTGCGCTCGAAGTGGGCGACCGCATGGCGCGCGAGTTCCGCAGCCTCGGCGCGAACCTCCTGGTAACACCGCAATCGGATACGCTGCCGCTTGAAATCGGCGGCGTCGATTACCGTCCCGTCGACGAAGGCGCATATTTGCAGGAATCCGAGCTCGGCAAACTCAAGACGATCTTCTGGCGCCACAACATTCTCGGATTCACTCCCTTTCTCGACGTTCCCACGCAGTTGGCCGGCAGTAGAGTCACGGACACCACGCTGATCGGCACGTGGTATGAGCATGACGTGCCCGTGCCCGACGGGACGACTTTCAAAACCGGGCTGGGGACAACGCATCCTTCGTGGCGGATT
Source organism: Terriglobia bacterium (assembly GCA_020073605.1). Lineage (GTDB taxonomy): Bacteria > Acidobacteriota > Terriglobia > Acidiferrales > UBA7541 > Palsa-295. The sequence continues at coordinate 121,884 of JAIQEW010000001.1, forward strand.
CGGGGGCGCTGGTTCCGCGATGGCGCGAACGAGGCCGTCGTCGGAATGACTCTCGCCGCTAGAGATCCTGAGGCGTTCGCGATCGGAAAGAAAATCCAGGTGACGCACAGTGACGGCGTGAGCTCCGCCGCTTCGCTGGAAGTAACCGGGATCGCTTCGACGGGGGGCGCGGAAGACAACGCCATCCTCGTGCCGCTCTCTTTTGTGCAGGCCTATTCCGGGCACCACGGACAATTCCGCCAGCTTTACGTGAGCGCGCTGACGAAGCCCGCTGATGCGCTCGCCGATCGCGATCCGAAGTCGCTGACATCGGCGGAATACGACCGCTGGTTCTGCTCGCCCTACATTTCTTCGATCAGCTATCAGATCGAGCAGGTCATCCCGGGCATTGATGTCCGCGCGATTCGCCGCGTGGCTGAGACCGAAGGCCGGATCCTCTCGCGTGTGAGCACGCTGCTTTGGATTGTCACGCTCGCGGCGCTCATCGCGGCGGGGCTTGCCGTGGCGGCCACTTCCGCTGCGGCCGTCCTCGAGAGGCGCATCGAGATCGGCGTTATGAAAGCGATCGGCGCGACGAACACAGCTGTCACGGCGCTCTTTTTGACGGAGCACTTGACGCTCGCGCTCATCGGCGGCGCGATCGGATTTCTTTTTGGCGCGGGCCTCGCGCGTTTTCTGGGTGCGAGTGTCTTCGGCACACCGGCATCTCCACGAATCATTCTTTTGCCGGTCGTTCTCGGGCTTGCCGCCCTCGTGGCCCTCATTGGCGGCTTGATTCCACTGCGGCGGGCGGCGCGCTTCGATCCTGCGCCGATCCTGCGGGGCGAATGATGTTCGGCCGCCTGCTCTGGAAAATGCTCCGAAGCAATCGCGGCCGGCTTGCGGTGGCGCTCGTGGCCGTCACAAGCGGCGCCGCCGTAATTTCGGCCCTCCTGAATCTTCAGTTCGATATCGAACGTAAGCTCACGCGGGAATTTCGTACTCTGGGGGCGAACCTGGTGATTTCCCGAGGGAACGCGCTGCAGGCGAACGGCGACAGCTCGGCGACGCCGGGCGCATTCGGTTCGCCCACGCTGATGGACCAATCCGTGCTCGGCCAAATCGAGCGGATGCGGACACCGGATGTCGTCGCGGAGGCGCCCTTCCTCTATGTTGTCGCGCGCGCGGCGGATACTCCCGTCGTCGTGGCCGGGACGTGGCTCGACCAGATTTCGAAACTTGATCCGACATGGAAGCTCGGCGGTGAATGGATTACGTCGCGTGAGGATGAAGCGCAATGCCTGGTTGGCCGCAGCGTGGCGCAGCAATTCAATCTCGCGCCGGGAGGGCAGATCGAGCTTGGCTATCTCGGCCGAACGGCGAAGCTTCGCGTGGCGGGGGTCATCGACGCCGGCGGTACGGAAGACAATCAAGTCTTCGTGAATCTTCCCGTCGCACAAAGCCTCGCCAATCTCAGGGGCCCCGAAGGCCAAATCCAGTTTGTGCAGTTGAGCGTCAACGGGACGGCAACGAGCATCAGCAACTACGCCGAGAAGCTGGCGAGTTCCCTTCCCGCCTACGATGTTCGGCCCATTCGCCAGGTCACCGAGGCGGAAGGCAATCTTCTCGCCCACACGCGCCTCCTGATCCTTTCGATGGTCTTGCTGATCCTCTTGCTGACGGCGCTGTGCGTCCTGGCGACGATGGCCGCACTGGCGATGGAGCGCCGCGCGGACGTCGGCTTGATGAAGGCGCTCGGCGGATCGATGTCGCGCATCCTCGAATTGTTCCTCGCCGAGGTGAGCGTCCTCGGTGCGGCCGGCGGATTGATCGGCTGCGTCGTGGGCGTGGCGCTGGCGGAGTGGATGGGGCGCCGCGTCTTTGGGACTTCGATCACGCCGCGCTGGGACGTCTTTCCGCTGACCATCGCGATGATGGTGGGCGTGGCGCTGGCGGGCGCGTTGCCGCTGCGATTTCTCGGAAAGATAAGGCCGGCAGTGATTCTGCGGGGGAAATAGTGGCGACTCTGGTCCAGATCGAAAACTTGCGCAAAGAGTTTGGCAACGTGCGCGCGCTCGACGGCGTCACGTTCAGCGTCGAATCAGGCGAATGGATCGCCATCATGGGCCCGTCCGGCTCGGGCAAAACGACGCTCATCAATATTCTCGGCGGGCTCGATACGCCGACTTCGGGCCAGGCGGTCGTCGATGGCACGGATGTCGCGCGGCTGGACGAAGCGGGACTGACTCGCTTTCGCGCCGAAAAGATCGGCTTCGTCTTCCAGCAATTTCATCTCGTGCAGTATCTGACGGCACTCGAAAACGTGATGCTCGCGCAATATTTTCACAGCACCACGGATGAAGGCGAGGCGCGCGTGGCGCTCGAGCGCGTCGGACTCGCGGACCGCATCGATCACCTGCCGTCGGAGCTCTCTGGCGGCGAGCAGCAGCGCGTGGCCGTGGCGCGCGCGCTGATCAATCAGCCCAAGCTCATCCTGGCCGACGAGCCGACGGGTAACCTCGACGAAGCCAACGAACAGATCGTTCTCCGCCTGTTTCGCGAGCTGCACACCGAAGGGCACACGATCCTGATGGTGACGCACGCGCACTCGATTGGGGAATTGGCTGACCGCCGCATCGATCTCGCTCACGGCCGCCTCGCGCACAAGGTCTAGCTCCGCCGGAATGCGGCGTTCAATCTCTCGTGAGGAATTTGTATTGCGCGGCGGTGAGTGGTACGACGGAGAGGCGGCCCATTCGGACCAGCGGTGAATCGGCGAAAAGCTTGTTGGCTTTGATCTCGGTGAGCGTGACCGGCTTCGCGATTGCTTTTCCAGCCTTGATCTTCACTCGAGGATTCTTGGGATCCGAGGCATCAACGGAAACGACGGTAGCCGTTCCCACGGCGCTCTTGCGTTCTCCGGTTTCATAAATCACGAGCTTCGTGCCCGGCGTCATCTCCCGAAGATTTTTCACCGCAGCGGGATTCGACACGCCGTCCCACACCGTCGTGGCGTCGCGTTGCAAATCCTCGAAGGAATACTCCGATGGCTCCGTTTTGAGCAGGTAGGCGGCGGACATGAGTGCTTTCACCTAGGTCCAGCGCAACGGCCTACCAATTGCCCAGGGACAACCGGAACGCGAGCGCCAGACAGCCCGTTGCCGCAAGCACTCCGAACAACGCGATGGTCGCCCAGAATACGTCTGAGAGCAGTTCCTGCCGCGTCTGCATGAAGGCCTCCTGACTGCGCGCCCAGTATCCGCCCTGCGGTCATGCCGGCGCAAGCGCCTCATCATATCGCAGCTGTGCCCCGATTCCCCGCGCCTCTGCGTCTCCGTGGCCAACTCTTCGTCTGCTAGAATGGAGGCGACATGCCCCTCCCGATCGATTCGCGGAAGAAACCGGCCAGCGTGAAAGTTCACGTCACCACGGGCGAAGGCGTCGAGATCACGTGGTCCGACGGGCACGCGAGCCGCTACGATTTCCCCTATCTGCGCGACCATTGCCCCTGCGCCACCTGCCGCGACGAGCGCGAGAAAAAAGAGCAAGAGAAGCCGGGCACCGCGGATCCGTTCCCGATGTACAAGCCGCGCGTGACGGCCAAGTCCGCTTCGGCCGTCGGAAATTACGCGATCCAGATTCAGTTTTCCGATGGGCACGCGACCGGCATCTACAGCTTCGACTGCCTCCGCGAAATCTGCCCCTGCGAGGCGTGCACCAGGGAGTTCCGTCCGGCCGTCACGGAAACGACCGCGTAGGGCCCCGCTGCGATTCAAGCCCCCGATCCAAACTCCAATTCAATCAATGGATGCGATCTATCTGAATACTCAATAGCTTAGCAGCGCCTTCCCTTTACTCTCGTTTCAACGTATAGTTTTTTGTTTATAAAATCCTTATGGCATCAATTCCCACGGGTTCCTCGCTGAAGCAGACTGCCCGGCCCGTCGCCAAAGTTCTCGTGGCCACCACGGCCATGCTCGCGTTCATTTCCTACTGGCGAGCCGCGGCGATCGTCCTGAACGACATCGCATCGTCCGCCTATTACGCGGGCGGTGAGGCCGAGCAGTTCATCGGCAAGACGGCCCCATGGTTCATCTTCGCGACCATGCTGCTCTCCTACGCGGTCTTCCAACTCTACGTCGAGAGCTGCAGCATGTTCGTTCGCGGGGGCGTCTACCGCGTCGTGAAGGAGGCGATGGGCGGCGCGCTGGCCAAATTCTCCGTGTCCGCGCTGATGTTCGATTACATCCTCACGGGCCCGATCAGCGGCGTGTCTGCCGGGCAATACCTGGCGGGTCTGCTGAATGAGCTGTTCCCCTACGCCCACATCCACTTCGCCGTGAACCCCAATGCCGCCGCAGCAAGCTTCGCCATTGCCGCGACGCTGTACTTCTGGTGGCAAAACATCAAGGGCATTACCGAATCGAGCGAGAAAGCGCTGTGGATCATGCAGCTCACGACGGTGATGGTCGTGGCGCTGATCGGGTGGTGCGGTTACACGCTCCTGGTTCGCGGCGGGCATCTGCCCCCCGCGCCGATTCCCCGCAACATCGTGATGGGCTCGCATACCCTCGGTTGGCTCGCCAAGAGCCATATCGCCGAGAGCTTCACTCTGATCGCCGTGCTGATCGGCCTGGGGCATTCGGTGCTCGCGATGAGCGGAGCGGAATCGCTCGCGCAGGTCTACCGGGAAATCGAGCACCCCAAGCTGCCCAACCTCAAGAAATCGGTGTTCGTGATCTTCATCTACAGCATGGTGTTCACGTCCCTGGTTTCCTTTTTTGCGGTGATGATCATTCCCGACAAGACCCGGCCCCAGTATTTCGAAAACCTGATCGGCGGCCTGGCGATGAGCCTCACGGGACCCTTCGCCGCGCGGCTGGCGTTCCACATCTTCGTCGTGGTGGTTGGCACGATGATCCTGTCGGGCGCGGTGAACACCGCGATCGTGGGCTCGAACGGCGTGCTGAACCGCGTGTCCGAAGACGGCGTCCTTTCCGACTGGTTCCGGCAGCCGCACCCGAGGTTCGGGACTTCGTACCGGATCATCAACATAGTCGTCGGGCTACAGATCGTGATGATTCTTGTCAGCCGCGGCGATGTCACGCTTCTCGCGAACCTGTACGCCTTTGGCGTGATCTGGAGCTTCGTGCTCAACGGCATCGCGGTGCTGGTGCTGCGTTACACCCAGCCCCAGGGGCGCGAGTTCAAGGTTCCTCTGAATTTCCGGATCGCCGGGCGGGAATTGCCTCTCGGCGTCGCGCTCATCACGCTCGTGCTCCTGTCGATTGCGCTCATCAACCTCTTCACCAAACCGGCCGCCACCATCGCCGGAGTGATCTTCTCGGGCTTGCTCTACGCGGGATTCGAGTTTTCGGAGAGGCAAATCCAGCGCAAGCGCGGCGAGACCCACGTCGAGCTCGATCAGTTCAATCTGGCGCAGGAGTCCGACCTGACACCGGGCAACGTGGGCGTCAAGCCGGGGAACATCCTGGTGCCCGTGAGCACCTACTACGCCCTCTATCCCCTCGAGGCGGCGTTGCGGCGCGCGAGGCGGCGCGAAGCGGAGATCGTTGTTCTGCACGTGCGGCTCCTGCGGCGCGGTGCGATCGGGGAATACGATCTCGCCCCGGAACAGCTCTTCAGCACGATCGAGCAGTTGCTCTTCACCAAAGTGCTTTCCATGGCCGAAAAGGAAGGCAAGCCCGTGCGGCTCGCGGTTGCCGCCGCCAACGATCTTTGGGAAGGCGTCCTCCGCACGGCCTCCAACTTGGAGTCCAGCACGATCGTGGCGGGCAGTTCGAGCAAGATGGGTATCACCGATCAGGCTCGCGATATCGGCCTTGCCTGGGAGCGTATGGGGGAGCCCCGCCCGCGCGTGACTCTGGAGCTTTTCACGCCGTCGGGCCAGGAACAAATCTTCTATCTCGGGCCACACGCGCCGCGAATGACACCCAAGGAAATCGATCTCCTGCACAAAGTGTGGCTCGATCTAAGCGACCCCTTGCCCGGCGAGGAAGTCCACCACCACGATATCGTCCACTTCGCTCTCGCGGAAGTCGAGCGGGAGATTGCCGAGGGCCAGGGCGAGGACGTTCTCAAACGGCTGCGCGAACACCTCCACGATATCAAGACGCGCCGGTTGAATCCTTAAAAGGGAACGCCGCCGAACTAGCTCGCGCGCAGTTCCGACGTGCAGTTGGGGCAGCGCGTCGCCTTCACCGGAATCGCCGAGAAGCAATACGAGCAATCCTTCGTCGCCGGCGCCGCTGCCGGCGCGGGCTTGTTCCACTTATTGATCTGCCGGACCATCAGGAAAATCACGAACGCGACGATCACGAAATCTACCACCGCGTTCAGGAACATGCCGTAGTTGATCGTCGCAGCGCCGGCCGCCTTGGCCTGCGCCAGCGTCTCGTACGACGTCCCCGAAATATTCAGGAAGAGGCTCGAGAAATCGACCTTGCCGAGCAGGAGGCCGATCGGCGGCATGATGATGTCGCTGACGAGCGACGTGATGATCCTGCCGAACGCGGCGCCGATGATGATGCCCACCGCCATGTCCAGCACGTTTCCGCGCATCGCGAATTCTTTGAACTGTTTCAGCATGGCTGCTCTCCTCAATCCGCGGAGCCCTCACGGCGGCTCCCGCGGAACCGAAGCTGGCCCGGATTCCGGCCGCGGTGTCTGGGGTCTTGTGCGGCTGGAGATTAGCGAGAACTGGGGGGACTGACAAGAATAAAGGGAGTTGGAACGGGCCGGTTAAGACCGGCGGGCGAAAAGGACGCCGCCAGCAAGGCCTCTCAGCACCAGCACGCCGCCCGCGAGTCCAAGGAGAAGATCGGCGTAACGCACGGGCACCAGCCGCACCCCGAGAATCAGGAGACCCACCAAGACGAGTGAGCCGGCGCGGATGCGCGCATGCGTGCGTTCCGCTTCCGTTTGCCGCCGCGCCAGGGCGCGCACTCCCCAATAGATCAAAACAACACCGAGCAGCACCAGAGCCAGAGGGCGCCCCGGAAGCCCCACACGTCCGGTGATCGCCAATAGGATCAGCAGCGCCCCGAGCAGCAGGACGATGAATTCGTTCAACAGGCGAAAAAGTGTCGCTGTACTGAGCATGTTTGTTTGAAGGATGCGCGGGATTATCGCCCGCGATGAGCGCCCAGGCAAGCCCGGCGAGGTGGCCGGGCCCAAATATTCATTGCAGCGCGTACAGGCTTCCATCCATGCTGCCGAAGAAGACGGTGCCCTGGTCCACGACGGGCGACGACACGATTGCGCCGATGGAAATGAACCGGTAGGCATCGAGGTACATGTCCTCGAAGTCGTTGAACACCGGTGCAAAGGCATCCTGATTCAAGCTGCCGTCGGGATTGAGCACCTTGAACGGATCCTTCTTCGATCCTTCAGTCTGAAATTCCCACGCGAGCTTGAAGGATTTTGCGTCGATGGCGTAGAGCTTGCCGTTGTGATCGCCCACATACAGAAGACCGCCGGCCAGCGCGGCGGAAGAAAACATGTACGCTTTGGCGTCGAAGTTGGCGCGCAGGCGTCCCGTGGCGGCGTCGAGCGCCATGAAGCGCGCGCTATCGGACGTGCCCACATAGACCACGCCGTCGGCCACCGTGGGCGTGCCGATCACCCACGACTTGCTCGTGGGGTAATCCCATCTCTTCCGGCCGGTGGCGGCGTCTATGGCATACACGTGAGCGTCGCGGCAACCGACATAGACCGTGCCGTTCACAACAGCAGGAGAAGATTGGAATCCAACCTGATTGTGAATCGTCGGATCCTCGCCCGATTTGAAGGACCACTTCTGCTGGCCGGAGTCGGCATCGATCGCGTACAAATAGCTGTCCCAGCTCCCGACGTACACGGTATTGTTCGCAACGGCGGGCGACGCGTGCACCACGTCCTTGGTGGAAAACTTCCACTGAAGCAGTCCCGTCTGCGCATCCGCCGCATAGATGTTGCCATCTCCGCTGCCGAAGTACACCTTGCCGTTGTCCACCGCGGGCGAAGACATGAGAATGTCCCACGCATCCGGAATGGTCTGGGTGGCGGACGGATAGCCGTGGAGGTTCTTGGCTTCGAACTTTCTCTCGGACTCCGTGGGAAGGACCCACTTGGGCTTGCCGGTTGCAATGTCGATGGCCGCCAATCCGCCGTGTGAGGAAACGAAGAAGAGCGTTCCCCCGGCAACTGCGGGCGAAGACGCGACCGCCATGCTTGATTTGAATTTCCACTTCTCCTTGCCTGTGGACTCATCGACGGCGTAGAGGTACCCATCCATGCTGCCGATGTACACGACTCCGTCGGCGACGGCGGGCGAGGAGACGATCGGCCCGCCGGTTTTGAAAGTCCACTTCACGCCGTTGAATTGCTTCGGCCCGGGCGAATCATAGACTCCCGTGCGGGCAGTGTTACCGTGAAAGGTCGTCTGCGCCATCGCACCCGGCACAGCCGCGAGCAGCAACAGCAATAGAAGTCGCTTCATGTTGGATCTCCGGAACGAAGAAGTTCGCTGACCGTACTGGGACGTTGGACGGGTCAACTCGAAAAGCGTTATCAGGAATTGCGGCGCATGGGTAATCCACGCCATTGAGGGGAATGATATACTGTAGGACTTTTGGCGCTGAAACCAGGTGCCCTATGCAGGTATCTAATCGCTGAGGAGAAATTCGTGCACAAAGTGATCATCATTGGCAGCGGATGCGCGGGGCTGACCGCCGCCATCTATTCCGGACGAGCGGACCTGAAGCCTCTCGTGCTGGACGGCTACGAGCCGGGCGGGCAGCTCGCTCTCACCACCGAGGTCGAGAATTTCCCGGGCTTTCCCAATGGAATTCTCGGGCCGGAACTGATCGAAAACGCGCGCAAGCAAGCGCAGCGGTTCGGCGCCGAGTTCCGTGCGGGCGCCGTCACCTCCGTGGATTTGAGCCGGCCGCCTTTCAAAATCACCGTGGGAAAGGAAACGTATGAGGCGGAAGCGCTGATCGTTGCCTCCGGAGCATCGGCCCGAATGCTTGGCATCGAGTCCGAGCGCAACCTGCTGGGCCACGGCGTTTCCACCTGCGCGACGTGTGACGGCGCCTTTTTCCGCAACCGCGAGATTCTCGTGGTCGGCGGCGGCGACACGGCGATGGAAGAAGCCACCTTCCTCACGAAGTTCGCGAAAAAGGTCACGCTCGTGCACCGCCGGAACGAATTCCGCGCGTCGAAGATCATGCTCGATCGCGCCCACGCGAACGAGAAGATCGTTTTCATGACGCCCTATGCGGTGGACGAGGTTCACGACGTGTCAAAGAAATCCGTCGAGCTTGTGACGCTCAAGAATATGGAAACCAACGAGCGCCGCACGCTTCCCGTCGAGGGCGTATTCGTCGCCATCGGCCACGAGCCGAACACGAAGGTCTTCAAGGGCCAGCTCGCGATGGATGAAAACGGCTACCTCATCACCCACGACGGGCCAAAGACGAGCGTCACCGGCGTCTTCGCCGCGGGCGACGTTCAGGACCATCACTACCGCCAGGCGATTACGGCGGCAGGGTCCGGCTGCATGGCCGCGATCGACGCGGAGCGTTTTCTGTCCGCTCAAAAGTCTTGATTCTGGCAACGATTGACCTGCGTTTTCTGCGTCTCCCCGCCCTGAGTCTGTAGGCCAAACGAAGGGTGCGGTGGGCGTTTTTTTGGTTGGCCTTTGGTTTCTCTGCGTTCTCTGCGCCTCTGCGGTGAGCGCCTTTGCCTGACCCTTTAGTGCCACCCGCGATTTCCGGGCTGACCGATACGGTGCTCCTTCGCGCCACTCCAATTGAGTTCATCCCCTGCCGGGACTAGAATGGGGAAGTTGTTTACCCAGCCTCCGATCTGATCTCATGCTGAAACAGGGGGAAACATGCGAAATCGAGTGATCGTCCGATGGCTTGCGGCGGGCGTTCTGCTAGCCCTATGCGGATGCAGCAATTCGGGCACGTCGTCCGACGCCACAGGTTCAGGCTCCAATTCAAGCTCATCCAAGAAAGAAGCCCCGGCGCCGCCACCGCCGGTGGTGATCGACGCGGGTACCACTCTGACCGTCACGATGGACCAGTCCATCAGCACGAAGACCAGCAGCAGCGGAGATCGTTTCGCCGCTTCGCTGGCCGAGCCGGTTACGGTCGCAGGCAAAGAGGTATTGCCGACCGGGACGAAAGCCTCCGGCACCGTGACGCAAGCCGCGTCTGCGGGAAAGCTGAAAGGCGGCGCTGCGCTGGCCCTGACGCTCGATTCGATCACGGTGAGGGGCGAGAAATACTCGATTGAAACGTCGAGTTTCGAAGAGGCCACTAAGGGACGCGGCACCAGAACCGCCGTGGGTGCGGGAGGCGGAGCTGCGGCTGGCGCTATCATCGGTGCGCTCGCCGGCGGTGGAAAAGGTGCGGCGATCGGCGCGTTGGCCGGCGGCGGCGCAGGAACCGCGGGAGCCGCTTACACCGGAAAGCGCGATATCGATATCCCGGCGGAGACGAGACTCCATTTCAAGCTGATCAAGTCGGTGTCGATTTCGGAGCGCTAGGCGAGATCTACAAAGTCGCGATTAGACGGCAAAGCCCCGGGGCTCCCGCTCCGGGGCTTTCTATTTTGGTGGACCTACGGGTCGATTCGGAGCGCGCTTCGCGTCGCTCCCTAATGGCCCGCGATTGAATTATCTTTCGGGATGAGCCGCGCGCTCGCCGACACCAGAACCAGGCGAATCGCGTCAACGAAGGCTTCCTTCGGCTTCTCGCCCACGAAAGAGCGGGCCAGATGGCCGTCCCGAGCGTAGAAGACAGTTTCAGGCATCGCGCCCCGCCATTCCGGATTCACGCCCTGATAGAACGCATCCGTGTCGATGCCCGGTTTCTGGCGAAAGTTGGGAAACCCAGGGTGATTCTGCGCCAGAAAATGGCGAACCAGGTTCATGTCCGCGTCTTCGTCCAGGCTGATTCCCACAACGGCCAATCCCTGCGGCCCGTATTCCTTGGCCAGCGAGATGATCATGGGATATTCATTGCGGCACGGCTCGCACCACGTCGCCCAGAAGGTTACCAGCACGCCTTTGCCGTGGTAGCCCGCCAACATTTCCTTGTATCCGGCCAGGTCAAGCAGCGACGGATCACCGGCCTCGGGGTTCGCTGCGGGTTTGGCCGCCATGGATCGCGGTTGTGGAAAGCCGAGTGTTGCGAGAAGAAGCGCAAGAGCAGCGATCGAAAGAAAACGACGCCCAAGCCTAGGCATGGCCCATCCCCCTGAACTTCATTTTATCGGTTGCCAAACGAGGGCGCCAACCTATGCAAGTGCAGGCCAGTTACCGTTTCGCGTCTTTGCCGGGGCGCCGCTCGGGCGTGTCTCGCGCCCGGCGACGGGTGAATCCGCGCCCGCCGCGCGCTTTCGACTAGCTGGAGAGTCTTGTAACCCTCCCGAGTTTGATGATATAAAAAACAGTCTCAGGGATGTGCCTGTAATCGCCGTGCGATCAATTCTTTAGGACTACGCAATCTTAGGAGAAAGCTAGATGGCTTACGTAATCGCCGAGCCGTGCATCGGGACAAAGGATACCGCCTGCGTGGACGTGTGCCCCGTGGACTGCATCCACCCCCGAAAAGACGAAGCGGATTTCGAAGGCGCGCAGCAACTCTTCATCAATCCCGATGAGTGCATCGACTGCGGCGCGTGCGTCCCGGTCTGCCCCGTGACGGCGATCTTCGCTCTCGAGGATCTCCCGGAAAAGTGGGCCGCCTACACGAAGATCAACGCCGACTATTACAAGAAATAGTGGCGCAAATTCCCTTCTCGCGCGATGCGGCGCGAGTCGTCTCTAAGGACAAATCACCCGCGCGGCGGATCTCTTCATCCGCCGCGTTTCTTTTTTCGCGCCAGCCGGATTCGCGGCGGCCTCTGCGCCGCGGGCTTGCTGCCCGCGCCCAGCATTTTCGCCCAGCGCTTTGCGTGGTCGCGAAGCTCCGCAAGCGCAAGGCCACGGTGATCGTCGGGAAAGCGGTTGAGCTTCACAATCCCCGCGGCAAGAAGCGATTGCGCGCCACGCGTATTCCCCCGCCCGGAATGATGAAAAGCGGCGGCGAGCTGAATCAGTCCCTGCAAGAAGCTCTTCTCCGGCTCGGGCTCGGCAAGCCAGAGTTCTTCCCAGACTTCATGGGCCTCAAAGAACTTCCGCGCGTTGAAAAGCGCCACGCCTCGCCGGAATTGTTCGCTTTCGCTCATCGTGAGCCTGCTCGATTCCCGGTAAAATTCTCATTGCCGCGCGCGATTTCCGGCCGGCGCAAGAATTCGCATCATAGCAGCTTCGGAATCGGCGGGACGTGATGGAAATCCGCATTGAATTGCCGGAAGTAAAGCTTGGCGCCGTCGAAGCCGATAATCTCACCGTGGCGCCCGCGGACGCCGGGCTCGCTCGCCTGATGGACGAGATCTGCGACCGCAAGCGCCGCGAATTCACGGTCGAGAGCCTCGCCGAGGCGGAACCGACTCGCGCCGTCCGCGCGATGTTCCGCGCTTGGGACATCGACCCTTCCAAATACCGGCCTTCTTCGGAGGCGCTGCTGCGCCGCGTCGTGCAAGGCAAGGGGCTGTACCGTGTCTCGAACGTGGTTGACGTCGGAAACCTCGGCTCGATCGAGACGGCGTGGCCCTACGGCTGCTACGACCGCTCTCGGATTCGCCCTCCCGTCGTCTTCCGGCATGGCACGGCGGGCGAGCGCTACGAAGGCATCGGCAAGCGCGCCTGGCATCTTGATGGAAGACCTGTGCTCGCCGATGCGGGCGGCCCCTTCGGCAGCCCCATTAGCGACTCCACGCGCAGCATGATCACGGATTCCGCCCGCGATATTCTTGCGGTGATTTACGCGCCCTCCGGCGCCTCTGAAGCAGCCGTGGAAAATGCGATAGCTCGGCTGGCCGAGCGCCTCACGCAATTCGCCGGAGCCAGCGCGACGCGCTCTGCCATCTATCGGTGAGCGCGGGGAGTAGAAATCGCGCTACCCGGCGCAAGTCTCTGTCTGTGCAGTTCGACGGAATCAGGTTATCCTGTAAGGCGTCCCCGAGGTCCGCCGTTGCGGAAATTTGAGCTCGTCCTTCTGATCCACGCGCACCAGCCGGTCGGCAATTTCGACGACGTATTCGAACGCGCCTACGCCAGTTCCTATCTTCCGTTCGTGGAAGTCCTCTCGCGGCATCCATCGGTTCGCATGGGCCTGCACTATTCCGGGCCGCTCCTTGAGTGGATCGAGCGCGCCCACCCGGAATATTTTGACCGCCTCCGGACGCTCGCCGGCCGCGGCCAGGTGGAAGTCGTCGGCGGCGGATTCTACGAACCGATCCTCGTGGCGATTCCACCGGAAGATCGCGAAGAGCAGATCACCCGCCTCGCGGACTACATCGAAGAGCACTTCAAAACGCGGCCGCGCGGCGCGTGGCTCGCCGAACGCGTGTGGGAGCCCCAGATTCCCTCGAGCCTTGCGCCTGCTGGGGTGCGCTACACGCTCGTGGACGACAACCACTATCTCGGCGCCGGCTTCGAGCTCGATCAGCTCTACGGCTACTACATCTCGGAAGATTTGGGCCACAGCGTTAAGGTCCTTCCCGGCCTGAAATCCCTTCGATACCTGATTCCCTTCCGCGACGTAGGCGACACGATCGGCTTCCTGCGAGACGCCGCGGGCAAGCACCCGGGCGGCTTCGCGGCGATGGGAGACGACCTCGAAAAATTCGGCTCCTGGCCTTCCACGCACGACCATTGCTATCGCGACGGATGGCTCGAGCATTTCTTCTCCGCGCTGGAGCAGAATTCCGACTGGCTGGTCACATCCACGCCCGGGGACGCCGTCGATTCCCACGCGCCGCTCGGCCGCGCGAACCTTCCCACCGCTTCCTATACCGAAATGATGGAGTGGGCGCTTCCGGCGGCCGCGCGAGATCGCTTTCACGGCCTTGTGCAGGAATTCGCTTCGCGCCCCGACGCGCTGCCTTTCCTTCGCGGAGGAATCTGGCGCAGCTTTTTCACTAAATATCCCGAATCGAACCTGCTGCACAAGAAGATGCTCCACGTCTCCCATAAGATCGCGCGCCTCGCGCGCAGCCGCCGCCGCGACAGGAAATTCCGGCGGGAGCGCGAGGAAGCCACCACTCTGTTGCTGCAAGGGCAGTGCAACGATCCGTACTGGCACGGCGTTTTCGGCGGTCTCTATTCGCCGCACTTGCGCACGGCCGTCTGGCGTTCTCTTGAGCACGCCGAGACGATTGCGGACGGCCTCGCGCACCGGGAGCGGCACTACGCCGAAGCGGCGCAATTCGACTTCGACGCCGATGGCCACGACGAACTCTATCTCACGTCGGACCGCTACGCCGCGCTGATCGCGCCGGATGACGGAGGCACGGTCAGCGCGCTCGACTTTCGCCCGCCGAATGTGACGCTAATCAATTCTCTCGCTCGCAAGCCCGAGACCTACCATGCGAAGGTCCGAAATCTGCCTGCGGCTCAGTCCGGCGGCGTGCAGTCGATCCACGAGCAGACGCGCGTGAAGGAAGAGGGTCTCGACCGCCTGCTGAACTACGATCGCTGGCCGCGAAACGCCTTCCGGCTGCTGCTCTTCGGCCAGGGAAGAACTCACGACGATTACGCAACGCTGCGCCTGGAGGAAGACGGGGCGCTCGCGGGAGGGCGCTATCGCGTAACGGATTTATCGTCGGCTCGCGCTGCGCTTGCTTCCGAAGACAGCTCCGATTGGGCGGCGGCAAAGACCTTCTCGCTGCGCCCCACATCCGCCGGATTCGACATCGCCTGTGACGTGAGTCTGCGTCGAACGGGGCCGGGGATCGCTTCCGTCAACATCGGGATCGAGGTGGTGATCAATTTTCTCGCGCCTTCCGCGCCCGACCGGTACTTCGAATCCGATGGGCGCCGATTTCCGCTGCGATGGGCCGCCGCCGTGCCGGGCGCGAATCTTCGCGTCGTGGACGAATGGCAACGCGCCGCCGTAACGATCGAAGCGCCCGCCGCGCGCCAATTCTGGATTTCGCCAATTGAGACAGTCTCGGAATCGGAAGACGGCTTCGAGCGGATTTACCAGGGATCGCAGGTGATGGCCGTCTGGCCGGTGGAATTGGCGGCCGGCGCGGAATGGAAGGGGCAGCTGGTGCTCCACGCCGCCGCGCTCGCTTGACACCGGCATTCCTGAACGGCGCGAAGTAAGGTTTGCGTTCGGCGCCGCAGTAAATCGATCGCCTACGTAAGCGGTTGCCTAACATTTGCTCCTGTGGTTTAATCCGCCGATGCGGACATTGATTCTTGTTCTTCTTGCCACCGCCATCGCGCTTCCCCAGACACTCGTTCAGCGTACTTTCTTGGTCCGTGCCGAAACCACTACCATTGACCCCTATTCGGGGATGACCCATATTTGCGTACTCGTCTATCCCGACGGCAAGTATCGTCTCGAGAGGAGTTCCCAGACAGAAGCCGGGCGCTCCGCCGAGGTGCTCGTTTATCTCGACCAACTCCCCGACGCGAGCTTGAAGCAGTTGGATAGTGTGCTCGATGATCCCGCCTTTGGGAATATCCATACTCCGGAACCGCACGGCGGAATGATCCAGGACTTGGATGTGCTTATGTTGTCGGTCCCTCGGGTCAACGCGATTCAAAATTTGAGCTTTGAGACTGCCGCTCAGCGCAAGCCTTTCGAGAAAGCCCTGAAACCGTTCATCAACTGGATGAAGGATGTTGAAAAGCGAAAAGTTCGCGTCGCAAAGGGCGAATCCTCCGATAATTGCCGTGCGCCGATGGTGATGTATCGCAGCCAGGCCCCGCTGCCGTCGCGTGATCAAAACGGCCCCGATCAGCGGTAAACTATTCCTTGCACGTCTCGCATCGAATCGCTGGAGGCAACGGATGGCTGTTTCAAAAGAGCTTCTCGATATTCTCGTTTGCCCGCTGTGCAAGACGCCGGTCAAACCAACTTCCGACCAGCAGGGCCTGAAGTGCGCCACCTGCCGGCGCGTCTATCCCGTTCGAGGCGACATCCCGGTCATGCTCGTGGACGAGGCCCGGGTCGACGCCGAGTGAGCGTTGTTAAGAGGACTGGTCGAATTGCGGCGGCGGAAACTGCAGGGACAGATCTTTGAACTGGACCCAGAGCCGGACTTCCTTCGTCTTGCTCTGCCGCACCGCATCGTCCTTCTCGGGAAAAGTCTGGTAGGGGCTCACCTCCACGATCACCACCACTCCCGATGACCCACTCGGCGGCCGATACGTGCCCTTGACGTTGAAGCTCTTCACCGGCCCGTAGTAGCCGTCCGGTCCCCAATCGCTGATGAAATCCTTGAGAGAGTAGGAAGGCGAGGGACTCCACATGCCGTACGCCTGCTGCATGTTTCCAGCCACCACGGCGTTCAGAAAATGATAGACCGCCGTCTTCTCCGCATGGTATCGGAGCAGCCACCAGATACTCCCGCCGCCGAGCAGGATGAGAACGACCGTCGTAATCAGGTAGCGCCGGAGCTTTGACGTCGGATGCTCTTCTGTCGAATCCAAAAGACCCACAGGACCTCCTGCAATTTACAGTTGGCGTTTGAACAGCAGCATGCAGCCCGTGATCATCAACGCCGAAAAGCCAGTCAAAATTAACACGTCCAGGTAGATTCCCTCAAATCCGGTGCTCTTGAGCGTCAGGTTTCGCAGGGCGTGCACCGTATAGGTGAAGGGATCGATCACGGAGATCCAGCGCAGCCAGGCCGGAAACGCCTCCGTGGGATAGACGGCGCCGGACGGAAAGAACAGCAGCATGTTGAGCACGCCGAAAATCGCGCGCGGCACCAGCGGATCATCCACGCGCACCATCACCAAAAACATGAGGCTGATCATGGAAATCGACGCGACCAGAAGAACGATCGCCAGGTACACGAGCCGCACCGGGTCCCAAATCCGCGGAATTCCGGCGATCAGCCCTCCTATGACGGTGAGAGACATTCCCGCCATAAACGCCTTCAGCGTTCCTGCCCCGATGAGCCCGGCAACGAGCTCCGATTTGTGAATCGGCGTGAGCAAATAGCCCTCGTGAAGCCCGCGCGTCTTGTCGTCGATATACGTGATTCCGCCGCCGATCATGGCCGTAATGAAAATTCCCATCGCGGTGGACCCTGCGAGCAAGTACTTGATGTATTCGACGTAGGGATAGATCTCCACAACGTTGAGCTGCACCAGGGATTCGAGGCGCGGTTGGACGTCCGGCGTGTTGAGCTGCGTGGTCATCTCCTGCACGCGTTCGAGAATGGAGCCCGAAATGAACTGATCGCTGTTGTCCTCCGTAAAGAGGATGCGCGGCCGGTCGTGCTGGTAGTAGCGGCGGGAAAACTCATGGGGGATGTCCACGACTCCCCGGACGAAGCCGGCGTGCAGGTCGTCCACGGCGCGGGGCAGCGAATCGTACTCCACGATTCGAAACGTGTTCGGGCCTGCCTCGATCCCCGCGAACATTTCCTTTACCCGGCGCGATTCGACGGAATGATCTTCATCCACCACCGCGAGAGGCGCGTTCTTGATCTTCCCTCCAAACGCATAGCCGAGGACCACGAGTTGCACCAGCGGGAAGATCAGGGAGCTCAGCATCAACGCGGGGCTGCGGAAGAATTTCCGCATGTCGCGTTCGATGAGCGCCGAAACCCGGTAGAGCTTCATGGCTGCACTTCCTCCCCGCCCGGCGATAGCGGCACGAGCGCGCTGCGGCTACCGGGAAAACGGACTCGGTTCATACGTGGCTCTCTGTGGCGCATCGCGCAACGCGTTGCCGGTGTAGTGCAGAAACACGTCGTCGAGCGTCGTGCTCTGCACGGTCACTTTCTTGACGGTCACATTCCGCATGCGCGCCAGGTCCATCAGCGCCGCGACGGTCACCGGGCCGTCGTTCGAGTTGATATGGACCACATCGTTGTGCTCGGTTACGCCGGTGGCATGCGTCAGAGTGCGAAGCTGCTCCATCCAGTCCGGCGGCGCGCCCTCGAATTCGGCTTCGACGATTTCCGTGCCCGGAATGCTGTCCTTCAGACGGACCGGAGTGTCGAGCGCGGCGAGTTTCCCGTGGTCCACGATGGCAATGCGATCGCAAAGCCTGTCGGCCTCATCCATGTAGTGGGTGGTCAGGAGAATAGTGAGGTCCGATTTCTCGCGCAACGTCCGAATCATCTCCCACACGTGGGTGCGCGACACGGGGTCGAGCCCTGTTGTCGGCTCGTCGAGGAACATGATTTTGGGCGAATGGACCAGGCCTCGGGCGATCTCCAGGCGCCGGCGCATGCCGCCCGAAAACGTTCTCACCAGCGCATCGCGAAATTTCAATAGCTCCACGGATTCGAGCAGTTGGTCGATCAGGGCATCGCGCTTGTCCGAAGGAACGCCGTATAGTTTTGCGTGGATGGCAATGTTCTCTTTGGCGGTCAATTCGGGATCGGAAGTGAATGCCTGTGGAATCACGCCGAGTACGGTGCGCACTCCATTCGCGTCGGTGATGATGTCGTGGCCAGCGATCCGGGCCGTGCCGGAAGTGGGCGGCGTGAGCGTGGTCATCACGCGGATCAGCGTCGTCTTTCCGGCCCCGTTGGGGCCCAGCAGCCCGAAGATCTCCTGCTGCGCCACGTGGAAGCTGACGTCGTCGACCGCCACGAAATCGCCGAACTTCTTCGTTATGTGATCGACTTCAATCGCATCCATGGAAGCCCGCTCTCACCGTTTCCCTACCGCTCGTACCAGTGCGACTTCGGCTGCGGTGGCAGCAGCACGGTTGCCGTCATTCCCGTGAACAGCCTGCGTCCGTGGCTCGGCAGCGAGACCTTGATCGCAAACGTCTTGATGTCGCGCTTCGTGCGGCTGACGTCGCGCTGCGTGGCGAAATCGTTTTCGACGCCCTTGAAGAACACCTGCCCCTGCAAGACATCGCCCGACGGAAGCCTCACGCGCAGCGTCTGCCCGAACTGCAACGAATCGATGTAGCTCTCCTCCACGTCGGCGCGAACCCAGAGATGATCCACATCCACGACGACGACAATCGGAGAACCCGGCGAAACCACTTCGCCCTGCTTGGCCACGCGCACCGAAACGATGCCGTCGATCGGCGCGTAGATTTCGGTGTACCCGAGCTGCGTTTCGGTCTGAGCCGCGGCGGCCCGCGCCTGCTCAAGCTGCGCGAGCGTTGTGGCAATCTCGCTGCCGCGCACGTCCACCTGCTTGCGGTTCGCCTGCGCGACTCCGAGAGCGGCCTCCTGCGCGCCGACCGAATCTTCGAGCGCCTTTACGTTGGCCTGCGAAGCCTTGAGCGCCGCTTCGGCGTGATCCCGGTCCTGCGCCGACGCAACGCCGCCCGCGAAGAGCTTCTGCATCCGGTCGTAGTCGGTCTGATCGCGCCACAAATTGGCGCGCGCCTGCTCGAGCTGTGCACGGGTCGAAGTCAGGGTGGCGCCCGCCTGCTTCAGCGAAGCCCCGGTCTGGTCATTCGTCCATGAATAGTTGTGATTCGCCGAGCGGACCTGCGCTTGGAGGCTCGCCACGTTGGCCTTCGCCGCCGCGAGACTCGCCTGAAGCTCCTTGGGATCGAGCTCCGCGATCAGGTCTCCCTTCTTCACCTCGGAGCCTTCATCGACGGTGAGCTTGATGATGCGGCCCATGATCTGCGGGCTCACAATCACTTCATTGCCGTCGATGATGCCCGTCAGCGGAATCTCTTTTCCGTGCGGCGTGCTGAATATGTAGAAGGCGAGCGCAATCAGAAACACGACTGCGATGATGCCGAACGATCTCTGGCTGCTGGTCATCGAGCCTTCGCTCCCTCGCGGTCCAGTGCCTGGTGAAGGAAATCGAGCAGCGCTCGCTTTCGTTCCGCCACCGCCTGCGGCGCGAGCAGGTTGTGCCCCACCATCTGGCTCACGATCGGCGCGGAGGCAAAGTACGAAGTCACCATTCCCATGGCAATGCTGGCCGTCTGCCCCGGGTCCACCTTGCGGAATTCACCCGCGGCGATTCCTTCGGCGACCGTTCTGGCCAGTTGCCCGTACACCGGGCGGAAATATTCGCGCGCCATGAAGTCGAAGGTGCCGCTCGCTTCCATGGCCTCGCGCTGCACCAGCAGCGGATAGTTCGGATGCGTCGCCAGAAAATCGAAGTAGCCGCTGACGTAGCTGAAGAATTGTTCGCGCGGCCCGATGTTCTTCGTCGGCAGCGTGAGCACGCCGCTCCGGAATTGCCGGAGAAGATTTTCGAGGACCGCGCGGTGCAGGCGGCGCTTATCGCCGAAATAGTAGTAAAGCATCGCTTTGTTCGCGTGCGCCGCCATGGCGATTTCTTCCGTGCGCGCCCCCGCAAGTCCCTGCGCGGCAAAATGCCGCTCGGCGGCGGCGAGAATGCGCCGCGCCGTTGCCGGGTCCTCCACTCTTCGACGTCCTCTTGCCATGATTGTTTTAGATCCCCAGGCGGTTCATGTATTCCTCGGGATATCGCGCGCCCGCAGCCGCGCCGCGCGGCGCCACCTCGTCGATCCGCCGCAAGTCGGCCGGGGTGAGCGAAATCTCCAGGGCCTTGAGGTTCTGGTCGAGATACGTGCGGCGCTTTGTGCCCGGAATCGGGACGATGTCCTCGCCTTGCGCCAGCACCCACGCGAGCGCGAGCTGCGCGGCATTGCAATGCTTCTCCGCGGCGATCTGCTCGATCCGCGTCACCAGTTGCAAATTCTTCTGAAAGTTGTCGCCCTGGAATCGCGGCGACATGCGCCGGAAATCCTTGGGGCCGAATTCCGCGCTTTTCACCTGCCCGGTGAGAATGCCGCGGCCCAGCGGGCTGTACGGCACGAAACCGATGCCCAGCTCGCGGCAGGTGGCGAGAACCCCGTCTTCCGGATCGCGCGTCCACAGGGAGTATTCGCTCTGAAGCGCCGCGATCGGGTACGTCGCGTGAGCGCGGCGAATCGTCTGCGACCCTGCTTCGGAGAGGCCCAGATAGCGGACCTTCCCCTGCTCGATCAGGCGCGCCATCGCGCCGACGGTATCCTCGATCGGCACGTTCGTGTCCACGCGGTGCAGGTAGTAGAGATCAATCGTGGAAATCTTCAGGCGCTGGAGACTGGCCTCGCACGCGCTCTGCACGTACTCCGGGCGCCCGTTCACGCCGAGAAATCGGCCGTCCGGCATCCGCATGTTTCCGAACTTCGTGGCGATCACCACTTCGTTGCGGCGCTTCCCGATGGTCCGCGCGAGCAGCTCTTCATTCGTGCCGCCGCCGTACATGTCGGCCGTGTCGAGCATGGTGATGCCGCGGTCGATGGCGTGGTGAAGCGTTGCGGCCGATTCCTGATCGTCGGGCGTCCCGTAGGATTGCGACATTCCCATGCAGCCCAGCCCGAGGGCGGAGACAACGAGAGAGCTTTTCCCCAACCGGCGATATTGCATGTGCCCTCCAGCACCGTTCGCATTATTCAACCAAACGGTTAGTTTAATCAGTGCCTCGAACCATGTCAAGGAAGGACGTCAATTTCAGCGGGAAGGGCTTTCGCTCAGCGAAGGACCGCTGCGGTGCGCAAATTTGGCAAATTAGGCCCCTTTAGGGCGCCAAAAGTGGCCAAAATTGCCACCACCATGAACGAACTAATGCTTCGAGGTCGAACGATTTCGTGCCCGCTTTTCGGCGAGAAACTGACTCTAGGCTTCGAGGGCGCCGCCAGAGCCGGCGGGCAGTTCGATCGAGTATTTCGTGCGGGCTTTTTCGCGGTGCAGCTCAAGAGCCAGCTCGATCAAGCGATCGATGAGCTTCGGATACGGCAGTCCGGAGGCCTCCCACATCTTCGGATACATGCTGATGGACGTGAAACCGGGGATGGTATTCAGTTCGTTGACGAAAATCTTGTTCGTGCGGCGCTCGAGGAAGAAATCGCAGCGCGCCATTCCCGTGCCGTCGATCGAGCGAAACGCGCGCACGGCGTAGTCCTGAAACGTGGCGACCTGCTTCTTCGTGAGCGGCGCGGGAATCAGCAGCCGAGTTCCCTCTTCCAGATATTTCGCCGTGTAGTCGTAAAATTCGCGATGCGGCAGGATCTCTCCCGGGATCGACGCGCGCACGTCGTTGTTGCCCAGTACGGAGACTTCGATTTCGCGCGCGGTGACGGCCCGCTCGACGATGATCTTCAGCGCGAACTCCGCCGCGGTATCGATCGCGGCGCCCAATTGGTGCGTTGCCTTCACGCGCGTCATTCCCACCGACGAGCCGAGCGTGGCGGGCTTCACGAAAACCGGAAAGCGGAATTTCTTCTTGACGCGCCGGATTACATCGGCGCGCTCGCGCTCCCATTCCTGGCGATGCACGGCGATGAACGGAACGACGGGCAGCCCTTCCTGCACGAACAGCCGCTTCTGCACGTCCTTATCCATGCCCACGGCGGACGCGAGGACGCCTGCCCCCACATACGGCAAATTGGCAAGTTCGAGCAAGCCTTGCACGGTGCCGTCTTCGCCAAACGTGCCGTGCAACACGGGAAACACGACGTCCACTGTGATGCTCGGATGCCCGGCGCTCTGCGCGAGCGGAACGAGCGCAGCGACGGTGGGATCGGATGGAAGCGAAACGCGTTCGCCCGACTTCAAAACCTCGGGAAGCATCTTCTGCGCGCCCGTGCCGACGAGCCAGCGGCCGTCTTTCGTGATGCCGATGGGAATGGCTTCATATTTCTCGGGATCGAGAGCCCGGATCACGGAAGCAGCCGACGCGAGCGACACTTCGTGTTCGCCCGAACGCCCGCCGAAAAGCACGCCGATGCGCAACCGCTTTTGAGAACTCATCTCTGAACAATCCCCCTGACAATCGCGGCGCTAATCTCAGACCCGACTCCACGCCAAATGGCAACGGAATGCCAAGCATCTGCGCCGGGCGCAGCATGCTGCGCCCCTACGAAAACCGTCTCGGAATCAACGTGCATGCGCAAAGTGTGCCTTCTCAAAGAATCTTCTTCCCCAGTCCGGAGAGAATCAGCTCGACTCCCAGAAGCGCGGTCGTATTGTGCAGGTCGATCACCGGGTTGATCTCGACCAGCTCGAAGGAAACCATCTCGCGGCTATCGGCGATCATCTCCATCGCAAGATGGGCTTCGCGATATGTGACGCCGCCGCGCACCGGCGTGCCGACGCCGGGCGCATCCGACGGATCGACGAAATCCATGTCGAGGCTGACGGCGATTCCGGCGGTATCGTCGCCTGCAAAGCGCAGCGCTTCGGCCATCACTTCGCGCATGCCGCGCTCATCGATATCGCGCATCGTGAAGACGTGAACGGCGGATTCCTTGGCGAAGCGCCGCTCCTTCGAATCGAGTTCGCGGATGCCCACGAGGGCGACGTTGCGCGGTTCGATCATGGGTTTCACTCCGGCAAGGCCGGTCAGCTCCGGCGGGCCGAAGCCCATGATGGAAGCGAGCGGCATTCCGTGAACGTTGCCTGAGGGCGAAGTTTCCGGCGTGTTCATATCGCCGTGCGCGTCGAGCCAGATCATGCCGATGCGCTTCGACTGCTTTTGGAAGAATGACGCCACTCCGGCCGTGGTGCCGACGGCGATCGAGTGGTCGCCGCCGAGGACGAGCGGCAACATGTCCTCTTCGAGAGTTTTGCGGACGGTGTCCGCGAGGCCCTTGCAGGTCTCGGATATTTCTTCGAGGTACTTCGCGTTCTTCTCACCGTAGTGCTGCTCTTCGGGCTGGCGCACGGAAATGTTGCCGATGTCCTCGACCTGGCGGCCGAGCTGCTTGAGGCGCGTCTGCAAGCCCGCGACGCGCAGCGCCGAAGGTCCCATGTCCACGCCTCGGCGGCTCGCGCCCAGGTCCATCGGCACACCGATGATGCGGATCTTCTCGGCCATTTTGCGTTTTCTCTTCGCGACCCCGGTAAGGAACAGGGGCCACTAAGGATAGACGCGATAGAGCATTCGTGGGAAGGGGATGACTTCGCGGATGTGCTCCGTCCCGCAAATCCACGCGACGGTGCGTTCGAGGCCCAGGCCGAACCCGGCGTGGGGCACGCTGCCGTAGCGCCGCAGGTCGAGGTACCACTGAAACGCTTCTTCCGGCAAATTCTGCTCGCGGATGCGCTGGAGGAGCGTCTCGTAGCTCGATTGGCGTTCGCCGCCGCCGATGATTTCGCCGCCGCCTTCCGGGGCGATCATGTCGAAGCTGAGCGCCAGATCGGGCCGCGCCGGATCGGTGGCCATGTAGAAGGCTTTCATGGCCGCGGGATAGCGATGGATGATCACCGGCTTTTCGAACTCCTTCGAGAGCAGGGTTTCTTCATCGCCGCCGAAATCATCGCCCCACTTCGCCGGGTTTCCGGCTTTCTGCAACACCTGCACCGCTTCGTCGTAGCTGATGCGCGGAAACGGCGGCACGATCTTCGCGAGCTTCGCGGCGTCACGGCCAAGCGTCGAGAGTTCGCGCGCGCGGTTCTGCACCACGGACTGGACGATGGCGCTGACGAGCTCTTCGCCGAGCGCGATCATGTCGTCGAGATGCGCGTAGGCGGCCTCGGGCTCGAGCATCCAAAATTCGGTGAGATGACGGCGCGTCTTCGATTTTTCGGCGCGGAACGTGGGGCCGAACGTGTACACCTTGCCGAGCGCGGCGGCTGTGGCTTCCACGTAGAGCTGGCCGGATTGGGTGAGATACGCCTTCTGATCGTCGATGTAATTCACTTCAAAAAGCGTCGTGGTGCCTTCGCAGGCCGCGGGCGTGAAGATTGGCGCATCGGTGAGCGTGTAGCCCTGGCCGTCCATGAAATTGCGCGCGGCGCGGATGCACTCCGCGCGGATGCGCAGAATGGCGGCCTGGCGCGGCGTGCGAATCCAGAGATGCCGGCGATCGAGAAGGAAATCGACGCCGTGCTCCTTAAGTTGAATGGGATACGGATCGGACTCGGGAACGCGCTGGATCACTTCAACCGCGCTGATCTGGATTTCAAAGCCGCCCGGCGCGCGCGGCTCGGGCTGGATCTTGCCGGTGACGACGACGCTCGATTCCTGCGTCAGACCCTTGAGCGCGGCGAATGCCTCCGGGCGCTCCTTCTGCGAAACCACGCCCTGCATCACGCCAGTGCCATCGCGGAAAATGGGAAAGAGGAGCTTGCCCGATTCGCGCAGATTGTAGAGCCATCCGCGGATGGTGGCCGTCCGTCCGGCGTGCTCGCCGGCGCGCTCGATCGTGATGATGGGAACCGGTGCTTGTGCTTCCTGGCTCATGGATTCATTGGGAGAAGGCATTACGTCCGCGCGGGACGTGCGCCTTTCTTTTCGAGGTGTTTTTCGAGCTTGTCGAATACGGCGCGAACCTGATCGAGCGTCGGCCCGCCGGCGGCCTGTTCCTTCAATTCGAGCACGAGCGGGAGAGGTTCGGGTGCGCCGGCAAAAGCGCCGAGCGCCGCGTCCCAATCGATTCCGCCTTCAAAGGGGAGCAGATGCTCGTCCTTTTCGCCGTGATTGTCGTGAACGTGCGTGGTGACCACCCGATCGCGCATCAGGCTGAAATCCGCATCCACGCCGCCGGCCAGGTGCGCGTGGCCGATATCGAAGCAGAACCGCAGGTCGCGCAGATGCGTCTCCTTGACGAACTGCAACAGCGACGCCGGGGCGCCAATTTCGCTCGGCGTGTTTTCGAGCGCGATCGTGACGCCGCGTTGCTTCGCGAAAGCCGCCAGATGCTCGAGCGAGCCAAAGGCCGCATCGAGGTTGCGGGGGTCGGCGGCCTGGCGGCTGCTGCCGAGATGCTGAACGAGATAGCGGAACGGGATGATTTCCGCCACATCGAGGGCGCGCTTCACTTCGTCCACGGCATCCTGGCGGCGGATGCGCTCCGGCTCGGAAATCGAAACCGGAAGGCCGCTTCCCCGCCCCTGAGCCGAATCGCGCTCGGTGGGCGCGTGGAGCGAGTGCAGTTCAAGGCCGAGTTCATTCAGCGTACCGGCCAGTTCGCGCACCGACTGTGCAGCGCCGTAGTTGAAATGGAAGCTGCCGCAAAAGATCTCGATGGCCGAGATTCCCGCCCGCGCGATTTCCGTGAGCAGGGCGGGTGTCAGCGGCTGGCTCACATACCGGTACGTCGAAAGAATGCGCTGCATCCCACCCCCATGTGCAAATTCCTGCGAGAACATCTATGGTCCGTGGAAATCGCGCCGGCGTCAATAGCGTGCGGGCCGGGCGGCGGATTACTTCGCGAGGAAGGTGACGAATGCCACTGCCACGAGGGCCCCTGTCAACAGAGCGAAGGCAACCCAGCGGGAGATGCCTCGATGGCGCCGGCGCGACGCTCGCGCGTGCGTCGCGAGGCGGGCCCCACTCGCGTAGGCAGTACGGACGGACGGGGAATCCACTTCGGAAGAGTAGCCGATGATCTCCTGTGTCATGACGCCGCATAGTAGCGCGATGATGGCGCGGGTCTGAACGATCCGAAGCGGCAGAAGTTCGTAACGGTTATTTACGAAGTTTGGCCGGGCGCCTAAAGTGATGAGGTTGGTGAATCAAACGCAGCCGTTCAAACCGGACGTGCTGCCGGATGGGCAGCGCGGCGCCAAGCATGTGCGCCCTCACGAAGAGATCGGGGAGCGAGCGAGGCGGATGGCGGCATCGCGCCGAAGGTTACTCCGTCAGGCGGCTGCGGAGAGAAACTCGACCTGGAAAGACGCCGGCACGAGACCCACGGCGGCACCGCGAGCGAGCAATTCGCGCACGGCGCGGCGGCCTTCCTCGCCGTAATCGAGCGTCCATTTGTTCACGTACATGCCGATGAACTTGTCGGCAAGGACCGGGTCCATGTCGCGGGCAAACTGCAAGGCGTATTCCACGGCCGCCTCGCGGTGCGCGAGCGCGTAGCTGACGCTTTCGCGAATGACGCGCGCCACTTGGCGGCCCAGCTCCGGACCCATGCTGCGGCGAACCGCGTTCGCGCCGAGCGGGAGAGGAAGGCCGGTGGTTTCCTGCCACCATTGCCCGAGATCGACAACGCGATGAAGCCCGATCTGCGAAAAGAGCAGCTGCCCTTCATGAATCAGCAAGCCCGCTTCGACTTCCTTTGCCTGGACCGCTCCAAGAATCTTGTCGAACGGCATGGTCACGATTTCGACGTTGGGCTCGAAGAGTTTTAGAGCGAGATACGAGGTCGTCAGAGTGCCGGGGATGGCGATCTTGCGCCCCGCCAGGTCGTTCTTCTTGATCGGGTGCGAGGAGACCACGATCGGGCCGTAGCCTTCACCGAAACTTGCGCCGCAATCGAGCAGGACGTACTTATCGGCCACGAACGTGTAGCCGTAGAAGCTTAATGCCGTGATGTCGTACGTTTCCTGGCGCGCCGCATGGTTGAGCGACTCGATGTCGGACAGAATGTGCGTGAATTTGACGCCCGGGAGGCGCACCTTCTCCGTGGCCAAAGCATAAAACATGAAAGCGTCGTCGCTATCCGGCGAGTGCGCGAGGCGCAGAGCTATCGGTTGGGTTGCCGTGGCTGGTGTGGGCATGTTCGTGACCGTCCTGGCGCTCGAAGGGAGCTCCATCCAACGCCGAGTTTCGGAGACACATGAGGCAAGAGCTTCTTGCCTGCTGCGGTGCCTTCGAAGAACGATCTGCGTCCGGTGTGAGCGTCTTCCCGAGTGAGCGTCGTGCGAGAACGGCCAAGGATACCATAGGGTGCCCGCGCGCGTACAGGTGCCGCCAAGGTGGGCCGACGCAACGCGCGGGGGAATCCTTAGTCGGATTTCGCAAGAATCAGCGGCAGGAGATACTCCTGAAGCTTCTTGCTCTGCTGCACTCCGAGGTTTTCAAACTGCAATCCCATGCAATCGTCCCCGGAAACGCGGAGAACGCGCGCGGAGAGCAGGAGCGGCGGGTCGGGCTTCATCTCTAAACCCACTTGAACGGCCGATCCTTTCGGAAACGCGCCAGACGATTGCACGAACATCCCGCCGATGCTCAGGTCGAGCGTCGAACCCTTCATCCGCACCGATCCGGATTCGATGGAAACGTTCAAACGGACCTTTACGCGGCGAAAACGCCGGCGTTCTTGCTCGATGGAGTCCTGCGTGGCGCGCACGAGCCGCAGAATGTCGTGGCGATCGATGGGTTTGTACAGGAAGAAGTTCGCACCGGCTTCAAATGCGCGCCCCAGTAGCGTCCGGTCGTCTTCCCCCGTGATCACCATGATCGGCGTGGAGTGATTCAAGCCGCCCGAGCGAATCTTGCGCGTGATTTCGATGCCATCGGGCGATGGCATGTGCACGTCCAGAAAAATGGCGTCGAATTTTTCCTTGGCAAGGTGCGTGAGGGCCATCCCGCCGTGCGTGGCAGACAGGGATTCGATTTCGACCGACCGCAAGACTTCCTGAATCAGCTCGCAAATCGTCGGATCGTCATCAACAACGAGGATACGGCCCGGCATGTTTACATCTCCCCAAGTGGATGCTGCAAAGGAGGCGGTAATCGCATGCGCTCAGGGCCGCGGCTGCAAATGTGCGGCCACCTGCAACCACCGCTCGATCTGAGCGCCGAGGGCGCGAAAGTCGACCGGCTTCGATACGCACGCGTTGCAGCCCGCCTGAAGGACGCGCTCGTGGTCCGTGACCATCGCATGTGCCGTCACGGCAATGATGGGAATCTCGCGCAGTTCCGGTTTCCGGCGAATCCAGGCAGCCAGGGCCAAACCGTCCTCCGAGCCGAGTTGGACGTCCAGCAAAACGGCATGGGGCGGCTCACACTGAAGAACGGCAAACGCCTGCTCCAAATTGGCGGCGGAGAGAACCTCGAAGCCTTCCGATTCCAGCCAGTCGCACAAGAGCTCGCGATTGGGCTGGTTGTCCTCGACCACGAGAATGCGATGGCTCATGCTTTCCCCACGAGCACGGGATCCACAACGCGTTGCAGTTGCTTGAACAAGGCCTCCTGCCACTGCTCCTGCTTGTAAAGAAGCACGGAGCTGTTCGCCTCAAGGTAGAGCTTTTCGTCGGGAGTCAAATCCTTGCTCGTCAGGATAAAGACGGGGAGATCGGCCGTCCGGGAGCCGACTCGCCACTCGGCGAGCAGTTGAAATCCGCTGACTTTCGGCAGGATCAGGTCGAGGATGATCAGCTCGGGCAGCGATTGGGCAACGCGGGCGCGAGCTTCCTCGCCGTCGGCCGCAGTATCCACGAAATACCCGCGCTGCAAGAGAGATTCGGCGATGAACTCGCGCGTGGGGGCGTGATCTTCGATCACCAAGATCGAATGCTTTTCAGGAGTGCCGGATCGCTGCACGCAGCGTTCGACGGCGGACAGCAGCACCGGCTTCTCCACAGGCTTGACGATATATTCATCCGCGCCGAGCAACGCACCAGTAGGCTTTTGATCGACGATCGACACAACGATCACGGGGATGCGCGCCGTGCGCGGATCGGATTTCAGGTTGGTCAACACTTCCCAGCCGTTGATCGGTTTCATGATGATGTCGATGGTCACGGCGGCGGGCTGCAACTTGGCGGCGACATCGACGGCGAACTTCGGGTTGTCGCACAGCGTCACATCGTAGCCGCTGGAAACGAGCTGCGTCTCAAGGAGGGTTGCAGACGCACGGTCGTCCTCAACGACCAGGATTCTCGGCGCCTGGCTGGCGCCCGACTTCGATGCGCTCTTTTGGTCGCGGCCAACGCAGGACGGAACAAGAGGTAGGGTGAAGTAGAATGCGCTGCCCGAGCCCGGCTCGCTTTCGAGACCGAGCTTCCCACCGTGCAGTTCGACGAGCCTTTGCGTGATGGCCAAGCCCAAGCCGGTGCCCTCCACGGCCTGATCCGTGCGGCTGATTCTGTAGAAAGCATCGAAAATTCGCTTTTGTTCCTCCGGAGGAATGCCGGGGCCCGAATCGCGAACCTCGATGCGCACCGAGTCACCAACTGCCTTGGCCGCCAGCTCGATCTTCCCGCCTTGAGGGGTGAATTTGATCGCGTTTCCGAGCAGATTCATCAAGATCTGCTTCAACCGCGTGGAATCCGCCCGGACGCTCAAATCCGGCGCAGGATGCTTCACGAGCGTCTGCGACTTCGGGCCTGCAAGAGGAATCAGGGTGTCGATTGCTTCCGCAAAAGTGGTGTCGAGCCGCACCGTCTCAAGCGCCAACTGGAGGCGCCCGGCCTCGATTTTGGAAAGATCGAGAATGTCGTTGATGAGGCGGAGCAGATGCTTTCCGCCGGAGTGGATGTGGTTGAGGTATCGCCGCTGGCGGTCATTGATCGGGCCGTAGCGCTCCTCGCCAAGCAGATCGGAGAATCCGAGGACCGCGTTGAGCGGAGTCCGGAGCTCGTGGCTCATCGTGGAGAGGAATTGGTCCTTGAACTTGTTGGACCGTTCGGCTTCTTCTTTCGCGCGCACGAGCGCTTCTCTCGTCGCTTTCCGCTCGGTAACGTCGCGGGCCATCGCATAGATCTGGCCGTTGACGAGCGGCGTCGCATTCCACATGAGCCATCGATAGGAGCCGTCCTTGCACCGATAACGGTTCTCAAATTCGATCACCGTGCCCCCGTGGCTCTGGATTTCGCCTTCCTTGGACGTCGCCTCGCGGTCGTCCGGATGAATGAAATCCAGATAGGGCTTTGCGAGGATCTCCTGCGTCGTCCAGCCGAGCACTTTCTCCCAGGCTGGATTGATTCGCTTGAAGTACCCGTCGGCGCCGGCGATGCACAGGAGATCAATCGAAAGATTGAAGTGATTGTCCAGCTCTTCGCGGGCCCGGCTCGCCTCGGCGATCTTCTCTTCCAGGTCGCGGTTCAGAGCTTGATTCCTGGCCAGGAGCCGGGTTTGGCGGCGCATCAGGAGAGCAGCGAAAGCGGCGGTCGCAAGATAGATCAGCAGCAGGTAGATGGTCATCGAGCGAAATTGATTGTGCAAATGCGCGGCGGGAGTCAGAGCCTGGCTCACCGGGCGTTCGTAAAGCGCCGCCCAGCCCAACCGCGGGATCGGCGCGAATCCGACGAATCGATTCTGGCCGTCGATCGCGGCTTTGTCGCTGCCTTCCGCGCCCGCTAGCGCGCGGCCAACTAAACCGTATGCGGCGATGCTCACTGGCCCGCTCTGCGACTGAATCTCAGGCGACGCGGCCACTACACCGTGCTGGTCCACAATGACGAACCCTTCCCATCCGCCTTGCTCGATTGCGGTGAACTTCGCAGCCAACTGGGCCAGGCTGTAGGTGGCCATGAGAATTCCGGCAGGGTTGCCCTGGTCGTCGCGAATCGGAACGGCCACGGCAACAACGAGAGGATTTGAGCCCGCCGCCGTGCGATAAACTTCCGACACGTAAGGCTGCCAGTGCGCGGCGACTCCGCGATACCAGTCCCTGTAGGCGAAATTTTGGCCCACAATCGGGTCAGAGGGCACTATCGCACGAAGGGTGCCGTCCGTGTCATAGGCGCTCGCAAACAGGAACGCAGGCTCGAACTTGCGCGCTTCCTGAAGCTGGCTGTTGATGGAAGGAAGGTCGCGGCGGGCCCAGTCGCGGCGCAGCGCGGAGCGGTCGGCAATCGACGTGAGGATCGTTTCGGCCGACGTGAGGTTCTGGTCCACCATCGCCGCAAGGGTGCGGGCCCGGACGAGGTCGTCCTGTAATTCCCTCTTCTCGACTTCATTCGCTGACTGCAGGTACATCCAATAGGTTCCACCCATCAGCGGCAAGGCGAAAAGGAGCAGCAAAGCAACGAGAAGCCAGGCTTTGCGTCCGCCGCTGTCAGGGAGCCTATGGGCAGGGGTTGGCGTCTTCTCTTTCGCGGTGGACATGAAATCCTTTGGCGGGGCGCTCCCACATTGGCTCAAGAATGGGGCGGTGCCTGGTGGCGCCCAGTGGATCTTCGAACGATCCAACCGGTCAATTTTAGAGGCTTGACAGCCGGACCGCCGCTTTAGTTCGCGGCCAATACTACGATGAGTTAACCCCGGCCCCCGGCCTCCGGCTCTAGACTCCAGATATGGCAGGGCCATAGCTCCCGCTCGGATCAATCGGCCATCCTCTGTGGCGCGGCGCGACACAAGTCCGGTAGAATGCCGCAGGAGATTTCCGATGCCCTCATTCCCTGGAGTGGATTTCCTCGATTTCGATTCCCTGCTCAGCGACGAAGAAAAGCTCTCCCGGCAGACCGCGCGGCAGTTTGTGGACGAGCAGGTGCTACCGGTGATCGTCCGGCACGAACGGGAGGGAACGTTTCCCATGGAGCTCGTGGCGCAGATGGGCGAGCTGGGATTTTTCGGCGCGTCACTTTCCGGATACGGCTGCGCGGGCATGTCCAACGTGGAATACGGATTAGTGATGCAGGAACTCGAGCGGGGCGATTCCGGAGTGCGCAGCTTCGCCTCGGTGCAGTCGGGGCTGGTGATGTACCCGATCCACGCGTTCGGCTCGGACGCGCAGAAGGAAAAGTGGCTGCCCGCCCTCCAGCAAGGGAAAGCGATCGGCTGCTTTGGGCTGACGGAGCCGCAGTTCGGATCGAACGCCGGGGGAATGCTCGCGCGCGCGGTGAAGAAGGGCGGCAGCTACGTCCTCAACGGCGAGAAGATGTGGATCACGAACGGATCGATCGCCGACGTCGCCGTGGTTTGGGCGAAATGCGAGGACGACAAGATCCGCGGCTTTCTGATCGAGAAGGGCACGCCCGGATTCAAGGCCTGGACGGTGCACGGGAAACATTCTCTCCGCGCTTCGGTGACTGCGGGCCTGGCGATGACGGACTGCACCATCCCGGCGGAAAACGTGCTGCCGGGAGTCGAGGGGCTGAAGGGGCCGCTCTCCTGCCTCAATCAGGCGCGCTACGGCATCGGGTGGGGCGCAATCGGGGCGGCGATGGCGTGCTACGACACCGCGCTCAGCTACGCGAAGCAGCGCAAGCAGTTTGCCGATCGGCCCATCGCTTCACACCAGCTCGTCCAGGAAAAGCTGGTCTGGATGATCACGGAGATCACGAAAGCACAGTTCCTGGCGCTACAGGTGGGACGGCTGAAGGATTTG
Organism: Terriglobia bacterium; assembly: GCA_020073605.1. GTDB lineage: Bacteria > Acidobacteriota > Terriglobia > Acidiferrales > UBA7541 > Palsa-295. The sequence goes on from JAIQEW010000001.1 coordinate 154,904, forward strand.
GGACGCGCCCATCCCTCGCACATCTCAATGCTCAAGATGAACAACGTGTGGATGGCGCGTGAGACGGCGCGGATGGCGCGGGAAATCCTGGGCGCCAACGGGATCGTGGAGGACTACTGCATCATGCGCCACATGAACAACCTCGAGTCGGTGTTCACCTACGAGGGGACGCACGACATCCACAAGCTCATCATCGGCGAACGCATCACGGGAATTTCGGCCTTCGTGTAGAACGCATTTGTGAGTGAGTCAGTTTCCGATAACCCAACTAACCGGGAGTTAGCCGAGCTGCCTTCCTCTTCTTGATTACTTCCGGGTACGCCGTGACCCGACCGGAATCCGTCGCAAGCGTCACTGGAGCTCGCAACTTCCCAGACCCGGACTTCTGGGGAGTCAGCGAGATTTCCACTTGTCCGATTGCCGCTGTCGGCTCAATCGGGCACTCGCCTCAAATGGGTGCGCGCCGAGATGATGGAAAGCGATTGCAGACGGCGCTATTTCTTCATTAGTCCGAGCCGGATCGGGAGCAGCGCCCGAAGGCGTTCATCCCGCAGCCAGATTCCCAACCAGGCAATCATGCTGGTCGAGAGCGGGACCGTTACCGGATAGTAGTATCCAATGCGGGTATAGGAGGCGATGGCTCCGCCGAGATAACCGGTGAGAATAACCGCCCCCAGAACCGCGGTGGGCGGAAAGATGAACAGGATGATGGCGCCCAGTTGCAGGCATGCGAGGAGCGTCAGGGCGCTATCCGGCCAGCCGATTTGCGCAAACATTTTAAGATAACCGGGGTTGTGGGTCAGCTTCCAGTGAGCGCTCATCCCTACAACGAAAACGGGCCAGAGCGAAACCGCCCAGCCAGCCCACACCAGCCAGCGCTTCCAATTCGGTTCACGTACGGGAACATCGACGGCATTCATGTGTTCGTCTCCTTTGGCGCGCTGTGGTGCGGGCCGTCCCGAGCAGTGCCGCCCGTGTAGAATCCCGGATCCGGCACACCGCTCGGGCAGTGCGACTCGAATCGTATAGCCGGCGCATTATATGCGAAAACCTTCGCGCATGGCTCCCGCCTCTCTTGATAAACTCAACGTCCGGCGCGTGCCGGGCTCGCTCTGTATCCGCAGGTCAGAACGAAAATCCCGGCTTACTGCGAAGGGGGAACGCAAATGGCTTCCATGGTTGATTCGCTATTCGATCAGTATGAACGCGGCCGTATGACACGGCGGAATCTTGTCCAGGCGCTGGCGGCATTGGTCTTGCCGGCGAGGATCCTGGCGCAGGATGCCGCCCCGGCTCCCGCTCCGATTGTTCGCGGCCTGGGCGTCAACCACGTCGGGCTCACGGTGAGCGATATTGAGCGTTCCTTTGCTTTCTATCAGAAGTTATTCGGAGTCACAAAAGGCTGGCCGGCAACGAACGCAGGGACGGGTATTCACCTGGATTTGCCGGACGGGTATATCAGCGTCGATTCAGTGGCCGAAAAAAAGGGTCTGATCACGCATTTCTCCGTGGCGATCGACCATATCGATCCCGATTCCGCAAAACGCCTGGCGGATAAGATCAACAGCGAACTGCCGGACGCCAAAGCGAGGGCTGCTTATCAGGCAAACGATGGAGTATCCACGGTCAATCTCGTCGATCCCGATGGCTTTCACGTGCAAATCTCGCCCAGAGACGGGCGCTGAACGGAGTGCCGCCTCTGGAACACTGGCCAGAAACGGGGATCTGGGAAGTTTCGGTCCGCAGCGAATCCGCCGATTCTGGACGAATGGCCGGCTGCTCGGAAGTAATTTCACGACCAGCAACCAGCCAACCTGCGAGCGCCTGATTAACTCGCGAACCGGAAACTGACCCACGACCAAACATCTGACCGGTGGCCCGCCGGGTTCCGGCTCACGAAATTCGCGCCGCGAGCCAACTGATTGGATTATGATACGGCCCCGGCGGAGTTCCCCGCCCGGGATTATCCAAACATCATGAAGGAGCGTCCGTGGAGAAAGAGCTGAGCCTCGAATTCCTGCGCGTGGTGGAACGGGCGGCGATCGCGTCGGCCCGAACGATGGGGCTGGGTGACCGCCATGGGTCCGATCAAGCGGCCGTACAGGCGATGCGATCCGAAATGGATACCGTCGGGATGGACGGCACGATCGTGATCGGCGAAGGCGAACGCGACGAAGCCCCGATGCTCTACATCGGCGAGAAGGTCGGCGCCGCCTTGCACGATAAGAACCGCAAGTATCCGGCCGTGGACATCGCGGTCGATCCCCTGGAGGGCACGAATCTTTGCGCCACGGGCGAACCGAACGCCATCGTCGTGCTGGCGGCGAGCAACCGCGGGGGGCTGCTGCACGCTCCAGACCTGTACATGGAGAAGATCATCGTCGGGCCGGCGTGCAAAGGCGCGGTCGAGCTCGACGCGCCTGTGAAAGACAACCTGAAGGCGATCGCGAAACGCTTGAGCCGCGACGTGGAGGACCTCGTGGTGATCGTGCTCGATCGCCCGCGGCACGAGAAGTTGATCGCGGACATCCGCAAGGCGGGCGCGCGCATTCGATTGATATCGGACGGAGACCTCTCGGCAGGGATCACCGCGGCCGTCTCAAACACAGGAATTCACGCCGTGATGGGGACCGGAGGCGCTCCGGAGGGCGTGCTGACCGCCGCCGCGTTGCGCTGCTTGAACGGCCAGATTCTCGGCCGCCTCGTGGTTTCAAGACCTGAACATATCGGGCGTCTCGCGGAGATGGGTGTCAAGGACCCGAGGCGAATCTACGACACGCAGGATTTGGCGCCTGGAGACAAGATTATCTTTGCATGCACCGGAGTCACCGGCGGGAACCTGCTTCGCGGCGTGCGCTTCTTCGGCGACGGCACGCGCACACAATCGTTGGTGATGACCTACGACAACCGGCAGGTGCGATTCATCGATTCGGTGCACCTGGAAAAGGGTTCGGACGTGAAGGTGCAGTTTTACTAGAGGCTGCGTCCGTGCAGCGGCATGGCGCCCGAGGCGCCCACCCCGGCATCCCGTTCGATGCCAAAGGGCGGTGCGTCCCCGCGGGCGCGGTTCAATCCGCCGTGCTTTCCTGTGTGCCGCCGAATATCAGCGGTGAAGGGCCGCCGTGGCATGCCCGCCGGAGGTATGCCGGCGAGGCACGTGAGGCATCCGTTCGGCGGGCTGCGGGGCGAGCGGGCGCACCTGATGACTGGTGCTGACGTGCTCGCTGATCGCCTGCAACCGCTTCAGAATACCCTGCCATTGGGCCCAATCGAGCTGCCGCAAGAACGGCCGGAGTCCCTGAATGAACGGGTCCTCGAGAACCGTCTCTCCGTTCGTCTCCGGAACGAAGAAGCGGTTCAGGCCGACACCCAGGGCTTCGGCAATCTTCTCGAGCGTGCCGAGGCTGGGGGTCATCTGACCGCTTTCGATGCGGGACAAATAAGAACGGGAAACGCGAGAGCGTGCCTGTAGCTGGCTCTGCGTCATGCCGCGCGATTCACGCAATTGCCGGATGCGCTGGCCGATGTTTTCAACGGTTTCGCGATTCGGCCAGTTCTCGAACAGTTGGCGGTCGTCCCCCGGCAAATCCTGAGGCGACGGCGTCGGAATGACGAACGTCACCTTTGGGGGCAGCAAACGCAAACAGCGTCGGCAGTTACCCGTGCGTGTACGGTATTGGACTAATCCGCATACTTGACAGCGGATTACTTCACGATCGAGTTCCATACTGGCCGTTATGCTTTCTTTTTCCGCCACCGGTCTCCTCGCAGACTTTTCCCGGCGATGCGAAAGGGGAGGAACGTCACTACAGGGGAAGGCAGAAACGGCGCGCGAGACATTCTCCATAGGGTGCCATTTCTTGTCAAGCCTTTTCTCTGTACTCCCCTCAGGTTATTTTAGCGCCGCCGGAGAGGGCATTACAAATCAAACAGATGGCTGCTCAGGGACGAGAGCGAGAGCGTCCTCGAGGGCTGGATGACACTGTCTGTCCGCCGCGCACCTCGGTCGGCGGACATAATTTGCGTTCGATTTCAGTGTGCTATGATGAAATTCTGGTCTCCGGTACAATCAGGCTTCAGTGGGGGAATGGTTGATCCGAAAAAACCGTAGGATAGCGCCTGCCTTGTGGGCTGTTCTGTTGCTTGGGTGCGCGTGCGTTCCCTGCGCGCGCGGGCAGAACCGCAGTCCGTGGACTCTGGAGAGCGTTCTCGCACAGCTGGATGCCGAGGCGAAGGATTTCCACAGCCTCGCGGCGGATATCGAGCGCACCAAGGTGACGGTGGTGGTCAACGACCGCTCGACCGAAACCGGAAACATCTTCGTTCGCGGCGACAAGATGCTGCTCGAGCTGAAGGCGCCCAATCCGCGGACGATCCTGAGGACCGGCGACAGCCTCTTCATCTACAACCCCGGATTGAAGCGCGTCGAGGAATACAACCTGGGCAAGAACCGCGCGCTCGTTGATCAGTTTCTGCTGCTGGGGTTCGGCACCGAGGGCAAGGAGCTACAGAAAGGCTACCTGGTCGCGCTGCTCAAAGAAGAGAAGCTCGACGACAGGAAAACGGTCGAGCTCGAACTCACGCCAAAATCGAGCGCCGTCCGAAATCAGATCGCGAAGATTCAGATCTGGCTGGATGAATCGAGCTGGCTCCCGGTGCAACAGCAGTTCTACGAAGCCGGGTCCGGCGATTATTCGATCGTCCGATACTCGAAAATGGTCCGCAACCCGGGCCTGCCGGACTCTCAGTTCAAGCCTCACTGGCCCAAGGGCACCCAGAAAATCAAGCCGCAGGGCTGAGCGGCCGCGGACGGTAGTGTGGTGATGAGCTCGGCGCGCGAAAGCGCGTGCCCGGCGTCAGGCTTTCCCCGCCTTTGAATGCGCCAGAGCGGACTCGTTTTCGAGCAGGGTGCGCTTGCGCTCGATTCCCCACCGATACCCCGCCAGGTTGCCGTCTTCGCGCACCACTCGATGGCAAGGCACCACCACGGAAACCGGATTCGTGGCGCAGGCGCGGGCCACGGCGCGAATGGCGGCAGGGCGACCGATGGCGCGCGCCACTTCGCTGTACGTTCGCGTGGCGCCGTAGGGAATCTTCCGCAGCTCCTCCCAGACCCGCCGCTGGAATGCAGTGGCCTGAACGTCCGTCGGCAAGTCGAGGTGCGGCTCCTGCCCGCGCAGATGGGCAAGAATCATTTCCACCCAATCTCCAAGACTCCCGCGATCCCGGTTGCGATGCCCGGGGCCATCGAGAAGAAGATCCGCGCGCGGATACTCCTTCCGCAGGGCCGCGCGAAGGGCCGCATCGGATTGGCCCAGATAGAGGGCGCTGATGCCGCGTTCGGTTGCGCCGACCAGAAGCCGCCCCAAAGGAGAGTTTGTGATCGTGTAGTGAATCTGCATGCCTGCGCCGCCATTGCGGTACACCGCGGGCGTCATGCCGAGGTGCGAAGGTGCGCGTTCGTAGAGGCGGCTCGATGAGCCGAATCCTGCTTCGTAGAGTGCGGTCGTCACGTCGTCTCCTTCTTTCAAGCGCGACTTCAGCCGGCGCATTCGCCGCGCGTCGGCGTATTGCCGGGGCGTAATGCCCATCGCGCTCCGGAACGCGCGATCGAGTTGGTGGGTGCTCATTTGGGCTCGACTGGCGAGAGCGGAGAGAGTCAGGCGCGCCTCGTTTTCGACATCGGCCGCGGGATCGCCGTCGATGCGCGAGTCGATCTCGCGGCAGACGCGGGCTACCGTCTCGATCCTAGGATCGCGCAACCGGGCAGCGCGCGGCCGGCAACGGCGGCATTCGCGGAAGCCCTGCTGTTCGGCAGCCTCCGGAAGCGGGAAGAAAACTACCTGCTCGCGACGGGGTTTGCGCGACGGGCACGACGGGCGGCAATAGATGCCGGTCGAGCGCACGGCGTAAACGAACGCGCCGTCCGCGCTCCGGTCGCGCGCCTGCACCGCCTGCCAGCGCGCCCCGGCTGGGACCGGCTGCTCCATTCTGTGTCCCCGGCTTACATTGCGAAGCATCGGTTGCTCTTCGTCTCCCAGATCAATCTTGCGCGCTAAGCTTAGCGAAGCCCGAAAAACCGGGCTATCCGATTTTCGCGGGCAAATCCTGATCGCCTATCCGGCGACCCTGCGCCGTCGGTTGCCCTCTGAAACGCTTGGGCCGAAAACCCCCGCGGAGTGTTACATCATACGGCACTTCGACTCGATGCCGCGTTGACGCTCGGCGCGGCGTCGAGCATATTCGTTCAACCTGACGGGGGTCAGCTGTCGGCAGGTCTTGGGGGATGTGTCATGGGAGCTGCTCCGGAACGCAACGAGCGGCAGGCCGAAGTTTCGCCGCTACGTGAATTTGAAAGCCGCACGGAAACTGTTACAGCAATCTCAGGAAAGCCAGGACCGCGCCGCTTTGCGCGCGTGCCCACGCACGCCATCGGAGTGGCGTCGGAGCGCCGCCGCTATCCGCGGGCCTCGCTGACGCTGCCCTTGCGCCTGACGCGCATCGGCGATGCCGTCGAGCCGATACCGGTGACTCTCGTCACGCGGAACATCAGTTCGAGCGGAGTCTTTTTCCTCGCGCCCCGCGAGATCGAACCCGGCGTGGCGATCGAGTTGGAAGTGGCGCTGGTCGACCGGCCGCTCGGCTTCGGACGCGTCCAGATGTGTACCGCCGCTCATATCGTGCGCGCGGAAGAGTCGGAAATGCCCGGCTGGCGCGGCTATGCGGCGAGCTTCGACGATTTCGCTCTGCAGCGCGACGACGCTCTCCCCAGGCGCCATAAGTAAGAAAGACTGGCCCGATTCGATCCTTTCGCGGCTGATTGCGGGTAGCGTCCCTGCTCGCGTATTCTTCTGCTACGATTCCCTTCTGTGAGTCGCACCCCATTTCATGCACGTGTCGTGCTGCTCGATTGGGACGGCACGCTCCTAGATTCCTATGCGGCGGACTCGCGCGCGTATCTCGCGATGTTCCGCGAGATGCGAATCGATTGGGGGATGGCCGAACTCGAGCGGCACTACTCGCCTGATTGGTATCAGGTTTACCGCGCGGCGGGAATTCCCCGCCCCAAGTGGGGCCGCGCCGACCGGCTGTGGCGCACCGCGTATCGCGCCGAGTGCCCTCCCCTGCTGCCCGGCGCACGAGCCGTGGTGCGCCTGCTGCAACGAAGCTTCGTCCTCGGGCTGGTGACGAGCGGAGACCGCACGCGCGTCGGACGGCAACTGCGCGAGTTCGGCCTCGCGAATTACTTTGCCGCGCGCGTGTGCAGCGAAGACGCTTCCCGCAAGAAGCCGCATCCGGCGCCGCTCAAGCTGGCGCTGGAGCGTCTCGAAGCACGGCCCGAAGAGTGCGTGTACGTGGGCGACGCGCCGGAGGACGTCGAGATGGCGCGGCGCGCGGGCGTCCGGCCCATCGGAGTGTTTGGCCCGTTCCCCACTGCCGACCGCATTCGCGCGGCGCAGCCGGATTTGCTGTTGCGCTCGATTCGCGACCTCCCAAAGCATCTGCATCGGCGTGACTAAACCGCCCGCCGGACCCGCGGCGAGCAGGCACCTTCGGCAGATGCTACTTGGGCTGCGGCAATTCGCGCAGGGGTGGGGCGGACGGTGCGGGAGGCGTGGCGGCTGGGGACGGAGCGGGAGAAGTATTCACCTTGAAATCGGTCGAGCGGACCACGAGGCGCAGGTGGAGCTGTTCCGCACCCGGCGTGTCGATGTAATCGTCGGAAGTTGTGTAGGTGGGCAGCCAGTACTTGTCCTGAAAGTTTTCCCGGTACGTTTCATACAGGCTGAACGGCAGCTTCGTTGCGCCCTCTTCGGGCACAAGCTCGCTCACGAACTTGCCGTACGTCTCGACGATCGCAAGATCGTGATCGTCCACAAAGACCACGCCCTGAAACAGGAGCCGGGTGCGGCTCAGCTCCTTCGGCTTCACCTGGAAGATGTAGGTGTTGAGCTCGTCGAGCTTCTGCTGGCCGGCGTAGAGGAAATCGTAGTTCGCGACCTGGTCGCTGGTGAGAAAGAACAGAGGCAGGCCGACGATCGTGCGCACGTCCTCGAGCGAGTAGCTCGTCCACTTCAGGCTGGATTCGGGTGGTTTCTTGATGCGCCAGAACCGCCCGCCATCGGGTTTAGTGTACTGCTCGCCGGTGACGGTGAACTTGCCGCCGGGATCGGTCAGCTCTTCGAGGCGAATCGTCTGCGTGAAGTTGTAGGTATCGTACACTTCTTTCGCGGCATCCTCATTCGCCGCGAATTTCCGGATGATTTCTTCCTGCGGAATCGGCGGCGGGCCTGGATGCGGCACCGAAGGAATGCGCTTCACCTCGAATTTCGGCGGAGGCGCCATCGGCCCCTGACTATCCTGCGCGCGGGCGGGCGGTGCCGCGCCGAAAAGCAGAACGAGCGCGAGCAGAGCGCCGGTGAATGGAATTCGCGTCATGATCGACTTTGGTTGGATGCGGAATGCGCGCCGCGCGTTGAACTCAGCCGCATGCATCTCACGCGAAAAATAGCACGCCTTCGCACTTGGTGATGCAAAAGATTACAGATAGAATCCCCAGTTTACCGGGCCGGGCGGAGCGGTCGTGAACGAGATGCAAAGCTCCAGGCGCTACTACGTGAGCGGAATGGTGCAGGGAGTGGGATACCGCCATTTCGTCGCGTGGACGGCGGAGCGGCTGGAAGTGACGGGATTTACGAGGAACTTGCGCGACGGCCGCGTGGAGGTTTACGCGATTGGGACAGCGGAGTCGCTGGCCGCGCTGCGCGCGGAACTGGAGCGCGGGCCGCGAGCAGCCAGGGTCGAACGCGTGAGCGAGGAACAGGCGGGGCTCGAACCGCGCTGGGCCCAGGGATTTTCGGTCGAGTTCGACGACTAAACAAAGGGGCGATGATGGAAAACCTGAAAAAGCTGATCCGCGAGATCCCGGACTATCCGAAGCCGGGGATTTTGTTTTACGACGTCACGACGCTCCTGAAGGACCGCACCGGCTTCCATTCCCTTGTGGACAAGCTCTGCGAACACTACCAGGGCAAGCACATCGACATCGTCGCGGGAATCGAGGCGCGCGGGTTCATCTTCGGGCCGGCATTGGCATACCGTTTGGGCGCGGGATTCGTCCCTGTGCGCAAGCCGAAAAAACTTCCCTGGAAGACGGCTTCGGTGACATATGACCTTGAATACGGCAGCGACACGCTCGAAATCCATCAGGACGCGGTGGAGAAAGGGCAGCACGTGCTGCTCTGTGACGACCTGCTCGCCACGGGCGGCACGGCCGCGGCGGCCACGAGCCTGATCCGCAAGCTGGGCGGCGACGTGATCGGTGCGGCGTTTGCCGTGGAGCTGAATTTTCTCAAGGGGCGCGCCAAGCTACCCGGCGTCGATGTGTTTTCGCTGCTGAAGTACGATCAGTGAGCTCGTCGTTGCAGGTTTGAAAGCCGCTATGGGCGTTGCAAACGATTACGCAGAAGTTGTCGAGCGGTTTGGTGCCGTTGCCGAGCGATATTGCGCGATTGTGGACGCTGCCGCGCAGATGGATAAAACCCAACTACTCCTTCAAGTTTATCGAATTCTTCCCGAGCTCATCGGCGGAGCGATTCGTCTCCCTGACACCGATCCATGGCGACGCAACGAACCCGACGACCCGAACGAACCGGTCGACCTAGGCCAGGAATCATCGAGACCCCGCATAGACGTCGAAATGGAATACAAGACTTGGCAAAATCTCTACGAGCTGCTCCAGGAGAAACTCGGAGATTCCAATTTGTATTGGGAAGTTTTCGATCCTGTTAAGGAAACCGAAGCGATTCAAGGAAGTCTTGCCGATGACATCGCTGGTATCTATCGAGATCTGAACGACGGGCTCGCTCGTGGGAGAGAAGACGGGGCCATTCTGGCGGAAGTGATCTGGGAATGGCGCACTGCGTTCTATACACACTGGGGGCACCACGCAATCGATGCTCTGCGGACAATACACAGTCTTCTAGGCGACAAGATCGATGATGGCGAGATAGTGTAGATCCTGCCGCTAAGCGGTGCCGCATCCATCTGTCATTTCGTGATTCCGCGCTGGCGGACGGCTTCGAAGAGCATGACGCCGGCGGCGACAGAAACATTGAGTGACTTCACCGGGCCGGTCGTCGGAATCGAGACCAGGAAGTCGCAGCGCTTACGCGTCAGCTCGTGCAATCCCTCGCCTTCGCTGCCGAGCACGATGCCGACCGGCCCTTTCAAATCGACCTCGGTGAAGCTTTTCTCCGCGCGCTCATCGAGTCCCACGAGCCAGTAGCCCGCTTCCTTGATCTGCTCCATCGCGCGCACCAGATTCTTCACGCGCGCGACCGGCAGGTGCGCCAGCGCGCCGGCGGAGGCTCGCTCGACAGTATCGCTGAGGCCGGCGGCGCGCCGCTCGGGGATCACGACGCCCTGCGCTCCGGCGGCGAGCGACGTGCGCACGATCGCGCCCAGATTGTGCGGGTCCTCGATGCCGTCGAGCAAGACCAGCAAACCTAGGGCATTCTTCTCGCGGAGCAGGTCCTCAAGCTCGACGGCGGGCTTTGCCGCGGCGAGCGCGGCAATTCCCTGATGCTCGCGCGTACCGGCGAGGCGGTCGAGCTGCTGGCGGTCTTCAAAGCGCACCGGCACGCTGCGCGATTTCGCAAGTCGGACGACGGCCTCGACACGGTCGCCGTGGCGCCCGCGCGCGATCACGATGCGGTCGAGCGGGCGCCCGGCTGCGAGCGCTTCTTCGACGGCATGAAATCCGGTCATCCAGTTCATGGGCATTCGGGAACCATTTAGTCGAGCGCGGCGCAGAATTCGAGCATGCGCTGCCGCGTGTTTCTTACTGGCACGGCAAAAGAAAGTTGTGCAGCGGCATCCAGCAGCAGGATCACGCGGTCGAGCTCGCCTTCGCCAGCGCGGCCCGCAAGCGCCACGCGAATCGGATGAAACATCGCCCGGCTGCGGTACGGCACGGCCGCTTTCATCCCGTCGATGATTTCCTTGAATCGCTCGGAATCGACATCGCCACCCTCCAGGATTCGATTCGCGAGCTCGCGGATCACGTCACGCGCTCCCTCGCGAGCGAGCACGGCCTGGTTCGCCGCGTCCTGCAATGAAGCTACGGCATCGTAGCTGAAGATCAATGTGAGCAGACCGGCGAGCGCATTGCGATCGGCGGCCTGCGGCCCGAGAAGCTCCGCCACGCGCGCGAGCCAGATTTTCAGCGCGGGATTGGCATCGACCTCGCGAGCAGCTTCAAGCCAGCCATGTTCGCGCAAAATCGCGGCGACGTCCGCTTCCGTGAAGAGATTCGCGGCCGAGATCGTCACTTCCGCTGGAGTGTGGGAGGACATGCAGGGAGATTCTAGCGCACTTGCGCGCGGAGCGAAGGCGCCCGCTTAGTGCTGCCGGACAGTGGCGATGGCGTGAGCGGCGATGGCTTCGCCGCGGCCGATCGCGTCCATGCCTTCGTTGGTTTTTGCCTTCAGATTGATTGCGTCCGTCGTAATACCAAGCGCCTTCGCCAGGGCCGCGCGCATGGCTGGAAAATGCGGGCCGAGCTTGGGCCGCTCGCAGATGACGATGGCATCAACGTGCACGATGCGGAGGCGGCGATCGGCCAGAAGCTTCGCGGCGTGCTCCAAGAAAAGGAGGCTCGAGGCACCTTTCCATTTCGGGTCCGTATCCGGAAAGTGCGTGCCGATGTCGCCCAAGCTCGCGGCGCCGAGCAGCGCATCGCACAGCGCATGGCTGAGCACGTCGCCATCGGAATGGCCCTGCGAGCCCTTTTCGAACGGGACTTCGATACCGCCGATCATGAGCTTGCGGCCTTCGACGAGTCGATGAAGATCGTAGCCGATTCCGGAGTGGGTCATTGTATTGGCCTGTTCGAGGGGTCGCCCGACGTGGATTGGTCCCGTCTGGTACGCATCTGCTTCATCATGAAAATCCAAATGCCGATTATCAGAATGAGTGGAGCAAGGTTGAGGACGAGGGTCAGCCAATTTGACTCTGGCGAACTCGAGACGCCGATCACTACGCCCTGTTTTCGCAGCCGCTCTGTTAAGTCCGGGATCACTTCCTTGGGGATCGTGACTTTGAACTTCTGAGCTGGCTGGCAAAGTTGCCCGTCAATCTCGGCGGTTTCTTTCCGGTCGAAAAGTTCCACCGAGCCAACGTTGTTTTTGTCTACTTGATTCATGAAATCCGAATAGGTCATCTGCGAGACGTTCTTGTCGTTGGCGGGCTTCGAGCTCATCTGCCACAAGACGATCGCCAGGGCAATCATCAGCACCCAAAATAGAACCGTGCGAACCATGGGCGACATGCCCATGCGCTGCGGAGCATCAGGAGCAAACGTCACAACTTCTCCTTGCGGCGCTCCTGCTCGAGGTAGAAGCGGGCGAGGTCCATGTCCGAGGGGCGGGTGATCTTCAGGTTGCGCTCGGAGCCGAGCACGACGAACACGTCGTGGCCGAAGCGCTCGACGAGCGCGGCTTCGTCCGATGCGGTGGCATCGTCCTGCTGCGCCTTGCGAAAGGCGTCGCGCAGGAGCGTGTAGGAGAAGGCTTGCGGCGTCTGCGCGAGGACGATGCGCTCCCGCGGAATCGTGGCGGAAATCAGGGCCACGTCTTCGGGCAGGCTCGCGCGCTTCACTTCCTTCACCGTGTCGATGGCGGGAATGCCGAGGATAACGGCGCCTCGGGCGCGCGCCTCCGCGATCAGGCGCTCGATCTGCTCGACCGTGACGAACGGACGCACGGCATCGTGCACGAGAACGATCTCCGTGGACGGGTCGACCTGCGCCAGGGCGTTTGCGACCGATTGCTGGCGCGTGTCGCCGCCGTGGATCACGCGCGCGGGACGGCCGAGGCCAGCCTTGGCGACTTTATCCTGGAGCGAGGCGACATCGTCGGCGCGCGTGGAGATGAAGAAGTCCGTGATGGCAGAGCAAGCGGCCAGGCGCCGCAGCGTGAAAATGATCAGCGGCATGCCGTCGAGCTCAAGAAACTGCTTCGGCTGATCGGCGCCCATACGGGTGCCGAGGCCGGCAGCGGGGATAATGGCAGCTATTCGGCTCATTGGAGGCATAGCAGTCTATCGCAATCGAGGCATGCGGAGCGAGACAAAGGCAGCCTGCGCGCCCCGCTAGGAACGTCCTGACTCCGGATAGAGCGGGCGGGGAGGGCGTTCGCCTCCACCTTCCGCAGGGCGCGTTCCCGGCGCAGGTTCCGCTCCTGGGGCGGGCGCGATGCGCGGCGTCTGCTCGCCGCGTTCGTCGTAGCGGCCGAAGATCATCTTGCCGGCGGTGGTCTGATGGACCGACGTGACGCTGATGTCGATCGTCTTGTTGATCATCTTGCGCGCGCCATCGACAACGACCATCGTGCCGTCGTCGAGGTAGGCGACGCCCTGGTTGTATTCCTTGCCCTCGCGCAGGATGAACACGCGCATGATCTCGCCCGGCAGGACCACGGGCTTGAGCGCGTTCGCGAGCAGGTTGACGTTCATGATCTCGATGCCTTGAAGCGTGGCGACCTTGTTCAGGTTGAAATCGTTGGTCACGACCTTGGCGTCATAGCGCTTGGCCAGCTCGATCAACTTCATATCCACGTCGGCGATGTGCGCGAAATCGTCGTCGGCGATCTGCACGTCAAGGTGCGTCATCTTCTGGATGCGCGCGAGCACTTCCAAGCCGCGCCGGCCGCGCTGGCGCTTGAGCGGATCGGCCGAATCGGCGACGAGCTGGAGCTCGCGAAGCACGAAATGAGGAATGATGATGGCGCCGTCGAGAAACAGCGCGTCGGCAATGTCGGCCACGCGCCCGTCGATAATGACGCTCGTATCGAGCAGCTTGACGGAATGCCTGTTGTTTTTCTCGCTGCCGAACACGCCCCCGAACGCTTGCAGGTTGAGCATGTCGCCCTTGTTCGCGCCGAGTACCAGGCCGATGTAGGTCATCACCAGAAAAATCGCCAGGCTGAAAAACGACCGGGTGCTTTCCGGAATGGTGGTGTGCGCGAAGATCAGCGAGATCAGGTAGGCGCCCAGAATCCCCATGATCGATCCGATGGCCGCGCCGATCAGGCGGCGGAGGCTCGCTCTGCGCAGCCGCAGCTCGAAGAGAATCACCGAGAGCGCGAACAGGAAGCCCGCGATGGCGCCGAACTGGCTCGTCAGTCCAAAGGGGCGGAAATGATAGCCGGCGCCCGTGCAGACGACCGTGAAGAGCATCCGGAATGTGAGAATGTCCCAGAATGCGCCGGCGTGGTCTTGAGAGGCTCGCGGGAGAATGGCCGGTTTGGCAGCCGAATGATCCGAGGTCGCGCCGGCCTGAGAACGGCCGGTCACGTTAGAAGTCCTTGGCATGGTGGCACCTTATAAAGCGTATGAAGTTATGAGTCAGCTATGACCCAGGTCCCGTTTTGCCGGCTCTATGAGGAGTATGTACGTGCGCCGGATATGAATCGAAACTGCGTATAAAACGAAAACTCTATGATGTGAAGCAGTATAGCACCGGAGCCAAACCGAGAGCCAAGGTTCGTTGGATGCAAGCTATCAGAGATAGTAGCGAGGCACGCGGCGGCCGAGCGCGCAGAGGAGATCCGAAGTGACCGTGCCGATCTCGGCAGCCACGTCGGAGACCTTGATTTCGGCGTCTCCATCGCGGCCGTAGATCGTGACGATGTCGCCGAGCGCGGCTTCCGGCAGGTCGGTGACGTCGAGAGTCGTCAAATCCATCGAGATCGTGCCCACGAGAGGCACACGTCGGCCGCGCACAAGGACGCATCCGCGATTGGTCCGCTGGCGGAGGATGCCATCGGCATAGCCCGCGTTGATGACGGCGATGCGCGAAGGCCGCGCGGTGACGAATCGCGCGCCGTATCCCACCGGCTGGCCCGGCGGCAGGTCTCGAAGCGTGATGATGCGCGCGCGAAGCGAAAGACTCGGCTCGATCGGCAGCCGCTCGCGCACTTCCTGGCCTTTCTGCGGCGGATCGAACGACTGATAGTAGCCGTAGAGAATCGCGCCGGGGCGGATCATGTCGGCGAAGGTGTCCGGCCGGGCGCAGATCGCGCCGCTATTGGCCATGTGCACGATTCCCGGTGAAATTCCGAGCGCGCGCAGCCGGTCGAGACACCGGCGGAACATTTCCTCCTGGTCGTCGGTCTGGCGGGCGCTGAAGTCCTCGGCCGAAGCGAAGTGCGTGAACGTGCCTTCGAGCGCGATGTGGCGGCAACCGGCCAGCGCGCTCGCAAAAGTATCGATATCAGACGGCGAGATCCCGAGGCGGTTCATGCCCGTGTTGATCTTGAGATGGAAGCGCAGGCGCGATTTTCCGCCGGCGGCCTTCGCGGCGCGCTCGAGATGGCGGATGTCATCGAGGCGCGTGACCGTCGGGGTCATGCGGTACTTGATGAAGCGCTTCTCTTCCCCCGGCCAGAATCCCGTGAGGACCAGGATCGGCTTGCGGATGCCCGCTTCGCGCAGCTCGATGCCTTCGTTGCCGCAGGTGACACCGAAGCGGTCCGCTCCAGCCTTTTGAAGCGCTTTTGCCACCGGCACGGCGCCCAGCCCGTAGGCGTTCGATTTCACGACCGCCAGAATCTCCGGCTTCGGCCCGATGTGGCGGCGAACGACTTTCAGATTTCTCGCGATCGCCTTGAGCGAGATTTCGGCCCAGAGCGGGCGTCCTGCGAATTGAATGCGACTCGTCATCGTCTTTTAGAATGCCAGACTCTACCTCGACGGCGCGAAACAATTGCGATCCGCAAATCGGCTCGCACCGTTTGGGTAAACATGCCGGTTTGGATTGTTGCAGGCGCCGGGCCATTCGCTTTTGGCGCGGGCTACCGCTGCGGATAGGTGAAGGTTAAGGAAAACGCAGAAGTTAGAGGGAGTGGCCGGAGCGGCGCAAACGAATCGCCGGAGACGCACGCGGGCAAAACGACACAACTGTGGCCGCCCGGCGACGCTGCGGAGGGCGCTACTCGTCGCCCCCGGAATTCCAGGTGTCCGGCGCGGCCTCTTCGAAGCGGGTGTGGCGGCTGAGGAAAACGAAGTTCAGGCTGCCGGTGGGGCCGTTGCGCTGCTTGGCGATGATGAGCTCCGCCTTGGCGCGATCTTCTTCGGGGATGTCCGTCTTGTAGAAATTCGGGCGGTTGATGAAAAGCACGACGTCCGCATCCTGCTCGATGGCGCCCGATTCGCGCAGATCGGCGAGCTGCGGCTTGCGCTCTTCGCGCTCCGGCGCGCGGGTGAGCTGGCTGAGGACCACGATGGGCACCTGCAACTCTTTCGCGAGGCCCTTCAGCGCGCGGGAAATGCTGGAGACTTCCTCCTGGCGATTCGTGCCGCGCCCCGAATGCGTGGGCACGACGAGCTGCAAGTAATCGACGATCATGAGCGAAAGCCCACGATCACGCTTCAGCCGCCGCGCCTTCGCGCCCATTTCAAGAACGGTCGAGGAAGCGGAGTCGTCGATCCAGATCGGCGCTTCGCCCAGCTCCGCCAGGGACGCGGTCACCTTGCCCCAATCGTCGCGATTCATGTGCCCGGTGCGGAATTTGTGTGCGTCCACGCGCGCTTGCGACGCAAGCAGGCGCAGCAGCAGCGATTCCTTCGACATTTCCAGGCTGAACACGGCCACCGGCTGGCGCTGCCGCAGCGCCACGTTTTCGGCGATGTTGAGCGCCAGCGCCGTCTTCCCCATCGAAGGGCGTGCCGCAAGGATGATGAGCTCCGAAGGCTGCAAGCCTGCCGTCTCATTGTCGAGCCCGGCGTAGCCGGTGGCGAGGCCCGAAATGCGGCGGCCTTCGCTGAGAATTTTTTCGAGCCGGTCGTAGCTTTCCTTGACGAGATCCTTGACGTTGATCAGCCCGGCCCTTACGCGGTCTTCCGCGATCTGGAAAATCGTGGATTCGGCGCGATCGAGAATCACGTCGGCATCGTCGCCCGCGGCGAGCGCCTGCTCCTGAATCACCGACGTGGAGTAGATCAGGGTGCGCAGAATCGCCTTTTCCTTCACGATGCGCGCGTAGTGATCGACGTTGGTGACGCGCGGCAACCCATCGGCCAGCTGCGAGAGGTACGCGATGCCGCCCGCGGCTTCGAGCGCGCCGGTGCGGCTGAGATCTTCCATCAGCGTGATCGTGTCGATCGCCTGCTGCTTTTCGCCGAGCTGCACCATGCGCTCGAAAATGTAGCGGTGCTGCGGAAGGAAGAAATCCTCGGAGCGCAGACGCTCCACCGCTGCGTTGAGCGCGTGATTATCGAGCAGGACGGCGCCGAGAATGCTCCGCTCGGCTTCGAGATTGTGCGGGAGCGGTCGTTCGAGAGTAGTGTCGCTGGCCATTCGCTTTATTTTCGCCTAACTTGCATTCGAGCGCAAGAGAGCATTTTCCGCCGCTCTCAGCGCGTTTCGTTCGGGCCTTGGGATGCTCACTTCAATCCGCAAGCGCGCACGATTGTGACACGCCGCGGGCGCGCGTCAACCGTATCGCCCTGTGGACATTTTCGGAAAAGTGGAAAACGCCGATCCGACGAGGATCGGCGTCCCGAGTTCCGCGCACTTTGCAGAACGAGGGACATCTCTTCGCAGCAGTGGTCGAGCAAGAAAAAAGGGGCGCGGCAAGCAGCGCCCCTACGAACCGAATGAAATTCTCGAACGCGCGCTACTCTTCCTTCTTAACGGCGAGCTTCACGGTGGCGGTGACTTCGCGATGGAGCTTGATCGGGATTTCAAATTCGCCGACGAGCTTGATCGGATCGGCGAGCGTGATCTTGCGCTTGTCGATCGTGAAGCCCTTGGCGGCGAGCGCCTCGGAAACATCGGCGGACGTGACCGAGCCGAAAAGCTGATCGTTCTCACCCGATTTGCGCGAGACCTCGAGCGAAACGCCCGCAAGCAGCTCGGCGAGCTTCTGCGCCGCGTCCTTCTCGGTCGCTTCCTTCTTGGCGAACGTGGCGCGCATCTTCTCGAGCCGCTTCATGTTGCCGGCGCTCGCTTCGAGCGCGAGCTTCCGCGGGAGAAGAAAATTGCGCGCGTAGCCTTCGGCCACTTCGACCACCTGGCCGCGCGTGCCGAGCTTTTCGACGTCTTCCTGCAAGATAATTTGCATGATCCCTATCCTTGAATATCTTGGAATGACTGTAGGGGCGGGTTTAAAACCTGCCCCTACGAATTCTCCGGAGAACGACTACAGCTCCGCGGCGAACGGAAGCAGGGCGATATTCTGCGCCCTCTTGATCGCCACGGTGAGCCAGCGCTGGTGCCGCGCGCACGTGCCCGTCATGCGCCGCGGAAGAATCTTTCCACGCTCCTGCAGGAACGGCGCGAGAATCTCGGCCTTCTTGTAGTCGATGAAGTCCGACTTATCCACGCAGAACCGGCAAACCTTCTTCTTGCGCATGAAGCTTCGCTTGCCGCGCTTCGCGGGACCGCCCGGACGGCCTCCCTGCGGCCGCGGACCTCCCGGTCCACCCGGACCGGAGCGTCCCTGGTATCCGCCGCCGGACGGCGGCCCGGAATGTCCGGAAGGTGCCGAGGGTGCCGCCGGTGGCGCTGGCGGACGAGGTGCGTTTTCTTCTGCCATTCGATCTCTCCCTGACTACGATTGTGCAGCGGCCTGTTCGCCGCCACTGGCCGGCGCCGGAGCAGCTGGAGCTGCCGGCGCGGCTGTCTTGCGCGGACGCCGCGCGGCGCGGCGTTCGCGGTGCTTCTTCAGTTTTTCCTGCCGCTTCAATTCCTCGTCCACGCGCACGGTGAGGTACTTCATCACGGCGTCGGCGACCTTCAACCGGCGCTCGAGTTCCTTGACGACTTCTCCGTGAGTCGAACGCACGACCATGTACACGTAGAATCCCTCGCGCAGCCGCTGCACGCGGTAGGCCATGCGCTTCCGGCCCCACTTCTCCGTCTTCTCGATTTTGCCGCCCTTTTCCGTCGCGGCGTGCTCGAGGGTCGCGATCACCTTGTCGATATCCGGCTCGGGCGTGTCCGGCCGGCAGATGAAGATCAAATCGTACTGTCGCTCTTCCATTGTTCCTCTCGATTCCTTGCCTGCCCTGCGGCAGCAACCAATCGCTTCCCTACTCCGTACTCTCTCCCGAGGGCGTCGCCTTACGATTGAATCGCGACATCGCCTTCTCGAGGCCCTCGGTCAAAATCACTTCCACGGCGTCGGCCGCCTCGACGACCTCTTCCTGCGCGATCCGCCGCTCCTCGCGGCCCATCGTGCAGAGGACGTAATCCTTGCGATCGCCCCACTGCTGCTCCGGCTGGACGCCCATCCGGACGCGAATGAATTCGTCCGTGCCGAGCGAGCCCAGGATCGACTTGAAGCCGTTGTGCGTGCTGTTGCGGCCCTTATCCCGGATTCGCAACATGCCCCACGGCAGATCGACCTCGTCGATCAGGACGATCAGGTCCGCCGGCTCGCATTCATACCGCTCGAGCAGCATCCGCACGGCCACGCCGCTCAGATTCATCATCGTCTGCGGCTTCGCCAGAATCACATCGTGCCCGGCGATCTGCCCGCGTCCCACGAGCGACTTCGCTTCCGGCCGCGTCACTCGAATGCCCGCCCGTTCGGCCAGCACATCCACGGCGAGGAAGCCCAGGTTATGCGGCGTCCACTCGTAATCGGGACCGGGGTTGCCGAGGCCGACGATCAGTTTCATGTGCCGCGCTCCGCGGGGCGCATGGGCGCGCTCGATAGCATTGCCGTCCGCCGCGCCGAGGCGCTCGGGCTACTTCTCCTTGCCCTTCTTCTCGGACTTCTCGGCCTTCGGAGCTTCCGCCTCGCCTTCGGCTTCGCCCTCTTCTTCCTTCTTGCCCTTCTTGATGACCTCGGGCTCGGCCGGAGCGGTTTCTGAAGCCACCGCCGCTTCCGGCGCCGCCTCCACTTCCGCTTTCAGCATCACTACGTGAGCCAGCACGCGTTGCGGGTCCGTGAGCAGCTTCATTTTGGCCGGGTCAATCGGCAGATCGGCGGCGCGAAGCTGTTTGCCGATCATCATTTCCGTGACGTCAACTTTGAACTCTTCCGGGATGTCGCTCGGCAGGCACTCGAGCTCGACTTCGCGCGTGACCATTTCAAAGATGCCGCCCTGCATCTTCACGCCCTGCGGTTCGCCGAACGTGTGCACCGGCACGCGGACGCGCATGCGCACGTCCATCGCGATGCGGAGCAGGTCCACGTGAAGCAGCGCGCCGCTGACGGGATCGACCTGCCAATCTTTCATCATGGCCTTTTCTTCGGCGCCGCCCGCTACGCGAACGCTGAAGATCGTGTTGTGGCCGGTTTCCGAGCGCAGAATGCGAGCCACCTGCTTGGCGTTCACCGAAAGCGCGACCGAATCCTTCCGGTCGCCGTAAAGCACCGCCGGCACCATCCCGGTGAGGCGCGTGCGCCGCGCGGCGTTCTTGCCGCGCTCCTCGCGAACTTTTCCTTCGACTGTAAACGTTTCCATTTTCCTTTTCCTTAACGCAGGCCTTGGGTCTGAAGACCCGAGCCACGTTTCATCACATAAACAATTCGCTGATCGAAGTCTCTTCGTGAATCGACTGGATGCCCCGAGCCAGCAGCGGCGCGACGCTCAGCACCTTGATTTTCGGCAACCCCCGCGCAGCCTCGTTGAGCGGAACGGAATCGGTGACCACGACTTCCTCGATCTGCGATTTCATGAGACGCTCGACGGCCGGCCCCGAGAGAACGGCGTGCGTCGATGCGGCAAAAACCTTGGTCGCGCCGTTTTCGAGCAGCGCTTCGGCCGTCTTCACGAGCGTTCCGGCCGTGTCGATGATGTCGTCGATCACGAGAGCCGGGCGCCCGGAAACGTCTCCGATCAGGTGCATCACCTCGCTCACGTTGATGTCGATGCGGCGCTTATCCACGATGGCCAGCGGCGCGTCGATCCTCTTGGCAAACAGGCGCGCCCGCTCGACGCCCCCCGCATCGGGCGAGACCACCGTGATCTGCCCGAGCTTCTTCTTCTGAAAGTATTCGACCATCACCGGTGACGCGTACAAGTGATCCACCGGGATATTGAAATACCCCTGAATCTGCGGCGCGTGCAGGTCGAGTGAAAGCACACGGCTTGCGCCCGACGTCTCCAGCAAATCGGCCACCAACTTGGCCGAGATCGCCACGCGGGGACGGTCCTTGCGGTCCTGCCGCGCGTACGGGTAATACGGAATCACCGGCGTGATGCGCCACGCCGACGCGCGCTTGAACGCGTCGATCATCAGTAACAATTGCATCAGATGATGATCGACCGGATTGCAGCACGGCTGCACGACGAACACGTCGGCGCCGCGCACGTTTTCCTTGATCTGATAGCGCGTCTCGCCGTCCGAAAACTGGCCATGCTCGGCCTGACCCAGCGGCACGCCGAGATACCGGCAGATCGCGTCCGTTAAAGGCGCGTTCGCCGTGCCGCAAAACACCTTGCACTTGTCAACGGCCAAGAATTCCCCCCGAACCGGTCGCAGTCCACCCTAACGCCCGGCCATACCTTTCCCTGGAAAGGGTTTCGACGACGAAAACTGAGTCTTCCCGGAACGCCCGAGCGGTTCGGCGCGCCTGCGCTGGGTTTCGGAAGACTCCAAACACCGCCGACCCGCTACCCGCCAGCGCGGCATCCGCAGCTCCTCGCTTGAGCAATCCGTCCCGGATTTCTCCGAGTCTCGGATGGCGGCTGAAGACGGGCCCCTCGAAATCGTTCGAGATGCCTGACTCCTGCCGGCTCCAGCACAGAGCGCAGAACCCCCAAATTCTATTGGGTTTCGACAATCTTGTCAATTCGGCCGAGAGCCATTGATAGGCGTCCTTCGTGCTGACGCCGATGCCTTTCGGCGAAACGACGACGATCGTGCGCCGGGGGCCGTCTGGAAGCGGGTAGATTTCATCACCGCGATTCACAGCCATGGCACGGCCACCGAAGAGAAAGAATGGGACGTCCGCGCCCAGCCCGGCGGCGATTTCCATCAACCGGGCGAGCGGAAGCTTCTTTTTCGTCAGGCGCAGCATGCCTATGATGGCCGCGGCCGCGTCGCTCGAGCCTCCGCCCAAGCCGCGCGCCACGGGAATCTTCTTTTCCAGGTGCGCGCGAATGCCTCCTCGAAATCCGATCTCGCAGGCGACCGCGTCAATCGCGCGATAGACGAGATTCTCCGGGCCCGCGGGCAACGAGGGATCGTCCGTCTCAAGAAAAATTCCGGGCTGCGAGGTGTGCGAAAGCTCGAGGGTATCCCGCAGCGAGATCGCCTGGAAAATCGTGCGCAGCTCGTGATAGCCGTCCGGGCGTTGTCCCAGGACGTGAAGGCACAAATTGATTTTTGCGAACGCCGGCAGGCGCACGGATCCTTTTCTTGCCTGCGTTTTCCCGAGGGTCATGCGAGGGAGCTTACTGCGGTTTTACCGTTTCCGGAGTGGATTTCTGCGCGAGTCGCCGCTTCAGGTTTTTGAGCTGCGCTTCGAGCTCGGCGACCTTTTCAGGTTCGTAATCGGCAGGAAGAGCCTTCTGCCATTCGCTCAGCGAGCGCTCGAATAGCTCGGCGGCGCGCTCATTCTGCCCGAGTTTCAGATAGACGCTGCCTAAGTGCGTCAAGATCGTCGCATCCTGCCCTTCGCGCTCCACGGCCTTTCGCAGATATTCCTCAGCTTCGGCGAGCTTGTTCTGCTTGTAGTAAGCCCATCCCAGGCTGTCGAGATACGCGCCGTTATTCGGTTCCTGCTTCAGGGCCCGCTGGATCAGAGAAGCCGCCTCGTCAATTCGGATGCCGCGATCCGCCAGCATGTATCCGTAGTAGTTCAGGACGGGAGCGTTGTTGGGATTCGCGTCCAGCACCTTGCGGAACTGCTGCTCGGCCAGATCGAACTTCTTTTGCCGTTCGTAGATGGAGCCCAGCATGAACCACGCGGTTTGCTTGCCGCTGGCCTCGCGCGCCATCTGTTCGGCCTTTTGGGCGGATTGCTCGGCCTCCGCGTACTTCTTTCCGCGGGCTTCCACCTGCGCGATATCGATGTAGATCTCCTGATCGGAGTCGTTTCCATGCAGCAGACCCTCGAGGAGCTGCTTGGCAGTGGCAGTGTCCGACTTCTCGCCGTAGAGCATCGCCAGCGTCACGGTGAGTTCCGGCGCGTCACCAGATTGCGCGAGCGCTTTCTTCGTTTCGGCGATGGCGCGGTCGATATCGCGGCTCTGGCGGTACGTATCGATGATCAGCATCTGGGCGCGCTTCCGCGAATCCGCGTTGAGCTTGGCCATCTCTTCAAACGTGTCGATCGCGGCGGAATAGTCGCGCTGCTCGCGATACGCGCGGCCGAGCTGCTCGTAAAGAATCGCCAGCGCGCTGGGGCTGCCTTCGCCGCCGGCCTGGCTCTTGATTCCCGCGATTGCGTCGGCTAGCACCTTCACGGCGTCGCTGTAGCGGCCCTCGTCCTGGTAGAGCAGCGCCTCGTTGTAGAGAATCTCGAGGCTGCCAGGAGCGAGCTGCTTCGCGCGCAACAGACTCGACTCGGCCTGGTCGAACTGGCCCAGCCGGCGATGGAGTTGCGCCGCGCGCAGATAGTTTTCCGAAGTTCCCGGCTCGAGTTCTGATAGCCTTTTGTACTGTTCGAGCGCGTCCGCGTACTTGTCCTGCTGCATCAACGCCTGAGCGAGCCCGTGACGATGGCTTGGATCGTCCGGATCCCCGGCGACCGCTCTTTGGTACGCGGCCTCGGCCTTGGCGTAATCCTTCGCCTGCGAATACGCGTCGCCCAGCAGATCGTAGACATCGGGTGAGGAGGAATCCCCGGCCACGTGCGTGAGCAGGTCGATGGCCTCCTGCGAGCGTCCTTCATCGATCAGGAGCTGGCTCAGTTGCTCGAGCGCGGGCCCGTTTTCGGAATCGTGGGCGAGGACGCGGCGAAGCACTTTCTCCGCTTCGGCGTGCTGATTTTCAAAACGGTAGAGCCGCGCGAGCCAGAGAGACGAGTAGGTGTCCTTCGGATCGATTTTCAGGATGGCCTGGAACTGCTCGACGGCCTTCGCCAGATTTTCCTGCTGCACCTCTCCGGCCGTCATGTCGCCGAGCGTGCGGACGTAGATGCGGGCCAACAGGCGGTGCGCGTCCACGTTGTCCGGGTCGATCTTGAGCGCGGCCTGCGCCTGAATCACGGCGTCGCGAATGTGCTGCGACTTCGCATAGATCTCGGCGAGGCGCTCGAGAATCACGGCCGAGCCCGGCTCGAGCTCGAGCGCTTTCTTGTACGATTCGATCGATTCCGTCGCCGCGTCGGCACTGCTCGTTATCTCAAATTGCAGTTCCTGGAGGTGGCCGAGCGTGAAGTAGTAGTAAGCATCGGCGCTGGGAGCCTGATTCGTCGCCTTTGCGGTGCCGGAAGGCTGGGCTTGGGCTTGCGCCGCGGGCTGCGGATGATCGGCGGCTCCCGTCGTGGCGATCGCCACGACGAAGAGAATGGCCGGAATGCCGCTCGTAAGAATCCGTTTCATTGTCTGTAGCAAAACATGATTATCGTACAGGGGCATAAACGCGTCAAAGTATTCCCTGCCGGCGAGTTCCTGGCCGCCTCTCACTCTGGTAAGACGCGCGCGGGGATTTTACGGTTGTGTTTAATTTGCATTCAAGCGAACATCGGCGATCCGAGGAGATTGCATGACGCGCGCGACGCTACGCAAAGCCATCCTGACGGCATTCGGCGCCTCGCTCTTGATCGCCGGGATTTCCGAACGAGCAGCGGGGCAACAGCCGGCAGGCGCCGGCACGCAGGCGCCTCCCGATGCCACGAAGCCTGCGGCTCCAGTTCAAGCGCCGAATACGACGCTGGCCGACTTCGCATGGCTCGCGGGAAGGTGGCAGGGAGCCTGGGGTCCGCGCATTGCGCAGCAGGTATGGACCGCGCCGAAAGCCGGAGTGATGCTGGGCGCATTTCAGCTTGCGGAAAACGACAAGACGCTCGTGCTCGAGCTCTTCACCCTTGTGGAGGACACGGACGGAATCAAGCTGCACCTGCGGCACTTCACGCCGGCTCTGGCGGCCTGGGAAAAGGCAGGCCCGGCCGTCCTGAAGCTCGCGAGCACCGATCCGAAAACCATCACGTTCGAAAACGCGGTGGATGGCCAGCCCAAACGTGCGGCCTTCACACGCATCGATGCGGACACATACGTCTCGCGTTCGGAAATCGTGCCCGAGAAGGGCGATCCGCAGGTGACCGAGATCACCTACCACCGGCAGGTGGAGGCACCCCCTTCGAAGCACCGCCGCAAACCCACCCAGTAGAGCGCAGTCAATTCCAGAATTTTCGCGGAATTCCCTCAGGCGACGGGATGCACCTGTTTCTTGCGGGCCTGTTTTTCGGCGTAGAGAGCGTGGTCCGCGCGCTGGAGCAACTCTTCGGGTGTTTCGCCATGCTTGTAGTTCGTCCAGCCCGCCGAAAAACTGAAGGAAACCACCTTCGTCTCAAATTCCACTTCGAGCGCGGATAGACGACTGAGCACGTGCTGCACGTCCTCGGGCGGGCATTCCGGCAGCAGCACCACAAACTCGTCTCCGCCGATACGCACCGCCAAATCGGAACCGCGAATCGCCTTGCTGAGGCGCTCGCCGAACGCCTTCAACGCCAGATCGCCGGCCCCGTGCCCGAAGCGGTCGTTGATGCGCTTGAGGTCATCCAAGTCCAGCATCAGAACGGTCAAGGAAGTCTTCTGCCTTTGCGCGCGCGCGATTTCCGCGACCAGCCGTTCCTGGGCGAACCTCCGGTTGTGAAGCCCGGTGAGCGGATCGAGCATCGCGAGCCTGAGGTACTCTTCGGCCAGCATGTGTTCCCTGGCCGAGATATCGATCTGATCGGCCAGGTGGCGGCGCGTCCGCCGGAGCTGAACCTGCTGGAAAAGCGTGTAAACGCTGAACAGCAACACAAGGCCGACCAGCGCGCGAACCGATTGATTGATGTGGAACTGGTAGAACGGGTCGTGCGGGTCCGAAACCACGCGCAAGGACAGCGCCGAAACCGCGACGGTGAGCGAGATGATTACGACGACGGCCAGGACCCATAGCGACCAGTTGCGCCGCCCAAGTTCCCGCAAGTCGCTCCGAATTGCCTGCGCGCGCTGCTCGACTCCGCTCTCAGAAGGCATGATTTCGCCTGCGCTTGCGCGGGTTGGGGAGGCTTCCATCGGAGGTTCGCCTATTCTTAACGTAATCGTCCGTGCATAAGGCGGTCAAGGCCCCGCGGGACGGCGTTTCCATAGGGGCACTACAATGCCGGCGCCCGGCTCGCCACGGCGGCCGCCGCGGCGCTGAACGCTTCCGCAAATCTGTTAGAATCGCCTCGCGGGGCTGTAGCTCAGATGGATAGAGCAGCAGTTTCCTAAACTGCGTGTCGGGAGTTCGACTCTCCCCAGCCCCACCATTTGCCGGCGTTTGCGCTCCAAAGGCCATCGAAAGATCGAATCGGGCGCATTCGAGCAGAGCCGTTGACACCCCGCCGCACACCCGTATAATTGTTCTTCGCCCAGTCTTCGCGGGAACCCCTGGCAGCTCGAATCGAAAGCAGGCACTTTGACGCCGCCCTACAGCATGGCCCTCTGGATCGTCCAGGGCGGCAATCCGCTCACGCACTACTGGCAGCGGCTGGTCGATCCGACGTTCCGCGGACTCTACCAGGCCAACGCGTTCGACCTGGCCATCATGCTTCCCTACTTCATCGTGATGGCGATCCTGGCGATGTACGGGCTCCACCGCTACGCGCTCGTCTATAACTACTTCAAAAACCACAAGAACGTTCCCGGCCCGCCGCCGGAAATGGCCGCTTGGCCCAAAGTGACGGTCCAGCTCCCGATCTACAACGAGCGCTACGTGATCGAGCGGCTGATCGAGACGGTCGCGCAATTCGACTATCCGCGCGAGTTGCTCGACATTCAGGTGCTCGACGATTCGACCGACCAGACGCAGCAGGTGGCGCGCGATTGCGTCGAGCGGCACCAGGCCCTCGGCGTCCCGATCACGTACATCCACCGCGACAACCGCGAAGGGTTCAAGGCCGGCGCGCTCCAGGAAGGGTTAAAAACGGCGACCGGCGAGTTCGTCGCCATCTTCGACGCCGATTTCATTCCGCCGGCGGACTTTCTCCGGCGCACCGTGCCGTATTTCAACGACGCGAAAATCGCGATGGTCCAGACGCGGTGGAGCTACATCAACCGCAACTACTCGACGCTGACCGAGGTGGAAGCGATCATGCTCGACGGCCACTTCGCGATCGAGCACTCGTCGCGCTTCCGCAGCGGGCTCTTTTTCAACTTCAACGGCACGGCGGGAATCTGGCGGCGCACCGCGATCGAAGACGCCGGCGGCTGGCAGCACGACACGCTCACCGAAGACACCGACCTTTCCTATCGCGCGCAAATTCGCGGCTGGCAATTCCTCTATTTGCCGGAGATCGACTGCCCCTCTGAATTGCCCGTGGAAATGAACGCCTTCAAGTCGCAGCAGGCGCGCTGGGCCAAGGGATTGATGCAGACGGCGAAGAAGATCCTGCCTCAGGTGCTGCGCGCGGACGTCCCCGCGAAGGCGAAGGCCGAGGCGTTTTTCCATCTCACGGCCAACATCAGCTATCCGTTCATGGTGTTTCTCTCGATCATTTTGCTTCCGGCGATGATCGTGCGGTTCTATCAGGGATGGTTTCAGGTGATGGTGATCGACCTGCCGCTGTTCCTGGCTTCGACGTGCTCGATTTCCTCCTTCTATCTTGCGGCGGAGCGCGCGTTCTACCCGAAGACGTGGAAGCGGACGTTCCTCTACCTGCCGTTCGTGATGGCGGTAGGCATCGGGCTTTCGGTGCGCAACGCGTTTGCCGTGATCGAGGCGATCTGCGGAGTGAAATCGGAATTCGTGCGCACGCCGAAGTACAAAGTGGAAGCCGGCGGCAAGCGGCAGGGCGTGTGGGCCAAGAAGTCCTACCGCAAGCGCGCCGGATTCATGCCGTATGCCGAAGTGATGCTCGGGATCTATTTCGCTCTCGCGGTGCTCTACGCGATTCAGAACGAAAATTACGCCACAGTTCCCTTCTTTCTCCTCTTTGTCTGGGGCTACCTCTACACGGGACTGATGTCGCTCACGCAAACCTATTTCGACGGGCTCCACTTTTCCGCCGAGCCAACAAGCGAAGCTCGCTCCGCCTCGACCGGAATTCCCGGCTTCTAGTCACCCAGCCCCTCACGTAGCCCCATTCTCCAACCATCCGCCCTTCTCGCCTGCGCGATTCTCAAACTGCAACACCAGCAGATGCGCCTGTAAACAAAATTCTCGCGGTGGGATAAATCACGCGGGATGGTGATGTACGTCACTGAGCCTCCGAGCGTCCCCCCGTATCCTGCGCCCCGTGCCCAGCACCCGACGTGACCGTTAAGGCAAGGGTAACCGGGCCGATGCAGTGCCGAGACGGTCACCGCCGGCATGCGCGCTGGATGTGGTGCGCGGCGCGCGACCGAATTGTGCACCGAAACAACCGTCGTTCGACAGGGTCTCGAAGATCACTTGAAGAAGATTGCTGGACCGGGAGCGGAAGCTCGGCGGGTACAGCGATAAAAGGAGAAGAGTTGCAATGAGGAGAGAAACTCGCAAGCCGTACTTCGGCATCAGTCTGGCAGTCAGCTCGTTGATCGCACTTTTGTTTGCGGTGGGGCTTCGGGTGCCCACGGCGCGCGCAGTGCCAAGCTATTCGCGCCAGACGGGCTTCCCGTGCATTTCCTGCCACACAACCCCGCCGGAGCTCACTCCGCTCGGACGGACATTCAAGCTCAACGGATATACCATCACCGGTATGCCCGTGACGAAAGCGGAGAAAACCTCCAGGGAGGCAGGGCTCAACATCCTTCAAAACCTCCCGCTCTCGGTCTTCTTCGAGACATCATATACGCAGACCAACAAGGCTGTGCCGGGCACGCAGAATGCCAGCTTCGAGTTTCCGCAGGACGTGTCTCTCTTCATCGCTGGAGCATGGGCTACGCACCTGGGGAGCTTCGTCCAGTTCACCTACGATACCCAGGACGACCACTTCAGTTGGGACCTGACCGACATTCGCTACTCCAATTCGAGGAAGTTGTTTGGCAAGAGCTTCGTGTACGGTCTCAACCTCAACAACGCACCGGGCGTCGAAGATCTCTGGCATTCCACGCCCACATGGGGCTATCCGTTCATCGCGGACGATCAGTCAGCCACACCCGCAGCTGCGACCATAGTCGACGGCACCCTTGCAACGGACGTCGCTGGGTTCGGCGGATACGGTATGTGGAATGACCACCTGTATTTCGCCACAACGATGTATCGCTCCGAGCATATCGGTTTTGGCCAGCCGAACGATATCAACCAGCAAGCTGCCGCGTTCAACATCCATGGCCTCGCGCCCTACTGGCGTGTCGCATGGCAACAATCGTGGACCAACAACTACCTGATGGTCGGCGGCTACGGAATGTTCATGAGGTCGACCCCAGGCGGCGTCGTCGGCCCCTCGAACGGCACCGGCGGCACGCTCACCGACAATTACACGGACGTCGCAGCGGATTTCCAATACGACCGCACGATTCCGAAATTCCACAATGACGTCCTGTCGCTCCGCGGGACTTACATTCACGAGAACTCGTCGCTGAATGCAAGCGCCTGCGACTGCGAGGGCTTCGGACTCGCGGACTTCAGCCGGCATCATCTGAACACCGTGAAGGCGAACGCCGAGTATCATTTCGGCGACCGCTATACCGGCGCTTTCGGCTGGTTCAATACGAGCGGCACGACGGATAACACGCTCTACGGCGGCAGCCCGAACAGCAGCGGGTATCTCCTGAATGTATCCTGGTGGCCTGTGCAGAATATCGATCTCGCTGCGCAGTACACGGGATACTTCAAGTTCGACGGCGTTACGAAGGGCATCGACGGCGGACGAAGCGCGTCGGACAACAACACGTTGTATATTCTCGCGCGGTTCGTGTTCTGAGGCCGGGGGTTTGCAACGACGGGGACGAGGCCCGTCGCCGAGTCACAGCTTCCGGCCATAAGGCTAGGATCGGAGCTGGGCAAACGACGGGCCTCCGTCCGAAGAAGTCGGTGAGCGGTTTCGATAGCTGGCCCGAGACGCGCGGTTTCGCTCGGGAACTTAGGAAAAGGAGCAGAGATGACGACGAAATTCAGAACAGCATACATGACCTTGGGAGTGACGCTGCTGTTGGCTGGCGTGAGCATCGGAATGAACGCGCGAGCGGGAGCAGCCGGGCCGCGGGCACGACAGGCCGGCGCAACAGCATCGGGCCAGGGAAACATTGCGGGCAGGGTGAACTTTAGCGGGAAGCCGCCGCAACTTCGCCCGATTGTGATGACCACTGATCCGGTCTGCGCGTCCGCGCAGGATGGGACTGTGCTGCCGGAAGACGGCCGTGTGAATGCGAACGGCACGCTACCGAACGCCTTCGTTTACATCTCGAAGGGCAGCGGCAATCTCTCTCTGCAGGCGCCGTCAAGCACCGTGACGATGACGCAGAAGGGATGCAGCTACGTGCCGCACGTGCTCGGAATCCAGGTTGGGCAGCGGCTCGTGGTGGATTCGGAGGACCCGACGACCCACAACGTTCACGTCACGCCGAAAGCCGGACGCGACTGGAACGTGAGCCAGCAGCCGGGCTCGGAGCCGGTCGGGACGAAGTTCGCCAACGCCGAGATCATGGTCCCGGTGCACTGCAACGTCCATCCATGGATGCGGGCATACATCGGGGTCGTGACCAACCCGTATTTCGCGGTCACGGGAACGGACGGCAGCTTCACGATCAAGGGCGTTCCGCCGGGCGATTACACGCTGTCGATCTGGACGGCGACGTTCGGCACGCAAGAGCATCAAGTGACCGTCCGCGCGGGCGAAACCGCGACGGCCGACTTCACGTTTGAGAGCAAGTAAGCGGCGTTTCGGATTCCCGCCGACAGGACTTTTCGATATCATGTCGGCGGGATGAATCCGAAGACTTCAATCCTCTCCCGCCGGCTCGCATGGGTGGTTCTTGCGCTCGCGTGCGCGGGCGGGATTGCGCAGGCGAGGTTCCGGCAGCCGAGCGAGGAGTATCAGGCGCGGCGAGCCAAGCTGCGCGCAGCGGTCGATGGGCCGGTCGTGATCTTCGGCTACACGGGCCACGAGGACGCGAGCGAAGTCGCGCTCTTCTTTCAGGAGCCGCACTTCTACTACCTCACAGGACACGACGAGCCCGGTGCGGCGCTGCTGCTGATTCCCGACCCGTCCGCCCTTAAGCTTGGCGGACAAGCCTCGGAAGACAGCTCCTCCGCCCTTAGCCTTGGCGGACGAGCCTGGGAGAACGGTCCGCGCGAGATTCTTTACCTACAGCCGCGCGACCCCAAGCAAGAGGTTTGGGAAGGGCCGAAGATCGGTCCGGACGATCCTGGCCTGGCCCAGAAGACCGGCTTCGCGAACGTCGAACCTTTCGCGAACTTGCGCGGCGAGCTGGCCAAGCTCGCGAAGACTTATCCGAACTTCTACACGCTGCTCCCACCGAAGCAGGAAGAGGGCTATCCGCACCTCACG
This sequence comes from Terriglobia bacterium, assembly GCA_020073605.1. Taxonomy (GTDB): domain Bacteria; phylum Acidobacteriota; class Terriglobia; order Acidiferrales; family UBA7541; genus Palsa-295. Next base: position 186,493 of record JAIQEW010000001.1, read on the forward strand.
AATTGGAGCGCGTGGCTCCGCGACGCCGTCCCGCAGGCGAGCGTGAAAGATATCGCTCCCGCGCTCGACGCGATGCGCCAGGTGAAATCCGCGGGCGAGCTGGCGCTGATGCAGAAAGCCATCGACGCGTCGATCGACGCCCAGCTTGACGCGATGAAGACGATGCGCCCGGGACTTTTCGAATACCAGATCGCCGCGCGCATGAAACAGATCCACGAATGGGCGGGCTGCGCGCGGGAAGCGTACGCGCCGATCGTGGGCACGGGCTTTAACTCGACGGTGCTGCACTACAGCGCGCTGGACGACGAAATCAAGGACGGCGATGTGGTCGTCATCGACGTGGGCGGCGAATACGGCGGATACGCGGCGGACATCACGCGGACGCTCCCGGCGAACGGCAAGTTCACGCCGCGCCAGCGAGAAATTTACGACATCGTCCTCGGCGCACAGAATGCGGCGCTGGCGGCGGTGAAGCCGGGCGCGGTGCTCTTCGGACCGAAGGGCAGCCTGCAACAGATCGTCACCGATTACATCAACACGCACGGCAAGGACAAAGAGGGTCACTCGCTCGGGAAGTATTATCCGCACGGCGTGAGCCATCATCTGGGGCTCGACGTGCACGATCCCGGCGACCGCACGCGTCCGCTCGAGCCGGGAATGGTGGTGACGGTCGAGCCTGGAATTTACATTCCGGAAGAGAATCTCGGCGTGCGCATCGAGGACGATGTGCTCGTCACCAAAGACGGCTACCAGATCCTGACCGCGCGTCTGCCGCGCACCGCCGACGAAATCGAGAAGTTCATGGCCGAGGGCAGCACGCAACCCGAGAAGCCACAAACCGAAAAACCGTGATTGCTCCCGGTGATGTGATTTCATACATGGAGATGTGCCAGGAAGAAGGTGCGACGCTACAACGCGGTATGAATTTCCGGTTCAAGGGCGGCACCAGCATCATCTTGATGAGTCTTCGAAGAGGCGCGCCGTACGAGGATCGCATTGAAGACAATGGGAAGGTCCTGATATATGAGGGCCATGATCTTCCTCGTATTGCCAATGGTCCGAATCCCAAGACCCTTGATCAGCCGAGATATCTAACGAACGGTAAGCCGACTCAAAATGGTTTGTTCTTTGAAGCGGCGATGCGCGCTGAGAGAGGAGATGGACCACCGGAATTGGTGAAAGTTTACGAAAAGATTCATGCAGGTGTGTGGGCCTTCGACGGCAAGTTCAAACTCGTAGGCGCGCAAGAGGAAATCAGCAACGGGCGGAACGTCTTCAAATTTAGACTAGAGTTGACCGAAGACCAATCCGTAGTCGGAAAGACTTTAGAACCGGAGCTGCCGCACAGTCGCTTAATTCCGTCATCCGTCAAGCTGGAAGTGTGGAAGCGAGACGGCGGAAAGTGTGTTCTCTGCCATTCAAACAAGAACTTACATTTCGACCACGACATTCCGTATTCGCTTGGCGGCTCGTCCCTCACGGCTAAGAATGTGCGGCTTCTATGCGCCAGGCACAATCTCCAGAAACACGACAAGATCGAGTAAAGCACGCGGCAAACACTGTTGACAGTGTACGGAGCGGACCGTAGCATCGAATATCGCGTTCGTGCCGGCGTAGCTCAGTGGTAGAGCGAGGGTCTCATAATCCCTAGGCCGTGGGTTCGATTCCCCCCGCCGGCACCATGATTTCGCGTTCGATCGGCCGATTCGCCGCGGTTCCCACAGCAGTTCCCTTCCCGTTTCGACGATTGGCGCCACAGGCGTCAAATCGCCCGCGTGACAGGCGTCGCACCGAAATGTGACGCGTGTCACCGCCGGTTGGGTTAGTCTAAGCCCCATAATGGTGCGTATTTAGGCAGGACTACAAATCAGCCGGAGGTGCGTCTTTGGAAGACAAAAGCAAGCAGCTGGTGCAGATGATCTCAGACATGCAGGAAGAGGATGCGGTAAAGCTTGCACGGGAGATGCTGGATGCAGGATACGACCCGGTAAAACTTCTAGGGCACTGCCGGGAGGCGATGGAGATGGTGGGCAAGCGCTATGAACAGGGCGAGTATTTCCTGCCCGAGCTGATGCTTGCCGGCGAAATGCTGAAGGCGATCGGAGACATGGCGAAGCCTCTCATCAAGCAGGACGCGGAGGGCGCCAAGACCGTGGGCACCATTCTCATTGGCACGGTGCAGGGCGATTTGCACGACATCGGGAAGAACATCGTGACGTTCATGCTCGAAATCAACGGCTACAAGGTGATCGACCTAGGCATCGACGTACCGGTGGAGAACTTCGTCGAGAGCATCAAGCAGCACAAACCTCAGGTGGTGGGCTTGAGCGGATTCCTGACGCTCGCGTTCGACGCCATGAAGCAGACTATCGAGGCGATCAAGCAAGCCGGTTTGCGCGAGAACACCAAAATCATGATCGGCGGCGGGCAGGTGGACGAGACGATCAAGACTTACACGGGAGCGGACGCCTTCGGCCTCAACGCGATGGACGCGGTATCGCTCTGCAAGCAGTGGGTGCCGGCATGAGCGCGGGAAGCGCGGCGACGCCCGGGTCGATCCTCTACGCGCAGCGGCTGAAACGCCTGATGGATGCGATCGAGCTGCGCGAGCCCGACAGGCTGCCGTCGATTCTGTTCTCGCACTTCTGGGTGGCGCGCTATTGCGGGATGACGTTCCGCGAGGCGATGTACGACTACGAAGGGCTCGCCGTGGCGATACGCAAGGCCATGGTGGACCTGGAGCCGGACGGCTATCAACCCGTGCACGCCGCGGTGGCGTTCGGCCCGACGATGGACATCCTCGACTACAAGCAGCTCGAGTGGCCGGGTCATAAGGGCCTCGCAGAGAATGTGCCGTTCCAATATCTGGACGCGCAGTACATGGCTCCTGAGGAATACGAAGAGTACGTTCAGGATCCGACCGGTTTCATGCTCCACAAATACATGCCGCGGGTTGCCGGCGCGCTCGAGCCACTTTCGCAATTGCCCCACTATCCTGGAGTCCTCCACACGCGCATCATCCAGTCGATGGAAGCCTACGCGCGGCCCGAGGTGCGCCGCGCTCTCGAGACAATGATCAAGGCCGGCGAAGAGATGCAGAAGATGCGCGCCGTACAGAGCCGGTTGATCCAGGAGCTGAAAGATCTGGGTTTCCCAGCCACCGCTCACGCCACGAGCCACGCGCCGTTCGATGTGGCCGCCGACTATTTGCGCGGCTCCAAGGGAGCCATGCTGGATTTGTTCCGCAACAAGGACCGCCTGCTGAACCTTCTGGACCGGTTGACGGTGCTGATCCCGCCCACCGCCATCGAATCCGCCAAGGCGGCCGGCGGAAACATGATCTTCGTTCCCCTGCACTGGGGGCTGGATGGGTTCATGTCGCCGAAGCAATTCACGACCTTTTTCTGGCCGCAATTTCAGAAAGTGCTGCTCACGCTGATCGAGGCGGGGCTCCACCCCCACGTGTTGTGGGAAGGAGACTGCACGTCGCGGTTGGATGTGATCAAGGACGTGCCTCCCGGAAAGTGCGTCTACTTCTTCGAGCGCACGGACATGTTTAAGGCCAAGGAAGCGCTCCGCGGCAAGGTGTGCATCCGCGGCAACGTGCCGGCCTCCATGCTGATCGCCGGCACTCCAAACGAAGTCCGCGAGCACTGCAAGAAATTGTTCGACGTGGTGGGCGACGGAGGCGGCTTTATCCTAGACGCGGGCGTCGGCGTGCCCGACGAGGCCAAGCCCGAGAACGTTCTGGCCATGTTCCAGTGCGCAAAGGAATGCGTGTACTGACGTTCGATGACGGTGATCACGAATCTGCGCGTGCCGCTTTCGCTCGACGACGTGACGCGCGCCTGGGGCTCGAGGCGAGCGAGGCTGGCTTCGCCGCGCATGCTTTCGCTCGTCACCGAGCTGCTGGAACGCGTGGACACGGAGAATTGGCTGCAGCCCGCGGTTAGCTTTCGAGCGTGGCCGGTTGTCGAGAGCGGGCCGGGCTGGATGGAACTCTCCGGTGGCTCGCGATTGAGGGCAAGCCTGCTGAGCCACTATCTGCGGGGGGCATCGCATCTGGCTTTGGGCGTATGCACCGTGGGCGCCGCAATTGAGAATCACGTGAGCGAATGGTTCGCAGCAAATGAGCGGCTGCGCGCCGTGGTGCTCGACGATATCGGGACATTCGCGCTGTACCGGCTCAGCGATCAGTTCGAGACGCTGCTGCAGAAGGAAGCGGCGGTCCTGGGCCTCGAGGCGAGCGGAGTCCTCAGTCCGGGAGAGGACGGTTTTGAACTTTCGGAACAAGCGAAGGTGGCCGAGCTCGCCGGTGGGGAGAGCATCGGCGTTTCGATCACGTCCACTGGAATGCTGATCCCGCGCAAAAGCCTTTCGATGGTCATGGGTTTCGGGGCCCGAATGCCGAAATGGGGCCGAGGCGAGCGGTGCGCTCGATGCGGGGCGCGCGAACGCTGTCCGCATCGACAGCAAGTGCTTGCGGGAGCCCCGGCGTGAGCCGTGCCGAAGAACTGCCGAGGACCGGCCATCGCGTAACCTTCGCACCGGACGAGCAGCAAGTCTGGAGTCTGCCGGGCGAGACGCTGCTCGACACGGCGCGCCGCGCCGGCGTGCGGATTGCGAGCATCTGCGGCGGGCGCGGCCTGTGCAAATCGTGCGTGGTTCGGATCGCCGAGGGACCCGTCGAGCCGCCGTCGCAGCAAGACCTGGAATTTTTCTCGCCGGATGAGCTTGGCGCCAACTGGCGCCGGGCCTGCCAGACGTTTGCGCGCGGGGACTGCCGCGTGGAGATTTCGGCGCGCGCGAGGGCCATGCCGCTCCGCGCGCAGGTCGAGAGCGAGGACGTGTGGGTGCGCCCCGATCCAGCCGTGCGCCTGTACTCGGTGGCCGTGCCGGACGCAACCCTCGCGGATCCGACGGCCGACGATCACAGGCTGATGAACGCGCTGAACGAAAAGTGGCCGGGCATCTGCTCGCGGATCGACATCGACGTGCTGCGTTCCCTGCCCCAGGCGCTGCGCGTGCCGGGGCGGCAGGTGGCCGCGGTAGTGCGATTCGGCGAAGTAATCGGCTTCGTTCCGACGAGCAAAGGAGCGCTGCTGGGGCTTGCGGTGGACATTGGCACGACGAACATCGTCGCGTTGCTCGTCGATCTGCGGAGCGGGCGGACGCTGGCAACCCGTGCGATCGAGAATCCGCAATCGAGCTACGGCGGAGACGTGATCAGCCGGATCGCCCGGGCGGCCACTTCCGAAGATGCGCGGGAACAACTGCACCAGTTGGTAGTGCGCGGAATCAACGACGTGGCCCGCGAGATTTGCGAATCGGAGTCGATCGGTCCGGAGCATATCGCGGACATCGTGGTGGCGGGCAATACGACGATGCACCACCTTCTCTTGAAGCTGCCCGTGAAGCATCTGGGCGCGGTGCCGTTTGTGGCGGCGAGCGCCAGCGCGACGGACGTGAAGGCGCGCGACGTGGGGATCAAGGCCATGCCCGGGGCGTACGTGCACGTGCTGCCGAATATCGCCGGGTTTGTCGGCGGCGATCACACGGCGATGCTGCTCGCGATCGGCAGCGACCGGGAGGAAAAGACCATCGTGGCGCTCGACATCGGCACCAACACCGAGATGTCGCTGATCCACAAGGGCCGGATTTCGAGCATCTCATGCCCGTCCGGGCCGGCGCTTGAAGGCGGCCACATCCGCTGCGGCATGCGCTCGGCCCGGGGCGCAATCGAATCGGTGGAGATACGCGGCGACGAAGTACGCATCCGGACGATCGACGATTCGCCGCCGGTTGGAATCTGCGGATCGGGAGTGCTGGACGTGACGGCGCAATTGTATCTGGCGGGAATCGTGACTCCGACGGGCCAGATGAAGAAGGAACATTCGCGGGTGCGCGTCCGCGACGGCCAGACCGAATTCGTGCTCGCCGAAGAGACCGAAGCGCAGGGGCCGGCCGTGGTGTTCAACCAGCGCGACGTGCGCTCGGTGCAGCTTGCCAAGGGCGCGATCCGCGCCGGGATTCGAGTGCTGCTCGAAGAAGCCGATCTTCGCGACGAACAGATCGACCAGGTAATTATCGCCGGGGCCTTCGGCAACTACATCGATCTTGCGAGCGCCGTGGCGATCGACATGCTGCCCGATCTGCCGCTCGATCGCTTCGCGCAAATCGGCAATGCGGCGGGGATCGGGGCGAAGCTGGCGCTGGTTTCCTATCCGCATCGCGCTACGGCGCAAAGCATTGCGGCAAAAAGTCACTACATCGAACTGCTCGGGGGGGCGCATTTCAACACGTCTTTCATGAACGCGATGCGTTTTCCAGACCGTAAGCAAAATTGAGAGGAGCACATCATGGCGATACCAGGCGTTGGAATCATAGGCGATCGCATCAATCCCGGATTTAAGACCACCAAGGCCCTGCTGGAAGCGGAGGATATTCCCGGCCTGCAGGCGCTAGCGGTGCGGCAAGTCCAGTCCGGAGCGTGGTGCATCGACGTCACGATAGGACCGCGCGGCTACAAGGATTCGCATTTTCTGACGGAGGTGATCAAGGCGCTCCAGGCCGCCGTCGATGTGCCGCTGTGTTTCGACTACCCGGACAAGGCCGTGCAGGAGGTCTGCCTGAAAGCGTACGATCCGGCGAAAGCGAAGGGCCGCAAGCCGCTGGTGAACTCGCTGGCCGAGACGCGCCTCGAGATGCTCGATCTATTCAAGATCCGCCCGTTCCAGGTTGTGCTGATGGCGTCGGAGCGGCTGGAGGATGGCGCGGCGAAATCCAACAAGCTGACGAGCGAAGTGCTCGGCGTCGCGAAGCGCATGAGCGCAATCCTGACGCGGGACCACGGCCTGAGCCGCGGAGACATGTTCGTCGACGTCACGATTCACAGCCTCATATCGGACCTGGAGGGGCTTACGAAGATGGCGCTCGAAGCCATCCACACGATCAGCAACGATCCGGAATTGAAGGGCGTCCACATCATGGGCGGCCTGACCAACATCGGAAACATGATGCCGCCGATCAAATTCGACGGAGTTTCGCTCCGGCAGATGGTCGAGAATGCGTTCTTGACGCTTGCGGTTCCGCTCGGCTTCGACACGATCATGGGAACTCCGTGGAACAACTTTCAGATCCTGCAGGAAGACAATGTCGTGCTGAAAACGCTCAAGGACTTCAACGAGCTTCAGGGACTCAACGCCATGCGCCGGCTCCGCCAGCTGTGGTCGCAAAAACAGCCTGAGGCCGGGGGCATGACTGCGAGGCAATGAAACGAGGGCCGAATCCTCCAACGGCAGCAGTGTTACTCTTCGGATGATCCACGCGTATCATTAAAGAGGGCGAAGTCAGCTTGACAGAACTCGCGTGGTCGTATTAGCTAGCACACGTCAGACTTCAACCGGGGATCCCACATGATCGCAATTCGTTGGTTGCGTGCGGCAGCTCTGCTGCTGGTATTGTCTGCTTTCTGTTCCAACCCGCCGGCCGCTTCTCCGCAAGGCCCTCCGCAGAACGCGCCACCAAGCACTTCGCAGGAATCGCCGGCCGCCAAGCTCGGGCCGGAAGATATCGCCATGGGCAAGCAGCTCTTCGCGGCGAACTGCGCGAGTTGCCACGGATTCGACGGGAGCGGACAGCTCGGCCCGAACCTCCACGGGGTGACCCAGAGAAGGGGCGATGCGGGCGTTTTTGGCGTCGTACGTAATGGGACGGGCGGGATGCCGCCGGTGTCGTCCATCAACGATATGCGGGTCTGGCAGGTGGTCGCGTATGTGCGTACGCTTGGCGAAATGGGTCCGACCGAAGCAGCGAAGGGCGATCCCGCGAACGGGAAAAGAGTTTACGGCGCGAACGGTTGCGCGCTTTGCCACACGATCGAAGTGCAGGGCGGTGGAGTTGGCCCGCAACTGACAGCGATCGGCAGATCGCGCGCGCCGAAATATCTGCACGATTTTCTGCTCGACCCGGGGAAAAATCCCCCGCCCGATATGACGCTGCCCGAACGCGCGGCGAACAAGGGCTATCTGCTTGTGCACGTGGTCACGAGGGACGGCAAGGACATGACGGGCATTCGTGTGAACGAAGACACGTACACGCTTGTGCTGAAGGACGTGAGCGGAAAGTTTTATTCGTTCGACAAAGCGAAATTGAAGACGATCGAGAATCAGCCGGGTAAGACGGTGATGCCGAGCTACGGCCATCTTTCCGCAAGCGATCTCGACGATCTCGTCGCATACCTCGCCAGCTTGAAAGGGGCCCAATGAGAATCGCCAGATACGCTGTTCTTATTCTCGCGCTGTGCAGCGCGCTTCCCAGTTTCGCGCAGGTCTCTTACGAGCGCCTTAAGAACTCCAATGCGGAGCCTCAGAACTGGCTGACGTACGGCGGCAACTACGGCTCGCAGCGATTTTCGGGACTCAAGGAGATCACGCCGAAGAACGTGGCCAGCCTGCGCGTGGCCTGGGCGTATCAATTGCGCGGGGGCGGCGTGATGGAATCGTCGCCGATCATCGTGGATGGCATCCTGTACGTGACGGAGCCGCCGAGCAACGTCACGGCCATCGATGCGCGCACGGGAAAACCGCTGTGGCGTTACGTTCCGCAGGTGCCCAGGGACTTCGTGCCGGTCGGACTCTTCCCGACCAACCGGGGAGTGGCGGTGCTCGACGACAAAGTTTATCTCGCGACGATCGACGACCATCTGATCGCGCTCGATGCGAAGAGCGGCGTCGTGCGATGGAACTCGCTGATCGCCGACAAGGCGGAAGGCTACGCCATCACGCAAGCTCCGCTCGCGATCAATGGAAAGATCGTGGTCGGCGTAGGCGGCGGCGAAGCGGGCGCTCACGGCTTTCTGAGCTGCTTCGATGCCAAGGACGGGAAGCTGCTGTGGCGGACGTACACGGTCCCGCTGAAGGACAGCGACCCGGGCGCGGATACTTGGGCGAACGGAAGCTGGTCGAATGGCGGCGGCACGACGTGGAACACCGGCTCCTACGATCCGGAGTTGAATGTGGTCTATTGGGGCACGGGAAATCCCGCACCGGATTGGAACGGCGAAGGCCGCATGGGCGACAACCTCTTCACTTGCTCGCTCATCGCGCTCGATGCGGACAGCGGAAAAATGAAATGGTATTTCCAATTTTCACCGCACGAGACGCACGATTGGGATTCGTCGGAGCCGCCGATTCTTTTCGATGCGACCGTCGGCGGGAAACCGCGCAAGCTGGTGGCGCTGGCGAACCGCAACGCCTTCTACTACGTGCTCGACCGCGTGACGGGCGAATTCCTCACGGGCGTGCCGTTCGCGAAGCAAACGTGGGCGAAAGGTCTCGACGCGAAGGGGCGCCCGATCAAGGAGGCCCCGGAGAAAATCGAGCCGAGCGTCGAGGGAACGCGTGTGTGGCCTTCGCTGACGGGCGCAATCAACTGGACGAGCCCGTGCTACAGCCCGCTGACTGGCCTCTTTTACGTGAACGCTCGGGAAGGCTACGCCGACTACATCAAGGGCGAGCCCAAGATGGCGCCGGGCAACTCCGTAGGAGTGATCGGCGGAGGAGGCGGCGGCGGGCGGATGAGTTCTGGTGACGACACGACCACCAATATTCGCGCCCTCGAAGCCACTACGGGGAAGATGAAGTGGGAGCATAAGATGGTCGGCGATTCGTGGACAGGCACACTGGTGACCGCGGGCGGCCTTGTGTTCTCCGCGGACGCCGCGGGCAATTTCTTCGCGCTCAACGCCGACACAGGCGAGTCCCTGTGGCATCTCCTGCTGGGTTCGTCGGTGCGGTCCAATCCCGTGTCCTACGCGGTGGACGGCAAGCAGTATATTGTCGACTCAGCGGGTAACACTTTGTTCGTGTTCAGCCTGCCATAAAGACGTGGACGGCAAGACGGCGCGTCTGTTATTGGTGTAGCGGGTATCAAAAGTACGTCCAAGTCATGCGGGGGGAGCTCACATGATCGCAATTCGCCCATGGTACGCAGTCGTGCTGATTCCTGCCCTGCTGGTCCTGGTGCGGGCCCCGTCGGCCGCAGCTCAGACCATTCCTGTGACACCGCCGCACTCCGCACATCCGAAGACCACGCCTGAGAGCATCGCTACCGGCAAGGCGCTGTTCGAGGGAACCTGCGCGAACTGCCACGGCATCGACGGCAGCGGCGCGAACGGTCCCAACATTCGCGTGGCGGCGATCAACTTTGGCCCCGAAGGTCTCTACGCGAGGATTCGCGGGGGCCCCATCGGGTCGGGAATGCCCGCATTCACTTCGATGGAGGATGCGCAGGTCTGGGCGATCGTGGATTACGTCAGCTCGCTCGGACATGAAGGTTCGGCAATAGCGACGGGTGACGCGCTGAAAGGCAGAGAAGTCTATGAATCGAATGGGTGCGCGAAATGCCACACGATTGCCGGACACGGAGGCAACCTGGGGCCGGAGTTGAACAAGATCGGTACGCTGCGCGGCACGATAAAACTCCAGGAGATCTTGACCGATCCCGGCGCGAACCTGCCGCTCGATACGTCGCTTCAGGAGCGCGCCGCGTATGAGGCGTACGTGGTGTACAAAGTCACTACGAAAGACGGGAAAACGATCGAAGGAATGCGAGTGAACGAGGATACGTTCACGATGCAACTGAGGGACGCGAACGCCCGACTGCACTCGATCCAGAAGTTCGAGGTGCAGAAGGTCGAGCCTTTGCCCGGCAAGACCTTTATGCCCAGCTACAAGGGCAAGCTGACCGACAAACAGATCGAAGATCTCGTCGCGTATCTTTCCGGCCTGGGAGGCGCACAATGAAAGCGACCAAGTACATTCTCTGCGGCCTCGCTGTGCTCGCTCTCGTGCTGGGCAGCCGCCTGACGTCCCTGGCGCAGAACGTGACTTACGATGAGATTTTGCACTCCGCCAGCCATCCGGAAGACTGGGTGACCTACGGCGGCAACTACGCATCCCACCGCTTCTCGGGACTCACGCAGATCAACAAGCAGAACGTGAACTCCCTAAAACTGAAGTGGGTGTACCAGCTACGCCGCACGGGAATCTTCGAGTCTTCGCCGATCGTGGCGGACGGCATGATGTACGTCACCGAGCCGCCGACGACGGTGACGGCGCTGGACGTTCGCACGGGCCGGCCTGTCTGGAGATGGAGCGCGGACTTGCCGAGAGATCTGCTGACCATCGGCCTGTTTCCGACCAATCGCGGCGTTGCGATCCTCGGTGACGCCGTGTACGTGGCAACCATCGACGCCCATCTGGTGGCGCTCGATGCGAAGACCGGTGCCGTGCGCTGGAACGTGGAAGTCGGGGACAACAAGAAGGCGGTGGCGATCACTCAGGCGCCCCTCGCGATCAACGGGAAGATCGTAGTCGGAATGGGCGGGGGCGAAGCCGGCCTTCGCGGTTACATCGACGCGTACGATGCGAAGGACGGCAAGCGTCTCTGGCGGCTCTATACGATTCCCACGACCGGCGAGCCCGGAGTGGAAACCTGGGAAGGCGAAAGCTACAAGTACGGTGGCGCGACCACATGGAACACGGGAGCTTACGATCCGGAACTGAATACCTTGTATTGGGGCACGGGCAATCCCGCGCCCGATTGGAACGGGGATGCCCGCAAGGGAGACAATCTCTACTCCTGTTCCCTGCTCGCGATCGACGCCGATACGGGAAAGATGAAATGGTATTTCCAGTTCTCCCCGCACGAGACGCACGACTGGGATTCGTCCGAGCCGCCGATCCTGTTTGACGCGACGATCAAGGGCAAGAAGCGGAAAATCGTGGCCCAAGCAAACCGCAACGCTTTCTACTACGTGCTGGACCGAGTGACCGGTGAATTCATCACGGGCCAAGCGTACGCGAAGCAGACCTGGGCAAAGGGACTCAATGCGAAGGGCCGCCCGATCGAAATGCCGAACATCGAGCCGACCACGCAGGGAAACTTGCTTTATCCGAGCATCACCGGGTCCGTCAACTGGACAAGCTCATCTTATAGCCCACTGACTGGGCTCTTCTACGTCAATACGCGCGAGCAGGGCGCTTACTACTACAAAGGGCGTCCGACAATCCAGCCCGCGAATCCGAATGACGTGGGCGGCGGCGGCGGACAGAAGCTGGTCAACGGGGATGCCGCCTACACCGCGGTTCGCGCGCTGGAAGCGACCACGGGCAACAAGAAGTGGGAGTTCAAGATGGTCGGCGATTCCTGGACTGGCACGCTCGTGACCGCAGGCGGTCTCGTCTTCTGCGCGGACGGTCAGGGGAGTTTCTTCGCGCTCGACGCGGACAACGGAAGACCTCTCTGGAACATTCAACTGGGGAATTCCGTGCGCGCGAATCCGATCACCTATGCCGTGGACGGGAAGCAGTACGTCGTGGGCGAGGCCGGCAACTCTGTATCGGTATTCGGGTTGCCCTAAACCCGCGGAGGCTGCCCGGACTTCACCAAGCTAGCGAGCGGCTTTCTTGCGGTTGAGCTTGAGGATCACTTCGATATCGCGGCGGGAATCGAAGCTTGAGACGGTGCGGGTCGCGGACGCCATGTCGTCGTGCTCCGCGTGCACTTCGTAATCGACATTGGGATCAAGACCGCTGAATCGGTAGTTTCCCGCGTCGTCGGCAATGTAGGTCTTCACGGCCTGCGTCCTGACGTTCAGCAGGTAAATCACGCTGGAAGGGACCGGGTTCTCGTTCTTATCGATCGTGCTGCCATGAATCGTGCGGAGCTGAGATTCGCCCTTCTTGTCCTGCGCGCCCGCCGGGAAGGCAAGAAGGAGTCCCAGCGCGATTCCAAGCGCAAGCTGTAAAACTCCTCGGTTACTCAAGTGTCCTCCCGACCCTGCCGGTAAAGGCTTTTCCGGCTCGCGCTCAGGCCCACGTACTAAGATGCCGGCGCGCACAACGCGAGATGTCCCAGGAATGCTTCCGAAAAGTCACTCCTCTTCGTCTTCATCGAGTCCCGGCTCTTTCTCAGCTTCCTCTTCTTCATCCTCATCTTCCTCGTCCTCTTCATCCTCATCCTCTTCATCATCGTCGTCCTCGGAGAGAACGATAAGATGGACCGGATGAGTCTGCGTCACCTCGAGCTCGGCGTCGCACTCGGGACAGGTCAGGATTTCGCCTTCTTCGACTTCGTCTTCGTCCAAGTCGATCTCAGCGTCGCATTCCGGGCACTTGGTCACGAGAATCTCTCCTCCCTACAGGGGCCAACTTCCACCGGACGGCGTATTATATAACGCCGGTGTCAAGCTTTTGGTGGAGGTTCGCGTAAAGGTGTCCGGCAATCGTGAATATCCGGAGCGCCCCGTGGTGGGAGTGGGCGGAGTCGTGATTTCAGGCGGCCGCACGCTTCTGATCCGGCGCGGCGGACCGCCGCTCGAAGGTCAGTGGTCGATTCCCGGGGGCATGCTCGAGGTCGGCGAGACGCTGATTGAAGGAGTCCGCCGCGAGCTCGCCGAGGAAACGGGGATCGAGGTGCGAGTGCTCGATCTGATCGAGGTGTTCGAGCGCATCAATCTCGACGGCAGCGGCAAGCCGAAGTATCACTTCGTCGTTTTGGATTATCTGTGCGAAGCGGTCCGCGGCGAGGCACGCGCCGGAAGCGACGTGACAGATGTGGCCTGGGCGTCTCCTGAAGAATTCCAAAAATATTTGCTGACGGAAACCGCCACGCGCGTGATTCTGAAGGCTTTTGAAATCGCGCGAGAGCGCGGGAATTCATCCGGTCCAAAAGTCTGAATCGAAAAACGGCGCCGATTAACGGACGTACGGATAGATCTCGTCAGCGATCCAATAGTTGGCCAGCAGAATAGCGAAAAGCGTTCCCGTCACCCAGAGTCCCCACCGCCGGCGGCGCCACACCGCCTGAAACAACGAGTATTGCATCGGAACATCCGCGAGGTAGGCCGCGCAGTAGCAAACATTTGCCAGCATTGCGAAGACGGAGAGGAAGAGAAGCGACCCCAGCGCCAGCGCGCTGCGAAAATGCGGCCACGTGAACAAGAGCCAGACCATGACCACTACCACGAGAACGAGGTTGTAAACGACGCGGCGTGGTTCCCAGTAGCGGATCGCGTCACGGAGGACATCGCGCAGAGGGCCCGGTTGGCCTTCATTTTGGACCGACATTTGATTCGAATGCGTCACATCCATGTGTGAAACTCCATCCAGTGAAATCAGCTGGCCGCGGCGGCTTCCGGCAGACGCCCGAAGCGGCGCTCGCGCCCAAGGAAATCCTCGACGGCGGCTTCGAGATCGGCGGCGTCGAACTCCGGCCACATGCGCGGCGTGAAGAGCAATTCGGCGTAGGCGCATTCCCAGAGCATGAAATCGCTGAGGCGGCGCTCGCCTCCCGTGCGAATCAGCAGATCGACGTCCGGCGCGGGGCCGCCCGAGTGCGTCACCTGGCCGAGGCGCCGCGCAAACTCCCGATCGGTGACTTCGAGGCTCGAAACCATCCAACACGAGGCGCGCAAAATCGCTTCGCGCGACGAGTAGTCGAGCGCGATGCGGACTTCGAGGGCGCGGCCCGCAGCCGTCATGCGCTCGGCCGATTCGATCGCATCGAGCAGCGTTGGCGGAATGCGGTCGCGCCGCCCGATCACGCGCAGCCGGATTCCCTTCTCTGCGCACTCGTGCGCCTCGACTCGAAGGTAGTTTTCGAGCAGGCTCAGCAGCGAAGCCACCTCGCCTGCGGGACGTTCCCAGTTGTTCGCGGAGAAAGCATAGAGAGTGAGTGTGCCGATCCCAAGCGATGGAGCGGCCCGCACCACGCGGCGCACGGCAGCCACGCCCGCGCGGTGGCCTTCGGAACGCGGCAAACCATGCGAAGCGGCCCAACGGCCGTTGCCATCGAGCAGAATGGCGACGTGAAGTTTCGGTGCCGGAATAATTCTGGAAGTGCTATTGCCCATAAGATGTCCCGAAGAAAAGTGGCCTTTCTACCTCTCTCGTGTCGCGTGGATCAGTGCTTCCATGTGGTCCAGATATTTTTCCAGAGCGCGGCGACCGAGCGGGGTGAGCCGGTATTCCGTCTTCGGCACGCGCCCGGCGAACGATTTCGCGCAGCCGATGTAGCCTGCATCCTCGAGCTTTCGCGCATGCACGCTCAGATTGCCATCGGTGACGCGGAGGAGCTGCTTAAGCACGTTGAACGTGAGCGAAGGATTCACCGCAAGCGCGCTGACGATGGCCAGCCGCGTCCGCTCGTGGATCAAGCGGTCGAGATCCGCAGCCGTGGGTTTCGGAGGCCGCGCACCCGGTGCCACCCGCTTCGATTTTTCCTCCCGCGCGGCGCGGAAGGCTCCTGTCTTAGCCGCCATATTTCACCGCAATGATCGCCCCGAACAAAATGTGCAAGCCTCCGAATCCGCCCGCCAAGAACGCGTTGCCCCAGCTCCACGGGCAGAAAAGAGCGGCCGCCCCGAGCACCATGAAGCAGAGACCCATGAGCGGCACGATGCGAATCGAGAAAGTGCCGCCGGTAACGACGGCCGTGCCGTACAAAAGCAGCCAGACGCCGGCGATCGCGCCGGCCAATCCGATGCGCGCGAGCAGCAGCGTCAGCAGCACGCCGACGAAAAGAGGGGGAGCGAAACTATAGGCAAATCGCCGGCCCGGCCCGGAAAAGAGAGAGCTTCCCACCCTGCGGGCTTTCGAGTAGGTGGTCCACACGGCGATGGAAATGGCCACCGCGGCTTCGGCGATCCAGGTGAGCAACCACGCGGTGGGCGAGCTTTGCTGGGATGCGATGGCCGCGGCGCCCAGCGCCGTGATGCCCATCGCGATGCCGCCCCAGCCGGGCACGGCCGTAAACGAGCCGGCGCGCTCCATCGTTTCGCGGATAAAGCGGATGTTGTCGCGGGCGCGGTCATCGAGCGCAACGGGATCGGTGGGCCGAGTTTGCCGCGATTCAAAGGGCGCCATAGCGGCAGGGTAGCACGGGGTTTGTTTCTGTCAAGTACTTTGTATAACAAAGTTCCGTGAACAAACGAGACGGCCTCGGCAGCCCCTCCCCCGCAGTACGCGGCGCGGAAATCGGAATGGCTTGTGAAGCAACAGGCCGGAGGATATTCTTGTGCCGCACGAAATCAGGGGAGGAGACACAATGAAGCGAGTGATGCTCGGACTGGCGGCCGTCGCGGTGCTGGGATTCACGGCCGGCGCGCAACAAGCTGCACAGACGGAGACGAATCCCGTTTCAAACGGGTTGAGAAGGCTCGAAGCGTCCGAGGCCAAGAACACTGTCGCGGCGGTGGAAGTAATGCCCGCGGACAAGTTCAGCTTCCGCCCGACGCCGCAGCAGAACACGTTCGGCCACCTCGTTTCGCACATGGTGGAAATGAACTACCGGTTTTGCTCGATGATTTCGGGAGCCGAGGCTCCGAAGGTGACGCCCACAAAAGAAACAGACCCGAAGGACACGCTGGTCCCCGCGCTCAAAGCCTCGTTTGATTTCTGCACGCAGACGCTTGCGAACGTGGAAGACTCGAAGCTCGGAGAGCAGGTGCCGTTCTTTGGGGGCAGGATGACGTCGCGCGGCGCGATCGTGGTTATTCTCGCGCAGGATTACGGCGACCATTACAGCACGGCGGCGATGTATCTGCGCCTGAACGGGCTCCTGCCGCCGACCGCTCAGGCTCCACAAGGTCCGCCGCCCGCAAAACAGTAAATCTCGGCCGCGCGGATTTCCACGCGCGTCAGGGGCGCTTCACCGGATAGCGCCCCAGCAGCCAATTCCAGCGGATGTACGCGAGATCGCCGAACATCAGCAGACTGTCGCGGAAGACGTGGACCTTCGTCGCCGGATCGTGCGCCCAGCGGACCGGCACCTCGGCGGTCCGCAGGCCGTGCCTGCGCGCGAGAAAAAGAACCTCCGGGTCAAAACCGAACCTCTCGATCCGCTGTTGTTCGAAAACAATCTTGCACCGCTCGCGCACGAACGCCTTAAAGCCGCACTGCGTATCGTGAATTGGCAGGCCGGTGAAGAGCCGGACGAGACCGTTGAAGATAATCCCGGCGATCTCCCGCAAGCGCGACTGGTGCACAGCGATGAGGGAGCGGTCAATCGCGCGCGACCCGATCGCTACGTCGTTGCCGGCCTCGATGGCTGCGAGCAGCTTTTCCGATTCTTCGATCGGCGAAGAAAGATCGGCATCGGTGAAGATGGCGATGCGCCCGCGAGCCTCGAGCATTCCGTGCCGCACGCTGTAGCCTTTTCCGCGATTTTCCCCATTCGCCACAAGCCGTAGAGAGGGCATCTGCCCCGCCCAGTCCTGCACGATCTTCGCCGTACCGTCGGTCGATCCGTCGTCCACAACGAGAATTTCGATCCCGCCGGGACCGACCGGACGGTTCGCAAAGTAATCGCGAATGCGCGTGAGTGCGCGGCCGAGGCGCTTTTCCTCGTTGTACGCGGGAATGACGATGGAGAGTTCGGGTGCCGTCTGGCTCATCGGCCGCTCATCTGCAAGTGTGATCCCCCATGACCTGGCGCCAGCCGTGCCGGCCGACGAGCGGCATCGAAATTTGAACTTGCGACTGGAGTCCCCCCGCTGTGGACCTTCATTCCTGCCGAAATTATCACATCGGCACGCACGCCTTCCACCGAAACACCGCCATCCGGCAAATTGCATATGGCATTGCCGTTCGATACGATGGACAGGTTCGCTCGTCAGGGCAAGACCAGAGCCCGGACCGAAAATCTAGGAGATACAAATGAAAATGAGAGCTGCCCTGATCGCAGCCGCACTTTTTGCCGCAATCCCGGCCCTGGGGCAAACGCCCGCGCAGGGCACGCAGCAAAAGCCTCCGGCACCGCGTCAGCCCGGAGTTCCCGCGACACCGGCCCAGCCCGCCGCCAAGCCGGCGACGCAACCCGGCACCAAGGCACCCACCCCGCCTCCAAGCGCCGACGACAACAAGATCGATCCCGCGAAAGACGCGGCCATCCGCCGTTTGATGGACGTTACGCAGACCTCGAAGCTGGGCGAAAACATCAACGCGTACATCGCGAGCCAGGTGCGCTCGGTGATGAGCCGGGCGATCCAGCCGGACAGCCTGTCCAAATTCATGGACTCCTTCAATCAGAAGTTCGCCGCGAGCGCCCCATCGAGTGCGGTGACGGATGCCGCGGTTCCGATCTACGCCCGCGCCTTCTCGATGGAGGACATTCAGGGGCTGACTCACTTCTACGAATCACCGCTCGGCCAGAAGGTGATCAAGACGCTTCCACAGGTCTCGCAGGAAACGCAGCAGGTGGGCGTCGAGATAGAGCAGAAAGCGGCGATGGACGTCTTGCAAAGCATGTCGAGTGATTATCCGGAACTCAAGAAGATGCTCCAGCCGCAAGCCGCGGCTCCGCCGCAAACGCCGGCACCGCAGAGCGCTCCTGCTCCCAGCTCAGCGCCTGCCGCTCCAGCAGCACCCGCACCGGCGCCTGTCACAAAAGCACCACCAGCGCCGCAGCCAGCTCCTGCGCCGCAACAATCTCCCCATCCCTGAGCGGAAATGAGGCAAAGGGCGTTGGCTTCGTGAAGCACTTGCGTATCGTTCGGAAAAAATGAGCCGAAACGAACTGATCCAGATACAATCGCCTGCCGATGGCCCCGATTGACTGGTCTCCGCTGTGGATATCGCTCGAAACCAGTGTGACCGCGACGCTGGTCACGCTGGTCGCCGGGCTCGCGGCGGCGGCGTGGCGCGAACGGCGGACCGGCGCGGCCATGGCGCTGGTCGATGGGATCTTCCTTTTGCCGCTCGTCTTGCCGCCCACCGTGGTCGGCTTTCTGCTTCTGCTTCTGTTCGGACGCCATGGCCCGCTTGGGAAGGTGCTGCTGCGGCTGGGTGCGACGGTAGTCTTCTCGTGGCCGGCGACAGTGATTGCGGCGGCCGTCGTGTCCTTCCCGCTGATGTATCTCACCGCGCGCGCGGCACTGGAGCAGGTCGATTCCCGATTCTTCGAAGCCGCGCGGACGCTTGGCGCCTCGGAGTGGCGCGTCTTCAGCGCGATCGCACTCCCGCTGGCCTGGCCGGGGGTGCTGGCGGGAACGATCCTTTCGTTCGCGCGGGCACTAGGAGAGTTCGGCGCCACGCTGATGCTCGCCGGAAACATTCCCGGAAAGACGGCCACGATTCCCATCGCCATCTACTTTGCAGTGGAGGCGGACGATGTGCAGCGCGCCGTGGCGTGGTGCCTGATCGACGTTGTGATTTCGCTCGCGTTGCTGGCCGGCCTCTATTACTGGACCCGCGCGCGGTGGGTGCGGCGCTAAGATGGCCCTCGAAGTCCAAGTCGCGAAGAAGCTTCCGGAATTCACGCTGGACGTGTCGTTCACGGCGGGCGATGCGCCGCTCGGCATCCTCGGGCCGTCGGGGGCGGGCAAGACGATGCTCCTGCGATGCATCGCCGGCCTCGAGCGCCCCGATCATGGCCGCATCACGCTCGACGGCCGAGTGCTGCTCGACACTGAGCGGCACATCCACGTGCCTGCGCGCAATCGGCGCGTGGGAATGCTATTTCAGCACTACGCGCTCTTTCCGCACCGCACGGTCGCCGAGAACATCGGATTTGCCCTTGGCCATTTGCCGCGCCAGGAGCGGGAACATCGCGTGGCGGCGCTTTCGGCGCGCACTCACCTCTCGGGACTCGAGGATCGCTATCCTCGCGAGCTTTCCGGTGGCGAGCAGCAGAGAGCAGCTTTGGCGCGAGCACTGGCGATCGAGCCCGAAGCGCTGTTGTTGGACGAACCGCTCTCGGCACTCGATACGCACCTGCGGAGCCAAGTGGAAGCGCAGCTTCAGGAAACTTTTTCGGCGTATCGGAAGCCTGCGCTTCTAGTGACGCACAATATCGAGGAAGCGTACCGGCTCGGCGAACGGTTGCTGGTGCTTTCGCGCGGCCGCGTCGCCGCGTTCGGAGCCAAAGAAGAAATCTTTCGCCACCCGCCGAGCCTCGAAGTGGCGCGGCTCACGGGCTGCAAGAATTTTTCGCGCGCGCGCGCGATTTCAGGAAATATTGTTGAAGCACTCGACTGGGGATGCCGGCTCCGCGTTTCGCAAACAGTGACGAAACTGGTGGCCCACATCGGAATTCGCGCCCATCACATTGATTTCGTCGAATCCCGGGGCGCCGGCGCCGCAGAAGAGAACGTAGTTCCCTGCTGGCTCGTCCGCTCTTCGGAAACGCCTTTCCGCATCACGCTCTATCTCCGCCTCCACCGACCGCCCAATGGATCCGGAGAGCAGCAGGCGCATGTTGATCTACAGGCTGAAGTGTTCAAGGAGAAATGGGAACGTTTCCGCGAACATCCGTTGCCATGGCACGTGCGGCTCTCGCCCGATTCGCTTTTCGTGCTGCCCGAGTAGACCTTCCGGACGGGCTACTTGAAATGCTTCACGAACTTGACGTCGAGGCCGTAGGTCCCGTTGATATCCCGCAGGAAGACGACTGAGAGTCCCCGCTTCAAGGCGTACTCCACCTGGATGAGCTGATACTGGTTCGAGGTCGCGGCGTTCGTAGAATACGTGATCGTCAAATCGCGTGTGATCCGCTCCTGGACTGTAACGCGCGCGGCGGCGTTGGACTCCGTGGCCGTGCCCGCGACGAACGGGTCGACGCGGAATGAACTGATGCCGAATAGATGTTCGATCCGCCCTCCGATTCCGCTGGAAATAGCCTCGGAGAGCAGCGCGGTCGCGCCGTAGTTCTGCGCCCCGCCGGGCTGCGAGCGCAGCGCCGCTCCCTGGCCGGTGCTCCCGAGCGCGAGGAGAGCGACGATATCCGAATCCGGCAGCGGAGGATCGGACCGGTAGTTCAGAGCCAGATGGCTGGCGGGCCCGGAGAAGTCGATCGTCACCTGGTATTGGTTGATGGTCGAGGTCGCTTCGACGTTAAGCACAGGATCGAGCCGGAACGGGTTTGAGAAATTCATGTCGCCGCGCGTGAGGTCAAAGACGTTGCCCCGGAACGGCATCTCGCCACTCAGCAGATGAAGGTGCCCGAGCAACACTGGCCGGTCCCACGTGCCGCGAAGGCGAACGTTGCCCTCGACTTCGACATGCGCCCCGGTCCATTCGATCCGCGCACCCGGGGTCGTTTGACCTTCCACGTCGAACGCGAGGTTCTGAAGGAATGGCGAACTCGACACCGGACCGGGCGAAGTCTCCGAGGCCGACGCGAAAAATGAGGCTACATCCACGCCCTGCGCGAAGAGCAGCCGCTCGACCTGGACGCGCCCGCTGACCAGAGCCGCCTGGCTGGTTCCGGACATCTGGAGCGTGCCGCTCGCGAGCCAGCTCATCCCCGCCGGATAGCGTATGCGCACGACCGATGTTGTGGCGGTGACTTCGTAGCGCAGCTGGCCTTCGCCATAGGTCACGCTGCCGCTCAGCGTCAATTGCCCGCCGCCGGATTCGGCCGTGATCCTGTCGAATAGCAGGCGGTTGGCATCGAAGACAAAATCGCCGTTTACCTTGCTCAGGCCCACCGGAAAATCGGCGTACGTGGCGGAGGCACCGCGCACGGTGGCGCGACCCGTCACGCGCGGCCGCGCCATGGTCCCCGCGATCGACACATTCATTTCCGCGCGCCCCTGCGCGTCGACGTCCGGCAGGACGCTCTTCAAGAGGCGCAAGTTCGCGCCGCCCGCCATGTTGAACTCGATCCGGCGATCCTGATCGAATCGGGCCGATCCGCTGATCCGCAGGTCCGTGTCGGTTCCGTGCAATCGGGCCTGCTCGATCCGAATCTCGTTCCGCCGGTACGTGGCGCGGATGTCCTGATCGTTCGTGAGCTGGACGAAATCGTAGTTAAACGCAATCCGCGCAATGTCCGCGTCCACCACGATCGTCTCCGGCCGGCGCAACGCTCCCGAAATCGTGAATACTCCATCGGCGCTGCTGTGACCGGTGAGCTGCTTCAGGTGCAGCGCAGCGACGATGAAGGGATCGAGATCGAACTGAGTCACGGCGAGCCGCCCGGAAATGGGTTCATCGCCCTCGAATGCGATGGTGAGGTCGCCCTGCAACTTTTCGGGCGCCGGTTCCGACGCGAGCATTACGTGAGCGCTTTTTCCATCCGAGGCAAGCTGCCCGCTGAAGTCGCCTTCCGCATCGGTCCCCAGCCTCAATCCGGTGACCCGCAGATCGCCTCGCGCGAGAGGCGCGCGCAGCGGCCCGCTGCCGCGCAAACCAAAATCGAGGTGCCCAGCCACAGGGAGCGACCCGGCTTGCAAGCCTCTGATTCTTTCGAGCACAATTCCCGTGCCAGCCACGTTGAATTCGATCTGTTGTTCTTCCGGCCGATACGAGATGTCGCCGGCGACGAGGCCTGTGCCCCCGCGCAGTTCGGCGTGGGACAGCCGTATATCGTCATGCTGCAGGTGCACTTGCCCGCTGAGGCGGTCGAAGTGCCAGCCCTGGCTTTCGATGTCTTCGAGCGCGAAATTGGCGTCCACCACCGGAGCGGCGCGCGTGCCACCGCCGCGGACGTCTCCGCTCAGATAGCCCGTTAGCTGATAGCTCGTGCCGAAGATCGCCTGCACATCGCCGCTAGAAGCGCGCTCGGCGTGCGCGTCAAGAGTCCACGGACTCGATGGCAGGAAATTCCAGTCGCCGTCAAACATTAACGAAAGGTCGAGCGTCGCCGAGCTTTTTCCTCGCGTGACAACGGTTCTGGTCATCCGGAAGGCATCCGGCGAGTAGTCAATATCGCCGTTCACGGCTTCCCAGTGAAGCTGGCCGTACTGCGTATCGGCTGCACTCAGATGACCAATGAACTCCGGCCCGGTGATCGGGCCCAGGATGCGGCCGCGCCAGGTCGCCCGGCCCGCCACGCGCTGCGGCTCTGCGTCATCGCCGCGAATGGCGTTGATGAAATCGTTCCAGTCGGCCAGGTCATCTGCCCGGAATTTCACTTCGATCGCGGAATCCGGCGCGCCGAGCGGGCCGTCGAATTCGACCGACGCCGTGGGCGTCGCGATCTGGCCGTTTGAAATCGTAATGACTTCACGATCGATGCCGTAGTCGTAGTCCGCTCGCGCCGTCGCCGGAATCATTCCCGGAGCGAGCCTCGCAGGGGGCGACCATCGCATCTGGCCGGCGGTGCGGAAATGCTTGAAGTTCGCATTCCACGTGTTCACCGAATCGACGTCCACCGCCGCATCCCAGTGCAAGGCGAGAACCGGAAATTGATCGTTCTCAAGCGCCGCGAACACGGCGGCCAGACTGACTCCTCGCAGACGCGTCTCGGTGCGAAATGCGAGCCCCTTGAAATCCATTGCAAGGCGTCCATCGACCGTGCCGCCGAGCGCCCGCACCTTGAGATTCGGAATAGCGAGGCGGCGATTGGCGACGTCGTAGTCGCCCCACGTCTCAAAATCTCGCGCGTGAAACCATTTGTAGGGCATGCGGATGTCGTGGCCCCGGTAGTAGCCGCTCGCGGTCCATTCGCCCTCGTTCGCGGCGCCGGATACGTAGTGCGCTTGCCCCGAGAAATCCGCGATCCCGTCCGGCGTGGTGGGCGCGCGAAAAACCGTGCGGACATCCTCGAGCGAAAGCCGCCCGCGATATTTTAGATTCCAGTCGGACCGCGCAAAGCTCGGCAGCTCGGCGCGGAGGTCCAGCTCCGAATGCAGCGCCCTGAGAACCAATTCATCGGCCTCGAAGGAATCGCGATGAAGCGTGAACTTCAGCGAGACGTCGAAGCGAACCGGCACGTCCCGCCCGGCCGCCAGCCTCACTTGCTGCCACACAAGATTGCCCACGTAGGAATCGGCGCCGCCCGCGGGCGCATCATGATGCAGGGAGAAGTTGAAATTCCGGCCATCGACCGCCAGCGGCTTCTGCTGGCCGTTGTACGCGATGCTTCCATCACGCAATTCGAAGCGGCCGACGCGCAGTTGGAACGGCGTCTCCCGCCACGGGCGGCTGCCTGCGCGGACTCTGGGAGTGGGCAAGTTGCTTTGGCCGCTTTGGTCGACCCGCACGGCCACCTGCGGCCGCTGCACGATCAGCTCTTCGAGTGCGATCTGCCGGCCGATGAACGAAAGCACGCGAATCGCCACGTCGATGTGGTCCGCATGGAATAAGGGAGGTTGGTCCGCCGGCTCCAAGCCGTGCAGTGTCAGGTTGTCAATCTCCGCCCGCAGGCCCCACAACTGGAAATGAAAGCCACCCATCTCCACGCGGGCGCCCGTTCTCTGCTCGATCTGGCGGACGATCGCGCCGCGTATCCATCGTTCGGCGAGCCCTGATTCGAAAATGGCAGCCACAATAAGCACACCTGCCGTGAGGCAGAGGAGCGCGCGCCATGTCCATCGCTTCGAGCGGGCGCTCACGGCCGCTCTCCTTGCGACATGACGTCGATCTTCAGGCGTTCGCGTGTCTCGTCGAGCCACTGCGTGGCGCGGCCGCTGATCTCGCGCTGGATCAGAACTTCCCGGATCGTGTCTTCGACGGATTCAAGCGGCGGGACAGGCTGCCCGCGCGATTTCAACTGCGGCGCGAATTCTGTGTTGTAGTACGTCTCGACCTGCTTTTGGTCCACCTGCGCGGCGGGGCGGAATCGGTAATCGATGAAACGAGAAAGATACAACTGTTGGCCGAGCATCCGGCGAACCGCCGCTTCCGTGAGCCCTGCCGCTGCGCAGCGATGCGCGAATTCCCCCGGGGACGCGAACTGCGCCGCGAGTTGCGCGTATGCGTGGCTCACGTCGTCCGGAGCCGGCTGCGGATACTTGGCCGTCTCGGCCTCGCCCCGCAGAATCCACTGGTCGGCCAGCTCGCGAATCCGCTCGTCGCGCGGTTTGGCGCGTCCGTCCACGAGCTGTTGGAACGCGCCCAGCTCGCGCACCTCGCTCTCCGTCAGGATGTCGTCCTCGATCCGCGCAGCCACGCCGTCCACGGTTTGCGCGCCTCCGGTGGACGCAGGCGCCTGGGCGTTTGCATACCTCGCTCCCGGCCCAGCGAGCCATGCCATCGAAGCGAAAATGAGAATCGCGTGTCGCATCAGAAGATCGGCCCAATGTTGAAGAAGAATCCGAAATGCGGAAGGCGAAGTGTTTCCATCACGGGAGTCGTCGAGCCCGGCGGCGTGATCTGCGCCTGGTAGCTGGCCGGGTTCAGTTGATAGCCGAAGTCCACCCGCACCGGCCCGATCGGCGTTGGGTAGCGGATACCGAGACCCACCGTGTGCGAGAAATAGTTGAGATTGGTCAGCGACGGCGCCTTCCAGGCGAACGAGATGTGCCGTACGTCGCTGTACACATTGCCCCCATCGTAGAAAGCCGTTCCACCGAGTCGGTTCCCGACGAACGGCAGTTTCATCGGAAAGCGCAGCTCCTGATTGAAGATGAGCAGGCCGAGTCCGCCGATCGGAAAGCCGGTCACCGAATCGCGCGGTCCGGCCTGGTTCAGTCCAAATCCGCGGAGTGACGTCCCGCCGCCGGCGAAGAAACGCTCCGGCAAGGGAATGTCCAGGTTCGTCGTGGCGCCTTGCGGCTCCTCCAGCCCGAAGCGCACCGATCTGGCGAAAACGAACGCCCGGCCGAAGGAATAGAACGACGAGTTCTGAAAGAAACCGCGGAAGAAATTGGCGCTTGAGCCGAGCGTCCTCGCGGCATAGCTCAAGTCGATCGTGTTGAAGGTCCCCCGCGTGGCGGAGCCCGGATCATCGCGGTGGTCGCGCGCGTACGTGATCCCGAAGCCCGAAACAAGCGTGGGCTGGCTTAGCAGAGGGATCTGCTCCGGGTTGATCGTCTTGCTCAGGTCGGAAGCCTTGACGCGGCGGTAGAAGTAATCATAGAGCAGCGAACTGGAAGGCGAGAGTTTCTCCACGAGTTGCACCCCACCCTCAAACCGCGTCGATGTGAACGTATTCACGTCCTGCGTTTTGTCCGCATAGCCGGTAAGCTGCAAGCTGAGGCTTCGCTTTGTGAAGAACTTGTCCGCCGTGTAGCCTAGCCCGACCCGGTACTCGAGCGTGCTGACTCGGGTCTTGAGCGAAAGAGTGTGCGCTCGCCCGAACATGTTCGCCCTCGCGATTTCGAAAATGCCGCGGGGGCTGGCACCAACCGTGGTGCCGCTGGGATTCGAGCTCCCACCGGCGATGCGCTGCACTTCGAATCCGAACCCGTAGCCGATCGTGTAGCGCTGGCCTTCCTGAACCTCGACTACGACGGTCTTGTCAGGGTCAGCGCCGCCCGGGTTCTGCGGCGCGACCTGCACGCGGTTGAACACGCCGAGTTCGTAGAGCTGGCGCTGCGTCTTCGCAACGTCCCCCTCCCGCAATGGCCCCCCGGGTTCGATCTCCACCTGCCGGGTGATGATTCCCGGCCGCGTGTATCGATAGCCGGTGAGCAACACCTTCGCGACGTCGATCCTGTCTCCTTCGGTGATGTGATAGGCGAGACGAACCTCGTTTGGGGTGTCGCCGGGCGAGACCTCCTCGCGAAAGCCGGCCGTGGGAAAGCCCTCGTTGTAGTACAGCGCCAGTATGTTGTTGCGGTCGCTTGCCACGCCCGCTTCCGAATACGGCTCGCCACGGGTCGATCCTGTCACCGAAAGAAGCTCATCCGTCTTGATCGAGCGATTTCCGTCGATCTGCAAGCTCGCGATGCGAGTCTGAGGTCCTTCCACGATATGAAATGAGACGAACAGGTTGTTCTTTTTGTCGCGGTAATGATCGTCCACCGCGGAAGTGACCTGCGCATCGTGAAAACCGTTGGATAGATATAGAGCGCGGATTGAATCCGTGTCGGCCCGCACTAATTGCTGGCTGAACCGGCCGTTCGAGGCGAAGGACGCGGGCTGGAGTTGGAGGCGGCGGGCGAGCAGTCTTTCTCCGAAATAGTTGTTCCCGTCGAAGGCGACGCCCACGAGACGGAAGCGGTCTCCTCGGGCGATGTCGTAGGTGATTACACGTTGGCTCCGCTGCTGGTCCTGCTCGGAGCGAACCTTCACGTCCACGTCGAAATATCCCTGGCTCTGGAAATAGTCGCGGACGTTGCGCCGGCCTTCTTGCAGCAGATCTTCGTCCACGGCCCCTTCCGCGAAAATCGGAAGCAGCTTGCGCCGCCTGCTCGTGCTCAAGCGCGCGCCGCTGACCTCGACGCGCACCCGCGGTCCCGCGGTCACGGATAGCATCAGCGGCAGGCGATTCGATTTCGGATCGTACGCGCCCGCAGTGATCACGGCGCCGGCGCCCAGAAAACCCTGGTTCACCAGAAACTTTCTGAGCCTGTCCGAGCCCCGGGAGAGGCGCGCGGCAGTTACCTCGTTCTTGCTTGAAATCTTTGAGTGATGCAGCAGTTCCCGGTCGGAGTAAGAAGTCTGATTTTCCATGGCAATGTCGCCCACGCGGGCGCGCGGCCCCGGATCGACCGTCACGGTGATGTCCATCTGCCGGGTGTCCTCATGCGGGCCAAGCTTCCACGTGATCTTGGCCTGATACAATCCGTCGTCGTGCAGCGCGCCCTCAAGCCGGCCGATCGCTTCGCGGAGAGAGCTATCGCGAAATGGCTCTCCGAGGCCGAGCCGCAACGCCGCGAGTGCCGCAGGTTCCGTCGGAGGCTGCTTCACTCCCTCGACGCGAATCACATTGTTGTAGAAATTCCGGCGGACCACGAAGTCCACTCGCAAACCATTCGCTCCCGATGCCGCCTCGGCACGTATATCGGAGTAGTCTCCCATGCGATAGAGCAGCCGCAGGCTGTCGCGTTCCGCAGGAAAGTCAAACGGCTTCCCCACCTCAAGTGGGAGGCTCGGTATCTTTTCCCCAACCGGTTTCCTCGATTCGTCCACTACGCGAACTTCGGCCACACGCTGGCCCTCCTGCGAACGTGCGGGTGCGGCGGAAAGAAAAACGAAGGCGAGCCAGCCTGCGATCCACGCTGTGGCCCGCGGAGCGACGGTCGATTGGGAAAACGATGATCTGCGCGGGGTTCTCATTCGCCGAAGAAGTAAGAAGAGAGGTTAGCATAGCCACGTTGCCTGGTCGGCGCGAAATGGCGCTATCATGGGTTGGTACCTGGGAACGCAGGATGAATTCCGAACAACACGAGAAATATTCGCGCCAGATTCTCTTTGCGGGGATCGGCGAGGCGGGGCAGGAAAAGCTTCTCGGTGCGAGCGCCGTGCTGGTGGGCTGCGGTGCGCTCGGCACCGTCGTTGCGAATCTTCTGGTCCGTGCGGGCCTGGGACACCTCCGGGTGATCGACCGCGATTTCGTCGAGCTCTCAAATCTTCAGCGTCAGACGCTTTTCGACGAATCCGATGCGCGCGATGCGCTGCCCAAGGCCGTGGCCGCCGAGCGCCACCTGCGCGCGATCAATTCCGGCGTCGAGGTGGAAGGGATCGTCGCCGATATCACGCCGAAGAATGCTGCTGAGCTCCTTTCGGGCTTCCCAGTGATCCTCGATGGAACGGATAATTTCGAGACTCGGCTGCTGGTGAACGACGCGGCGATCTCCATGGGCATACCGTGGATCTATGCGGCGGCGGTCGGCAGCTACGGCGTGACGATGACGATTCGGCCCGGCGAGACGGCCTGCCTCGCTTGCCTCATGGAAAGCGGCGAAGATTCCGCAGCCATCGCCGCCACGATTGGCAACGAAGTCACCTGCGATACGGCCGGCGTGCTGAATGCCGCTGCGGGCGTGATCGCTGCAATCGAGGCGGCGGAAGCAACGAAACTCCTGGCAGGGCTGCCGGAAGCGCTCCATGGGCGCCTGGTTTCGTGCGACGTGTGGACTGGGAAATTCCAATCCATCCGCGTGGCTCGCAATCCCGGCTGTCGCGCCTGCGCGCGTCGTGAATTCGCATTCCTTGCGGGCGATGCGCAGCCGCATATCACGATGTGCGGGCGCGATTCGGTGCAGATTCACGAGCGCAGCCGGCGGCTCGATCTCGGTGAACTCGGCCGGCGCCTCGCCCCGGCCGCAGCAGAAGTCCGCAACAACGACTTTCTCCTCCGGTTTCGCATTCCTCCCTACGAATTGACCGTGTTCGCGGACGGTCGCGCCATCGTGAAAGGCACGAAGGACCCCGCAGTCGCACGATCGCTATACGCTCGCTATATCGGCGCGTAAGAAGATCCCTATAATCTGTGTGGAGTTAGCCGGCGAAGCGGCGGAGGGCGGACTGCCGCATCGCGGCCCGGTCGATATTCTCGCGGCAGTTCATCAGCGTGAGGAGCGTGCTCAAGATTCGCGCCTTGGTTTCGTCGGTCATGGGAAAACCGCTCGTGGCCACGTGAACCAGCGTTTCTCCGCGCGCGGCAATCAGCTGGATGCACTCGAGCTGCCGCTCATGGCTGGCGTTGCCGAGCGCCGTGTCGCGGCGCATCTCTGCACATTCCTGCTCGATGAAAAGAGTGAAATGCAGCACGCATTTCCGTTCCGCGGCGAGTCCCGCTGGCACCGCGGCCTTGCATCCTTTTGCAGAGCAGGTATCTGGCACGAGCCTTTCCTGGCGAGCTATTGTTTTGTAGCATCTCCCGTCCCCGATTTCCACAGCGGGGTCGCGCCTTGCCGCTTATCCGATAGCACCGCGTTCGCGACCGAGGCGGAGTAACGCGAACGCCCGGAAGTCACTGCGCCGGCTGCGGGACGTGTTCGCCGGGGTGAAATTCAGTCCAGGGCCCTGCGTTCATATCCCGCAGGACGGGCGATTGCCAGGAAAATTCCGGGTGGGCATCGAGAAACTTCGCCGCGTCGAAATTGATTCCGCAGGGATGGCCGATCCTGGCGATGAAACCCATCGCTTCCGCGAGACGGCTGTCGATCACCTTCCCCTGGACCGCTCCATAGGGATCGTAGGGCGGCGCGCTCGATCCCGGCAGAGTTTCCGCCGTCGTATCGCCGTGGCCACAAAGCGTCCGGCGGTTCGCGCCTGACTTCTTGGCGTACGTATCGTAGTGATCGGATAGAAAGACCTCGGCGAATGCCGTATCGATCTTGCCCTTGTTGCCGTTCAGGAGCTGATCCCAGCGAATGCGGCGGGCGTTGGGTCCGCTGGCGGAGTTGGAGGGATCAAACGTGGTTTCATCCTTTGTGACATCGGGATCGCTCGGGAAGTTTGCACCGGCAAAGTATCCGTCCTTCGTGCGCGAGAGCTTCGTGTGCTTCAGGCCCAGCTCGAATCGCGCGATTTCGCCGGTCTTGCGATCTCCGAGCAGCCAGTCGTTGGCGTAGCCGCCGTTGTTTCCATCGATCATGATCTTCACGTAGTCGTCGATGGAGCCCGCGTATTGCATGGCCTTGCGGGCCCGAATGAACTCCGGCTTGCCGTTCGGGTCCCATCCGTGAAAATTCGCGATAGTAGTTTCGGTGATCATCAGACCGGCGGAATTGACGCCGAAGTCGTCGTCGCTCACGATCACGCCGGGAAGGCCATCCATCAAAATGTGATAACCGCCCTGCGGGACCATGTCGAAAATAATCCGCCAGCGCGAGCCTTCGCTGTAGGTCGTCCAGTTGCTATGAGCCATCACGATCTGATGATCTTTCGTCCAACTGCCGGTGGCGACGAACGCGCTGCAATGGCCCTCGCCTGAGGAAAGCGCCGCGTTCGCCGTCCGCGTCTGCGAATCAAGCCACGGCACGTAGTAATCGCCCAGTTCGGCAAACGCGTTGAGCGCGACGATGTCGTCCAGATCGAGCTTCGTCTTTTTCGCGTCAAGGCCGTCTACGATCCCCTGTAGCTCGGCTTGGTATTCGGGATCGATCTTGGGCCAGAGCATCTGGCGAGCCGCGCGCCTGAAAAATTCCCAGTCGCGGCCGCTGTCGCGCGTCAATTCCAGGCGAATCACGCCAAAGAAGTCCGCAATTTCGGCGGCGAGCAGGTAGCCGTGCTGGTAGCCGATATCGTGCGGCGTGCCTTCGAGGTGAACGTAATTCCACCCGCCGCGCTCGAAGCGGTAGCCCTTGTCCTGGGTGGTTTCAACAAAGCTGTCTTGGGTGCGCGACGCAGGTGCAGCTTCCGGGCGAGCCGCTCGCGCGATCTGCCGCGGGGCGCCCCCGGCGAGCTGCGTCAAAAGGAGCAAAATCGCCAGGATCGATCTCAAAATTCGCATGCGTGATCCCCTCAAATTAGCTGCTCTTCATGTTTTCGAGCATCGTCACTCAAGCGTCCATCTTAGGCAGGCCAGTGCGCAGGCGCAAGGGCTCCACTTGGTGGACTTTTGCGGGCGCCGGGCTAGCGCCCGCGCGGGCACGATGCTTCCCAAGGCTGCGAAGTGGCGACTGGTGCGCGAAGTTTGGCAGCTAGGTGCGCTGGGCCGCTTCCCGGTCGGGTGCAATCGCTTCCGCCATGCGGAAGACTGCCGCGAGCACCTCGAGCACGACGCGGCAATAGAGAATCCAGAAAAAGTATCCGGCGACGGCCCCAAGAATCGCGAGCAATCCCTGCACCGGCGCCTGCTGGAAGGCCAGCACCACCCAGGCGACTCCGGCGATCAGCCCGACGAGCAGGTGCAACGAGTAGAGAAACTTCAGCATCCGCGGCGTTGCATACGAGCGGAACGAGAAATCCATCAGTCCTTCCCACATACCTTTAGCTTCGGGCATTGAATGCCTCCTCTGATGGACTGGGTTCCAACAGTATAAACGAGCGGGGCTTAGCGCGAACCGCGGGAGATTTGGGGCGATATCGCAAATCATATCTGCGCCTGTGTCCAACAACTGATTGAAAACCGAGGGGCGACTCAGGCTAGTATAGGCGCCGGTGTGGGTGTGAGTTTTCAGGCTCCGAACAGGCCGCCGCACGCGAAGCGAATAATCATGATCTTGAAGTTCGGCACGCGGACTACTGCCCCGGCGGTCATTCTGTGTCTATGTTTATTCGCGTGCGCTGGGGCGCGGGCCGCAACCGGGGGAAGCATTTCCGGTACGGTGATGGATCAGAGCGGCGCCGTGATCCCCGGCGCCAGCCTTGCCCTGGTGAACCTCGACCTGGCGACCGGATACAAGACGACGACCAACGCTCAGGGGTTCTATTCGTTCCCTACCCTTCCCGTGGGGCGGTACGAGCTCACGATCGAAGCCGCGGGATTCAAGACACAGAAAAAAACGGGGCTGGTGGTTGACACGGACGCCGCAGTCCGCGTGGACGCAGCATTGGAAATAGGCGAACGGAGCGAGACGGTCACGGTATCGGCCACGCTGGCGGAGACGCAGGTGCAGGTCGAAACCGCCGCGACCCACCTTGGAGAAGTAGTCTCGAACACTCAGATGACTGCGCTGCCCCTGAACGGGCGCAGTTACACCGACTTGCTGCCGATCCAACCGGGCGTAATCCCGATCACCACGCTGAAGTCCAATTCCGTGATCATGGCGGGAGTCACAGGGGCGATCTCACCGTCGGGCGACCTGAACCCCGGAAACATGTCGATCGACGGCCAGCGGGAATCCTCGAACGGCTTCATGGTCAACGGCATCGACGTGCAGGAGCACATGAACGGCGGGACGTCGATCATTCCGAATCTCGATTCGATCGACGAATTTCGCGTGCTGACGAACAACTTCGACCCGGAATACGGCAACTACAACGGCGGAATGATCAACGTCATCAGCAAGTCCGGCAGCGACGCCCTCCATGGAAACGCGTTCGAGTTCCTGCGCAACACAGTGCTGGACGCGAAAAACTACTTCGCGGATTCGCGCGGTGTTTTCCGCCAGAACCAGTTCGGCGGCACGCTGGGAGGCCCCATCAGGCGGCAGAAGGTCTTTTTCTTCGGGGACTATCAGGGAACGCGCACGAATCAGGGCGTAACCACGCCGCGGATCTCGGTTCCATCCGTTCAGGACCGCACAGGCAATCTGAGTGACGTGCCCCTGACTGGGAGCGTCAGCGGGCCATACCTCGCCAATCTGCTTACCCAAAAGCTGGGCTACCCAGTTACTCAGGGCGAGTCATACTCATCTGTGTTTCCGGGTGGTGTGATCCCGATGAGCGCATGGTCCGCGCCCGCTCAGCAATTGCTGCAATACATTCCGAAGCCGAATATTGCCGGCACGAATCTGTTTTCCACGTCCGCCTCGGCGAAAACCGTCCGCGACGACAAACTCTCCGGCCGCGTCGACGCCAATAGCCGCTGGGGCCAACTCTCCGCCTACTATTTTTTCGACGACTACCGATTGGACGATCCGTATCCGGGCCAGCAGGGCGGCGCGAGCGTGCCCGGATTCGACGCGCTGACCATCGGCCGGGCGCAAATGGTGTCACTGAGCGATACGAAAGTCTTCTGGGGCAACACCGTGAATGAGTTTCACCTCGGATTCATCCGCAACGCGAACAAGATCGGCGAGCCGCACGGCGGCCTCGGCGTGAGCCTCGCGTCGCAAGGATTTGAAACGGCGCCGGGCACGCCGACGGGCATATTCGTGCAGGCACCGCAGTTCGAAGGCGTTGAAAACATTTCGTTCAATGCTTTCGCGATGGGCATGACGATCACGAACACCGATCAGAAGAACAACACGCTGTACCTGGGCGACACCGTTTCGAAGGAGTTCGGCCGGCACACGATCAAATTCGGCGGGCAATTCCACACCGATCAGGTCAACGAGCATCCGAATGCCACGTTCAATGGAACGTTCAATTTTCACGGCACAGAGACAGGCTCGGACTTCGCCGATTTCCTGCTGGGCGTTCCGAGCAATTTCACGCAATCGTCAGGCGCGCCTTTCTATCTGCGCAACCGATATTCCGGATTCTTTGTGCAGGATAGCCTGCGCGCGCGAAGTGATCTCACCGTCAACTTCGGCGTTCGCTGGGATCTGATCATGCCCTGGTGGGAAAAGTTCAATCAACTTCAGACCGTGGTGCCCGGAATGCAGTCGGTCCTTTACCCGGGAGCACCGAGCGGATTCGTCGTCGCGGGCGACCCCGGAATTCCCTCGACGCTTTCGCCATCCAAGTATCACAACTTCGCTCCAAGAATTGGCGCGGCGTACTCGCCGCGGTTCGAGCACGGATTCCTCAGGCTCGTTTTCGGCGAAGGCGGGAAGAGCAGCATCCGTGCGAGCTACGGGATGTTCTACACGGCGTTTCCGGGATTGTCGGCGGGAATCATGTACGCCGTTCCACCGTTCGGATACAACTATCTGAGCCCCAAGCCGCCGCTATTCGCCACGCCGTTCATCAACGCCGGCGACGGGACGAACAACGGGCAACGCTTTCCATTCCCTTTCCCGCCTCACAACGTCTCGGCGAGGAACCCCGATACGTCAACCGACTGGGCGAATTTCATCCCGATCAGCGCCGATCCGTACTTCTATTACCGCAATGGCGTGCCGTACACCGAAAATTACATGCTTTCGTTCCAACGGCAGCTCACGAAGGCCGTGCTGCTGACGATGAGCTATGTCGGGAATCAGGGCCATCACATTCTCGTGCTCATGCCGACAAACACCGGCGATCCTCGACTGTGCCTCAGCCTTCCGGGGTGCGGGCCTTTCGGCGAAGACGGCACTTACACGAACGCGTCGGACGAAATCATGCAGGGCACGCGGGGGCCCCTGGGATCGAATTTCGGTGCGATGACGGCTCAGCGAACCATCGGGAATTCGAATTACAATGCGCTCGAGACCAACCTCCGCTACGCCGGCCGGCGGACGAACCTTCTGCTGTCCTACACCTATGGCAAGTCGATCGATCAAGCGTCGAACATCGGCGAGCAGATCAATCCGTCTGATCCGCGGCTCAGCCGCGCGATTTCTTCGTTCGATCTGCGGCACAACTTCGTCGCCAGCTACAAATACGAGATGCCCTTCGATCGGCTCTTTCGCCATTCGAACCGCTTGACGGAGGGATGGAGCATCTCCGGCACCACGCGATTCAGCACGGGCTTCCCCGTGACGCTGTACGACAATTCGGATAACTCTCTTTTGGGAACGCTCGGCAACGGCGTCAACAACGACTTGCTGGACACGCCGCGCTTCACGCCCGGTCCGTTGCAGATCAATACGAATTCCCGCAATGGGCGGCCGGCATTCAACACGGATCTCTTTCACACGGAGCAACTCGGCGTGCTGGGCAACGCCCGCCGCCGATTTTTCTACGGTCCGGGCATCAACAACTTCGACATGCAGCTCACGAAGACGCTGCGGCTCACGGAATCGAAATCGCTCGATCTGCGCATCGAGGGATTCAACGTGTTCAACCACGCGCAGTTCTACGGCCCGGCGTCCGTGGATGGAGAAGTCAACAACACGGCGACGTTCGGCCACATCGTGAGCGCGGCGGATCCCCGTCTGGTGCAACTGGCGGCGAAATTCAGTTTCTGAGCGATAGAGCCTTCACTGCCCAGGAAGCGGCTTGCCGTTCACCACGAACTTCATGATCGACCGAGAAGTGGCGCTGATACCGAGAGGGATACCATTGCTGGCCGGATGGGTTTCCGCCGTGACTTTGTCACCGGGCCGGAGCGTGTCCTTGTTCCAGCCCGCGTGCGACATGGTGAACGGCGACGCAAGCTCCAAGGTCCATTGCTGCACTTCCCCGTTGCCGCTGGTCACATCCAAATGAACCAGGCAGTGCGGATTGCCCCATTCGAATCCCGTGACGACGCCGTTCAGCGTGATGGTCTTCGTCAGATCGTACCTCGAGGTTCCGTGATGCGCGAAGGCGGAATTGGAGAACAGGAGAAACACAAAAGCCGCCGCGCAACACGTCCCAAGAACATTTTGTGCTCGGCTTGATGCGTGACCCATATGCCCGCTCACTTCACTCTGTGAAGCGCATCGGATTGTCCGAATGCCTTATCGTCGTCTGCATGCTCAAGAACGAACTTTTGCAGCTCCGCCGTCGATACGGTGAGCATAACGTCGTCTTCCTTGTTATCCAGTATTTCATGAGCGAGCTTGATTTTCCCGGACTTAAAACCTTCCTTGAGCCATCCCTCATCGAGTGGACCGTAGCGGAGAGTGTCTCCGGCAAGGGATACGCGCCCGATCAAGTGCGATGAAGGCATGTATCTGATGAATCTCTCTTTGCCATTCGCCATCACGCCGGTTTGTTCGGCATCGTAGAACAGCCGCCCGTTGAGCTTCACCAAAAAAACGCTGAACACATCGACTTCAGGAGGATTGTAGGAAAAATCCGAAAGTGTCAGTTTGTAAGAGTTGGCATCCGCTTTCTCAAATGCGAATGTCACGCGATCGCTTTCTTTCGCGGCATCATTGGTCCAAGTCCCGACTAGGCCCGGCTCGAATACGGAGTTCGTTCCGTCATACAGAGGGTGAATCGAGTAGGTAACGCACGAGGCGAGGAACGCGAGCGCAGTTGCCGCAACAGCCGCACACGAGACTCTTCGAAGCAGCTTAGCCATCTTCATGCTTCCGACCCGCGCATCGTATCACCGACTCACTCCGCTTGAAACTCTCCGAATGCGGCCGACCCGGGTTGCCGGGTGCGAGACCCGGTGCGATAATGACGCCGGTAGACGCAGGCCGCGAAGCGGCTGCGGGCAAGACAGGAGCTTTTATGGCACTGAGGGATGCGTGGATTGAAAAGCGAACGGCGGCGATGAACGGCGGCGCGCGGATTTTTTCGCAGATGCACTACGCGCGGCAAGGCGTCGTCACCGAAGAGATGCAGTATGTGGCGCTGCGCGAGAAAGTTTCGCCGGAGCTCGTGCGCGACGAAGTGGCGCGCGGGCGCGCCATTATTCCCGCCAACATCCACCACCGCAACCTCGAACCGATGGGCATCGGCGTCGCGTTCGGTTGCAAGATCAACGCGAATATCGGAAATTCGGCGACGGCTTCCAACGTCAGCGAGGAACTCGAGAAGCTCCACCGCGCGGTGCATTACGGCTCCGACACAGTGATGGACCTCTCGACCGGCGGCGACATTCCAGCGATCCGCAAGGCGATCATCGAGGCCTCACCCGTGCCAATCGGCACGGTGCCGATCTATGAAGCGCTTTCGCGCGTGCGGCGCGCCGAGGACCTGACGATCGGAATCATGCTCGAAGTGATCGAAGAGCAGGCCGAGCAGGGCGTCGATTACATGACGATCCACGCGGGCGTGCTGCGCGAGTTTCTGCCGCTGGTGCGGAATCGCATTACGGGAATCGTGAGCCGCGGCGGAGCGCTGCTGGCGCAGTGGATGAGCTTTCACAAGTCGCAGAACTTCCTGTACGAGAATTTCGACGCCATCTGCAAGATTTTCCAGAAACACGACGTTAGCTTTTCGCTGGGCGATGGCCTGCGCCCCGGTTGCCTGGCCGACGCAAGCGATGAAGCGCAGTTCGCGGAGCTGCGCGTGCTGGGCGAGCTGACGAAAAAGGCCTGGGAATACGACGTGCAGGTGATGATCGAAGGGCCGGGCCACATCCCGATGGACCAGATCGAGCTGCAAGTGAAAAGGGAAAACGAGCTGTGCTACGAGGCGCCGTTCTACACCCTCGGGCCGCTCGTGACGGATATCGCGCCGGGCTACGACCACATCACCAGCGCCATCGGCGCGGCGATGATCGGCTGGCACGGAGCGTCGATGCTCTGCTACGTCACGCCGAAGGAGCACCTCGGCCTTCCGAATGCGGATGACGTCCGGCAGGGCGTGATCGCGTATAAGATCGCGGCGCATGCCGCGGACGTAGCACGTCACCGCCCCGGCGCGCGCGACCGTGATGACGCGCTCAGCTACGCGCGGTTCCTTTTCGACTGGGACAAGCAGTTCCAGCTCTCGCTCGATCCCGATACGGCGCGGGCGATGCACGACGAGACGCTGCCCGACGATTTCTACAAGGAAGCGAAGTTCTGCTCGATGTGCGGGCCGAAGTTCTGCTCGATGAACACCACGCAGATCGCCGAGGCCTACCAGGGCCTCGACCAGAAGGAACGCGAGGCGAAGTTCGCGCAACTCCTCGCCAAAGTCGAGAAGTAGGCTCGCATCGAATGTATCTTCGAAGAGCCGCGGCAAAGGCTGCTGTTTTCGGCATTGCGGCGGGGCTTCTGTCCTTTGCCACGCGTGCGGATGGCTCGCCGTACCGGCTCGCAATCGAGAAGTGGCGGCAAGCGTATGAGGCAAACCTGAAATCCGACAACGGGTGGCTCACCGTGAGCGGGCTTTTCTGGCTGCACGAAGGCGAAAACAGCTTCGGCTCCGGCCCCCTGAACGACATTGTGCTTCCCGCGCCCGCTCCCCCCGCGGCGGGCAGTTTCGAATTCCATGCCGGGCGGACGATCGTCCATGTGAAGCCGGAAGTGCCGGCCGCGTTTCACGGCCAGCGAGTCTCAAGCGCGGAGATGCACGCGGATGTGGACTCTGATCAGCTCGTGCTCGGCGATCTGACCTTGTACGTCCACTTGAGCGGCGAGCGCTATACGATCCGCCTTCGCGACAAGAACAGCCGCCTGCGCAAAGATTTTACAGGCACTCGCTGGTTTCCCGTGGACGAGTCCTATCGCGTGACGGGGCGCTTCGTTCCCTACGACAAGCCGAAACAGATTCAAGTCCAGAACGTGATGGGCGACACGCTACGGGAGACGATCCCCGGCTATGCGGTCTTTTCGCTGCACGGGCAGGAGCTGCGGCTCGACGCCGAGGTGCAGGATTCCGGGTTGTTCATCGTCTTCCGCGATTTGACCAGCGGCCATGAAACCTACGGCGCGTCGCGTTTCCTCGATACGCAGCTTCCCAAAGACGGCCAGGTGATTCTCGACTTCAATCAGGCTTATAATCCGCCCTGCGCGTATAACCCGTACACGACCTGCCCGCTGCCGCCGCCTCAGAACCGGCTGCGGGTGCGGATCGGGGCGGGCGAGAAGGTCTACCCGCACGCTCACCGGGCCGGGGGCAATTGACTCGCCGGTGAGCAGGCGCCGGCGAAGAAGAACTGACCGAGGGGTGAAACGTGGCTTTCGTTCGAGCAGCTAAGAAGGACGACATACCGCCCGGCAAGATCTACGAGTTCCAGGTTGGCGGAAAGGCGATTGCGATCGCCAACGTCTCAGGTAAGCTCCATGCTATCAATAGCATATGCGCCCATCAGGGCGGCCCGCTGGGCGAGGGAGAGCTCGAAGGGCAGATCGTCACATGCCCGTGGCACGCCTGGCAGTACGACGTAACCACTGGGAAAGTGGTCCAAAGCCCGACGCTCGGCGTGGAATGCTATCCGGTCGAGATCCGTGGCGACGACATCTTCGTGGACGCCGGCTAGCCGGTCCAGAGGGCCTATCCGCCCTCAACCTGTTAATCGCCCGGCACTTTTTTGAACATTCCGCCGAAAATTCCGCAGAGAGGGCTTCCCTTCTTTTTGCGCTTCCGTGTATAGTTCGCGCGACACTTTTTGACGGATGACGCAACCTCTTCCAAAACCCAAGCGCTGGCTGCTAGCCGTTGACCCTCGCGTCTATCACTGGGACACCCTCTTCGTAAAAGGCAAGGAGATGTGGCGGCAAGCCGGAAGCCGCCCCGACGCCGCGCGGCAGCTCAAGCAGGTCCACAAAGGCGATCGGGCGCTTTGCTACCACGGCAAGCCGGAACATTCCGTGTACGCCCTCGCGGAAGTGACCCGCGATCCCTACACCGACCCCGAGGACCGGGAAGCGAAGAAGCTCGTGATGGACCTGCGCGCGATCGAGCGCCTGCCCCGGCTGGTGAAGCTCGCCGAGATGCGCGACAACCGCCTGCTGCGAAAGATCAAGTTCCTCAAGAACACCCGGCTCACCATCTGCCCGCTGACGGAAGAAGAGTACGCGGAGATTCTGCGGATGGCGGGAATCGTCGCATCGCCGGGCATTCCTTTACCCTGAGTCCGCGTGCCGGACGAAGGGCCTGCCTAAGTTCAAAATCCGAAAAACGAAATTCGTATAATATGACTGCCCAGGGAGGCTGCTCCATGCTTAGAGGTTTGTTGACATCGCTGATCGTGGCGCTGGCGGCGCTCGCACTCGCTTCTGCCGACTCGCCGCGAAAGTCCACGTCATGGGATCTCGGCGGAATTCCCACCGAGAAGACGCACGTCGTGGATTTGACGTACGCCATCAGCGGCAAAATTCCTGCGTGGCCGGGCGACGAACGCGCATTCGAGACGCATGTGATCGCCACGCCGGAAAAAGACGGATACTTCGCGCGCAGCTTCTCGATGCCTGAACACTACGGCACGCACATGGATGCGCCGTCGCATTTTCCTCCCGGGAAACTGACTATCGATCAGATTCCGGCGGAGCGCCTCTTCGGCCCGGCGGTGGTGATCGACGTTCGCGATGAGGCGGCGAAGAATCCCGACTATCGGCTGATGGTCACACGCGTCCACAAGTGGGAAGCGCAGCACGGACAAATTCCCTTCGGAGCGATCGTTCTGCTGCGCACGGGATGGGCGTCGCGCTGGCCCGATCAGGCCCGGTATCGCAATGCGGATGCAAGCGGCGTGATGCACTTCCCCGGATTCTCCGTCGAGGCGGCGAGACTGCTGGTTTCCCGCGGCGCCGTGGCGCTCGGGATCGATACGCTCAGCATCGACTACGGACCGTCGCCGGATTTCGAAGTCCATCGAGTGGACTTGCCTGCGGGTCTCTACAATCTCGAGAACCTCGCGAACCTCGACCAATTGCCGGAGGCGGGCGCGTTTGTGATCGCGGCGCCGATCAAGCTCGAAGGCGGCTCGGGCGGCCCGACTCGCGTCTTCGCGATACTGCCGAATCAAGAGAAACGCTGACTCTCGGGTGTTATCCTTCCGGCGAGATTCGCGATGCCAGAGCTCCCTGAAGTCGAAACAGTCGCGCGCGGCCTGCGGGCCGTCCTGCCGGGGCGGCGCATTCTGGGCGTGCGTCTGGGCAAGACGGATTTCATCGAGGACCCGGCCGCGCTGGAGCGCGATCTGCCGGGAAGCCGGATCGGCGGCGTGCGGCGGTATGGAAAGTTTCTGCTCCTCGATCTGGAATCGTCGAACGGAAGCGCGCGACGCTCTTCTCTCCTGATCCACCTCGGCATGACCGGACAAATCGTGACCTGCCCGCCGGAAGCGCGCGTCGCTCCGCACACGCACGCCTTCTTCGCGCTCGACGACGGCCGCGAGCTGCGTTACACGGATATTCGCCGCTTTGGAAGCATCCGGTTGCTTTCCGATGGAGCCGGAGAGACTGCTCTCGGCAGCCTCGGCCTCGATCCGCTCGAGGCGACTGAAGCAGAATTTCTCGCGCAACTGCGCGGGCGCCGCGCCCGGATCAAGGCGCTGCTGCTCGATCAGCACGTGCTGCGCGGGATGGGAAACATCTATACCGATGAGAGCCTGTGGCGCGCGCGGATTCATCCGATGCGGCTCGGCGCGAATCTGAAGGACGACGAATTGCGCCGGCTCTATCGCGCCGTGCGCCACGTGCTCACCGAGGCGATTCGATGGCGCGGATCGTCCATCTCCGATTACGTGGACTCGCAGGGACGCAAGGGCTGGTTTCAGCAACGGCACCGCGTCTACCAGCGCAAAGGAAAGAAGTGCTTCCGCTGCGGCGCCGCGATCCGTCGGGAAATCGTTGCGGGACGAAGCAGCTACTTCTGCCCACATTGCCAGCCCGCGCCCCGAATTCGTCGCCAACCGAACCGCTAATCGCTACTTAGAGGAACTGCGGACAGGCGCCGGCATGTACAAACCCGCCTCGGCGGGCAAACCAGCGCGCTCGAACTGAATCGTCGTGTGCGTGATGTGAAAGTCGCGCGCCAGCACTCCGCGAATATTTTCCAGGACGCGTTCGCTGTCTTCCATGTGCATGTCCGGAATGCGCACGTGGCAGGAGAGCGCGTGCAGATCGGTGCCGAGAGTCCAGATGTGCATGTCGTGGACTTCCTGCACTCCTGGGACGCCGAGCACCGCCGTCGCCACTTTGGCGAGGCGAATCTCGCGCGGTAAACCCTCCAGCAGAATATGCCCGCTCTCGCGGAGAATTCCCTGCCCCGACCACAGGACCATCGCGCCGATCGCGATGCCGAGGATGGGATCCACCCACTGCGCGCCGGTCCATCGGATGGCCACGGCGCCCACTACGATCGCAATGTTGGAAAGCGCGTCACCCAGGTTATGCAGCCAGACCGTGCGAACGTTCAGGTCCCGCCGCCCTCGATGCACCGCGAGCGTGATGCCGCCGTTGATTGCCAGAGCCAGCAGCGACACCCAAATCATCAAGGAGGTGCCCACCTCGACCGGATGACGCAGGCGCGTGACCGACTCGCCGATCACGAAGAGCGCCGCAAGCGCCAGAATCATTGCATTGACGAACGCCGCCAGGATTCCCGCGCGATGATATCCGTAGGTCTTCTCGTGCGTGGGAGGACGCAACGCCCAGCGCATGGCCAGCCAGGAAATCACGAGCGTGGGCACGTCGGTGAGATTGTGGACGGCATCGCTCGTGAGGGCCATCGAATGCCCCGCATAGCCGGCCGCGAATTCCGCGGCAACAAGCACAAGCGTCGCCACGACGGCGGCGCCAAGGATACCGGTGGCACCGCCCAAGCCATGCCTGTGGCCATGTTCGGAGCCGTCGTGTGCGTGAGCGTGCATCGGTTGAATTCTACTCGCAGACCTGGCCCCGCGGACAGTCCCGGCCGGGCGCTCTAGCGCGTGAACGTAACGGGAAGTGCAATTCCCGCCGCGTCTGCCGGAAACTCAATTGACTTCGTTCATAGCCCCTGCCTACCATGAAATCAGTTCCTGCTTCCGAAAGATTTTGGGGGAGACAGCCGGTCCACGGGTCACCATTCATCCAGCGATGACGCAAAACACCACCAAGCTGGTCTTCTGGGGAGTGCGCGGCTCGACGCCGACGCTCGAGCGCGACACGTGGCGCTACGGCGGAAACACGGCCTGCCTGGAAGTCACCGCTCCGGGTGGCGCTCGATTCATTCTCGATTGCGGCACGGGTCTGCGCATGCTGGGCAACCGCCTGCGAGCGATGAACCACCGCGCGGGGGAGATGCATTCCAACGGTGGCATCGAAGCGCACATTCTGGTCACCCACTATCACTGGGATCACATCCAGGGCATTCCTTTCTTCCAGCCGTTTTTTGAGCCGCAGAACAGTTTCAGCTTTTGCAGCTTCCAATCGAAGTACCTCGGCCGCAACAGCCTGCGACAGGTTCTCGAGGCGCAGCTCGCGAAACCGTATTTCCCGGTGGACGTGAGCGTCATGGAAGCCGCCCGCACGTTCCGCGAGGTCACCGGCGGCGAGCAATGGGACGCGCAGGGCACGGTCGTCACCGCCGCGTGGCTCAACCACCCTCAAGGTTGTCTCGGCTATCGGCTGGAAACTTCAGCGGGTTCGATCGTCTATGCCACGGACAACGAACCCGGCGTCGCGGAATTCGACAACAACTTGCGCGAGCTCTCTCGCGGAGCGGACGTGCTGATCTACGACGCGCAGTATTCTCCCGAGCAGCTCGCCACGAACCGCAAGGGCTGGGGCCACTCGACTTGGCTGGAAGGAGTGAAGGTTGCGCGCGAATCGAAGGTCGGAAATCTGATTTTGTTTCACCACGATCCGGATTCTTCAAGCCGCGTCGTGGACGGATTTCTCTCCGCGGCGCGCCAGGAATTCCCGGCCACGTGGGCGGCGATGGAAGGGATGTCGGTTACGCTAAGCAGCCGCGGCGTGGACGTCGCTCTTCCCGAGTCGCGCCTGGGACAGCGCAGGAGATTGCGTCTCGCCGCCACCATAGCAGGGCAATCCGAAGACGGCGGCGCGTTTCAGGAGCAGGCGACCGTGCGCGACATCAGCCTGCAAGGGGCCTACATTGTCTTGAACAATCGTCCGCGCCTGCAATCCGAGCTGCGCGTGGTGATCGAATCCGGGAACGGTCAGAAGCGGTCCAGCCAGATTGCCTTGCGCGCGACGGTCCTCTACTGCGAACCGGGCCGCGAGAAAAATCAGAACGGTGTCGGCGTCGTCTTCATCGAGGAACCCGATACCGGCCCGCCCCCGCGCGACTGATCGATTCAGCAGGCCGGCCGGGCGTCAGAGAATCTCTTCCAAAGCTGAAAGCTGTGCTTCGATGTCCGCGAGGGCGCGGCGGAGCTGGTCCTGATAGCGTTTATCCTGGCTGGATTGCAACCCCTCTTGCACGCGCGCCCGGGAAAGAAGCAGCACTTCCCTGCGGCGGCGAGATTCAACCTGTGCGAGCGTCAGTGGTGCCCCGTGTTTGCCCCGGTGTTTCGTCTGTGAATCCTGCACTTGGCTTTCGACCGACTTGCTTTCCCATCCCTTTGCCATGCCGAGATTCTACGACGCCGGTGATGCGCGGCGGCGGACTATTTTTCGATCCGTTTTGCCAAGGCACGACTGCAGAGCGCTCGATCCTGCTTTGGCTTGCATCCCCTTGCCCGACCGTGCATGATTCGTTTGCGGGCCCGTAGCTCAGCTGGTTAGAGCAGCGGACTCATAATCCGTTGG
The DNA here is from genome assembly GCA_020073605.1 of Terriglobia bacterium. Lineage (GTDB taxonomy): Bacteria > Acidobacteriota > Terriglobia > Acidiferrales > UBA7541 > Palsa-295. The sequence continues at coordinate 230,879 of JAIQEW010000001.1, forward strand.
TCCAAGGTTCGAATCCTTGCGGGCCCACCAACTGTTTGTAAGTCTTTCGAACACCGCTAGTTGACCCTTCCTTCGTTTTCGCCGCCTCCCGCCGGGAAACTCCACGGCCAGTGTGTCCCCGGTCACAAAAATGCCGTGACGGGGCGCACATACGAGTTTCGGGTTACGCGATATAAAAGTTAAGGAACTTCGAAACAGATGTGCAGCCTGTGAGTACGCGGCAATGGTTCCGGTCGTTCGAAAAGACGAAAGAACATGAGATCTCGAAAGTCCACGAAAGCTGGTCACGGCACAAAGTTTGGCGAAACGGCGTTCAGGGATAGGGACCTGGAATCCCTTTACGCCATGCAGGCAGAGATTTGTCAGGCGCTGGGGCACCCCCGGCGAATTCACATTGTCGATCTGCTGGCGCACGGAGAAAGTTCCGCAGCCGACTTGCGAAGCGCTCTGGGCGTAAGCAAGGTGAACCTCTCTCAGCACCTCTCGTTGCTGAAGCAGGTGGGACTCGTGCAGTCGCGCCAGAGCGGGCGCGAGGCCTTCTACTTCCTGGTGATACCGGAAATCAAGGACGCATGCCAGCTGGTTCGCAAGGTTCTGGCACTCCGCCTTCAGCACGGCACCAGGCTGGCAAAGACGTTGCGTGCGGAAAGCACAAAGATCGCGACGCAAACGGCGCTGAGTCTTTAGAGGACTTATGAGAGGAACTTCCTGCATCAAGTTGGCATTCCTTCTCGCGATCGTGGTGCTGCCACTTGCGTTCGCGCCTGGGGCGCGCGCGCAGGAGCCGCTCACGCTGAGCGGAGCCGTGCAACTGGCGCTCCATCAGAATCCCGCATTACGCTCTTCGGAAGACGAGGCGGACGCAGCGCGCGCCAGAGTCGGCGAGGCGCGTGCCGAGTGGTTTCCACGCATCGATTTCAGCCAGGGGTTTACGCGCGGCGATGATCCCGTCTACGTGTTCGGAACTCTGCTGACGCAGCGGCGCTTCACGGCTGCGAACTTCGCTCTTTCCAACCTGAATACGCCGCCGCCGCTCGATAACTTCAAGACGCGCTTCGACGGCCAGATGTCGCTGTTCGATTCCGGCCGCACCAGGTTCGTCGTACAGGGGGCGAAGCGTTTGAAGACCGCCGCGGATTTCGAGACCGAGCAGGCCCGGCAGGACTTGATTCTGCGGGTCGTCGAGGATTATTACGACGTTGCCGTAAACCGGGAAGATCTGCGCGCAGCGCAGGAAGCCGTGCGCGCCGCGGAATCGAACGAGCAGCGAGTGGAAAAGATGCAGGAGGCGGGACTGATTGTCGATTCAGACCTCTTGAGCGCGAGAGTGTTCTTTGCCTCGATGAAGGACCGGGCGATCCGCGCCCAGAACAGCCTGGAAGTATCGCAGATGGTGCTTGCCAGAGAACTTGGACTCGGGCCGGACGCACGCCCTGAACCATCCGAGACCTTGACGGAACCGGCGGCCCCGTCAAGAACGCCTCAGGAATGGACGCAGACCGCCCTCGAACATCGTCCGGCACTTCGGGCGGCTCATCTACAGGAGAGCGCCACAACGAGCGAGAAGCAAGCGGCGAAGGCGGAGTTCGGTCCCAAGGTGGGACTGTATGCAGACTTCGAGCGCGACGCTCTCACTCTTGGCGGCCCTTCGGGTACGAATTGGACGGCCGGAGCGCGCCTGGAGCTGAACCTTTTTGCCGGCGGAGCGCAGCGGTCGCGCCTGGCCGAAGCGCAAGCTTACGAAAGCAGGGCCAAACACAATCTCGAGTGGTTCCAATCAGGCGTCCTGCTGGAGGTTCGGCAGTCGTATCTCGAAGCGTCGGCGGCAGCGCAGCGTGCCGCGACGGCGCGCGATGCGGCCGATCAAGCCCGCGAGGCCCTGCGAATCATTCAGAACCGTTACGAAACGGGCCTGACCGACATCACGGAACTGCTCCGCGCGGAGACGGCGCAACTCGACGCGCGGACAGGTTACCTATCGGCTCTGCATGATTGCCAGGTCGCTCGCGCGCAACTGGAGCGTTCCGCTGGCGTGCTCACCACGGACTCCGAAATTCTCCAAGGTACGAGGGCGCAATGAAACCCAACGGCATCGCTCACGCTGTTTACCTCTCTGTCTGGTTTACAGTGGCCTCGTCCCTTGCGGCCGCAATCGCAGGCTGCGGGACTTCGACGTCTCGCGTGCAGAATGCTCCCGTGGTCCAGGGCTTGCGCGTCGAAACCGTGCGGCTTCAGACGGTGGCCGATGAGGTCGAAGCCCCCGGCTCCGTGATCGCCGTTGCCACTGCCCAAGTGGCGGCGCGAACAACCGGGACTGCCACGCAGGTAGCCGTGCGCGAAGGCGATTCTGTGAAGCGCGGCCAATTGCTCGCGACGCTCGACGAGACAGAACTGCTCGCGCGAAGGGACAGTGCGCGAGCCGCAGCGCAACAGGCGTCGGCAGGCGTCACCGAGGCGACGCGCGCGGTCTCCGTTGCTCAGGCGCAGGCCGACATCGCGCAGAAGACGTACGATCGCTACGTCTACCTGCGAGACCAGAAATCGGTCAGCCCGCAGGAATTTGATGAAATCGAGGCAAAACAGCGTGCCGCGCAGGCCGGCCTCGAACAGGCAAAGGCAAGACTTCAGCAGGCCGGCGCCGGGAAGATGCAGGCGGAGTCGGAAGCCCGCGCGGCGGAGGAAGTCGCCGGATACGCGCGCGTAGTAGCTCCGTTTGCCGGGCGCGTCGTTCGCCGCACGGTTGAGCCCGGATCGCTCATCACGCCCGGAACCCCACTTTTCGTCCTTGAAGACACTTCGCGCTATCAACTCGATGTCACGCTTTCCGCCGAAGCCGTAACGGCTGGCGCCGGATCATCGGCGTCCATTCGCCGCGGCACCCTCGCGCGAGTGCAGTTCGACACGATTCCCGGCAAGTCATTTTCAGGGAAGGTGGCGGAACTCGAAGCGGGAGCCGATCCGGCTTCTCATACGGTGCGGGCCCGGATCGAGCTGCCACACGGTCCGGCGATCCAGTCGGGCCTCTTCGGCCGGGCTTGGTTTCCTCGAGGTAGCCGGAGCGCCATCGCGGTGCCAAAAGGCGCGGTGATCGAACGCGGGCAACTGCGCGGGATCTATGTGACCGATTCGAGTGGAATGGCGCAATGGAGAGTTGTGACGCTGGGGCGGGAGATCGCAGACCAGCTGGAAATTCTCTCCGGTCTCAGCGAAGGCGAGCAAGTTGTGTTGAATCCCGCCAGTCAGGAACTGGACGGCAAGAAGGTCGCTGCGGCATCCACTGGCAAAGAGAGATGATCCCGTGAATCGCGGCCTGGCCGGAAAAATCGCGCACGCGTTCATTGATTCCCAGCTGACGCCGCTTTTGATCGCCGCCTCGCTGCTCCTTGGCCTGTTCAGCGTTCTCCAGACACCACGCGAGGAAGAACCTCAGATCGTTGTCCCGATGCTCGACGTGTTCGTCTCCATGCCCGGGGCGTCAGCCCGTGAAGTAGAACAGCGCGTGGCCGTCCCGATGGAAAAGTTGCTGCGCGGGGTTCCCGGCGTCGAATTCATCTATTCGACCAGCCAGCCGGGCGAGGCGATGGTAATCGTCCGCTTCTACGTGGGCGTGAAGGAAGAAGACGCCGTCGTCAGGACCTACGACAAGCTCTATTCCAATTTTGACCTCATTCCGCCCGGGGCTTCGCAGCCATTAATCAAGGCTCGTTCGATTGACGATGTCCCCGTACTTGCGCTGACCTTCTGGGGCAAAACATACGACGGGTTTGCGATGCGCCGCATTGCAGCCGAAATCGATCAGGCCGTCAAGCAGGTCGATGATGTTTCCGAAACTTCCCTGATCGGCGGCCAGCGCCGGGAACTTCGTGTGACGCTCGATCCGCAGCGGCTGGCCGCTTACCACGCGAGTCCATCCGGCATTGCCCGCGCCTTGGAGATCTCGAACCGCCGCTCCGACGCAGGCTCGTTCGCCGCAGGCAACCAGGAGTTTGCAGTTGAGGCAGGAAGCTTCATCCGGAATGCCGACGATGCGCGCCGGATCGTAATCGGCGCACAAGATGGGCGCCCCGTATACCTCGCCGACGTCGCGGAAGTGACGGACGGCCCCGCGGAAGCCTCCGACTACGCATTCTTCGGCACCGGAGCCGCCGAGCCGGGAACAAGCGGAACGTTCCCTGCTGTCACGTTGACGGTGGCCAAGCGCAAAGGCGCCAACGCGACGATCGTGGCGCGCAACGTTTTGTCGAAAGTGGATTCGCTGCGGGGCTACGCGATTCCGCGGGACGTGGAAGTCTCGGTGACCCGGAACTACGGCGAGACCGCGAAGCACAAATCCGATGAGCTGCTCAAGCATCTTTTCATCGCCACTCTGTCCGTGACCCTGCTCGTTGCCCTTGCCCTCGGATGGAGGGAATCGGGCGTCGTCCTGCTCGCCATCCCTGTGACGCTCGCGCTGACGCTTTTCATTTTTTATGCCTACGGCTACACGCTCAACCGCGTGACGCTGTTCGCACTGATCTTCTCCATCGGCATTCTCGTGGACGACGCCATCGTCGTTGTTGAGAACATTGTTCGTCACTTCCGCCTGCCGGGGAATCAGAACCGGCCCCGGAGCGACGTGGCCGTCGAAGCAGTCAACGAAGTCGGGAATCCGACCATTCTTGCGACGTTCGCGGTGATCGCGGCGATTTTGCCGATGGCCTTCGTCCGCGGCCTGATGGGGCCCTACATGCGCCCGATCCCGGTGGGAGCATCGGCCGCGATGGTTTTTTCGCTGCTGATCGCGTTTGCCGTCTCGCCTTGGGCGGCGCTGCGTTTGCTCCGCGGGCACACGGGAAAACACTCCGAAGGCGAAGCGGAAGGCTGGAGCACGCGTTTGTACCGCAGATTGATGACGCCGCTGATTTTGAACGCCCGGCGCCGGTGGATCTTTTTCGGCAGCGTGGCCGCTCTGTTCCTTCTCGCGTGCTCCCTGGTCGCATTCAAGGCGGTGCGCGTGAAAATGCTGCCGTTCGACAACAAGAGCGAATTCCAGGTGATCGTGGATATGCCCGAGGGAACGCCCCTCGAACGCACGCTCGCCGTCGAGCAGGAAATCGGCTCATTCCTTCACACGCAGAGCGAAGTGACGAACTACCAGATCTACGCCGGAACATCCGGTCCGTACAACTTCAACGGCCTGGTGCGCCACTACTATCTCCGTCGCGGCCCCAATCAGGGCGATATTCAAGTCAACCTGCGGCCCGTGGACGATCGCAGTAAGCAGAGCCACGAACTTGCGAAGCAGATGCGCGGACCGATTGACGAAATTGGAAAACGGTGGAACGCTCGCGTGAAAATCGCCGAGGTTCCCCCCGGGCCGCCCGTGCTTTCCACCCTGGTCGCGGAGGTCTATGGGCCGAACTACGCGAGGCAGATTGAACTGGCCCGCCAGGTCCGAAGCGTATTCGAGGAAACTCCGGGCGTTGTGGATGTGGATTGGTACGTTGCGGGAGACGAGCCGAAACTCGATTTTCAAGTCGAGCAGGACAAATCCGCACTGCAGGGAATATCTCCCGCCGACGTCTCGCAGTCGTTGACAATCGCCCTTGGCGGCGCGACTGTCGGACTGCTGCACGAGCCCGACGAACGAGAGGATGTGCCCATTCGCTTGCAGTTGGCGAGGTCGAGCCGTTCGAGCGCGGACGCGCTGCGTGGCCTCTTCCTGAATACTCCCAAAGGCGCGATGGTCCCGCTTGGCGAGCTGGTTCGCGTGAATCAGAGCCAGATTGACAAGAATATCTATCGGAAGAATCTTCGCGAAGTCGTCTACGTGATTGGCGACGTGGCTGGCGCCGAGGAAAGCCCCGTCTATGCGATCGGAAGGATGGGAGACGAGATCGGCGCGCTGAAGATTCCCGAAGGATATAGCGTGGAGCAGTTCACGGCCATCCAGCCACCGGACGCCAAGAAGCTGGCGATCAAATGGGACGGCGAGTGGCACATTACCTACGAAGTGTTTCGCGACCTGGGCTTGGCCTTCGCTGCCGTGTTGGTGCTGATCTACGTGCTGGTTGTGGGCTGGTTCCGCTCGTTCAAGACACCGCTGGTGATCATGGCTCCGATTCCGCTGACGCTGGTCGGCATTTTGCCGGCTCACGCGCTGATGGGAGCATTTTTCACTGCGACTTCGATGATTGGCTTCATCGCCGGCGCGGGCATCATCGTTCGAAATTCGATCATCCTTGTGGACTTCATCGAATTGCGCCGCTCGCGCGGAATGTCGCTGGAAGAAGCCGTCGTGGACGCCGGAGCGGTCCGCTTTCGTCCCATGCTGCTCACGGCTGCCGCTGTTGTGGTTGGTGCGAGCGTGATTCTCTTCGATCCGATTTTCCAGGGACTGGCGATTTCGCTCATGGCGGGGGAAGTCGCGTCCACCGTCCTGTCTCGAATGACGGTTCCTGTTGTCTATTACTTGAGCCAACGCGACAGGAGCAGAAATGCGCCCGCGCCTGATGATACGCTCTCGCAAGCATCAAATTGAAGAGGAGGCAGTGCCATGAACGTAGAACGCTCTCTCAGATTGATTGCCGGTGCTTTCGTCCTGCTCTCACTCGCACTGGGATACTGGGTGAATCCGTATTGGTTCCTGTTCACGGCCTTCGTAGGCCTGAACCTGCTCCAATCAGGCTTCACAAACTGGTGCCCTATGATGGCCATCCTTCGCAAAGCAGGCGTGAAGGCATAAGACCCCGCCGGGATTCCGATCAAAACATCGGCATGGTGATGTCGCCCCAGAAACTGCGCCGGGGCGGAATCAGCACGCTTTCGACGACAGGGCTTGCCCCGCCGACATTCGCGATTACGATGGGCGTCATCTTGGCGGAAAGGTCGGTTACTTTCGAAACGGGAAGCTGGGAATTGCCGGGTTCGTCGACTCGGGAAAAGATGACTTTGTAATCGTCCTGTGGCGTTCCCATGATTCGGTTCTTGCGATGTGGGTCAACTGAGGGGACTGCGAATCCCACCACAGACGTCAAGCGACGAATAGATACCTTGCTGAACATGCGGTGGTCCGTTCCCACGTCGGCAAACATGTTCACCATGCCGTAGTCCCGAGGAAGCAGGTGGGCGGTAAACGCGGCCCCGGGCTCCTTCTCCAACGCGGCGCGGACCCTATCGTCCTGGAGTGCCGCGGAAACGACTTGCTGGATCTTTTCGGGCGGTGTGGGCCAGATCGCGATCGCCATCGTGCGGTCCGCGAGCATGAGTTCTGTGGACGAATGGCCGATCGTATATCGCCTGAGGGCCAGCGCCCCGCCGATCACCAGCACGATGATCACCGCGCTCGATGCGGTCAAAGCCAGGCCGCGGCTGGGGATCCACCCGAACATCACATGAAAGAGCTTCCCTCCCGGATTCCCGGGCAGGAACATTCCGGTGCGCCGTCGATAGGCGGCATATTCGGGATGCGCCGCCTCCACCTGCTTCTCTTCGAAGCGCGCCAGAAAGTAGTAGAGGAAGAGCATGCCGAGATAGAGGACGAGAATGATGATCCGTGGCCAGATCGTCAGCAATCCAAACCCCGCCACCGCCAGACTCGCGTAAAACGGATGACGAATATACGCATACATCCAGCCTGTCGCCGCCTTACGCTTCAATAGCTTGGTGGCATACACCTGCACCCCGCAGACCAGCGCCCCCAGCAGTCCCAGACCGAAGGCCCATGAACCGAACTGCCACCGCAAGAATTCGAGGAAAGAACTCGTCGTGATCACCGAATGGGGCAGAAAGAAAGACTCCATCCAGGCGGTGGCGCGCCAGCGATGCAAGCCCTGAAGCGTGGGCGCGTACAGCGAATACCAGTAGAAGGCAAAGGGGCTGATCATGATGACCACTTCGATCATCACCAGCCCATAGAGCGCCGAAGCCAACCACTTGAGAACTTTCTTCATGGCGCACTCCTTTTCCGGCCGACCGCGAGAATCGTTCCACAGGGCATGAAGATGTGAACTTAGCGAACCAACGCGCTTCCGTTCGCTTGATAGTGGCTGGCCGTGGCGCCTCTCTTAGCACACGGAAATCGGACCGTCAAACATAACCGATATTGGGAGAGCCTGCTCACATCGCGTGGAAGCCGATCTCACCTCTCCCGTATGAAGTGCGCCACAGGGGGGCATCCGGCGCCTGTCTTGAGCCGTAGGGGATGGCCTTGGAGAAAGCAATCGTTTGCATCAAAAGGACGAATTAGACAGGTGGGCCACCCCCTGTTAGCCTTCCCTCGCTGAAGGCGCGGAAATTCCAGTTTCATTTTTGGGCCAGGGAGACAGCAGATGCTTCCAGAGAAATCGGGAAGCAAGGGCTGGGAAGCGTCTCCGAGTTCGGGCCACGACGTGTCAGCGCACTGCCCGACGCGAACACAGTTTGCCGGGCGACTTTGCAAGTAGGAGGAATTTCATATGGACCAGCGGACGATGTTAGTCGAACTGATACTCGCGGGCTTCTTTGCCGTCGCCTGCATACGCACAAGCGTGCCCGCCGCTTACGACGGCGCGATGCATTTCGGCGACCTGCTGCGGCTTCCGGGGCGAATCGAGAGGCTGCGCCGCTCGAGGTGGCAGTGGTTTTCGATGGTGGCGCTGCTCCTGGTGATCCGGCTGCAAATGGGAGCGCCGCTGATTGTCGAGCTCACTGTTTTGCTGCAATTTCTTGCGTTCGTTGCGTTGCCGACCAGAGCGAGTGCGACCGCAGGAGCGCGCGGAAAATGAAGCAATTGTGGGAGGCCGGCGACTTCATCCGCAAACTGCGAAGGCGGATGCGTTTCGGCAAATTGTCGCGAGCCCCCCTGCGGCTTTTGCGCCTGGAAGTGCGCGGCGAAGTTGCGGAATGCGAATGGCTGGCGCGCCCGGCGGACATCTGGGCCGCGACCTTGCCCCGCCCGGTGCGCGAGCGCGACGCATCGCTGCAAGCGCTTCAGGATGCCATCGCGCTTCGCGAGATGCTTTTCAGCGCGCTGCCGGACGTCGAAACGGCCGAGCTTCGGGTTTTTCGCCAATCAGCACGCGAGCCGCCCGAGCTGATCGTCATCGGCACCGTCACCCGGGAGGCTCCGGCCGTGGCGAGGGTCACCTCTCCGGCGATGCGGGCGAAGTTGTACGGCTTCCAGTTCCGGCTCGACGACGGAATCCTGGGGCTGCTCGAAGTGGAAGACAGCGGTTTGCAACTCATGATCAGCGCGTGACCCATCCGGGTCGAGGAGGCAGTTCTTATGGCAGCAAATAAGTCGCAAGGAAGTTACTACACGTTGTTCCTGGTCGCGTGCACGGTGCTCTGCGCCGGAATCTATGAGTACTCCGGCGGAATGGGGAAGTTGCTGTTGGTAGTTGGGGCGGCCGGTCTCATCGGCAGCCTTTTTGGAATGCTGGGTGCCAAGTCGCTCGAAGGCAGGACGGCGCTCAAGTCCTCGCCGGGAATCATGAAGTTGATCGGCGCCGGCGCCGCCTTGCTGGGATGGGTGATTACGCTGTTCGGAATGCACCTCACCCCTAGCGTCGGCGGGCGAATTGCCCTCGCGTTGGTGGGTATCGGGGTAAGCCTTTTCGGAATACTTGTCGTTTTGCCAGCGGCTTTCAATAAGAACGCAGTGTGGAAAAGCTGAATGCGCCGTCCATTCAGCGGCAACCAAACCTATCATGGAGCGCACACGATGACATTAATCAGACGTTGTTCCTTCTTACTTTGTATTCTCGCAATGGTCCTAGCGATGGGCGCAGTGGCCCACGCGCAGGCACCGGCTGCGGCTCCCGCCGCGGCTGCACCCCCTCCGTCGGCGGCGACTGCTGAACTAGCAGCCGGAGCGGCGAAGGCGCCCGCGGTGGCAGATCTGGCCAAGGGCGATCCGGGCGGCTCGATCACAGGCACGATCAACGACGTGCCGGTGTCCGATTCAACCAAAGGCGTGACTCTTACCGACGTCGCCAATCAAACCGGCCAGGATAAGATCGCAATCAACTTCGTCTGGACCCTGGTAACGGGCTTCCTCGTCATGTTCATGCAGGCGGGCTTTGCGATGGTCGAGTCGGGTCTTTGCCGCGTCAAGAACGCCAACCATACGTACATGATGAACTTCTTCGTGTACACAGCGGGTCTCTTCTCCTACTGGCTGATCGGCTTCGCGATCCAGATGGGCGGAGCGGCCGGCAACGGAAACCTGGGCGGCCTCCAGTCCCTGACGGGCGAGCACACGATGTCGCTCTTCGGGAAGACTTGGGGTCTGTTCGGCGGGGCCGGATTCTTTCTCGCCGGACACACCTATGACGTCGGCGTCATGGTGATCTTCCTGTTCGAAATGGTGTTCATGGATACGGCCCTCACGATCGTCACCGGAGCGTGCGCTGAGCGATGGAAGTTCCTCGCGTTCTGCGTATCTTCGTCGATCATGGGCGCGATCACGTATCCGCTGTTTGGCAACTGGGCCTGGGGCGGCGGCTGGCTCGCGCAATTGGGCGTCAACAATCAATTGGGCAAGGGCTACTGCGATTTCGCCGGCTCCGGCGTGGTGCACGCGGTCGGAGGGATCACGGCGCTCGCCGTATGCCTCATCATCGGCCCGCGCATCGGCAAGTTCAACCGCGACGGTTCCAGCAACCCGATCATCGGTCACGACATTTCGGCCGTGCTGATCGGCTGCTTCATCCTCGCGTTCGGCTGGTTCGGATTCAACCCCGGCAGCACGCTCGGCGCTTCCGCTGCCGGTAACCTGCGCATCGGCACGATTGCGGTGGATACGATGCTCGCAGGCTGCACCGGCACACTCGGCGCCATGCTGTTCATGTGGATGAAGAACGGCAAGGTGGACGCTTCGATGAGCGGCAACGGCCTGCTGGCAGGGCTGGTCGCGATCACGGCGCCTAGCGGCTTCGTCAGCCCGACCGGGGCCTGCATCATCGGCCTCATCGCCGGGGTGCTCGTGGTCTTCAGCTGCGGCTTCGTCGAAAACGTGCTGAAGGTTGACGATCCAGTCGGCGCCATTTCGGTCCACGGAACCAACGGCCTCTGGGGCGTGCTTTCGGTCGGGCTGTTCGCCGACGGCACGAGCAACTACGGAGGAAGCTGGAACGGGGTCACGGGCTCGGTTACCGGTCTCTTCTACGGGGATCCCAGCCAGCTCGCGGCTCAACTCGTTGGCATCTCCACGCTGATTGGATTCGTCTTCACGCTCAGCTTCCTCATCAACCTTGCGCTCGAGGTCTTCGTCGGGCAACGGGTTTCGGTGGAAACAGAGGTGGCAGGTCTGGATCTTCCGGAAATGGGACAACTCGGCTACCCCGAGTTTGTTTTCAAGCCGGAGCCGGACTTCCTCATGCACGCCAACAAGGAGGCTGCCGCCGCTTAGCTCGGTTCAGCTATGGAAGCCACAGCGGCAGGGCGCGATTCCCATCGCGCCCTGCCGCTGGTCGTACTAAACTCCCATAGCGCAGCCGGCCACGCGCCGCTACGAACATGAACAACACAACCGAAACCAACATCGTGCCGGCGAACCAGGGCCCTGCGGAATCTTTAAGCGCGTCCGCTCCGTCGCTCTCTCTCGCTGCAATTCCCGTTCAATCACAGGAACTCGTGCTGCGAATGTTTGCCAATCCCAGCGTGCTCGCGAAAGAAGAGCGCGCCGATCTGGTCCAGCAGTTGCGTGAGTGCGTCGCGCAGCACCCGGATGTTTCCGACCTGCGCGTCGTCTACGGCATGGCGCTTTGCGTAAACCTCGATGCGCACGCGGCGATGGAAGAGCTCGGCGAAGCCGTCGCGCTCGATCCGAACAGCTACATCGCCCACCTGAAGATGGGTGAGCTTTGGATGCGCCTCCGCGTCTGCACGAAAGCTAAGGAACACACGCACCAGGCCGCCATGCTGGCGAAGAATCTGGCCCAGGCGGAAATGGCGCGCCGTCAGGCGGCGACGCTTCGGACCATGATGCGCGAGGGAGTTGACCGCAGCGGCTACAGAACTCCGTGGCTCTCGCTCGGGCGTCTCCGCCGTCTCTGGTCGCGAAACCGGGGGGAATCCGAAGCCCTCGCTACGGTGGACATCAGCTAGATATGCAACCGGCCCTTCAGCTTGCTCTGCTGATCGCCGTCTTGATTCCGGCTTGCAAGGTAGCTGCCTCTATCTGCGGCCGGTTTGGAATACCTCCCATCCTCGGCGAACTTCTCGTCGGCGTCGGGTTTGGCCCGGGCGCCTTCAACCTGCTGCACTGGCATCTGTTTCAAGGCGGCGAGGCATCCGGGGCGCTCATGCTTCTCTCCCAGATCGGCGCCCTGGTCCTGATGTTCATTGCCGGCATTGAGACGGACATCGACCGCATGCGGGAGGCAAGCGTCACTGCCTTCATCGTGGCTCTCTCCGGCGTAATTTGGCCTTTCCTGCTGGGCGCCGGCGTCGGACACATGTTGGGCCTTTCATGGAAGACGGCGTGCTTTATCGGCGGCGCTTTAACCGCGACCAGCGTTTCAATTTCCGCGCGGACTTTGATGGACGCAGGCCGCATGGCCTCGCCGGAAGGCACGATCATTCTCGGAGCCGCGGTCATTGACGATGTCATGGGCCTCTTCGTCCTCGCATTTCTGGCTGCTTCAACCACGGTAAAGGGCCAGGCCTTCGGCCTCGCGCCGATGGCCAGCGAATGGCTCCAGCAACGGATTGCTCCCGCCGCGGCACACCCCCTCGTGATCCAGATGACGATGATCAGCATCTGCGTCACTCTGTTTTTCGTGGTGGGATACGTCGCGGCCAAGCGCTGGCTGGATCCGTTGATCCTCCAACTGCGCAAGCTTTCCTCGACCGAGGCTGTGCCGGCCTGCGTCCTCGCTCTGGTTCTGATCTACGCCATTTCCGCCGAATGGATGGGCAGCGTCGCCGGCATCACGGGCGCTTACCTGCTCGGATATGTCTTCGCCGGATCGCAGTTCAAGGCGGACGTGGAGCGCAGCTTCTATGCGATCGGTCACGGCCTTCTGATTCCTCTCTTCTTCGTGTCCATAGGTATTTCGAGCGACTATCGCGCGCTCTCCGGCCACTGGATGCTCATGCTGCTTGTGCTCTTCGTCGCGATCGTCGGCAAGGTCGTGGGATGCGGGCTTGCGGCCCTCGGCTCGGGCATGGACTATGTCCGCAGCCTCCGGATTGGTTGCGGCATGGTCTCACGCGGTGAAGTCGGCCTGATCGTCACCGCGATGGGCGCCAGCACCGGCATTTTCGGGCGAACAGAAGTGGCCGTCATGGTCGCCGTCGTCCTGCTGACCACGATCCTGACCCCCATCGCCCTGCGCGGCGCGTTTCAACTGAAGTCGGAGCAGGATATTGAAGAGGGGCTGTTGAGCCCGGAACCAAACGTCGCGGACGTGAGCGGGAGTGCCTCTTTCTCGGCCGGCGCGGAGCCACGCGGGAGTAGTGCTCCGCCCGACCGGTCTAGTTTCATGGTGACAACTCCTCCCGTGACAAGTCTCCTTGCCTTGAACGCCAACGATGCCGCCTCTGAACTAAAGTAAGAGTGCGGCCGGCGAATGAGGATTCCAGATTAATCCTGGCGACCAACTCGATCACTACCGCATTGACGACGTCGTTTCCCGCAGCGATGTGGCCACGGTCTATCGTGCCACTGACATCCGGACAGGCCGCCAGGTAGCCATCAAGCTTCCACACCTCGAGATGGAAGGCGACCAGGTTTTCTTCGAACGTTTTCAACGCGAGCAGGAAATAGGCAAACATTTCGATCATCCCGGCGTCATGAAGGTGATTGCCGACGATCACCGCAGCAAGAACTACATGGTGATGGAGTGGGCCGAGGGCAAGCTGCTGCGCCAGATTCTCAGCGAAGAAAAGAAACTTTCGCCGGAGCGCGCGGGCAAGATTGCGCTCGGCATTTGCCAGGCTCTGGCTTACATCCACAACCATGGAATCGTGCACCGTGATCTCAAGCCGGAGCACGTCATGGTCGATGCCCAGGACCACACGAAACTTGTGGACTTTGGTCTCGCAGGACAAACCGGCGCGCGGCGGATTACCTTTGCGAAGCTCTCCCAGGTCGTCAGTTCACCCGAATATATTTCGCCCGAGCAGGTAAAAGGAAAGCGCGGCGACGCCCGCAGCGATCTTTATGCCGTCGGCGTGATGCTGTACGAAATGGTGACCGGAAGAGCCCCGTTTCACGGGCCCGATGCTTTCGCCATTATGAATGACCGGCTCCTGAGCAACCCCATTCCCCCGCGCGAAATCGATCCTTCCATCTCACCCCAGTTACAGGAAGTGATCTACAGAGCTCTGGAACGAGAGCCCCAGTACCGCTATGCGAGTGCCCACGATTTCGCATTCGATCTCGAGCATCTCGACCAGGTCGGCGTCGCCGAGCGTCCCGAACTGAAAAACTGGAAGAAGCCACGTACTGCAGCGACGCGAAAAATCCTCGCGTACGCAGCGATGATATTGGTGCCGTTCCTCATTTTTGGCCTCCTGCTTCTCTTCGCCCGCCGATAGCTAACGTGCGTTCCGCTGTTTGGCGCGCCCTGAACGCATACCCTGAAAAACCGGCCTTGCAACGGTCCGCCTCCGCTGCTAGAATCGATACTGTACTGGATTGGTGCTATATGCTTTCGATGGGGAGTTCGGCATGGTAAGGCTCGGCAAATTAACGGACTACGGGCTGGTCTTGATGACCTGCATCGCGCGCGGCCAAGGCGCGGAGGCTCCTCTGCGCACCGCCCGAGATCTCGCTCGAGAATCTCGGCTGCCGCTTTCCACCGTTAGCAAGCTCCTGAAGGAGCTTTCTCAGAGCGGGCTGCTCGTGTCTCACCGAGGGATCAAGGGCGGCTACGTCCTGGCGCGGGAGCCACGGGAGATTTCGGTGCTCGAGATGATTGCCGCCATCGAAGGGCCCATGGCGCTCACGGAGTGCAGCACGGACGTCACCGGTCTGTGCAGCCTCGAATCCGGCTGCCCCACTAAGAGCAACCAGCAAATCATCAATCAAGCAGTCCGCGGGGTGCTCGAGAAAATCACGCTTTCCGACCTGATGCACCCTCTCCAGTTGACGAACATCAGGGACGCGCGCGGCCGGGTTGTGCCGACGATTGCGTCCGGGAGAATTCAATGAGTTCGAATACTGACGCGATCCGTGAACTGGCACAGCGGGAGTACAAGTGGGGATTCGTCACCGATATCGGCGAGGACCGGGCACCCAAGGGGCTGAACGAAGACATCATTCGGTTTGTTTCAGCGAAAAAGAACGAGCCGGAATTCATGCTCGAATGGCGCCTCAAGGCCTACCGTTACTGGGAATCGCTTGAGAAATCGCACGCCGAGCCGAAGTGGGCGAACATCCACTACCCGCCCATCGATTATCAAAACAGTTCATACTACTCGGCGCCGAAGCAGAAGCCGAATCTGAAGAGCCTCGACGA
This sequence comes from Terriglobia bacterium, assembly GCA_020073605.1. Taxonomy (GTDB): domain Bacteria; phylum Acidobacteriota; class Terriglobia; order Acidiferrales; family UBA7541; genus Palsa-295. Next base: position 246,307 of record JAIQEW010000001.1, read on the forward strand.
GCTCGATCCGGAAATCCTGCGCACGTATGAAAAGCTTGGGATTCCGCTCGCGGAGCAGAAAATGCTTGCGGGCGTGGCGGTCGATGCGGTGTTCGATAGCGTCTCGGTGGCAACCACCTTCAAGGAAAAGCTCGCCGAAGTCGGAGTGATTTTCTGTTCCTTTTCGGACGCAGTGAAGAATCATCCGGAGCTGGTTAAGAAGTATCTGGGCACCGTGGTTCCCTACACCGACAATTTCTTCGCCGCGCTCAACGCCGCTGTCTTCAGCGATGGATCGTTCGTGTATGTGCCGAAGGGCGTTCGCTGCCCAATGGAACTCTCCACCTACTTCCGCATCAACGCGGCGGAGACCGGGCAGTTCGAGCGGACGCTGATCGTCGCGGATGAAGGCGCATCCGTCAGCTATCTCGAAGGCTGCACCGCTCCGATCCGCGATGAGAATCAGCTGCACGCCGCGGTGGTCGAGCTGATTGCGCTCGACGACGCCCAGATCAAGTATTCCACCGTCCAGAACTGGTATCCCGGGGACAAGAACGGCAAGGGCGGAATCTACAATTTCGTCACCAAGCGCGGTGCGTGCCGCGGCAAGAACTCCAAAATCTCTTGGACGCAGGTCGAGACCGGCTCGGCCATCACCTGGAAGTATCCGAGCTGCATCCTGCAAGGCGAAAATTCCGTGGGCGAGTTCTATTCGGTCGCGCTCACGAACAACTATCAGCAGGCCGACACCGGCACGAAGATGATCCACATCGGCAAGAACACGCGCAGCACGATCGTCGCGAAAGGCATCTCCGCCGGCCACGGACAGAACACCTATCGCGGCCAGGTGAAAATCATGAAAGATGCCACCGGCGCGCGCAACTACACGCAGTGCGATTCGCTCCTGATCGGCGACAAGTGCGGAGCCCACACGTTCCCGTACATCGAAGTGAAGAATTCGACAGCGCAAATGGAGCATGAAGCTTCCACCTCGAAGATCGGCGAAGACCAGATGTTCTATCTCCGCCAGCGCGGGCTGAAGGCCGAGGACGCCGTCTCGATGATCGTCAACGGCTTCTGCAAGCGCGTCTTCCGCGAGCTGCCCATGGAATTCGCGGTCGAGGCGCAAAAGCTTCTGAGCGTCAGCCTCGAAGGCAGCGTGGGATGACGCAAATTAAGTGTCACACCATGCCGGGTCTTTCTCGGCGTAAGTGATTGAAAAAAAAGAATTGGGCCACCAATGAATCGACACACTTTTTGAGGCGCTGAATTTGAGGAAATTGCCAAGAGGACACAAGAAATGAGTTTGCTGGAAATCAAGAATCTGAAGGTCAGAGTTGAGGATCGCGAAATCCTCAAGGGCATCAATCTGACGTTGAACGCGGGCGAGGTCCATTCGATCATGGGCCCGAACGGCTCGGGCAAGAGCACGCTCGCGCAGGTGCTGGCTCGCCGCGAAAGCTATCAGGTGACGGGCGGCGAGATATTGTTCAACGGCAAGGACCTCCTTGCGATGAAGCCGGAGGAAGCGGCGTGCGAAGGCCTTTTCCTCGCGTTTCAATACCCCGTCGAGATTCCCGGGATCAGCAACGCTTACTTTCTGCGCTCCGCGCTCAACGCCGTCCGCAAGTATCGCGGGCAGGATGAAATGGACGCGATGGATTTTCTTCCGATGCTGCGCGAAAAGCTGAAGCTGCTCGAAATGGACGACAAGCTGCTGAACCGCTCGGTGAACGAAGCTTTTTCGGGCGGCGAGAAGAAGCGGAACGAGATTTTGCAGATGGCGGTGCTCGAACCGAAACTCGCCATTCTGGACGAGACCGACTCCGGCCTCGATATCGACGCGCTGCGAATCGTCGCACAGGGCGTCAACGCCATGCGCAGTCCGGAGCGCGCGATGCTGGTCGTCACGCACTATCAGCGGCTGCTCAACTACATCGTGCCGGATCGCGTGCACGTGCTGGTCGAGGGGCGGATCGTCCGCTCCGGCGGACCTGAACTGGCATTGGAGCTTGAGGATCAGGGCTACTCCACGATTGAATCCGTCGCGCGCGGCGCCAGCCCCGCCTGAACGGAAGTATGGGGAATTTGAACGTGGCCACAGCAACTCAAGGACTGCAAAACTACGCGGAGAGCTTCGGCGGATTCGAGAAGGCCGCCGCGAGCCGCGAATTGTCGTGGCTGCGCAAGCTGCGGCAGGATGGCTTCGCCCGCTTCAGCGACACCAGCTTCCCCACTCTTCGCGATGAAGACTGGCGCTTCACGAATGTTTCCGCGATCGCGCAGACGCCGTTCCGCCTCGTCCGCAACGGCGATTCCCTGCCCTCGCGAAAAGATCTCGATCCGTTTCGCATCGCCGGGCTCGGTTGCCAGCTCGTTTTCGTGGATGGGCGTTTTGCGCCGGCTCTTTCGACGCTGGGGCAGATGCCTGCCGGAGTGACGGTAAACAGCCTCGCCCGCCAGCTTGAGCGCGATCCCGGGACGCTCGAGCCGCACTTGGGCCGCTACCTTGATCTGCAACGCGATGCCTTCGGGGCGCTGAACACGGCTTTTCTCGAGGACGGCGGATACGTGCACATTGCGAAAGGCCTTGTGGTGGAGGCTCCAATCGGCCTGCTGTTCGTTTCGACGGCGCACGATTTCCCGGCGGTGAATCATCCCCGCAATCTGATCGTGGCCGAGGAAAACTGCCAGGCTACGATTGTGGAAGACTATGTGTCGCTCGGAGGCGCCGAGGCGCTCTGCAATACCGTGACGGAGCTCGTTGCCCGCGACCGTGCCTCGATCTCTCACTACATGATCGAGCGCGAGCACGCGAAGGCCTTCAACGTCTCCACGCTCCGCATCCAGCAGGGCCGAAATTCGGACGTCGCATCGCATTCCGTGCTCTTGGGCGGAGCGCTCGTGCGCAACAACGTCCATCCGGTGCTCGCGGGCGAGGGCGCCGAGTGCCTGATCAACGGCCTGTTCATCGGCAACGGCCGGCAGCATCTCGACAACTACATGCTCGTGGAGCACGCGAGCCCGCACTGCAGCAGCCGCCAGTTTTACAACGGGATTCTCGACGGCCAGGCGCACGGCGTGTTTCACGGCCGCATCATCGTCCACAAGGACGCGCAGAAAACCGACGCCAAGCAGACGAACCGCAACCTCTTACTCTCCGACACCGCGCAGATCGACACGAAGCCGCAGCTCGAAATCTACGCGGACGACGTGAAGTGCACGCACGGCGCGACCATCGGTCAGATGGAGGAAAGCGCGCTCTTCTATCTTCGCTCCCGCGGAATCGACGAGGCGTCCGCACGCCGGCTGCTTCTGGTGGCTTTTGCGAGCGAATGCCTCGACCGGATGAAGGAAGGCCCTGTGCGCACGCATGTCGAAACTCTCGTGCATGAACACGCGCTTCGCCTGGCGGGCGAATCGCACGGGGCTGCACGGCAGGAGCAAATCGCATGACGACGGCGGCCAGAAAACTCGGCGCGGAACGGGGACCGGCGCTCGCGCACGGCGAGTTCGACGTCCAGCGCATCCGCGCGGACTTTCCGATCCTGCAAAAAAAGATTCGGGGCAAGCCGCTCGTGTACCTCGACAACGCCGCCACGTCGCAGAAACCGCGGGCGGTGATCGATGCGCTTGTCCGGTACTACGAGGAGAGCAATTCCAACGTCCATCGCGGCGTGCACTATCTTTCCGAGCGAGCCACCGAGGAATTCGAAGGGGCGCGCCGCACGGCGCAGCGCTTCTTGAACGCCGCAAGCCCGCACGAAATCATCTTCGTTCGCGGCACCACGGAAGGGATCAACCTGGTCGCTCATAGCTACGGCCGCTCGCACATCGGCGCGGGCGACGAAGTGCTCATCACCGGCATGGAGCACCATTCGAATATCGTGCCGTGGCAGATGCTCTGCAAGGAGAAGGGCGCGACGCTTCGCGCGGCCCCCATCAACGACGACGGCGAATTGATTTTCGAGGAATTCGCCAAGTTGCTCGGGCCGAAGACCAGGCTTGTCGGCATAACGCATATTTCCAACGCTCTCGGCACGGTGAATCCGGTCCGGAAGATCATCGAGCTGGCTCACAGCCGCAACGTGCCGGTCCTCGTGGATGGCGCACAGGCCGTGCCGCATCAAAGCGTGGACGTGCAGGCGCTCGATTGCGACTTCTACGTGTTCTCGGGCCACAAGGTGTTCGGCCCGACCGGTATCGGCGTGCTCTACGGCAAGTCCGCGCTGCTCGAGGCCATGCCGCCGTATCAGGGCGGCGGCGACATGATTCGCTCGGTGACTTTTGAGAAGACGGTTTACAACCATCTGCCCTACAAGTTCGAAGCCGGAACACCTGACATCTCCGGAGCGATCGGGCTGGCCGCGGCGCTCGATTACATCACGGGCATCGGTCTCGACAAGATCGCGGCGTACGAGCACGACGTACTCGAGTACGCGACGCGCGCGGTTTCGGCGATTCCCGGCGTCCGGCTGATCGGCACCGCCAGGGAAAAGGCCGGCGTGCTGTCCTTCCTGATCGGTGACGTCCACCCGCACGACATCGGAACGATTCTCGACCAGCAAGGAATCGCGATCCGGACAGGGCATCACTGTTCGCAGCCGGTGATGGAGCGCTTCAATATTCCGGCCACGGCGCGCGCCTCGCTCGCGCTCTACAACACGAAGGAAGAAATCGACGCTCTGGTCCGCGGCATCGGGAAGGTGCGGGAGGTTTTCGCCTGATGTCCGACCTGCGCGATCTCTACCAGGACGTGATCCTCGAGCACTGCAAGGCGCCGCGGAACTATCGCGAGATCCCGGCGGCGGACCACAAGGCGGAAGGCTTCAACCCGCTTTGCGGAGACCGCTTCACGGTGTACCTGGCGCTCGATGGCGACGTGATCCGCGACATCAGCTTTCAGGGCACGGGCTGCGCGATTTCGAAAGCCTCTGCTTCGATGATGACGCAGATGCTCAAGGGCAAGACGCGGGAGGAAGCGGAGAAACTCTTCGGCCGGTTCCACGATCTGGTCACCGGCCACGCGCCCGCAAGCGAGGAAGTGGAACTCGGAAAGCTCGCTGTTTTCTCCGGAGTCTCGGAGTTTCCGGTGCGCGTGAAGTGCGCCACGCTTGCCTGGCATACGCTCCAGGCCGCGCTCGAAGGAAAGCAAGAAGCCATCTCTACCGAATAGGACCAACATGCCCGAATGGATTACATTGAGCCGCGATTGCACGGCGATCGCAATTCCGAGCGGAGAGACCAGCATTCTTCCGGCCGGTACGGGTGTTCGCGTGATGCAGTACTTGGGCAGCAGCTACACCGTGACGAGCTCGCACGGAATGTTTCGCATCGATGTGAAGGATGCGGACGCAATGGGCCTTACGCCGCACGTCGCCACGGAACTGTCGGCTGCCGAACAAGGAACGTTCAGCGAAAAGCTGGTGTGGGACCAGCTGAAGACCGTGTTCGATCCCGAGATCCCCGTCAACATCGCCGACCTCGGCTTGATCTACTCCTGCGTTGCCGCGCCGCTCGAACAGGGCGGCCAGAGGATCGACATCAAGATGTCGATGACCGCTCCCGGCTGCGGAATGGGCAACGTGCTGAAGGCCGACGTCGAGAACAAGCTCGCGCGCCTGCCGGACGTGAAGGAAGTGCACGTCGAGATCGTCCTTGATCCTCCGTGGAGTCCCGAACGCATGTCGGAAGCCGCCAGGCTGCAGCTCGGATTCGATCTCTAACTGGGTGGCCGGACGCTGATGAGAGCTTTCTCACCCGCAGGCGCGGATGCCTTCATACTCTGGCGCGTTATAAACGTCCGCGCGCCGCTCCAAATAAGCTGAAGCCCCGCGAAGATCGCGATCAGAGCGATCACGAATTTTAGCTTCCGCGCCGGCACTCGCCGCGCGAACAAGCATCCAAGCACCACGCCGGGCACACCCCCCTCGAGCAGATGGATCAGCACCGGGTTGTTGATCGAACCGAACTTCCAGTGAAAGACGCTCCCGATCACGGCCAGCACCAACCCAAACAGGATGTCGGTGCCGACCACTTCCGGCGGCGTCATCTCCGAATAGTTGAGAAGCAGCACCGTGCCGAGCGCGCCCGCTCCCGCGGACGAGAACCCCGCCTCGACTCCGATCGGAAGAGCGAGCCAGGGGAGCCAACTGGAATTCTTGCTGGCGAAGCCGGGATATTGGGCGCGAGGAATGAAGGTCACGCTCGAGGATGCCGTCAGCACGAGGCCGAGCAGAAGGACAACCGTGGGGCTTCCCGAGTCGCTGCTGAGCAGCCGAAGAATGTACGTGCCGATCAGCAGCCCCGGCACGGCGCCCAGCACGAGAAGCCACAGATAGCGCCAATGGATGTGCCGGCCAGCGAGGTAAAAAGGTGCGGCAATCAGCCGCAACACGCCAGCAAACACAAACGCGGTGCCTACGGCAGCGCCCGGCACCAGCCCCACGATCAGGACGAGCGCGGGCACCGTAAAACTGCCGCCGCCGATGCCGGTGAGCCCTACTGCGAGGGCAATCAGAAAGCCGATGAGGGCCTGCATCAATCAGCCCGTTTCGACTCGGTGTGAATCCCGCACTCAAGCTTTGCGCCGCCCCATCGGCCGGAGCGCGGATCGGCGCCCGCCGCGGGAATCGCGGTGCAAGGCTCGCAGCCGATGCTGCGGTATCCGGAATCGTAGAGCGGCAGGTAGTCGATCTTCTCCCGGAACGTGCGCTCCCACACCTGCCCCCAGGTCCACGCGGCGAGCGGGCTCACCTTCAAGAGTACTTTGCCGCTTGGAAGCTCGTGGTGCTCGACGACCTTCAGATTCTTGCGCGTGGGCGATTGCTCGCGGCGCAGTCCCGTGAACCAAATGTCGAAGTTCTCGAGGGCCGCGAACAACGGCTCGACCTTGCGGAGATGGCAGCAGCGGCCGGGGTCGGTGCGATTGAGGATGCCGAATTCCGCTTCCTGCTCAGCGACGGATTTCTTCGCCGCGAGATTCTGAACGTTCAGATGCCAGGCCTGCGCCATGCGGTCGCGATACGCGTAGGTCTCCGCGAAGTGATAGCCGGTGTCGAGAAAGAGCACGGGAATGTCCGGCAGACGCTTGCGCAGCAGATCGAGCACGATCATGTCTTCGGCTTGAAAGCTGCACGTGATGCAGACCGAGCCTTTGCTCTTCGCGGCTGAATTTTCCGCGAGCAGGCGGTCGATCACCGCATCGGCGGAGAGAGCTTCGAATTCCTCGGCGAGCGCGGGCTGGGTCATGATTTCCCCTTGTACGGATCCGAATACGTGTCGCGCCACTTGCGCAGCACATTCATGATGCGCTCGACGGCCTCTTCATCGGTGTCGTCGGTGATGCGAACGGCGAAGAAGGAATCCGGACCGAAAATCGCGCGGACCACTTGCTTCTGGTCCGTGCCGTCATCAAGCGGGCAGAAAACGGTAATGTATCCCGACAGGCGGAACGCCTTTGCGACGGTGACGAGCTCGTGCGAAAGAAAATCGTTGGGCCCCGCCAGTTGCACTTGCCAGCCTTCGTCGAATAGCCTGCGCTCCACAAGCTCGGCCACGTGGGGCCGGCCCTTCAGCCAGACGGCGGCGGCGGGATGGCCAAACCGAAGAATACGCTCTTCCCTGGTGCTGTGTTTGCGATGGGCCGCCGACCGCGAGCCAGATCCTGAATCGATGGCGCCGTCGATGATTCCGGCGGCGACCGTGGCGTTCGTCAGCGGGTCAATCACGATGAAGCTGCCCGTCGTGCGGTTCAATCGGTACGGATCGAAGAATAGCGGCAGAGTCGTCTTCACGTCGACGGCTGCGATTTCATTCAGGTCGAGCTTTGTCGCGGGCACGTGCTCGAGAGTGTTGATGTCCACGCGGTGGCGAATCTGATTGAAACGGGCACGGACTGTCCGCGTGGTGTGCTTGAGAACGTAAATCTTGTGCGGGTCGAGCGGCTCCGAGTGCATCCACACGAGCGTGGCGTGAAATTCCGTGCCTTTGAACGGCGCCTGCTCTTCAGCGACCAGCATGTCTCCGCGGCTTAGGTCGATTTCATCATCGAGCGTGATCGTAATCGAATTTCCTGGGCCGGCCGATTCCGGCTCGTCCTCGAACGCCACGATCGATTGGATCTTCGTCTTGACTCCCGAGGGCAGCGCCATGACGCTCGTTCCGGGCCGCAGTTCTCCCGAGGCGAGCTGCCCGGCGAATCCGCGGAAGCTCGCGTCCGGCCGGATCACGTACTGCACCGGGAACCGCAACGGTCCGGAAACCGCGCCGGCGCTCGCCGGAATCGATTCGAGGTGTTCAAGCAACGCGGGGCCTTCAAACCACGGCATGCGCTTGCTGCGCCTCACCACGTTGTCGCCTTCGAGGGCGCTGACCGGCACCGCGTAGACGTTGCGAATTCCCAGTTGATCGGCGAACTCGCGAAATTCGCCTGAAATGCGGTCAAACACTTCCTGCGAGAATCCGACGAGGTCCATTTTGTTGACGGCGGCAACGATGTGCTGCACGCCGAGCAGATGAGCGATGAAAGCGTGGCGGCGCGATTGGCGCAAGACGCCCTTTGTCGCGTCCATCAGCACCACGGCGGCCTCAGCCGTGGACGCGCCGGTGGCCATATTGCGGGTGTACTGCTCGTGTCCCGGCGTATCGGCGATGATGAATTTGCGGCGAGGCGTGGAGAAATACCGGTAGGCCACGTCGATCGTGATTCCCTGTTCGCGCTCAGCGCGGAGACCGTCGGTAAGCAGGGAGAAATCGATGGGGCCGCTCGCGCGATTGATCTTGCTGCTGCGGACCGACGCGAGCTGGTCCTCGAAAACGGACTGGCTGTCGTAAAGCAAACGCCCGATGAGCGTGGACTTGCCGTCATCGACGCTGCCCGCCGTCGAGAAGCGAAGCAGCCCGGCGGTGTGCGTGAGCGCCTCCGCGACGCTCTTTGGCGCCGTGGGCGACGATGCGCTGGCCGAGAGGGCGTCCGCAGGCTCTGGCGTTGCCGTGGACATTAGAAATACCCCTCGCGCTTTTTGATTTCCATCGAGCCTTCCTCGTCATGATCGATCACGCGGTTTTCGCGCTCGGAGCGGCGGAACGAAATCATCTCATCGATGATTTTGGGAACGGTGTCGGCGTCGGAGCGAATTCCGCCCGTGCAGGGGACGCATCCCAGGGATCGCATCCGGCACTTGACCATCTGCGGCTTCTCGCTGGGAAGAGGGCGCACACCCGTCTGTAGCAGCAAAATCTGCTCTCCCCGGACGATCGCTTCACGCTCTTTCGCAAAATAGAGCGGAACGATGGGGATATTTTCCGAATGGATGTAGAGCCAGACATCGAGCTCGGTCCAATTCGAAAGCGGAAAGACGCGTATGCTTTCGCCCTTGTGATGGCGGCTGTTGTAGAGGCTCCAGAGCTCGGGCCGCTGATTCTTCGGGTCCCACTGGCCGAGCGAATCGCGGAAGGAGTAGACGCGCTCCTTGGCGCGCGATTTTTCCTCATCGCGGCGCGCCCCTCCGAACGCGGCGTCGAAACCGCCCTCGGCGAGCGCATCCAGAAGCGACCGCGTCTTGAGCAGGCCGCAGCACTTCTGCGTGCCGAGCGTGTAGGGATTGGCGCCATCGTCGAGGGCTTTCTGATTCTTGTGCACGATCAATTCCGCGCCCACGTGCTTCGCGTACCAGTCGCGAAATTCGATCATTTCAGGGAACTTGTAGCTGGTATCGACGTGCAGTAGAGGAAACGGGATTTTCCCCGGATAGAAAGCCTTCTGCGCCAGGCGCAGCATCACGGAGGAATCCTTGCCGATCGAATACAGCATGACCGGGTGGGCGAATTCGGCCGCAGCTTCGCGCAGGATGAAAATGCTCTCGGCTTCGAGCATCTTCAGGTGGTCGAGCTGGCTCGACGTCACCCTGTCATCGGTCTTCGTGTAAAGCTCCATTTTCAACTCGATCCCCATCGCAAAAAAAAACCGCCTCCCGGATCAGCTCCGAGGGCGGGTTGGATTCAAGCCTAGCTGTGTTGCGAACTTAGCTCGTAAATCCCTGTGCCCCCGAAGACGCACACATCTGCGTCGGGCTACAACACGTACAACACGCGCTCGGGAGCAGTAAAGTCATAAGCGTACCAAAACAGTCTAATCTCGCAGGCCAAGCCTGTCAATGAATACCCGGCGAGCGCGTTAGGTGGATCATGCAGTTTCCTGTCCCGGCGGCAGCTCTGGAACCATTGGACTTAGTGAGGGTTGCGTGGCCGAAGCAATCGTTGACGCGACGACGCAATGTGCGCTAGAAACTAGACTTCGTCGCGAAACCCATGCCCACGCCCAAGCTTCTCACGCCCCGGGACGCAGCCAAAATACTGGGTATCAGCTATCCCACGCTGAAACAGTGGATATATAAGAAGAAGCTGCGCACCGTGAAGACCGCCGGAGGGCACCACCGCGTCCCGGAGCCCGAACTCGACAAATTCCTGCACCTCCAATCGGAGCGCCTGCCCGTTGAGGCGCGCAGGCCGAATTTCCGGCACATCAGCGGCCGGAATCAGCTTGCCGGCCGGGTGACCGAGATCAAAGTCGATGGCCTGATGGCGCAGGTGACACTCTCAATCGGCGGCCAGAAGATCACGTCGATCATCACGGCGGACGCCGTGCGGGAAATGCGGCTGAAAGTGGGAGACAAGGCCGCCGCCCTGATCAAATCCACCGAAGTGATGATCGTCCGGGACTAGAGCGCTCTCTGGGGCCTTTTCCGAGTGAAAGAAACCTCCTCGCATCACGCTCATTCGAACTAAAGCGCACATTACCAGTTTGACGTCTCGCCTGTAGATGTGTTAATCCGTATTGTGTATATCACCGCCGTTTCCGGAGTCTCACGTGATCCGCAAAGCTTCACGATCGCTTCAAATGATCCTGCTGGGGTTGACTCTCGCTGCCGGAAGCGGATTCGCCGGCGGGCCACTGCCCCGCGCGGCGAAAACGGAGCTCACCGTATCGGCGGCGATCAGCCTGAAGGACGCGCTCGATGAAGCGAAGCAGCTCTACACATCAGAAAATCCCAGCGTGTCGGTCGCGTTGAATTACGGCGCTTCGGGAACTCTACAGATCCAGATCGAGCAGGGCGCGCCCGTTGACATCTTCCTCTCCGCTGCTCCGAAGCAGATGGACGCCCTCGATACGAAGGGGCTTCTGCTCGAAGGAACTCGCAAGAACTTGCTGCTGAATGAAGTCATTCTGGTTGTTCCGAAGGACTCGACGATCTCAATCACGAGCTTTCAGGGCCTGGCGAAGCCGGAAGTAAAGAGGGTCGCCCTGGGCGAGCCCGCAACGGTGCCCGCTGGGCAGTACGCGAAGGAAGTCCTTACTTCTCTGGGAATCTACGATGCCGTGAATTCCAAGGCGATTCTGGCGAAGGACGTGCGGCAGGTGCTCACCTACGTGGAGACGGGAAACGTGGACGCTGGCATCGTCTACGCGACCGACGCCCTTTCGTCCGGGAAAGTGAAAGTGGCCGTGACGGCACCGGCAAATTCCCATGCACCGGTGATCTATCCGGCTGCCGTGATCAGAGCCTCGAAGAATCCCGCGGCCGCGCGGCAGTTCTTGGATTTCTTATCGGGCCCGCGGGGCGGCGCGATCTTCCAGAAGTATGGATTTACGCTCGCGAAGCCGTGACGCGATCCGAGAGCTTCTCGTCGGCGATATGCCGGCCGACCGCCGGAGCAATCGCGCGAATTTCCTTCATCAACTGGGCGAACTGATCCGGATAGAGGGACTGTACGCCATCGGATAGCGCGCGCTCCGGATCCGGGTGGACTTCGATGATCAGCCCATCCGCGCCAGCCGCCACGGCCGCGCGAGCCATCGGCGCGACTTTGTCACGGCGTCCGGTGCCGTGCGAGGGATCCGCAACCACCGGCAGGTGCGAAAGGCTATGGAGCACGGGAATGGCCGCGATGTCGAGCGTGTTGCGCAGGTACGTATCGAACGTGCGGATGCCCCGCTCGCAGAGAATCACTTTGTAATTGCCGCCGGCCATGATGTATTCGGCGCTGAGCAGCAGTTCTTCGATCGTGGCCGACATGCCGCGCTTGAGCAGCACCGGCTTATCGACCTCGCCGAGCCCGCGCAGCAAATGGTAGTTCTGCATGTTGCGAGCGCCCACCTGGAGCACGTCCACGTAAGGCAGCATGAGCGCGATCTGCGAAGGATCCATCACTTCGCTGACGACGAGCATATTGTTCTTGTCCGCGGCATCGCGCATCAGCTTCAGGCCTTCTTCACCCATGCCCTGAAAGCTGTACGGCGACGACCGCGGCTTGAACGCGCCTCCGCGAAGCAGCTTCGCTCCGGCTTGAGCCACTTTCGCGGCGATGTCCGCAATCTGCTCGGCCGACTCCACGGCGCACGGTCCGGCCGCCACGACGACCTCCTTGCCGCCAATCGTGACGCCCTTGCCCAGATCGATGATCGTGCCTTCGGGACGCACGCTGCGCGCCGCCAATTTGAACGGATGCGAGATCCGCACGATTTCTTCCACGCCCGGAGCGGAGCTCAGGGCCAGCAACTCTTCCCGGCGGCGATCGCTATTGCCCACGACTCCGATCACGGTCCTCTCCTTGCCGCGAATCAAGTGCGCCTCGTACCCGCACTCCTTGATGCGCTCGATGATGTGGTTGATCTGTTCGTCGGTTGCGTCGCCCAGCATGTTGAAAATCATTTTCGAGTCCTCGCAAATCTCTAAGATTTCTTGCTATCCGATCGCGGCGCGGAAACGTACGACCCGAGAATCCGCAGATCGACGACCAGTTGCTTCAATTCCTCGAGCGCCGCGGCCACTTCGGGATCGCGCCTCGACGCTTGCAGGTCCAGATAAAACCGGTATTGCCACGGGCTGCCGTGCACGGGCCGGCTCTCGATCTTCATGAGATTGACGTTCCGGCGCGCGAACGGCTCGAGCGCGTGATAGAGCGCGCCGGGCCGGTGATCGAGCTGAAAAACGAGCGACAGTTTATCGGCGTTCTCCGGCACGACGGCCGATTCCGAGAGGAGCAGAAAGCGCGTGTAGTTCTCGCGGTTGTCCTCAAGATGCTCGCGCAGAATGACGCCGCCGTAAATTTCCGCGGCGCGCCGCCCCGCGATCGCCGCGCGCGAGCGGTCGCCCGAGCGAACCACGTCGCGGACACTCCCGGCCGTGTCCTCCGTCGCGATTCTTCTCAAGCGCGGGTGCGCGCTGAAGAACCGCTCGCACTGCGCGAGGGCCACGGGATGCGATTCGACGACGGCGATTCCGTCGAACGAAGCTCCCGGCGCCGCGATCAAGTTGTGCACGATCGGAATGATGACCTCCGCCAGAATATTCAGCCGGCTATCCACCAGCAAATCGAACGACCTGTGGACCGGGCCAGCGAGACTGTTTTCAATCGGCGCGAGGATGTAATCCGCGACGCCGTCGCGGATCGCGCTGAAAGCAGCCTCGAACGTCGGGCGCGGCACGAGCGAAATCCCTTCGCCGAGGAGTCTTACCGCGGCCTCCTCGCTGAAGGCTCCGCGCTCCCCTTGAAAGGCCACGCGCGCGTTTTTGGCGACGTTCATTTTCTCCAGCGCCGTCGTGACTTGCGACGCTCCCCGCGCGTTCCAGCCGGAACCGGATGCGCATGGCCCGGCTTCGCGAAGCCGTGGCTTTCCTGGGTGCGAATCGATTCGTCGAGAATGAACTGATAAATCCTCTCTATGGTCGCATTGTCGAGCGGGCCGGGGTTTGCGGCCTTCATGCGCGAGAGAATCTCCTGTTCGCGTGCCGGGGCACGGAGCGCCACGCCCTCTTCCTGCTTCAGGCGGCCGACCTCGACCGCGAGCTGGGCGCGCAGGTTCAGCAGGTGCAGCATGGCCGTATCGATCGCGTCGATTTTCTTTCGCCAGTCGTCGATTTTCATAGCGCTCCCGTTGCCTCTACGGCGGTTGGTATGGGGCCCGCGCAACAAAAAAGGCCGCGTCTCCGTTCGGAGGTCGCGGCCCGGTTCTCGAAACTTTGTGCGGCTTCTAGCTGCCTACTTCATCCGCGCGCGTCTCGCCGGCCCGCTCCCCCGTAAAGGAGAAGCGGTAGGTAAAGGCGAAATAGCTGGAGTTCAGTTGCATCGCGCGCTCTCGGCTATCCTTCGTGTTTCCGTCTCACCAGCCAACCGAAATCTCACTATATAAAACGCTCCCGGACCCGTCAAGCGGTTCCTTGGCGCGGATCGCCATAAGCCGGAGTTATACCGTTTGCAAGAATTGCAAATTTGACTTATCCCGCAGAATCGGGCTTACTTGGCGGTAGAGCAGAACGGCGCTGCGAAAGCACGGGAATCGCGGCGGGGCTCGAAGCCGAGGAAACCGATTGTCGATTCTGAAATGAGACGTTACTCTATGACGCGACAAATCAGCTATCCCGTATACGTAATCATCGGGTGGGGGCCGCCCGTCTAAGCCACGCTTAGGCGCATGCGCCCCGCACCTGGAGACAGGTCGCGGGGCTTTTTGTTTTAGGGACAGCCGAAGGACCACGAAGACATGCAAAGCGACGCAATCAAAAAAGGAATTGCACGAGCGCCCGCACGGGCGATGTTGAAAGCCACCGGTCTGACGGACGCGGACCTGGCGAAGCCGCTCGTCGCCATCGCGAATACCTGGTCGGACGTGACGCCGTGCAACTCGCATCTGCGCGGCATCGCCGACAAGGTCAGAGAAGGGATTCGCGCCGCGGGCGGGACTCCGATCGAATGCAACACGATCGTCATTTCCGACGGGATCTCGATGGGAACCGAGGGCATGAAAGGCTCGCTGGTTTCCCGGGAAGTGATTGCGGACTCGATCGAACTTTTCGTGCGCTCGCACTCGTTTGACGCCGCGGTGGCGATCTGCGGCTGCGACAAGACGATTCCCGGCACGGTGATGGCTCTCGCGCGGCTGAACCTCCCTTCCCTTTCGCTCTATGGCGGTTCGATCATGCCCGGGCACTATCACGGGCACGACGTCACGATTCAGGACGTTTTTGAAGCTCCCGGCGCGTTCGCAACCGGCAAGATGAGCGAGAAGGACGTCTGCGACCTCGAAAACGTCGCGTGCCCCGGCGCCGGAGCGTGCGGCGGCCAATTCACGGCCAACACGATGGCCACGGCGATCACGTTTCTGGGAATCTCGCCCATGGGAGCAAACGAAATTCCCGCGATCCATCCGGCGAAAGCGCAATCGGCGATCGACTGCGGCAAGCTGGTGATGCAGCTTTTCGCCAAAGATATCCGCCCAAAGCAGATCATCACGCAAGCGTCGCTTCGCAATGCCATCGCGTCCGTTGCCGCCACGGGCGGCTCGACAAACGCCGTGCTTCACCTGCTCGCGATCGCGCGCGATGCCGGCGTGCCCTTCACAATCGACGAGTTCGACAAAGTCTCTTCAAAAACTCCCGTGCTGGCCGATCTGAAACCCGGCGGCCGCTTTACCGCGCCGGACATGTTTGCGGCGGGCGGAATGCGATTGCTCGGCAAGCGATTGCAGGAAGCGGGCCTGCTGACGGACGGCATCACCGCATCATGCAAGAATCTATTCGAAGAAATTCGCGACGCGCGCGAAACACCGAACCAGGAAGTGATTCGCCCGCTTTCGAATCCGATCAAGAAGGACGGCGGCCTCGCGATTCTGCGCGGCTCGCTCGCTCCCGACGGCTGCGTCGTCAAGCTATCCGGCCATGAAAGAGTCTTTCACAGCGGCCCGGCGCGCGTTTTCGATTCGGAGGAAAGCTGCTTCGAAGCCGTGCAGCAGCGGAAGATCAAGCCCGGCGACGTGGTCGTGATCCGCTACGAAGGACCGAAGGGCGGACCGGGGATGCGCGAGATGCTCGCGGTCACGGCCGCGCTGGTCGGCCAGGGACTCGGCGATTCGATTGCGCTCATCACGGACGGCCGCTTCAGCGGCGCGACGCACGGGCTGATGGTCGGCCACGTGGCCCCGGAAGCGGCGCACGGCGGCCCGATCGCGTTCGTGCGCGACGGCGACAAGATCACGCTCGACGTTCGCGCGAGACGGCTCGACGTGGAGGCCAATCTCGACGAGCGCCGCGCACAATGGAAGGCACCGGCGCCGCGCTACACGAGCGGCGTGATGGCGAAGTACGCGAAGCTCGTTTCCTCGGCGTCCGAGGGCGCGATCACGAGCGCCGCATAGACTTTTTGCAATCCTTAAGGAGAAAACACATGGCAAAGATGTATTGGGAGAAAGACGCAAGTCCGAAGGCGCTCGAAGGGAAGCGCATCGCCGTGCTCGGCTACGGCAGCCAGGGACGCGGTCATGCGTTGAACTTGCGCGACAGCAAGCTCAACGTGGTCGTCGGGCTGCGCCAGGGCGGGCCTTCGTGGAAGCAAGGCGAGCAGGACGGCTGGAAACTGCTCTCGCCTGCGGAAGCTTCGAAAGGCGCCGACGTAATCGTAATGCTCGCGCCGGATATGGCCCAGCCCGCTATATACAAGAACGAGATCGCTCCAAACCTCAAGCCGGGAACCATGCTGCTGTTTTCCCACGGCTTCAACATTCACTACGGCCAGATTGCGCCGCCCAAGGACGTGGACGTGACCATGGTGGCTCCAAAGGGGCCCGGCAACCTGGTCCGCAGGCAATTTGAGGAAGGCCGCGGAGTGCCGTGCCTTCTTGCGGTCCATCAGGACGCTTCCGGGCACGCTTTTGACCGCACGCTCGCTTACGCGCACGCCATCGGGGGCACGCGGCCCGGCGTCATCGAGACCACCTTTGCCGAGGAAACGGAAACCGATCTGTTCGGCGAGCAGGCCGTTCTTTGCGGAGGGGCTCGCGCGCTGATTCAGGCCGGCTGGGAGACGCTGGTCGAGGCCGGATATCAGCCCGAGGCCGCGTATTTCGAGTGCCTGCACGAGCTGAAGCTGATCGTGGATCTCATTCAAGAAGGCGGGATCGCCAAGATGCACCAGTTCGTAAGCGAAACGGCTAAGTTCGGCGACATCACGCGCGGCGAGCGCGTGATCGACCAGCACGTCCGTGAAAACATGAAGAAGATCCTTGAGGAAATCCAGTCCGGCGCGTTCGCCAAGGAATGGGTGCTCGAAAATCAGGCCGGGCGCCCGCACTACGCGAAGTTGCTTGGGCGCAACGCGAATCATCCGATCGAGAAGGTCGGCGTAGAACTGCGGAAGCAAATGTCGTGGCTGAAACCCGAGAGTGCGGCGGCTCGAGGCCAGAAGTGACTAGAGGGCTGCGGCATCTCGCAGCGGCGCTCGTACCGCACTGCACAAGATGAGCGGCACGGAGTAGTGATGGCCGGCACACTACTCTTTCGCCGCGTCGCCGTCATCGGTACGGGCCTGATCGGCGGGTCTTTCGCCCTCGCCCTGCGAAAACAGTTTCCCAAGATTTCAGTGGTTGGCTATGGCCGCGCCGGCTCGATGGAGCAGGCGCGCGCGCGCGGCGCGATTGACGAGTCCGCAACCGATCTCGCGAGCGCCGTGCGAGGCGCCGATCTGGTGTACGTCGCCCTGCCGATCGGAGCGGCGATCGAATCGCTCGCCACGATTGCAAAATCCGCAGAGCCGCATGCCCTGGTCACCGATGCGTGCAGCACAAAGGCTATAGTCTGCCGCACAGCGAAGGAACACTTTCGGACCGGGGCGCGCTTTCTCGGCGGACATCCCATGGCCGGAAAAGAGAAGTCCGGAGTGGAAAACGCGGACGCGGAACTCTTCCGCGGGGCAACCTATGCCCTGATTGGTTCGGAGGGCGATTCCGATCCGCGCGTGAAGGAATTCGCCGAGATCGTTCGCAGGATCGGCGCGCAGCCGGTCTGGTGCGACGCCGATACCCACGACTGGGCAGTCGGAATCGTGTCTCACCTCCCCCAGCTCGTTTCCATCGCGCTCGCGGGCGTGGTCCGCGACGAGACCGACGAAACGGGCATGCCGCTCACGCTCGCCGGGCCGGGACTTCAGGACATGTTGCGGCTAGCGGGGAGCCCTTACGAGGTCTGGCGAGATATCTTCCTCACGAATACGGAAAACGCGGCGCGCGCGCTCGACCGGATCGCGCAGGCGGTGGACCATCTGAGAACGCATCTCGCAAGCAAAGACCTCGAGCAGGAATTCCAGGCCGCCAACGAACTCTACAAACAACTGCGCAAGCAGCGGTAATCCCGCGGGGAAACTACAGAGGCTTTTTCAGAGCAGGTTGCGGCCGGAGGCGTCTCTTTACCCCAATCCGCAGGTTCCGTCACTACATGTCGCACCAACGGGCATTCGGAGGGGCCGAGCGTCGCGGCGAATTCCGCCCTTCGGCCTCCATTTGTCCACCGATACGCTCTGGGTATACAGAAAATCCGTGGTGAGCCAGAGCGGGTTCGTTTCGCCGCCCACGATCACGATGTTGATCTGGTTCGGATCGTGATAGGGAGCGATGAGCTTGTCCTTCGGCAGTTTGGACCAGGACGCATAGGGTTCAATCCCCTGCCGCGCAAGCGGCGCGACGAGAGAATAAATGATGTCGGCACCCCAGTATTGTCCGGCGGGTACCTCGACATGCTCTGAAAGCCATCGGCTGAGCTCTTGCTTTGTTTTGAAACCCTGGTCCTTGAGGCCCTTGGCTACCAGCGGGTCCATCACCAGAGTGGCGGCCGAGCGCAGCCCGGCAAACGCCTTCAGCATGATGACCGTTTCCTCGCTGGCCGGCCGCACCGAATTCGCGGCGCCCATGCTGTTGATGACGCTCCATCCGCGGAAGAAGCTGACGACGCTTTCATCGGCACGGAAGCCCTTTTGCACGTGGAAAGGCTCCCAGACGCTTTTCTCCTCGTTCTCCGCGCAGCACATGTTGTTGTAATTGAGGTTGTGGCCGAGGGAGCCCATAAAAGTCTCGCCCAGCCGGGAATCCGCCAAATTGACGGTCATCAACGTCCAGGCTCGCCCGATCACGGAATTCGCCAGATTGAACGGGCTCAAAGCGCCGACGCCCGAGTTCATGGCAATCTCGTCGCGAATCGGCCCATTCACGACGACCATCCTGGCAAAGGAAGTCGTGGAGCTTGGAAAGGCGGGCTCCTGAGCAGAGGCGATGGCGAGTATCACGGGGAAATGTTCGGGCCTGGCTCCCGCCATCACTGCATTGACCGCGACCTTCTCGACCGTGTACTCGATCTTCTCCTGCGTGGTCGTGATGGTCATGCGGCCGACGACTTCGTCGGGATCGTGGCTGGTTCCCGTGAGCATTTCGGCCACGCGTTCGTTGGTGGGCAGGATGATCGGAAGACCGTCGGTCCAGCCGCTTTCCAGAAAGAGCCGCCGCAGATTCTCTTCCGTGTTCGGCTCCAGCAGCCTGACCGGGACAGGCCTTCCGGCCCGCTCCGGTTTCATTTCGCGTTCGGTAAGAGGCTTTGTGAGTGCTTCGATCAACTCCGGCACCAAGGGCTTTCCCGATATGGGGTCGTTGCCTTCGATGTATCGCTGCAAGACGGCCCGGGACATCCCAACGACCGGATAGGGAGTGAAGCTGAAGCGCAAATTCATTCCATGATTGCGCGAATCGCGCTCGATGTAGTCAGCGAATCGGGCGGTCGTGATGGGAGCGGTGGGGATTCCGTAGGCGTGTTCGAGTTTCCTGCAGTGCTCGGCGACACTCGCCGAACAGCCGTCTCAACCGCCGACACCGAAGATGACCGCGTGCCCTTTGTCCTTCACTTGGGCCCACAGTTCGGGATCGTCCAGGAACATGTTGCCCTTTTTCCGGTGGAGCAGCGTTTTAACGGCAGGCATGTTGCGGGAAAACCACGCGCGCAACTCTTCAAGAAACTCGTACCCTCCCGCAAATCCCACGTCCACGAGGTAAACGGTCTTGCCTTCGAGAGTGTCGAGGCGCGGAGCCATGGATAACGGCTCGAACACGCCGGTGGGCCGGCCCTGAGGGTTCAACACCGTGAACAACGGACTGGTAAGCGTGCTCTGTGCGATAGCCTGCGCCATTTTAGTCCTCCCAAGCCGCGCAAGCGGCGAAAAATCGAGCATACGTCACGGCAGCATACGTGGATAGTACCTCAATTCCGCGAGCGGGGGTACGCAGCGCGCGCTCGAGCGGATCGCGCAATCCGTCCTGATTGACAATAGCCCCGCGTCAGCCTACAAGGGAGCTCTGTTGTGCACCGAAAATTACTGAGGGAGGACTACGCAATGAAACTTCGAATGGGTGCCGCTCTTGCGATCTTCGTGCTGGCCATTTGCCTACCCGCTCTGGCTGCGGACATCAGCGGTCAGTGGACGGCAACGTTCAACACTCAGGTGGGCGAGCAGCACTATGTCTACACGTTCAAGGTTGACGGGGAGAAGCTTACGGGCACGGCGAAATCCGACGATAGTACGACCGAGATACAAAACGGGGTCGTGAAGGGCGATGACGTTTCGTTCGTCGAGAATCGGGACTACCAGGGCCAGAAGCTCGTGTTTACATACGTGGGAAAAGTCTCTGGCGATGAAATCAAGTTTACTCGCGAACTGACGGGATTTGACAAAGAGGTCCTGGTCGCAAAGCGTGTCAAGTAAACCGGTGTTCTGAAAGAGGCCGCAGCTATCGCTTGTGCGCGTGCGCGGCCTTGCCTTCCGGTTCGTGCGTGGCGGCGTCAACGCCGTGCCGGACGAGAGCCACAAAGGCCGCCGCCGAGCGCGGTAGCGTGCGGTCGCGCCGGTAAACGATGCCCAGTTCCCGCCAGACCTCCATGTCGGAGACCGGGATCAGCTTCACCTGCCCCGCGTGCACTTCGTCCTGCGCGAAACCCTCGCTGATCAGCGAAACGCCGAGCCCGGCGGCGACGAACCGCTTGATCATTCCGACGCTCGCCAGCTCCATCGTGATCCTCAGCCGCGAACGGAAGGGGCGAAACTGCTTGTCGAGCACCTGGCGCGTGAAGCCGGTCTTGGGAAAAATCAGCGGCTGATCGGCGATGTCGCTCGTCTTCACGCTTTTGTACGAGGCGAGAGGGTTATTCGGGCTGACCATCAGCATCAGCCGGTCCCGGAAAATGGAGTGGACCTTCAGGCTCGGCGACTTCACCGGCAGTGTGACGATGCCCACGTCCACCGTGCCGTCCTCGACCTTCTCCAGCACCTTGTGGCTGAAGTTGCGGTAGATGCTGATTTGAACGCCGGGAAAGCGCCGGTTGTACTCCGCGAAAATGTCGGGCAGGACGTAGAGGCAAGTCGCCTCGTTCGCCCCGATGGCAAGCGTCCCGTGCGGCGTGTTCGATTGGTCGGCAACCGCCCGCAAGGATTCGTTGCGGAGCGTCAGCAGCTTGTTCGCGTATTCGAGGAGCGTCTCGCCGGCAACCGTCAGGCGAACCGATTTCCCCACGCGGTCGAAAAGCTTCTGCCCGTACTCCTGCTCGAGCTGGCGAATCTGCGCGCTCACCGCGGGTTGCGAACGGTAAAGCTTTTGCCCGGCGCGCGAGAAGCTCCCCTGCTTGGCGATCTCGAGAAATGTTATGAGGTGGTCGAAGTCCATGGCTGTATGGTGAACCGTATCACGGAAGTGCGGGCAGGATTATAGCAAAATGGAGGGCTAGGTCAGGATGAACGCCTGAGAAATCCGTCTACGCCCGTTCTCCAGAGCGTCCGGCGCTCTCCCCAGTGGCGTGATGCGGACCGCCGGCGCGAGTGGGGTCGCGCCATTCGCGCCCTTCCCTGTGGAGAAGCTCGTCAGCCTGTTGTGGTCCCCAAGTGCCCGCGGAGTAATTCGGAAAATCGCGCGGGGGAAGAGCCTTCCAGACATCCAGAATCGGCTGGACGACGGCCCAGCCCGCCTCGACCATATCGGCGCGCTGGAAAAGCGTGGGGTCGCCGAGCATGCAATCGTAAAGCAGCGTCTCGTATCCGGTGGAAGGCGTCGTGCCAAAATAGTCGGAATACTGAAAATCCATGTTCACGGCGCCGAGACGAACCACCGGTCCGGGAATCTTGGCCTCGAAACTCAGCGAGATGCCTTCATTCGGCTGGATATTGATGACGAGCTCGTTCGGCGGAATCTGCTCGACCGACGTATTGCGGAAGAGAACGAGCGGCGGTCGGCGGAAGCGAATCACGACCTGCGTGATCCGCTCGGTCATCCGCTTGCCTGTGCGCAGGTAGAATGGCACACCGGCCCAGCGCCAGTTGTCGATGTGCAGGGCCATGGCCACGTAGGTCGGCGTCTGCGAATCGGGCGCGACGTGAGGTTCACTGCGATACGCGGGCACGTGTTTTCCATCCATCGCGCCTTCGCCATACTGGCCGCGCACCGCCTGGTCCAGGACTCGTTCGGGGCTGAGCGGCTGGATCGCGCGCAGGATTTTTGTCTGCTCGTCGTGGACTGCGTCCGCTTCGAAGGAAATCGGCGGCTCCATGGCGGAGAGCGTAATCAACTGGAAGATGTGATTCGGGACCATGTCGCGCAGCGCGCCGGCGGTCTCGTAATATCCGCCGCGTAGCTCGACGCCGAGTTCTTCGGCCACCGTCACCTGCACGTGATCCACGTAGCGGCGATTCCACACCGGCTCGAAGATGCCATTTGCGAACCGAAACGCCAGGAGATTCTGAACGGTTTCTTTACCGAGGTAATGGTCGATCCGGTAGATTTGCTTTTCTTCGAGGACGTGCCCGAGCGCGTGATTCAACGCCACGGCCGACGCGAGGTCGTGGCCGAACGGCTTTTCGATCACGACGCGCTTCCACTTGGGCCCTTCCTGGCGGGTGAGCTTGGCCGCGCCGAGTTGCTCCACGACGATCGGGAAAAACACCGGGCTCGTCGCCAGATAGAACAGGCAATTGCCCTGCGTGCCCTGCTCCTTCTCGACCTGAGCGAGCGTTTCACCCAGCTTCTTGTAGAGGACGGGGTCCTGGAAATCGCCGGAGAGGTAGTAGAGACGCTGGGCGAACCAGTCCCAGCGGGACATGTCGATACCCTCGATCGAAAATTCCCGGATATCGTCCGTCATCTTCTTTCGAAAATCGTCGGTGGAAAACGGCTCGATCGAAACGCCCACAATCGCAAACTGCTCCGGAAGTAATCTGCTTTTGGCGAGGTTGTAGATCGCGGGCATCAGCTTGCGCTTGGTCAGATCGCCGGCCGCGCCGAAAATGACCATCGCGCACGGGCTGGCCGGCATGCCGGGCACCGCCTCAGATACGTTTGCGGAATCACTCGATGCCATCAGCCGCGTCTCCCCAGAACCTGGATGCTCTCACGTGTATGGCCCGATGCCGAACAGAGGTGGAATTTTGCGGAAGAATTCGCGCCAATCGAACGCTCTCACGACAACGCTTTTCTGATTGCTTGCTGGAGCTGTGCGAGTCCCCGCGCGACATCCAGCCCCAGATGGACTCGCAGCGCGCGCCGATTGCGCTCCGCGAGCACCTGAAAATCTCCACGCGCCTGCGCCGCTTTCACAACGCCGAATGCGTATTTCTGGCCGGGCACCGGCAGATCGGCGGCATCATCGCAAGTGACCTGCAAGAACACGCCTGAATTCGGGCCGCCTTTGTATGCCTGGCCGGTCGAGTGCAGGAACCGCGGGCCGAAGCCGAGACATGTGGCGACGCGCTTTCGGTCCCTGATCGCGTGGCGAATCGCCTGGAGCTGCGATTCATGCGCTTCGTTCATCTCGATGTAGCCGAGCACGGCGAAGTAGTCGCCCGCGCGAAGGCGATCGATGTGCGCGCGCAAATAGCCCGCGAGCGTGGCGTCGCGCCCGGCGGCCTGCTTCAGCGCGGCGGCGTTCTTCGCGTCGGTGAAAAGTTGCAGTCCGTGCTGCTCGAGCACGGGAGCCTCCGGCGGCAGCGATCCGGACTTCTCGTATGCCTCGGTCAGCTTCCGCGTCTCGATCTTGCTCGCTTCGACGTCGGGCTGGTTGAACGCGTTAATGCCGATCACCGAGCCCGCGACCGCCGTGGCAATTTCCCAGCGGAAGAATTCCTGTCCGAGGTCGTAAATCTCGGGCACGGCGATACGAATCACGGGCTGGCCGGCCTTTTCGATCGCCGCCACCGCGGCATCCTGCGCCGGATCGGGTGCGGATTCGAGACGCAGGTACGCAAAAACTCGATCGTTGCCGTACACGTCGGGTGGGGCGATTTTCTCGCGGTCCACG
Organism: Terriglobia bacterium; assembly: GCA_020073605.1. Classification (GTDB taxonomy): domain Bacteria; phylum Acidobacteriota; class Terriglobia; order Acidiferrales; family UBA7541; genus Palsa-295. The sequence continues at coordinate 270,435 of JAIQEW010000001.1, forward strand.
GGAATGATTCCGTGGCCCTCCTTGCCGGTGGATTCGGCGATCAATTGCTCGAGCCACGCGCCCAAATCCGAAATCCCCGGCGACGTGAAAATCGTGAGCTTGTCGCGGCCGCTCTTTGCGAGAGTGCCGAGGGTCGCGCCGAGCACAACGCCCGGATTTTGATCCGCGGGGACGGAGGAGGCGCACGCACGCACCATTTTTTCCGTGTGGTCGAGAAACTTTGCGATGTCGAGACCCTGGATGGCCCCGGGAATCATGCCGAAATTCGAGAGCGCCGAATATCGCCCTCCGATGGAGGATAGGCCAAAAAAGATGTGGCGAAAGCCGGCTGCCTCCGCGACCTTCTGCATGTTCGAGCCGGGATCCGTGATGGCGATGAAGCGCTTCCCTGCCTCGGCGGCTCCGACAGTCTGCCTCACGCGGTCGAAAAAGTACTGCTGAAAAATGTTTGGCTCGAGTGTGCTGCCTGATTTGCTCGATACGATGAAAATCGTTTTCGCCAGGTCCAGCTTCCCCTCGAGGGTCCTCACTTGCGCCGGATCGGTCGAGTCGAGGACCAAGAATTCGGGATGGCCCGGAACCTTGCCGAACGTGAGCTTTAGGACTTCGACACAGAGGCTGGACCCGCCCATGCCGAGGAGCACCGCTTGCGTGAATCCCGCCGCACGCATCTCTTCGGCGATCTGCTGAAAGCGCTGGCGATTGGCAATCTGTTCTTCGGTGATGCCGAGCCAGCCGAGCCATTTGCTTTCGTCGGCGTTGCTCCAAAGCGAAGCATCGCGCGCCCAAAGTCGCCGGACCTTGTCGTGGGCTTTCCAGTCCTCAAGTGTGGCCTTCACCGCTCGCGCGAGAGGCTCCGGCAAGTAGTCGGTCATCGGTTTGCGGAGTTCTTCGCCTGTTTCTCGACGGCTGCGAGGAGTTTGTCGAACGCGTCGGCGAACAGCTTCACGCCGTCTTCGGTGAGCTGATCGGTGACCGCTTTCATGGAGATTCCGGCGCGGGGGAGATCGAGCATCGTTTTGCGCGCCGCGTCGATGCCTTCTTCGAGGCTGGCGCGCGGCTTGCCGTGGTCGCGAAACGCGTCATAGGTGGCCGGTGGAATCGTATCGACCGTATCGGGGCCGATCAGTTCCTCGACGTAGAGTATGTCGCTGTAGGCGGGATTCTTTGTGCCGGTGCTCGCCCATAGGACACGCTGCGTGGTTGCGCCGCGCCCTGCGAGAGACTCCCACCGCCCACCGCTGAAGATTTCCTTGTACTTCTGGTACGTCAACTTGGCGTTGGCAATCGCGACTCTACCCTGCAAGCCGCGCCAAAGAGATTGATCGGCGCTGCCCGGCGCATTCTTGATCAGATCGGCGAGCTTGCCGTCGATCAGCGTGTCGATGCGGCTGACGAAGAAGCTTGCCACGCTCGCCACGCGGCTCACATCGCCTCCGCGCTTGGCAAGGTCTTCAAGTCCCGCGATGTAGGCTTCCGCGACTTTCTCGTACACGTCCTGCGCGAAAAGCAGCGTGACGTTGATGTTAAGGCCCCGGCCGATCAGATCCCGGATCGCCGGAATGCCCGCGGCGGTGCCGGGAACCTTGATCATGACGTTGTCGCGCGCGACGGCTTTCCACAAGCGCTGCGCTTCGTCGATCGTCTCCTGCGTCTTATGGGCGAGGTAGGGCGAGACTTCGAGGCTCACGTAACCGTCGCGGCGCTTGGTCTGGTCGTAAACGCGCCGCAGCGCGTCGGCCGCGTCCTGAATATCGCGAATGGCGAGATGCTCGTAGATTCCTTTCGCGTCCAGATTCTTCTGCTTCGCGAGATCTCCCAACGCCTGCGTGTAGTCCGCGCTTCCCGTGATCGCTTTTTCGAAAATGGCCGGATTCGAGGTCATGCCGCGCAGCCCATCCACGTCAATCAGGCGCGCGAGCTCACCCGTCGACATTAGATCGCGGCGGATGTAATCGAGCCAGACAGACTGGCCAAATCCTGTGAGAGCTTTGAGGGGGTTCTCAGCTTGGGTATCGACTTTCGCGGCGGTGGTTGGCTTCGTCGTCAGACTCATGATTCCCTCCAGACCATCGGGAAGTCATCTTACCGCACGAGACGACGGGCGAGCGAGGTTTCCTGTTTCGTGGCGCCCATTGGCCCGAGCTCCATTTTCCCGCTCCTTCTCCGCCGGCCTTTCCAGGCCAGACGTTAGCACAGGTGAATGACTCTACGATGAATGCGGCTCGCCCCTGCCGGCCATGCCGTATTTGCGCAAGAGCCGGAAGGGGCGCAGTGCCACGTATAGCGGCGCGAGCGGGCCGGGCAGCCGCACCGACTGCCAATCCTCCTCAGCCGGAATCGTGGCGAGCCGCAACGCGTAGCGCCAACCGGCGAACGCGCCTTCGACCATACGCCGCCGATACCGGAAGACTTGCGCCGCACCGAGCGGATGCGGGCTGCGGGCCAGGAGCCGCCGTTCAATTTCAGACGCGACGCCGGTCGCCACCCGATCACCGCGCACTCGCGAAATCACCTCGTCCGGCATAGGCGCGTCCAAGAGCCCGGCCGCAAGCGCCAATCCGAGATGGAGCATGCGTTCCGCATGCAAAGCTTCCGTGCGCTGGAAAACCTGGTTCCAATCGAGCTGCGATTGCGACTGTACAAATTCGGCGATGTCGGCGATCCAGGAAATTCTCTCCCAAAAGTCCTTTGAGCCGTGAATGCAAAGGAGCGAAAGCATGTCCTCCGCTCCAAACGTCCACACGTCGTGGCCGCTCAATGAGACGGGCATAAGCCGCTTTGCGAGATCGTCCAGGTCAGGAGGGACGGGAAAGTGGCGCAGCGTCACTTCCGTGTGAAGCTCAATCGTCATGGATCGCGCAGCGTCGCGGTAGTTGTACTCCCCGGGAACAACCGACGCCGGCGCGCCGGCCGACAGAACCCACGGGAACCTCGCGCGATAACCCAGACTCGTGATGATCTCGTTTGCTTTCGCCATGTCGCGCTGGCGCAGGATGATGTCCAGATCTTCGTATTCCCGCAGCGAAATGTCTCCGTAAGCTTGCGCGGCAAGCACCGGCCCCTTGTATGGAATTGCCTGAATCCGCTCCGAACGGAACAGATCGATGATCTTGATCAGCTCGGCGGTCAGGACCAAACACCGCATCGCATTGGCACGCGCCAGTTGCTTCAAGCGTTCGAGATGGCCGGGCGCCACGGTATCCGCGGCCGCAGAAAGCTGGCCGGCGAGAAGCGGCGTGATCGAATTAGCAGCGGCTTCCGATAGAAGATAATCCCAGTCGATTGGGCCGGCGGCCAGCACGCGAATCCTTTCGGCGATGGATGGCTGCATTCGCGTCCGGGCACACAAAACGAGAAGCTGTTTTTCAGGGCAGGCGGCATCGCTGGGCGAGAGGGTCATCAAGGTTGCGCAGCGGGATCTGACGGGGAATTCTACGACATCCCGGGCCGGATCACCCGGGATTCATGAGGGGAGTGGAAACTCTTGCGCCGCTCGAGTGGATCAAGCCGCGAGCGGGTGCGTCCACGGACCTTCCATCTCGATCTTTCGTCCGATCTTCAGGAGCTTGCCGCGCAGGCTCGTAGGGTCAAGACCGGCTCCGGCGCACGCGCGGCTGAAGTCACTCTCGTTTTCGAAAATAAATCTCTGGGCTTCGCGCCGCGCGCGCAGCGACCCCGACCGCCAGTCTTCCACGGCCAGAGTGATCACCGCCGTCCAAAGCCGATGTTCGGCGATGCACTCCTCGGTGACCTCACTCTGATAGCTGGTCCCTGCCTGAGTAAAATTGCCTTCCATGGCCGTTTCCCCTTTCTGTGTGGCTGCACCCGGCGGCCCGCATCCACTCAATCGCCTGGTCAGGGATGTTAAAAGCACGCACAGCGCCAGCCGGTCCGTGCAATGCGGGGCGTTCGGGCAGCGATGCAACTCCCTGGCGCAGAACGAGTTCGCTCGCGTTCACACGCTGAAATGCGGGTAAGGGCTGATGCAACATCGGAGGTATGACTTGGCTCACACGCGTACGAGTGTTCCATTCAGGGACAGAGGGGGCTCTTCAGAACGAATCCGATCAAGCCCGAAGGTAACAGCTAGTGGACAGCTTCGACGGCCAGGATCTCGCGTAATTTCGAGGCGAGTGCCGCGAGCGTGAAAGGTTTCTGGAGGAGGACCGCGTTCGTGTCGAGGACGCCTTGATGAACGACCGCCTGATCGGTGTAGCCGGACATATATAGAACCTTGATGCTCGGGCGGAGGCTGGTCACCCGCTCGGCCAGCTCGCGTCCACCGATCCCCGGCATCACCACATCGGTCATCAGCAAATGAATTGGTCCGGCGTGCATGGCGGCCAGCTCAATCGCCGTGTGGCCGTCCGAGGCCTCGATTACGGTGTAACCGCACATTTCCAGGTATTCGCGCGCGAGCTCGCGCACTCCGGCTTCGTCTTCCACGAGAAGGACTACTTCCGAGCCACGCGGCAGTGAACGCGCATCGGCATCGCGGTCGTTCCCGTTCGCGGTAACTTCATCCTCGATTCGCGGAAGATAAACTTTGAATGTGGTCCCATGGCCCGGCTCGCTATACACCCAAACGTAACCTCCGCTTTGCTTGACGACTCCGTAGACGGTCGCGAGGCCGAGGCCCGTACCTTTGCCCTTTTCCTTGGTGGTGAAGAACGGCTCGAAAATGTGCGCCTGCGTCGTGGCGTCCATGCCGGAGCCATTGTCCGTAACGGCGAGCATGACGTATTTCCCGGGCTCCAGCACAGCCGGGGGATGAGAGAGGGTAGAGTCAAATTCGATGTTGGCAGTCTCGATCATCAGCCGCCCGCCCCTCGGCATCGCGTCGCGGGCGTTGACGGCGAGATTCATGACCACTTGCTCGATCTGGCTTCGGTCAGCCTTCACAAGCCACAGGTCCGGCGCGGAAGAAGTCTGGAGTTCGATGTCTTCGCCGATGAGCCGGCGCAGCATCTTTTCCATGTCGGCGACGACAGTCTGGACGTTCAGCACCTTCGGCGCCAGAATCTGCTTTCGGCTGAAGGCGAGCAATTGCTGGGTCAGCGAAGCCGCGCGCTGCGCCGACGTTTGAATCTGTTCCGCGTTCCGGCGCAGGGGGTCACCCGCAGGCAGGCGGTCCGCCAGCAGATCGGCGTAACCCTGTATCACCATCAGCAGATTGTTGAAGTCGTGCGCGATCCCGCCCGCCAGACGGCCGACGGCTTCCATCTTCTGGGCCTGCCGGAATTGCTCCTCAAGTTTCTTGCGGTCCGTGACGTCCAGCGCCATGCAGATCGCGCCCTGCAACTTACCCGACGCGTCGCGCAGCGGTTCCACGTGACACGCGTACGAGCCGTCCTTCCACTCAAGGGGAAACGTCATGGACTCGCCGGCGACGGCCCGTCTGTGGGCCGCGATGGGCGCAAAGTTCTGGTCGACGGTCTCGAAGTACTCCGTGAGGGACATCCCGACAATCTGATTCGGTTTCAGCCCGAGCCGCGCCAGCCCCGCCCCGACGGCCGAGGTGAAGCGGAGGTTCTTGTCCACGGTCCATAGCACGGCCGGCAATTGCTCGATCAGGACGCGCAGGCGCGCTTCGCTTTCCCTTACGCGTTCTTCCGCGCGTTTCCGCTCGATCGCAAGGGCGATCTGGCCGCCGACGGAAGACAGGAATTCGAGGTCGCGCTCGGTATAGACATGTTCGTTCTCGTAATTCTGTACAACGAGGACGCCGATCGTCTGCGCCGGCGTCCGCAGAGGGACCCCGAGCCACGACGGCGACGGCGTGCCAACAAGCTCGACTTCGCCCTGTTTGGCAAGGCGGTTGAAGAGTTCCTGCGACATCAGGATCGCACGGCCGGTGCGAAAGACGTACGCTGCGCAGCTGCGGCCCATCTCCTCGCGCTGATCGGGGGGTGGCGGCGGATCGAATCGGTCCACGAAGAACGGGTAGTGGAGTGTCCCATCCGAAGGCTCATAAAGGGCCACGAAGCAGTTTTCGGCGTCGAGAACTTTCCGCAAAGCCGCGTGAATCAGACGCAGCAGGTCGTCGAGCTTGTCCGTCACGCTGACGGCGTGGACGATCTCCGTCGTAACCTGACGCTCAAGCTCTGACCGCTTCCGGTCGGTGATGTCTTCCGCCGTGCCGTCGTGGCTGATGATCTTGCCGCTGGCGTCGCGGATGGCCCGGACGTTCATCTTGATCCAGATCTTGCTGCCGTCTTTCCGCAGCATCTGGCACTCAAATCCCTCGAGGATGCCCTGCTTCTCCAGTGCCCGCTTCAAATCCCCCCGGATTCCCGGGTCCACGTAGAGCTGTTTGCCTATATCGTAAATCTCGCTCACCATCTCGGCAGGCGACGAATACCCGGCAATGCGTGCCATCGCCGGATTGACGGTCACGAAGCGGCCTGCCGGCGTCGATTCGAAAAATCCTTCCACTGCGTTTTCAAAGATGCGGCGGTACTTCTCCTCGGCGCGGCGCTGAGCGCCTTCGGCGCGGCTGCGCTCGGTAACATCTTCGTAAATTCCGAAACTGCCGGTGCGCTCGCCATTCACGACCAGCGGCACACCAATGACTTGCACGTCCACCAGCGAACCGTCTTTGCGACAGCGCTGCGTCGTAGCGCGCACGACATTGCCCGTCATCGCGCGCCCGATCAGCCCGGTCATTTCACTCTGCCGACGGGGAGGGCAGATCAGCGTTTCGATCTCCTTCCCGCGAATTTCGGCCAAGGAGTAAGCGAAGAGGCGCTCGAATGCGGGATTGCACATCTGCACTCGGCGGTCAAGGTCAAGCGTGACGATCGCCAGGGGGTTGTTCTCGGTCAGCGCCTGCACGTAGGCGGCGTGTTGCGCCAGCTTTTCTTCCGCAGCATGCCGCGCGCTGACGTCCTGAGCGACGACCAAGGCGGCGTCCCGGCCCGCGAACTTGATTCCCTGGGCTGTTACGTCGACCTCGAGAACCTCCCCATTCTTCCGACGATGCCGCCAACGCCCCAAGAACGTCACCGATGGCCCGTTTGTCTTCACAACCTGGAGGGTGCGGGGCACCTCTTCGGCCGGGCGAATATCCGTGATCCGCATCCGAAGGAGTTCTTCGCGCGAGTAACCATATTGTCTGACGGCGGCTTCGTTGACTTCCAGGAAGCGCAGTGTGTCGCGGTCAGCCACATACATCGCAAGCGGATTGGTGGAGAACAATATCTCGAAATTCACGTCCGTGCGAGGAAGGGTAAGTTGCGTTGGCGAAGACTTGCCGTTTGGATATGGGTCGGAGTTGCCGTCCGCGTGCTTCAAAGCGCGCGAACCGCTCTTCTGCTTGGGACGAAGCGTCGCCGTTTTACTCGACATGGGCCTGGAGAAAGCTAGATAACCGGAGTGGTTACAACGCTCCGTGGACGTACCCCACCTTCATGTATAGGGGCAGACGCCCAAGGTCACAATGGTACGTTCGTACCAAGCGCGCCAAATGATGACGCCGCTGGTTGGTACTTGGCCAATATCAGACCCGTGATGCGTGTGAATCCGAGGATCTTCGTTGAACAAGGAGGCCCGCGGAGCGGAAGGTTTGCAACGCGCGCGTTTGGATGTCTGGTGCCTTGCCCTTCGCTCCAGTAAGATAGGGACTTGGCTGTTCAGGTCTCTCCCGCAGGCACATGGAAAAGAGTGAGAAATCATCGGGCGCGTTGACTCCGGAGCAAGATAGCCTCCGGGAGCAAGTCGAAGATCTCGTCCGCGGCGAGCACTCCGATCCATTCCACATCCTGGGGCCGCACTGGGTCGAGAAAGACGGGAAGCGGTCACTCTGCATCCGACCGTTTCGACCGGGGGCACGCGAGGTAACCGTCCTTTGGGGAGCGGCCAAGACCACTGTTCAGGCCATTCAAGTCCATCCGGACGGCCTCTTTGAAGCGATCATTCCGCTCGGGACACCGGAACTGCGCGACGGAGAACCTGTTCCACCTTCCACGTATCGCCTGCGCTGCCGCTTCACCGGCGGTGTCGAGATCGAAACGTACGACGCGTACGCTTTTCCTCCCGTCCTGACCGACTACGATCTCTATTTGTCGGGTGAGGGCACGCACTATTTGAAATACGAAAAGCTGGGCGCGCACGTCCACGAAGTAGCAGGCGTTCGCGGAGTTCAGTTCGCCGTCTGGGCGCCGAATGCCCGCCGTGTAAGCGTCGTCGGAGATTTCAACTCCTGGGACGGCCGTGTGAACGCCATGCGCAATCGCGGCCCGAGCGGCATCTGGGAAATCTTTGTGCCCGAGCTCGACGAAGGGGCCCTTTACAAGTTCGAGATTCTCTCACGCGTCGGAAATTTCCTGGGGCTGAAGTCCGACCCGTATGGATTCGCGGCCGAGCTGCGCCCAAAGACCGCCTCAGTCGTCTGCAGCATCGACCGCTACGAGTGGAATGATTCCTCCTGGCTCGAAGCGCGCACGTCGCACGATTGGCTGCACTCCCCGATGTCCGTGTATGAGATTCATGCCGGGTCCTGGCGGCGCAAGGCCGGCGAGGGAGACCGCTGGCTCACGTATCGCGAGCTCGCCGACGAATTGATTCCCTACGTCAAGCAGATGGGCTACACGCACATCGAGTTGATGCCCATCATGGAACATCCCTTCGATGCCTCCTGGGGCTATCAGACCGTCGGCTACTACTCCGTGACGAGCCGTTTCGGCTCGCCCGCCGATTTCATGCACTTCGTCGATCGATGCCACCAGGAAGGCCTCGGCGTGATTCTCGATTGGACGCCGGCGCATTTTCCGCGCGACGGGCACGGCCTGGCATTCTTCGACGGCACCCATCTCTACGAGCACGAAGACCCGCGGCGCGGCGCGCATCCCGATTGGGGGACGCTCGTCTTCAATTACGGCCGCAATGAAGTGCAGAACTTCCTGCTCTCGAACGCGCTTTTCTGGATCGACAAGTACCACATCGACGGGCTTCGCGTGGACGCGGTCGCATCCATGCTCTATCTCGACTACTCTCGACAGCCCGGAGAATGGATTCCCAATGAATTCGGCGGACGCGAAAATCTCGAAGCCATCGCGTTCTTGAAGCGGCTGAACGAAGTGCTGCACGTGCGCCATCCCGGCGCCCTGATGATCGCCGAGGAATCGACCTCCTGGCCGGCCGTATCGCGCCCCACGTACGTTGGCGGGCTCGGATTCGATCTGAAGTGGAACATGGGATGGATGAACGACGTGCTGCAATACATGACGCTCGATCCCATCCACAGGCAATTTCATCACGGCAAACTGACGTTCTCCATGCTCTACGCATTCCACGAGAATTTCGTCCTGCCGATCTCCCACGACGAGGTCGTCCACGGGAAGCGCGCCCTGCTCGAAAAGATGCCGGGCGACGACTGGCAGAAATTCGCCAACGTGAGGCTTCTCTTCGGCTATTTGTTCGCGCATCCGGGAAAGAAACTTCACTTCATGGGCAGCGAGCTTGCGCAGCGAAACGAATTCTGGGAAGGAGGCTCGCTCGAGTGGGCGCTTGCGGCTTCGCCGTCCCACCGAGGCGTCCAGCGCCTGGTCGCCGACCTGAACCGGCTCCATGTGCGGGAGCGAGCGCTCCATGAAGTGGACTTCGAATGGTCCGGCTTCGAATGGGTGGAGGTCAACGACGCCGCGGCGAGCGTGCTGTCCTTCGTGCGGCGGGCAAAGGATCCCGAGGATTTTCTCGTCGCCGTCTGCAACTTCACGCCCGTGGTCCGGGAGAACTACCGAGTGGGGGTCCCGCGTCCCGGCTTTTATCGCGAAATTCTGAATACCGATTCGAAGTATTACGAGGGCTCGGATATCGGCAATGCCGGCGGCGTGCGCGCCGAACCAATCCCCTGGAACGACCGTCCCTATTCGATCAAGCTGCGCCTGCCGCCCCTCGCCGTGATGTACTTCAAACCCCAGCGAGATTGAAGATTTGAACGTAGCGCCGGGTCCTTTAGCCCGGCATCTTGGCGACGGTTTGCGGCCCGGACGAATCTGCGGGACGAGGGCCTGCCCGCCGGAGCCTTGGCGTAGGCGGGATCTGCTTTTGCCTTCGTAGCGGCCGCCTTCAGGCGGGCCTGCCCGCCGGAGCCTTGGCGTCGGCGGGATCTGCTTTTGCATTCGTAGCGGCCGCCTTCAGGCGGGCGCCTTTGCCTCTTCCGAGGTTTGAATGTAGCGCCGGGTCCTTTAGCCCGGCATCTTGCCTTGCTGCTTCCGTGGCACAGACACTCCCTTGCCCTGAGTCCGCCGTGGCGGACCGAAGGGTGTCTGTGCCCTGCCGCGCCGGTTGCTGGCGGGCGGTTCATTCTCTGAATAGCGGCGCTACTTGCTGCGCCCGCCGGAGCCTTGGCGTAACTTGTCCCGAGCAGCGCCGAGGGAGGCGGGACCTGCTTTTGCATTCGTAGCGGCCGCCTTCAGGCGGGCGGGTTTGACTCTTCGGACTTTGCAGCGCGCCTTCTGCGTCCCGATCTTGCATCGGGACGGCCGCCTTCCCCGGTTTGTGCGTCCGCCGCTTTCTGGCGGAAGGCGGGCCTGCCCGCCAGAGCCTTGGCGTCGGCGGGCGCCTTTGCCTCTTCCGAGATTTGAACGTAGCGCCTGCCGCGCCGGTTGCTGGCGGGCCTGCCGCGCCGGTTGCTGGCGGGCCGGGTCCTTTTTACCCTGAGGAACGAAGGGTAGCCCGGCATCTTGGCGACGGTTTGCATCCCGGACGGGCTCGCGGGACGCGTTCCTATGCGCTGGTTCTATCGCAGCATGTGCGGGTCTTGCCCCTGCCGCGGCGAGGAGCTGCTCTTCGCGCCTCCTTGAGGTGGTAGAATCGCGCCCGTAATTCCTTGACTAATACGGAGCGCGACGGATGGCGCAGCGCAAGAGTGCCGCAAAGAAGAAACCCAAAAATGGGGCCAATCTTGGCTTCGAGGCGCAGCTTTGGCAGATGGCGGACAAGCTTCGCGGGAATATGGACGCGGCGGACTACAAGAACGTCGTCCTCGGCCTCGTTTTCCTCAAGTACATCTCAGACGCTTTCCAGGAACGATACGAGGCGCTAAAGAAGGAGCCGCATGCGGACCCCGAAGATCGCGACGAATACTCCGCCGAAAATGTCTTTTGGGTGCCGAAAGCAGCCCGCTGGCCCAAACTTCAGGCCAGCGCGAAACAACCCGCCATCGGCAAGCTGCTGGATGAAGCCATGCTCGTTATCGAGAAAGAGAATCCTTCGCTCAAGGGCGTTCTGCCCAAGGACTATGCACGCGAGTCTCTCGATAAACATCGCTTGGGAGAACTGATAGACCTGATTGGAACAATCGGATTGGGCGACAAGGAAAGTCGCTCGAAGGACATCCTGGGACGCGTCTACGAGTATTTCCTCGGCCAGTTTGCCGCTGCGGAAGGCAAGAAGGGCGGGCAGTTCTACACCGCTCAATCGGTTGTCAAATTACTCGTGGAAATGATCGAGCCGTACAAGGGCCGCGTTTTTGACCCTTGCTGCGGTTCCGGCGGCATGTTCGTCCAGAGCGAGAAGTTTGCCGAAGCTCATGATGGTCGGCGCACAGACCTGAGCATCTACGGACAGGAGTCAAACCAGACCACTTGGCGGCTCTGCAAGATGAACCTGGCGATCCGGGGGATTGAGTCAAACATCGCCTGGAATAGCGAAGGCTCTTTTCACAACGACGCGCACAAGGACCTCAAGGCCGACTTTGTCCTCGCGAACCCGCCGTTCAACGACAGCGATTGGGGCGGCGAGCGCCTTCGCGAAGACGTGCGCTGGAAGTACGGCGTGCCGCCAGCCGCGAATGCAAACTTTGCTTGGGTGCAACACTTCATCTATCACCTCGCGCCGAACGGTATCGCGGGATTCGTTCTTGCGAATGGTTCGATGTCCTCGAATCAATCGGGCGAGGGGGAAATCCGCAAAGCAATAGTCGAGGCGGACCTCGTGGATTGCATGATTGCTCTGCCGGGCCAGCTTTTCTATACGACGGCTATTCCTGTTTGTCTTTGGTTTCTCACTCGGAACAAAGCAAACGGCAAATTCCGCGACCGGCGGCGGCAAACGCTTTTCATGGATGCTCGCAAGATGGGGCACTTGGTGGACCGTAAACATCGCGAGCTTTCTGAGGAAGAGATCGCCCGGCTCGGTCGCATTTATCATGCTTGGCGGGGCGAGAAGGATGCAGGTAAGTACGAAGACATCCCTGGTTTCTGCAAAAGTGCTGCGAGTGAAGAGATTTCTGCCCACGGCTATATCCTGACGCCGGGTCGCTACGTCGGTGCCGAAGAATTGGAAGATGACGCTGAGGTGTTTGAAGACAAGATGAAGCGGCTAACGGCCAAGCTCGAATCTCAGTTTGCAGATTCGAGTAAGCTGGAACAGCTCATCCGGGAGAATCTCAAAGGCTTGCAACATGGCCGGTGAATGGCGCAAGACGGAGCTTGGTAACGTCATAACACTCCAACGCGGTTTTGATCTGCCCACTCAGGAGAGAAGGCCGGGTTCTATCCCGATAGTTTCTTCCTCTGGAATCTCGGGGATACATTCGGAAGCAAGGGTTTTGGCCCCTGGTGTAGTTACGGGACGATACGGAACAATTGGTCAAGTATTCTTCATCGAAAAGGATTTTTGGCCTTTGAATACCACACTGTTCGTGAAAGATTTCAAGGGAAATGACCCGAGGTTTATCTCTTACCTTCTCCGAACCATTGACTTCGACTCTTGCAGCGATAAGAGCAGCGTTCCAGGAGTCAATCGTAATCATTTACATCGCCTCACGGTGCCGGTGCCGACACCTCTGGAGCAGCGCGCCATCGCGCATACCTTGGGCACTCTGGACGACAAGATCGAGCTGAACCGGCGGATGAACGAGACGTTGGAGGCCATGGCCCGCGCCCTGTTCAAATCTTGGTTTGTGGACTTCGACCCCGTCCGTGCCAAAGCCGAAGGGCGCCAGCCCTTCGGCATGGACGCCGCCACCGCCGCCCTTTTCCCTAATTCCTTCCAGGACTCTCCCCTCGGCAAGATTCCGAAAGGCTGGACAGTAAGGGCCATCGGAGACGTGGTGACGGTTGTGGGCGGCTCGACGCCAAGGACGGATGAGCCCGGATTCTGGGAGGGAACGGTTCACTTTGCTACGCCCAAAGACATGTCTTCCTTGGAATGTCCGATCCTTCTTGAAACAGATCGTCGAATTACTGAGAGAGGGTTAGAACAAATTAGTTCGGGCCTCCTTCCGAAAGGCACCGTCTTGCTTTCTTCACGAGCACCAATTGGCTACCTAGCTGTGGCAGAAGTGTCGGTCGCAGTAAACCAAGGCATCATCGCGATGATTTGTGACGGTGTATTGCCAAATCTGTACGTTCTGCGCTGGACAAACGAGAATTTGGACACAATCATTGCGAATGCAAACGGGACTACGTTTTTGGAAATCAGCAAGGCGAATTTCCGTCCAATAGAGGTTGTTGTCCCACCTGCACCGATTCTTAGGTGCTTCGTTCAAAACGTAGAGCCGCTATACCGCCAGATGGTCAACCGCCTCGCTCAAATGAAGACCTTAGCTGCGATTCGCGATGCGCTGCTTCCAAAGTTGATCTCCGGCGAGATTCGCGTGAAGGCTTCCGAATGACCATTCCGTTCACCGAATCCACCGTCGAAGAGGCTGCCCTCGAAATCCTTGAGGGCCTCGGCTACACGAGTCTGCATGGTCCCGACATTGCGCCAGGCGAGCTTTTTGCGGAGCGGGCAGAGTATTCGGATGTATTGCTCCTCGGACGGCTGAAACAATCTCTCGCCAAGATCAATCCGAAGATTCCTGCCGTGGCTATCGAAGATGCTGTCCGCAAACTCTTAAGCGTGGCGGGGCCTAATCTGGAAGTGAGCAATAGAAGGTTTCACCATTTCCTGACGGACGGGATCAACGTCGAGTACCGGGCGGAAGGCCGGATCGTTCACGACCAGGTGAAGCTCTTCGACTTCGAGAAGCCCGACAACAACGATTGGGCCGCCGTGAATCAATTCACGGTCATCGAAAACAAGGTCAACCGCCGGCCGGATATCGTGATCTTTGTGAACGGGATTCCGTTGGCCGTGTTCGAACTCAAGAATATGGCCGATGAGAACGCGACGATCCGCGACGCGTTCCATCAGTTCCAGACTTACAAGAAAGACATTTCCAGCCTATTCCCCTATAACGAGGTTCTGGTCATCTCCGATGGTATCGAAGCGCGGGTTGGGACGCTGACTTCCGGCTGGGAACGCTTCATGCCCTGGCGCACGATTGCAGGAGACCGGATTGAGCCGAAAGGGTCATTGGAACTGGAAGTCTTGACTCACGGGATTTTCGAGAAGCGGCGCTTCCTCGACCTGGTACACGATTTCGTAGTTTTTGAGGATTCGGGGAGTGCCCTTACCAAGAAAATAGCGGGCTACCACCAATTCCATGCTGTCAATAAGGCCGTGGAATGCACGCTCGACGCGGCATCTCCGAAGGGCGACCGTCGCGTAGGTGTGGTCTGGCACACGCAGGGCAGCGGCAAAAGCCTGACGATGGTTTTCTATGCCGGGAAGATCATCCAGCATCGGGGGATGTCCAACCCAACGCTAGTTGTTTTGACGGATCGCAACGACTTGGACGATCAACTCTTCGGCACCTTTAGCGGTTGCAAGGAACTCCTTCGGCAGAAACCTGAACAGGCAGCAAGCCGCGACCATCTTCAGGAACTCCTTCACGTTTCATCGGGTGGAGTGATTTTCACCACGATTCAGAAGTTTCTGCCAGAGAGTAAAGGCGAGAAGTTCCCGCTCTTGTCGGATCGACGGAACATTGTCGTGATTGCCGACGAAGCGCACCGAAGCCAATACGATTTTATCGACGGTTTTGCGCGTCATCTGCGGGATGCTCTGCCGAATGCTTCGTTCATTGGTTTCACCGCGACACCACTGGAAGTGGGCGACCGAAGCACACCTGCCATCTTCGGGGACTATATCGATGTTTATGACATCCAGCGAGCCGTCGAGGACGGCGCTACGGTCCGCATCTATTACGAGGGGCGGCTTGCGAAGATCGAGCTGAAGGAAGAAGAGCGCCCCAAGATCGACCCGGAGTTTGAGGAAGTTACCGAAGAAGAGGACGTTTCGACGAAGGAAAAGCTCAAGAGCAAATGGGCGCGCATGGAAGCGATGGTCGGCACCCCGAAACGAGTGGGGATCATCGCCAAGGACCTTGTAGAACATTTCGAGAAGCGGTTGGAGGCGATGGACGGCAAAGGGATGATCGTTTGCATGAGCCGACGGATTTGCGTTGACCTGTACAACGCCATCGTCAAGCTGCGCCCGGAGTGGAACAACGAGGACGACGAAAAGGGCGCAATCAAGATCGTGATGACGGGCTCGGCTTCCGATGTTCTCGACTTCCAACCTCACATCCGAAACAAACCCCGCCGGGAATCTCTCGCCAAGCGATTCAAGGACCCGAATGATCCGCTGAAACTGGTGATCGTCCGGGACATGTGGCTGACGGGATTTGACGCGCCGTGCCTGCACACGATGTACGCGGACAAGCCGATGCAACGGCATGGCTTGATGCAGGCAATTGCACGTGTGAACCGCGTGTTCAAGGACAAACCGGGCGGCCTTGTGGTCGATTACCTGGGGTTGGCGGACCAATTGAAGAAGGCTTTGACGGACTACACGGAGAGCGGCGGTGAGGGCAAGCCGGTCTTCGACCAGGAAGAAGCCGTTGCGAAGATGCTCGAACTGTACGAAATCTGCGCGGGCATCTTTCACGGTTTCGACTATTCGAAGTTCAAGGCGGGCAGCCCGAAAGAGCGCATTACTATTGTGCCGCCCGCCATTGAACACGTCTTGAAGCAGGACAACGGCAAGGACCGGCTCTTGAAAACCGTGACCCAGCTATCGAAAGCGTTTGCCCTGTCTGTGCCGAACGAAAAGGCGATTGCGATCCGGGATGATGTAGGTTTCTTCCAGACTGTCCGGGCTGCTTTGGCCAAGACGACTCCTACAGGCGGTCGGGACGAAGAAGAGCTAAATGCCGCCGTCCGCCAAATTGTCTCCAGAGCAGTAGCCTCGGACCAAGTGATCGACATTTTTTCGGCTGCGGGATTGAAGACCCCGGATATTTCTATCCTGTCCGATGAGTTCTTGGCGGAAGTAAAAGACTTGCCACACAGGAATTTAGCCTTCGAGGTCCTGAAGAAGCTGCTCAATGGGGAAATCAAGGTGCGGTCGAGGAAGAATCTTGTGCAGTCGCGCCTGTTCTCTCAAATGCTGGAAGAATCTATTCGGAAATATCAGAACCGCGCAATCGAGACGGCGCAAGTCATTCAGGAACTGATAGACCTCGCGAAAGACATGCGGGAAGCCAGCAAGCGTGGGGAAGACTTGGGCTTCACGGATGAAGAGCTCGCCTTCTACGACGCCTTGGAAGTGAACGATAGCGCCGTCAAAGTTCTGGGCGATGAGACCCTAAAAACGATTGCGCGGGAACTCGTGGATACCGTCCACAAGAACACCACGATTGATTGGACGGTCAAAGAGAGTGTGCGCGCTAAGTTGCGGACGATGGTTAAGCGTATCCTCCGAAAATACGGCTACCCTCCAGACAAACAAGAGAAAGCAACCCAAACCGTCCTGGAACAGGCCGAACTGCTTTGCAGAGAATGGGCTGCCTGAGCAATTTGCCCCTCAATCTCGCCCCTCGCGCCTCATCCCCGCCCCTCAACCCCCTGCACGCCGAAAATGCGCGAAATATCGCCCTAAGGAGCGCAAAAAGTGGCCAAAATTGCCACCACCAGTAAACGAATTAATACCTTCACATGGAACGAATTCAGGCAGGAAATTGCGCCCCCGGAAGAAGAGGCAAAGGCGCCCGCCTAAAAGGCGGCCGCTACACGGTCAAGAACTAGACTGCGGTGAGCGCCAGCTCCTTCGGATCCTCGAGCGTCGCCGACGGCCAGCTTTTCAGCTCCGGCATGCAGTGCTTCACGAAGCACTTGATATTGCGCACGGCCTCTTCGTTCGGCATCCCGCCGAAATTGAAATTCGGCATGATTCCCTGCATGTCGATCAGGTCTTTCATCTTGGAAAACTTCTCGAGCACCTGTTGGGGCGTTCCCCAGGCCATGAGCTGGATGTAATCCTCGACGGCCTTGTCGGCCCCTATCTCGTTCATATACTTACTCAAATCGGCGTACCGCTCGTAGCTCTTAATCTTCTCGAAATGCTTCCCCATGATTTCGTAGTGATCGAGCGCCTCGCGATAATTGCGCGCCAGGTACGTGCGAGCGAGTTCTTCGGCGCGGTCCGCGCTCTCGTCGACGAACAGGAAGCCGGAACAAAACGGCTTCGGCGGCTCCGCGTTGGGATGAAACTCCCGCCAGTGCTTGTGATACGTCTCGAAGTCCTTCGTCACCAGGTCCCAGGCCTTCTGGAGGATCACCAGCATGCCGAGGCCGAGCTTGGCCACCACCGGCACCGAATCGGCCGACGCCGCAGCGGCGAACGATCGCCCTTTGAATGACTTGAATGGGCGCGGCCGGATTTCGCGCCGCGGCTGCTTCACGGTGTTGCCGCCCTCCATGTAGCCGGTCTCGAGCGCGTCCAAGATGAGGCTCGTGTACTCGTCGAAGCGATTCCTGCCCTCGTTTTGATCGATGCGCAGACCTTCGAATTCCCGCCTCGCCAGCCCGCGGCCCACGCCGAGGATGTAGCGCCCGCCCGAGTAGTGGTCGAGCAGGACGATCTGCTCCGCCAGGCGCACCGGGTCGTGCCACGGCACCACGATCACCATCGATCCGAGCTTGATGCGCTTCGTCTTCCCGGCTAGGTAGGACAACAACTGGCAGACGTCCGGGCTGATCGAGTAGCTGTCGAAGTGATGTTCGGTGGCCCACACCGATTCGAACCCAAGAGACTCCGCCGCCTCGCAGTTCCCGAGTTCCTCGCGCATGAATTGCGTGTCGGAAGTGCCGCTCAGATGCTGGAAGCCCGTCCCGTAGCCTACATGCATGGCCTCTGTCTCCTTCGATGGCCTCGCGCCGGCAATGCATGCGGCGCGGTGCATTCCCTTGGATTCCCCAGTGGCCGAAATATATCAGATTCGCGTTCCTAGCACTACGCCGGCCACTCTCGCGGCAGGAGCATTCTCGATGAGCGGAATTGTCCCGCCGCGCGATCCTCATTGCGGTTGCAAGACACCCTCGCTTGAATCCCCTTATCACGGCACGAATAAAGTGGTACCTTCAGCGTTGGTTTGTAGCCTTCCTCTGCGCGCTACACGGAAAGTCGGCCCTGGGATCATTGCCCGCCTAGTTCAGCACCAAGAAATGGCTCGTAATCGGAGAAGAACTCATGCGAATTTTGCTTTACAACCCCGACAACGGGGTGACACGAAACTTCATGCCGCATCTTTGGATGTTTCTCCTCCAGGCACTGACTCCCTCCGGCCACGAAGTACTGCTGATCGATGGCAACGCGCAACCCATGGATGAAGCCGGCATCGCGCGATACGTGAAGGAACAAAACATCGGACTAGTCGGCATCGGGGCAATGACCCGGATGATCGCTAAGGCATACAGGGTCGCGGACGCTGTCCGCGCCACGGGCGTCCCGGTCGTGATGGGCGGACCTCACGTTACAGAAATGGCCGACGAAGCCCTCGGCCGAAACGGCGGCCCGCGCCATGCGGATGCCGTGGCTCTCGGTGAAGCGGATGAAACCTGGCCGAAGATCGTCGAGGATGCCGCGCGGGGAGAGCTTAAGGATGTCTACGCTCCGGTCGATGAGACTGGCAAGGAACGCAAACCGGGTCTCCAGTCATATCCGCCAATCCCGTGGGACACGATAGATCTCGAACAATTCAATTTGGTTCCGAAAGTTGCGAAAGGCTTGCTCCAGCGTATCGGAGATGGCTGGGGCACATTTCGCATCGTTCCCATGGAGTCGGGGCGCGGGTGCCCCTATGGCTGCGAGTTCTGCACGGTCACCGGCTTTTTCGGCGATTCAATCCGGTTTCGCACGAATAAAAGCGTCGTGGATGAATTGTTGCTATTGAAGGCTCGCGCGCGGAGCGAGGGCGGCCAAATTGCCGTCTTCTTCATCGACGACAACTTCGCCATCAACGTCAAGCGGACGAAATCGTTGTTGCGGGATATCATTGCCGCCGGCGCACAAGTGCACTGGGTGGCGCAGATCAGCGCCAATCTGCTGCGCGACGAGGAACTCGTCGACCTGATTGCGGCATCGGGCGGCAAGTGGGTTTTCATCGGCATGGAGTCCATCGACCCTGCCAACCTTGCCGACGTGAAAAAGGGATTCAACAAGCCGGGTGAGTATGCGGCCGTGCTTGAGAGGCTCGCCAACCGCAATGTCTATGCGATCACTTCGTTCATCTTCGGCATGGATAACGACACGCCCGGGGTCGCGGAGCGGACGCTTCGCGAGATTCGCACCTGGCCCCCTGGCCTGCCCATCTTTGGCCTGCTCACGCCCTTGCCGGCGACGCCTCTCTACAAGAGGCTAGAGGCCGCAGGGCGACTGACGCGGCCGAAGCATTGGCAGGAATTCATACCTTTTGAGATGGCCCACACGCCGCTGAAGATGACGATCGCGGAAGCTCATGCCGAGGTGAAGTACGGGTGGGCTAACTCCTACAGCCCGGAGGCGTTGGAAGGAGCCGTCAATGCGCTTGCTCACAAGCCGCTCGGCTATCGCATCAACATCTTCATCGCACGAATGTGTTTTCGCGGAATCTACTTCCCTCAAATGGGCCGCTTCGCCTGGCTGAAGTTGGTTTCTCAAAATCGCCGCGCAATCTTCGGCCTCGTTCGGGAGGGGTTCGCAACGTGGCGCAGGCGCCCTGCATCAGCCGCCCGAGCTACCGCTGACGCCGTTTCCATGACGGGCACGCATCAGGCGGATCTCAGTTTGCCACCTTCTCAAGTGGCGGATCCCTCGTCTGACTGATCTCTCATAGTCTTGCCCGCTGAATCGCCCGCGTTCGCGGACTCCAGATCGCGCCTGAGACAATCTCGACAGAAACAGCCGGCGGGTTCCGCCGGCATGGGCCGCGCGGGCAATTCAGCGCACCAACAATTACCCTCCGGATGGCAGCTCATCGGAGCATTACATCGAGCGCAGCGGGTTTCCACGAGACCGATTATTGCTCGCAACCGCTCCAAGTCAAGGCGTGTGCGCCGGCATCGACTGAGTTCCTGCGGGAACATCCACTATCGCCCTTAGAAATGAACTACGCCGGTGTACAATTCCCCGCTCGGGACGCAATTCTCAGATCCCGGCTGAGTGCAAGTGGCTGAAAACGGACAATATTTCGTCGCGGTCATCGGCGGAGCCATCTCGGGTTCGGTTGCTGCCGAGATCCTTGCTGACCACGGCATTCGCGTGGCCGTGATTGAGCAGAACAAGCGTCCCTACGGAAAGATTGAAGATGGTTTGCCACGCTGGCACGTGGAGCAGCGCAAACAGGAATACGGCCGCATTGACGCCCGCCTAAAGAAGCCCGGCGTTTACTTCGTTCCCTCAACGAAACTCGGCCGGGATGTGGATTTTCAGGACTTCTGCCGCAACTGGGGCTTCTCCGCCGTGATCCTGGCCAACGGCGCCTGGCGTGACAGGGACCTGGGCGTTCCTGGAGCGGCGGAGTTTGTTGACAAGGGCCTCGTTTACCAGAACCCTTTCATCTACTGGTACAACCACAAGAACGAAAAGAGTTACGACGGCCCGCGCTATGAAACCCCGGACGAGACACTCGTCGTCGGCGGCGGGCTGGCCTCGATCGATGTGGTGAAAGTCCTACAGCTCGAGAACTACGAGCGAGCGATGAAGGCCCGCGGCATTCAAACGGACATGCACGAGCTGGAGAAGGGCATCCCCGCGGCATGCAAAGCGCACGGCATCAACCCGCAAAGCCTGGGCGTGAAAGGGTGCCTGCTGATCTATCGTCGCCGCGAGGCGGACATGCCGCTCGCGCAGCCGCCGGACAACGCAACGCCGGAACAGGTGGCGAAAACCGAGCAGGTGCGGCAGAAAATGCTCCGGCTCGCGCGAGACAAGTATCTGTTTCGAGTTCAGGACCGCAGACTCACCACAGGTCTGATCGTGGAGAACGGGCGCGTCGCCGGCTTGCGAGTTGCGGAAACTAAGATCGAAGGGCGGAAGGCCGAGCCGATCCCGGGTTCGGAGAAGGAACTGCGAGCGCCGCTGGTGATCTCCTCGATCGGGTCAGTGCCGGAGGTTCTTCCGGGCGTCGCGATGAAGGGTGAGTATTACACGTTCACTGACGAAGATTTGCCACGCTACACGGGTGCCGAGCGTGTCTTTGGCGTCGGCAACGTCGTAACCGGCCAAGGGAACATCCGAGTCTCACTCGTCCATAGCCAGAAGGTGACCAACCACCTCATTGAACACTACATGGGCATCGGTGACGGCAAGCGCAATCTCTCCGGCATGTACGCTCCGGCTGAAGCTCGCGCGGCGGAACGCGCCAAGGCGGTTGCGGACGGAGTGCAAAGCCTTCCAGCTCTTCCGCCTGCCGAGGTTGCTGCGCTGGAGCAGCGAATCCGCGGACTCCAACAGCGAGCGGGCTACACCTCCGACTACGATTCCTGGATTGCGAAGGTAACTCCGCCTGACCTCGAGTAGTTCCTGGCGACGGAGTGACGCTATTCCGTCGGCGGCTGCATCTGCTGCATCATTTGCATGGGATTGAAGGGCGTCGGCGTGCCAACGATCTTGTCTTTGGCGCCAGTGATCACCTTCGTCAGCACCATCGAGGAATCCTTTCCCTGGCGCTTCACGATTCCCAGAGGCGAAACCTTCTCGCTCACCCAGGTGTCGCCCGACCCATCCTTCGCGCGAAGATGCTCGCACAGGAAAGTGCCGGCCGGAGTGGTGATCGACTCCTTGCCCACGACTTCTGACTCGGTGTGAATGTCGACCGGCTGGTTCTGCTGGCCGCTCATCTGTCCCATTTGAGAGGACATTTCCATTGGAGGGCGCCCTCCCATCTGCATGATTGTGCGGGACGTGACCGTCTTGGCTCCGTCGACGACGAGCAGCATCTTGGTCACCATGTCACCCATGGGCGTGCCGGAGGTCGTGTACTCCAGCCAGTACGCGTCCTTGCCGTTCACGGTCTCTTTCCCGACGATCGTGTACTCCGTGACGGTCTTCCTCCCGTCCGCTCCAGTGGTTTCATACTGCGCCCCGGAGCCGACCACGGGTTTGAAAACTCCGCGCGGCATCGGCCGCTGGCGCATTCCCATACCCATCTGCGCGCTCGCCGCCATTGCCAGCGCAACCAGGAAAACCGAACAAGCAACCGCAATCTTCAAGTTCTTCATGATCTCCTCGGTCGTTCGAAGAATTCAGTGCCGGGCCAAAGTGATTCTAACGCAACCAAACTCTCGATCGATTGCGAATCCTCATTCCCCTAGTCCAACTCCCGATAGCTGATCAACTGGATGCCGCGCTCCGCGACGGCGCGTTTCGTTTCCGGGGCGAGGAGGCCTTCCAATTCCACTTGACGCTCCATGCGCAATCGCGAGCTGGTGGCCGCCAGTTCGTCATCGCAAACTCCCGGATGCACCATAATTTCCGTCCGGCCGTCGGGAACCGTGTCTATCAAGCGACACATGGCCGCGGTGCCGAGTCTTCCTGTCATCGCCAGCCCGAGGAAGTGATCGGGCGAGTGCAGTCCATACTTCCGCGAGATCGCGCGGAAAAGCGGAGCGACGGCACGCACGGCAACGGCGCCCGGTATCTGGCTCGACGAACCCGGCTCGCCGCCGCGAGTGGATCGCCATGAATCTCGAAGATTCTCCACGGGGTTGCGCACGCGCGTGATCCCGAACTCTCGCGCCACTCGCGCCAGCGCGCCCATGATCCGCGGATGGACGTGAGTGTGCTTGTGTGTGTCGAGGTGGGTCGGCTCGATTCCCGCTCCCCGGATCTTTTCGATCTGGGCGCGCAATTCCCTCTCGATTTCGCTCATCCGCACCATCCCTGAACTAACCCTCCACACGAGCACCGCGAGAGACCGAGGCAAACGGCCGTCCCGCTCCGCAAGTGTGGGAATTTCTTCTCGCGGCGCGACGGCGAACCCTCCCGTGAGTACGAGGTGGCATCCGACTCCCAACTTTGGATTTGCCTTGGCCCGCGCGACCGCGTCTTCAAACGCCGGTCCGGTGGCCATGAGTGTCGCGCTCGTCAGAATCCCATCGCGGTGCGCGCGGACGATTCCTTCGTTCGCGCCGCGCGTGAAACCGAAGTCATCGGCATTTATGATCAATTCCTTCATTGTGGCCGGAACATCTTCAGGCAGGGAGAAATAGTATCATGCGGAAGCGGCTCAGCATCGTGCGGCGGCAAACGCAACGGAGTCTTCGACGCGCCAAGGCAATTTTCACGCCAACTTTCGCTCGCGCGGAACATAAATTGTGAATGTTCGGTAAAAGTTTTCAACAGTTCTGTTGAAAACCATGTGGAAAAGGCTCCTGCGCAAATCGAAACTGCCCGCCAGCACGAGGCTTAATCCTCTTTGCACAAAATCTGTGCAGGTGGCTCACGTAGAAAAGTTTTTGGGCCGGCTGTTCGCGCGGCGAATTCGAATTTCTGGGAATGGGAAACGCAAATGGAAAAACTATGGGGCGAAAGAACCCCGCGGAAGAATTTCCTAGTACCAGTGAGGCGGCGGCTCGAGCGCGATCGGAATCAACTCTTCGTCTTTATCGATGTCGTACCACTTGCCGTACGTGTGCCAGCCTTTGGCGATCACTTGAATCAGAATCTTGCCTTGCGGAATTTCCGAAACCTTAACCGAGCCATCCAGATTCGTTTTGAAATTCAGCTCAGCCAGCTTGTCGTGACGCAAGAAGCCGCCCGACGTGTAAAACCGGACATAGACGCTGGCGTTCGAGATAGGCTTGTCGTTGGCCGTGACCCGAATCCGCAGCTTCGTCGTCCCCGGCTCGGAGGACTTCCTCGCATTGTTATCCTTCGAAGCGGAAGATTCCTGCGGGGCGGCCTGTGTGGCGTCAGATGTTCCGGCCTGGCTTGAACTGTTCGTCTGGGCCAGGCTGACTGTCGCCCAGAGCAAACCCGCAGCAAGCAAAGCTCCTGACTTGCGTGGCCTACAGAAACAGTGCCGAGCTATCTTCAACCTCATAACTCTCTTCTTTTACTCCAATTAGGTGCGCCCCTCAAGTCCCGAAGACGTCGTAGCGCCTATCCTACGAGCGTCATAAGCATCGCGCGGGTAATTTTGTCACTTATTCGGCGCGCGAACAGACTCCGAAATCCACGATAGATAGTCGCGCGAACCTGCCGCAATCGGCAGCGCGATGATCTCGGGGACGTCGTAGCTGTGCAACCGTCGGATGGTTCTTTGTACCGCCGTGAAACATTTCCTCGAGGTTTTTAGGACAACCAGGCACTCGCGGGCAGACTCGATCTTTCCCTTCCAGCGGTAAATCGACTGCACGGGAACCTGAATAACATTGGCGCACGCCACGAGCCTCTGCTCGACGAGTGCCCGGCCTATCCGCCGCGCCTCCCTCGCCGACCCGCATGTGACCAGTACCACGATCTTGTCCGTCATCTTGCGCCTTTACTCTTGGGACGCTCTTTCGAACGATTACCCGGTACGCATCGCTTGCGCGACAAGATACAATAGCGGCGCGTGACGAGCCAAGCGATCCATTTCGGCACCTCCGGCTGGCGCGGAATTATCGCCGACGACTTTACGTTCCCGGGTGTGCGTCGCGCGGCCACGGCGATCGCTGGCCATGTCCGTGCCCGGAAGAAGTCTCCGACGCTGCTCGTCGGCTACGACACGCGGTTTTTCTCTCCGGAGTTCGCCCTTGCCGCGGCATCGGTCCTGCGATCCCAAGGTTGCCGCGTCCTTTTGTGTCCTCAGCCGACGCCCACTCCGGCCATCGCGCACGCCATTCTGCATGGAAAGCTGGACGGCGGAGTCAACTTCACGGCGAGCCACAATCCCGCGCCCTACAACGGCCTGAAGTTCTCGGGACCGGATGCCGGGCCTGCGCTACCCGAAATTACCCGGGACATCGAAAAGCGGGCTGCGGCGCTAGAGGACGGTCCGGCACAGCATCACGAGGTCGAGAACGACTTCGAGTGTCTCGATCCGCGCGAGCCCTATTTCGAGCAGCTCCGGCGGATGATTCGCTTCGACGTCCTGCGCCAGGCGAAGGGCAGCTTCGTATGCGACGCCGTTCACGGATGCGGCGCGGGCTGGCTCGATCGCATTCTCACGGAAAACGGCATCCCCGTAACTTCCATGCGCGGCGAGCGCGATGTGCTTTTCGAAGGCACCGGCCCCGATCCTTCGGAAGAAAACGTGAAGGCACTGCGGAAAGCGGTGACGGAGAAGAAGGCGCTCGCGGGCCTGGCAACGGACGGCGACGCCGACCGCTTCGGCATCGTCGATCGCGACGGCTCGTACGTCTCGCCCAATCACATTCTCGGGCTCGTTTTCGACTACCTGCTTGAGACGCGCGGATCCAAGCTGGGCGCTTCGCGGAGCGTTGCGACTACGCATCTGATCGATGCCGTCGCGCATCTGCATGGCGTGAAGCTCTACGAGACGCCTGTCGGGTTCAAGTACGTCGGCCCGTTTCTCCGCGAAGATAAGATCGCGCTCGGAGGCGAAGAAAGTTCCGGGATGACGATCCGCGGGCACCTTCCGGAAAAGGATGGAATTCTGGCGGGCTTGATCGTTGCCGAAATGATCGCGGCGCGCCAGGCGTCGCTCGCCGATCAGCTCCGCGATCTCTTCCGCCGCATCGGCCGGGAGTTCTGGCCCGTCCGCGTGAATTTGCACCTCTCCGCAGACGCCCAGGCGAAGCTGCCGGAGCGTTTGCGCGCGAACTTCAAGGAATTCGCCGGGCACCGCGTCGCTCGCACGGACCGCACCGACGGCGTAAAACTGATTCTGGACGACGGCACGTGGCTCCTGATGCGCCCGTCGGGCACGGAGCCGGTCGTGCGGATTTACACCGAAGCCTCGACGACGGCCGCGTCGCAAAAGCTCGCCGACGAGGCGCGCGCCTGGATTACCCAATGAGCGCTCGCTCGGGAGCAGGCCAACGTGTGAACTTCTCCGACCAAATGTGGGAGTTCCTGCGCCGCAACGCCAACTGGTTCCTCGCGGGAGGTCTAGCTCTGCTTTTGCTTCAAGATGTTTTCGGCACGCACGGCCTGATCGCCATGCGCCGCGCGCAGCAGGAAGCGGCGCGCGTCCAGAAGCAGATCGACCAGATCAATGAAGAAAACCGCCAGCTACAGGAGCGCGTGAAAGCGCTGAAGACCGATCCTCAAGCCATCGAACGGATTGCGCGCGAAGAGATGGGTCTGGCCCGGCCCGGCGAATATATTTTCAAAATTCCGCCCCGGCCCGGAGACTCCTCGAGCCCGGCTTCGCACCCCCCGGATACGCCGAGACAACCTTAGACCGCTTCAACGAAATGCCGCTGAAAATTGCGGGTGGATTGATCGTCACCGCGCTCTGGCCCGAATCCCGGCCACGGCTTGAAACGCCGTTTCCGGCTTGCTGCCGGAGAACTCTCCCAGTGGTTATGTGCAGCGTCATCGTTTTGGCGTTTTACAATAGAAGCGTACGTCATCTTCAGTCATTTGGAGCGGCTGCCATGCCCAAATGGGCGCGCATCCTTGCGACGATCGGAGTCGCAGTCGTTCTGGTAGGTGTGTACCTATCGGCCTTCGGCGTTCAAACCGGGTGTGCTTTGATGGCGCGCTATAAATTTCGAAGCATCCCCGAAGCAGCGAAGACGCCTGTCGCCCTCCCAGACGCCTCGGTTTCGGTCGCCCCTCACAAGAAGGTTTCCTATTTCGGATACGAATTCGAGCTTCCCTGGGATGACGTGGACGAACAGAATGTCAAAGCCTTTGGCACCGTCCATGTGACCTATTTTCACTCCGGAAACATCGTTTGGTTCTCGACGTTTCCCCCGAAGAACTTCGTGAATGAAATATCCAAATCAACGCAGACTGATCCGGTTCTCATGCGGCAGATGTATGGCGACAATGCCTTCCAATCGGACTATGCCTTTACGAGCCGGATGCTACAGATTACGCCATCGAAGATCAGTCCGTTCTCTTCTAGGAAGGAAGCCGTTAGCGGAATGATGTTGTTGATCCTCAAAACAATCGCTATGCCGAATGCGGACTCGGGTCTCTTCTCGATTCACACAGGGGATTTCAAAGGCTTCCAGTACTGCAGTCCGCAAAGTCAGTCCACAAGGATTGTCGACGACTTATTTGCCGATGACGGTGGAGTCGAATTTTGGTTTGGCCTGAACAAGAAAGGAGCCGTCCCCGACATTTCGCAGGCGCAGATTAATCGCGTCCTTCAATCTGTACGGAAGGTCTCCATCTCCGCGCCCGCCGCGTCACGCTAAGCCGCCGCTCGCACTCGCCGAAAACGCGCCAGTATCTCCGCACCCCGCCCCTTCCAGCGCGTCCGCGCAGCTGCCAGCAACACCATCGCCGTGAAAATCACGGCCAGGCCCACGGACGCCACGGGAATCGTCTCCGCTCGCTTCGGCAAAATCGAGAATCGCCCATAGACAAATTCGATGTGCACCCAGTAGACGAGCAACGAAGCCTGACCCAGCAGTATCAGCGGGCTGAAACCCTTCTGGCCGAATCCCCAGCGGCACCACGCATACACGCCCCCGGCGATCACCAGCAGGATTCCGATTCGCGCGAGAAAAAAGTTCGGGCTCGTGTGCCAGTAGTCGTACACGGCGTAGAACTGCGCGGGCCGCGCATCCAGCCACGACGAAAGAAAGAAAATCCCGCCTCCCGCCGCACCGGAAAGCGCCATCGTCCGGCTTGGATTCTTCGCCGCCCAATCGCTAAACAGCAGGAAACCAACCGCGAGTCCCGCAAATGCAAACGCCGTCCACGGGAAGATCGGGAAGAGCCACACCTGCGGCACGTTGTAGGTGTGAACGCCGTTGACGTACGACTCGAGATACCACGGCAGCCAGCGCGGCCGCCACGTGGTCCAGAGCGGCGGCGTTGCAAGCGCGACTCCCAGCGCAGCACCCGCGGCGAGGATCGTGCTCGCGGTCCGGCTCTGCGCCATCCGGCAGAGAATTCCCATGAGCACCAGCGAAAGACCGATCGTGTTCAGAATGTCCACGCGCAACAAGTCGGTCCACGGCGCCCACGGCTGGCCGAGCACAAACTCCTGCACGCGAAACAGCAGCCCGAGTCCGAAGATTTCCGCCCCGCGCCGAATCGTCGTATTCGCGATGTCACGCGGCGCAGCTCCCTTGCGGCGCATCCGGTCCGTGAGCAACGCACAGGAGATGCCTGCGAGGAAGAGGAACAGCGGGGCAGGCAGTGTGCCGCCGAGCTGCGACCAGCGAATGAACGACGTTTGCCGCGCGGCCCCGCCCAGCCACGAATCGTAGCAGTGCGTCTGAAACATCAGCACGCACGCAAGCCCGCGCATCCAGTCGATGTATGCGAGACGCTGTTTCCCGGCTTCGGCCATTGTGATGGAAGTGACAGAATCGCCGACGCTCGAAGCCAAATCAAGTTTTGTCGGCGCGCGCGTGCTTGGTTCAGTAAACTTGTGGCGTGGCGGCGAATTCGAAATCGTGGCAGATGGGCGTTCCGGCGGCCGTCGCCGTCTGGGCAATCGTCCTCGCCGCTGCGGCGCTCGAAGGTGTTCGCCACGGCTTGCACGGGCGGCCGTTTATCATCGCACTCGGAGTCGCCGCGGCGCTTTTCGGCTTCGAGCTATTTCTAGCCGCGCCGCGCATCCTCGCTGGCATACGCGGCTCGTTCGCCGGCCGTGGCGGAATCCTTGCGGCGATCGTTCCGCTCTTTGCCGCTCTGATCTACGGGTCCGCCGTCACCGGCGATTGGAAGATGATGCTCGCGGGCGCGGCGTACGCCGTGGTCCCCGCGCTTCTCCTCGCCAGCAGCGCGGGAAAGTCGCCGGGCACATGGGAAGACTACGCCGCCGCAATCGCGCTCTGGCTTCCGGTGGAATTCCACTGGATGTACCGGCTCTTCCCTTACCCGCCCTCGCTCACGCATACGCTCGCGATCCTGATGGCGCTCTCGACCGGCGTCGCGGCGTTTGTGCTGGTTCGCAGGCTGGATGGAGTCGGCTACGCGGTTGAGTGGTGGCGCGGCTTCGGCGCGAATTTCGCCCTTCACTTTGCGATCTACGCCGCCATCGCGATTCCGCTTGGGATCAAGATCGGGTTCATCGCTTTCGATCCGGCATTCTCGCGGATGCGGGTGTCGTTTCCCCTGGAGGCGCTCGGAATCCTGCTGTTCACGGCGTGGCCCGAGGAATTTCTATTTCGCGGTTTGCTGCAGAACCTGCTCTCGCGCACGTTCAAGAATGAATGGGCGGGATTGATCGTGGCCTCGGGAATCTTCGGCCTGTCGCACATCCTTCACGCGCCGTATCCGAACTGGAAGTACGTGCTACTCGCCACGATCGCGGGATTGTTCTACGGCCACGTGTGGATGAGGACACGCTCGCTCGTCCCCGGCACGCTCGTCCACGCTCTCGTGGACATCTCCTGGCACGTCTTCTTCCGCTGACACCGCGCGAGCAGACGCCGCGAACTATCTCACAATGCCGGTGAGAGGGCTCGAAGCGGTCGCGTAAAGCTTCTTCTCGATCCGTCCGGCGAGGAATGCCTTCCGCCCGGCTTCGACCGCAGCGCGCATCGCTTCCGCCATCAGCACCGCGTCCTGCGCCCCCGCGATGGCCGTGTTCATCAGCACGCCGTCCGCGCCCAGCTCCATCGCGATCGCGGCATCCGACGCCGTGCCGACGCCCGCGTCCACGATCAGCGGAACTTCCGTGATCCGCTCGCGCAAGATGCGCAGATTGGCCAGATTCTGAATTCCCATCCCCGAGCCGATGGGCGCGCCGAGCGGCATCACGGCCGAGGCGCCCGCGTCGATCAGCTTGCGAGCCACGATCAGGTCGTCGCTCGTGTATGGGAGCACGATGAAGCCTTCCTTCACCAGCGTCTTCGTCGCCTGGATGAGCTGCTCGGTATCGGGAAAGAGCGTCTGCTCGTCGCCGATGACTTCGAGTTTCACCCACTCCGAAAGGCCGACCTCACGCCCCAGCCGGGCCGCGCGGACCGCTTCCTCCGCCGAGTAGCATCCCGCCGTGTTCGGCAGAATGAAGATCTTCTCGCGGTCGATGTAATCGAGCAGCGACTCCTTGGTTCGGTCGGTCAGATTCACGCGCCGCACGGCGACCGTGACCATATCCGCGCCCGACGCCGCGTGCGCGCGCGCCATCTCCTGAAAGCTGCGATATTTCCCGGTTCCTACAATCAGGCGCGAACGAAACGCGCGCCCCGCTATCACCAGTTGATCTGTCACTTGAGTTTCCCCTCGATGATTGTACCGCGTAGGGGCGGGTTTGAAACCCGCCCCTACCACCGACCTAACTCTCACGCCATTGGCTGCGGCCGCGGCTCCTCGACATCCGCATAGAGCCGCGCGATCGTATCCCGGTAGTGCTCTTCGATCACGCGCCGCTTCAACTTGAGCGTGTACGTTACCTGCCCGTTGGTATACGTGAAGTCCTGGTCCAAGACCGCAAAGCGCTTCGGCTTCTCGTATTGCGCCATTGACGAGGTCAGCCGCTCGATCTCCCTCGAAAGAAGATCGCGCACCCAAGGATCGGACATCATCTGCGCGGGCGTGCTCAACTCCCGTCCCGCCTGGCGCGCCTTCGCTTCGACCGCGCCAAATTCCGGAACGATCAAAACGGAGACGAACTTCCGCCCATCGCCCACGACCATCGCATTCGAAATGTACGGCGAGGTCTTCAGCATATTCTCGATCGGCGCCGGCGCGACGAATTTCCCTCCGGCCGTCTTCAGTAGCTCCTTCTTCCGGTCGGTGATGATGAGATAACCGTCTTCATCCAACCGGCCGATGTCGCCCGTGCTGAACCAGCCATCGGGCGTGAGCACTTCCCGCGTTTCGGCCGGCTTGTTGTAGTAGCCCTGCATCACGCACGGCCCTCTCACGAGGATCTCGCCGTCCTCCGCGATCCGCACCTGCACATCCTGAATCGGCCGACCGACCGTGCCGACCTTGTTCGCTTTCGGCGAATTGAACGTGGCAACCGGCGAAGTTTCCGTGAGGCCGTACCCCTGATACACCGGCAATCCGACGCTCCAGAAGAATTCCGCCAGTTCCGGAGCGAGCGGCGCGCCACCCGAGCTGAACGTTCGCATTCTGCCGCCCACCCCCGCGCGCACTTTCGAATAGACCAATCGATTCGCGATGTGCCACCGGAGCTTCACGCCGATGGAGACTCTCTTGCCATACGCCCGCCACGGCATCGCTTTCGCCGCCACATGAAGCGCCCAATCGAAAACCTTTCGCTTGAGTCCCGGCGCTTTGTGGCCCGTCTCGATGATGTTCGCGTACGTCTTCTCGTAGAAGCGCGGGACCGCTGCCATTATGGTGGGCCGGACCTCGAGCAAAGCTTGCGCCACCGTCTCCATGTGCTCGACGTACGCAACAGAAACTCCCCGGAAAATATACCCGTAGTCCATCGTGCGCTCGTACACGTGCGCGAGCGGCAGGAGCGAAAGCGCAAGATCGGACGGCATCATTTCGAAGTCCCGGCTAAAGCCGCGCGCGTTCGAGCTGAGGTTCGCGTGACTCAGCATCACGCCCTTCGGTTCACCCGTCGTGCCCGAGGTGTAGATGATCGTCGCGAGCTGGCTGGCGTTCACTTCGGCGACGCGTTTTCTGAATTGGGCGATGTCGGCGTCACCCGCTGTCGCGATCAGCGCTTCGTAGCGCAGGATGTCGCCCCGCAGGTCCGCAGGCGGCGCGACGCAGATCATGTGCTCGAGCGCCGGCAGTTGCGCGCGACTCTCGGCGATTCTGCGCGCCTGATCTTCGCCGGACGTGAACACGATTCGCGCCCCCGAATCCTTCAGGATGTAGGTAAGCCGCTCCGACGATTCGCGGAAGTAGACCGGCACGGTCACGGCACCCAGCCCCTGAATGGCGAAATCGGCGATGTGCCATTCGGGACAGTTGGGCGCAAGAACTCCTACGCGATCTCCGGACCCGATGCCCAGCTCGGCGAGCGCTCTGGCGAAGCCCGCCACTCGCCGCAGCATTTCCGCCGCCGAAATGGACTCCCAGCCGCTGGCCGTGCGATATATCTGCGCGCGCGGATTCGCGAAGCGATCCACGGCGTCGAGAAAGCTTTTTGGGATCGAGAGGTCTTCCGTCGCCATTGACGCCACTCTAGCCCATTGCGCGCGCGCCGCGCAATGCGACGCGATGGCACTCCCCCGTTCGCTGGAACTGTTGTGGACGGGAGAGGCTTGACATCAATGTGACTGGCAGTAGAATGCCGCTCACCAGATTCGGAAGTAAAGAGACTCCCGCTGCACATTCACGGAGGAAACATGCGCGTGCTGATGACGGCTTTCATAGTCGCGGTAATGCTGTTCGCCTTCTCGGCCACGGCCAAAGCTCAACAAGCAAAAACATCGGACTTGCAATATATCGCCCAGGCTCTCTCTGCCGCGCCCGCGGCGGTCGCAAAAGGCGCGGCAGTGGTTCGCATGGGCGATGACGGGAGCATGACCACGGTTCGCGCGGGAAATAACGGATTCACTTGCATGGTGATGGGCACGGACAGGATCTGCAACGACGCCAACAGCATGGAGTTCATCCACGCCCTGCTGAAGCACGCGCCGCCGCCGAACAAGGTCGGGGTCTCGTACATGCTTGCCGGTGACAAAGGCGCGAGCAACACGGACCCGTACGCCACCGGCAAGACCGCGGACAATCATTGGATCGTCACCGGCCCGCACATCATGCTCTTCGGCCCGCCGGCCAAAACGCTGGGCTACACGGAAGCGAAGGACCCCGATCCGACGAAGCCGTACATGATGTGGGCCGGCACGCCCTACGAACACGCCATGATTCCGGTCGGTCCTGCGAAGTCAACGCCGAAGAAGCAATAAGGATCGCGATTCTGCCAGGCATCGCGGCAGAAGACGCGTTCGCCCGGCCATCTCATCGAACCTCGTGAAACACGCGCCCCGGTGCGATAAGATGCGCGCAGAGGTTTTTCGTGGGAAAGCTCGCCACAGAAGACGCGACCAGCTATCAGCCCGTTCGCGCGCCACGCGGCACGGCCATCTCCTGCAAAGGCTGGCAGCAGGAAGCAGCGCTGCGGATGCTGATGAACAACCTCGACCCGGAGGTTGCCGAAAAGCCCGAAGAATTGATCGTCTATGGCGGCCGTGGCAAGGCGGCGCGCAACTGGAAATGCTTTCATGCCATCGTCGCGTCTCTCCGCTCGCTTGAAAACGACGAAACGCTTCTCGTGCAGTCCGGCAAGCCCGTCGGCATTTTCCGCACGCACTCGTACGCCCCGCGCGTCCTGATCGCGAATTCCAATCTCGTCGGACACTGGAGCGACTGGAAGCACTTCGACGAGCTCGACCGCGCGGGCCTGATGATGTACGGCCAGATGACCGCCGGAAGCTGGATTTACATCGGCACGCAGGGAATCTTGCAGGGCACCTACGAGACGTTCGCCGCCGCCGGACGTCAGCACTTTCGGGGCGATCTCGCCGGAAGACTGATCGCGAGCGGCGGCATGGGCGGCATGGGCGGCGCGCAGCCGCTCGCCGCAACCCTCAACGGCGCCGCCTTTCTGGGAATCGACGTCGATCCGGAGCGCATCAAGCGTCGCGT
Source organism: Terriglobia bacterium (assembly GCA_020073605.1). GTDB lineage: Bacteria > Acidobacteriota > Terriglobia > Acidiferrales > UBA7541 > Palsa-295. The sequence continues at coordinate 304,251 of JAIQEW010000001.1, forward strand.
CAAGACCGGCTACTGCGACGTGATGGTCAACGACCTGGACGAAGCACTGCGCATTTTGAAGAACGCCGTGCGCAAGCGCGAAGCAACTTCGGTCGGCCTCGTCGGCAACTGCGCGGACGTAATTCCCGAGCTCGCTCGCCGCGGCGTGGTCCCCGATCTGCTCACCGATCAAACCAGCGCGCACGATCCGGTCGGAGGCTACATTCCGCAAGGGCTCGACGTCGCGCAGGCCGCCGAGCTCCGCAAGACCGACCCCGAGCAATATCGCAAACGCGCGCTCGAATCGATCGGCAAGCACGTCGAAGGCATGCTCGCGCTCCAGAAGCTCGGCGCAGTCACCTTCGACTACGGCAACAACATCCGCACGTTCGCATTCGAGCAGGGCGTGAAAAACGCCTACGATTTTCCCGGCTTCGTGCCCGCTTACATCCGCCCGCTCTTTTGCGAGGGCCGCGGGCCGTTCCGCTGGGCCGCGCTCTCCGGCGAAGCGTCGGACATCCATCGCACCGACCAGCTCGTCCTCGAAATGTTTCCGCACGACGAAATCCTCTGCCGTTGGATCAAGCTCGCGCAGAAGCGCGTGCGGTTTCAGGGACTGCCTTCGCGCATCTGCTGGCTGGGCTACGGCGAACGCGATAAATTCGGCCTCGCCATCAACGAGCTCGTCGCACGCGGCGAATTGAAAGCGCCGATCGTCATCGGCCGCGATCATCTCGATTGCGGCTCCGTCGCTTCTCCTTATCGCGAGACGGAAAGAATGCGCGATGGCTCGGACGCTGTCGCCGATTGGCCGCTGCTCAACGCCCTGCTCAACACCGCGAGCGGCGCCAGCTGGGTTTCAATTCACAACGGCGGGGGTGTGGGCATCGGCTACGCCCAGCACGCAGGGCAAGTCCTCGTCGCAGACGGGACGAAGGATATGGCCGCGCGCATCGAGCGCGTGCTGACGAATGACCCCGGCATCGGCGTCGCGCGCCACGTGGACGCGGGCTACCCCGAAGCCATCGACTTCGCGCGCAAATCCGGCGTGAAAATTCCGATGTTCTAAAAGTTGAAGGATGCTTGTGCTAAACCAACAAGTCCCGGACTCCGACCGCAAGACACTTGCCGAGATCGTCGGGCTGATTTGCGAAAAGAGAAAGAATCACTGGCAGGACATCATCGTAAGTTCAGCGCTCATTCGCGAAGGAGAAGTGTGGCGGAACTTGTTCACCAAAGTAGAACCGACACGCCGAGGAACGAAAGCACCCAAACTGGCTAGGTTGAACTACCACAACGTCCTTTTCTTCAGGGAACTGATCCCGCCCGAGGCCGTCGGATTGTACCTCCAGCGACTCGTCCTCGAAGGCTTGCTAAACTGCCCACTCAAGTACGGCGATGTTCAGCTCGAAGGATCTTTCGGTGGCTCCTCGATTACGCCTGATCGTGCTTGGCAAATGCGGACGGAATTCTCGGACTGGCCTGCTGCGGTGTACTGTTTCGAACCTGCCCAGCAGTTCCGGATTTTTCCGAATCCTCAGCCCTTGATCGGAATTGATGAGCCTTACTACCAAGATTGGGGTCATTTCCTTCGAGATCAGTTTGGAATCGACACTGGGAATTGGCTAGGGTATTTCAACGGCCAAGTTCGGGTGGTTGTTCCCGACTACCGCGCTAGGATAGCAAGTCTTACCATCGCGTCCGGCTTCATTGAGGTCGAGCTCGATTGCGGCGTGGCAAGACCCGATAACCTGCTTGCCAAGGTCTATGCCGAAGACCATGACGGGGCGCTCACCCAAGAAACACTGCCAATCAGCAAACCAAAGTTCCGAATCAAGACCAAGGATCAGTCGACTTTCGCATCCGTGGCTATACTCACCAAAGATACAGGCGAACCGTTGGACCAAAAGGTCTTCAAGCACGGACTCTCGTGGGAACAGCCCGGTGTGCATCTTAGGGCAAAACAGCTGGAGGTCGAACAGCTCTTGGCCGTCGGGGAGTGCGACACGATAGAGTTCAAGAGAGAGATTGACAGAGCGCACAAACTCGCCCAGACCATAGCGGCATTTGCGAATACAAAAGGCGGGACGGTAGTAATCGGAGTTGATAATGAGAACAACGTCGTAGGCTGCGAGCCAAGAGGACTCAACGACAAGATAACGAACATTGTGAGAAGCCACTGCGACCCTCCGGTAACCGTTTCTATTCGGAAGATCGTTTACAAAGAGAAGGTGCTTGTTCTCGTCCACGTCCTAGAGTCGCGCGGAAGGGTTCACACGGTTCGGGACTGGGGCGTGTACATCAGAGCGAACGCCACTAATCGGATCCCGTCAGCTGACGAGTTGGAGAGTCTGTTCATTCGGCGCCGAGGAGCCGCAGGCCAATCGTGACGCGGCATCCACCAGTAGTTTTTTGAAACCGTACGCGTTAGTATCGGGCCACCGTCCTTGCCCGACTGGCTGATCACCGGCTGCTCGGAGTTGCTCACGTTGCGCGGCTCCGCGCCGCGTCGCGGCCGCGCGCTTGCGGACCTCGGCCTCATCCGCGATGGCGCGCTGCTCGTTCACGGCGACCGCATCACGGCGATCGGCCCGCGGCGCCGCATTGAACGCCTCCGTGAATCGCGCCGCGCCGAAAAGCTGGACCTCGGCGGCCGCGTTGTTCTCCCGGGCTTCGTCGATTCGCACACGCATCTGATCTTTCCGCAAAGCCGCGCCGCCGACTACGAACAGCGCATCTCCGGGAAGACCTACGAACAGATCGCGCGCAAAGGCGGCGGAATTCGCTCCACCATCGATAGCCTTCGGCGAGCGTCTCCGAAAAAGCTTCGCGACCTGGCCAGAACTCGCCTCCGCCAGTTTGCCGCGCACGGTACGACGACGCTCGAAGCCAAGAGCGGCTACGGCCTCGATTGGAAGAACGAGCTGAAGATTCTCAACGTTCTCCACGAATTGCACCAGCAGCAGCCGCTCGATATCGCCCTCACGTTTCTCGGCGCTCACGTGGTGCCGCCGGAATTTCGCCGGCGTCCCGATGCATTTGTGGATCTGCTGGTCAAGCGCTGGATTCCAACCGTTGCGACCGCGGGCCTCGCCGAATTCTGCGACGTCTTCTGCGATCGCGGCGCGTTCACGGTGGCGCAGGCGCGCCGGATTCTCCTGGCCGCCCGCGCGTGCGGACTCGTTCCGCGCATCCATGCCGAACAGCTCGCTCGCACCGGTGCCGCGCGCCTTGCAATCGAGGTGCAGGCGGCGAGCGCCGATCATCTCGAAAAGATCGACAGCAGCGACATCCGCGCGCTTTCGCTCTCGGGCGTCGTCTGCACGCTTCTGCCGGGCTGCTCGTTTCATCTCGGCCTTGGCAAGTACGCTCCCGCGCGCCAGTTGATCGATTCCGGGGCCATCGTCGCGCTCGCCACGGACTTCAATCCCGGCACGAGCCCCACACTCAGCATGCCGATGATCCTGTCGCTCGCTTGCACGCAGATGCGGATGACTCCTGCCGAGGCGATCGCCGCGGCGACCATCAATCCCGCGTATTCGCTCCGCCAGCACGACCGCATCGGTTCGCTCGAGGTTGGCAAGTATGCGGACCTCGCGGCGTTTGACGTGGCCGGCTACCGCGAAATTCCGTATTATTTTGGAGTGAATCTCTGCAGCCTGACCATGAAACGCGGTATCGTCATCCACTCGAAGAAGCGCTAGCCCATGAAGCAACTCGTTGAGTGTGTTCCTAACTTTTCCGAAGGGCGCAACGCGGCAAAGATCGATGCCATCGTCGCCGCGATACGAGAAGTCCCCGGCGTGTACCTGCTTGGCCGCGAGAGCGACGCAGACCACAATCGCAGCGTGATCACTCTGGCAGGTGAGCCGGAAGCCGTCCGGGAAGCAGCCGTGCGCGCGGTCGGCAAGGCCGCCGAATTGATCGACCTCACGCGGCAGACGGGCGCGCATCCGCGCATCGGCGCAACGGACGTGGTCCCGTTCATTCCGATCGCAGGCGTTACCATCGAAGATTGCGTGGCCCTGGCAAAACAAGCCGGGCGCGAAATCTGGGAACGCTATCGCATCCCTGTTTATCTCTATGAGGCGGCCGCGCAGCGTCCCGAGCGTGCGAACCTCGAAAATATTCGCAAAGGCCAGTTCGAAGGCCTCCGCGAGGAAATCCTTCGCAATCCCGGCCGCGCACCGGATATCGGCGAGCCCCGTCTGCATCCCACCGCCGGCGCCACGGTGGTTGGCGCGCGGAAATTCTTGATCGCTTACAACATCAACCTCGCTACGTCCGATATCGAAATCGCCAAACGCATCGCGAAGACAATTCGCTTCTCCAGCGGTGGCTTGCCCTGCGTCAAGGCCATGGGCGTGGACCTGCGCGCCCGCAACCTCGCTCAGGTTTCCATGAACCTGACGGACTTCGAGCGAACGCCGATCCATCAGGTGTTCGAGACGGTCAAGCGCGAGGCTGAACGCCACGGTGTTGGCATCGCGGGCAGTGAGATCGTCGGTCTCATTCCGCGGCGCGCCATTGAAATGACCGCTGAGTTCTACTTGCGGATCGAGAACTTTTCTCCCGCCCAGGTATTGGAGAACCGTCTGGAAGAATCGCTCCGCGGCGCGGACGCCCAAAGCCCGGCGACCCTCGCCGCGCTCGCCCAGCCGTTTATCGACGCGGTCGCGAAGCCCACACCCGCTCCGGGAGGCGGCTGCGTCGCCGCGCTCGCGGGCTCGCTCGCCGCTGCGCTTGGACACATGGTGGCGGGAATCTCGGCCAGGAAGAAGTCTCTTGCCGCGCACGCGCCATCGCTATCGAAATTGGCGGAAGAGCTTCAGGGCGCGTCGAAAGCGCTCGCCGAAGGCATCGACCGCGATGCGGCGTCTTATGAATCGGTTCTCGTCGCGCACAGGCTCCCTCGCGAGACACCACAGGAGAGACAGCGCCGCGATGAAGCGATTCAGCAGGCGTTTCGAACCGCCGTCGAAGTGCCTCTCGAAATCGCCCGCCAGGCAGCGGAAGTATTCGACAAGCTCGGGCAACTGGAGCCCATGGCCGGAGCGTCTATGCTCTCAGATGTTCGCGTCGGCCGGATGATGGCCGCCACCGCCGCCCGCGGTGCTCTCGAAAACGTAGCCACGAATCTTGAAATCATCACCGACGCAGCCTTCGCCAACCGGGCGCGGGCCGAGGCGCTGTCGCTTACGTCACGGATTTTGGAGAGTCCCATGGCGGCCAGCCGATAAAGTAGCTTTAAGTGTCCTGAGGGGAAGAAAACGTGAGACAGACAATTCATCGTTTCATCGAGATTAGCATTCTAACGGCTGGGCTTTTTCTCTGTGTCCTGGTCATCGCTCCGCAACGGGCTTCCGCCGGGTCTCTGAGCACGGCCATCATCGGGATGTTCCCGAAACAGGTGGGCGAGTTCGCGTACGCCGATCTGAAGACGGCGCGAAAGTTTTCCTGGTATCCACAGCTTCGCGAGCAGCTTCTGCCCAGCCGCTTCCGCGACTTCGAGAAATTCCTGGTGTCTGCGGGCGTCGATCCGAATACGCAGGTGGACGAACTCGCCTGGGGCGGGATCAATGGCTCGAAGGGAGCGGCCGAGGAAGTCGTGGGCGTCGCGCTCGGCGCGTTCAACCCGTCGTCGAGTGAAGACCGCTTCAAACAGCAGAAGCTTCCCATGTTCGACGTACATGGCTATCACCTTTACGCTTTCGGCAGCGGCCTCGCCGCGGGCGATATTCTGTTCACGTTCATCGACTCGAATACGGCTGCTTTCGGTCATCGCGCCGCTCTTGAAAAGCTGATTGACGTTCGCACGGGCGTTGCGGAGAGCATGCTGACCAACGACCAGCTTTTTCCGCTGATCAATGAAGCCAATGGCACCGGAATCATCTGGGGCGTGCTCGACAAGACGTACGCTCACCTCGCCATGCAACAGTTGATTCCCGAGGCGAGCCAGTTTCCTCAAGCCGCCACGATCATCAATCGAATACGCGCCATGACGATCAGCATCGAAGCGGATAGCGGGATCGACGCGCACTTCCAGGCCGTTTGCAGCTCGACGGACGATGCGAATCTGCTCGCCGCGGGCATGCAGGCCGCGCTCATGATGCGGCGTTACCAGGAAGCGCAGCAGCACCCCGATCTCGCCGGCGCGCTCGATCAGGTTCGCGTGGCGCCCAGCGGCGACCGCCTGAAAGTGGAAGCTCCGGTGAGCCAGGATCAGCTGCTCTCGCTGATTCGCACACGCACGTTTGCCGTGCCTATGTAAGGATTGGCCGCTCTTCCTTGCCGGGATGGGTGTTTACAACGGAATGTGGCGTTAAGCCTTCGCGCCCGTGCCGGTAAGCTCGGCGAGCGACATGGAGAAGCGACCCTCGCGTATCTCGCAATGCACGCGGGCCGCAAGCACGCCTTCGAGCCGCTTGCAGACCTGCTCTGCGGATTTCACGGACGGCGGCGCTCCTCCCGAAGTCCCGATCGTAATTTCGACGCGGTTGGAAGATCCTGTTACGCCAAGCTCAAGAACCGATGAAGCTGCGAGTGCGCCGCCGATCGCAAGAAATGTCTCGCGGCACGCCTCGATGGCGGCAGTAGAAACATCCTCCTGCATTTTCTCGGAAAGCCCGGCGCGCTGCGCGACGTAAGCAGCGATCACACCGGCTCCCGCGAATAATCGGGGATCGTTATGGAGCGTGCATTTGACCGGCGTGCCTCGAGCGGCATGCGCCGTTTGGGCGGGATCAGTGTTCTTCGGCATCGGCCACTCGCACGTCGCACGCCTCGCGGCAGTCCGGGCAATAATACAGCCCGTCAACGCAGAGGCGGACGTGTTCTTGCGACTGGCAGAAGCAGCAATACTTCTCGCACGTGCACTTCGATTCCGGTTTGTCGCATTGCGAACAGACGGTGGTCACTGTGGACGTCCTTGCGCTCGGAGCTGCTTCGCCTTCACTCCATACTAGGCCGCATCCGCGCGCCCGACAAGCTGCACGGTCCGCGCGTTTGCCCGAGCATATTCGGCCGAGAGGAGGGCCCGGCGGCGCGCTGCGCTTGCTGCCTGCACGCCGCGATGGTCCCGGAACTTCTCCGTGAAGTCAGATCGCCGGTGAGCTTCTATCGCTTCTCGTTCCGTGCCTTCTCCACAGGCACGGCCCGTTGCGAAGGCATGGGCGGAGCGATTTCGGCGGTCGCACTTGCTGAAGCTGGAAAGGAGAGCTCGCGTCCGTCGGAAATTGCGGCGGCGGCTTCGGTCATGGGATCGGGGACCGGGGAATCCATCGGCACCAGCGCCCCTTCCGCTTCCTTCAGAAACGTCAGCCCGTTCTCCCCGCCGTTCCAGTCAATCGAGATCACGTCTCCCAGCGTCACCTGATTCGTCGCCAGCAGGCTCGCCAGCGGATACACCACGTGCCGCTCGATCGCTCGCTTCAAGTGGCGCGCCCCGTACTTCAGGTCCGTCCCTTCCCGCAGCAGAAACTCCCGCGCCGCCTGCGTCACGCGGAACAGGAACCGCCCCTTCGCCGTCTCCAGCACTCTCTGCTGCACCATTCCCAGCTCGATCTCCAAGATCTGCTCCAGCTGCTGCGACCGCAGCGGATGGAACACCACCACCTTGTCGATCCGGTTCATGAACTCCGGCGCGAACTTCCTCTTCGCCGCTTCCGACGCCGTCCGCTCCACCTTCTCGTCCAATCCCACTCGCGATTCCGGCCGCACCAGCGGCGCAAACCCCAGCCCGCCGGTCATCAGCTCGGTGATCTCCCCGCCGCCCAGGTTCGACGTCATGAAGATCATCGTCTGCGACAGGTCCACGCGGCGGTTGTCGCCCAGCGTCAGCGTCGCTTTGTCCAGGATTCCCAGCAGCAACTGCCACAGTGCGTCCGATGCTTTTTCGATTTCGTCGAACAGCAGGAAGCTGATCTTCAGCTTGTCGGTGTGATACTGCGCGAGCGCTTCCTGCGTGATCAGCGGATGCGTCTCACGGTGCCCCAAATATCCCGGAGGCGAGCCGATCAGCTTCGCGATCTCGTGCGAGTGCTGAAACTCGGCGCAATCCACCTTGATCACCGCCCGAGGATCGCCGAACAGCACTTCGGCCGTGGCTTCGACCACGCGCGTCTTCCCCGCTCCGGTCGGCCCCAGGAACAGCAGGTTCCCCACCGGCCGCCCCGGCGAGTTCAGACCGGCGCGGAACACCTGGTACAAATCGACGACGGCCTGCACCGCCTCGTCCTGCCCCACGATCTTCCGCCGCAGCCCTCCCTCGAAATCCCGCGACTCCACGCTCCGCAGCGTCGGATCGAGCTCTCTCCCGCGAAACGCCTCCATCGGATTACCCCCCTTTCACAACAATCGGCACCGGATACCACGCGCATTGACAAGCCGGAGACGGATGGTGCGAAGCAGACACGTAGCCAAAGTCCGCCGTCTGGATATTGAGTCAAACCCTGTGTATTCATCGTGCTGCGGCGTGAGCCGAAAGGGTACGAGCGCGTAGAAAACGCGGAAACGTTTCACGGGCGACGCAGCGGACCGTAATGAAACTGTTAATGCCACGTTAAAACCGCGCGTCCGGACCAGCGCACGCTTGCGCCCGGGGCGGCATTTCCCGTATGTTGTGGGCGATAACCCGAAAGAGAATCGATGAAAAGAATTCAGTTAATCGAAGACGACAAAGACATCGTCGAGTTAGTGAGATACAACTTGGAGAAGGACGGATTTCAGGTGGCCGCAAGCGGAGACGGCGCCACGGGGCTGGCGCAGATCCGGAAAGCGCCTCCCGATCTTCTGATCCTCGACCTGATGCTGCCGAAACTTTCAGGTCTTGAAATTTGCAAGGAGGTCCGCAAGGACGTCAGCCTGAATCGCCTGCCGGTCCTGATCCTGACGGCGAAGGGCGAAGAGGCGGACCGGGTGGTGGGGCTTGAACTCGGCGCGGACGATTACGTCACAAAGCCGTTCAGTCCGCGCGAGCTGGTCGCCCGCGTCAAGGCGCTCCTGCGGCGCACGGAGCCGGCAAGTCCTTCGGAGAAGCCGATCGAAATCGGGGCGCTGCGCATCGATCCAGCCGCCTATCGAGTGACGCGCGCGGGGAAACCCGTGCCCATGAGCACGCTCGAGTTCCGCTTGCTCTACTTTCTTGCGGCGCGCCCCAACCGCGTGTTCACGCGCGATCAATTGCTCGATGGCGTGTGGGGAACCGAACGCTTTGTCACGCCGCGCAGCGTGGACGTGTACGTGCGCCGGCTGCGTGAAAAAATCGAAGCCGATCCGCAACATCCGGCTTACATGAAGACGATTCGCGGAGCCGGTTACCTCTTCGAGACCCGTGCGAGCTAGGCTTTTCTGGAAGGTGGGGCTTACCTACCTTGCCTTGCTGCTCGGCGTCCTCCTCGCCGTGGACTTCTACTCCTCGCGTATTTTCCGCCGCGATTACATCCGCTCCGCCGGCGATAAGCTCGCGTCTCTCACGAATGTGGCGCAAGCGCGGCCGCCGCGCCTGGACGATGCGGCCGAGCTTCGCTCCTGGACCGAATGGCTGGCGAAGAGTGGCGCGCGCGTGACCGTGATAGACAACGCTGGAAAAGTGCTGGCCGATTCCGACCACGATCCCGAGACCATGGAGAATCATTCCACACGGCCGGAAATCCAGCAGGCGCTTGCCACGGGCGAAGGGCAGTCCGTCCGCCACAGCGCCACGCTCGACCGCGATCTCATCTATCGCGCTGTGAGATACGATCGCGCCGGCGGTCCCCCAGTCGTGATCCGCATGGCGCTGCCGCTCGCTCAAATCGATTCCTCTCTCGCGGAACTTCGGCGAAGACTTCTGGCCGTTTATCTGGTCATTCTGCTGGTGGGGGGGATGTTCTCGCTCATCTACTTCCGCCTGTTTGCCGCGCGCATTGAGCGGCTCAAGAATTTTTCGCGCCGCGTCGCGGAAGGCGATTTTCGCCCGCTCCCGGCCGAGCGGCCTCGCGACGAACTCGCCGATCTTGCCGACGCCTTGAACGAAACGGCGGCGTGGATGGACCGGACGATCCATTCGTTGAGCGGCGAACGCAACCGGTCGAGCGCCATCCTGCGCAGCATGGTGGAAGGTGTCGCTGTAATCGACGCGCAGGAAAAGCTCGTCTTCTGCAACCGCGCCTTCTCGGAGATTCTGAATCTGGACACCGTGGCCGTGGAAGGGCGTCCGATCATCGAAGTCCTTCGCAATTCCGACCTTCTGGGATTGATTCGGCGTGCGTTGCGCGGCGAGGAAGGGCTGCAGAGCGACATCACGATGGGGATCGTGCAGTTAAGGAGCTTTTCGGTGACGGCCGCTCCGGTGCAGGCGCTGGAATCGGGCTCGGCGCCCGTTTCGCCGGCCAGCGCCGCTGCGCCGCGTGCCGCGGCTGAGAAGCCTTCCGGGGCTGTCGTTGTGTTGCACGATGTCAGCGAGTTGCGCCGGCTGGAACGCGTGCGGCAGGATTTCGTCGCCAACGTCTCGCATGAATTCAAAACGCCGCTTACGGCGATTCAGGGCTTCGCCGAGACTCTGCTCGCCGGTGCTCTCGAAGATCCCGGCAGCAACCGCCGGTTCCTCGAAATCATCCGCGACCATGCGGTGCGCCTCGCCCGCCTGACCGACGACCTGTTGAAGCTTGCGCGAATCGAAGCCGGGAAACTCGAAGTGGAATTTGTGCCGGTCCGTCTGGCGGAGTTGATCGAGCGCTGCGCCGAAACGACGCTGCTGAAATCCACGCGCAAGCAGATCACGCTCGAGATCGACGTGGCGCCGGGGCTGCCCGCCGTGCGCGGCGACGCGGGCCTGCTGCGCGAAGTCCTGCAAAACCTGCTCGACAATGCGATCCAGTACACGTCGCCGGGCGGGCACATTCGGGTGACTGCCGTGGCTGGAGCGCGGGAAGCGGTCGTCAGCGTGGCCGACACCGGCATCGGAATTCCCCTCGCCGAACAGGAAAGAATCTTCGAACGCTTCTATCGCGTGGACGCGGCCCGCTCGCGCGAGGAGGGCGGCACGGGCCTCGGCCTTTCGATCGCGAAACACATCGTTGAAGCTCACGGCGGCCGCTTGTGGGTTGAAAGTGAAGTGGGCCGCGGATCGAAGTTTTCCTTCTCGATTGCCCTCGCCGGCTAGCTCCGCAAGCTGTCTTGAAAGATTCACGCGCCCTTTACCTGCTTGCAATCCCCCAGAGCGATCGTGCATGTGGAGATCTAGATTCCTGCGGCGCGCAGCCGCCCGGAAGAGGGCCATCATGGCAGCAACGAAAACGAACGCCGACGGAGTTTTTCAGACCGTACTGATGAACTATGTGGTTTCGCAAGCGCGGACGGTGGAGGGTTCGGTGAACCGGGCGCTGGGAGCCTTGCTCGGCAGGGATGAAAGACTGGCCAGTGAAGTGTTTCTCACCGAGCCCCGCATCAACGAGATGGAAATTATCATCGACGAACACGCCATCCGCGTCTTGCACCAGGGGAACCTTATCGATCAGGACATCCGCTTGATCGTCGCCACGCTCAAGATCAACAACGATCTCGAACGCATGGGCGATCTCGCGGTGAACGTGGCCGAACGGGCCCTCTCGCTATCGATGATGGGAGACGTGCGGGTTCCAGAGGAACTCGAGCCGATGACGGTTGCCGTCCGAGCGATGGTCTCCAAGTGCCTTGGCGCGCTGATTTACGCAAACGTGGACCTGGCCACGCAGGTGCTTGAGAGCGACGACGCCGTCGATCAGTATCGCGACCGCGTGTTTGAAGCGCTCCTGAGTGGCATCGCGGAAGATCCCGCGAAGGCCCCGCCAAACCTGCAATTCGTCCTGGCTTCGCGGCATCTCGAGCGGATCGCCGATCACGCCACGAACATCGCGGAGGACGTCCTATTTTGGGTGCGCGGGCTGGAAGTGCGCCACGGCCGCGCCAAGCAGATGGAGACTCGGACCGCAAGCGCTGCGGTCACCGGCGCGTAGTCATCGACTTTTAACACTTCGCTCATCGGCAGTTCAACGAGCAAGGCCATGCTCTCGCAACGTGGCACCCAGGTAATAAGCCTTTGGTCCAGCTTGTGGTGTTCGTAACGGCGTGTGATTGCGGCTGGGCCAGGGGACGGCGTGTTTGCTGGGGCGGTGTTCGAGGAACGATATCGACAAGTTCTGGCGTTTCACCACGCTGCGCCGGAAGCAGGGCACCCTCGACTTGCCCACCATGGAGGCGCGATCTCCCACCCCCCGAGATCGCGCCTCTTAATCTTCAGAACAGCGCAGGGGGCGAATTCACGCCGAATTCTCGGCGATGTAACACGGTTGTAACAATTCAGAAACGATACTGAAGAAGGAGAATCTCCAGATCATGCGAAAAAGCTTACTTGTTGCATTGCTTGTCCTCGGCTTGGCAGCCACCGCGGGCGCGCAGTCGGGCGGCACGGTGCTTCTGAACGCCGCCGGCGCCACGTTCCCGTATCCCATCTATTCCAAGTGGTTCGATGTGTACCACACGGACCATTCCAACGTGCAAATCAACTATCAGTCGATCGGCTCGGGCGGCGGGATTCGCCAGCTCACGGCCGGTACCGTCGATTTCGGCGCCTCCGATGGCCCGATGAACGATCAGCAGATCGGCGATTTCAAGTCGGCGCACGGTGGAGCCGGCGTCCTGCACTTTCCGACGGTCCTTGGTGCCGACGTGCCGAGCTACAATATCCCGGGCGTCTCGGGGGAGCTGAATTTTACGCAGAAGGCGCTGGCAGGGATCTATCTGGGCCAAATTACCAAGTGGAACGACCCTGAGATCGCCAAGGCCAATCCCGGCGTCAGTCTCCCGAGCGCCGACATCGTCGTGGTTCACCGCTCGGATGGCAGCGGCACCACGTACATCTGGACCGATTTTCTTTCGAAGGTCAGCGATGAGTGGAAAAATAAGGTCGGCACGGGCACGTCAGTCAATTGGCCCGTCGGCCTCGGCGGCAAGGGCAATGAGGGTGTCACCGGGCTCGTGAAGCAGACGCCGAACTCGATCGGATACGTGGAGCTGATCTACGCCCTTTCGAACAACATTCCGTACGGCAAGGTCCAAAACTCCTCCGGAAAATTCCTCAAGGCGGATCTCGTCGGCGTGACGGCTGCCGCCGCAGGCGCCGCAAAGGACATGCCGGATGACTTCCGGGTCTCGATCACAAACGCCCCGGGCGCGACGGCCTATCCGATCTCGAGCTTCACCTGGCTGTTGATCCCCGCGCAGATTTCGGATGCGACGAAACGCGATGCGATCAAGGGCTTCTTGAAGTGGATGCTCGCCGACGGACAGGGCTACAATGAAAGCCTGTCCTATGCAAAGCTGCCGAAGCCGGTAGTCGCAAAGGAACTGAAGGCCATTTCATTGATCAAGTAGGATGTCCACAACGGCCACTACCATGGATGGTGCGGCTCCCCGACACGTCGGGGGGCCGCGTTCTTTTGTTGCCCGCTTGCGCGACGGCGATGAGGTCGCGCACCTCATCACGCTGGTCTTCGCCGCGGTGATTCTCCTCATCACGTCGATGCTGGTGTACGAGCTTTGGGTGAGTTCGCACCTATCGCGCGCGCAATTCGGCTGGAACTTCCTTTGGACGCAGACGTGGGATCCGATCTTCGACCATTATGGAGCGGCGCCGTTCATCTACGGCACGCTGGTCACCTCGATCGTTTCGCTGATCATCGCAGTGCCCCTTGGGCTGGCGGCCGCTGTCTACCTTGCGGAGCTCGCGCCACGGAACATGAGCGACTCGATTGCCTTTCTGATCGACCTGCTGGCGGCCGTGCCAAGCGTCATCTACGGTCTGCTGGGAATTTTCGTCGTCGTGCCCGTGGTGCGCACCACGATCGGACCAATGCTAATCAACACGGTCGGGAATGTTCCCGTTATCGGGAGATTATTCAAGGGGCCGAATTATGGCGTGGGTTTTCTGACGGCGAGCATCGTTCTTGCCATCATGATCGTCCCGTTCATCATTTCCGTCTCGCGCGAGGTATTGCTGACGGTTCCACGCGAACAGCGTGAAGCGGCGCTCGCCATGGGCGCAACGCGCTGGGAAGCCACGTGGAAGGTGGTGGTCCCCTGGGCGCGCACCGGCATCATGGGCTCGATATTTCTCGCGCTTGCGCGCGCTCTGGGCGAGACGATGGCCGTGACGATGGTGATCGGCAACGATCCCAAGATTCGCGAATCACTTTTTGCTTCGGGCTACACCATCGCCGCCGTAATCGCGAATGAGTTCACCGAAGCGACCGGCGATCTGTATCTCAGCGCGCTGATCGAGCTTGGCCTCGTCCTCTTTCTGATGACGTTCATACTGAATGGTCTCGCCCGCATACTCATCGTCGCCACCGAGCGGGGAGGAGGCCGCCCGTCATGAGCCGCATCCGCCTCATCTGGCGAAAGTCGCTCAATGTGGTGATGCTGACGCTCACCGGCGTGTGCGCCTTTGCCGTTGTTTCGGTGCTCTTCCTGATCCTCGGCTATTTCGTCATCCACGGGGGAAGTTCGCTCAACTGGGATTTCTTCACGAAACTGCCAAAACCGGTCGGCGAAACGGGCGGTGGGATGGCCAACGCTATCCTAGGCAGCCTGAAGCTGTTGCTGCTGGCGGGGTTGATGGGCTTGCCGGTCGGCTTGATGGCGGGCGTGTATCTGGCCGAATTCGGCGGGAAGACTTTCTCGTTCGTGATTCGGTATACCACCGACCTGCTGAACGGCGTGCCTTCGATCGTGATCGGTCTGTTCGCGTATTCGATCGCAGTTTTGCCCGTGAAACACTTTTCGACGGTCGCCGGCGGCGTCGCGCTGGGAATCATGGTGATTCCGATCACCGTGCGGGCCACGGAAGAGTTCCTGCGCGCGGTTCCCGGGGCTTTGCGCGAAGGGGCAATGGCACTGGGCGCCAGCAAGTGGCGCACGATCGCGACGGTTGTGCTGCCCGCGGCGAGCGGCGGGATTATCACCGGCATGCTGCTTTCGCTGGCGCGGGTTGCAGGAGAGACTGCGCCGCTGCTCTTTACGGCGTTCGGGAACCGCTTTTGGAGCCCGGGATGGAGCCAGCCCACTGCGGCGCTGCCGGAGATGATTTACAGGTATGCAATATCACCGTACGAAGATTGGAACCGGCAGGCGTGGGCTGCGGGGCTGGTCCTGCTCGGCCTGGTTCTGCTAGCCAATCTGGTTTGCCGCTTCGTGCTGCACCGCCGCGGTTTTTCTCGGAGCGTATGATATGGCTTCTACCGCACATGGAAGTAATGCCGCCGCTGTTCGGCTGGCGCCGCAGGTAAACATGACCGACCTGACTACAACCACATCGGAAAAGGAGGCGCTGGTGCGCTTTGAGATTTCCGATCTGAACTTCTTCTACGGCGCGAAACAAGCCATCTTTGGGCTGAACCTGAAAATTCCGAAGAACCGCGTCACGGCGCTGATCGGCCCATCCGGCTGCGGAAAATCCACGTTCCTGCGAACTCTGAACCGGATGAACGAGACGATCCGCCATACGCGGGTCGTCGGCCAGATTCTCCTCGACGGTCAGGACATTCTGAAAATGGATGTGGTGGGGCTCCGCCGGCGCGTCGGGATGGTATTTCAAAGGCCCAACCCATTTCCGAAATCGATCTACGACAACGTTGCCTACGGCCTGCGGATCAACGGCTACCAGGGCCGCCTGGACGATCTCGTCGAGCACAGCCTGCGGCGCGCGGCGCTGTGGGACGAGGTGAAGGACTACCTTCACAAGTCCGCCTTCGCGCTTTCGGGCGGCCAGCAGCAGCGCCTGTGCATCGCGCGCGCGCTGGCGGTCGATCCGGAAGTTCTGCTCCTTGATGAGCCTTGCTCGGCGCTCGATCCCGTGACCACGGCGAAGATCGAAGAGCTGATGTTCCATTTGAAGGATAGCTGCACGATGGCGATCGTCACGCACAACATGCAACAAGCCGCCCGCGCCAGCGATTTCACCGCCTTCATGCTCGATGGAAAGCTCATCGAGCACAGCGAGACATCGAAGCTCTTCACCACGCCTCAGGATCCACGCACCGAGGCGTACATCACGGGACGTTTCGGATGATCCGAAGGAACCGTTTCGCTGTACAGTATGGAAGGGACTGAGCATCCATGGAACGCCATTTCGAACACGATCTCGAGGAACTGAAGCAGCGGCTGCTGTGGATGGGGAGCCTCGCCGAGCGCGCGGTCCATCAGGCCGTGCACGCCGTGCTCGATGCCGATGAGCGCCTTGCCGAAGCCGTGCTCGCCGAGGAAGACGCGATCAACGAGATGCAGATCGAAATCGACGAGCGCGTGCAGCGCTTGCTCGCTTTGCAGGCGCCCATGGCGGCCGACCTGCGGTTTCTGCTGGCCGTTTCGCGAATCAACGGAGACCTCGAGCGTATCGGCGACCAGGCCGTGAATATCGCGCAATCCGCCATGCGTATTCTGCGCCACCCGCAGGTGAAGCCCTACGTCGATCTGCCGAGGATGAGCGAACTCGCGGAAGCCATGGTTCGCGACAGCCTGAACGCGGTGGTGCGCGGCGATATGGATCTCGCTCAGACCGTCCTCCAGCGCGACGACCAGGTGGACCGCCTGCGCGACCAGCTCTTCCGGGAACTCCTCACCTACATGATGGAGAATTCGTCCGTCGTGTTTTCGGCATTCGAGCTGATTCTTGTCGCCAAGAACCTCGAGCGCATCGGCGACCACGCCACGAATATCGCGGAAGACGTCATCTACTTCGTCGCCGGCCGCGACGTCCGCCACCCCGCCCTCGACCGCCGCTGACGGTCCCCGTTGTTTGCCCTGCGGGCGGCTTTGCAAAGCGACCGGGATCGTTTTCCCGGCATAGCTTCCTTTTCTTCGCGGACGCTTCTCGTGTAATATTGATCGCCATGACAGATCATTCCGCAACTTCGCCCAGCATCGCCGAAATGCTTCGCGGTTATTCGATCGAAGTGAATCCAGGTGAATCCAAGATCGTCGACGCGGCCCCGGATCGCCTCGACAAAGGCACGGACGTTTTTCTCACGTGGATACCCGGGACGGATCCGATGACCATCGTCCCCGCGGCGGCGAAGCTGCGCAAAGGTGGTCTTTTCCCGACCCCTCATATCGGGGCTCGCCACGTCGAAAGCACGGCCCAGCTCTCGGAACTGGCGGCGCGGCTCGTCGATGCGGGAGTGGACCGTGTCCTTATTATTGCCGGTGATCGCGACAAGCCGGCCGGTCCGTACGACTCAAGCCTGGCGGTGATGCAAGGCGGCCTGCTCCAGAAAGCCGGTATTGTGCGCGTCTCCGTCGGCGGCTTTCCGGAAGGCAATCCCAACATTCCGGACCCGGTCCTCGCGGAAGCGCTCACGGCCAAGGTGAACTTCGCGCGCAGCGCGGGCCTGCAACTCACCATCGTCACGCAGTTCTGTTTCGATGCCGAGCCCATCGTCGGGTGGCTGCGGCGCGTCCGGAGCCAGGGCATCGACGTGCCCATTCGGGTGGGTATGGCCGGCCCGGCCGGATTGATCGCGCTCACGCGCTATGCCATGCGCTGCGGCGTAGGAAACTCGATCAAAGTCCTTACGGAAAAGCCTGCGTTCGCCAAACTCCTCATCGACAAAGGTCCCGAGCCCATCATTCGCGAGGTCGCTGCGGGCATTGGGCCCGGAGGCGGAGCGGGACTGCCGCTGGGCGTCGCTGGCCTGCACTTCTTCGTCTTCGGCGGCTTCAACAAGACCGTCGACTGGATCAACGCGACACGATCGCAGTGAGAATGTAGCCGCTTTGCCCTCTTATGGCGTAGGCCGCCGGCTGCCGGTTCCAGGCTTGGAAACCTCTTGTGGTTTTCCTCTGTTGTAGTATCTTCGCGCGGATCGAAGGGCTATTGGGGGACATATGCCGAACAAGACTTTCGCTGCGGTGCTCTTCCTTGCGGCCGTTGTATTCGGCGGCGCGCTGGCTCAGCCGAGCCGGGCCCGCGAATCGAATGGCGGGCAGGCCGCCGCTGCGGGCGCTTGCGACCGCGCGTGCTTGTACGGATTCCTCGATCAGTATCTCGATGCGCTGAAGGCGAAGGACCCGTCGCGCCTGCCGCTGGCGAAGGGCTTCAAATACACGGAAAACAACGTGGCCATGAACATCGGCGACGGCGTGTGGGGCACCGTCACCGGCCTTGGCTCCTACAATCTCAGAATGGCGGACGCCACCAGCGGCCAGGTCGGCTTTTACGGGATCGTGCAGGAGACGAACGCCACTTCGACGTTCGCTCTGCGGCTGAAAGTTGAAGACCGGAGAATTTCCGATGCCGAGATCCTCATACGCCGAAACGATGGCGCCGGGCCATTTCCAAGCAAGCCCAATTTGGCCGATAAGCCCGTGTTGAACGAGATCGTGCCGCCGGAACTGAGGCGCCCCCGCGAACGGATGATCGCCCTTGTCGACGGCTATTTCAGCACTCTCCAGCTCAACGACGGCGTGCTCTTCACGCAGTTCGATGACAATTGCAATCGCATCGAGAACGGCCTCCAGACGACCCACAATCCCGATCTCGTCAAGACCATTCCCGTTTCCACCATGGGATGCGCGGAGCAGTTCAAGCTCGGGAATTATCGCTACGACGACCGCGTTCGCGACCGGCGCTACCCGCTCGTGGACGAGGAGCGAGGGTTGGTGATGGCCGCCGGTTTCATCGATCACGCGGGCAGGCTCGGCTCCTACACGCTGACGGATGGCCGAGTGGTGAATTCGCCGATGAAAATCCCGAGTTCGCTTTGTTTGCTGGAGCTGTTCAAGATTCGGGACGGCAAGATTCAGCAAATTGAGGCCGTTTTCATAGGCGTTCCGTACAACATGCCGTCTCCCTGGATCCAGTATTAGACGGAACCGCCGCCCACATCTGATCGGAGGAGAGATAGCCCGATGCACGCGAGACACGCAGTCGTGTGCGCCATTGTCCTTTCCGCCGCCGGAGTTGCGTTCGTCGGCTACCACGGTAGAGGCGCGATGGCACTGGCGGATCAAGCAAAGGCGGCAGCGCATGGGCAGATCGACCGGAAGCGCCTGCTGGCGGCGGACAAGCATCCGGAAGAGTGGCTGACGACAGGCCGCGATTTCGGCAAGGGCCACTTTTCGCCTCTCGCTCAAATTAACAAACAGACGGTGGACCGGCTTGGCTTCGCGTGGGACTACCACACGCAAACGAATCGCGGCCTCGAGGCCACGCCGATCGTCGTCGATGGCGTGATGTACACGTCCGGTTCGACCGGCAAAGCCTATGCGCTCGACGCGCGGACCGGCAAGGAACTCTGGGCTTTCGACCCGAAGAGCGACCTGCGCATGAATCGCGAGTCGTGCTGCGATGAAGTGAATCGCGGCGTTGCGGTGTGGAAAGGCAAGGTGTACGTCGCGGCGTTCGACGGGCGGCTGTTCGCGCTGGACGCGGCCACGGGCGCCGTGCTGTGGGTGGCCGACACGATCACGGACAAGAAGGTGGGCTATACGGTCACGGGCGCTCCGGAAGTTGCCGGCCATGTTGTTGTCATCGGCAATGCCGGCGCCGAATACGACGCGCGCGGCTATGTCAGCGCCTACGATCTTGACACCGGCAAATTCGCCTGGCGCTTCTACACCGTTCCCGGCGATCCCTCGAAGTCGTTCGAGAATCCCGAACTGGAAGCGGCTTCCAAGACCTGGGACCCGAAAAGCAACTGGCCCATGGGCGGCGGCGGAACAGTTTGGGACTCGATGGTCTACGATCCCGAACTGAATCTTCTTTATTTCGGCACGAGCAACGGCACGTTCTTCGATCGGTCGCGCCGCAGTCCCTCGGGCGGTGACAATCTTTACGTCGCCTCGATCCTGGCCATCAATCCCGACACGGGCCGCCTCGTGTGGCACTACCAGGAAGTCCCCGGCGACCAGTGGGATTACGACACGCTTCAGCCCATCATCCTCACCGATCTGAAAGTCGGCGGCCGTTCGCGCAAGATTCTGATGCAGGCGTCGAAGGACGGATTTTTCTACATCATCGACCGCAAGACAGGCCAGGTTCTCTCCGCCGAAAAATTCGTGCCGGTCACGTGGGCCGAGCGCGTCGATCTGAAAACCGGCCGCCCCGTCGAAGCCCCGGGCGCGCGCGAATACAAGAACGAGTTCAACGGCAAGAACTACATTCACCCCGCATCGATGGGCGGACACAATTGGAATCCGATGTCCTACGATCCCAAGACAGGACTGGTCTATATCCCGGAAATCGAAAATGGCGAAGCCGGGCTTTTCACTGGCAAGACGTATCTGCGCGCCTGGGATCCGCTTCGCAGCAAGACTGTTTGGGAAGAGCCGTTCGGCGGCTGGTGGGATCACGCCGGCGTTTTGTCGACCGCCGGCGGGCTGGTCTTTCAAGGCAACGCCCCGGGGCATTTCATCGCCTACGACGCGGACACCGGCAAGAAGCTGAAGGACATCGACGTTGGTTCGACTATCATTGCCGCGCCGATGAGCTATGAAATCGACGGCGTGCAGTACATTGCGGTGATGGCCGCTTGGGGTGGCGGCGGCTGGAGCTACGTGCATCCGGAAAACGCCGCGTACCAGCGCGGCAATGAAGGGCGGATCATCGTCTTCAAACTCGATGGAGGTGCGACGCCGATTCCTCCGCTACTCCCGCCCATCCAGCCGATTCCGCAGCCTCCGGCGCAGACCGCCTCGCCGGACGTCGTCGAGCATGGCCGCGCGCTTTTCGCCGCGCGCTGCGCCGTTTGCCACGTCAATCAGCCGCGCTCCGGCGCGGCCGATTTGCGGCGAATGAGCCCAGAATCGCACGCTGCATTCCAGCAGATCGTGCTCGGGGGAATTCTCAAGAGTGCAGGAATGCCGCCGTGGGATGGCGTGCTCAGCCCCGAGGACGTGGACGCCATCCACGCATACCTGATCTCGATCTCGTGGGACGCCTACAATAAGCAACAGGCCGCCCCAAAGGAGCAGTGAACCTAGCATCGGTGCGGCACCCGCGATTCTGGGTTAGAATCGAGTAATTCATGCCATCCCATACGAGCAAAGCGGTAACGGCGATCTATCCGGGCTCATTCGATCCGGTGACGAGCGGTCATCTGGACTTGATCGGGCGCGCTGCAACGATCTTCGACAGGCTCATCGTTGCCGTGGCGCGCAATCTCGAGAAGGACCCGCTCTTCGAGGTCAAAGAGCGGATCGAGATGCTCGAAGCAGTCACGTTCGAATGGAAGAACGTTGAAATCGACAGCTTCGACGGATTGCTCGTCGATTTCGCGCGCTCGAATGGCGGGACGGTGATCTTGCGCGGCATTCGCGCCGTCTCCGACTACGAATACGAGCTGCAAATGGCGATGATGAATCGCAAGATCGAGCCGCAGATCGAGACCGTCTTCATGCTGCCCGGCGAGGCGTACAGCTATATAAGCTCGCGGCTGGTGAAAGAGCTTGCGCGGCTGGGCGGGCCGGTGAAGGGCTTGGTGCCGCCGCTCGTGGAAGAGCGCCTGCGCGCAAAAGTCGGTTAAGATAGGTCGTTGATCAAAGCACGTACGGGGTGAGCAAATGGAACCGGCCACAGGAGTGAAAACAGAAGAAGCGATACGGTTCTCGGACCGCGTGAACCGCATCGGCGCATCTCCCACGATGGTGGTTCTACAGGCGGCGGACCAGCTGAAGTCGAAAGGTGTCGACGTCGCCGACTTCGGCGCCGGCGAGCCCGATTTCCCGACGCCCGAACACATCAAGCGTGCCGCGATTCAGGCGCTCGAAGAAAACCGCACGAAGTACACGCCCGTGCCGGGCATCCTGGCCCTGCGCCAGGCAATCTGCGAATGGCACGCGCGCGAGCTTGGCTCGTCGTATCAGGCCGCGGAATGCGTCGTCAACGTGGGCGGCAAGCATTCGATTTTCAATGCCGTCTGCTCGCTGATCAATCCGGGCGACGAAGTGGTGATCCCCGCGCCTTACTGGGTCAGCTATCCCGACATCGTGAAGTATGCGGGCGGGACGCCGGTGATCCTCGAGACGACCGCCGAGGATAATTTCGTGCTGCGCGCGGCCGCATTGGAGAAGCTCATCACGCCGCGGACGCGCATGGTGATCGCGGATTCGCCGAGCAATCCCTCGGGAGCCGTGATTCCGCCGGACGAGTACGCCAAGGTCCTGGCCGTCTGCCAGCGCAAGGGCGTCTGGCTGCTTGCGGACGAGTGCTATTCGCACTTCACCTACGGAGATGCGAAGCCGTTCTCGATCGCCAGCGTGCCGGGCTCGAAAGGCGCGCTCATCGTCGTCGGATCTTTTTCGAAGACGTTCGCGATGACGGGCTGGCGCTTGGGGTACGTGCTCGCGCCGCAGCCGCTCGTTGCAACCATCACGAAATTGCAGAGCCAGTCCACGTCGAACCCGACGTCGATCGCGCAATATGCGGGCCTCGCGGCCATGCGTGGCCCGATGGATTCGGTGGCGACGATGCTGGCGGAGTATGCCCGGCGGCGCGAACGGATCGTCGCGGGTTTGCGCGCGATTCCGGGCGTCACCTGCACGGCGCCGCAGGGAGCGTTTTACGTCTTCCCGAACATTTCGGCGCACTTCAATTCCGAAATGCCCAACGACACGGCCGTGGCAAAGCTGCTCCTCGAACGCGAACACGTCGCCGTCGTTCCCGGCGAGGCGTTTGGCGCGCCGGGGCATCTCCGCATCTCGTACGCCACGTCGATGGAGCGCATTGACGAGGGCCTGCGGCGGATGAGCCGTTTCTTCGGCCGGGCGAAGTGATTGTCTGCCCGGCGCGCCTGGAGCCCACCTTCAGTCCGCGCCCGTGGGGCTCTCTTTCGCTCGCGCCGTTTTTCCCTGAGAAAGCCAATCTCGCCGAGCCTCTCGGCGAGGCTTGGCTGACCGGCAGCGACTGCCGGTTTACCGATGGGCCGTTCGCTGGCAAGACACTTGGCGAAGCTTGGCCCGTACTGCCACCGGAATGGACAGGAACGCAGGTGGAGCGGGGCCGGGCGTTTCCCATTCTCGTGAAGTTTATCTTCCCGGAAGAAAAGCTTTCCGTGCAGGTCCATCCGGACGATGATTACGCCTCGCGACACGAGCAGAAAGCCGGAGGCCGCGGCAAGACGGAAATGTGGTACGCGCTGCGGGCGCGGCCCGGCGCCGAAGTGCTGGTCGGCTTGAAACCGAGCGTCACGCGCGAGCAATTTCAGCGCGCCATCGCGGATGGCACGGCCGAGAATTGCCTCGAACACATTCCGCTGCGGCCCGGAGATGCCGTCTTCGTCCCGGCCGGCACGGCGCATACGATCGGACCGGGTCTGGTCCTCTGCGAGATCCAGCAGCATTCCGATCTCACCTATCGCGTCTATGATTACAACCGTCGCGATGCTCAAGGACGGGCACGAGAGCTGCACATCGAGAAAGCGCTCGATGTGATGAGGTTCGGCAAGCAGATGGGCGGGAAAGTCGAGCCCGTGCGCATCCTGCGGGGCCCCTTGACGGAGACTCACTACGCCGCGTGCCGCTATTTTGCGGCGGAGCAGTGGGAATTTTCCGAGTCGATCGGCGCGGCCACCTCACGCGAGCATTTCGACCTGCTGATCTTTCTCGAAGGCAGCGGTAGCATCCACTGGAGCGCGGAGCGCGCGGAATATGCTCCGGCGCAGGTTTGGCTGATACCCGCTGCGCTCGGCGATTACCGGCTTGCGCCGGATGCGCGCACTTCGCTTCTGCGAGCCTACGTTCCCGGCGACCTGGATCAACTCGGTCGCCGTCTCGCCGAGCGGGGAGTGGCCGAGGCAGAGTGGTCGCGGTTGGTTCATCGATGAAAGAGTTCGCGAAAAAGCCGGAGAAGCCCCGAGCGCTGCCCGCCTGCGCCGTGCTGCTTGCCGGAGGGCGCGGCACTCGCTTCTGGCCGCGCAGCCGGATGCGCACGCCGAAGCAGCTTTTGAACATCGTCGGCCGGGAAACGATGTTGCGCGAAACGATGGCGCGCCTCGCACCGCTCGTACAGCCGCGAGACATATGGGCAGTGACGAACGTCGAGCAAGCTGCCGCGGTGCGCCGCGAGTTGCGCGGGGTTCCGGCGTCGCACGTGCTCGCCGAGCCCGTGGGGCGCAACACGGCCGCGGCGATCGGTCTCGCCGCCGTGCATCTGGCCCACGAACACGGGGATGCGCTGATGGCCGTGCTGCCTTCGGACGCGTACATCCGCGACGCGGCGAAGTATCGCGGTTTGGTGCGCGCGGCGCTCGATCTGGCTCGCGCGGAGGGTAACCTCGTCGTCCTCGGCATTCCGCCGTCCCGGCCCGAAACCGGATATGGCTACGTGGAGCGCGCAGGAACTTCAGGACCGCCGCGCGGCGTGGCGGCATACGCTGTTCTGCGCTTCACGGAGAAGCCGGCGCTCCCGCTCGCGCGCAAATACGTCGCCTCCGGAAAGTATTTGTGGAATGCGGGAATGTTTTTCTGGCGCGCCTCGACATTTCTGGACAATCTGCGGCGCTTCCTACCTGAGACGCACGACGCTCTCCTCGAACTCGGCAAAACAATCGGCACGCGGCGGTATGCGTCCGCGCTGAGGCGAATCTATCCGCGCCTCGAAAACATTTCGGTGGACTACGCGGTGATGGAGCCCGCCACACGGATCGTGGGCAAGCCGCGCGTTTCCGTGATTCCCGCAAAGGTCGGTTGGAGCGATATCGGCTCCTGGGCGGCCGTGTACGAACTTCTGGCGGTCAAGCCCGGCGCGAATGTTTCCGCGGGACCGTCGTTCGCGCTCGATGCGGTTGGCAACTACTTCTGGAGCCCGAAGAAACTGGTCGCCGCCATCGGGGTCCGCGACCTCGTGCTTGTCGAAACGGACGACGCGCTGCTACTCTGCTCGCGCGAGCGCTCGCAGGACGTCGGCAAGATCGTAAAATGGCTCGAAAGCCAGAAACTTTCGAATCTGCTCTAGCGCGAGCATTCCAGGAACATCTTCCTAGAACGATGACTTCTCCCCCGAAATTGCATCGCTTATACTTCTGAGCTGTGACCGAGATTAAATTCGGTACCGACGGCTGGCGCGGCGTAATCGCCGAAGACTTCACGTACGACAACGTGCGCAAGGTGGCGCACGCGATTGCGCGCTACGTGGTGCGCGCCGAAAAGCCCGGCAGCGGTGTGATCATCGGGTACGACACGCGCTTCGGCTCAGAGCGCTTCGCGCGGGTGGCCGCCGAGACGGTGGCTGCAACCGGCACGCCTGTCTGGCTTGCGACCGACGCCTGTCCTACGCCCGCGGTTTCTCTGCTCGTGCGGCAGCGCGGCGCGGGCGGCGGGATTCAGATCACCGCGAGCCACAATCCCTACCGATGGAATGGAATCAAGTTCAAGGCGAGCTACGGCAGCTCGGCATCACCGGCGATTGTCGCGCAGGTGGAAGCGGAGCTCGCCAAAGTGTTGCGCGATGGAGTCCCCGGGCTGCCGCCGCGTGACGATCTGATTCATGCGCTCGACGTCCGCACGCCGTATCTGGAAACGCTCGCCGGGCTGGTCGATTGGGACCGCCTGCGCGCCTCGAAATTGCGTTTTGTGATCGATCCGATGCACGGGGCGGGCCGCGGCCTGCTGCGCGAGCTCTTCCGCCGCCAGGGCATCGAAGCGGGCGAAATCCGCGGCACGCGCGATCCTCTTTTTGGCGGCGTGAACCCGGAACCCATCGAACCGCACATTGACGCACTCCGCCGGGCGGTGCCCGAAGGACGTTACGACGCGGGCCTCGCATTCGATGGCGACGCGGACCGCATCGGTGCGGTCGATCGCGACGGCACGTTCATCACGCCGCACCAAATCTTTTCGATTCTCTTGTGGCACATGGCGGGGACGCGGAAGCTCACCGGCGATGTCGCGAAAACCTTTTCGACGACCAAGATGATCGACAAGATCGCCCTGAAATTCGGCCGCAAAGTCTGGGAAATGCCGATCGGATTCAAACACATCTGTGACCGCATGCTGGAAAGCGACATCCTGCTGGGCGGCGAAGAGAGCGGCGGCATCGGCACGAAACTCCATCTGCCGGAGCGCGACGCGACCGTGAACGCGCTACTGCTCGCCGAAGTAATGGCTTGGCACGGAAAGAGCTTGGGCGAGCTTGTCGCAATGCTGCATCGCGAATTCGGCGAACATCACTATGGTCGCGTGGACCTCACGCTGAAGGATGGGCAGAAGGAAAAGGCGATCGAATATTTCGCGGCCCAGAAACTGAATCGTTTTCTCGACTGGCCGATCGTGCGCCGCGAGGATCTCGATGGCGTGAAAGTCTATCTCGGAGACATCGGTTGGGTGATGGTGCGAGCCTCCGGCACCGAGCCCATGCTGCGGGTCTATTCGGAAACAACTCGCCCGGAAACCACCCGGCGCGTGCTCGATGAAGTTACTGCGCTGGTGAAGAGATTGTAAGAGAGACAGGCCGGTTCGCCCGAACCGGCCTATCAGGGAAATGCGCCGCTAGGACCTACAGGCCGCGGCGATCGCGGTGCAGGTCGTGCCGATCGTGGTTGATGTCCCGCTGGTCCCTGTTGCGATCCCAGACGTCGTGATTCCGATCAACCTTGTCGTGACGGATGTCGCGATTGTCATGCCGGATGTCGTGGCGCATGGCCTGCGACTGCGAGCTGCCCCTGCCGAATTGCTGGTTGTCCTGATGGAGCTGGCTCAGGTCCCGGTTGCGGTCAAACCTGTCGTGACGGATGTCCCGGTTGTCCCGGCGGATGTCGCGATTATCGGCATTTCGGTCGCGACGATCCTGGCGAAGATCCTGCCGATCGTGATGCCGGTCTGCCACTGTCGCGGTGTTATCGAATCCTTGCGCCCACGCGCCGGTTGCAAGCAATCCTGCGAACGCCACTCCCGCGATACTATGACGAATGAAAGTGAAGAGTTTCATGAGGTGCCTCCTGATTCGTAATTGAGTTCCGCTTCCCTTCACCAGATTGAACACGTGCGGCCACCAAAAGTTTCGGTGGGATGCCGCGGAACAGCTTCTTCATGCTAGCCCCAGGGACGATATGCGCAGCGTAAGTTATTGCTGGTAAGAGGGATAGGCGATCTATCGAAGAGCGCTGGCAGCCTGAATTAGGCTTCGAGGCTCTTCAAAGCGGCATCCAGAATTCCGTTCAGAAAGGCGGGGGATTCAGCGGAAGAGAACTTCTTGGCGAGCTCAAGGGCTTCGTCGATCACGACCTTCGGCGGAGCGGTGCCGAAGCGGAGTTCGAAGATCGCCAGGCGGAGAATGCTGCGGTCAACAGCGGCGAGGCGGTCGAGCCGCCAATTCTCAGCAAGCTTCTCGACGAGCTGATCGATCGTGGCCGCCTGGGCCACGGCGCCTTCGAAGAGTTGGTCCGCGAACTTGCGAGTGGATTCCGAGGCGCGCGCGGATTTCCAAAAGAGCTTCTCCACACGCGCGGGATCCTGGCGCGTCATGTCCCATTCGAAAAGCATCTGGAGAGCGAATTCACGCGATTTGCGGCGGAGGGTCATCAACGACGCCGCGCGCGACGGCCGTCCCGAGACTTCGGGACGGCGGAATTTCCTGACAACTTGCGCGATAGACGAGCCATCTCGACGGCGCCGAGCCCGACTTCGTAACCCTTGTTCCCACCCTTCAGCCCCGCGCGGTCGATGGCTTGCTCGAGCGTATCGCAGGTGAGCACGCAGAAACCCATCGGCACGCCGGTATCGAGCTGCACGAGTTGAATGCCGCGGGCCGTTTCCGAAGCGACGTAATCGTAGTGCGACGTTTCGCCTCGGAGCACGCAGCCGATGCAGATGATGGAATCGACGCGTCCAGTGGACGCGAGCTTCTTAGCCGCCAGCGGAATCTCGAACGATCCGGGGACGCGGACGATTTCGATCCGGTCATCAGCGGCCCCTGCGCCGCGCAAAGCATCGAGGGCACCGGCAAGCAGCCGATCCGTGATGAAACTATTGAACTCGCCGACGACGATGCCGAACCGCAGCCCCGCGGCATTCAGCCCGCCACGCTCGCCGGGGCGAGTTTTGAGCTTTGCGTTTCCCGCCATCAATCAGCACCCATGGTTTCTACGGAGTCGCGAGCGGTACGAGAACATTTCCGCCGCGCTGGCGCGCCTCGTCGAGCCCTGCCTCGGCGCGGTTGATCCATTCCGTGACGCGGTCCTCGGTTTCGTCGCCTGGGCGCGATGACGCCTCGGCCACGACGGCGCTCGCCGTAAGATCCTGCCCATCCCATGAAGGTCGCACGGTGGCGGCGACCTGGCGAAGCTTTTCCGCGAGAGCGCGCGCGTTTTCAAGCGACGTATTGGGCAAAACAAATACGAGGGACCACGCCGTGTATTTCACCGCAATGTCGGTCTGGCGGACAGCCGAAGACAAGGCGCGCGCCAACTGCTCGACATACTGCTCGACGGCCGCGTCACCGTGCTGCCGCAGAAGATCCCCGCCGCGATCGATGTGCAAGACGACGAGCGAAAGGGGCGTGCCCTGCGAGCGCGATCGATTCGATTCGACGAGTAGGCAATCGATGTACGCCCCGCGGCTCAGCAGGCCCGTCTTTTCATCGGCCACGGCGAGCGAGCGAACGAGGGAGCGGAGGCGCGTGTGGCTCACTGAGAGCACGAGCTGGTCGCCGACCGCTTGCAGGAAGAAGCTCTCGTTCGGCTTCCATCTTCTTGCAGTGGCGTCTCCCACAAGCAAGGCGCCCGCAGGGGCCTGCGTTTCCTTGTCCGTCAGCTCGACAGCCAGGGCGGTCTCGAGGCCCAATTCGCGCAAGCCCGGCGCGCTCGACGCGTGAAGCTCGATCCCGCCCAGCGGATCGGGCGAGGCCTTCGAAACCAGTGAAATAATCGAGGGAATTCGCGACGAGCCGGCCGCAACCGTGCCCGGCGCGAAGTATTCAGCAGTCAGTTGCGGCGCTTCACGTGTCGCGCCCACGGCGACCAGGCATCGCGTCACCCCGAGATACTTGCCGATCTCCGCCGCCGTTGTCGCGAGGAGCTCGCGCGGAGTCTGTTGCCTGTACATCAAGCGGTTGATCTCCGCGATGGCGGCGAGATCGCGATGCGTCTCCGCAGGCGTAGGCGCGGCCGCCGGAGGAGGCGCAGGGATTTCAGCAGGCGAAGGCCGCGGGGGAGCCGGCGCAGCGGGCGCGGGTTTGCGTGGCGCGCCCTTGGGCCACCAGTTGGCACGTTCGTAAAGCGCGCGCAAGCGCTCGTTCTTGTCCTCTTCGCCGGGAAAGAGTTCAGCGATTCGCTCGAGCCGCTCGACGGCTTTTGTCTGGAGCGAATATTGGAGGAAGATTTCCACCTGCACGACCAGATCCTCCAGAGCTTGTTGGGCGCGAGCTTCCTCAGAGACAGGTCCCGCGGCCGAGGCTGCCTCCGAGCCCGCACCGGAAAATCCATCCGTGCGGGTCGAGACGGTTGCGGCCTTGGCTGCGCGCGAGAGGACATTCTGGAGGAAAGCGGGGTCCACCTTCCCTTCCAGCTTCGCAATACGTTCCTGATTGCGGTAGTCGTACGGGTCGATGTCCACGAGGCGGTCGAGCGTGTCGCAGGCCTCTCTTATGCGCCCTGCGCCATGATAGAGATCGAAGAGCCGCACGAGCGCGTCGAAGTACTTCGTCTCGCGGTTCATCTCCTCGTAGGCGCGGGCGACCGTCTCGGCCAGAGGCAGCGAACCCGGGTGCGCCGCGGCCAGACGATCCATCTGCGCGGATAGGTCGCCCTCTTTCCTCCCTGCGCGCATCCAGTCCTTGGTCTGCGCGAGCAGCGACGCCCCTTTCGCATCTTCGCCGGCGCGGACATATGCCCCGGCAAGTTCAAAGAGCTTCTCGAAGCTATCCGGCTTTTGCTTGTAGTAAGCCTCAAACACCTCTCGCGCGTGGTCCAGGCGCCCGGTGCGCAGAAGCCCTTCGCCGAACAGTGCGAGGAATGCGGTGTCCTTGTCGTTGGGCGCGAAGGGTTCGAGGAGCGCCACAGAGCCTTCCGAATCGCCTTTCCGGAGCTTGGCTTCTGCGAAGAGCAGCGCGCCGCTGCGGTCATTGGGAACGAGCCGGTGGGCCCGTCCAAAATACTCGAGTGCCTCATCGAGCCCGCCGGACGCCTGCGTAAGTTGGCCGGCACGCAAGTAACTCCGGGCGGCGAGGTCGGCGTGGCGAAGCTGCTCCGCGAGTTCGCCGAGCGCAACGTGCCGCGACGCGTTCTCCGGATCGAGCATCGCCATGCTCTCGTAGCACGCCAGGGCCTCAATGCCGCGCTGCTGCTGGAGGAAAAGCTCGGCCGCGGCCGCGAACTGCTCGACGGCCTCCGAGGAGTGGTTCTGGCGCTGGAGCAGGGAGCCATAGCGCATCAACCGGTCGGGAGGTTGGGGGAATGGCCGCAGGAAACGGCTGAAGATCGCGGAGGCCTTGGCGCTGTCGCCCGTTTCGAGGAGGCGATCGAACTGAGCGCCGTAATACTGGGCGGCCACGGCAGGCTCGTTGAGGCGGGTATGGATATCGGCCAGCGCCTGAAGGGCCTCTTGATGGGAAGGCACCTCGTCAACGACAGCCTGATATTCAGCGACCGCCTCGCGGAGCTTATTCTTTTCGAGGCTGCGCCGCGCTCGTTCGAGGTGTTTGTTGATGTCCGGAGCCATGGGAAATTGCGCGCCCTTCGCACACTGCGGCTGAAAACTAAACTATATACCGGACGGCTTGCAGCCCTCCAAACGAAATCACGGGGATGTGCCGATGATGGTTGCGGATCGCTCGCAATCGCCGCTTCAGGCTCGCGAATCCGACTCGAGATCCTGCCCGGGCATTCCGCTGACTTTTTCGCGCATCGAGCGGAGCGACAGTCCGCTGCGCAACAGAGCCGCAAAGCCCAGAAAGACGAGGGGAAGAGTGAGGGCCAGAAACGCGAAAATTGAAAATCCAGTCGCCGTCGTCTTCTCTACCTGGAATACGCTCAATCCCAGGACGCAAAAGAGCTGATAGGCGCCGACGTTGGCCGGAGCGTTCGGCAATGAAACGCCGAGATTGATGATCAGAAGGACGACCACGGCGGCCAGGAACGACAGCTGAAGGCCATACGAGTGCATCATGGCCCAGAGGCCCAGAACCTGAAAGAAGGGTATCAGCAACGAAGTCAGCACGGCCGGATAGAAACTCGGAGCCGTGCCCATCGCATGCAAGTCCGTCAACACGGCCATCGCTCTTCCCGGCAGCCGGCGCCGCCTTGCGTCGGGCTGCGGAGTGCTCCCGATCTTGATTTCAAGATACAGAATCAGGGCGCCGACGATCGCCAGCAGGACGAGCGTCACGATGCCGAGTATGTACGCCACCCGCTGGAAGCGCCTGGGCAGCTCAACAACGAGCGAAACGGCGGCCAAGGCCGCCGTGGCAACCACGAGATCGATAAAGCGCTCGACACCCACCGACCCGAGGACACGCCCGAGCCGTATGTCTTCGGAGTTCGCGAGGACATAGCTGCGAAGGAATTCACCGGGGCGCAACGGCAGTATGATGTTGGCAAACAGGCCGGAGTATACGGCTCGAATCGAGCGGCCCAGCCGGACCTTGCCGAACGGCGCGAGCAGAAATTTCCAGCGCAGCGCCTGGATGCCATAGCTGAAGACATCGCAAGCCATCCCCAGCACGACCCACTTCCAGTCCACGTTGGCGAAGTCGCGGAGCGCCCTAACAAGATGGAAATCATGCAGGACCCAGACCAGGAAGATGGACGCCAGCCCGTAACCCAGAATCAGGAGAACTCTGGGCCGCCCCGGATTATTGTTCTGGATCGGCTCGCTCAATGCGACGTTTCCGTGGGGCGCGAAGCCTCTTTTTTCAGGACGCTCAGTTTGCCCGATGGCTCGAGCACGGCCGCGCGCACTTCCTCGAGATCGAATATACCCTGCGAGCGCAGGTTCGAAAGCAGCTCCTCCCTGCTGATATTCGTCCGGCGCAGGTTTGGCAGGACCATTTCACCGCTGTGAACGAGCAGGGTGGGCACTCCTTCGACCGCTTTCTCGAACCAGCGGCTGCTGAAGGCCGCGCGGCCCACCGCCCAGTTGATCGCCAGGATCGTGGCCGCGCCGATCAAGCCGCCCGTGACGGAATTGTCCGGTCCGATCATGGCGTTTTGCAGGACGTTGCTCAGGATCAGGAGCACGACGAGGTCGAACACAGTCATCTGCGCGACCTCACGCTTGCCCAGGAGGCGGAACATGATGAGCAGGAAGGAATAGACGATGAGCGAGCGCAGAATCTTCTCGCCCACGGGTATTTCCGGCAGCCACCAGTGCATCATCGCTCCTTGGGATGCGTGGATCCCGGAAGGCTCGCAGGCTGCCTGCCCGGAGCCTTCGCACCGCTGGAATCACGCCGCGTTCGGGGTTCGCGCCTTTTCCGTCCGGCGGGTTTCCTCTGTCTCGTCCAAGTAAACTGCCGCCGGCGGAAGCGGCCAGCCCTAAGCCCGCTACAGCCTACGACATCAGCCTCCGTCAGGCAATCCGCGACTCTCCCGGGATTCCTGAGAGTTCGCCCCGGGGCAAACGGGCGTATAATGGGGATTCAGATGACAGGGCAATTGCGAAAGCACCGGAACTCCCGCCTCAGCGTAATCGAATGAAAGCCGCGCAATCCGTGGATCGTCGCGAGCGAGTGCTGCTCGTAGGTGTGTCTCTGCGGCGCCCCTCGCGCGCCAAACCAGCCGATCCTTCGATCGTCAGCCGGGATTCACTGGACGAGCTTGAAGAGCTGGCGCAGAGCGCCGGTGCGAAGATCGAGGGCAGCCTGCTTCAGGTGCGCGATTCGTTCGATCCCGCGACGCTTGTGGGCCGCGGCAAACTCGACGAGATACGGGCCGAGGCGGAATCGCGGCGCGTGCCGCTGGTGATTGTCGATCACGACCTGACGCCGGTGCAGCTCCGCAACATGGAAAAGGGGACCGGGTGCCGCGTGATCGATCGCACCCAGCTGATCCTCGACATTTTCGCCACGCATGCGCGCACGCGAGAAGGGCAGCTTCAGGTCGAACTCGCCCAGCTGAATTACCTGCTCCCGCGATTGACCGGGCGGGGCGAGGATCTTTCACGGCTCGGAGGCGGCATCGGGACACGCGGACCCGGCGAGCAGAAACTCGAAACCGACAGGCGGCGGATTCGCGACCGAGTCCGGAAAATCAAGGATGCTATCGAAACGGTCCGCCGGCAGCGCACCACACGGCGGCGCGCACGCCAGGCTGTGCCGCTCGGCATGATCGCATTCGTGGGTTATACGAACGCGGGGAAATCGACTCTCTTCAATGCGCTGACGCACGCCGGCGTGCTCACCTCTTCCAAGATGTTTGCGACGCTCGATCCGACGATCCGCGCGATTCAATTGCCGTCACGGCGTCGCGTTCTTCTGTCCGATACGGTCGGATTCCTGCGCGATCTCCCCCCGGATTTGATCGCCGCTTTCCGCGCAACACTCGAAGAGGTGCAGGAAGCGGCGCTGATCCTTCATGTGACCGACATTTCGAATCCTCATCATGCCGAGCAGGACGCCGAAGTGCTCAAAGTGCTGCGTGAACTGGGCGTGGCGGACCGCCCCCGGCTGCATGTGCTCAACAAAATCGACCGTCTGAGCGAAGAAGAGATCGCATCGCTGCGCCGTTCGAATGGCCATGGCCGCGACAACGTGTGCACTTCGGCAACGACCGGCGAGGGACTCGCGGAACTGCTCGCACGGATCGATTCAGCGATGCCCGTCGATCCGCTCGTGCGGCTGCGGTTGCGCATGCCTGTGTCCGATGGGCGCCATCTTTCGCAGGTGCAGGCGCGGGGGCGCGTGCTCCACTCGGAAGTCGTCAATGGGCATTTCCTGCTGGAGGCCGAGTTGCCGGAGTCGGCCGCGCGCCGGCTTCGAGAATTCGTGATGGACTAAGTCCCAAATGGGTAGTGCCCAAGGCTCATCGGGGAACACAATCTATAAAGCCAATTGTGGAAATCCTTGTGGAAAAGGACGTGTCGGGAAGCGTCTTCGCCGGAATGAGCTTTGAAGTATGGGAGACTTCTTCGGGCGAAGGTCTCTGTGTAACTGCCTGTAAATAAGTGCCTTAGGAAAGATCACGGCGTCAATTGGGTGAATCTAGTTCCCAGATCAAGTCACTTTACCTCATCGCAGAATTTGCACAGGTTTGCAGCAGGTTTTGAGCTAAGAGTTACTAGCGTAATGATTTGTCCTTCTCGTCATGAGGCGCTTGTGTTGGCACTCGTGCATCGGAGTGCGGGCACCGTTGACTCACTGGACAGTGGGGGCTATAGTTCAGGTGACGTCTGTCCGGCCCATGGGCGGGCTTTGCCAAGTTCTTTTCTGAGAACGAAATGAATCTGCCGAATAGCCTCACGGTTCTGCGAATTTTCTTCGTTCCTGTCCTTGTGGTCGTTCTACTCACCCGCCAGCCGAATTTTGGGCCTATTCATTTCGAAGTCTGGGGCGTGCTGATTTTGTTGGCGGCCGCCGCAACCGACGCGATGGACGGCTATATCGCGCGCAAGCGCCGCGAGATCACCACGCTGGGAATCCTGCTGGATCCAATTGCGGACAAGTTGCTGATCTCGGCTGCCTTCATCCCTCTCGTCTGGATGCACCTTGTGCCCGCGTGGATGGTGGTGATTATCATCGGGCGGGAATTCATCGTCGTGGGGCTGCGCGAGATCGCTTCCGTGGAAGGCCTGGTGATCCCCGCCTCCGCGCTGGGAAAGACGAAAATGATTTTGCAGGTGCTGGCCGGCTGCGCCGTGATTCTGACTGCGAAACACCCGGCCCTGAAGACGCTTGGGACAATTTTGCTCTGGCTGGTGGTGCTGAGCGCGGTGCTCTCGGCGATTCACTATTTTCAGATGTTTTGGAGCCAGATCAATTCTCGCGTGCAGCAGCGGCGCGGCAGCAGCGTGGTAATGGTCGAGCCGAAAGAAAAACCGCAGGATGTCCCCACTCGGTAGCCGTGAAAAGCAGTTACTCCTGGAAGTAGCGCGACGCGCACTGATTGCAGCCGCTGAGCGCGGCGAATCCCTCGACGTCCTGCCTGAGGGGCCAAATCTGGAGAAGCGCACGGGCGCCTTCGTTACCCTGCATCTTCGTGGCCGTCTCCGCGGCTGCGTTGGGCAAATCGATTCGGGCGAGCCTTTGATTCGAGTCGTCGCGCACTCCGCCAAGGCCGCCGGACTGGAAGACCCGCGGTTCGATCCGGTTCGCCCGGACGAACTCGAGGAAATCGAGATTGAGCTTTCCGTGCTTTCGGCTCTGGAGGAAATCGCTCCTGATCGGATCGAAGCCGGCAAACATGGATTGATGGTGAGCAGGGGCTGGCAGCGCGGTGTGCTGCTGCCGCAGGTGGCAACGCAGTTCCGTTGGGAGGCCTATCGCTTCCTGGAAGAGACCTGCGTCAAGGCGGGATTCGCTCGCGACGCGTGGAAGGATCCGGGAATTCGTATCCACGGATTTACCACGGAAGTCTTCAGCGAGTCGGAATTTCGAACAGCCCAGCGGCTCGGGCCGCTGGGCTGAGCGAAGCGCGGCTACTCGACTTCGATGTAATCGCCAGGGTAGATTTCGCGCAGGCTGAACGTGATGAGGACCGTCGAGGAGTTCGGTCCCGTGCGCAACACGACTCCTTCGCCCAGGTCCTCTCGCGGCACGTTGCTCCAATTGTACTTCATGGGGACGCGCCCGAAGCCTTCGGTGGGGCCCAGCATTCCTTCGACATCAAAGGCATTCCGGTGGGTTTGATACACGGCCTCGTGTTCCGTGCCCTGGTACCGGAAGATGCGGAAATAGTCGCCGATCTTCACTCCCTGATCGTTCCCCAGATTGACGTAGATGACATCGTTGTTGCCCACTTGCTGCTGGTATTTCTTCCCGGTGATCACCATGGCCATTTGCTTGCCGTTGGCCGCAGCGAACCGGTCGAAATCGGTTCCGGATTTCAAAGGGGGCGCGGGGCGCGGGGTGAACGGCAGGACGATGTCGCCGCGCTGCACGTAGTCGCAGGAATGTTCGACCTGCGCGATGGAGACATCCGAACGGGCAACGACAACCTTCACGCGGCCTTCGTCTTCCCACATCGTTCCCATCTTGTGGAGAATGGAGTTCTGCCACTTCGTCCATTCGGTCTTGATCGAGTCCGTAACCGGGCGGACCACAGAGAACTCATCACCGACCTTCACACCCTGGCTAGAGCCCTTGTTGACGTACACGTAGTCGCCTTCGTGGAACGTGATCCGGTAGTAGGACTGTTCACCCGTGATCACGTAGGTGTCGCGCGGGATCGATTCGCTCGTGACCGTGCCCGAACAATAGATATCGGTCGGTCTGGGTACGGCTGCTTTATCCTGTGCTGCAGTTACGATTCCGGACAGGCCAAGAACTAGACCCGCAAGGACAATTTTCCCGCGCATGACACTCGCTCCTTATCGGAATGCTTGGCGTCTGGGTGCAGACGCCTGCCCATGAGCCGACCGTAACAAACGCCCACCGGGGCGTCAAGACAATGGTCCGCCGGGCTTTACACATTGTGCACCGCGTGGTAGAAGCAAGAAATCCCTCGAATGCAGCAGATCAGGGTGTGGTGGCGCGAATCCGGAAGAGATTGGAAACACAAGATGTTAGGGCACGACAAAATCTGCGCCGTGGTAGCGGCGCCCGATGCTGGAGCCATGCGGAGACAGCTTCGGAAGGCCTTGCGTCAGACCCGCACCGTGGAACTTCGGCTTGACTGGCTGTCGGACGACCGCGAGATAGCCCGTTTTCTCCGGCAATTGGCGGCAGGTCGACCCCGAGCGACGCTGATTGCCACCTGCCGGCGCCGCGAGGCTGGTGGGCGATACCACGGCACGATTGCCAAGCAGCTAGTCCATCTGGCCGAGGCCATCCGCTCGGGCTGCGCATGGTATGACCTCGAAATCGAGACCGCCCGGCGCTGCCCGCCGGAGTTGCTGGACACACTCCTGGGCGACGGGCGCCAACTGAGGTCGGCGCACTTTTTTCGGAGAATGCCGGCGGATTTGCGGCGAGTCGCCACGGAGCTCCGGCGAGGGCGGCCCGATGCCATCAAGATCGCGGCGCAGTGCGACTCTTTCGCAGACAGCCGGAAAATGCTGCGCTTCGCGCGGACGCAGCGGAACGTCGTCGCCGTGCCGATGGGCGATGTGGCTTTGCCGGCGCGGCTGCTGGCGCTGCGCGAGAAGCACGGCTTCGCATACGCGCCGGTGGAAACCGCGACGGCGCCGGGACAGATTTCGCTCGAAGACACAAAACACGTCTATTGCGCTGACTCGCTCGATCGACGTACGCGAGTTTATGGCGTGATCGGCGATCCCGTAGGGCATTCTCTTTCGCCGGTGATGCAGAACGCGGGATTCGAGGCCCGGCGGATGCATGCAGTCTATTTGCCGTTTCTCGTGCGCGATTTGAAAGACTTTCTCGATTCGGTCGGGCCGCTCGGCATCCGAGGCTTCAGCGTGACGTTGCCGCACAAGGAGCGCATCGTGAGCCGCCTCGATGGCTGCGACCCGCTGGCGGCCCGCATCGGCGCCGTCAATACGGTCGTGGTGCGCGGCGGCGGAAGACTGTACGGGTACAACACGGACTATGTCGGCGTGTTGCGCACCCTGGAGCGGCGCATGCCGCTCCGAGGCAGTCGCGTGCTGATCGTCGGAGCGGGTGGCGCAGCCCGCGCCGTCGCATTCGCGCTCGCACAGGCCGGAGCCTCCGTTTGCGTCTGCGCCCGGCGGCCCGAGAGGGCGAAGTCATTGGCGCGGGCCGTGGGCGGCGCAGCCGTCGCGCGGGCCCGCCTGCGCCGGGAATTCTTCGACGCGATCGTGAATGCGACGCCCGTGGGGATGCATCCGCAGGTGGGACGCTCGCCGCTCGACGCGCGCGAATTGAATTGCCGGCTCGTATTTGACACCATTTATCGTCCCCGCCAGACCAGGCTGCTGCAACTCGCGGCGCGGCGGGGGATCGAAACCGTCTCCGGAGTCGAAATGTTCGTCGCACAAGGCGCGGCGCAGTGGGAAATCTGGACGGGCGAGCGCGCGCCCGCGGAAGCCATGCGGAGAGCCGTCGTCCAGGCCCTGACGCACGAGGAAAAAGCAGCTAGTACGCGAAGAAGGATTCGGACCAAGCGATGATTCAACCTGACTTCAAAACGTTTTCCAGTCTGGCGCAGCAGGGAAACCTCGTGCCGGTGTACGAGACGTACACGGCCGACTTGCTCACGCCCGTAGGGGCGTATCTCCGCATCGCGCGCGACGCGAAATACTCGTTCCTGCTCGAGAGCGTCGAGGGCGGTGAGAACATCGCGCGGTACACGTTTGCCGGAGCGAATCCCGTGGAGGTCTTCCGCGCGCGCGGCCGGAAATGCACGGTGGAAACCGGCAAGAAGGAAGCCCATTTCGAAGCCGACCCCGTGGAACATCTGCGGCAGCTCACTGGCAAATACCGGCCTGTGCGCGTGCCCGGGCTTCCTCCTTTGATCGCCGGGGCGATCGGTTATTTCGCTTACGACATGGTGCGTCTCATCGAACGCATTCCGGACACCGGGAAAGATGATGTGGGCGTCGACGACTGCGTGATGATGTTCTATCTGGGCCTGCTCGCGTTCGATCACGTGCAGCACCGGGTTTGGATCGTGCGCAACGTATTCACCGAGGGGCCGGGAAGCCTGCGGAAGAAATACGACGCCGCGGTCCGCGAAATCCGGCGCACCAGGCAGATGCTTGAGCGGCCTCTGCCGGCCGAACGCAAGGCACAGCGGGCCGGGCCGTTGCGCGTCCGCTCCAACATGACGAAGGCTCAATTCACGGGCGCCGTGGAGAAAGCCAAGGAATACATCCTCGCGGGCGACGCCTTCCAGATCGTAGTGAGCCAGAGGTTCGAGGCGCGGACGAACGCGAGTCCCTTCGCCATCTATCGGGCGCTGCGCGTCGTGAATCCTTCCCCGTACCTCTATTATCTGAAGCTCGGGGATCTGTCGGTCGTCGGCAGCTCGCCGGAGATGCTCGTGAAGGTGCAGGGACGCAACGCCTCCTACCGCCCGCTCGCAGGCACGCGGCCGCGCGGGCGCAACGAAAAGGAAGATGAACAGCTCGAAGCGGAGCTTCTCGCCGATCCGAAAGAGCGCGCTGAGCACGTGATGCTCGTGGACCTCGGGCGGAACGACCTGGGCCGGGTTTGCGAGTATGGCTCCGTGAAACCGGAGCGGCTCATGTTCGTCGAGCGCTATTCGCACGTGATGCATCTGGCGTCGAGTTTGAGCGGGCGTCTGCGGGACGATGTGGATTGCTTCGACGCGCTCATGGCGTGCTTTCCGGCGGGAACACTTTCGGGCGCGCCCAAGGTGCGCGCGATGCAGATCATCGACGAGCTCGAACCCACGCGGCGCGGAGTCTACGCGGGCGCGATCCTCTACCTCGATTTCTCCGGCAATCTCGATTCCTGCATCGGCCTGCGAACGCTCGTAGCAAAGGGCGGTCGCGCGTACGTGCAGGCGGGCGCGGGAATCGTGGCGGATTCGGTTCCCGAACTCGAGTATGAGGAATCGGTG
Organism: Terriglobia bacterium; assembly: GCA_020073605.1. GTDB lineage: Bacteria > Acidobacteriota > Terriglobia > Acidiferrales > UBA7541 > Palsa-295. The sequence goes on from JAIQEW010000001.1 coordinate 343,835, forward strand.
AACAAAGCGCGGGCCGTGCTGAAGGCGCTCGAGATCGCGCACCGCGGGGCCGGCGAGGAATAGGCGCAAGTTGTTGGTCGGCGTCTAGAGGCGGGTTTGAAAACCGTCCCAACTGATACAATTGAACTGTCCATGCTTCTGCTTCTCGATAACTACGACTCGTTTACCTACAACCTGGCGCAGTACCTCGGCCAGATGGGGCAGGAACTCGAGGTGCGCCGCAACGACCAGATCACGCTTGAGGAAATCGAGGAGCGGCGGCCGGAGCGCATCGTGATTTCGCCGGGGCCGTGCACGCCGGCGGAAGCGGGCATCAGCGTGCCGCTCATCAAGCGCTTTGCGGGAAAGATTCCCATCCTAGGCGTGTGCCTGGGGCATCAGGCAATCGGCGCGGCGTTTGGAGGGCGCGTGATCCGCGCGCCGCAGGTGATGCACGGCAAGACGAGCGCGATTCATCACGATGGCAAGACCATCTTCCGCGGCCTGCCGCAGGATTTTCAGGCTACGCGCTACCACTCGCTCATCGTCGAGCGGAAATCCCTGCCGGAAGTGCTCGAAATTTCAGCCGAAACCGCCGATGGCACGATCATGGGTTTGCGTCACAAGAAGTTCAAAGTCGAAGGCGTGCAGTTCCACCCCGAATCGGTCCTCACCGACGCCGGATTCAAGCTCCTCGAAAACTTTCTGAGTATCTAGCTACGAAGCGGCTTGGGTGTGGTCCTTCTCAGCTTGCGAGAAGGCGACGAGAGCATCGAGCCGCTCGCGCGCGGCACCTGAGTCGATCGAGTGCGCGGCGAGGCGCGCTCCGTCGACGAAGTCCGTCGCCCGGTTGGCGACAACGAGCGCCGCGGAGGCGTTGGCGAGCACAATGTCGCGGTGCGGGCCGTGATCGCCATGGACCATAGAGCGGCCGAGCACTTTGTGAATGATCTCCGCGTTTTGCTTGGCGTCGCCGCCGCGAATGGCATCCAGCGGCGCGCGGCGCAGGCCGAAATCCTCAGGGGCCACAGTGAAGGTGCGCACCTCTTTGTCACGCAACTCGGCAACATGAGTTTCGCCCGAAATCGAAATCTCATCGAGGCCATCCGCGCCGTGGACCACCAGAGCGCGACGCACACCGAGTTCACCGAGCGCCCGCGCCAGAAGGACGGTGAGGCTCGCGTCATACACGCCGACCACTTGCGCCGAGGCTCCGGCCGGATTCGTCAGCGGACCGAGGAGATTGAACACCGTGCGCATTTTCAATTCACGGCGTGCGGACATCGCATGGCGCGTGGCCGCATGCATCGCCGGGGCAAACAGAAATCCGATGCCGACTTCCTCGATAGCGCGCGCGATTCGCTCCGGCGGGAGGTCGATCCGCACGCCGAGCTGTTCGAGCACATCGGCCGAGCCGCAGCGCGAGCTGATCGAGCGGTTGCCGTGCTTCGCCACCCGCACGCCCGCTCCCGCGACAACGAACGCTGCAGCGGTGGAAACATTGAATGTTCCGGAGGCGTCTCCACCGGTGCCGCAAGTATCGACGAGGGCTTCATCCGCATGCGAATGCCCCGGCGGGAAGATCGGCGTGGCATGACGGCGCATCGCCGTCGCAAAGCCGACGAGCTCGTCCACGGTTTCGACCTTCATACGCAGGCCGGTCAGCAGCGCGGCGATCTGTGCGTCCGTCGCGTTGCCCGCGAGGATCTGTTCCATCGCCGAGTCGGCTTCAGCCCGCGAGAGGTCTTCTCCGGCAACGATTCTTTCGAGCGCTTGGTGGATCATTTTCTTGAACGCGAAGCCTGCCTTGCCCGGCCACCTGGTTCCAAGTAAACTGGGATGCTTTTATTGATGCACAAATTCTAGCACTTCTCGGACAGGCTTTCGTTCGGCCGATGCAGCCAGCATGAAAATCCACGAATATCAGGCCAAGGCGATTCTCGCGAAATTCGGCGTTCCGGTGCCGCGCGGGGAAGTCGTGTTCAAGGCCGAGGACGCGAAGGCCGCGGCGCAGAAGCTGGGGACGCCGGTGGTCGTCGTCAAAGCGCAGATTCACGCGGGCGGCCGCGGCAAGGCCGGAGGCGTGAAGGTTGTGAAATCGGTGGACGAAGCCGCCGCGGCAGCCGAGCGCATGCTGGGCATGAAGCTCGTGACGGCGCAGACGGGACCGGAGGGACGCATCGTCCGGCGCGTGCTGATCGAAGAAGGGCTCGACATCAAGCGCGAACTCTACCTGAGCGTGCTCGTGGACCGCGCCGCCGCCGCTCCGGTGTTCATGGCCAGCGCGGCGGGCGGAATGGAAATCGAGGAGGTCGCAAAGGATCGTCCGGAAGCGATTCTGCGCGAGACGATTCGGTCCGAGACGGGTTTTCAGGCCTATCACGCGCGCAAGCTGGCGTTCGGCGTGGGGCTCCCGGCGGGGGTTGTCAATGCCGCCGTGCCGTTCTTGCAATCGCTCTATCGAGCGTTCATTGAAACGGACGCATCGCTGCTTGAGATCAATCCATGCGTTGTGACGGGCGACGGCCGCCTTGTCGCGCTCGACGCCAAAGTGAATTTCGACGACAACGCGCTCTACCGCCATCCGGAATTCAAGGACCTGCGCGACCTGGACGAAGAAACGCCGCTCGAAGTCGAGGCGTCGAAATACAAGCTCAACTACATCAAGCTCGACGGCACGATCGCGTGCATGGTCAATGGCGCGGGCCTGGCGATGGCCACGATGGACATCATCAAGCTGAGCGGCGGGAATCCCGCGAATTTTCTCGACGTCGGCGGCGATGCGTCGGAGGAGCGCGTGAAAAACGCGTTCCGCATCCTGCTGAGCGACCCGAACGTGAAAGCCGTGTTCGTCAACGTGTTCGGCGGCATCCTGCGGTGCGACATGCTGGCGAGCGGTATCGTCAAGGCCGCAAAGGAGTTGAAATTCAAGACTCCCGTGGTCGTGAGAATGGAAGGGACGAACGTGAAGCAGGGGCAGGAAATCCTGCGCAATTCGGGAATGAATTTCACGGTCGCGAATGGAATGAAAGACGGGGCCGAAAAAGCGGTGGCCTTGGCCCGCGGCGCACAATGAGCATACTGGTCGATAAAAGTACTCGCGTGATCGTTCAAGGCCTCACCGGCCGCGAGGGAAGCTTTCAGACGCAGCAGATGATCGACTACGGCACGAAGGTCGTCGCCGGCGTGACCCCCGGCAAGGGTGGCACGGAGCATCTCGGCGTGCCCGTGTTCGATACGGTGATCGAGGCCGTGCGCGGGACCGGCGCGAACGCTGCGATTGCGTTCGTTCCGCCGCCTTTCGCCGCCGACGCGATCCTCGAAGCGGTGGATGCGGAATTGCCGCTCGTCATCTGCATCGCGGAAGGCGTGCCGGTGCTCGATATGGTGCCCGTTGCCGCCGCGCTGAGGAATTCGAAGACGCGGCTGATCGGGCCCAACTGTCCGGGGATCATTTCTCCGGGCAAATGCAAACTCGGCATCATGCCCGGCTTCATCCATAAACAGGGCCACGTGGGAGTCGTGAGCCGCAGCGGCACGCTCACGTATGAAACGGTGGGCCAGCTTACGGCGCTCGGCATCGGGCAATCCACCTGCATCGGCATCGGAGGTGATCCGATCATTGGCACGTCATTCCTGGACGCCATCAAGATGTTCAACGACGATCCGGAAACGCACGCCATCGTGATGATCGGGGAGATCGGCGGCAACGCCGAGGAAATCGCGGCGGACTTCATCAGGAAGCACGTGAAGAAGCCGGTCGTTGGTTTTGTGGCCGGACAGACGGCGCCGCCCGGCCGCCGCATGGGCCACGCCGGAGCGATCATCAGCGGCGGGCATGGCACGGCCAAGGAAAAATACGCGGCGCTGCGCGCTGCGGGAATTCACACGGTGCAAAGCCCGGCGGAGATCGGGCGAACCCTTGCCGATGTGTTGGGAAAGTCGAAAGCAAAGTCTCAGTCGAAATCCCGCCCAAAGAAGAAACTTGCGGCCAGTCGAAAGCGCCGCAGAAAATAGCTCGCAATCTTCCAGGAGGAATGTTTTGGCCATTGAACGCACTCTCGCAATTGTCAAGCCCGACGCCGTGGGCCGCGGACTCACCGCCGAAATCCTGAGCCGCATTCATGCCGCCAAGTTTCAGATTGTCGCGATCAAGTCGCTGCGGCTGACGAAGACTGAAGCCGAAGGCTTCTACGCCGTGCATCGGGAGCGGCCGTTTTTCGGCGAGCTGACGGATTTCATGAGCTCGGGGAAGGCCGTTGTCGTGGTTCTGGAAGCGGAGGGCGCCATATCGAAATGGCGGGACACGATGGGCGCCACCGATCCCGCCAAGGCCGCTCCCGGCACGATCCGCAAAGAGCTGGGCACGAGCATCCAGTACAACTGCACGCATGGCTCGGATGCGCCTGCGACCGCCGCATTTGAGATCGGCTATTTCTTCGCGGGCCTCGACCTGGTCTGACTCGAAGGCTTTGGTGTAGCGCCGCTGTCTTTAGCGCGGCAGGCTCCTCTGCTCAATCGCGGCAGGATTCGGGCTAGAATGGCTTTGCGTGTCCGCATGGATCCACTGCGCGAACTCGGAAAGCTGCTGCTCGTCGCCGGTGTCGTTCTCGTCGGCGTTGGTGCCCTGTTGGTATTTGGCGCCCGGCTTCCGTTTCGTCTCGGCCGCCTGCCGGGTGACATCGCCTACCAGGGCCGCCACGGCTCGTTCTACTTTCCGATCGTCACGTGCATCGTTGTGAGCGTCGCCCTCACGCTGATTTTCTGGGTCGTGAATCTATTCCGCCGCTAGAGCCATGAACCAAACGTCACTCTTCGATCTCGCGCCCGAGCGCCACATCTGGAAAGTCAGCGAGCTGACCGAGCGCATCAGCGAACTGCTCGAGCGCGCGTTCACGGATGTGTGGATCGAAGGTGAGGTCTCGAATTACCACGCGGCGCAATCGGGGCATCTCTATTTCACGCTCAAGGACGCGCGGTCGCAGATCCGCTGTGTCTGCTTCCGCGACCAGGTGCGAGGGCTGAAGTTCCGCCCCGAGGACGGCCTGCACGTCACGGTGCGAGGGTCGCTCGGTGTCTACGAGCCGCGCGGCGAGTATCAGGTCTACGTCAGCCACATCGAGCCGGTCGGCCTCGGAGCGCTGCAGCTCGCGTTCGAGCAGCTCAAGCGGAAGCTCCAAGACGAAGGGCTGTTCGATGAAGATCGCAAAAAGCCTCTTCCGATTCTGCCTCGATGCATCGGCGTGGTGACGTCTCCGACGGGCGCGGCGATCCGCGATATCCTCCGCGTGCTCAAGCGGCGATTCGCCAACGTCCGCGTGCAACTCTATCCCGTGAAAGTGCAGGGCGAGGGCGCGGCCGGTGAGATTGTTGCCGCGCTGCGGCATTTCAATCGTGCCAAGGTGGCGGACGTGCTGATCGTGGCGCGCGGCGGCGGCTCGCTCGAAGATCTGTGGGCCTTCAACGAGGAAATCGTGGCCCGTGCGATTGCGGCCTCCGACATCCCCGTGATCACGGGCATCGGCCACGAGACCGATTTCACGATCGCCGATTTCGTGGCGGACCTGCGCGCGCCGACGCCTTCGGCGGCCGCGGAAATCGTCGTGCAATCCAGGCAGGAATTCGAGCGCCACATCGCCGCACACCAGCGCGACCTCGTCCAGCAGATGCGCTACCTGCTCTCCGAGCGGCGGCACCGCGTGCGCGATTTGCAGACTCATCGCGGCTTTCGCCAGATCGAAGTGCTCGTGCGGCGGCGCCACCAGCAATTGGACGAGCTTTCTTCGTCACTCGGCACTGCCGCGCGTTTGCGGCTCGCACTGGCGCGCGAACGGACCACGAAAGCGAGCGCACAGATTTCTTCATTCGATTTGCGAACGCGCGCGGCCGTACTGCGGCGGCGCATCGAACAGCAGAGGCAAGCGCTGCGGGCGGCGCTCGAACGCGTGATGACGCGGAAGCAGAGGCGATTTGCGTTCGTGCATGTGCGGTTTGCCGCGCTCGATTTGCGCGCGCGGGTCGGCAAGCTCCGCCGCGCACTCGACCAACGCACGAGCGAACTGCGCATGCGAATGGATCGCGCGCTCATCGCGAAACGTCGCGGGCTAGCGGCCGCGTCGCTTCAGCTCGAAGAGCGCAGCCCGTTTCAACTGCTCGAGCGCGGCTATGCGATTGCGTACGACGCTTCTGGGAAAGTCCTGCGTTCGCCCGATCAGGTCGGGCTCGGCGAGGATATTTCGGTGCGTCTTGCCAAAGGCCAGCTTGACGCGACTGTCAAGAAGAAATCGAGATCGTGACGAAGTGCTTCCCGCTATTTAGAGGCTCCGCTGAATTTCTCCACGTACTCAGGTTCTCCGATTGACTTCGAAAATATACGTTTGCCCGTAATCGTGAGCTCCCCGCCCCACATGCCAGTCAAGACCAGTTTGAGGTTCCCGTTGCATTCGACTGGCAGGGGAATCGTGTTCTCCCAAAGACGCTGTCCAACGTTCAGTCTACCGTCTGACAACTTGCACGGCATCTTGGGAATTTCACCCTCGATGGATCCCTCTTCAATTGCAAGGATCACATTCTGTATCCAGCCAGTGCCAGGGTCGACTCCGGGCTCACCAGTGCTCTTATGAATGTAGGCCGGCGCGAGGTGAATCGTCACGCCAACGCTGTCATGATCGACTGCTGCTAGAACCGAATCGTGCACTTCTATCGCGCTTTTAAGCGACGCATTGTCTGGCATCCGCGGCCTCTCATTCTTCGTCGGCGCTACCGGCGACCTTCAGCACGGCGAGAAACGCTTCCTGCGGGATGTCCACGCGGCCGACGCGCTTCATGCGCTTCTTGCCCTCTTTTTGCTTTTCGAGGAGCTTGCGCTTGCGTGTGATGTCGCCGCCGTAGCATTTCGCGAGCACATTCTTTCGGATGGCGCTGATCGTCTCGCGCGCGATGATGCGGCTGCCGATGGCAGCTTGAATGGGGACCTCGAACATCTGGCGCGGAATCAGTTTCCGCAGCCGGCTGACGAGGTCGCGGCCGCGTTCGTACGATTGGTCGCGATGGCAGATGATGGTCAGCGCGTCCACCGGCTCGCCGGCAATCAGCACATCGAGTTTGACGAGATCCGATTCGCGGTAGCCGGAGAGGTGATAGTCGAGCGAGGCGTAGCCGCGAGAGACGCTCTTCAGCCGGTCGTAGAAATCGAGCACGATTTCGTTCAGCGGCATCTCGTAGGTCAGCATGATGCGCGTGGGCGAGAGATATTCGAATTTCTTTTGCACGCCGCGCTTTTCCTCGCACAGCGCCAAAACCCCGCCGACGGACTCCTCCGACGTGATGATCATCGCCGTCAGAATCGGCTCCTCAATCTTCGCAATCGAGGTCGGCGGCGGGAATTTCGTGGGGTTATCGACTTCCATGACTTCACCGGAAGTCGTGGAAATCCGGTATTCCACGCTCGGCGCCGTGGTGATCAGGTCGATATTGAATTCACGCTCCAGGCGCTCCTGCACGATTTCCATGTGCAGAAGGCCGAGGAACCCGCAGCGGAAGCCGAAGCCGAGCGCGACGGAGTTCTCCGGCTCGTAGAAGAAGGCGGCGTCATTGAGCTGTAGCTTGCCGAGCGCGTCGCGCAGGAGTTCGTAATCGGTCGCATTCACTGGAAACAGGCCGGCGAACACCATCGGCTTGATCGCTTCGAAGCCGGGAAGCGGCTGCGCTGGCCGGTCGGCCTCGACCACCGTATCGCCCATCCGAGCGTCGGCCACGCGCTTGATATTGGCGATGATGAAGCCGACGTCGCCCGCGGCGAGCTCGTCCAGCACCACGGGCTTGGGCGTGAGCGCGCCAAGCGCCTCGACCTCATAGACTTCGTTGCTCGCGCAGAGGCGAACCTTCATGCGCGGTGCGATGCGCCCTTCCATCACGCGCACCAGCACCACGGCGCCGCGATAGATGTCGAACCAGGAATCGAAAATGAGCGCGCGGAGCGGCGCGTCGGACGAGCCTTTCGGCGGCGGAACGCGCGCCACGATCGCCTCGAGCACATCCTCCACTCCGAGCCCGCTCTTCGCGCTGATCAGAAGCGCGTCGTCGGCGGGAATCGCCAGTACGTTTTCAATCTGTTCCTTCACGTATTCGGGCTGTGCGGCGGGCAAGTCGATCTTGTTGATCACCGGAATGATCGCAAGATTGTGGCGCGAGGCGAGAAATGCGTTGGCGACCGTTTGCGCCTCCACGCCCTGGCTCGCATCCACCACCAGAAGCGCGCCTTCGCAGGCGGATAGCGCGCGCGAGACCTCGTAGGAAAAATCCACGTGCCCCGGTGTGTCGATCAGGTTCAGGCGATACTCGTGGCCGTCTTTCGCGGTGTAGTGCAGGCGGATGCTCTTGGCCTTGATCGTGATGCCGCGCTCGCGCTCGAGGTCCATTGAGTCGAGCACTTGCGCGGTCATCTCGCGCTGGCTGAGTGCGCCGGTGAGCTCGAGCAACCGGTCGGCCAGGGTGGATTTCCCGTGGTCGATGTGCGCGATGATGCAGAAATTCCGGATGAACTGGGGATCCATGGATTCTCACGCGGATCGCGGCCCGGCGGAAACGCCACGCGCTCGGTGCGCGCCTGCCGCGTCCCTCAAACTATCGAGTGTGCCACAGTTTGCAGCGCCCGGCCAGCAGGTCGCAGCCCGGCACTCAGCGGTTCAAGGCCGAGGTGCGAGCGGAAGCTGCCAGGATCACTTCGGACAAAAGTTCGCCCAGGGTGCTCCCGGCGATCTGGAATTGGCGGTCCCGCGTCGCCCGGTCGAGCCAACCGAGGCAGACGAGCCAGACCATTTCGGACCAGGGCTCCGCCGCGGAGTAGGTGAAGCCGACGTCGCGCAGCACATCCGCGATCAAGCTCACTTTCTTCCTTTCGATCGCCCCCACGCGGCTCGCCACGCGCTCGTCCTGGCGCGCCCAGGCCCGCACGGCTACTTCCGTGCGGATGCGCTCCGGGTTCGCGGTCCTCTCGATAAGCCTCGCCCACCGGGTGGCCGCGCTTGCGCCGTCTTCTGCTTTCGGCCAGCTGAGCTCCTCGGCTTCCCAGCGGGCCAGCAGCTTCTCGAGCAGCTCGCCGCGGTCGCGAAAATGCCAGTAGAAGCTCCCTTTGCTGACGCCAAGGTCGCGCGCGAGGACCTCCACGCGCACGGCTTCGATGCCCTGCTCGGACAGCCGTGTCAGAGCGGCCTGGAGCCAGTCGGCCGAGTTGAGCGAGGGTGCGCGAGCTGTTGCCGGAGATGCCATACGGTACCGTATGTGATTTGCGAGGATAGCGAAAGCTGCTTGCCGCGTCAAGATTCCAAGGAAGCCTGCCCGGATTGCGCAATGCGCAGGGCGGCGTCCGCGACTTCCGGGTCGTCGCCGAAGCCCGAAAGCCAGTGTACGTCCGGCTCTTTGCGAAACCAGGTGATCTGCCTCTTGGCAAAGCGCCGCGTGGCCTGCTGGATCTGCGGGATCGCCTCACTTGCTTCCCGGCCGCTTTCGAGCCAGGCGCGCAACTCCGAGTAGCCGATGAACTGAAACGGCTTCGCGTCGGCGGGGACACCGCTGGCGACGAGCCTACGGACCTCTTCCATCCAACCTGCTCGCATCATCGTCCCGACGCGCGCGTCGATTCGGGCGTACAGCGCCGGGCGAGGAGGCGAAAGCCCGATTCTTCTCACGTCGTATCCAGCGAGACCTTCCCTGCCGCTGCGATGCACGTCGCCGACCGGTTTCCCGGCGAGCGTGCGAATTTCGAGCGCGCGGATGATTTTCTGCGTGTCGCGCGGGGCGATTCGAGCCGCCGCTTCTTTGTCCGTGCGAGCCAGGAGCCGGTGAAGATACGCCGGACCGTGCAGCTTGGCTTTTTGGCGAAGCCGCTCGCGAAGCTCTTCGGAGCGCTCCGGCGCATCGGCGAGTCCTTCAAGCAGCGCGCGGAGGTAGAGTCCCGTGCCGGCAGTGAGGATGGGGAGTTTGCCCCTGCCGCGCAGATTCTCTAGGACCTCCAGAGCGCGGCGGCGATACTCTCCGGCCGTAAACAGCTCCTGAGGCTCGACGAGATCGACCAGGTGGTGCGCCATCCCTTTTTGTTCGGAGGGAGGTACCTTCGCCGTGCCGATATCAAAATGGCGGTACACCTGCGTGGAATCGCAAACGAGGATTTCGCCGCCGAGCTGTTCGGCAAGAGTGATCCCGAGCGCCGATTTGCCGGAAGCGGTCGGCCCGAGAATGACGACGAGCCGCGCCCCTGACTCCGGGGAAAGGCCGCTCATCCCGAATACATCCAATGCCGCAGCACAAGAATCAGCAGCACAAGTGCAGCCAGCAGAAGTGCTCCTACGACTTGTGTGCGGTTCAGCTTCAATGGAGATTAACTTGTTCCAGCGGAATATTGTAAATGAACGCGATTCGCAATCTCAGATACGGCCCGTGGAATTGCGATGGCAGAGGCTCGAACGGATTCGACGCGTGAATGGCCGACATCGCCGCGTTGTCGAGGGGTTCTTTTCCGGACGTTCTCTCGAGCTCTGGATCGGGGGCAGAAACGCTGCCATCCGGATTGACTTGAAACGTGGTGAAAACAATGCCTCGGTCGCCCATGCGAGCCGACTCCGGCATGACGGCTTCCCAGTTGCGCTTGAGACTTGCCAGCAGCCGCTGGATATAGGGATTGAAGTCCACTCCCTGCGTGTCCGAAAGTATCTGAACGCCGTTCCCCATGCCCGGCCCGCGGACGCCGGGTACACCAGCGCCGCCGCTGTAAACACTTCCCGGCTTGCGCCCGTTACGAATCGCGTCATCGAGCTGATCGCTGATCGCCTTGCCCGGCGTGGACTGCGGCAATTGCAGGTTGAGCCGGTTCTGCGGCGTCGCAGGTAAGACCGGTTCCAGATGCGAAGGCTGCGTCGGCACGGGTTGAGTCGGCTGGGATGGCGCGGGAGTCACAGGGATATTTGGCCTCGGGGCTTCGGGCAGGTCGGAAGGCGGTCGCTCGGGATTCACGGGCGCCGGGATTTGCGGCTGCACGACCGGCGGAGCGACTCTGTTCAGCGTTTCGGGATTGATCCGTACCTTGGGAGTAGGCGGCGCGGGCACAGGAACCTCGGGCGGCAGATAGACAAAGTTGAGCTGTTTCTTGGAGAGAGCGATCTCATCCTCCGTCGGAACGTGCGTCGGGAAAATCTTTGGCGAGAAAACGAGGAAGACAATCAGCGCGATGTGAACTGCAATCGAAAGAATCCGCGTCACCAAGTCCGACTTGGCATCCCGCTTCTTTTCCGGCTCGATCAGCAGGTTGGCATCGCCTGTGGTGAAAATGTCGGGCTGGATGACTTGGCGAAGCGCGTCCGTCATTTCCGGCGCGTGCTCGAAATCCTTGATCGCTCCCGGCGCAAGCGGCTCGACGAAAGCCGGCACAACGACTCGCTCATCGAGAATCGCGATGGGGACGGATTCCGTGATCGGCTCAAATCTTTCGATGGCCTTCGCCGGCATGCCGCGCGGCACAAGGGTGCGGGTTACGAGAACACCGAGCGGAAAATGCGCCGGAATGGACGTGTTGCCGTTGAGCGGCGGCGCGTCGGATAGCTCCGAGGGCACCACGGTCCGGTCGTCCATGTAGGTGGAAAGGCGGAGGGGCGCCTTTTTCGCCTCGTCTTTGGAGACGGGGCGCACATTGACCGGGACCAGGGTGCGCGGGATCATCGAACTTCCTGCGGAGAGAAAGCACCTAATTGGACGCGCCGCGCGTGTTCGAGGATGCCTGCCATCACGCGGTCAGCCAGCGCGAGCGCGCGGCGCCCGGCGGCGCCATCCACCACGGGCGGCTTGCGCGTGCGAACCGACTCGAGAAATGCCCGAAGCTCGGCGCGAAGCGGCTCTTCGGGCGTGGCCGGCAGTTTCTCGAATCCGATCCCCGGCTGCGGGCTTCCCGGCTGGACGCGAATGCGCAACGCATCCTGGCGAGCGAAATCGAGCGAGATGTATTCGTGCTCCTGGAAGAAACGCATCTTGCGGACTCGCTCGGTGGAGACGCGGCTGGCCGTGACGTTCGCGACCGTGCCGGTCGAAAACTCGATGCGCGCGTGGGCGATATCGACTTTGTCGGTGATTACGGGGATGCCGACGGCCTTCAAATCGACCACCGGCGCATTCACCAGCGAGAGAAGAATATCGAGATCGTGGATCATCACGTCGTACACCACGTCGATATCCAGGCTGCGCGGGGTGAAAATACCGAGGCGATGGACCTCGAAGAACATCGGGCGGGAGACGATCTTCTGCGCCGCCGCCACGGCCGGGTTGAAGCGCTCGACGTGGCCCGCTTGCAGGATCCCGCCCCCGCGTTCCGCCGAAGCGATCAGCCGGTCCGCTTCGTCGAGCGAAGCCGCGATCGGCTTTTCGACGAGCACGTCCACTCCCGCGTCGAGAAGGCGGCATCCGATATTGGCATGTTCTTTTGTGGGCACGGCAAGGCTGACGGCCTGGACACGCTCGGCGGCCAGCGCGTCCAGGCCGGGAATCACCCGCGTTCCGAATTCCTCGGCGATTTTTCGCGCTTGCTCGGCATTCGTATCGACGATGCCTGCAAGCTCCGCGCCTTCCAGTTCACGCCAGACGCGGACGTGGTTCTTGCCGAACTCGCCGACGCCGACCACGGCCACGCGGATGGGTTTCTCGCTCACGATTTTTCCTTCGCTGCTGCCGCTTCGGGCGCGAACGCCTGAATTGCAATGCCTGCGTCGTCCGCGGCGCGAATCAGGCTATCCCGGTCAAAGAGCAGAGTTCGCCCGGCGTCGATTCCCAGAGCGGTGGCATTCGAGCGGCGCATCACTTCAATCGTCTTCATTCCCACGACGGGCACGTCGAATCGCATGTCTTGCGCCGGCTTGCTCACTTTCACGACGACGAGACGCTGCCCCCCGGTGATTCGCGCGGCGCGCTCGATCGTCTCATCGGTGCCTTCCATGGCCTCGATGGCCACGCACGCGCGATCGCGTACCACCACCGTTTGCCCCAGATCGAGACCGGCGATCTGGCGCGCGATCTTCCTGCCGTACTCGATGTCCGCGGCTTCCCCATCGTCCGGGGCGCGCCGCGTGAGAATCCCCGCTGCCGGCAGGAGTGGCCCCAGGAATTTCGTCGAGTCCACCAGTTCGATTCCCTCGTCCTGAAGCACGCGGGCCACCGCCCCAATCAGTGAGTCCGTATTCTTCGCCGGGAGTGAAAAAAGCAGTTTCGCAAGGCGCCAATCCGGCCGGATCGAACTGAAGATCTTGTTGTGCTTCACCTGCCCGGCCATCACGGCGCGCTTCACTCCCTCCTGATGCAGCAGATCGATCCCGCGGCTGAGCTCGCCGAGACTGATCCAATGGAAACGCTTGGCGGCGCGCTCCAGCGCCGGCGATGCCTCCTCGCGAATGGCGATCACGGCCATCTCGATGCCGCGGCTGCGCGCTCCCTCGAGCACGAGAAAGGGGAAATCGCCGTTTCCGGCGATGAGTCCCCAATCCCCCGAAATGTTTTCTGCGGTCGCGGACATGCCGGCTCCTATTTCGTCAAGCCGCGGTCGGCAGTCGACTCGATGAACCGGATAAGGGATTGGACGTCCTCGGAATGAGCGAGGGTTCCGCGCATTTTCTCGACGGCCTGCGACGTGTTGAGCTTGGAGCGGAGAAGATACCTGTAAGCCTGCTCGAGAGTCTTGATGCGCTCCGGCGAAAACCCGTGACGCTCGAGGCCGATCTTGTTGATGCCGTAGCAGCGTGTCTCGCGCGGACCGACGATCAGCGAAAACGGCGGCACGTCTTGGGTGATGATCGTCCCCGCGCCGATGTAGGAGTGGCTGCCGATGCGAACGAACTGGTGGAACAGGCAAAACGCGCTGATCCCGGCGTAATCCTCCACCACGATGTGTCCGGCGAGCTGCGCGCCGTTCGTTAAGATCACGTGATCGCCGATCTGGCAGTCATGGCCGATATGCGCGTACGCCATGACCAGGCTGTGGCTGCCCACGCGGGTCACGCCGCCACCCTTGATCGTGCCGCGATGCACGGTGCAAAATTCCCGAAATTCATTCGCATCGCCCACTTCGAGGCTCGTGCGCTGGCCGGTGTAGGTCAGGTCCTGCGGATCGCCGCCCACGATGGCAAACGAGTGGACATGATTCTTGCGGCCGAGCTTCGACGGGCCCCGGACCACGGCATGAGCTTCCAGAACGCAGCCGTCGCCGAGTTCAACTTCATCGCCCACGACGGCGAACGGCCCAATGCAGACATCGTTGCCGAGCCGCGCCGAGGGTGAAACGACGGCGCGGGGATCGATATTGCTCATCGCGCCTTCTCGGCAGGTTGGGCGGCCGGTGGCTGTTCGGTTTCGAGATCGACCATCTTGCACATCAGCGTGGCTTCGGCCGCCATCTCGCCGTTCACGGTGGCGCGGCCCTCCAATTTGCAGAAGCCTCCCCGCCAGGCCAGGACGTTCATCTCCAGCTTGAGCTGGTCGCCGGGAACGACCGGGCGGCGGAAACGCGCGTTGTCGATCGCGACGAAATAAATCAGCTTCTTCTCGCGGTCCGGCACTTCCTGAAGCAGCAGCAGGCCTCCGGTCTGGGCCATCGATTCGATGATCAACACTCCCGGCATGATCGGCTTACCCGGAAAATGCCCCTGAAAATAGTGTTCGTTCGCGGTGACGTTCTTTATTCCCACAATGCGCTTCCATCGTTCCATTTCTTCAATGCCGTCAATCAGAAGAAAGGGGTAGCGGTGCGGGAGTATTTTCTGGATCCCTTGGATGTCGAGGATCATCGTTTCCCTCTGTGCTGAGTTCGAATTGATCTCCGAGCGTTTTGCGGGCTCGTAATTTTCCGATCGCGAGTTCAAACAATTCTATACGAAACCTCGGCACGTGGGAATCGCCGGGGCGATCGCCGTTGCCGCCGCCTGATGCGGCTGCTACGATACCGCGCGATGAACGACGTGCGCCCGATGATGCGAAGCCTTCTGCGTGAATTGCGGGGGCGCGAGCGAGAGATCCTGCACCTTCTCGGCCAGTTCGTGCGGTGTGAGTCACCGAGCCACGAAAAGGCCGCGGTCGATCTCCTGGGTCAAATGGTCGCCGGCGAGTGGCGCCGCCGGGGCGCCAAGGTTCATGTCCTGCGCCAGACAAAGCGCGGGAATCATGTCCGCGCGGAGATGTGGCTCGGCGCCGGGAAGCCCGCCGGACAACTCCTTGTGCTCGGCCACCTCGATACCGTGTTTCCGCTCGGGACTCTGGCGAAGATGCCCTTTCGCATTTCGGGTGGGCGAGCGTGGGGGCCGGGCACCTTTGATATGAAGGCGGGGATCGCGATGGCGCTCGCTGCGGTCGATGCGATGCGAGCCGTCGGAATCCGCCCGCGCAAGCGGCTCGTGTTCCTTTGGACCTCGGATGAAGAAATCGGCAGCGACACTTCTCGCCGCGAGATCGAGCGGGAAGCGCGGCGGAGCGACGCTGTCCTTGTCCTCGAGCCTTCCTTGGGACCCGACGGACGTCTTAAGACGGCGCGCAAGGGCGTGGGCACGGCCGAAATCATCGTGACGGGCCGCGCCGCGCATGCCGGCATCGATCCGCGGGCAGGCGTCAATGCCGTGCACGAGCTCGCGCTGCAAATCGCGCGCCTCGCGAAAATGAGCGACCCGCGCCGGGGAATCACCGTGCAGGCAACGGTGATTGCGGGGGGCACTGCCTCCAACGTGATCCCCGACCACGCGTGTGCGGAAGTGGACATTCGTTACGCCCGGCTGGCCGATGCGCCGAAGCTCGATCGAAAACTGCACGGCCTGCGGCCGATATTGCGGGGCGCGCGCGTCGAAGTGCGCGGCGGAGTCAATCGCCCTCCGCTTGAACGAACCGCCGCCGTCCGCGAGCTTTTTCGCCGCGCGCAATCGTTGATGCGGGAGATGGGGCTGCCGCTGCAAGAATCGTCCACCGGCGGTGGGTCCGATGGGAATTTCACCGCTGCTCTCGGAGTGCCCACGCTCGATGGACTCGGCGCGGTGGGCGATGGCGCGCACAGCCCGCGCGAGCATGTCGTCATCCGCGCGCTGCCCGAGCGCGCGGCTCTTCTCGCCGGGCTTCTCTTGTCACTGTAGTTATCCGCGAGGCGGAATTCGCCGAGATTCCTGCTGGGAAACCACTGCTGCTAGCGAAGGTAGGCGTGCTTCAGGTACGCGACGGCCTGCTGGTCGAGGTCGTCGTAATTCGAGTGGAGCAGTTCCTTCGTAGCGGCTTCGGTCGAGGTCGAAGTCGCGATGCGGTCGAGCAAGCGGCTGATGTCGCTCACCCCGCCTTGGTCGATGATGGACTCCACCACGGCGAGCGCCCACGCATACGCGAACGTGGCGGAATTTCCCGAGAATCCCGTCCACGAGCCCTCAAGCGAGTCAAGCCGCGGCGCCATGCCCTGGCCGGCGGCATCGACCAGCGCCCCTGCCACGGAAGTGCTCCGGCGGCCTTCCATCCACTGCGCGATGCCTTCCTGAAGCCACGTCGGCGCGCGAAGGTGAGACTTCTGCCCCACGAAGCTGTGTGTCAGTTCGTGCTTCAGGACGCGCGCGAGATCGGGCGTCACCGTGGTGATTCCCTGCACGGGAATACGCAGGCGCCCGTCATTGATCGCTCCGGCCCATGACGGCGCGCGCGTGATGTCGGCGAACGCCTGCTGCGTGTAAAGAATGACGGAGATCTGTTCGGGCGGCGTGTAATCGAGTTGCGATTCTAGGTCGCGGAAATCGTCTTCGAGCGCGCGAAGAATGCCGCGAGCGAGATCGGGCGTGGCCCCGCCGTAGTATTTCAACGCGAAGTGCGCCGTTTCGCCTTCGCGGTAGCTTTCCTCCTCGGCCTTGTCCCGCGCGGCCTTGTCGAGGGCTTGCTCGACTTCCGGATCCGGGCGCAGGCGCTCGGCGCGCCGCCACTCCTCGATCGCCTTGTCCATTTTGTTCGCGCCGTAATAGGCCCAACCCATCAGCTTCGCCACGTCCGCGGAATCGGGAGCGACGCGGCGCGCTCGCTCGAGCGGATCGAGCGCGGTGGTGAATTGGCTCTGATGCAGATAGAGGACCGCCAGGTTCAGCAGCAGGCCGGTATTCTGCGGCGCGAACACAAGCGCCTGGCGATAGTGATCGATCGCGGCTTCGGTGTCGCCCTTCGCCAGAAGGAATTGCGCGGCGGCGTGTTGCGCGGCGGCGAACTTTGCGACAGAAGTCGCGGAGCCGGATCGAGCGTCCGATTCAAGGCGCGCCAGGTACGCGAAATCGACGGTATTGTCGTGAACCGCGAGGCCCGCGACTTCTTCGTATCCGCGGACCGGCTCGATTTGTGGCGCTGTAACCGGAGCTTCGGCCGCCGCACGCGATGCGGAAGAGTACGTGAGGCTGTCGTGCTCGATTCGCGCCACGATGGACTTCGGAATCGAGAGCTGCCCGGCGGGAGTTTGATAGGTGACGTGCGTCGCGTCTTCCGTGACGTTCTCAGCCACGATCCGGCGGCCGTTTTTCAGAACGATGGTATCGGCCGCAGCGGACGACGAGAGGGCGAGCACGAGCCATACCGTCCATGGCGTTACGCGACTCATGATTCCACTGTATCAATTTCAACGACAGGCCCGCCGCACCTCCTTCCTCGCCGATGCTCTATCCTGCACAGTGCGAATCGAGCCGGCCCCGGAGGCCCGCAGCGGCATGTCTGCCCTCCGATCGCTGAAACTGAAACGCCTGGCGGCCTTCCTTCCGGCGCAAAATTTCTTTTGATTTCGACTTGCGTATCGACCGCGTCAGTCTTATCCTATGTCGTCCTAAAAATGAACTGAAGGGTTCTATAGAGGTAGTTCGAGTCCAGGGCGTAGCAGCATTCAGCATTATTCGCAATCCATATGTTCAGTTCGTGCTTGAATCGTGGCTGCCGCGGGGTGCGGCGGCAATGATTACGAACTTGCGACGCCCCTTCTAGCGGTTCACAGACATATTCACAAACAGCAGGGGATACTGCGTGGATTCTGAGGGTTCTCGCAACATAGCCGGGGTTACCGAGCCTGAGCCGATTATCGGCCCGGGCCATACGTTCGAGACCGTAACCGACAAGATCAGCTCGATCGTGCTGAGAGGCGGCACGACGCCGGGCTGGGTTTTCGGTTTTCTGATCGCGTTTTCGCTGTTGATGCTGCTGAACCTGGTTGTCACGCTTCTGATGATCAAGGGCGTGGGAATCTGGGGCATTCGCGTTCCCACCGCCTGGGGCTTTGCAATCGTCAACTTCGTTTGGTGGATCGGTATCGGGCACGCCGGCACACTCATCTCCGCGATTCTTCTTTTGTTGCACCAGAAGTGGCGCACCTCGATCAACCGGTTCGCCGAGGCGATGACGATTTTCGCCGTCATGTGCGCCGGGATGTTCCCACTGCTGCACATGGGCCGCCCCTGGTTGTTCTTTTACCTGATGCCTTATCCCAACCCGATGTGGATGTGGCCCCAATTCCGCAGCCCGCTGGTCTGGGACGTCTTTGCGGTGTCCACCTACTTCACGGTTTCCTTGCTGTTCTGGTTCGTGGGGCTGATTCCGGACCTGGCGACGCTGCGCGACCGCGCGAAGAGCAAGGCCGCGAAGATCATTTACGGCATGCTCTCGATGGGCTGGCGCGGTTCGGCGGTCCACTGGTCGCGCTACGAAACGGCGTCGCTGCTCCTGGCAGGCCTGGCAACGCCGCTGGTTGTCTCGGTTCATACCGTTGTGAGCTTCGATTTTACGATCGGCATTATTCCCGGGTGGCACACCACGATCTTCCCGCCCTATTTCGTGGCGGGCGCGATCTATTCCGGCTTTGCCATGGTGTTGACCCTGGCGATTCCGATTCGCAAGTATTACCACCTCGAAGATCTCGTGACCATGCGCCATCTGGAGACCATGGCCAAGGTGATGCTGGCCACGGGCCTGATCGTGGCTTACGGCTATGCGATCGAAGCGTTCATGGCCTACTACAGCGGGGACGCGAACGAGCGGTACATGATGTGGAATCGCATCCACGGGCCGTACCGCGGGCTCTACTTCATGCTGATCGCTTGCAACATTGTGATCCCGCAATCGCTGTGGTCCCGGCGCGTGCGGCGCAGCATCCCGATGCTGTTCTTTGTTTCGCTGGTTGTGAACACCGGCATGTGGCTCGAGCGGTTCGTAATCGTCGTGATCAGCCTGTCCCGGGACTTCATCCCCTCCTCCTGGGCGGTTTATCTGCCGACCAAGTGGGACTGGGCCACGTATCTGGGCACGTTTGGACTGTTCTTTACTTTGTTCTACCTCTTCATTCGCTTCCTGCCGATGATCTCGATCGTCGAAGTGCGATCGCTGGTGCATGAAACGAGTGAAGAGAAGCCGCATTCATAAAAAGAGCGAGTTCGAGAATCGATGTCACAGATCTTCCATCGCAGCACGAACCTGGTCTCCCGCGTCAGCATCTATGGCGCGGTTCTGATCATCGGCGCACTCGGCTACGCGCTCTACGCGATTGCGATGTCGCCGTGGTACACGGACCAGAACGTCAAGCGGCAGCAGCCCGTGCCGTTCAGCCACCGTCACCATGCGGGCGAGCTCGGCATCGACTGCCGCTACTGCCACACCTCGGTTGAAAAGTCGTCTTTCGCCGGCGTGCCCCCGACGCAGACGTGCATGACCTGCCATTCGCAGATCTGGACGAACTCCTCCATGCTCGAGCCGGTGCGCGCGAGCTATCGTGACGACACTTCGCTTCCGTGGGTCCGGGTCAACGCGCTGCCCGACTTTGTGTACTTCGATCACAGCATTCATGTTTCCAAGGGTGTCGGCTGTACCACCTGCCACGGACAAGTCGCGGAAATGGCTTTGACGGAGCGTGCAGGCACGCTCTACATGTCGTGGTGCCTGAATTGCCATCGCCAGCCGGAAAAATTCGTTCGGGACAAATCCGAAGTCTTCAATCCGTACTACGAGTCGCCCTCGGCTGCGAAGCAGCTCGAGCTCGGGCGCAAGCTCGTGAAGGAATACAAGATTCAGAGCTATCAGCACTGCTCGACGTGTCACCGATGAAAGCGAAACGATGACCCAAGACTCCAACCCGAAGAATTCGATCGACCTCGCGGCGGCACGCGCGAAGCTCGCCGGGGAAGGCGGCCGGCGTTTCTGGCAGAGTCTCGAAGAGCTGTCGGACACGAAGGAATACCGCAACTTCCTCGAGAACGAGTTTCCGGCGAATTCCGAAAAGGATGCGGAGGGAGTCAATCGCCGCGACGTCCTGAAATTGATGGCTGCGTCGGCGGCCATGGCGGGGTTGAGCGCGTGCACCAAGCTGCCGACCCAGAAGATTGTTCCCTATGTGCGGCCTCCCGAGCAGATCATTCCCGGTCGTCCGCTGTTCTATGCGACCTCGACGCAGCAGGGAGGCGTCGCCACAGGCGTCCTTGTGGAAAGCCACATGGGGCGGCCCACGAAGATCGAAGGCAATCCGGAGCATCCCGGCAGCCTCGGCAGCTCGGATGTCTTCACACAGGCCTCGATCCTGCACCTGTACGATCCCGACCGCTCTCAGACGGTGATGTACGAGGGTCGCGTGAGCGCCTGGAGCGACTTTGTCGCTGCGATAGGGAACGCGCGCACTCGCCTCAGTCCAAAGGGCGCCGGGCTGTGTTTCTTGACGAGAACTGTCACGTCTCCGACGCTTGGCTCGCAGATGCGCGGTCTTCTCGCGCAATTTCCCGAAGCGAAATGGCATCAGTATGAGCCGTGCGGGCAGGATTCCGCGCGCGAAGGGGCGCGACTCGCCTTCGGCCGTCCGGTCAACACCGTCTATCACTTCGATCAGGCGGATGTGATCGTGTCGCTCGATGCGGATTTTCTCTCCCGCGGACCGGGGCACGTACGGTACGCTCGCGAATTTTCTTCCCGCCGCGATCTTTCGGCCGGGTCCGCTTCGAAGGTGAATCGCCTCTATGTTGCGGAGAGCATGCCGACGGGCACCGGAGCTTCGGCGGATCATCGGTTGCCATTGCGCTCGGCGGACATCGACGATCTGGCACGGCAACTCGCGGCGGCTGTGGGTGTGGCCGTTCCTCCCAGCGCGAACGCGAGTGCGAAGATTCCAGCCACTTGGGTGAGCGCCGTCGGACGGGATCTCGCCGCCCATCGAGGATCGAGTCTCGTGATTGCGGGAGAGCAGCAGTCGGCGTTCGTGCATGCGCTGGCCCATGCGATCAATGCGGCCCTCGGCAACGTGGGCAAGACGGTGGTTTACACCGAGTCGATCGAAGCGAATCCGGTGAACCAGCTCGAATCGCTGCGCGATCTCGTCAACGATCTGAATGCCGGCCGCGTCGAGATGCTGGTGATCATCGACGGCAACCCGGTCTATGACGCGCCCGCTGATTTCAATTTTGCGGACGCGCTTCAGAGGGCGAAGCTGCGCGTTCATTCCGGCCTCTATAAGGATGAGACGGCCGAGCTTTGCCACTGGCACGCGCCTGCCGCGCATTTTCTCGAGTCCTGGAGCGACGCCCGCGCGTTCGACGGCACAGTCGGCATCGTCCAGCCGCTCATCGCGCCGCTCTATGATGGCCACACGGCCCATGAGGTGCTCGCCACGTTCACCGGCGATTCCGGAAAATCGGGACACGATCTGGTCCGCAACTACTGGCAGAGCCAGCGGCCCGAAAAAGACAAAGCCTTCGAAACGCTCTGGGAGACCTCGCTGCACGACGGATTGATCGCCGGAACGGCGCTGCCCGCGATCTCCGTTGCGCTTCACGCGGACTTCGTGAGTTTGGGCCGGTCGCAGGCAACGAGTGGCGACGCGAGCACGCTCGAAGTCGTCTTCCGCCCCGACCCGTCGATCGGCGACGGCGAGTATGCGAACAACGGCTGGTTGCAGGAGCTTCCGAAGCCTGTCACCAGAATTACGTGGGATAACGCGGCGATGATCAGCCCCGGGACCGCGCAGCAGCGCGGCCTTACGACCGGCGACTACGTCTCGCTCAAGCTTGGGGACCGCACCATGCATGCCGGTGTTTACATCGTGCCGGGCCACGCGGATAACTGCGTCACGCTCCACCTCGGTTACGGCCGCAGCCGCGCCGGAAACGTGGGAACCGGCCCCGGCTTCAACGCCTATCTGCTGCGCAATTCCTCGTCGCCGTCGATTGGGCACGGCCTTCAGATCGAGAAGACGGGCGAGAAGTATTACTTCGCCTCCATCCAGCAGCAGTACACCATCGATGTCGAAGGGCATCCCGCCGAAGAAGAAAGCCAGGCCGCCTTCAGCCGCGACCTCGTGCGCATCACGACGCTCGAAGAATTCCGCAAGGATCCGGCCTTCGCCAAGAGAGAAGAAGAGGAAAAGACGAAGGACCTGACGATGTACCCCGGCTTCAAGTACGACGGCTACGCTTGGGGCATGTCGATCGACCTGAACCGCTGCATCGGATGCAATGCCTGCGTGGTCGCCTGCCAGTCGGAAAATAACATCGCCGTCGTCGGCAAGGACCAGGTGATGCGCGGCCGCGTGATGCACTGGATTCGCATCGACACGTATTTCCGCGGCAACCTCGACAATCCCGAGATGTACTACGAACCGCTGCCCTGCCAGCAATGCGAGAACGCGCCTTGCGAGTATGTCTGCCCGGTGGCCGCGACCACGCACAGCCCCGAGGGCCTGAACGACATGACGTACAACCGCTGCGTCGGCACGCGGTATTGCTCGAACAACTGCCCCTACAAGGTTCGCCGGTTCAATTATTTCCTCTACTCGGACTTCAAGACGCCGAGTCTCTACGGCATGCGCAATCCGAACGTCACCGTTCGCAGCCGCGGAGTCATGGAAAAGTGCACCTACTGCGTCCAGCGGATCAATGCGGCCAGGATTCGGTCCGAGGAAGAAAACCGCACGATACGCGACGGCGAAATCATCACGGCCTGCCAGAGCGCGTGCCCGGCCGAAGCGATTGTGTTCGGCAACATCAACGATCCGAACAGCCGCGTTTCGAAACTCAAGGCGCAAACGCGCGATTACAGCTTGTTGGACGATCTGAATACGCGCCCGCGGACCACGTATCTGGCCCGCGTGCGGAATCCGAACCCGGAGATTCGCGACTAAGGTCGCGTGGAGCAGCGCTTTCGACATGAAACAGAAGCCCATCTACGGAGTGATGGCGGAATTCGAAACGCCCGAGCAGGTACTGGAAGCCGCTCGCCGCACGCGCGACGCGGGCTACCGGAGCATCGATGCGTTTTCGCCCATCCCGGTCGAGGGTTTGGCGGAAGCCGTGGGTTTCGATTGGACGGCGCTGCCGATCTTTGTTTTCCTCGGCGGCTTGTTCGGCGGCTGCACCGGTTTCGGAATGTGCTGGTATGCCAACGTGATCAGCTTTCCGCTGAATGTCGGAGGCAAGCCCTACAACAGCTGGCCGATGTGGATTCCGATCACGTTTGAGCTCACGATTCTGGGCGCCTCGCTCACCGCGGTTCTCGGAATGCTCGCGCTCAATGGACTGCCGACGCCGTATCACCCGACGTTCAACGTTCCGCGATTCGCGATGGCCTCCACGGACCGTTTCTTCCTGTGCATCAAGGCGAAGGACAAGAAGTTCGATCTGGCGCAGGCGAAGGCGTTTTTGGAAGGTTTGCATCCGCACGGGGTATATGAAATTGAAGATTGACCTCAATCTGGGCGGTTTTGTGCGCCGCGGTCTCGGCGTTGCTTGCCTGAGCGCGCTCGCGATGCTGAGCGCCGGCTGCCGGCTCGATATGCACCTTCAGCCGAAATACTTGCCCTATGAGTCCACCGACTTTTTCGCCGACGGCCGCTCGGAGCGCCAGCCCGTGCCGGGAACCGTGGCGCGCGGCCAGTTGCGCGTGGACGAGCTGATGTTTACGGGGCGCGAGAACGGCGTCGCGGCAAGCACGTTTCCGTTTCCCATCACGCGCGCGGACCTGGAGCGCGGCCGCGAACGCTATAACATCTATTGCACGCCCTGCCACGATTACACCGGCAGCGGACGGGGCATGATCGTGCAGCGCGGTTTTCCGCAGCCGCCTTCGTATCACATTCAGCGGCTGCGCGACGCTCCGGTCGGCCATTTCTTTGAGGTGATGACCAACGGATTTGGCGCGATGTACAGCTACGCGGCGCGGATCGATACCGCCGACCGCTGGCGAATCGCGGCTTACATCCGCGTGCTTCAATTGAGCGAGAACGCCACGATCCAGGATGTGCCGGATTCCGAGCGGCAGAAGCTGTCGCAGCCGGTGGCATCCCAGAGTGCGGGCAAGCAGGCGAGGGAATCGCAATGAGTTCGTCGGATACAGTTCAGCCGGTTCTCGACCGCGCGCAGAGGCGGGCTCTGGCGTTGGGCGTGGTCGGCATCGTGGTGGCCGTGTTGCTTGGCTGGCGCGCGCACGATGCGGTCATCGGCTGGCAGAAGTTTTTGCAGTCGTACCTCTTCGCCTACGTGTTCTGGACCGTGGTTTCTCTGGGTTGCCTGGGCGTCCTGATGCTGCACCATATGACCGGCGGCTGGTGGGGCTATCCGATCCGGCGAATCGTCGAGGCGGGCTCGCGATTGCTTCCCTTCATGGCCGTGCTGTTTATTCCGCTGGTGTTTGGTCTCGGGAGCCTCTACGAGTGGGCGCAGCCGGATAAGGTCGCGGCCGATCCGATTCTGGAATACAAGAAGCCGTACCTGAATCCGAGTTTCTTCACGGCGCGGACGATCATTTACTTTGCGATATGGATCTTGCTCGTATATCTCTTCAACAAATGGTCCGCGGAACAGGATCGCACGGGCGATCCCAGGCTTCAGGGCCGCATGGCGAGTCTGGCGGCGCCGGGTTTCGTCATCTGGGCGATTACGATGACCGGCGCGATGATCGATTGGGTGATGTCGCTCGATGCTCGCTGGTTTTCCACCATCTACGGCTTGATTTTCATGATCAGTGGCGGTTTGGCCGCGATGTCGCTTTCGGCGATCGTGGTGCGCTTCCTTTCCGATTACGAGCCTCTTAAGGACTGCGTGGAGCCGAAGCGGTTCATCGACTTGGGCAACCTGATGCTGGCTCAGGTGCTCTTGTGGACCTACATGTCTTTTTCGCAGTTTCTGATTATCTGGTCTGGCAACCTGAAGAACGAGATCCCCTGGTACAAGGAACGCATGGCTGGAAACTGGGGCACGATTGCCGCGACTCTGCTCATCTTCCATTTCTTCGTGCCTTTCTTCCTGCTGTTGCAGCGAGGTATGAAGCGCCGCATTCGAAACCTAGCAACGATTGCGGTGTTGCTGCTCCTTCTGACGCTTGTGGATGTCTACTGGCAAATCGAGCCGGCCTTTGGGACGCCACCCGAGCTGAAACTGCTCGATGTTTTCGCCGTGATCGGTATCGGCGGCCTCTGGATCGCCGCGTTTCTCGGCCAGTTGAAGAAGCGGCCTTTGCTGCCGTTGCACGATCCGCGCTTTGAAGCGGTTTTGGAGCATCAGCATGGCGACTAAGAAGCCCGAAACCCATAACGCTCCGGTCGATCGCGGGCTTGGGTACGAGCCGCGCGACGCCAATGTCAAAGCCTTGTTGCAATTTGGCTTCTGGATGGCTGTGGTGCTTGCTGTCACCATGGTGGGGATGAAATATACGTTTGATTATTTCAAGAAGGACATTCCGCTCGGTCCCACGGCTTCGCCGATGGTGAAAGAGACCGACCGCATGCTTCCGCCGAGCCCGCGCCTTCAAGTGCAGCCGCACGTCGAGCTGCAGGATTATTGCGCGGCACAGCAACGGGACGTAAACACCTACGGTTGGGTGAACCAGCAAAGCGGAGTTGTGCGCCTTCCCGTGGATCGCGCGATGGATCTGGCGCTGGCGCGCGGATTGCCCGCGCGCTCGGCGGGCGCCGTCGACACACCTACGGTTGCCGGTGAAACCGATGTGCAGGGACAGTGCGGTTACCTGACGGAGGTTGAGGCGAAGGGACCATCAGGCGAAGGCGGCGAAGCAAAGCAGTAGGCGAAGCCGGATCGTAAGAAGACGCGAATGGAAGCGGGGAAAGGAATCGCGATACCAGTGAAGTTCCGGGCCAACTCGATGCGAACGTGGTTGATGGGCGCTGCTCTGGCGTCGGCGCTTCTGGCGCACCCGTCAACGGCCTCTGCGCAGTTCACCGACCCGACCCAGGGTATCGGCGTGCGTCCCGAGCTGCTGAAAGACGTCGGCATCGACCAGAAGCTCAATAACACGATTCCGCTCGGGCTTACGTTTCGCGACGAACACGGCCGTACGGTCGAGTTGGGCCAGTACTTTACGGGCAAGCCCGTAATTCTCACTCTCGTCTATTACAATTGCCCGATGCTTTGCACGCAGGTGCTGAACGCTCTGGACCGGAGCATGCAGCTGATTCCCATGGAGATCGGCAAGGACTTCAACGTCCTGACGGTGAGCATCGATCCTACCGAGACGCCGAGACTCGCCGAGGCCAAGTGGGCGCTCTATACGGGTATGTACAGGCGGCCGGGCGGGCCGCAGGGCTGGCACTTCCTGACGGGAGACGAGCCCCAGATCAAGCAGCTCGCGGATGCGGTCGGGTTCCGATACGCGTATGATCCGGATTCGAAGCAATACGCCCACGCGAGCGCGATCATGCTTCTGACGGGCGAGGGCAAGATTTCCCGCTACTTCTGGGGCGTGACGTACCCGGAACGCGATCTGCGCCTCGGGCTCGTGGAGGCATCGGAAGGAAAGATCGGCTCGCCGGTGGATCAGGTTCTCCTGTTTTGTTATCACTACGACCCCCACACCGGAAAATACGGGCTGCTGGTGTCGCGCATGATTCAGTTGGGGGGACTCTTGACCGTGTTGATCGGCGGGCTTTTCCTGATTCTGCTGTTCCGGGGCGAACATTACGCGCTTCCCGGCAGAAGGGTATGAGGCACGCGCTCGTAAGGCGCGGCGCTTGCAAAGGATCTCAACGGAACGGTGATGATGGGCTTCTTTCAATTCGGGATTAATTCTCTGGCGGCGCTCATGGATATTCCCATGCAGCCGCCCGTGGCTTCTTCGATTGCCGAGGGCGTGGACCAGCTATATCTCTTGCTGACCGGCATCACGCTGTTCTTCAGCGTGCTGATCTTCTCGATCATTTTCTACTTCATGATCAAGTATCGCCGGCGGTCCGAGGGCGAGGTTCCTCCGGAAACTCACTCGTCGCTGTTCCTCGAGCTGGCCTGGACCATTATTCCGTCGCTGATGTGCGTCGTATTGTTCGTATGGTCCTCAAGCCTCTATATACGCAACGCGCGTCCACCCGCGGCTTCCACCGAGATCTTCGTCATCGGAAAGCAGTGGATGTGGCATATCCAGCATCCTGAGGGGCCCCGCGAGATCAACGAGCTTCATGTGCCGATCGGCGTTCCCGTCAAGCTGACGATGACTTCGCAGGACGTGATTCACGATTTCTACATCCCCGCTTTCCGTGTGAAGAAGGACGTGCTGCCTGGCCGATACTCCTCTCTTTGGTTCCAGCCGACCCAGACCGGCACGTTTCACCTCTTCTGCGCGCAGTATTGCGGCACGAACCACTCCGAGATGATCGGCTGGGTGTACGTGATGACTCCCACGGACTACGCGGCGTGGCTGGCGGGCGGGGAAAAGACCGAGTCCATGGCGCAGCAGGGCGAGCGCTTGTTCAGCCAGTTTGGCTGCGGCAGTTGCCACACGCCCGAAGCCGGCGGCCGTGCGCCGTCGCTTGTGGGGCTGTACGGCAAGCCGCAAAAGCTGCAGAGTGGCGAGACGCGGGTCGTGGATGAAGCCCTCATCCGGCAGGCCATCCTCGTACCGAACACCGTCCGCATCGGCAATTTTGAGCCCATCATGCCGACTTATCAGGGGCAGATAGATGAGGAGCAGATGCTGCAATTGATTGCGTATGTGAAGTCCCTCGGCTCGGCTGAAAGGACAAACGGGCAATGAGCACGGGCCAGGAAATACCGGCCGAATCCGGCGTGAACTATCTGAACGCGAACTACGGCATCAAGTCGTGGTTGCTGACGTTTGACCACAAGCGCATCGGGCTTCTATACCTCGTTTCAATCACGATCATGTTCATTGTGGGCGGGATGGCGGCCGTTCTGATGCGCCTGCATCTGGTCGAGCCGCAGGGCGCGCTGTTCGAGCCGGAAACCTACAACAAGATGTTTTCGACGCACGGAATCATCATGGTCTTCTTCTTCCTGGTTCCGTCGATTCCGGCGACGCTCGGCAATTTTCTAATTCCCCTGATGATCGGGGCCCGCGACGTGGCGTTCCCCAAGCTGAATCTCCTGAGCTGGTACGTCTTCATCACGGGCGCGGCGCTCGCCCTCTTCGCGACGCTTTCGGGCGGCGTCGATACCGGCTGGACGTTCTATCCGCCCTATAGCAGCCTGTACTCCCACTCCAACGTGACTGTCGTGGCTCTGGGCGTATTCATTGCCGGGTTTTCCTCGATCCTCACGGGCTTGAACTTCATCGTCACGATTCACAAGATGCGCGCGCCGGGCATGACCTGGTTCCGGCTGCCGCTGTTCATTTGGGCGATGTACGCCACAAGCCTCATCTTCGTGCTGGGAACTCCTGTTATCGCCATCACCGTTTTCCTGCTGGGTCTCGAGCGGGTTCTGCACGTCGGCATTTTCGATCCCTCGGTCGGCGGCGATCCGCTTTTGTTCCAGCATCTCTTCTGGTTCTATTCGCACCCGGCCGTGTACATCATGATTCTGCCCGGCATGGGTGTCGTCAGTGAATTGGTCACGGCTTTCTCGCGCAAGAAGATTTTCGGCTACAGCTTCGTGGCGTTCTCGAGCTTGTCCATCGCCGTGATCAGCTTCGTCGTCTGGGGCCACCACATGTTCGTCACAGGCCAGTCGATCTATGCGGGGCTGGTTTTCTCCGTGCTGAGCTTCCTGGTCGCGATTCCTTCCGCCGTCAAGGTATTCAACTGGACGGCGACGCTCTATAGAGGATCGATTTCGTATCAGGCGCCGATGCTCTACGCGCTGGGCTTCGTCGGCCTGTTTACGATCGGCGGCCTCACGGGATTGTTCCTGGCGTCTCTCGCCACCGACGTCCACCTGAACGGCACCTACTTCATCGTCGCGCATTTCCACTACGTGATGGTGGGCGGAGCCGTCATGGCTTTCATGGGCGGGATCCACTTCTGGTGGCCCAAGATCACGGGCCGGATGTACCCGGATTACTGGGCTCGCATTGCCGCCGCCATTGTGTTCGTCGGCTTCAACCTCACGTTCTTCCCGCAGTTCATACTGGGCTATGCGGGCATGCCCCGGCGCTACGCCATTTACCCGGCGGAGTTTCAGGTGCTCAACGTGATGTCGTCGGCGGGCGCTTCGATCCTGGGTATCGGTTACCTGATCCCGCTCATCTATTTGACGTGGTCGATGCGCTATGGCAAGCCGGCCGGCCGGAACCCGTGGGGCGCCAAGGGGCTTGAATGGACCACGCTCTCACCGCCGCCGACCGAAAATTTCGAGGAAATTCCCATCGTGACTGAAGACGCCTACAACTATCCGGTTGCCGGGGGGACCCGTGTCTGAACTTTCAGCTCACGGCGCGCATCCGCCCGGATTCGCGCACCAGTTTGAGACCGTAGCGCAACAGCAGGAAGCTGGAAGACTCGGCATGTGGGTCTTTCTGGTCACAGAAATCCTGTTTTTTGGCGGGATGTTCACGGCGTACACCATCTATCGGGCGCTGCACTATGAGTCGTTCGTCACGGGCAGCCATTTGCTCAAGGTCAAATTCGGCGCCACCAACACATACGTGCTGATCTGCAGCAGCTTGACGATGGCGTTGGCGATCCGCTCCGCTCAGACCGGCAAGCGGAAGGGCCAAATCATCTTCTGGCTGATTCTCACGATGATTTTTGGCGCGCTGTTCCTGGGCCTCAAGCTCAGGTTTGAATGGTATTTCGACTATCTGGAAGGCATCATCCCGGGCGTAAGCTGGGCGTACAGCGGTGCTCATGCTCCGGGCGTCAAGATGTTCATGTGCTTTTATTTCTTCATGACGGGCTTGCACGCTCTGCACATGATCGTTGGCCTCGGCATCCTGACGGCGCTTGTGATCATGACGGCGCGCAACAGGTTCTCGCCGCAATACTACGCGCCGCTCGAGATCAGCGGGCTGTATTGGCACTTCGTCGATATTGTCTGGATTTTCCTTTTCGCGCTTCTATATCTGATTGGCGGGCGCTACCCGGGGAGTTGATCAAGAATGTCTGAGCATTCCGAGCAATCCGGTCACGTCGGGCACGTGGTGCCTGTCAGCACGTACATCATCGTTTTCATTTTGCTGATGATGGGCACAGCCCTCACCACCGGGGTCGCGTACATTGACTTGGGCCGCTGGAACACGGTTGTGGCCCTTACCATCGCCGTCACGAAGATGATGCTCGTCGTGCTCTTCTTCATGCACGCGAAATACGCCACCGGCTTGACGCGCGTCGTCATTCTGGCCGGTTTCTTCTGGCTTGGCATTATGATCACGCTCTCCTGCTCCGACGAGCTGACCCGGACGTGGGAAATTGTTCCGCAGGGCTGGAACATGATCGTCCCGTTCGTATCCCGCCTTTTCTAAGTCTGCCCGCAGGCCGAACCTCTGCTCGCTCTGACAAACCTATAGCAGTTTTCTGTTCCCGTTTCCGAGGGTGTCAGGATCGCGCGGTGCGGAAGGCGATGACGGCGTTCAATCCGCCGAAAGCGAAGGAATTCGAAAGCGCCGCCTCGACCTGCACCGCGCGCGGCTGGTTGGGGATGTAATCGAGATCGCACTCGGGGTCGCGTTCGTTGTAGTTCGCGGTTGGCGGCAGGATGCCGTGATGTAGGGCCATGACCGTTGCAACAGCCTCCAGCGCGCCGGCGGCTCCCAGCGCGTGGCCGTGCATCGATTTCGTCGAGCTGACGCCGATCTTGTCCGCGTGCGCGCCGAAGACCTCGCGGATCGCGCGCGATTCCACAGGGTCGTTTCCAGGCGTGCCGGTTCCGTGCGCGTTGATGTACCCGATGGCCTCCGCCGCGAGCCCGGCCTCGGTGAGCGCCCCGCGCATCGCCCGCGCGGGCCCATCAACGGTCGGCTGCGTCAGATGGTGCGCGTCCGACGTCATCCCGAAGCCGCAGATCTCGGCGTAGATCTTCGCGCCGCGCGCCTTGGCGGCGTCGAACGGCTCGAGAATCAGCATCGCGCCGCCCTCGCCAAGGATCATGCCTTTGCGGTCTTTGCTGAACGGGCGGCAAGTGTCCGGTGAAATCACGCGCATCGCTTCCCATGCCTTCAGCATGCCGACCGTAAAGATCGCCTCGCTGCCGCCCGTGACCGCGAGGTCCGCTTGCCCATCGCGCACCAGCCGGAACGCCTGCCCCATGGCGTGGTTTGCCGAGGAGCACGCCGTTGAAATCGTGTACACGGGACCGCTCAGCCCCAGGTCCATCGAGATGTGGCTTGCTCCGGCGTTGGCCATCGTTTTTGGAATGGTGAGGGGATGGACGCGCCCGCGGCCCTGCACCCAGAGGTCTTCGAAGCCGGCCTCAATCGATGCTTGTCCGCCAACGGCCGAACCGCAGACGATCGCCGAACTCTCGCGCAGCGCAGGCGTCAGCTGGATTTCGGAATCGCGGAATGCCTCGCGCGCCGCGACTACCGAAAACTGCGCGAAACGGTCCAGCTGGGCATCCTTACCTCCCGTGAAGTGCTTCAGCGGGTCGAAGCCGCGCACCTCGGCGCCATTCTGAATCTTGAGGCCCCACTTGGAACCGTCGACGGACTTGATTGGACCGATGCCGGACCGGCCCTCGCGCAAGGCAGCCCACGTTTCGGCGACGTTCAGGCCAAGCGGGGAGATGATTCCCAGGCCTGTGATGGCGACCCGGCGCGCCGCCATTAGTTGGCCGGGCTGGCTGAACCCACCGACGCATCGGGCGGTGCAGCGGCAAGGAGCTTCTTGATGCCATCGACGATGTCGTTCACCGTTTTGATGGAGCGCACGTCGTCGTCGGGAATCGAGATTTTGAATGCGTTTTCGAGCTCGAAAAGAAGGGTGAATACGTCGAGGGAGTCGATGCCCATTTCTTGCAGGTTCGTGTCGAGCTTGATCGTTTCCGCTGGAATGCGCTTCACCTGAGCCAGCGTTGAGATCACTTTGTCAGCTACGGCATCAGACATCGAATTCACCCCCAACCGCTTTGGAGAGTTGCGCTTGCACGGTCAGACCGCGGCCGCAGCCACGGAAGAGACCAGATTTTAGCAGGAGTGATGGCCGAGTGAATCGATCTTTTTGTCCGCCCGGCATCGAGGCCGCCGTGCCGTTCAAGTTCGGCATCCCGGAGCCTGACGGCACCCGGGAACCGCGGGTCGATGTGGCATAATAGTGTCTCGACGGGGCGCGGCGGGGTCTGCGCTTCCTCGCAAGATCCGTGACATTTCGAAAGAAAATTCGCAAAACTCTCCGGGCGGGGCACCGCAAGCTGCGGGAAACACGCATGCTTGTGAAGGGGCTTGTCTCGACGAGCCATCCGCTCCTGGTGCACATCATCCCCATCCGGCGCTGCAATCTTTCCTGCACCTATTGCAACGAATACGACGATTTCTCGAAGCCTGTTCCGACGGAAGAGATGTTGCGGCGAATCGACCGCCTGGGCGCGATGGGCACGGCGGTGATCACCATCAGCGGCGGCGAGCCGCTGCTCCATCCCGATCTTGACGCGATCATCGCGCGCATTCGAAAGAATGGGATTTTGGCCGGGCTCATCACCAACGGCTACCTCCTCGTGGCCGACCGCATCGAGCGTCTCAACCGCGCGGGGCTCGAGTACCTGCAAATCAGCATCGACAATGTCCAGCCGGACGATGTCTCGAAAAAGAGCCTCAAGGTGCTCGACCAGAAGCTCGCGCTTCTCGCCGAGCACGCCGAGTTTCAGGTCAACATCAACTCCGTGCTCGGCAGCGGCGTCCGCAATCCCGAAGACGCGCTGAAAGTGGCGCACCGCGCGCTCGAGCTGGGCTTCACCTCCACGGTGGGCATCCTGCACGACGGCAACGGGCAGCTGCAGCCGCTCGGGCCGCGCGAACGCGAGATTTTCGAAGAGATCATGTCCCTCGGCAAGCGCTCGTTCACGCGCGTGAACGGCTTTCAGCACAATATCGCCGCCGGCCGTGAAAACGATTGGCGTTGTCGCGCCGGCTCTCGCTACCTCTACGTGTGCGAGGACGGCCTGGTGCACTACTGCTCGCAGCAGCGAGGCTACCCCGGCGTCCCGCTCGGCGAATACACGGCGGAGCAGCGCCGCCGCGAATTCCTCACGAAGAAAGGCTGTGCGCCCCGCTGTACGGTCTCCTGCGTGCACCAGGTTTCCGTCGTCGATCGCTGGCGCGCCCCGCAGACCTTCGATTCGGGCGCTTCGGCCACTCCCGGCTCTCTCGTGCAGCTCACCGGCTCCGCCACGCGAAACTGAATCTGCTTCGTTCGTTCCCCCTCCGGAAAATCGCCTTCCGGACATCCGATTTCGCTTTCTGAATTTCGCGGAGACGATATCATTTCAGGAGCCGGCAGAAGGGCCTGCGAGTCGTGATCAAACGTTTATTTTTCCATTACATCGCGGAAGAAGTGCGGCCCATGACGTCGCTTGCCGCGCCCATCGTGCTCGCCGAAGTCGGCTGGATGACGATGGGCATTGTGGACACGATGATGGTCGGGCGGCAGGCGGAGAGCTCAGTGGCGATCGGCGCCGTCAGCCTCGGAGGAATGCTGTACATCGCCGTCGCCATATTTGGCGCGGGCTTGATGCTGGGCCTCGACACCCTCGTTTCTCACTCCTACGGCGCGGGCGATCTCGACGACGCTCACCGTTCGCTCGTGAATGGCGTTTACCTGAGCCTCGGCATGGCTCCGATCTTGATGGGGCTGATCCGGCTCTGTGAG
Organism: Terriglobia bacterium; assembly: GCA_020073605.1. GTDB lineage: Bacteria > Acidobacteriota > Terriglobia > Acidiferrales > UBA7541 > Palsa-295. The sequence continues at coordinate 377,829 of JAIQEW010000001.1, forward strand.
CCCCTCCTACGCGCATTGAACATCGAGACGCCCGTGCTGGACCAGGCGATTCCGTATCTGAGAGCTCTCAACTGGAGCACGGTGCCATTGCTCCTGTATTTCGTTTTCCGCCGCTATCTTCAGGGGATCAACCTGGTGAAGCCTGTGATGTTTTCCCTGGTTTCGGCGAACTTGATCAACCTGGTGGGCAACTGGGCGCTGATCTACGGTCATCTTGGTTTCCACGCGATGGGTACGGTCGGGTCGGGCTGGGCCACGTGTTTTTCGCGGATCTACATGGCGTCGGTCCTGATGGTCTACTGCCTCTACTACGATCTGCGCTATAAGACCGGGCTGCTGGACGCATCTCGATGGCCGCACATGCCGCGCGTCAGGAAGCTCTTGCAACTCGGATTCCCGGCGGCGATGCAGCTGGGCCTGGAAGTCGGCGTGTTCGCGGTGGCCACCGCCTTGATCGCGCGCCTCGGTGACATCCCGCTGGCGAGCCACCAAGTCGCCCTCAATACGGTAAGTTTCACTTACATGGTGCCGCTCGGGATTAGTTCTGCTGCTGCCGTGCGGGTGGGGCAAGCGCTCGGCCGGCACGATCCGCATGCGGCGAGCCGCGCGGGCTGGACCGCGCTTGCCTTGGGCGCGACCTTCATGGCGTGCATGGCGATTCTGCTCTGGACGGTGCCGCACTACATCGTGCGCATCTATACGCCCGACCCCGTGGTGATCCGGGCGGCCAGCAGCTTGTTGTTCGTCGCTGCATTTTTCCAGCTCTTTGATGGTTTGCAGGCTGTCGCCACAGGCGCCCTCCGAGGCGTCGGCGATACTCGTACCCCGATGATCTGGTCGTCGGTCCTGTACTGGTTTCTGGGATTGCCTCTCGGAGCGTATCTGTGTTTCCGCGTTGGCTGGGGCGCAGTGGGGTTGTGGACCGGCTTGTGCATCGCGCTGGTGCTGATCGGCAGCGGGCTGCTCTACGTCTGGCGCCGCCGCGAGCGGACTTTCGCGGAGGGGGACATTTCACATTCTCCCGCGGCTTGAGCCTTCGGAAGTCCGGGTGATATCCTCCCCCGTGGAGTTGCTGGGGGACCCGCGCGACGCATTCGCCGGGTTCGATACTCTCTATTTCGGAATCACGCAGACACTTCTCTTCCTAGGACGCACGGACCTGTGAACTCTCGCGCCCGATAATCGATGGCCTCTACCGCCGAATACGCCCAGCCCGTGCCCCAGATCAACCCCTGGCTCATTGCAGCCACGGTCATGCTGGCCACCTTCATGGAAGTGTTGGATACGAGCGTCGCCAACGTCTCGCTGCCGCACATTGCCGGCAACCTCTCGGCGGGAGTCGATGAGAGCACCTGGGTCCTCACCTCGTATCTCGTTTCGAACGCGATCGTTTTGCCGCTCACCGGATGGTTCTCCAAGGTCTTCGGCCGCAAGCGGTTTTTCATCGGCTGCGTCGTGATGTTCACGCTCAGCTCTCTTCTGTGCGGGCTGGCTCCTTCGTTGCCTTTGCTGGTGCTGTTTCGCGTGATTCAGGGCGCTGGCGGCGGAGGCATGCAGCCGATTTCGCAGGCCATTCTCGTGGATAGCTTTCCGCGCGGGAAGCAGGGAATGGCTATGGCGATTTACGGGATGGGCGTCGTCGTGGCGCCGACGCTCGGGCCGACGCTCGGGGGCTGGATCACGGACAACTATTCCTGGCGTTGGATTTTCTTCCTGAATGTGCCGGTGGGAATCGTGTCCGTACTGATGATTACGCTTCTCATCGCCGAGCCCGCCCGCTCGATTCGCACAAAGCTTCAGCAGACCTTGAAAATCGATTTTTTGGGTCTGGGTTTTCTGAGCGTCGGGTTGGGATTTTTGCAGATCGTGCTGGACAAGGGCGAGCGGGATGACTGGTTCAGTTCCCCGTTCATTGTTTGGGCGAGCGTGATTTCCGGCGCGGCGCTGGTCGCCCTCGTAATCCGGGAACTGACAACGGACAATCCGGTCGTCGACCTCCACCTATTCCGGGACCGGAACTTCGCCATCTCCACGTTCATGATGTACGTGCTCGGTGTCGTTCTCTACGGCACCACGGTTCTGCTCCCGATCATGATGCAGACGCTGATGGGCTTTACGGCGATGCGAAGCGGGTTGGTGTTGTTGCCGGGCGGTTTGGTCTTGCTGGCGATGCTGCCGTGTGTGGGATTTCTCCTCGGCCGGTTGGAGCCCCGCTGGATTGTCATAACCGGCCTTTTCGTCATGTCGGCCGGGCTTTTCGAATTGTCTTATCTCAACCTGGACGTGGGATCGCAAAGGCCGATGTACGACTGGATCATCTCACGCGCTGGCACGGCTTTCCTGTTTGTGCCGATCAACGTGATGGCCTTCTACTTCGTGGCTCCGGGAAAGATGAACAACGCATCGGGACTGATCAACCTCGCGCGCAACATGGGCGCAAGCACGGGGATTTCTTTCGTCACCACCATGCTCGACCGTCGCGCCCAGTTCCATCAAAGCGTCCTGGTCGGCAAACTTCATCCCGGCGACTATGACTATCAGAAGGCGCTGCACAACCTGACTCATCTTCTCGTCACGCGCGGGGCGGACGCGGCTCGCGCGGTGCTGGAGGCGCATGGACTGGTTTACCAGCAGATGCAGCGCCAGGCGATGATGCTGGCGTTTCTCGATGATTTCCGGATCATGGCCATCGTTTGCTTGTGCGTGGTTCCGCTGATGTTCTTGATGAAACGAAGGAAGTCCTGAGGAAACCGCGCCACTCCGCCTTCATGCGGTGCAGAGGAACGGCGTCTTCAAGCCTCGCGTCGCCGCGCGAGGATTTGTACGAAAGACCCGCTGCGAAGTTCAGCTTGCGTGAGGCTCGTGAGCGCCTGCACCTCATCAGCTGTTAGCGCCCCGCAATTGATCGCCTGCAAGAAATAGTTGAGCAGGCCCTGCGCCATGGCGGCATCGTCAAAGACCTGCCCCACGCGCGTGGCTTGCGCCGCCTTTTCCACGAAGTTGCGCAGGCGTTCCGAAGAGGAGTCGAGGTTCTCAAGGAAGAACGAATAGACCGCCGCATAGCGCGGAGGAAGCTGCGCCGGGTGCAAATCCCATCCTTGATAGAAGCCGTTCCCAAGGGAACGCCGGACATTCTCGAAGTGAAGCTTCCATCCCTGATGAACGGCTGCGCGATTCTCGTCCATCTGGCGGGCGCTGAGCGCCGCGCCGTCCTTGGCCGCGCGATGCGGCGGAATTGGCATGATGTTCGTCGGGCCGTCGCCGATCCGAATGCCGGTTCCCGCCAGGGCCACTTGCATCACCCCTCGCGCGAAGTCGGACGCGAAATGCACCATCGGCTGATACGGGGCCGCGATGGCCAGTGACGCCGTGTAATCGTAAGGTCCGTAGTGTACTGCCACGCACCGTCCGCGCGCCGCGCCGACGAGGGGCAGCAGGTTTGCTTCGCCGCGCTCGTTGAAGATGGCTTGCGCGGTTTCGACCATCAGCTCGATCCGCAGCGCGCCGGGCTCGAGATCGAGCATGGGTTCGATGCGCGAGCAGATGTCGGCGAGTGCGGCCACTTCATCCGGCAGCGTCACCTTCGGCAATGTGATGTAGAAAGGTCTCGGCAATTCGCCCCGCGTCTTCGTCGCCAGCTCGGTTAGAAAAATGTCCAGCGTGCGCATGCTGCGCTCGCGAAGCTCTTCCGTGAACGGTTTGATGCGGATGCCGATGAACGGCGGCAGCTCGCCAGAGTTCATTCCGGCGCTCACTTCACCGGCTGCCGACACGGCGTGCCCGTCTTCTTCGTTGTCGGGACGATTGCCGTACCCGTCCTCGAAGTCGATCCGAAAATCCTCGACAGGTTCTCGCCGGAGCTTTTCGCGAATGCGGCTGTAGATCGTATGCGCGAACCATGCCGGGCGGTTTTCGCGCCGCGCCGTTTCCGGATTCGCTTCGATGGATTTTGCGATGGAAGCGGCGGCATCGGATGTGCCGGGCAGGCGATCCGCTCCCGCCAAGCCGATGGCCTTCGCGAACGCGACGAAGTCTGGTGCGTATTCATCAAGCGACCGCAGCGCGAATTCGCCCATGCGCCGCGCGGTGCCTGATCGAAACAAGTGCGCCCCGCCATAGACGGCGTGGATCGGTTGGCGGTCCGCCGGTGGGCCGGGATAGCGCCGGTGAAATGCCTTATGAGCTTGTTCGAGCCGCGCGGCGATTTCCTGAAGCGACTCGGCGTTCAAGGTTCTCTTCATGCAGCCTCGCGCAATCGATTCCGTCCGCTGGCGACGGTCGAGGTTTCATTTTTCATGCGTGCGATTCCGGGTTGTGAGAAAGTACGGGACAGGATACATTTGTTTGCCTGCGGGGCGAAAGTTTCAATGTAACATCGGCCGCCGGTGGAATCGGCGCTTCGAGGCCCGCGGCTCTCTTGCCGCATCAGGCCGCTGGCGCGCGAGTGTCACTATATGCTTGAAAGAATTCTCATTGTTGACGACGAGTCCGCCGCGCGCGTGGCGCTCGCCACCCTGCTGCGCCGCGAGGGCTTCGAGGTGAGCGATGCGCACGACGGCCCGGCTGCTCTTGCCGAATGCTCGTCCTTCCGCCCGGACCTCATTCTCCTGGATATCGTGATGCCCGGCATGGACGGCTTCGAAGTATGCCAGCGCATCAAGGCGACGCCCGAAACGCGGCTCACGCCCGTCGTTCTTGTCACGGGGCTCACCGCGACGGAGGACCGCATCAAAGGCATCAACGCCGGCGCGGACGACTTCCTGAGCAAGCCCATCGATATTAACGAGCTCCTGGCTCGGGCCCGCTCCCTGCTGCGCTTGAAGCAGTTCACCGACGAGCTCGAAAACGCCGAAGCCGTGCTCTTCAGCCTCGCTCACAGCATCGAGGCGCGCGACCCCTACACGCGCGGGCATTGCGAACGTCTCGCGGGAATGTCCGCCCGCCTCGGCGAAAAGCTGGGCCTGCCGGAAGAGGACATCAAGGCGCTCCGCCGCGCGGGAATCGTTCACGACATCGGCAAGGTGGCCGTTCCGGATGCCATTCTCCTGAAGCCCGGGCCTCTTTCGGCTGAGGAGATCGTGGTCATGCGCAAGCACCCCGTGGTGGGAGAGCGCATCTGCACCCCGCTTCGCACGTTTCGCCTCGTCCTCCCGATCATCCGCCACCATCACGAAAGGCACGATGGTTCAGGCTATCCCGATGGCTTGCGCGGCAGCGAGATTCCCCTCACCGCAGCCATCCTTCAGCTGGCGGACGTTTACGATGCGCTCACGACGGACCGGCCATACCGCACCGCGTCCCCTCAGCATGTCGCGCTGGAGATCATGCAGGAAGAAGCCGCGCGCGGATGGTGGGATCGCGAGCTACTTGGAGATTTCCGCGCCATGCTCGGCAACGATAACGGGCACCCTGCTCCCGTGCCGAAAAGGATGGGCAAGGCGGCGAGCTAGGCGGGGATGCACGTGTTCCCTCGTGGCCGCAATCTTCAGCGTTTTCCGATCCGCTCCTCACCCGCGTAAATCACGAAGCGCCGTCCGCGCAGAAAACCGATCAGGGTGAGTCTCAACTCCCGCGCCAGCTGCACGGCAAGGCTGGATGGCGCCGAAACCGACGCGACCACCGGCAGGCCCGCCACGATCGCTTTCTGCACGATTTCGAAGCCGCCCCTCCCGCTGACGAGCAGAATTGCCTCCGCGAGCGGAACCCGGCCTTCCATCAGCGCCCAGCCGATTACCTTGTCCACCGCATTGTGTCGGCCGATATCTTCCCGCAGGACGAGCAATTCGCCGCTGGCATCGAAAAGCGCGGCGGCGTGAAGTCCTCCGGTTCGCCCGAAAACAGCTTGCGACGCGCGAAGCGCCTCCGGCAGGCGAACTAGAATGTCCGGATCGAGGCGAAAATCCGGGTTTGGCGGGGCCAGCGCCCGTGCGCGGATCGCGTCGATCGAAGCCTTTCCGCAGATTCCGCAGCTCGACGCCGCGAAGAAATGCCGGCGCATCTTTTCGAAATCCGGCGCAGCGTCCGGCGCCAGCTCGGCGCGGACCACATTCGCGCGATTCGCCTCCGTGTCTCCCTGATTCTCTTCCAGGGCGACGATTTGCGCGCGGCTCTGCACCAGGCCCTCGGTGAAGAGGAATCCTGCCGCCAGTTCGAGATCGTGCCCCGGCGTGCGCATCGTCACGCTCAGCGGATCCTTGCCGATGCGGATTTCCAGGGGCTCTTCAGCGGCGAGATAATCATCCTTGCGGGTGACTTTTCCGTCGTCCCATTCCGATACCTGCGTCAGATCGACGCTGCGCGCTTTTCGTGCCAAGGGAGATTCTCCGAGTCCACCTGACGACCTTCGCTCCGGCGGAACGCCAAGCATACATCCACCGTACGGCACACGGCGCGCCCAAAAACGGGTCTGGCCCGCCCCGAAGGAATCGGGGCGGGCCAGGGGGGCGTTGCTTGGTGTGGGGGACTGCGGGGAATTCTTTTCTCGGTTTAGTGTTGATCGTGTTGTTGGACGATTTGGCCCGTCGACGGATCCAGGATCAAGGCCCTGCCGTCGGAGTCGTCGAAGTTGAACAAGCCGTCGAGCTTGCCCGCCGTTGCGTCTGTTGAGCCGTTGCCGATCCGGCCCAGGTTCCAATTGTCTTCGATGAACCGCACCACCGAGGAGAAATCGGTTACGCGATGATCCACATAGTTCGCTCGCGCATACGGTGACACCACCAGAAGGGGAAGCCGCGGGCCGAACCCGCACTTCCCATTTTGGATATCTCCCTGGGCGTCGATCGGCTTGGGTGTCCCGCAGTTGCCCGGTCCGAGGAGTTGATCGTCCGTCACGCTCGATTGGTTGACGATCGGCCCCATCTGGTGGTCATACCAGCCGTCGGAGTCGTCGTACGTGATGATGATCGCCGTGTCCTTCCAGTAGCCCGCTTGTTGGATCGCGTTGATCGTGTTCGCCAGAAAGAACTGCTCGTCGATCGGGTTGGAGTATCCCGCGTGGCCGTCCTCGATCGCGATGGCTTTCACGTAGCTGACTGCCGGTAGGTTGTGATTCTGTAGCGCCACGAAGAACTTGCTCAGATCGTACTCGTGATTGGCCTGGTCGGACTTGCCGATCATCGCGTCCGACGAAGGTCCCACATGGCTTGCGTTCAGCGTCGATGTCCAGTACTGAAACCACGCGTGATGCGGAATGTAGTCGGTTGTCGTGAGGCCGGTGATGCCCGTGTGCGTCGCGGCGCAATTCGCGAATCCGCCCATGAACGAGCCCCACGTGATGCCTGCCTCGTTCATGAGGTCTCCCACGTTCTTCCCGGACATGTTGATCTGCGTCCGCTTCGGATTCGAGCACACGTCGCCCGCCGGATCCGCATCGCCGATCACCGCGCCTGAGCTGGCCGCGTTCGCAATGAAACCCTTGCCCGAGAGCCCGTTCTGCACGATTCCCAGGTACGTGTTGCCCGCCACCACGTTGAGCGCTCCCGGTGTCGATGGTCCGAACGTTGTCCCGAAGAAGTTGTCGCTCATCGCGAAATGCTGCGCGTAGTTCCAGATCGCAGTCACTGTGTTGCCGTCGTAGTAGCCCATCGTGCTCGTCTTGCCCAGCGCCGCGTCGTTGCAGCTCTTGAGCAGGAATTGATCCATCAGCCCGCCGTGGGCAAAGAGCTGTTCGTCGCCGTAGTTGTGATCCTGATCGCAGGTGTTCGGTACGCTGCGGTCGATCCGGAACGGGTTCACGCCGTTCGGATTGTTGGTAAGCAGCCCGGATGTTTCGAGGTTGTTCACCCGCGCCGTGTTCGGCTTCGGGCCGAAGAAGTAGACGCTGCCGTCCTTATTCGGTGCCGCGTGCGGATAGGTCCCGAAGTAGTGGTCGAACGACACATTCTCTTGAAAAATCACCACCACGTGCTTGATGGGCGTGCTCGTCTGAAGATGATCGCCGTCATGGTCTCCGGCCAATGCCCCGCTCGGGGTCATGGCGGCCAAGCCGCATGCCAGCACCGCTGTCCCGAGCCATCCAAAATGTTTCCGAATCATGGAGTCTCCTTGTGTGCGAATCTCGCGGTTTGAATCCGCTTCCCCGCAGCGGGGACGCTGGCCGCCGGGCGCGGCGGTCTAGGGACTTTGCGGACTCAAACGCGTGCACGAGTTGGATACGCGAGGGTTGTTATCGCCAGATGACACGCGGATTAAATGTGGCTCAGGCGGTCACGCGTCCTTCACGGTGAATTCATTCTGCTGCAACGCGGAACTCCCGGTCCCTGCGGTGGGTTCTTCCGTGAACCGGTAGATGCCCTGTAGGCCCTTCGACGCCCTTCCCTTGCCTGTTCTTGGCGCTGCTGCTAAACTATCGCGGCAAGAGCTGGACTGCCGCTCCTGCCATACTCTCCGTAGAAGGTTTATCAATGTCCGGACACTCGAAATGGGCCACGATCAAGCACAAGAAAGCGGCTACCGACGCTCGCCGCGGCAAGATTTTCACCAAGCTAATCCGCGAGTTGACGATTGCGACTCGTACCGGCGGGGCTGATCCGGTCACGAATCCCCGCCTTCGGACCGCCATTCTGACAGCCAAGGGCGAGAACATGCCCAACGACAATATTGAGCGTGCCATCCAGCGCGGCGCCGGAACCCTCGAGGGTGAGACTCTTGATGAGGTGACCTTTGAAGGATATGGCCCCGGCGGAGTAGGCGTCCTCGTTCAGGTTGTCACCAACAACCGCAACCGCATCGTCAGCGAAATCCGCCACATGTTCTCAAAGAATGGCGGCAACATGGCGGAAACGGGCGCCGTTGGCTGGATGTTCCAGCGCAAAGGCGACATCGTCGTCCCCAAGGAGCAGGCGGACGAAGACAAGATGCTCGGCATCGTCCTCGATGCTGGCGCGGATGACATGCGCGACGACGGCTCGTTCTGGGAAGTAATGACTCCTCCCGAGGCCATGGAAAAAGTCCGTGAGGCTCTCACAGCCGCCGGAATCACGCCGTCTTCAGCCGAGGTGTCCTGGGTGCCGCAGAACTACGTCAAGTTGACCGGGGCGCAGGCGCAGCAAATGCTGCGAATGGTTGAGACGCTCGAAGATCACGACGATGTGCAGCACGTTTACGCGAACTTCGATATCGACGAAAAAGAAATCCAGGCCGCCGTGGCCGGATAGTCTCCTTCGCGCGGCCTTGTATCGAAAAAACACTACCCTCCGCTTCCGGCCCGCACGTACACTTGTGCCGGCCGGCATGTCTTCCCATCCCTCACATTCGGGTACGTCCGCACGCAAACTGCGCGTTCTGGGCGTGGACCCGGCCGTCGTGGGTGCGACCGGCTACGGCGTGATCGAAATGGACGGCTCTCGCGCGCGCCTCATGCGATTCGGCGCGCTGAAGCTTCCGGCGCGCGTCACGTTTGCAGTCCGCTTGCGCGAAATTCACTTCCTGATTTCCGGGCTCGTCGAGCAGTTCACGCCGGATGCCGTCGCGGTCGAATCCGTGTTTACGGCGCTCAACATGAGAACAGCCCTCAAGCTCGCCGAGATGCGAGGCGTCGTTTTGCTGGCCGCCGCGCAGGCACACATTCCCGCTCATAGTTACTCGCCGCGGGAGGTGAAGGCCAGCGTTGCCGGTTTCGGCGCCGCTTCGAAGCAGCAGATTCAGCAGATGGTGCGATCGCTCCTCGACCTCCCGTTTTGCCCCGAGCCGGCTGACGCCTCCGACGCTCTCGCCGTGGCGCTCTGCCACGCGCAGGTGTCCCGGTCCCGCGACCGCCTTGCCGCGGCCGCCGGGCGCCGGTCCGGTCTCCCGATTGCAGGCAGCGTGTCCCGGGCGTCGGGCATCTTGATCCCGCGTGCACGATGATTCCTTCGACGATGCAACGTTGTCTCCGCGCACTGGCTCTCCCGCTCGTTCTCGGCGCCGTCCTTGCGGCCGTTCCGCGCGTTGAAGCGGATACCCGCGCTGACGGCGCGACCATCACCTACCGCAAAGTATTCAAGACGAGCTATCCGGAGTTCGTTGAAATCAAGGTAAGTGAATCCGGCTCGGGCACCTTCGACATCCGGCAGCTGGACGACGAATCGAATCCCCGGCCCATGGAAATCGGCGCGCCCCTGGCGCAAAGGATTTTTGACCTCGCCGCGAAGCTCCACAATTTCGATGGGATCGACCTCGAAATGCACCGCCGGATCGCGAACCTCGGGGAGAAGACCTTCCGCTACGACCGCGGCAGCGAAACGCATCAAGTCGCGTTCAACTACACGCTCGACCGTTCCGCCGCGCAGTTGCTCGAAATCTTCGAAAGCCTCGCGCGCCAGGAGACCGATCTTTCCGATCTCAAGCGCACGATGCGCTACGATCGGCTCGGGGTCAACGACGTGATCCAGCAAATCGAGAAGGACTACGACCGGAAACTCCTTCCCGAACCCGAGCAGTTCCTGGCCTCGCTCGACCAGGTTGCCGCGGACGAGCATTTCATCGACATTGCCCGCCAGCGCGCCCGCACGCTCGCCGGCCGTATCCGCGCCGCCCGCTGATTGCATTTCTCGCAACTTTTCGTGCGCGGCCGTCCATCCTTTCGGAACTTTGATAGCATCGGACGGAAATGACAACCATGCGTCCCCCTCACACTTTGCCAGTCGCTCTTTTGGCGGTTTTTGCCTTTCTTTCACTCGTTCCCACGCGCACTTCCGCGCAGGCGAATAACGCCCGGCCGCGCATCACGCAGGCCGTGGACGACGCTCGGACCACCGTGCTTCGCGGCAATACGCATCCCCTCGCGCGGCCGGAGTTCGATCGCGGCTTGGCGTCCGGCAATCTTCCGATGGAGCGCATGCTGCTCGTCCTCAAGCGCAGCCCCGAGCAGGAGGCTGCTCTCCAGAACCTGATGGCCGAGCAGCAGGACCGGACCTCCCCGAACTTTCACAAGTGGCTCACGCCGGTCCAATTCGGCCAGCAGTTCGGACCCTCCGACCTCGACATCCAGACGATCACCCGATGGCTCGAATCGCACGGCTTTCAGGTAGCGCCGGTCTCAAACGGCCGCACCGTGATCGAGTTTTCAGGCACCGCCGCTCAGGTCCAGCAGGCGTTTCACGCGCCCATCCACAACTTCGTCGTGGAAGGCGAGAGCCACTGGGCCAACGTAAGCGACCCCTCGATTCCCGCGGCGCTCGCTCCCGTCGTCGCCGGCGTCAGTTCGCTTCACAATTTCTTCCCCAAGCCGATGAGCCACGTTGCGAGCGCCTCTTCGCGCCGGCTTAGTGCTCTTGATTCGTCTTCCCCGCAGCCGCAGGTCACTTTTACGTCATCTATTCCATGCGGCTTGACCAGCGTGCTCGCATGCTTTGGGCTGGGGCCTTTCGACTTCGCCACGATCTACAACGTGCTGCCCCTCTGGAATGCGGGTATCGACGGCACCGGGGTGACAATCGCGATTGTGGCCACTAGCAACATCGACGTCCGCGATGTGCGCGATTTCAGGAGCATGTTCGGCCTCCCCACGAAAGACCCCATCATTACCGTGAACGGCGCCGATCCGGGGCGCTTGCCAAGCGGCTTTGAGGTCGAAGCAATCCTCGATGTTGAGTGGTCGGGATCCGTGGCCAGGAATGCTGACATCAATTTGGTCGTCTCGAGGACCGGGGCCTCATTTGGCGGCGATCTTTCCGCCACGTTTATCGTCAACGAATCTTCGCCCCCCGCGATCCTGAGCGAAAGCTTCGGCGAATGCGAGTTGTTCATTGGAACCACTCACAATGCCTTCTATAACACGACGTGGCAGCAGGCGGCCGCCGAGGGAATCACCGTCCTGGTTTCGAGCGGGGACCAGGGCTCGGCTGGCTGCGACTTCGTTTCGGGCAGCGCTTCCAAGCAGCCGGCGGTTTCAGGCCTTGCTGTTAATGGCATTGCCTCCACGCCATTCAACGTTGCCGTCGGCGGCACGGAATTCGATGACATCGCAAATCCGGCGCCCTTTTGGAATGCAAACAATGCAGCCGGCACCTTCGCGTCCGCCCTGAAATACATTCCGGAGAGGACGTACAACGACTCCTGCGCCTCCGCCGCGGTTGTCGATTTCTTTACCGAGTCCGACGCGACAACTGCCTGCAACGATACGTTCGTCCAAAACTATCTCGCGACGACGAATACGACCTCGCCCAACCCCGGCTTTGTGGTTACCGTCGGTGGCTCAGGGGGCCCCAGCAGTTGCACCTCCTCTGATGGCATTAATCCATCGAGCTGCACCGGCGGCTACGCGAAACCCACCTGGCAGCAGGGCGGCGTTACGCCGAGCGATGGCAAGCGCGATCTTCCCGATGTCTCTTTGTTCGCGGGCGACGGTACGATCTCCGGAAGCTTTTACGTCGTTTGTGAGCGGGATTTTCCTGGCAATGGCAATCTTCCCTGCACTTTGACAGGCAGCAACCCCGTTTTCCTGGGTGCCGGAGGCACATCCGTTTCGGCGCAGGTGTTTGCCGGGATCGTGGCGCTGATCGATCAGAAATACGAAGACAAGCAGGGCCTCATCAATCCGGCGCTCTACACGCTGGCGGCCACCTCGGGAAAGACGTGCGCCTCGATACAGAATCCCGCGAGCACCTGCGTTTTCTACGACGTTACGAAGGATACGATTGCCATGCCGTGCCAGCTGGGAAAGCCGGATTGCTTAGGCAACATGGCCATCGGCATCCTCTCCGGCTATGACGCCGGGACCGGCTACGACCTGGCCACGGGCCTTGGATCCGTCAACGCCACCAACCTCGTCAACGCGAGCGGCTTCGCATCGACCACCGGCGGCAATGACTTCTCCCTGTCTCTCAGCTCCCCGACCGTGACGGTAACGAGGGGCAGCACAAATACAGTCACGCTCAACGTCGTCGGCAACGGCAGCTACAACGGCACGATCAATTTCACTTCCGCATCCTGCTCGAGCCTGCCGTCTGAATCCAGTTGCAGCTTCAACCCGCCCTCGATCACCGGCAGTGGATCGACCGTCGTCACGATCTCCGCAACCGCGCCAAGCATGTTGACGCCGCTCAGCCGGCCCGATCGCATCGGCTGGCCCGGCACGGGAACCATGGTGACGCTCGTCGCGGCCTTCTGTATCTGCCTCTTCATGTTTGGTCTTGGCCAGGCGAAGCGTCGCGTGGGCGCGGTTCTCGTCTTGGCGGTTCTCGCGGTGGCGGCTGTTAACGTCGGCTGCGGTGGCGGAGGTGGTGGCGGTGGCGGGGGCGGCGGTAACCCCGGCACGCCGACAGGCACAACGTCCATCGTCGTCACAGCGACGAGCGGGACGATTCACCGTTCGATAGCTGTGACGCTCACTGTGAATTGAAGCCTATAGCCGCGGCGAGCGCGATGGCTCCACGGCGGAGCGCCTGATGGCTCAGCGGAGAACGATCCCCGCGTAGCCGACCACCTGATCGAGGTCGCCGGTGACATCTCCGGACGTCGCGTAGCGGACGAGCGTCGCTTCCTTCGCTCCCAGCTTCCGCACGGCGACGAGCATCGCCACCGTCGCCGCGTACCCGCACATCGAGATTCCTTCGTTCCGCACGGTGTCGTAGAGGCCGCGCGGATCGAGCGCCAGAATCCGCGCGATCGCCTTGTGGTCCTTCACGCGCGTGATCGCATCGCTTTCGTAGTGATTCATGTCCGAGCTTGCAATCACGAGCACCGGCTCCTTCTGTCCCGCTACCACCTGCGCGACCGCCCGCCCCAGCTCTTCGATCGCGGGATAGCGGTCCGTCCCCAGCACCACGGGCACGAAGCGAAAATCCCGTGCGAGCCTTTGCAGGAATGGAAGCTGCACTTCGAGAGAGTGCTCCCGCTCGTGTGCGACCGCGTCTTCGCGCAGCAGCGGACAGATGCGCGCCAGTTCCCGCGCCAGCGCGGAATCGATCTGCGCTTCTCCGAAGGGCGTGGCAAAACTTCCCTCCGTGAGGATTGCCATCGGCTGGCCCTGGGGATAATGCCGCGGCCCGAGCAGGATGCATCGCGCGGGAATCTCAAGCGAGGAATAGACGGCTCCGGCAACGTGCCCGGAATATGGGTAGCCCGCGTGCGGCACCACGCATCCGCGCGCCGGCAACTTCTTCGTCGCCGCGGATGTGTACTCGTCGATTTGCCGGGAGAGTTCTCGCGGGTGCGATGGATAGAAGCGGCCGGCGACAGCGGGCGGGCGAATCATGAATTTGCGGGTGCTGGGCGTGCAGCGGAAATCAGAGCGGTTTCGATGGCTTGCCGTGGATCTTGAGAGCGATTGTTTGACCGTTCATGTACAGGATGCTTACCTTGTCGCCGTATTGAAAGCCGCCCTGGTCCAGGATCGCCTGCATCTTGTCTTTCAGTTCCGGTGCAAAGTTGAAGGTGTGAATCGCCATCCCATTGGCCTGTTCGCGGACGATGATCGAATTCGCGTCCGCATGGACCACTTCCGCTTTGAGCCAGTTGCCGTCCTTGGGGGTGCCCTTCGGCGTCGCCGCTTTGATGATCTTGGTGACGATGGGCGCCGCTATCGCCTCACCCGCTGCCGCCGCAGCTGCCTCTGCTTGTGCCCGCGCGGGGCTGGCGGAAATCGCCAGTGCAGCGGCGAGCGCGAACGAAAAGGCGAGAATCTTATAGTTCTTCATCGAAGGAAATCTTCAGCGACTTCAGAAACTTGATGTCTTGCGGGGTGATCTCCACCTTGGGCTCCATGTGCTCTTCGTCGAGCACTTCCTCGTCCACGCGAATGTGCAGGGATTCCAGGAAGCGCCGGTCCTGCGAGGTCATCTTGGCATCCGGACCCGTGCGCCGCGCCAATCCGATCGTGGCGTCGAGTTTCAGCACGATGTCGAAGCCGGCCGCGCGCACTCCGGCGATCGCCTCGGCGATGCGCTCGGAATCCGACACGGTGTCGTTGATGGCGTGTCCCAGCTCTCTCAGCAACTGCTTCATGCGGTCGTCGAGTTGCAAGGGGGCATCACCTCCCGAAAGCCTCTTACTTCGCTCATTCTAGGGCTGAGGCACGCCCGGCACAAGTGCCAGTATGTTCGCCGATCCTCTAGCGTTACCTGTCCTTCGGCGCAGGCGCCTGGCTCTGCTGCCGGCGAAGTCGCGCCGCTACGAGCCGGATTTCGTCGAACGTGATCTCCGGCGGCAACGCGTCTTTGAGCGTCCTGAGCCGTTCAACGCCGAGGCGGATGCACGCTTCTTCAATCATTACCCTCCTTGGGTGGTCGACCCAGCCGGATTGAAATTCCAGCTTTCCGCGTTCGACCAGATCGGCGACCATCGATATCACGGTCGAAGCCTGCCGCCCGCGAATTTTCGCGATTTCGTCGAATGTATGTCCTTTCGCGAGCAGTCGCATCGTTTCCTCGGCTTGCTTGGTGCTCTTCTTGGGTGTCTCGGTTGTGCGCGCGCCGCCGCGGAAATGTTTCAGCACATCCAGAATTTGCTGGCCGTACAGCTCGGTCTTGCGTTCGCCGAATCCCGAGACGCGCCGAAGCTCCGGAAGCGATTTGGGGTGTACGCGGCAGAGTTCGTCTAAAGAGGTATCGTGCATGACGACAAAGGCAGGAAGTCCGCTTCCCTTGGCCGTCGTGCGCCGCCATTCGCGGAGATACTCGCGCAACTCTGGGTCAACGTCGGCCGCGCCGTCAGCTCTTTTCACGGGCTTTCCGCGTCCAAGCTCTGGCGCCTCGGCTGGTTTGGCCAGCCAATCGGGTTCACCGCTACACGAGTCGCAGGCCGAACACGATTTCCATTTCGGAGTTTCTCCAAAATGAGTGCAAATCTCGTGATGGCGGCACTTCTGCGGCTCGACGAAGCTGCGGATCTCGTCATAGCGCTGCCAGGCGCGCTTTTGTTCCGCCGGGTCGGTCATCTCTTTGATGAAATGGACCAGCAGGGCCGTATCCCGCTTCTGCCAGAGGAGCAGACAATCCGCCGGATCGCCATCGCGTCCGGCGCGGCCGGCTTCCTGATAATACTGTTCGATCGATTTTGGCAGCGAGAGATGAATCACGGCTCGAACGGCGGCTTTGTTGATGCCCAATCCGAAAGCGACCGTGCCCACCAGCACCCGCACTTCGTCCGACATCCAGCGTTCCTGATTTTGCCTTCGGCTGGCGGTATCCATCTTCCCGTGGTATCCGATCGCGGCGATTCCTTTTTCCTCCAGGAAATCGATGGTCTCCTCCACCCTTGCAATCGTGGGTGAGTACACGATCACGCTGCTGCCCGCATGTTTGCGCAGCGCCGTTACCAGCAGGTCCGGCTGCGTTCGCGCGTCGCATTGTTTGACGATGTACCGCAAATTCGGCCGGTGAAAGCTGGCGATGTACTTGTCCGGATCGCGCAGTTGGAGCTGGTCGATGATGTCGTGGCGCACTCGTTGCGTCGCGCTCGCGGTGAAAGCCGCGATCGGGCACGTTGGAAAATGCTTCCGCAGGCGGCTCAACTGCCGGTAGTCAGGCCGAAACTCGTGCCCCCATTCCGATATGCAATGGGCTTCATCAATGGCAAACAGCCCAATGGGCACTTTCTCGAGCCACGAGATGGTGTCCTCCTGCGCGAGGCGCTCCGGCGACACGTACAGCAGCCGGTATCGCCCCTCGCGCGCCCCGCGGATTACCGAAGCTTTTTCGGCGCCCGTCAGGGAGCTGTTCAGCAGCGCCCCTTCGATCCCCATTTGTGCGAGTTGCGCCACCTGATCCTGCATTAGTGCGATCAGAGGAGAAATCACCACGACGGTTTTTCCCGGCAGCATCGCGGCCGGCAGTTGATAGCAGAGCGACTTGCCTCCGCCGGTGGGCATAACCACGCAGGTGTCCCGGCCTCCTAGCAAGCTCTGCACGATTCTTTGCTGTAAGGGACGAAACGAGTCGTACCCCCAGTAGCGCCGCAGAGCTGCGAGAAGGTCTGTTTCGGCAAGCATGGTGAGAGTATAGATGGCGCGCCGGATACCGTCGATCCTCGGCAAGTACGGCAGTAGAAATCGCTGCACTTGCCATTTGCGAGATAAATCCTAGAATTGGTCTATGTCTGCCAGCCTGCTTCCGGCGCTCTGGCGCTCGATTGTTGTCACGGTCCGCGTCCTCTGGCGCGTCACGCGCCAGCTCTTTCACGAGGCGACCGGTGCTCTGTTCGCCGTCTTCGCTGCCTACGGCGCGTTCGCTGCGTGGAGGCAATGGAAGTATCACCCTGCCCAGTGGCAGTGGATCACAGGCATCGCTGTTGTCTATGCCATAATGATGGCCGCATTCGCGTTCGGAGCGTTTCGCCGGGCGCGGCGCGTCCGCTGAGTCTGAAAGATTCGATCTTCGCCCCTTCGCCATGAAGGAAGAAACCACGAAACGAGCCGAAGCCTCCGAGCGAAAATCCGCCTCCACCACCGGTCTGCCGATCGAGGCTGTCGTCGGCCCGGACGACCTCTCCGGCTGGGACCCGGAGCGCGACCTCGGCTATCCCGGCCAGTTCCCGTTCACCCGCGGCGTCTATCCCACGATGTACCGCGGCCGCCTTTGGACCATGCGCCAGTACGCCGGCTTCGGCTCCGCCGTCGAATCAAACCGCCGCTACCGCTATCTGCTGGAGCAGGGCCAGACGGGACTCTCGGTCGCGTTCGATTTGCCCACGCAGATCGGCATGGACTCCGATCACCCTCTCGCGCTGGGCGAGGTCGGCAAAGTCGGCGTCGCGATCGACTCGCTCGAAGACATGCAGACTCTTTTCGATGGCATTCCGCTCGAGCGCATCTCGACCTCGATGACGATCAATTCGACCGCGGCCATTCTGCTCGCGCTCTACGTCGCTGTGGCCAGGCAGCAGGGTGCCAGCCTCGCGCGGCTCTCCGGCACGGTGCAGAACGACATCCTCAAGGAATATATCGCGCGCGGCACGTACATCTACCCGCTTCGGCCCGCAATGCGCATCGTCACGGACATTCTCGGCTGGTGCCGCCGCGAGCTGCCCAACTGGAACGCGATTTCGGTCTCCGGCTATCACATTCGCGAGGCTGGATCGACCGACGTCCAGGAAGTCGCCTTCACCCTCGCGAACGGAATCGCCTACGTCGAGGCGGCTGTCAGCGCCGGGTTGCAGGTGGACGAATTCGCGCCGCAGATTTCTTTCTTCTTCAACTCGCACAACGAATTCCTGATGCAGATCGCGAAGTTCCGCGCCGCGCGGCGCCTCTGGGCACGCACCATGCGCCACCGCTTCAGCGCCCGCGACCCTCGTTCCATGATGCTGCGCTTCCACGTCCAGACGGCGGGATCGTCGCTCACGGCGCAGCAGCCCGAAAACAACCTCGTGCGCGTCGCGCTTCAATGCCTCGCCGCCGTGCTCGGGGGCTGCCAGTCGCTCCACGCGAATGGCCTCGACGAGGCCCTCGCCCTGCCCACCGAGCGCGCGGCTCTTCTCGCCCTGCGCACCCAGCAGATCATTGCTCAGGAAACGGGCGTTGCCAACACGATGGACCCGGTCGCCGGTTCCTACGCGATCGAGAAGCTGACGAACGAAATCGAATCCGCCGCGCAAGCCTATATCTCCAAGATTGACGCGCTCGGCGGGATGCTTCGCGCGATCGAGACAGGCTACGTCCAGATGGAAATCCAGAAGGCTGCGTATGAATACCAGCAGGCCGTCGAACGTGGCGAGCAGGTGGTCGTAGGCGTCAATCGCTTTCAAGCGGAAGAGGAGCAGCCGATCCCGACGCTGCGGATCGACCCGGAAATCGAGCGATCGCAGGTGGCGCGCCTCAACGCGCTCCGCGCCCGGCGCGACGCAGCCAAATCGCGCGCGGCTCTGGAAGAGGTCGAACGTCGCGCTCGAGGGACCGAAAACTTGATGCCCGCGATCCTCGCGGCGGTCGAAGCCTACGCCACCGTCGGTGAAATTTCCGACGCGCTCCGCCGCGCCTTCGGCGAATACCACGAATCCGTCGTCATTTGAGCTGTTGTAGGGGTGCAGTCCGCCGCGGTGGACGACGAAGGATCTCTCCTCGCGTCTGTGTTTCTCTGCGTCCTCTGCGTCTCTGCGGTGTGTTTTCTCCAGGTGCTCTGTGTTAAGTTTTTCCTTTCCGAAATGAAACTCATCCTCGCATCGGCCTCACCCCGGCGGGCCGAAATCCTGCGCAATGCCGGAATCGCGTTCGAAACTCGCGCCGCGCTTCTCGACGAATCGCGCCGCCCCGGCGAGCTGCGCGCCGACTACGTCCGCCGCCTGGCGCTTGGAAAAGCTCGCGCGGTAGCCAATGCGGAGCAGGATTCCGGCGATCGCCTTTACCTGGGTGCCGATACGATCGTGGTCGCAGGCGACGAGATTCTGGGAAAACCCTCGTCGGAGGAAGATGCCCGCCGCATGCTCCGTCTCCTAAGCGGGGCCGTGCACGAGGTGCACACCGGCGTTGCTTTGGTGAGGCGACCCGGTGCGATGGAAGGTCTCATCGAAGAGATCACCCGCGTCACCTTCGCTCCGCTCTCCGACGATGACATCGAGGGCTACATCGCCACCGGCGAACCATTCGACAAGGCCGGCGCGTACGCGATCCAGGGTATCGGCGGACGCTACATCACTCGAATCGAGGGGTGCTACTTCAACGTGATGGGCTTGCCGCTCGCGCGGCTGTGGTCATTCTTGCGGGACTTCGGATGGCGGGAATCGGTGCCCGATTAAGCGCCCTGAAATGAAAAACGGCGGCCCCGGGCAATCGGGGTCGCCGCTTTGAAAACCTTCGATCTACTCGCCGGACAACTCAGGCGAGCTACTTCTTCTCTTCCACGGGCGTCGCGGCTGGCGGAGCAGCGGCCGGAGGGTTCGCCGGCTGGCTCGTCTGCGTTGGCTGCGGCTGGTCGCCGCGCATGCCTTCCTTGAATTCGCGAACTCCCTGTCCGAGTCCCTTCATCACCTCGGGAATCTTGCGCCCGCCAAAAAGCACGAGGATGACGATTGCAATAATCAGCAAATGCATGGGGCTGTCCCACATAGGGTACCTACCTTTCACGCCCGGGCTCGACCGCCCCGGGTTCCCCGGTCTTGCCTGCCTATCGCCTAAAGTATAACACGCTCGTCGCCCACCCGCCGCGTCACGTGCTCGCGGTCCAGGTATTCCAGCAGCGGGATCGCGTATTTGCGCGTGATTCCGGCCAGCTCCTTGAACGCGATCATCGTGAGCCGGTTGCCCTGCTCCTTGTGGTACTTGGCAAGAAGTTCGCGAAGCCGCGCGACCGCGGTCCTGTGGAAGACGAAGTCGTCCGCCACTTTGATCAGCACGCCCTCGCGCAGGAGGATCTGCAAGATCTTTTGCGCC
Organism: Terriglobia bacterium; assembly: GCA_020073605.1. Lineage (GTDB taxonomy): Bacteria > Acidobacteriota > Terriglobia > Acidiferrales > UBA7541 > Palsa-295. The sequence goes on from JAIQEW010000001.1 coordinate 398,113, forward strand.
CGGCTGGCCTCAACCGGCAGCTTCTCGAGCACGGCGGAGACGCTCGGCACGCTCAGCCCGGCGCCCTCGAACGCCTGCTCGATCAGCTTCTTGGCGCGCGCCTCTTCCGCCGAAAGAGCGATCTCGCGCCCGGCGCGTTGCACCAGGCCTCCCGTCACAGCCACCGCTTTTGCCCTCACCAGATCTTCGAGCGCCGCATCGAAGACCTCGGGGCGGGGATTCCCGGCGCGCCCGCGCAGCTCCTGTTTCGGGATTCCCGGCAGCAGGGGGTTCGCGCTATGGAATTGCTCCACGGCTTCGCGCAGCGCGACGGCGCACTTCTCCACCGCCTGTGCGGCCGCCAGTGTGAGCGGCTGTTCGCTGAGGATTCGCAGCCGCTTCTGCTCCGCGAGTTTCGTAGCCGTTTCTCGAATTTCGGCTTCCACCCATCCAGTCCGCGCACGGACATCGTCGAGCGTGAGTCCGCGGGGGGTCGCCTCCGCGAGTGCCGCAAGAAACTCTTCCCGATCCCCATGTTCGAGCGTCTCAAGAAACTCCCGCGCCGCCGGATCGTCCCGCCGGTGACGCCGCGCAGCGGAGTCAATCACCACGCCTCCCCCGATCGTCACCACGGGAGAAAACTGGCGCAGGATGAACCGGTCCCCCGGTAACACCAGCATCTCGCCATCCAGCCGCAATTGCGCCAGTGCCGACCCGCCGGGCGCAAGCTCCGCGCCTTCCAGCAGCACAATCTCCGCGATCGCCTCGGCCGAGCCCTGATGAAAATGTGCTCGCGCGCGGTTCTTGAGAGGCCGCGCCGAAGGCAGCAGCGTGATCCGTGCATCGACCTTCTTCGTGGGGTTGAAAACTCCGGGCGCGCCCAGCACCATTCCCCGCTGAATCTCCGCGTGATCGATGCCGGAGAGATTTACGGCCGTTCTTTGTCCCGCCACGGCCCGCCCGATGGGCTTGCCGCCCGAGTGCAATCCCCGCACTCGTACGCTCCTGCGCGCCGGGTACAGTTCCACTTCATCGTCGATTTTCACCGCTCCGGAAATCAGAGTTCCGGTCACCACAGTGCCGAAGCCCTTCGTGGCAAATGATCGGTCGATGGGCAGCCGAAAATGCCGCGTCAGGTCCTTCTCCGGCACGTCGTGCGCCACGCGCAGCAGCGCTTGCTTCAATTCGTCGAGGCCCGCGCCGGTCCGCGCGCTCACCGGGATGATCGGCGCGCCTTCCAGAAACGATCCGCGCACGAATTCCTCCACTTCGAGCCGCACCAGCCCCAGCATCTCCGCATCGACCAGATCCGATTTCGTGATGGCCACCAGTCCCCGCGGAATTCCCAGCAGCCGGCATATGTCGAAATGCTCGCGCGTCTGCGGCTTGATGGATTCGTCTCCGGCCACCACCAGCAGGACCACGTCAATTCCGCCCGCCCCCGCCAGCATGTTGCGCACGAATCGTTCGTGCCCCGGCACATCGACCAAGCCGATCTTGACGTCTCCCAGATCGAGAAATGCGAAGCCGAGATCGATTGTGATTCCCCGGCGTTTCTCTTCTTCGAGGCGGTCGGGATTCGTTCCGGTGAGGGCCTCGACGAGAGCGGATTTTCCGTGGTCGATGTGCCCGGCCGTTCCGACGATGATGTGTTTTGCGCTGGCCATTAACGAGACAATTCCTCGCACGCTGATGCTAATGGAGCGTGGGATGTGCGGTCAAATCGGAAGGACAGCCTTACTTGGCGCGGCGCGCTGCAGAAGCGATTTCGGCGGCGATTGCGAGGGCAGCTTCGCGTGGGTTCGAGGCCGCAGTGATCGGCCGGCCGACCACAAGGTAGTCGGCTCCAGCATGGATGGCAGCCGCAGGCGTGGCCACGCGCGATTGGTCGTTCGCATCGCTGCTGGCGGGCCGCACGCCTGGCACCACAATCAGAAACTTTGGCCCGCACGCCCGGCGTATTGCCCGGGCTTCGTGCGCCGACGCCACCACTCCGTCGAGCCCCGCTTTTTTCGCAAGCTGGGCGAGCGCGATGGCGCGGGATGCAGGTGTCCCTGACATCCCGACTTGGCGTAGCGATGGAGCATCCATGCTGGTCAGAATCGTGACTCCGAGAAGCGCCGGACGGTTCTTCTTGCCGGCCACAGCCTCCCGTGCCGCGCGCATCATGTCGTAGCCGCCGGACGTGTGCAGCGTCATCAGGCGCACCTTGGGCAGCTTGGCCGCCGCCGAGACCGCATGCGCCACGGTGTTCGGGATATCGTGGAATTTCAGGTCGAGGAAGATGCCGAAACCCAGGCCCGCGAGCTTTTTGACTGCCCGCGGACCCTCGGCTGTGAAGAGCTGGTTCCCCACCTTGAACAGGCCTGCTGCACCGCGAAGCCGGCCCGCCAAAGCGCAGGCCGGCCCCAGGCGATCAACATCCAGGGCTACGATTAGTCGCGATGGTACAGGAAGGGGCGTGAAGGCACCTCAAGCAGCTCCAGGCGGACCTTCGCCAGCCCGTGCTGGTCAAACCCTAGTCTCCGGGCAACCTCATAGGAGACGTCGAGCTCGCGACCCTCGACGTAGGGGCCGCGGTCATTGATTCGTACGATCTGGCTGCGGTGGTTCTTCGTATTTACAACCCTCACCACCGATCCGAGGGGCAGGGTCGGGTGAGCGGCCGTCTCGGCGTACATATCGTACGTCTCGCCGTTGGCCGTCGGTCGGCCGTCAAAATCCTCGCCGTACCAGCTCGTGGTGCATTCCCAGACCGCCAGCGGCTTGGCCTGGGGGGTGGCGTTTGAATTGGCGTTGGAAGTCGGTAGGGGGGCTGGTGCCAGTAGGGACGGGTTGCTCGCCTTTCCGGCCGCCTTTGGATTGGCGGACGGAGATAGGATAAGCATACCCAGTCCTAAGAACACCGATTCGAGAACCACGAATATCTTAACTCTCATTTGAATCTAACCTCCCTGAAATCAGTAAATTCTAGCATTCTTGGGTCCCGAAAAGCAACCGCATCAAGCCTTCAGCGACCCTCGTAAGCTGCTGATTTCATGTAGATTTTCATCCCGGCACCACTCTTCGAGGCCTGCTACGAGCTTCTCTGAAGCCCTTGGGTCCGCGAAGTGTGCTGTGCCAACCTCAACCGCTGATGCGCCCGCCAGCAGATACTCAGCTACGTCGGGGGGCCTTTCGATGCCTCCGAGCCCTATGATCGGGATACTTATTACCCGACCCGCCTCATGAACCAGCCTTACGGTTATAGGTTTGATGCCCGCTCCGGACAATCCGCCCGCCGTACTACCGAGGCGGGACCTACGGGTGTGTGCGTCTATACACAGCGCAGGGTATGTGTTTGCGATCACGACGGCGTCGGCCCCGTTTGTTTCAGCGGCCTTCGCAATAAGTCCAATTGTTCCAACGGCAGGGGGGAGTTTTACCCACAGAGGGCGTTTACCAGCCTTCCTTGCCGCCGCTACTACCTCTGCCGTAAGAGTTGGGTTAGTACCATACTCGATTCCGCCGCGCTCCACGTTGGGGCAGGAGATGTTGAGTTCGTAGGCTGCCAAGCCTTCCGCGTCCTCCAGGATCCGGATCACCTCGACGTACTCGGCGATCGTGTGCCCGAAGACATTGGCGATGATCGGCGTGTCGTATTTCCGGAGTTGGGGAAGCTTGTCGGTGATGAAAGCCCGCACTCCGATGTTTTGCAGGCCGATCGCGTTGACCATCCCGCTGGGCGTTTCGCACATGCGCGGTGCAGGTGCGCCGGCCATCGGCTCGAGCGAAAGCCCTTTTACGACGATTCCGCCGAGCTTGTTGAGATCCACCAGTTCGGCGAATTCGATCCCGTAGCCGAACGTGCCACAGGCCGCAATAATTGGGTTTTTGAAGGGAAGGCTACCGACTCTGACTCGGAGGTCAACCCCCGAGGGACGGACGGGGATGCGTACCCGCTCGGGCGAACTCACTGACGACAGTCTAACATGGCGGTCAAGATTTCCTTTCTCGATCCTCGATTCCGGCGCTGCGAACCCGCTGCCGTCTGTGCTAGGATGAGGCACCCGATGCGCGTCGTCGAAAAGAGGCAGCTGCTCTCGCCGGAAGAAATTGGGCGTACGCTCCAGCGATTGGCGCATGAAATCGTCGAGAAAAGCAGTGGGACGAAGGACCTGGCGCTCATTGGGGTTCGGCGGCGGGGGGTCACGCTCGCCGAACGTCTGGCAAAGCTGATTCGAGGCTTTTCACAGGTGGATGTTCCCGTGGGTACCCTCGATATCGCGCTCTATCGCGACGATCTTTCCACGATCAGCTCGCAGCCTTTGTTGCAGGGCACGGAAATTGCCTTCCCGGTGGACGATCGCGACCTGGTCATTGTGGACGACGTCCTCTACACCGGCCGGACCATCCGCGCGGCGATCAACGCGTTGTTTGATCTTGGCCGCCCGAAGCGGATTCGCTTGTGCGTTCTGATCGATCGCGGGCATCGCGAACTCCCCATCGAAGCCTCATTCGTCGGCCGGACTGTGCAGACGACGGACACCGAAGTTGTGGAAGTTCGGCTTCAGGAAAACGATGGAGAAGAGCGCGTCGTGCTGGTGGACCGTGTGGACTGATTTCGCTCGGGATTGTTGTGGAGGCAGCATCTAAAGGGAACCTGTGCTCCAGCGCCTGTCACACTTGCTCGGAACCGAAGCCCTCAGTCACGAGCAAATTCTTTTTCTTCTCGACCAAGCCAAGCCCTTCCAGGAATTCCAGCGCTATCCATTGAAGAAACTCGCCACGCTGCGCGGCAAGACGGTCGCGATAGCCTTCTTCGAATCCTCCACGCGCACGCGCATCAGCTTCACCACGGCCGCCGCCAGGCTGGGTGCGGACACCATGGCGCTACAGGCCGAATCATCCAGCCTGAAGAAGGGCGAATCGCTGATCGACACGGTTCGCACACTCGAAGCGATGCGGCCCGACGGAATCGTCATCCGTCATCCCTCCTCGGGCGCTCCGGCGTTCGTCGCTGAGCGGCTCGAGATTCCCGTACTCAATGCGGGCGATGGCACGCACGAGCACCCCACACAGGCCCTTCTTGACGCCCTGACTATCCGCGACCGCAAGGGGAAGCTCGAAGACTGGAACGTCACCATCCTCGGCGATATTGTGCATAGCCGCGTGGCGCGCTCGAACATTCACTTGCTCAGCAAGTTCGGCACGCGGATCACGCTGTGCGGCCCGGCCATGTGGGTGCCGCGAGAACTCGAAAATTTCGCCCCGAATCTGCGCGTCACGCATCGGATCGAAGAGGCGCTGGAAGGCGCGGATGTCGTCATGGTCCTGCGCGTCCAGACGGAGCGGATTCACGAGCCGTCACTGGCTGCGGACGAGTACATCGCCGGCTATCAGCTCACGCCCGCGCGCCTGCGCCTCGCCCGCCCGGATGCCCTGGTGCTCCATCCCGGTCCGATTGTGCGCGGCCTGGAAATCGATTCCGCGGTGGCCGATGGGCCGCAATCGGGAGTGCTCGAGCAGGTGACCAACGGCCTCGCCGTGCGCATGGGTCTTCTCTACCATCTCATCGGCGGCGCTCCCACCGACGCGCCGCATCCCGCAAAGGATCGCTCGAATGCTTCTGATTAAGAACGGCCGGGTCCTCGACCCCGCCAGCAAGACCGACGCGGCGCTCGACGTGTTGCTCGATGGCGAGCGCATCTCGAGAGTCGGCGCGAATCTCGAGGCTCCTGGCGCGGAAATTCTGGACGCGAAAGGCCTGATCGTCGCGCCCGGATTCATCGATCTCCACTGCCATCTGCGCGAGCCGGGCCAGGAGATGTCCGAAACGATTGAAACCGGCACGCGATCAGCGGCTCGCGGCGGATTCACGGCAGTTTGCTGCATGCCGAATACGAACCCGGTGAATGACAACGCCTCGGTCACTCGCGGAATCGTCGAACGGGCCGCGGCCTCGGCCAGCGTGCGCGTCTGGCCGATTGGCGCGGCTTCGATGGGAAGCAAGGGCGAGGCCCTCGCGGAAATCGCCGCGATGAAGAGCGCCGGCATCGTGGCTGTGAGCGACGACGGCAAGCCCGTCGCCACTGCCCGCCTGATGCGCCAGGTGATGGACTACTGCAATTCGCTCGATCTTCCCGTAATCGACCACTGCGAGGATCCCTCGCTTTTCGCCGGCGGCGTGATGCGCGAAGGCCCGCAATCGCTGCGCCTGGGACTTCAGGGCATTCCCGCGCAATCAGAATCAATCTGCGCGGGGCGCGACGTCGAAGTCGCGGCGCTCACCGGCGCGCGGCTGCACATCGCACACATGTCCACTCGCGGTTCGCTCGAATACGTCCGCTGGGCCCGAAAGCAGGGGCTGCGCGTCACCTGCGAAGTCACGCCGCACCATTTCACTCTCACGGACGAGGACGTCCGCTACGACTCGAACTACAAGATGAATCCGCCGCTCGCCTCCCGCGCCGATCGCGATGCGCTCATCGCGGGCCTGGCGGACGGCAGCGTGGATGCCATCGCCACCGATCACGCTCCGCACCATCCCGCGAGCAAGGACGTGGAATTTGACCGCGCGCCGTTCGGCATCACCGGATTCGAAACGGCGCTCGCGCTCGGTCTCAGCGAGCTTGTTCACACCGGGAAAATCCCGCTGATGCGGTTGGTCGAGCTTTTCACCACCGGTCCCGCGCGCGTTCTCGGCTTCGCGCGCAAAATCGCGTCCGGCGAGCCTGCGGATCTCACGCTGTTCTCGGCCGATCACGAGTGGACATTCCGCGCCGCCGAGTCGCCCAGCAAATCGCGAAACACTCCGTTTGATGGCCGCGCGTTCCGCGGCGCTCCCATGGCCACCATCGTCGCCGGTCGCCTCGTCTTCAAACGCTAGCGCATTCATAGGGGCGTCCGCCGCGGCGGATGCCCGGCGCATTTCCTTGGCAAGGCGCAGCCCATCGGCCGATGCGCACTTCCGAATTTCCAGTTTCTCTTTTCTATTTTCTGGTTCTCTGTGTCTCAGTGTCTCTGTGGCTAATGCGCGGCTGGCTCTGCGGCGGGATGCATGCCGTGCTGCGGCACTTCGTGGACGCCGCGCGGCGGCGGCTCCTGATGGAAGCGGAATAGCTGGTTGAGGGGTCCGGCGCCCTTGCCGGTCTGGTAGGATTTCTCGATCGCCTTGGTGACGTACGCCTTGGCGAGAATCACGGCTTCGCGGAGCTGCTGTCCGCATGCGAGCTGCGCGGCAATCGCGGATGAAAACGTGCAGCCCGAGCCGTGTGTGTTCAGGCTCTTCACGTGATCCCCGCCGAATGTTTCCACCTCTGTGCCCTCGCAGAGCACGTCGATCGGCTTCTCCAGATGTCCGCCCGTGACGATCACGGCCCGCGCGCCCATCTCCAAAAGCTTCTGCCCCGCCGCTTTCATTCCAGCCAGGTCCTTCACCTCGAGACCCGTCAGGAATTCGGCTTCGGGAATATTGGGCGTAATCACGCTCGCGCGTTTCAGCAACTCATCCCGCACGAATTTCAGTCCCGCCGCGTCGAGCAGCTCGGCGTCGCCCGCCGTCGGCCGCGACACGGGATCGAGCACAACGTGCGCAAATTTGTATTTGTCGAGGAATTCCGCGACCACGGATGCATTCGCCCGGTTCCCCAGCATGCCGATCTTCACTCCCGCGAGGGTTACGTCTTCGGCGAGCGCCTCGAGCTGTCCGCGCAGCGTTGCGACGGGAGTCGCATAGATGGCGCGTACGCCCTGCGTCGATTGCACGGTCAGCGCCGTCACGGCGGCCACGCCGTAGCAGTTGTGCGCGGCGAATGTCTTGAGATCGGCGGCCACGCCCGCGCCGCACGAGGGATCGAATCCCGCTATCGTAAGCAGGATGGGTGGAGTGTGGCTCAGATTACCGTGGTGAGTGGTGTGACTGCTCAATTCCGCGCGCCCTCCGCGCTAGGCGCAAATGCCGGCGACACCCTTCTCGCTGGGTGCACCGGCAAAGAAAAATGTACGCGCGTTGCCACTCCGCACGCAATCATTATTTTGAATGCCGAGTGCGTGGGGGCTATATGTTCAGTTCTGGGTGCGCCCGCCAGTTTGGTAGACATAGGAGGGAAAACCATCATTGGAGATATGCAGCCTTTGCTGTTGTATCCCAAATACAGCGGCGACACGTTCGAAGTAGGAAGCTGGCTGGCTGATGTTGACAGCTGTCACCTCTTTGACCCCACTGGCTTCCTTGAGAGAGTCCTGAACCAAACGTACTTCATCACTATCCGACTCGGGCATACTCCATCCGACGACAATAAACCTATCAGCATCGCGGATTGCGGCCGACTCTGCCCTGCGAACAATGTTGAGAAAATCGAAATCAGTTTGTTTGTCGCCAGTCGGTGGCATCACAAAAGGTAGAGCGTTACCAACAGGCAATGCGTTCCCTTCGAAGTGCACCGCTTGGAAAGGGGCGGTCGATGAACTGTAGAACAATTGCCCGTTTTCCTTGCACAGAACGACGAGCGGCTCTTCGTCAAATCCCCACCGACCGTCCGCATCCGAGCATCTGTACGGAAGCAGCCAATTAAGAGAGCCATGCGGTTTCAAGACCCTGATTCGTTGCGGACCCGGATCTAGATCAGAAGGAATCGGACGTGCCCGGTGTGGACGCCGACCACCTGCGGGCCTCTCGTGGGACTCAAGCTCACCAGCGTCTCCCGTTGGGGAATACCAGTGAATTGGAAATCCATAACTAAATACTGGGCTCCACTCTCTCCGCGCCACTCTCTGAAGTGCACATTCTAGGGTGATGTCATAGTTAAAACTTACGAAAGTATGTGAATGCTTGTTTCCCAGCGTTTGTTCACGCAGGAACCGTTCTAACGGTTCCCAATTTATCTGCTCTCCTATTAGATAGAAAACCCTGTTAATGCCATACCTGAACCGGAGCAGTGGATCTGCCCAATTTCCTCCTGGCCGCGAATCAGCCTTGCGAAGCAGAGATTCGATCGACTCATGCGGTCTATCTTTGACCGCCCGAACGAAGTCTGCCAGCAGGTCGGGATCGGGCTGAGTATGTCCATCGCATTGAGCTAGAGCGTTTGCATGTCTCAATGCTGTTGGGCTCTCGCAGTCATACAGTTTGGCTCTTTCCAACTCTATGAGCAGCACCCTTATGACCGGATCTGCAACGTAATCCGCCATCACGGACACGAAGTCGAACATGGTCGGCACGGGTTTAGACGTTTGAAGAGATTTGGTCATCCCCGCGCCGATGAAATAGACCGTGTGATTCGTGGCACGCATTGCCTATGTTTGAGGGACTAGGAGTCTTAGAAACCAGTCTTCAGCAGAACCGATGGGCACTGTTAAATTGGGCCGCACGGGCTCATGGGTACTTTGGGTCCGAAGGTTCTGTCCTTGCTGGGCGCAGGTGTTCTTCGATTCTGTCGAGAGCGTATCGAATTTGCAGAACGTTCCACATTATGCCCTCTATTCCAGTACCAAACTCCTCCTTGATTTTATCGCCGTCTTCTTCAACGCGAATCCACCCTGGCTTGCCGCGCAACTGATCTAATGCACCGCTCAACTGACTCGTCGATTCTGCTATGCCCCTCAGAGACTTGCTGATTATGAGTCCTGCGAAAACAATCGCCCCGGCCAGGACGAGGATCTGCCAAGACATTTTTGATCTCCTCTATTCGTGACGCGGCAAGATAATGACAATGATGTCATCAAAGAAAGTATCACCGAATTCAAATTGGGGCACCACCAAGCGAGTAACACAATCGCTCAGAAATCTAGAGGCGCCAGTCTATTTCACAAATGGTTTTTAGGGGGTCGGAGCTTCAGCTCCGACATGAACATGTCAAAAGGTCAGGGGTTTTAACCCCTGAGGAACATGTGCACTTTGCCTCGAATTTGATAGGCACAACTTTGCAGAGCGGAGTCGGAAGGATTACGGGAAGAGGCCGCGAACGAGAGTCGCGTCGGCGACGCGCCCGACGGCGAGCACGTAGGCTCCCGTGCGCATGTGCGTGCGATTCTTGCGCGCCGTTTCGTGCACTTCCTGAAACGCGCGCCGCATCACGGAGTCGAGCTTCGCGTTCACTTCCGCCACCGGCCAGAAGAAGCTCTGCAAATCCTGCACCCACTCGAAATAGCTGACGGTCACTCCGCCTGCATTCGCGAGGATGTCGGGGATCACGAAAATGCCTTTGCGCACGAGCACTTCATCGGCATGCGGAGTCGTCGGCCCGTTCGCGGCTTCCGCCACGATCTTGGCCTTGATTTGATCGACGTTGTTCAGCGTGATCACGTTTTCAAGCGCCGCCGGCACGAGAATGTCGCACTTCATGGTGAGCAGGTCGTCGTTGGAAATCCGCGACGTGCCCGGCATGCCGACCACGGTGCCCGAGCGTTCCTTGTAGCGCATCGCCTTCAGCGGATCGATCCCGCGCGAATTGAGCACGCCGCCGCGCGAATCGCTGATCGCCACCACGCGCGCTTTCTTCTCAGCAAGCAAACGCGCTGTTACCGATCCCGCGTTGCCGAATCCCTGGATCGCAACGCTCGCGCCGCGCAGCGACATCTTCTTCACTTTGCACGCTTCTTCGATCGCGACCACGCAGCCGTGCGCCGTCGCTTCCGAGCGTCCTTCCGAGCCTCCGATCGAAACCGGCTTGCCCGTCACGACGCCCAGCGTCGAATACCCCTTGGTCATGGAATACGTGTCCATGATCCACGCCATCGTTTGCGAATCGGTGTAGACGTCGGGCGCGGGAATATCTTGTTCGGGCCCGATCACCGGGAGAATTTCAGACGTGTACCGGCGCGTCATTCGTTCGAGCTCGGCCTTGCTCATCCGCTTCGGATCGCAGATGACGCCGCCCTTGCCGCCGCCGAACGGGATATTAACCGTCGCGCACTTCCAGGTCATCCACGTCGCCAGCGCCTTCACTTCGTCGAGCGTAACCGCGGGATGATAGCGGATGCCGCCCTTCGCCGGTCCGCGCGCCACGTTGTGCTGCACGCGATATCCCGTGAACACTTTTATCTGGCCGTTGTCCATCTTCGTCGGGATGGACACTTCGAGCATCCGCTTCGGCGTGCGCAGGATTTGGCGCAGGCCCGCGTCGAGCTTCAGGTACTCGGCTGCGAGATCGAACTGAATCTGCGCGATGCGGTAAGGGTTTAGGTCTTCCCTGGGAGCAATTCGCGGTACGGGTTGGGGAGCCGCCTTGGCCACGGTGGCCATCGTGCCTTCCTTCTGCAGCAATGGGAATATCTGCGCTGCTTCTACTGGCCGTGTAGGCCCTATGAAATGCCCGGGTGCTCGTAAGTCGTGCGAGAATCGAAGTTTAGCTAAGCCAACTAGGATGTCAATGAAAACCAATGAGAAAGTACTATGAACTATGTAACTAGAAGCGAACTATTTCGGAAGCAGCAGCTTGCTATGCGTTCGTAAGTAACTGTAAGTGCGAGTCTTACGGTCACGTTGCCGCCGCCGTCCGCCCCGATACACTTACGTCACGTCTTCGCCTCGGCCAACCGGGCCGAGGGTGCTCATCGGTCGCGTTTCATCAAGAAGTTGCATGGATGATTTGGCCGCTTGGCGGCATTACACTGGGTGAGAGGGGCACCAACCGGGCCTTCGGCGGATGTTCGCCGGCGTCCGTTTGATACTCATGAAGGGCTCCCAAGTCGTCGGTGAGGCGAGCTTGGGAGATAGGAGGAAAGCGTAATGAGGAAAGTCATCAGCGTATTCGGTTTGCTTGCGGTGCTGTTCGCCACGATCAGCTTCGCCACCATCGCCGATCAGAAGACGGCGACGTGGATGGGCTGGATCAGCGACGACCACTGCGGCGCCAAGGGCATGAGCGCGGATCACAAGGCGTGCGCGACGACGTGCATCAAGAACGGCTCGAAGTACGTCTTCGTGAACGGCGCGGACAAGAAAGTGATCGCGATCAACAACCAGGACGCCGTCAGCGGCGAGAAGAACCTCGGTCAGGAAGTAAAAGTCACGGGCCACCTGCAGGACGATGGCTCGCTCCACGTGGACAGCATCGCCAACGCCAAGATGTAACTCCGCAGTTCCTGAGGGGCGCAGCCATAAAGGCTCCCAGGTCCCCGGAAAGGGGGGCCTGAGAGAAACGAAGGGCTCCCAGGTCCCCGGCAAGGGGAGCCTGGGAGATCGGTCTCGGGGCTGCGCCCCTCGTCTTATCCTTTGCCCTCGCCATTCGGTCCGATTCTTTCGAATCCCATGTAGGGGCGCAGCGCCTCGGGAATCACGATCGAGCCGTCGGCCTGCTGATAGTTTTCAACGATCGCGATCCACGTGCGCCCGACGGCGAGGCCCGAGCCATTGAGCGTGTGCACGAATTCGCTCTTGCCACCCTTGGGCTTGAAGCGAATCCCCGAGCGGCGCGCCTGAAACGCTTCGCAATTCGAGCAGGACGAAATCTCCATGAACTCGCCCGATGACGGCAGCCAGACTTCGATGTCGTACGTCTTCGCGGAAGCGAAGCCCATGTCCGCGGTGCAGAGCTGGACGACGCGATGGTGCAGCCCGAGCCGCTCGAGCATTTTCGCGGCGTTGCGTACGAGCATTTCAAGCTCGTCGTAGCTTTTTTCGGGTCGCGTGAATTTGAAGAGCTCCACTTTCTGGAACTGGTGCTGGCGCTTGATGCCGCGCGTGTCCTTGCCCGCGGCGCCGGCCTCGGAGCGGAAGCAGGCCGTCCAGGCGCAGACCTTGATGGGCAGCGAATCGGCGTCGAGCGTTTCGTCGCGATAGAGGCTCATCAACTCGACCTCGGCGGTGGGCGTGAGCCACAGGTCGGTGCCTTCGAGATGGAACATGTCGGCGGCGAATTTCGGAAGCTGGCCCACGCCGGTGAGCGAAGCCGTATTGACGATGAAGGGCGGCAGGATTTCCGTGTAGCCGTGCTCGCGCGTGTGCACGTCGAGAAAGAAATTGGCGATGGCGCGCTCGAGCCGCGCGCCGAGTCCTTTGTAAACCGCGAAGCGCGCGCCCGCGATCTTCACCGCCGCGGGCAGATCGAGAATTCCGGCGCGCTCGCCCACCTCCCAGTGCGGGCGCGGCGCGAAGTCGAATTTCGGCGGCGCGCCCCAGCGGCGCGCTTCCACATTGTCCGCGGCGCTCTTGCCCACTGGCACGCTCGCGTGCGGTATGTTCGGCATCGTCATCATGAATTGTCGGAGCTCTTCATCCAATCCCGCGATCTCTGTCCTTCTTGCTTTTATGTCGTCGGAGATTCCTTTCATGGCTGCTTTCTTTTGTTCCACTAGGGCCTTGTTCACTTCAGCAGCCGGGCCACCGCCCATCGCTTGGGCACCTCCCATCAGGATGCCGATGGTCTTGCTTTCCTTGTTCAGCGTTGCGCTAAGAACCTCAACCACTCTGATGAGGCCGCGCCGCTTGGTGTCGATTTCGACGAACTTGGTGAGGTCGAGCGTGATGCCGCGGTCGCGCGCCATCTTTTCGATCGCGTCGAGGTGTTCCCGTACGTATCCGAGGTCGAGCATAGATTCAAAAGAATAACCGAAAGCAGTGGCTAGTGGTTAGTGGCTAGTGGCTAGAGACCAGTGGCTAGTGGCCCTTCGGCTCCGCTCAGGACAAGCTCGTGACTCGTGGTTAGCGACTGCAAAGATTTAAGCGTAGCGCCGGGTTCTTCAGCCCGGCAGACTCGTCGGGTCGGCAGTCCACCGAAGCGCGTTCTACCGGCGGGGCGCAATTTCTGCAATAAGAGGGGAATGGAGCATCCCCCTGGCGGGGGTGCAAGCAGGCCCGAATTCGTGAAAAAGGGCAGGATTTTGGAGGTTTTGGCGCGATGAGGCACTATCCGACGCAAAAGGAGAAGACGCAGCGAGCCATGCAGGCATATATGGACCTGATCGACGCGGCGTCCTGGCTCCGAGGCGAACTGCACGCTCCGCTCGAGTCGTTCGGGCTGACGATGGGGGAGTTTCGCGTGCTGGAGCTACTGAATCGCGAGGGCACGCTGCTCGTTGCGGATGTCGCGAGGCGGCGCAAGGCGACGAGGCAGAATATGAAGGTCATGATCCAGCATCTGGAGGGGCGCGGATGGGTGCGGCGAGTGATTGTGGCGCTGCCGCCGGTGCCGTTCGAGGAGAGCCACCGGGCGAAGTCGAGGCGAGGCGAAAAGAGAAAGGGGAAACGAAGGGGCGTGGTCGGCCTGACGAAGTCGGGGAAGAAGTTTTTCAGGGAAGTGCTGCCGCGGCATTCGAAGCTGGTGAAGTCGCTATTTCGCGCGCTCAGTGGGAGAGAACAGATGACGTTGAGCCGGTTGTGCCGGAAGCTGCGGGAGGGCGACATTGTGAAGTTTTTTCGCGAGATCAGGATGCAGGATGAGGAGGAATGAGAGGCCGCTTGTGCGCGAACTGCGGTCCTGTGGACCATGCGTCCACGCTTCCAAGCGGGAGACGGCGTGTCGAGGGTGTGCTGGTGTGGACTTTTTCGGAGAGGACTCCCACCCTCCGCTCCACGAAGGACCCTTCGGCTGCGCTCAGGGCAAGTGGGGCACCCGCCCCTTTTGGCAATATCGATTGTCAGAGGAGGATGATTTCGACAAACTGCCTTAGAAGAGCATTGGATAAGCCCGACGCAACCGAAGTGAGTCAGCCCGGTCTATGTGACCATAGTAAAGGGTTCGGTGCTGCTGGGCGGCCTTGTGCTCAACGAGTTTCTGCAGCTGCTCGAGCGAGTCTTCATCGAATTGCTTTTCAGCCTGCAAGATGAATACCTGAGCTGGGGCCGAAACGAGCTTCTGAATCTGATTGCCACGCTTTCCCCACCTAGCGGGATTCATAGTCTTTGCCGGTAGTCCTGGGCCTTTTAATGCGAAGGCTGCGTTGTGACGTCTGCCCTTCATCGTCAGTTTGTTAGTAATAAAGTCGTCTCTCTCAATGCCCGAGTCCGGAAACTTTCCAGTCTCCCCGAATAGCTTTAGCAAGCCGCGTTTGAATTTCTCCTCGGGCAGCGGCTTAAGAGCGGGAGATTCTTTCTTCTTCTTTCGCACGCGGGCGAACTGATCGATATCGTCGATTGTGATCTCGACTGCCTGTCCGAGTTTCATCGGACGCCCTGATACACGAACCTTGACGTCCATTTGTGGCTTGCGCTTTGTGGGCAAAGCGCCGCGCTTTCGGCCATTCTTAGCGAGTGCTAATATCCGATTCTTGTAGTGTTGGATGTCAGGAATCTTAGTGTAGATAACGGGCCAAGACCCAGGAACTTGATGCAGTATCCCGTCTCCGACCAACTTCTTGGCGACATTGGGAACCTTGTATGGGTGGATAGCGCCATCAAGTTCCTCAGAAATCTCCTTCGCTGTCCACTGCTTTCGCTTGCTGGAATACACGACATTGAAAACCCGAAGCTTGTCTCCGCCGCGCGCCAACGCACCGGACCAGCGTTCTAGATTCTCATTAAGGTTCGATCCGACATCGATGACAGAGTGGGTCATCTACTTAGCAACTTTGTTCCTTGGAAGTCCGCGCAGCAAATCATTGACCCAGCCCTTGCTTTTGTTCAGCATTCGCGCGATTACGCCCTGATTGGCGCCGCCCAAGTATAACTGGATGGCGATCTGCCTCTCCAATAGCGACACTAAGCGTTCAAGTGACTTCTCATTCGCCATTGCACTCCTCCTGTTGATGATTATAAGTTCTTGTGGTAATCCTGCGGGCGAAGTATAAATCTTCGTGTTATCTGAAGAGGAACGGGACGAAGAACTCTCTACCCAGTGGAGGACACTCGTGGCAAACAAACCGGAGGATTCACCGCTCTTATCAACGCTTCAAGATTTGCTCATTTTCCAAATGGCTGCATTTGGAGTGCCGCAGAATGACATTCGACGTGCCGTTGGCCTCGATATGAATCGGGTAAACCGAATTGCAAAACTTGCAAAGAAGAAGAAGACTGAGGAGAAGTAAACTCTGGAAAAGGACGGACCAATGCCAGCAGCCGACAATGTAGAGAAGCTCTTGCAGGTGCTCAATGACAAAATCGATGTGCTAATCAAGGTCACCGGCATACAAGTGGGACAGGACAAGAGCATGACTGAACGGGCCCGGTTGCTTAAGATGGCTGGTGTCGATAACCAGACCATTGCCGATGTATTGAATACGTCGGTCAAAGCTGTTCGTACTTACACTACGAATCTTCGCGTGAGAAGGAGTTAATGGTGAAACCCGAATCGACCGACCGCGTCGAGCGCCTTCTTGCACTGCTACTCGTGCATACGATGAAGGGAACACAAGCAGAAAAAGCAATCGAGTTGAGTGTGGCAGGATTTACGAACGTCGAAATAAGCAATCTTCTCCAAACCACCCAGGGCGTCGTAGCTCAATACCGCTACACTGCACGCAAGGGCAGGAAGAAGCGCCCGAAGTAAACATGCCTCCACTCAGGGACTTTAAAGAGTTTGCCTTCTTGCCTCGCCGCGTTGACCGCTGCGGTAGAAATGTCGGCAGCACATCGTACTGGAAGTTGTATTCCATCGAAAACACCGTCCGCGTAATCATTCACTCGGTTCTGTCTAAGCAAATCTCAAAGCAGTGGTGGGGAACGGCGGTAAATCCGACGGTAGCGAAGGAGGCTCAAAAACGAAGAGCACGCCATGCTGCGAAACCAAAGCACGCCAATCCAGGATCACACGACATTTATCTCATCAACCTCTTTGATTTAACCGAGATACTCAGGGTGAACAGCCACCTCTTCGTGCCGATCATCCCTGAGACAGACCAGTTTCTAGTGGTATTGGAGTCAATACGAATGCCCCGAAATATCATAGGGCACATGAACTTCCCCAATGCGTATGACCGCAATGCGGTAGACACGGCCTACAAACAGTTGCCAACGATTTTGGACCGCCTCACAGCTGGCAATGTACCCATCGCTATTCCCTGAAAACAAGAGGCGGGTGGCCCACCTTTCGCGCAGCGAAGGGGCGGGAACGTTCTCCTTTTCGTACAGCTAGTCCTAGCCTCCGTCTTTTTCTGTCCTTTTCCTGTACTTTCCGCACTCTCGGATTCTGCTAGTGTCGTCGCGGTGCTACGCGGCACCGCGCGGCGGCGAGAGAAAAAGCAGGTCCCTCACCGCCATCCGCGAAAGACGCGGCTGGGTTCGGGATGACAACGAGTGGCGTGCGGCGCGTGGAGGTGCGCCCAGGGGCCGGACACGATCGAAGGCGAAAGCAGATCCCTCGTCGTCCGCCAGAACACCCGGCGGACTCGCTCGGGATGACAACGTGTGGTGCGTGGAGGCACGCCCAGGGACCGGAGACAAGCAAAGGCGAAAGCAGGTCCCTCGTCGTCCGCCAGAACACCCGGCGGACTCGCTCGGGATGACAACATGCGGCGCGTGGAGGCGCGAGTTGCAGGCGGAAAAGCGCCGACGGGACGTCCGCGCAGGCATGTGCCGCACCTACGGCGCTTGGCGGCTTGTATATCACGGACCCAGGACCCAGCCCTTACGGACTGGGCTAACTTCTGGCGCACTTACAGTGCTCGGGAGTGCGAGTTCGCAGGAGCGGCGTCCATTTCTAATCGACACACATCCGAGGGAATTGTGGACGCGTCGTTTTGCGGTCAGCCGCGCACGAAGAGCACAGACAAGAGTGTCTGTGCCACGAAGAACACCCTACCGGCCGAAGAATGCGGCGCCCGGCAGAATCGTCCGCCTACGCCAAGGCTCCGACGGGCAGGCCCGCCTTCCGCCAATAAACGGCGGACGCACAATTCGCGAAAGGCGGCCGTCCCGATGCAAGATCGGGACGCAAACGACGCGCTACGAATGCAGGGGCTGGTCCCTCGTCGTCCGCCAGAAAATCGGGCGGACTCGCTCGGGATGACAGCGTGGGGCGCGTGGAGGCGCGCCCGGGGACCGGAGACAAGCAAAGGCGAAAGCAAAAGCAAAAGCAAAAGCAAAAGCAAAAGCAAAAGCAAAAGCAAAAGCAGGTCCCTCGTCGTCCGCCAGAACACCCTGCGGACTCGCTCGGGATGACAGCGTGTGGTGCGTGGAGGCGCGCCCAGGGACCGAAAAACGCCGAAGGGACGCAGAATCGCCCGCCTACGCCAAGGCTCCGGCGGGCAGGCCCGCCTTCCGCCTGAAAGCGGCGGACGCACACTTCGCGAAAGGCGGCCGCTACGAGTGCAGGAGCGGGCGCAGGCGCAAAGGCTGCCGGGCTTCCGCCAGAAGGCGGCGGACGCACAATTCGCGAAAGGACCCGGCGCTACGTTTCAGTCCTCAGGGATGGACACCCGAAACATCAAGTGCAGGAGCGTGGGCCGCCCGCCCAAATCCAGGAATTAGAACATGTCCCAAAATCCTGAAAACAAACAACGCCGATTGGTTCTAATCGCCAATTCCACGGGGATTCGCGTTGCGACTGCCCGAAAAAAGCGGTCGGGACGCAGGGGCTGCCGGGCTAAAGGACCCGGCGCTACGTTTAGGGCCAACCCGGCCCGCCTGCAATGCGAGGCGACCGTCCCGATGCAAGATCGGGACGCACACGACGCGCTACAAAGGCGAGATCGTATGCGAAGAGCACAGACAGGAGTGTCTGTGCCACAAATGCAGATTCTTGCCGGCCTGAAGGCCGCCGCTACGAAGGCAGGAGCAGATCCCTCGTCGGCCCAAAATCGGCCTCGCTCGGGATGACAATCCTCGTCGGATTGTCAGGCGAGAGCGGTCGCGACGAATGGGCAGCGGGGTGCCAAGCACGTTTGCCGGGCACGATATATCGTGCCCCTACGAAAGCAAAAGAAGGATCAAGCACCCGAAAAAGCGACGGCAACGGCGCCCACCTGAAAGGTGGCCGCTACATGGGCGAAAGGCGTGGGTCGTCACGTCCACTTGTCGATGGAGGCGCTGCGGCCGTGGTTCATGTTGGCCACCTGGAAGAAGGCGTTGGCCTGGCCGCCGCAAACGACGAAGTTGATATCGGCGGCTCGCGGGAAGAAAGGGACCAACGCATCGTCCGGAAGTTTGTACCACGAGGCGTAGGGTTCTCTGCCTTGCAGCGCGAGCGGATACAAGTGAAAGTAAGCCAAGAAGGATTCCTTAAAGTCCTTCACCGTGCGCTGCGTGTTCTTGAATACCCATTCGGAGAGCTTCTGCTTGGTGTCGTATCCCTGTTCCACCAGACGATTCGCCACCAGCGGGTCCAAGATTGCCAACGCGCCGTTCCCCGCAACCATGGATTGGCACATGTAGCTGATCTGCTGGTCGAACATCGCCAGCTCGGCTCCCGCGCCCTTCGCGCCGTGACCCTGGCGGACGTCGGGCCCGCCGAAAATGCTTACCACGTTCTCCTCGGGCTTGAATCCGAACTGCACGTGAAGAGGAGTCCACGGGCTGTTCTTCTCATCCTCCGCGATCACGAGGTTGTTGTAGTCGAGATTGTTTCCCTGCCCGCCTTGATAGGTGTCGCCGGGGATGCCGCCGTTGGTGAGGTTCTTGCCCATCAACGTCCACGATCGCCCGATGGTGGCATTGGACTGCGCGAAGGGGCCCAGCGCGCCGAGGCCGTAGTTCATGTTGAGCTTGTCGCGGATGGGACCGTTGATCACGATCGAGGTGCTGGACGACGTGGTGGAACCGAAAAGCCCCAATGGGCCCACGGACGCCATGGCGAGTATCACCGGAAAAAATTCCGGCCTGCATCCCGCCATCACCGCGTTCACGGCGACTTCCCTCACGGTGTACCCCCACTGCGCGGACGTATAGCCCACACCCTGGACCGGTTTCTTGAGCACTTCGTCCGGACTGTGGCTCGTCCCCTTGAGCATGGCCGCGACTTTTTCTTCCGTAGGAATGATGATCGGCATGTAATCCGTCATTCCATTATTCATGAAGAGCTCTTGCAGGTTGTCCGCAGTGTCCGGACCGTAGATGGCCGGTCCCACCGAAATGGATTGCATCCCGGTCTTCTTCTCGTCCGGCGTAAGCGGCACGGTCAGGTGGTCAACGATCTCCTTCATGATCTGTTTTCCCGATACCGGGTCGGGATTCACCAGATACGCTGCGAGCTCATCGGCTGTCTTGCCCCCCACAGGGTGAGGAGTGAACACTTGACGCAAGTGCGGCATGCCTTCCCTTGCCGCGGTGAGGTTCGCCAATTCCGTGTAAGCCTTCGTGCACATCGGAATTGCAGGGACGCCCATCTTTTCCATCGTTACGCAGTGACTCACGGTCGCTGGCGCGCAGCCCCCTCAATGGCCGATGGCCATGATCGTTGCGTTGGCGTTCGCTTTGATTTCCGCCCAGAGCTTCGGGTCGTCTGCGCCATAAATTCCGGCCTTCCTCCGGAGGACGGTCTTGACGCTGGGGATGTTCTGTTGAAACCAAACCTGCATTTTTTCCAGAAGCTTGTCGCTGCCGAAGAAACCAGTGGCGTCGACCAAGTAGATGGTTTTGCCGTCGAGCTTGTCGAGGCGAGGAGCCATGGAATAGAGCTGTACGGCCGGCGGCGTGCCCTTGGGACTGACGGCCGTCAACTTCGGTTCGCTTCCCGGGCCTTTTTTCTTTTGTTCGGCCTCGACCCGCGAGCCCGCCAGAAGCGCCGGAGACATGCCCAGCAACGACAGCAGCTTTCGTCTGTTAACTTTCATGGATGAACTGTCTCCCTCGGACTATTGAATTTGGATCACGGCAGACTGAAAGCGACGAAGCAGTTGCCGGCGGCTCCGATCAGATATTGTTTGCCATCGACTTCATATGTGATGGGATTTGATTCAGCACTCGTTCCGCCCACCGTAAATTGCCACAACAGCTTGCCATTTGCAGCGTCGAGCGCGAAGAAGTTTCCCTCGTCGCTAACGGCGAAGACAAGGCCGCCTGCAGTCGCGAGCGTGCTGGTCTCCGCCGGGGCAAGCATACGATACTCCCACTTCAATTTGCCGGTCGTCACTTCCAGGGCGCGAATTGCGCCGTAGGACTCATCTGCGGGAAGACCATTTCGCCCGCCTCCACCGAAACTGGGAAAGTCCACCTTCGGCTCGCCTTTCACGAAATAGGAACCGACTTCACGAGCGGACACGTAGAACAGTTTCGTCTGCGGGCTGTAGGACGGGCTGCTCCAGTTCGTGCCTCCGTGGCCATCGGGAAAAACCAAATTCCCTTCGGGGGTCGGCTCCGTGTTGGGCAACACGATCGGCCGCCCTTTCGCGTCGAGGCCTTTGGCCCAAGTCTGCTTCACGAAGGGGACGCCGGTGACGAACTCGCCCGTCACACGATCGAGAACGTAATAGAATCCGTTGCGGTTCGCCAGCGCCAAAAGCTTTCTGGGTTTGCCGTCCACAGTCTCGTCGAACAGCACGGGAACCTGAATTGCGTCCCAATCGTGCGTGTCGTGGGGCGTGAACTGAAAATACCACTTCATCTTTCCCGCGTCGGGATCGATGGCAAGGATTGAGTTGGAGTACAGGTTGTCGCCTTCCCTGTTGCTGCCGTTGTACTGAGGAGCGGGATTTCCGGTAGTCCAATAGAGCAGGTTCAGCTCCGGGTCATAGGATCCGGTGCCCCACGTGCCGCCGCCGCTCGTGCCGGACATGTCTTTTCCCCACGTTTCCGAACCGGGCTCGCCCGGAGCTGGAATCGTCCACACGCGCCAGAGCCGCTTGCCCGTCTTCGCGTCGTAGGCGTCCACGAAGCCGCGAATCCCAACGTCTCCTCCGGAAATCCCGACGATGACTTTTCCATCGAGCACCCGAGGCGCGGCCGTCATCGCATATCCCTGATTGTTATCGGCCACGTGGGTATCCCATCTCACGGCGCCTGTTGTGGCGTCGAGAGCGACCAGGTGCGCATCGAGCGTTTCCGCATAAACGGTATTGCCGAGAACTGCCACTCCGCGATTCGAACGGTGCACCCCAATGGTGTAAATCTTATCGGGAAGCTTGGGCGACCAGCTCCAGATCTTCGTGCCCAGGCGCGCATCGAGAGCAGTAACCGTGCTCAGCGGCTCCGTGACGTACATGATGCCGGAAGCCACAACGGCAGATGACTCAAACGGTGGAAGAGGGTGGCTGGGCTGGTAAATCCAGGCCGGCTTGAGGCTATGAACATTTTCGCGGTTTATCTGCGTCAGCCTCGAAAACCGCTGCGACTGGTAATTGCCGCCGTACATCAGCCAATCTTGCGGCGCGGTATCGGCGTGCAGCAACTGTTCGTAGGACACACCTTGTGCGAATAACTGCGCCGGCGCCGTCAGGAGTGAAGCCACGAACACCAGGGCGTAGAGGAAGGTTTTCATTGTGCGCTCTTCAAACTCATAAGATAGGCCACCAGGTCATCCAGTTGCCCCGCGGACAAGGTGTCCTTGAAGCTCGGCATGAAACTTTTCCCGAGCTCTTTTTCCAGGGACCGCAGTTCAGGCTTCCACAATCCGTGAAATCTTCCGCCGGCATCCTTCAGGACAATCGTGAACGAATCTTCACCGACGCGCATGCCTTCGACGACGCGCCCGTTCTTTTCGACAGCGCGGTACACCAAATATTGAGTCCACTTGTTGGCGCCGAAAGCGCCTTCTCCCACTTGGGGCAGATTCGCGCCGGGATCCAGCAATCTTGCCTTCAAGCCCGCAACTCCCCGCGTGGCGCCGACCCGGGTCAGCTCGGGTCCGATGCCGCCGCCCTGGCCGGCGATCATATGGCAAGCCGGGCAGCCGCTCGAGTTGTAGAGAGCTTTGCCCTTCTCGGGATCGCCCGTCGCCTTCCCGGAGGCGGTTGTGCTGTCCAACGTTCGGAGATAGGCCACGATGTTTGCTGCTTCTTTGTCCGATAGGGTGTAAGACGCCGGCATCGGAGTCCCTGGGATCCCTCTCCGGATGAAATCCTGCACTGCTCGATCGCCTAAGCTGGCTGGAACACCGCGAAGATTAGGACCGTCGCCGCCGCCGGCATCCGCTCCATGACACTGAGAGCAGTTCGTCTGAAATAGACGCTTGCCTTGCTCAAGATCGGCCGGAGCGGCCTGCGCAGCCGGCGATTCTTGGCCCATGGCCTGGGAAACGTGAAACCCATTCAGGGTTAGAGCCCACGCCAGGAAACCCAAAGCGACAAGCCGGAAGCACCTGATTGCACTCATACAAGACTCCTCATGTTCACCCTTTGCCTCTCAGCGTGCTTCGTGTTGCAAACGGAAACTAGCATCATCCTCCGGCGCGCGTCAACGGCGCGACGAGCGAAGAATGCCGCGCTAAAGGCCGCGGCGCTACATAAGCACCTTACCGGCCGAAAACCTGCTTCAAGAGGCTCGTGGTTTGCGCGGCAGGGTCTTTGCGAATCTTGGTCTCCTGCTGACCCAGCACGTAGAACAATCCGTTGAGCGCCTGAGAGACAACGTAGTTGGTGATGTCGAGATTCGGGCTGTTCATGAACGGAATCTGCTGCGCCTGGCCGACGAGCGCCTTGTACTGCTTTGTGACGCTGTTCTGATCCATCGTTTTTTCGACGATGGGACGAAACGCCGTGGTGAGCTGCGGCGTGGTCTTCTGCTTGAAGTAATCCGTGGCCGCCGTGTCTCCGCCGGAGAGGATTTTGCGCGCGTCGTCGAAGCTCATGGCCAGAATCGCATCGATGAAAATCTTCTTCGCCGCGGGAGCAGCCGCTTCGGCCGACCGGTTCATGCTGAGGACAAAATCGTCTATCTTCGGCCCGTAGCCCACGGCGCGGAGCCCTTTTTCGAGCGGGCGCATATTCTTGGGCATGAGGATCTTGATGGCCTGGTTGCCGAAATAGCCGTCAGGCCGGCCCGTGAGCTTCACGGCGTTGGTCGCGCCGACCTTTAGAGCTTCCGTGAGCCCCGAGGCAATTTTCGAATCGCTCAGGCCGCTTTGACTCCCCAAACCCAATTGCTTCGTGATTTGATCGACCTGGGCAGAAGTAGATATCGAGCACAACAACAAAACTGCGCCGAGGGTAATTCCGCGAGTGGTCATGTTCTCGCTCCTTTGGGGGCGCTGTCTCTTATGGCGAGGATGTTACAGCAGTTCGAGCCGGCGGGGATGTTTGGCCCTACGAGGGACAAGGCCGGCCCACCTTCCGCCAGAAAACGGCGGACGCGCACTTCGCGGAAGGTGGCCGCTACGAAGGCAAAAGCAGGAGCACAGACAAGAGTGTCTGTGCCACGCAAGCAGCAGGTGATGGGTCAGGCGCTCTCTTTGCCTTCGTCGTGCAAGGGGTTTGCCTGGTGCACTTCGCGGCAATCGTGGCAGACGGGCATTTCGCAGAAATCGCAAATTTCGACGTGCGCCGAGCAGAAGTACTGGAGGCATTCGGCGCACCGCTTGTCAGCGTTGTGTGAGCATCCGGAGCTGGAACATTTCATGAGTCGATGCTACATGGACGTTCGGCGCGGAGTCCATGGAAAAGAATTGACGATGCACGGGCGTGCCGGTTTCGATGAACGCAAAATCGAGGGGAGAGATTCGATCACATCGTGATGACGATCTTGCCGACGAAGTTGCCGGAGGCCTGGAGGTGGAAGGCGTCGGCGGCCTGGTCGAATGGGAAGGATTTTCCTATGACGGGCTTGATGCCGTTGACCTCGATGGCCTGAATCAACTGCTCGAGGCTGGCGCGGTGGCCGACGCCGATGCCGTGCAGGCTGGCGCTCTTGAACATCAGGTCGTGCGGGTCGGCGCTGCCCTCGCGTCCGGAGAGCACGCCGATCAGCGCGACCTTGCCGCCCCAGGCGACGCTCCGCATGGAGCGCTGGAGCGTGCCGATGCCGCCATTTTCGATCACGCAATCGACGCCGCGCCCATCCGTGAGCGCGAGTACTTCCTTTTCCCAGTCGGGATGCGTTTTGTAATTCACCCCGTCGGAGGCGCCCAAGGCGCGGGCGCGCACGATTTTTTCGTCGCTCGACGACGTGACGATCACGCATGCACCGGCCGCGCGCGCGAATTGCAGCGCGAACATCGAGACGCCGCCCGTGCCGAGGCAGAGTACCGTGTCGCCCGGCTTGATGCGCGTGCCGGCGAGCATCAGCGCGTTCCAGGCGGTGGGGCCGGCGCAGGGCAGCGTTGCCGCTTCTTCATAGGAGAGGCTTCTCGGCATGGCGACCCAGCCGTCTTCATGCAGCGAAATGTATTCGGCGAGAGTGCCATCGAGCGGAGCGCCCAGCGCGGAGCGGTTCTTGGGAGGCAGTCCGTCGATCCAGATCTGGAAGAAAGTGGGGATCACGCGGTCGCCGACTTTGAAACGCGTGACGCCCGGGCCGACGGCGACCACGTCGCCCGCGCCGTCGGAGCAGGGAATCGTGTCGTGGTCGAGATTGTAGCGATAGGATCCCACAATGATGGCGTGATCGCGGTAATTGAGCGCGGCGGCGCGGATGCGGACGAGGACTTCGTTCGGCCCCGGTTTCGGCTCGGGCCTCTCCGTGCGGCGAAGGCCTTCGAGGCCAGTTGGGATCTTCGGTATTTCGTAAACTTTCATTTGGCCTCGACGAGTATCAGAGTTGCCGTGCTCACCACTTCGGATTGCCGCAAGTGAAGTTGGCGGCGTCCGTCGCGTCGCCGGCGCCCTTGTAGATGGCGGCCTGCGGATAGGGGCACGCCGGATGCGTGCGGTCCACGACGCCCGCGACTTTGTGCGTCGTGATGATCTTGTCCGGGGCGATGCTGGTCTCGCGCCATTTCATGACCACGTCGAGCGCATCGAACGCGCCTTCGTTCAATGTGCCGAAGCCGGAACACATCCCCATCCCCGAGACCATGAAGAGGCGGGCGAAATCGCGCGTCTCCTTCGTGTCTCCCATGGTCGCCAGCACGCTCGTGTAATAGTCCACCAGGCTGCGCGGAGGAATGGCCGTCTCCTCCCAGGATTGGTACATGAGCAGCTTTCCGCCGTGCGCCTTGAAAGCGCTCAAGTCCGGATTGTGCGAGTCCACCACAGCGCCGTACTTCGACTCGGCGAGTTTTGTGGCGCGGTCCGCATCAAACATATGAAAATCCCATTTGGGATCTTCGAAGACGATGTTCTTGATAAACGCGTTGTTGAGGCTCAGCGGCTCGGGACCCGCGATCATGACGCCCCAGCCCAGCTCGCTGCCCGGTTCGAAGCCCGGGTAGATCTGCTTTCCGTCGGCGAACTTCGCTCCTTCATAAATCCTTTTCGCGGTTTCGACCTGCGGCGCCGTAAGGCAGGAGGCCAAATCCGCCTTCCCCGGGCACTGGATGGTCTGGGGATCGAAGTGGCAACGCGTGGGGACATCGATGAAGCCGTCGCGAACGCCGTCGAGGGCGTCGCAGGCGTCGAGCGCGGCGCGGTGGATCACGGGATACTTGCTGGGAGGAATGTAACCAGGGCCCTTGACTCCGTCCTTTACGTTGACCCACGCGAGGTATTCCGAGCCCGGCTGAAGATGCGTGATGTAGTAGGCGGGATCGCCCGCGGCGATTCCGTCATAGTCGTTCGGATATTTCTGCGCCTCGGTGAGCGCCTGATTGCCGCCTTCGTGGCAACTGCTCCAGAACGAGAGCTTCTGGGGCTTGCCGTAGTAGGCCAGGATCAACTGCTTGGCGGCGACGGATGTTTCGTGAACCGCGCGGTGTCCCCAGTCCGCCACTTTTTCGGGATGGCCGATGGCCCAGGCGTCGGGTGCCTCGCTGGCCGCATCGAGGTGGCCTGTATCGGTGGACGCAGCAGCGGACCCGCGCGAAACCTCTCTTGCCAATCCTCCAAAACGGACATCTCCGATGAATCCGGGATTTCCGATGCCGATATACCTGTCATTCCAGTTGGCGGGAATCGGCAGCCAGACCTCGAAGCCGATGTGCGAGTCGCTCGTCGGCGCGGAGAATCCGACGACGCGGCAGAAGGGAACCGAGACCTTCATGCCGGGAGGAGTGCCGAAGCGCCCTGGAGTGCTGGGAACCTCGAAATCCGGCGGCGGGCTGATCGCCGTCGCGGACGTAACCGTGACGTTGGGTATTTTCAGGGACGCGAGGCCTTCGCAGGATTGCTGCGCCGACGCGGGCGCGGGGACGAAAAAGAATGCAATCAACACCGCGAGAAAAAGAAGTACGGGCAAACGATCTCTCATGCGAGGGCCTCCCGGCGTGGGGGTGCTGATCGGTTCGTTTTCAAATTGCGCGTTGGCCGACTCCAGCCGCGATCACTTCTTTCGGCGGCGGATTATACACCCGTTCTTTGGGCGGCAGGGCTGGCAGCGCCCGATAGGGCAGCGCACGGACATCCTATTGCCTGCACGGGCCGCGGCATTCTGACAACCCTTCGTCCACGAGATTTGCCGTCCGTCCGGACAGGAGGGTGGCTGCGGGGCCAGCCCGCGCACTGGCCAGCGGGGTCTTGCCACATTGTGTGCGTCCAGCGGATTGGGCGTGGCGGTGGGAGTCGAAACGGTCTAACCTTTTTGGACGGGCCCTTCAGCGATCTTGGTGGCCCGCAGGTCCGGAGCGATTTCCATGACCCTTGAGGGGCGCGCAGCAGCCGTAGAGGTGCTCGGAACACTGGCGCTGGTGCCGCCAAAGCTCGAAGAATTCCAGTTCGTGAAGGTGAAAGTCGAGGGAGAGATCGCGCGGCTCACGCTCGATCGCCCCGATCACAACCTGTTGAACGAGCGGATGCTGGCGGAACTCGCGGCGGGAATCAGCACGCTGGGCGAGCGCAACGAAATCAAACTGATCATTCTCGATTCCGCCGGAAAGACGTTCTGCGGCGGGATCGAAATCGGGGAGTACACGCAGCGGCGCGTGTTTCAACTGCTCGACGCGTTCCACGGGGCGTTCGCGGCGATGCTGGATGCGTCGAAGCCGGTGCTGGTGGTTGTCAACGGGCCGGCGTTCGGCGGCGGCGCGGAGCTGGCGGCGCTGGGCGATCTCGTGATCGCGACTCCGAAGGCGCGATTCGCGCAGCCGGAAATCAAGCTCGGAGTGTTTCCGCCGCTGGCCGCAGCGGTCCTTCCCTACCTCATTGGACCGAAGCACGCGCTCGAACTCGTGCTGACGGGCGAAACGATGTCCGCCGAGCGCGCGCGGGAACTCGGCATGGTCAACTGGGTGGTGCCCGAAGACGAGCTGAAGAAGAAAGTGGATGAGGTGGCCGCGAAGGTGACGGCCCAGTCCGCTCCCGTGCTGACCATGGCGAAGAAGGCCATCCAGGCCAGCCTGGGACTGCCGCTGCGCGACGGCGTCCGCAACTCGATGAAGGTGTTTCTCAACGAACTCGCCGAACTCGAAGATTCGCAGGAAGGCTTACGCGCTCTCGTTGAGAAGCGCGCCCCGAAGTGGAAGAACCGCTGAGCGGAATCTTCACGACAGCCGGCACCGATTGACACGATCTCGCGCACGGCTTACACTCGCGTTCGACAACTAAACTGGTTTTGGTAGTGGGAAGGCCGTGAAAATCGGCCACGGTCCCGCCACTGTGATCGGCACGCGCTGCGAGTGCGGCGCAAGGCCGAAAGTCAGGTGACCTACCGGAGCCAGTCGAAGCTGACACTCTTCGCGAGAGAGGGTGTGGCGATGAGCCTCGCTATTCTCGCGAGGCTTTTTTGTTGGAGATGAGGAATTGATGCGAGCCCGGCACTTCGGATTTGTCGCCGCAGCGATTATGGGCGCTCTCACTGCGAGCGCTGCGCCGCGGGCTTTCGCCGAGCCGGATACGCGCCGCGTCGTCACCGACGATGTGGGGCGCGAAGTAAAGATCCCCGCCGAGGTGAAGCGGATCGTGACGCTCGCGCCGAACTTGACGGAGACGGTGTTCGCGCTGGGACTCGGCGACCGGCTCGCGGGAGATACGGACTATTGCGACACGCCGCCGGAAGCAAAATCGAAGCCCCACGTGGGCAATCCGCAGAATCCGAGCCTCGAAGCGATCGTGGCGCTGCACCCTGACCTGGTGCTCGCGACGACTTCGATCAATCGCGTCGCGACGGCGGACGAGCTCGAGCGCCTGGGCATCGCTGTGTACACGAGCAATGGTGACACGCAGACCGTTCTCGGCATGCTCGACTCGATTGGACGGATGGCGGAGCTGATGGGCGCGGGGCAGCACGGCGCAGAGGTTGTCGAGCAGATGCGGCAGAGGCTCGATGCGCTGCACGCGCGGCTCGCGGACCGGCCGGCGGTCCACGTGCTGTTCGTGGTGTGGGAGCAGCCGCTGATCACGATCGGGCAGAACACGTTCATCGCCGACGCGCTGCGCTGGGCCGGAGCCGAATCGGTGGTGCTGTCGAAACAGAATTGGCCGCAACTGAGCATCGAGGAAGTGGTCCGGCTGCAACCGGATTACATCGTTTTCACCGGGGGGCATGACGGAGCGGCCGCAACGGAGCTCGCGGAACTGCGCTCGCGCCCGGTGTGGAGAGACCTCGACGCCGTGGTGACGGGACACGTTGTGGACGTGAGCGAGGAAGCTGTGCGGCCCTCGCCGGGGCTGGTAGATGCGATCGAGCAGCTCGCGCACGAAGTGCATCCGGAAGTGTTTTCGCAAAAGAGCGAAATTCAAGATATCGAGTCCGTAGGGGCGGGTTTGAAACCCGCCCCTACGACCGGCTGCGGGAGGCTAACTCCGTGCGCCCGCTGACGCCGCGACGCATCGCGTGGGTTTGCGCAGGATTGTTCGGCGTGCTGTTCGTGGCGTGCGTCATCTCGCTGCGCCTGGGCGCATATCCGATTTCGGTGCGCGACATCGTGACGACGCTCTTCCAGGGCGCGATCGGCCGATGGGACGACATCCCGGGGGGGCTTAAATCGATTGTGTGGGAGATCCGGCTGCCGCGGATCATGCTGGGGATTTTGGTTGGCGCGTCGCTTTCGACCGCGGGCGCGGGTTTTCAGGCACTGCTGCGGAATCCGCTGGCGGATCCGTACGTCCTGGGAGTATCGAGCGGGGCGGCGCTGGGCGCGATCGTCAGCTTGATCGTGGCGCCGCACGCCGCGGGCGCGATTCAAGTGGCGGCATTCATCGGAGCGGCGGGCACGATTGCGGCGGTGTATTTTCTCGGGCGGCGCGGCGGGCAGCTCGACAGCGCCACGCTGCTGCTCGCGGGAATCGTCGCCGCGTCATTTCTATCGGCGATCATCATGTTCCTGATGACGACGCTCAGCGGGCGCGACCTGCGCGGCATGGCGTTCTGGCTGATGGGCGATCTTGCGTCGCAACCGTCGGTCAATTCGGCGTGGTTGTATCTGCTTCTGCTCATCGGCGCGGGATCGATCTACACCACTTCGTCCGACTTGAACCTGATTCTCACGGGCGAGCAGGAGGCGCGGCACCTGGGCGTGAACGTAAATCGCGTGAAGCTCGTTGTATATGTCGCGGCGTCGATGCTGACGGGGCTCGCCGTGTCGGTGAGCGGCGCGATCGGGTACGTGGGGCTGCTCGTGCCTCACCTGATGCGGATGATGTTCGGCACCGATTACCGGCTGCTGATACCGACCTCCGCGCTCGGCGGAGCGATTCTGATCGTGGTGGCGGACACCGTGGCGCGCACCGCCGTGGCTCCCACCGAATTGCCGGTGGGCGCGATGACGGCGCTCGTGGGTGCGCCCGTTTTCATCTATCTCATGCGGCGGAGGGTGCGATGAGCGAGATCGCGGACAGCGCAGCGCAGGCCGCGTCGCCGGCGATCGCAAGCCCGAGGACCGCGGGCGTGCGCCTGAAAGTCGAGCAAGCGAGCTTTGCTTATGCGGCGACGGACCGGTCGGCGCCGAAGTTCACGCTGGGCCCCACGAGTTTTGAAGCGCAACAGCAAGAGCTCGTGGCGATCCTCGGCCCAAACGCCAGCGGAAAATCGACGCTGCTGGGGCTGCTCGCGGGACTCGCGCGGCCACTTTCGGGGCGCATCGAAGTGGACGGGACGGAGGTCAGCCTGCTCGATCTGCGGACGCGCGCGCAGCGAATCGCGCTCGTGCAGCAGGAAAGCGAGCTACTGTTTCCGCTGCGCGTGTGGGAATACGTCTTGCAGGGGCGCTATCCCTACGGGCGGCGGCTGCGCTTCGAATCGGCGGAGGATTGCCTGCTCGCCGGAAACGCGCTGGCGCAGGTGGGCGCGGACGCGCTGCGCGACCGCTGGATGGATCAGCTTTCGGGAGGCGAGAAGCAGCGCGTGATTCTGGCGCGGGCTCTCGCGCAGCAGCCGTCGCTGCTGCTGCTCGATGAGCCGACGCAGCATCTCGACATCGGCGGCAAGGTGGAACTGCTGCGGCGCCTGCGGCGGCTGGCGGACGAGAGCCGCTACACGGTGCTGGTGGTGACGCACGAGCTCAATTTGGCCGCGGAGTTTTGCGACCGCATCGTGCTGCTCCACAAGGGCAAGTGCCTGCGCGTGGGAACGCCCGCGGAGGTGTACGAACGCGAGATGCTGGAGGAAGTGTTCGAGGCGCCGCTCGAAGTGGAGATGCGAGCGGGCGGGCGGCCGCGCGTGATTCTGCGAGGGAATTACTGAACACGCGGAAGTTCTAACGCACGACTTCGCGGAGGCGCCTGTTGGGCCTTCCGCAAGCGGTGACGCCGGCAATTGCGGCGCGCCGTCCATAATCACCAGAGACTCCGCGCACGGGAAGACGGTGAAAAGCCGTCGCCGCCGCGCGACTGTATGGCGGAGAGTTTTTCGACGCGCGCCACTGCCCCGGGCAGCGAATCGCTTCTGATTCGACACCGGGATGGGAAGGCCGCGATCGAGTCCCGAACTTTTCGGGACAATCCGCCAAGCCAGGAGACCGGCGGAGTCTCAATCCTGATTCGTTCCGGCAAGCCGGAATTCATTGGGACAACCTTCAGCTCCCGCGCGAGAGGGAGAGGAGGAAACGATGAGACCGCGATTTTCCCTTCCTTTGCTTTTGATCCTGCCGTTGATGTTCGCGAGTTTAACCTGTGCACAGACACCCAGTTCGTCCCACGGCGCGACGATACAGGGAACCGTATACGACCCGGACGGCCGCGCTGTTTCGGGCGCCGAAGTCAGCCTGCTCAGTTCACTGGTTGCAGTGGCGGAAACGCGGAGCGACTCGCGCGGCGAGTACCGGTTCGAGGATCTTCGCAGCGGAACATTCACTGTCGCTGCAAATGTACCGGGGCTCACCAGCGTCTCGGCTGAAATCAGACTGCAAGCGACGGACACAGCGACGGCGGACGTTCACCTCAAGCTCAGCGCCGTGCAAGAGCACGTAGTCGTATCCGCGTCGCTGGGAGGCGCTCTCGCGCCGCAAATCGGTTCTGCGGTGACGGTCGTGAGCCGGGAGGAGATTGAAAATCAAGGCACCGAGACCGTGGCCGATGCGCTGCGAAACGTTCCCGGCGTGGCGATTAACCGAATCGGGCAACAGGGCGCCGTCACGAGCGCCTTCATTCGCGGCGGAAATTCAAACTACAACCTGGTGATGATCGACGGGATTCCGCTGAACGATTTTGGAGGCGGGTTCGATCTCGCTCCGCTGCCGACCGACGGCGTGGGCCAGGTGGAACTGACGCGCGGGCCGCAAAGCGCGCTCTATGGGTCGAATGCCGTCGCCGGCGTGATCAATGTGGTGAGCATCCAGGGCGAGGACACGCCGCATTTCAGTTTCGCCGGGGAGGGCGGCAGCTATGACACGTGGCGCATCACCACGGGAGGAGCGGGCCTGACGGGTGGATTGAGCTGGGCTTACAATCTGTCGCGGATCAGTACGCAGGGAGTGAGACCGCACGACACCTACCGGAACCAGACTTCGTTCGTGAGCCTGGGTTATTCGCGCAGCCCCCGGCGCAAATTCATCGTGCATTTCTTCGGCGATGCCGGGCGCGCGGAAAGTCCCGGGCCTTTCGGCTCCGACCCCGATGGTCTCTACCCGGGAATCGACGCATCCGCATTGACGCAAAAACAAGACTTGTTCGGCTATCAAGCAAATTACACGGAGCAGTTTTCGAGCCGCTTTCAGCAAGTGTCAACGGTGAGCGTCTCAACCGACCAGTTCTCGTTTCCCACTTTCGGTTCCTTCACCAAGAATTGGCGGCTGGCGGCAAACACACGGAGCGAAATCGCGCTGACGGCCAAGGATGTGTTCGTCGCCGGGTTCGAGTACGACCGCGAGCAGTTCAAGAACACCTACGTGGCCGATCCGGCCGGCGTCCCGTTCGATCTGCCGCGCGATAACTTCGCCTTCTTCGCCGAAAATCGCTGGAATGCCGGGGACCGCTGGTTTCTCACGACCGGCGTGCGCGCCGACAACATTCGGACCGGGAGCCTGCCGCCGGACGGCTTCGGATCACGACCGTTTATACCAGCGACCTCGGTGACACAGGTGGACCCGCGCATATCGGTAGCCTACCTCGCGCGGCAAGCGAGCAGCGGCCTGATGGGCATCACGCGAATCCACGGGAGCTTCGGAACGGGGATTCGCCCGCCGGACGGATTCGAGCTTGGATTTACGGACAATCCGCAACTGAAGCCGGAAAAGAGCATCAGCGTCGATGGGGGCGTCGAACAGCGCTTTTTGGAGGACAAGGCCGTAATCGACGTGACCTATTTTTACAATCGCTTCAAAGATCAGATCGTCACGCTGGGCGGATCGTTTACGGACCTGAGCACGTTTTCATCGGCGAATCTGGCGAAGTCGCGCGCCTACGGGATTGAAAGCAGCCTGCGGCTTCGCCCAATTCGTTCGCTGGAGATCATGGGGGAATACACGTGGCTCAACACGGCGATCCTGGCTCTGGACGGAACGACGGGCGTGCAGCCGCCCTTCGTGGTTGGCCAGCCATTGATCCACCGGCCGCGCAGCTCGGCCGGCTACGATGTCACCTGGACGCACGGCCGCTGGATGCTTAATTCCAATGCCTCGATTCGTGGCGCGGTCCTCGATCTCGAGCCCAACCTCGGCAGTTTTGCGTGCACGCTCGGCATGCAATGCTTGTTTCGAAACAAGGGCTACGTGGACGCGAACGCCGGCTTCGCCTACAGACTGCCGCGCGGATTCGAGATCTTCGGGCGGCTGAACAATTTCCTCAACCAGAAGTACGAGGAATCGCTCGGCTACCCGGCGCTGCATCTGAACTTTGTCTCGGGAATCAAGTTCGGCTTTCCGGCAGGGCGCAATCCATCGGCTCGCTAGCCGGACTCGGAATGTGAAAGCGCGGCGGAGCGTGCGCGCGGGAGTGGATGCTATAATTCCGCTCTTGCCATGAGCCGAACCGCACAAGAAGCGCCGGCGCCACCGGAAGCGCTGGCGCGCTACGAGGCCGTGATCGGGTTGGAGGTGCACGCGCAGCTTCAGACGCTGACGAAAGCGTTCTGCGGGTGCTCGACGAAGTTCGGCGGAGCGCCGAATTCGAACACGTGTCCCGTGTGCCTGGGCCTGCCGGGGGCGCTGCCGGTGCTGAATCGCAGGGCGCTGGAGCTGGCCCTGCGCGCGTCGATGGCGATCGGATGCAAGATTCAGGAACGGTCGCGCTTCGCCCGCAAGAACTACTTCTACCCCGACCTGCCGAAGGGCTACCAAATTTCGATGTATGAGCTGCCGCTTGCGATTGAGGGATCGATCGAAATCGAAGTCGAGGGAGAAAAGAAACGCATCGGCATCACGCGCCTGCACATGGAAGACGACGCGGGGAAAAGCCTGCACGAGGGATTTCCGGATGCCGAGCAATGGAGCCACATCGATTTCAACCGCTGCGGAGTGCCGCTGATCGAGATCGTATCGGAGCCGGACCTGCGGACCCCCGCCGAGGCCTACGCGTACCTGAACACGCTCAAGCAGATCCTGGAATACACGGAAGTGAGCGACTGCAACATGGAGGAAGGCTCGCTGCGGTGCGATGCGAACGTGAGCGTGCGGCTGCGCGGCGCTCCGAAATTCGGCACGAAGGCGGAAGTGAAGAATCTGAACTCATTCCGCTACCTTTCGCACGCGCTCGAGTACGAAATCGAGCGGCAGATCGGAATCCTCGAATCGGGCGGAAAGATTGTGCAGGAGACGCGGCTGTGGAACGTCGCCGCGGGGCGCACCGAGCCGATGCGTTCGAAGGAATTCGCGCACGACTACCGGTATTTCCCCGATCCCGACCTGCTGCCCGTTTCCATTTCCGCGGCGGCCATCGAGGAAGTGCGCCTCTCGATGCCGGAACTGCCGGATGCGAAGGTGGCGCGTTTTCTGCGCGACTACGGTATCACGTCCTACGATGCGGGCGTCCTGACGGCCACGCGGGCGCTGGCGGACTACTTCGAAGCCGCCGTGAAGGCAGGGGCCCCGGCGAAGGCAGCGGCCAACTGGATATCGGTCGAGCTGCTGCGGCGGCTCAACGACGCCGGGAAAGAGATTGCGGAGTGTCCGGTTGCGCCGGCGGCGCTCGCCGAACTGCTCGGAAAAATCGAGAAGGGCGAGATCACCGCCGCGAGCGGAAAGAAAGTGTTCGCGACGATGTTCGAGACCGGAAAGCGCGCCGCGGAGATCATCGCTGCCGAAGGGCTGGCGCAGATCACGGACACGAGCGCGATCGAAAAGATCGCGCGAGCGGTGGTTGCGAAGAGCCCCGACAACGTCGCCAAATACCGCTCGGGCAACGAAGGCGTGTTCAAGTTTTTTGTCGGACAGGTGATGCGCGAGACGCGCGGGCAGGCCAATCCGCAACTCGTGAACGAAATCGTGAAACGCGTGCTGGCCGAATAGTTCGAGCGGGCAGCGGAGGAGCAAACGTGGTCAAAGAAGGCGACAAGGCTCCCGATTTTCGCTCGACGGCCGACGATGGCCGCACCGTATCGCTTGCGGACTACCGCGGCCGAAACCTCGTCCTGTACTTTTACCCCAAGGCCAACACGACCGGATGCACGCACGAGGCGGTCGAATTCAGCAGCGCGCTCGAGCAGTTTCGCTCGAGCAAGACGGACGTGGTGGGCTGTAGCGGAGACTCCGTGGAAGCACAGGCGAAGTTCAAAGCCCGATACAAAATCAGTTTCCCGCTGCTCGCGGATACGAAGTTCGACGTGATCGAAGCTTACGGTGCGCGGCGGATGAAGACCTTCTTCGGGAAATCTTTCCTCGGAATCGTGCGATCGACCTTCTGGATCGGCCCGGACGGTAAGATCAAGAAGGTCTGGGAAAAGGTGACGCCGAAGGGCCACGCCGCGGAAGTGCTCGCCGCGATTCGAGGAAGCTGAAGAATTTTCCGCGGACCACGCAGCCCCGTGCCGCGCTCACTCGACCGGTTTGCCGCGACGCCCACCGATCAACCACACCGGGGCAACACCCAAACACATCCCGGAGGCGACGAGCTGCACGATATCGACCGCGCGCAACGCGTGCGCCGCGGGCCTCTCGATCAGTTCGAAAATTCCGACCAAGCCGGCGAGCACGAGGACGAAGGGCAATGCGATTTTGCTGCGTGCCGCCATGGAGTCCTCCGAGGAACGAATCGCTCAGCGCCGCTTGGGGGCGAGAGTATGGCAGCCACGTCGTGGTGTCAACGTCCGGAGGCGGCTTCGCTAGAGCGTCACGGTGAAGGAATCGCCGGCCTGTTCGATGAGGGCATTGTCGATTAAACGTGTATTGCCGACGCGAGCCGCAAGGAGGACGTAGCAGGCTTTTCGCAGCGCCATGACCGGCTCGAGCGTGTCCGCGTCCACAATCTCCGCGTAGTCGCGCGACACGGCCGGCTCGGCGTCGAGCACGCGGCGCAAAGATGCAAGCAAGCGCGTGGCGTTGCGCTCGCCGGTGGAGACTTCGCGGCGGACGGCTTCGAGCGAGCGATAGAGCACGCCAGCCGCGCGACGGTCGCCTTCCTTCAAGTAGGCGTTGCGCGAGGACATCGCGAGGCCGTCCGGCTCGCGCACGATCGGGCAAACAACGATCGTTGCGTCGAGGTTAAGGTCGGCGGACATCTGCTGAATGATGCGGACCTGCTGCGCGTCCTTGCGGCCGAAAAAGGCGAAGCGAGGCTGGACGATTTCCAGGAGCTTCAGCACGACCGTGGTGACGCCGCGGAAATGGCCCGGCCGCGAGCGCCCTTCCAGCGTGTCGCCCAGGCCGTCGACCGTGACCGCCGTGCGGAATCCGGGCGGATAGATTTCGTCGGGCGGCGGCGCGAACACATAGTCCACGCGGAGATTTTCGAGAGCGGCGCGGTCGGCCTCGAACGCCCGGGGATATTTCTGAAAATCCTCAGAGGGGCCGAACTGCTTCGGGTTCACGAAAATCGAAACAACCACGGGCGAGCACTGCTTCTGCGCCTCGCGGACGAGCGAGAGATGCCCTTCATGGAGCGCGCCCATCGTGGGCACCAGGCCGAGGATGCGATCGCTGCGGCGCGCCTCCTCCGCCACCTGCTTCATCCACGCAACCGTATGAATGATTTCCATGCGCCGGTGGAAGGGGATCTCTACGCGGAGGCCTTCGCGGACTGCTCGCGATAAAAGCCGATGAGGTCCGTCGAGACCGGTTTCGCACCCAACTGGCGCAGGAGCGTCGCGATCTGGCCCCGGTGGTACGTGCTGTGGTTCGCGAGATGCTGCAGGCAGGGCCAGAGCGCCTGCGAGATCGGCACGCCGGCGAGCGTCTTGAACTGGATAGTGCGTTGCAAGTCTTCCGGCGTGAGCGACGCGATGAAGTCGGTGAGGTCGCGCTCGACTTCGGCCCAGCGGCGACGGACGGATTCGATATCGGGAAAATCTCTTGCGGCAGGAAGACCCGCCGGCACGCGTCCGTGCCAACGCTCGAGCCAGATCCATTCCGCGCCCATGATGTGCACGAGCGTGTCGCGCACGGAGCCGAAGCTCGAGCTGAGGTCGCGCGTGAACTGTTCCGGCGTGAGCGAGGCGCAGGAGTCGAGGGTGCGGTGATTCGCCCAGGAGTTGTACTCGTAGAGAGTGCGGAAATCTTGGATGTCCATTTGCGGCCTCCCCCCCTTTCCGGATCAGATCCGGGTGAGGGATTCTACCTGTTTTTCAGGAGCGGCGGTGAGCGGCCAGATGCTCGCGCAGCTCGGTGGCCGAGTGGTAGGACTCCGCGTCCGACGGGAAACGCCCGCTGCGCACATCCGCGCAGTATTCGGATACGGCGCGCGAAATCTCCGCCGAGAGATTCGCATACTGGCGCACGAACTTGGGCTTGTGCTCGGTCGCGAACCCGACGAGGTCGTGGAACACGAGTACTTGTCCATCGCAATCCGGGCCGGCGCCGATGCCGATCGTGGGGATGCGGAGTTTTTCGGTGATGCGCGCGGCCAACTCGCGGGGCATCGATTCGAGCACGACGGAAAATGCGCCCGCCGCTTCGACGGCGCTCGCGTCCCGTTCTACTTGCCGGGCGGCGTCCGCCGTCTTTCCCTGCACGTGAAACCCGCCGAGAGCGTTCACGGATTGCGGCGTGAGACCGACGTGGCCCATTACGGGGATTTCAGCTTCGACGAGCCGGTGAATCAATTCGAGGCGCTTTTCGCCGCCTTCGACTTTCACGGCCTCGGCGCCCCCCTCTTTGACGAGGCGCAGGGCATTGCGGACGGATTCATCGAGCGAGACGTGAAAGCTGCCGTAGGGCATGTCGGCAACGAGGAGAGCGCGCTTCGTCGCGCGGCGGACGGCCCGCAGGTGGTGCAGCATGTCGTCGAGCGTGACGGCGAGAGTGCTGTCGTAGCCGAGCACGGCCATGCCGAGCGAATCGCCGACCAGCAGAATGTCCACGCCAGCCTCGTCGAGCAAACGGGCCGTGGGATAGTCGTACGCCGTCAGGCACGTAATTTTCTGCTTGGATTCAGCAAAGCCAGAAGGAGAAAGAGACTTTCGGGAGAGGATGTCGGGCACGGTAACTTTCCCGTTGTCCGCACGGGGTGCAACGCTCATTTTTGCCTCCGGTGCCGCTCCCGAGTCCTCGGGATGCAGCCCTCTTACAAGCCGATGCTAGCAGAGAGGGGCCAGATTCCGCAAAGAATTCCGAGGATCAACTTCCCCGGCGAGACCGCCACGGAAGGCTGGTCAAAGGGCGTCAGGCTTGGGCGACTGGTGTGGGCGGCACC
This sequence comes from Terriglobia bacterium, assembly GCA_020073605.1. Lineage (GTDB taxonomy): Bacteria > Acidobacteriota > Terriglobia > Acidiferrales > UBA7541 > Palsa-295. The sequence continues at coordinate 437,062 of JAIQEW010000001.1, forward strand.
TGCGGCGCCGAGGGGGCGTGCGGCTCGACGCCGCGCCAGCCGACGGGCCTGCCTCGCACAGCTTCTCTCAGCGCGCTGAAGAGCACGACGTACATCATCTGGCGGTAGTAAAAGCGCTGGAGGATGAGCGGCGCGAGGAGCGTCCAGTCTTCGCTCTTTTCGAGGGCGAAGGCGACGACGCACGTGAAGAGGTCGATCAGCATGAAGAGGGCGAAGAAAATCAGCGACCGCTCCACGTCCTGCGAAGTCCAGAGCTGAGGCAGCCGCGCGATCTGGAGCTGCGCGAGACCCCACAGGGCCAGCGATAGCAAAAACAGCAGGTCGATGACCGGCGAAACCAGCGGAAGAATAATCTGGAACAGGAAAATGTTCGGAATGGCGATCCAGCCGAGCGTGCCGTAGCGCGGATTGCCGGCGGTGTCGCGATGCTTCCAGACTGCCTGCAGCGTGCCGAACGTCCAGCGAAATCGCTGGCGGACGAGGGCGTTGACGGTCTCAGGGACTTCGGTGCGGCCGATGGCGTCTTCGTCGTAGAGAATCTTCCAGCCGCTGCGCCTGATCGTGAGCGTCAGGTCGGTGTCCTCGGCCACCGTGTCGCCCGAAAATCCTCCGCTGTTGCGAAGCAGGTCCGTGCGCCACGCGCCCACGGCACCGGGAACCACAGGAATGCAATTCAGCAGATCGAAGGCACGCTTTTCGAGGTTCTGGCTCGTAATGTACTCGAGCGCCTGCCAGCGCGTGATCCAGCGATTGCGGTTCATCACTTTCACGTTGCCGGCGACGGCTCCAACCTTCGGATCGGCAAAATGCCGGACGAGGCGCCGGATCGCTTGGGAGTCGATGATCGTATCGGCGTCGATCGAGATGATGATCTCGCCGATGGCTTCGCTGAGGCCGTGATTCAACGCGGAGGGCTTGCCGTGATTGCTTTGCAGGAGCAGCCGCACGCGGCGGTCGCGGCCGAAGTTGGTGCGAACGAGCTCGGCGGTCCGATCGGATGAGCCGTCGTCGATGACGAGGATTTCGAGCTTGGGATAATCGGAAGCAAGCGCTGCGCGAACCGTAGCGACGATGACCGACTCCTCGTTGTACGCGGGAATCATCACGGTGACTTCGGGCTTGTAATCGGGATGATCCTGCGGCGCGGGCCGAAGCTTTTCGACAAGAGCCAGCAATCCGACGATGAGCGCGCGTCCGCCGACCAGCAGAATGCCGGCGACGAAAATGAACGCGATGCCCGCGCGCAGCCAGCGGAATACGTCGAAGATGAAGGCGTCCACGCGGACCATCAGCCATTCGCGGTAGCTCAGCGAAGGCATCACCTGAGCGCGCTCCTGGCCGAGCAGATTCGAGACGGAAACGAACTCGTAGCCCTTCGCGCGAAGACCGTCGATGATCTGCGGCAGAGCCGCGACGGTGTGGCTGCGATCGCCGCCGCCATCGTGCATCAGGATGATATTGCCCTTGTTCGCCTCGGTATCAGCGAGGACGCGTTGGACGATCGTCTCCACCGGAGCGGGCGGCTTGCCGTTGGGTTCGCCCCAATCGTGCGGATCGATCCGCGCGCCGATGATGACGTAGCCCATCGCTTGCGGCACGGGAAGCATCTGGATTTCGCTCGCCGTTTCCGGCTGGTGATCGATGCCGTAGGGCGGGCGGAAAAGCGTGGTCTTCACGCCGAGGCTGCTCTCGAGGAGCAACTCCGTGAGGTTCATTTCCACCTGAAGCTGCGGCTTTGAAATCGCCTCGAATTCAGGGTGCGTGAACGTGTGATTGCCGATTTCGTTGCCCAGCGCGTATTCGCGCTTCACGATTTCCGCGTTTTGATTCGCCGACTCGCCGATCACGAAAAACGCCGCCGGCGCTTTCTTTTGGTTCAGAACATCCAGAATCTTCGGAGTCCATTGGGGATCGGGGCCGTCGTCGAACGTCAAGGCCACCTTGTGCGGCGCTGCGCCCATCTGCTGGATGCGCCACGACATCGGATAACTCTGGAAGCTCTCGTCGTCGAAGGAATCCGAATCGGCGTCGTACTCGAATGTGCGGCGCCCGTTCTGCGGAGTCGCGGTGATGCGCCAGATGTCGCCGTCACCTTCGAGGACCAGATCGTAGCCGGGCGGAACATCCTCGATTTTGCTGCGCGTCGCGTCGTCCGCATGCGTGGCATCCCAGATGGACCAGATCGAGGGGTCCTCCGTGCCGAGCCGCCAGAGAGCCGTGCCCCGAACACCGGCGCGTTCAGCGGCGCGGAGTTCGTTGTAGGCCGTCACACCGTCGAGCATCCAGACGTTGTGCACCTGATTGTGTTCGTCCTCGTAGGAGTAATGGGGGTTCAGCGTATCGGAGTCGAAGACAATGTCCGATTCCGATTCCACGGCGGTGATGACGCCCTGCTGGAACGTGACGGCCTGTGCGACCGGGTGCGGCACGCGCTTCGACTTCGCGGGCCAGTCGTAGCCGTAGTTGGCGACGCCCATGATCAGCTTCTCCGGCGGCACCAGCTTGATCATGTTCTCGATGTTGCGGACAAACCAGTCCTGCGGCGCGATCGGACCGGCCGCCGAGGACGGCCAGTGGAAGTCGTAGTTCATGAGAATGATCGCGTCGGCCTGAGAGGCAAAATACTTGTAGTCGTAGCTCCAGTCCGCCGCGGGAAGCGCAATCATCAGCTTCAGGTTCTTCGCGTGCAGCGCCGTGGCAAGATCGTGGATGAAACGCTGAAAATCCTGCTGGCTGGATTGCGGCAGCAACTCGAAATCGACAACGACGCCCGGTTGATGTTCCGCGTCGGCGAACTCCTCGAGCTGCGTAGCCAGATGCTGGCGCGCGGCGGGATTGGCGAGCATCCGGAGCATTTCCGGCGGGCACCAACCCTTCTGGCCGTCGTAGTTGTTGACCATCGACATAACCGGCAATTCGACGTTCTTGGCCTGGAGGGATTGCAGAAACACGGAAAGCTTCGGATCGGGGTCCGCGTCGAGTTTCCCGTCGAGCGATACGGCGTGCAGCGCTTCCGGGATCAGAAGGTCCAGATCGTGGTAGTGCAACTGGAGCGAAGCGAGGCTCGTGTAGTCGTCGCTCACGTAAAACGCAGCGCGCACCGGCTCGTAATTTTCCGGCACCTTGCCGAGCGCCGCCACCTTCCGCTTGCGGCCGCGCGCGGGCTTTGCCTTCTGCTTCGCGCGAACCGCGTGGGGGCCGACGTGCGTATCGGGCCGCAAGATATCGGGCAAGGCAGGGTTGCGGCCCACGTTGAGCAGGAAGACGAGGAGAACGACGGTGAACACACCGCCCGTGATTTCGAGGACCAGCCTCGTGCGGCGCCAGCGGCGGCGCTGCTCGTCGTAGAAAATTGGCTTGCCTTCAGACATCAGGACATTCCAAGCTAGCCGTCCCTTGGGAAGCTGTCAATGACCGCTAAAACTATGATGCGCGCCAACGCAATTCTTGCTGCATCGAGCGGGCTCGCGCTGCGCCTGTTTTTCGTGTTGAGATTTCCTGCGACGGACTCCGGCGACGCGCCATTTTACATCGAGCTGGCCTGGAATTGGCTCAAGAAGGGCGTCTATGGCGGAGTAGTCAACGGCCAGCTCATTCCGCTGGATACGCGCACGCCGGGCTATCCCGCGTTTCTGGCGGCCGTCTTCAGCCTGGCGGGGAATTCATCGCGGGCGGTGATGCTGGCGCAGGCGGTGGTGGAGCTGGGCACCTGCTTTCTGATCGCGCTGATCGCGGCGCGGCTGGCTCCGGAGGCATCACGGCGCCGGGCGGCAATCGCCGGGCTATGGCTCGCGGCGCTCTGCCCGTTCACGGCGAACTACACGGCCGTGGTGCTGACGGAGACGCTCGTGGCGTTTCTGACGACGCTCGCGATCGTGCTCTTGCTGGAGGCGGAACGCGGCGAGATTTCGGGTGTAACGAGCGCCTCCGCGCTTGCTGCTCGTGCCATTAGTCCGTGGTTTCTTGCGGGCGTAATAGCCGGATTCGGAGCGCTGGTTCGTCCCGAGACGCCCCTGCTGCTGCTCGCAGTCGGGCTGGTCTTACTGGCGAGATGGTGGCACCCGGCCGACTGGTTGAAGCTCGTGCGGGCAGGCGCGTTGATGGGAGTCGGGCTGATCCTGCCGCTCGTGCCGTGGGCCGCGCGGAACTGGCACACGCTGCACGAGGTGCAACTCCTCGCGCCGCGCTATCTCCAGACGCCTGGGGAGTACACCCCGCTCGGATTCGACGCCTGGACGAGGACGTGGCTCTGGCGGTTCGGCGACGTGTACCTCGCGAATTGGAAAGTCAACTACGAGGAGATACCCATCGACAGTCTTCCTGCGCGGGCGTTTGACTCTCCGGACGAGCGAGCGCGCGTGGCGAATCTGCTCGAGCCGTACAACGACACGCTGACGCTTTCACAGGAGCAGGACGAAGCGTTTGGCGAAATCGCGCGGGAGCGCACTTCGCGGCGCCCGCTGCGAACCTACTTGAAAATTCCGGCGCTCCGGTCGCTCGCCATGTGGTTCACGCCGCGCGTGGAGCTGCTGCCTTACACCGGGCACCTGTTTCCCCTTCGAGACAAGTGGCAGGAAGATCGCCAGGATTTCCTCGTGACGCTCGGCATGGTTCTCGTGAACGGCGCTTACATCGCTCTGGCGCTGGCGGGAGCGTGGATGGCGCGACGCCGGCCGGAGCTGGCGATCTTGATCGTCTTCGTGATTGTGCGCACGGCGTTCTTCGCAAGTTTCATTGAAACGCCGGAGCCGCGCTACGTGCTGGAATGCTTTCCCGTCGTGCTCGCTCTGGGGGCGCAAGTCTTCCGCAGCGGGCGTCAGCTCTCTTCGACCGGCTCGGGGTGAATCGTCAGCCGGAAAATCTGAGGGAAGTGCGCTTTGACGCGGAGTTCGAGAGCGGCGGTGATGTCATGAACAGCGGTGATCGGCAAGTTCCCGTCCATGGCGCAGTGGCAGGAGACGAGAATCTTGTGCTCGACGCTGCGGACCAGGACCTCGTGGCAATCGACCAGTTCCTTGTATTCGGATGGGAGCAAGTTCAAGAAATCCTCGACCGCGACGGCGAGTTCCTTCATTTCCTCCGCGCCGGGAATCCGCGCGCCGAGAGGCTCGATGTGAATGTTGACAAGCGCCCGAGGGCTGGTGGCGGCGCGGATATCTTCCTCGAGCTCCGTCGCGCGGAGGTGCGCCTGGCGGAGGCTTGATTCTTCGTCCACCTCGAGATGCAGTTCGACGAAGAGGCGCCCGTCGAGCTGGTGTGCGGATAGTTCGTGGACCGCGAGGCCGCGGCGCTGGGCGATCGCGCGAATGGTCTCGAAGAGGTGCTCATCGGTGCGCGCGCGGGGCTCCACGTGGACCACGACATCGGCGGGGACGATTCGGTCGATGTTTCGCTCGACGGCGTCGCTTGCCGCATGCGCCTGCTCAAGGCTCGCCGTGCGCGGGACGCTGATGGTCACGTCGACGAAATAGCGCTGGCCCGCGCGCCGCACGCGCACGCGTTCGGTCTGGAGCACGCCCTCGGTTTCATCCACGGTCCTCGCGATCCGCTCGCGCAAACCGAGCGGAGCCACGTCCAGCAGCGCGTCCACTGTGCGCTTTCCCAGGCGCGAGCCGATCCAGATGATGACGCCCGCCACGCCGAGAGCGGCCACCGGATCAAGCTTCCCGAGCCAGGGCATTCCCAATTTGATCCCCAGCCACGCGCCCGTAATCCCGAGGACGACGACGAACGTGCTCCAGACGTCGGTGGAAAAATGCAGGGCGTCCGCCTCCAGCGCTTCGCTCGGATACTTTTTCGCCACGCGACTCAGCGCGCGCGACCGGACGAAATCAATTCCCATCGTGAGCGCGAGAATCACGATGGCCGCAAGGCTGGGATGCATCGGCGCAGTCTGGAAGAGCAGACGCTGAAAAGCCTCCCAGATGATGTAGAGAGCGGTGAGGAGGAGCAGGCCCGTCTCGACGAACGCCGAGAAACTCTCCACTTTTCCATGGCCATAGAGGTGGTCTGCGTCCGCGGGTTTGTCCGCAACGCGAATGGAGAGATACGTGATGACGGCTGCCACGAGGTCGAGGCTCGAATGCAGGGCCTCGGACAAAATGCCAAGGCTGCCAGTGATCACCGCGAGAAACACCTTCAGCGACACGAGCACCACGGCCGAACCGACGGAACCGAGTGCCGCCAGCCGTTTTTCGCGAGCCGCGTGTTCCAGTGCTCCGGGCGCCATTCCGGCGATTATACGCTGGCGCCGCAGCAGGCAAAGCGCCGGACGCGAAAACCGAGCCCTGTAAATGCGGCGTCCATTCGTCTTTCGCTGAATCCTCTTTTGTGCCCGTTGCACGAAACTGTATAGTGATTTTGCGGGATGCGAGGTCCCGATCCGCTGCGATGAGCCCGTTTTCTGACAACACGCCAAGCATGTCGACCACGAGGAATGCCGCGGCGCAACGCAAGAAGTTGAAGGCGGTGCTGCTGGTGGTGCTGCTCGTGGCGGTGGGCGCCGCTGCGGCGGATGGTTTCCTGATCGAGCCCTACAGGATCCAGGTGACGCACTATGAAGTGCAAGGAGCGGTGGCCGCGCCCTTAAAGATCGCGCATCTGAGCGACCTGCACACGCATGGCCTGGGCCGGCGGGAGCTCCGTCTGCTGGACGTCCTTGCCGCCGAGAAGCCCGACATTATCGTCATCACGGGCGATTCGCTCGGGAATCGCCGCGCCGACTACGAGATGTGCAGGGAAGTTTACGAGCAGCTTCACGCCCCGCTGGGCGTGTGGTTCGTTCGCGGCAATTGGGAAAACGAGAGGCCGTTGCGCCGGGAGCGCGCCTTCTATCAGCAAGCCGGCGTGCATCTACTTCTGAACGCGAATCAGGAAATACGGCCGGACGTCTGGCTGATCGGTCTGGATGATCCTTACAGCGGAGCCGCCAAGCCCGATGCCGCGCTCGCGGGAGTTCCCTCCGACGCGTACAAGATCGCGGCCTTCCATTCGCCGGCGTATTTCGGATTGATGGCCGGCCGCACCGATCTGTGCCTGACGGGCCACACGCATGGCGGCCAGGTGCGGCTGCCTTTCTTGAGGCCGGTCTGGCTGCCCAAGGGTTGCGGCCGGTTCATCGAGGGGTGGTACGAGGAACAGGGTTCTCGGATGTACGTGAGCCGGGGGCTCGGCATGTCGTTGCTGCCGGTGAGGTTTCTCTGCCGCCCGGAAATCACCTTCATTGTGGTGAATCCCAAGCGTTGAGCAGGGCAGAAGCCAGGCTACTTCAGTGGCGGGGCTTGAACGAGCGGGAGGCGGCGGGGTTCGCCGTGGAAGCCGCGCACTTCCACGTCGTCGAGAACGAGCGAGGGAGCAATGACCGTGCTCGGGATTCCGCCCTGGACCGAGCCAAACGCGCCAAGGGCGGTGCCCGCCAGACCTTCGGCGGGATTCTGCATATAGGTGTAAACCACCGAGTCGTCGCCGATCGCGAGAATATTGCGCATGGATCGCAGCGTAAGCCCTTCGAGCACCCCTCCCCGCGCGGGCTCTTCGCGGCCGTCGTCCACGTACACGCGGTAAACGAACAGCGGCTTGCGGGCGCCGCTGGCGATGTCTCCCCCCAGCTCACCGATGAAGTCTGAAAAATCTTCCTGGCGAACCGAGGAAAGCGCCGGGTCATCCATGCGCTTCACCTCGAGGCACCATTCGTGGCCGTCGGCGCGACACGCGTCCAGAAACTTTTTCCGCAAATCGGCCGGCTTGAGCGCGTCCGTGGACTGGAAGAACAGGTTGGTGCTCAGAGGGTGCGGATCGGAGAGCAGGGCCGAGCGCGCGTGGCCATTCGAATACGAAAAATCCGGACCCGGGCGGCGCGACATCAGAAGGTCCTTGAGGATTCCGTTTTCGACGATCGAGACTCGCCCGGCTTTCACGCCTTCATCGTCCAGGTCATAACCGCCAAGCAGCGGCTGGCCTTGATACTCCTGAAGCGTTGGATCGTCCGTGACGGAGACGCTCGCCGGGAGCACGCGCGTCCCGACGCGGCCCGTCCATTCGCTGCGCCCCCCGAAACGCTCGATGAACGCGTCAAAATCCTGCGTCATCGAAAGCGGCGGGCGGGCGCCAGAAAGCGAAGGCTCGAGCACCTGCGCGAGGGTTGAGGCGGCGGCCGGAGCCTCGAAGAGCACCGGACCCGTGTAATCGGGCACAAGCGGGCTGGCGCGGAGCGCCATCAGGTCGTCGCCGGCTTTCGTAAGAGCCTTCGCGACGGCAGCGGCGTCCGGTAGGCCGGCAGGCAGCGGCGCATAGGTCGCGTAGAAATTGTGGAGCTCCATGCCGTCGTCAGCTTCCGTATCGAGGGCTGCTTCCACGCCCGCCAGGTGGCGCGTTTGGCGGATCGTGGTGCCCTCGCTCGTCATCCGGTACGACGTGGCGTACACCAGGTAGTAATTGACGCGCGTTCCGTAGAGCTGCGGAAAATTCTTGAGGGCGGCGGAGGCGGTGCGCGCTTCCTCATCCCAGTTGCGCGACGTCCAATCGGGGTCGATCCGCGGATCCACTTTAACGAGCGGCTGGGCCTGCGAGAAATCGTCGATTTCGGGAGGCTTCGTCAGGCTGCGGAGAAAGGCCTGCTTGAGCGACATCTGCGTGACGGCGGCCTTGTAGGCCTGATCGGTGGCGAGCCACAGGTCCTGCCGGAGCGAATTGTAGTCGCGGTCGATTCCCACTTCGCCGGTGGAGCCGAGGAAACCCTGGAACCCGTCCTCGCTGATGAAATTCGAGCTGTCGAGGTGGTAGTCGCCCACGCGGACATTGACACTCATGAAGCGCGTGCGCGAAACAGAACTCGAGACAAGCGAGCCGAACGACGCCGTCACGCTTCGAAGATCGAGGTCGAGCAGCCGGTATTCGATGTAGAACGGTTTGCCGACTCCCGTGAGCGAGAGGCGCGTGCGAGCGCGCTCCATCTCATCGTGCATCGCGCGGAGAGTTTGATCGGTGTCGCCAGGGGGCACCGGCGCCTGCGCGGCAGCCACAGGGACCGTGAACGCAGCCAGAAGCGCAAGGGTGGCAAATGTCTTCAAGGCTGTTGTCCCTTCACTTCCGGATCGTGCGCCGGCGGCGGCAGGATCGGTGGACGGTCGGTGGAGGTCTCTTTCTTCGCGAATTCCATTTCCGAGATCAGAATCGCGGGCGCAACCGCCGAGACGGGCACGGAACCGGATTCCGCGCCGCAGTAGCCGTTGAAGATTTCCTGCTTGTCTCCCGTCGCCACGATCTTCGTCAGCGACACAAGGGGCGTGCCGACGATGTTCACGCCGCGAACGATCTGGTCCGGGCGGCCATCGGCGAAGACCTTGTACACGACGAGCGGAGTCACCTGAAACGCCTGCGGCTGGCCGCGGCCCGTGAACGTGAAGCCGCCTTCGATGTCGTCGATCATCAAGCCGTAGGGGAGATTCTGCTGCTTGAGGAGGCCGATCATCTTTTGTCGGAGCTGATCGTTCGTCATGGTCTGGGAACTCGAGACAATCAGATTGCCCTGCCGCGCGACGGGAACGTAGCCCAGCTGACGGCGTCCGTGGCCGTTGGAGTGGGGAATATTCACCAGCGGCGAGCGCGACATGAGGAACGTTTTCAACACGCCGTGATCCACCAGCGGGACGTTCACGGAGGGCACGCCTTCGTCATCGAACGGATAGTATCCGAGCAGCATCTGGCCGCCGAAACTCGCCTCGGTGGGATCGTCCTTGATGGAGATGAAATCCGGGAGGATGCGTTCGCCGACCTTGCTCGTGAACGTCTGGCCCTCGCTGATATCTTTCTGGCGGAAGCCCTCGGCGCGATGGCCGAAAACCTCGTGAAAGAAGACGGCGGCGGCGCGCCCGGTGAGCAGGGCCGGCCCGGCATAGGGTTCGACGAGCGGCGCTTTATCGAGCGCTTCCGCCTCCTGAATCAGCTTCTGAACGCTCTCGAGCACGGTCTTGTCGTCCGGCGCGTCCTTTGGATCAAGCCAGTCGAAGTTGGTGTATCGATCGATGTCCATTCCGTCCGGCGCCTTGGTCTGGACGAAAAGCTCGAGGCGGTAGTGCACCTGACCGAACGCGAGCTTGGTGCCTTCCGTATTGACCTGATACTGATTCATCGCCAGCGCGGTGAACGTGGCGATCGAATTCAGCACCGTGGGGGACTTGCTGAACGCGGCCGTATATCTCCGCACGCGTTCCTCCCAGGGCTTCCGGTCCACGTGGATTTCAACGCGCGGCCCCATTGAAACGTGCGGTTCCTCGCGCGAGAAATCCGGCGCGGCACCTTCGGCCGTCTGCACCTGCACCTGCTGGCTGGTCTTGACCTTGATCAGGGCCCCGGAGGCCGCGCGATACTGGCGATCGGTCTCGCGCCAGATTTCGCGGCGGAGGACGGGAATGTCGTCGTCGATCGCCACGGACGTGCCGGGACTGGTCCAGCTCGGGGGGCGATCGCCAAGTTTGTGCGTGTCGTCGAGCTGATAGGTTCCCACACGCGACTGCACCTCGAGCCAGCGCGCGCGGTTATCGGCGCTGGAGAGAAGCGCGCCGTTCGAACCGGAAACCTCGGAATATTGCCTGTCGGAGACCGTGTAGCTGATGAAATAGGCCGCCGGATCGGCCGTGGAAAGAGCCGCCATCGAGCGGTCTAGCTCAGCCTGCATCGCCGCCAGCACGGGCGGCGCCGGGGCCGGAGCGGGACCGTTAGCGGCGAAGCAGGCCCACGTCCCACCGAGCAGGGCCGCGCCAGCCAAGAGTGCTCTAAATTTCGTTTCGAGTTTCATCATTGCGCAAGGTTCAACAGTTTAAGATAGGATGCAGTCGAATCCTAATAAAAAGCCGGAGCCGTGTTTCCGCTCCGGTGAAACGCCGGAGGAGGTTTAGATGCGGGCGCTGGTCGTTCGGCGGTATGGGCCGCCCGAAGTTTTGGAGTTGCAACAGGTGGCCGACGCGCAGGCCAAGGCGGGCGAGGTGCTCATTCGCGTGAAGGCCGTCGGCGTCAACTTCGCGGACCTGCTCCAACGGATGGGAATTTACCCCGGGGTGCCCAAGCCGCCTTTCATCCCCGGCCTGGAGATCGCGGGCGTCGTCGAAAGGACGGTTGAAGGCGCGAGACCCGGCGAGGGGGAGCCTCTCAAGCCGGGGGACGCTGTGATGGCCCTTACGCAGTTCAATGCCTACGCGGAGTGGGCCGCCGTGCCGGCCGCGCAGGTCTATCGGCTGCCGGCAGGCATGACATTCGCGGACGGCGCCGCGATTCCCGTGAACTATCTGACGGCGTATCACTCGATGTTCACGATGGGCAACTTGCGGCCGGGCGACCGGATCCTGATCCACGGCGCGGCCGGAGGCGTGGGCATCGCCGCGGTGCAGCTCGCGCGGGCGAAGGGCCTGGTAATCTTCGGGACGGCGGGGCCCGCGAAGCAAGAATACCTGCGCAAGATCGGCGTCGACCATGCGATTGATTACGAAAAGAGTGATTTTGTGCAGATCGTCCGCAAGTTCGCGCCGGAAGGCATTGAGATGGTGATGGACCCGATTGGCGGGAAATCCTTTGGCCGCAGCTACAAGTGTCTTGGACCGGCCGGCCGGCTTGTCGTATATGGTTTCTCGGCTGCCTCCGGCCCGGATGGGAAACGAAGCTGGCTGCGCGGCCTCACCGCGCTGCTGCAAACACCGCGGTTTCATCCGCTCAAACTCATGGGCCAAAGCGTATCGGTGATCGGCGTGAATCTCGGGAAGATTCAATCGCGCAGCGGGCTCCTGCGTATGGAGCTTGACGAGCTGTTTCAACTCTACAGCGCGGGGAAGATCAAGCCCGTGATCGGGAAGACCTTTCCGCTCGAGCAGGGCGCCGCGGCGCACCAGTACATCCATGAACGGAAGAACATCGGCAAAGTGCTGCTGTCGGTGAGGTAACCCCGAACGCGTTACTTGGAGGGCGGAGACGCGGGCTTCGCGAAAAGCGCGTCATCCACTTTCGGATTCAATTCGAGCTGCCCGATCGCGGACTCGAGATACTTTACGCCGTTGCGATAGACGGCCGTTGAGAACGCAAACTGGCGGCCCTCGACGGCGCGGTAGTCGCTCCATCGCTGTTCTTCGTCGGAGCCTCCCTGCGGCCCCGCCGATTGATAGCGCGCCGCAGCAAGCAGATGGGTGGCGGGATCGAAGTAGAGCTTGATGGCGCCCCACGGCGCCTGAATCGCCACTCCGGACAATTTCTTGCCGTCGATTTCTTCTTCACCGATTGCCTGGCCCGCGAGCTTTCCCGCCAGCACCTGCTGGTAGAGGCCCCAGCCTCCGCCGAACAGCGCAATGGCTCTTTGGAATTCTCCCATCACAGGCGTGGCGTCGCGCGTCTGGTCTCCCATCTGCAACCACGCCGACTTCCCATCGCAGATTTGGAGGACGGTCATGCCGCCCGCGGTAAGATCGCCGCGCGCCCGGTTGGGATAGGAGACGAGCCACTTGATTGTTCGCGGCATCGTGGGCGCCTCGCCGCCGGGTCCGATCAACTTTCCATTCTCCGTCATCTGAAGCGCAGTGACCGACGTGAGGGCGTCTCCGCCGGCGGCCTTCGCGGCAGCCAGCAGAATTTCCCCGCCACGCGCGAGCGATTCCGGCGTCGCCGCCTGTTTGGACTGCCGGATGTCGGGGGCGAGCACATCCACCTGGTCAAACGGGATTTCTTCATACTTCGCGTCCGGAAACGCCTTCTTCAACGCATCGCGAAACGTGGCCACGTTTCCGGCAAGAACAACCTCGAGATCTTTCGCGCTCAAATAGCGCTGTGCCATGTCCCGCACCTGTGCAGGCGTGACGCTCCGAATTCTTTCGGGATAGGTGCTGTTGTAGTCCGCGGGCAAATCGTATGCCGCCGCCGTCAAGACGCGGTCCGCCACTTGCTCGGCGGTCTCCGATTGAATGGGATAGACCCCGGCGAGATAGTCGCGCGCGAAATCGAGCTCCTGCTGCGTCACTGCGCCGGTGGACATCTGAGTGATCAGGTCCACGACGAGTTTCGTTGCTTCGACGGTGGCTTCGGTGCGCGTGTAGGTGGAGACGGCAAAGGACCCGGCGTAACGGTGCGGGCTGAACGAAGAGCGCGCGTCGTAGGTCAATCCTTTCTTCACGCGCACTTCGATATTGAGGCGGCTGTTGTAGCCGCCGCCGAAGATGCGGTTTGTGACGACGGTCGGGATGTAATCCGGGTCGCCGCGGCGGATGCCCAGTTTCCCCGCGCGGATCTGTGTTTGGACTGCGTCGGGTTTGTCGATCAGCCAGATATGAACCCCGGTGAAAGCCTCCGGTGAGGGAGGAACGTCGGCCGCGACGTCGATCTTCGGCCACGCGCCGAAGTACTTTTCGGCTGCGGCAAAGGCATCCTCGGGCGTGATATCGCCGGCAAAGGCGAGGAGCGACTGATTGGGCGCGTAATTCGCATGATGGAATTTCGCGAGCGCTCCTGAGTCGAGTTTCTTCACGGTTTCCGGCGTGCCTTCTTCCGGCCAGCCGTAGGGCGAGCTGCCATACACCGCGCGGCCGAAGACGACCGAAGCGAGATAGGCGGGATCGGAATACTGCACGGTGAGATTGGAAAGAAGCTGCTGACGCTGGCGGCCAAGCTCCTCGGCTTGAAAGGCCGGGTGGAGCACGACGTCGGACATCAAGTCCAGCCCCGTCGACAAATCCTTCTTCACGACGTTGAGAGTGACGCCGGTGGAATCCTTGCCCGCCGAGGCTTCAAGAGAGCCGCCGATAAAGTCGATGGCTTCGGCGATGTCTCGCGCGGAGCGTTTTGCAGTGCCCTGCGTCAGCAGGTTTGCCGTCATTTCCGCAACGCCCGGCATTTCCTTGGGATCCTTCACGCTGCCCGCCGATAGGATCACCAGGCGCGCCGCAACCGCCGGCTCGCTGCGATCGGTGATGACGAAAACGCGCAGACCGTTCGGCAGCGTCCGCGTGGCTGCCGACGGAAAATGAAACGCCTTTGGCGCGCCGGCCGTCGGCATCTGCGGCAGGAGCTTGACGCCGGGGGGAACAACCCCCGTGCCGTTCTTCTGGTCCTGTGCGGGCGCTGTCAGCGCGAACGCGAATACAGCGGCAAGCAGAATCGATCTTTTGAACGCGCGCTTCATCAATGCTCCTGAGATGGCGTTTACCTTTGGCCCACGCTATTGAGCGGGCGCGGCCGGCTTGACGATCAAGACCGTGGCGCGCTGCGGGACGAAATACTGCTTCGCAACTCGCTCGATCTCCGCCGGCGTCACTTTCAGATATCGATCGAGCTCGGTGTTGGCCAGGTCCGGATTCTTTCCGATCACCGCGGCGGCGGCCAGCGCCACGGCTTTTTCTTCATCGGTGTCCCGGCCGAGAATGAATCCGGCAATTTCCTGGTTCTTTGCCTTCTGCAATTCCTTCGCGGCCACCGGCTTGTCCTTCAACCCATCGAGCACGGCCACGAGCGCCTTTTCGCCGTCCTCGGGCGTGTGTCCCGGATTCATGATGGCGTACGCCCAGAAGAGATTGGGATCCTCGGTGAAATTGCCGAACCCGGCCGATTGCACGGCGATCTGATCCTTGTACACCAGCGACTGGTAGAGGCGGCTGCTCTCGCCCCCGGCCAGGATATTCGAGGCGAGGTCGAGGGGATAGGCGTCTGCCGCGTATCGCGAGGGCACCTTGTAGCCGATCACCACCGCCGGAAGCGGCGTGTTGGAATAGGACTTCGCGACGTTGCGTTCTTTGGTTTGTGGAGGCTCGGGGGTCGCACGGCGTGGAATGGGCTTTGCCGATGCCGGGATGCCGTCGAAGTATTTTCGAGTCCAGGCGAGCGCCTGTTCCGAGCTGAAATCACCGACGATCACGAGCGTGGCGTTATTCGGCTTGTAGTACGTGTTGAAGAAATCGCGCACGTCCTGCAGCGTCGCCTTGTTCAGATCCTCGATGCTTCCAATCGGCGTGTGATGGTAGCCGTGCACGGTGAAAGCCGCGGCGCGAAGGTCTTCCTCGATGGCGCCGTACGGCTGATTGTCAACGCGGACGCGCCGCTCCTCCTCCACCACTTGCCGCTCGGATTTGAAGTTCGCATCGTCAACGTTGAGGCTGCCCATGCGGTCCGCCTCGAGCCACAGGACGCGCTCGAGATAGTTGCTCGGAAACGTCTCGAAGAAATTAGTGGTGTCGTCGGTTGTTTCGGCGTTGTCGTAGCCGCCGACCGCTTCGATGATGCGCGAGTGTTCGTCCACCCCGACGTGCGCCGAGCCCTTGAACATCAGGTGCTCGAACAGATGCGCAAATCCCGTGTGTCCGGGCTGCTCGTCCTTCCCGCCGACGTGATACCAGACCTGGAGGTTGATCACCGGGACTTCGTGGTTCTCGAGCAGGATGACCCGCAGGCCATTTGAGAGCGCATGGGTCGTGAAAGCGAGTTTCGGCGGGCGAACTTCAGCAGCCGCGGATTCGGACGATGATTCCTGCGCTCGAAGAGACACGGAAAACGCTGCGGCAAAAAACACCGCCAGGCTGATCCGAAACAATTTCCGCATGCTCGCTCTCGCTGTCACTTTTGTCATCAATCGCCCCGCTCGACCGGTGTGAACTGCTTCTGCAACCTCGGGTCCCGAGTTGCGCGCTCCAGTATCACGACCGCGCGGGCCGGTGTCAAATTGGCACAACGGCGAATGGCTGATACCGCGCCCGAAGCAGGCATTTCGGCCCCTGCAGTTGGACGCATTCTGCGCCCAAAAGGTAGCATTCCGCGATGGATGCCGGGAAAGCCAGTAGCGCCCGAGCGTGTTTCCCGATTCGCACGTGCGCCTCATCCAAAGTTGCGGGCTGCGAGACCAGTATGGTGCTATGGAAGTCAGCGGCAATCGTGGATTCACCGTGCGGTGAGGTGCTCATGCGAAGTGTCGGAAATCTTCTTGGACTACTCGTCGTCGCGTTAATCGCCATGCTGACTTACAAGTTCTACTTTTCGCAATCGCAGTCGGCCGGCACGGGGACGCCCACCCAGACCATCGACGTCGTCGGCGTGAAGAACGACTTGCTCGCAATCGCTCAGGCGGAGCGCGCCTACCAGGCCGAACACGGTTCCTACGCTTCGCTCAGCGAACTCGTTTCGAGCGGAGCGATGGCGATGAGGAAGACGGACCGCGATGGTTACACCTACGAGGTCGAGATGTCCGCCGATGGATTTCGCGTGATCGCCCGCTGCCCCGCCACCACCACTCCGGGGTGTACCAGCTACGCCGTCGATCAGAGCATGGAAGTCCGACCGGCGCCCTAATTGCGCGAGCCGGGCGCCGCGCGGCACTGTGCTAGAATGAGCGCGCCGTGCAGCCACTCCTCCAGCACCTTCTCGACCTTCAGAACGTGGATGTGCGCTTGAACGATGTCCGCGCCCGGCTTGCGAAGTTTCCGAAGAAACTTGCGGAAGTGGACGCGCGGGTGGCGGCCGCCAAGGCGGACGTCGAAGCGAGCAAGGCCGCGCAGCTCGCCACGATCAAGGATCGGAAACGGTACGAGCTCGACGTCGAACAGTGGAAGGAAAAGGTCCGCAAATACAGGGATCAGACTTCCCAGATAAAGACGAACGAGGCCTACCGGGCCCTCCAGCACGAAGTGCAGATGGCCGAAGAAGAGATTGCCAAGGCGGAAGACCGTCTGCTCGAGCAGATGGTGGCGAGCGAGGAATACGACCGGCGAATCAAAGCCTCCGAGCGAGCCCTGAAGGAAGTGGAAGAAGCCACGCGGGGAGAACGATCCAAGATCGAAACCGAGCGTACGGCGGCCGAAAAAGACCTGGCTGATTTGAACTCCGAGCGCGAACGGGCCGTGGCGGGAATCCCGGAAAACTTGCTCGACCACTACGATCGAATCGTGAAGAAGCACAACGGCATCGCGCTTGCCGAGGTCCGCGATGAAAAATGCGGTGCGTGCGGGATGATTATCCGGCCGCACGTCTTTCAGGAAATGCGCCGCGCGGGGAGCGAAGAGTTGTTTCACTGCGAGACCTGCACGCGCATCCTCTACTACATCGAGCCGTCGGTTTCCGCCGCGCCGGCAAGGGCGTCCGCTTCGCCGACCTCTGCGTCGGCCTCCACCTCGCGCGAGAGCTGAGGCCACGGCGCATGCGAACATCGAAAACCCTTCCGCCGGGCAGCGCGCGTCTCTTTTCCGATTCGCTCCCGTCCGCGCCGCCTCCCGGAGTGCACATCGCGAACATTGACGGCGCCTCGCGCGGCAATCCCGGTCCCGCTTCCTACGCCGTGGTGATACGCGACGCTTCCGGCAGAGTGGTGCTCGAGCTCGCGAAGAAGCTCGGCCGCGAAACGAACAACGTCGCCGAATACTACGCGCTGCTCGCCGCGCTCGATTACGCCGCAAATCACGGCATCGCCGCGCTGCGCATCCGCAGCGACTCCGAACTCCTCGTTCGCCAGATGCAGGGGCGCTACAAAGTGAAGAGCCCGGACCTGAAGCCGCTTCACGAGCGCGCTTCCAAGCTCGCGCGGCAGCTGGGATACTTTGCGATCGAGCACGTCCGGCGGGAGCAGAATCGCGACGCCGACGCCCTCGCCAACGTGGCCCTCGACGGGGGGCAGGTTTCTACCGCAGAGGTGGGCAGCCTGGGTCCAGAGCCGGATAGGAAGCCCCGCGAGATGCGCGCCCGGCGGGTTCGCGCGAGATTCGCCAAGGGAGTTCTCGTTCCCTCCGAGCCTCTCGATCTTCCCGAAGACAGCGAAGTACTACTCGACCTTCGTATCTCGCCGCAGGAGTAGGGCTTAGGCTCCCGGCCTCCCCGGTTATTCGCAACTTCAGCTAAACATTGGTACTAAGGCACTATTGCTGGTACCCGGGGAACCGCCTAGCCTTCAGGTACCGCCATGAATGGAACAATCGCACCGCTGCCGGTTCCGCTCGGAGAGGCAATTTCCGCAGTTGCCCTGCTGGCGATTCTTGTGGGAATGTCCTTATCCGTGAAACGGCAGGTCGGCTCACAGCGAGTCCTGCTGTGGGCATACGCCTGGACGCTGACCTCCCTGCACTTCGTGTTAAGAGTCCTGCAGGCTCACGCGGGCGGGCTATTGAACTTCACGGTCGCGGCCGACTATTCAGCGATCGAGCTTTCGGGAATCGTATTCATCGCGTCGTCCCTGTTTCGGGAGGAAGATCACCGGAAGCGCCATCTGGTGATCGCGCTGCTGGGCGTGCCCCTGGTGGTTCACTTGTTCGCGACCTATTGTGTTGATGGGGCCTTTTGGGTGCGAGCGGCTGCATTCGCGTTGGCTTTCTTCGGGGCCGCCGCGCTTTGCTATTTCGCATCTCCGCGGCGGACATTCACTCAGATCGCATGCGCTTCTTCGCTTGGCGCAATCGGCACCTGGGGCGCTTGGCACAACCTTCACGGAGACTCGACTGCGAGCATCGGTATCGTCATCACACTGGCCTACCTGATGTGCGGCGTGTTTTTCTGGAGACTTTACCGGCGGCGCTCCCTTGGGGTGATCACCGTGACGGGCGGATTCGTCGCTTGGGCAGCGCTCTTCCCGCTTACCGCATTCCTGTTCTTTCATAAGTCCGGACACACCATCGTTCAGGATTTCTGGAACATGCCGAGACTGTTTGTCGCGATGGGGATGATCCTGACGCTTTTTGAAGACAAGTCCAGAATTGTCGAGCAAGCGAAAACCCAGGCCCTGGCCGAAAACCTGCTTTTGCAGCGCCTCTCGCAAATCACTTCGCGCCTGCTCACCGGCGTCGAGCCCACCGCCCTGTGCGGCGAAGTGGCCGCGGCGATTACGGAGGCCAGCGGCTTCCGCCGCGCGGCCGTGTTTCTGATCGGCGAGAGCCGCAAATTGTATCTCGCCGGCATGAACGGATTCACGCCGCAGGAAGCCCATGAACTGGAGGAGCACTGGGGCCGTTACGCGCTCGAGCTATTGAAACAGTTCTGCGAACGGGCTTCGAAGGGTGAGAACAATTCCCTCCATCTTTCGGACGAGGAAGACCAGATCCTGATCCCGCTCATTTCAAGGCGGGACTCGCAGATAGGCTGTCTCTACCTCTCGGGCTCGAAGGTCCCGGGAGGCGTGGCCCCGTCCGAGGTGGCGAAGCTGGAAGGTTTCGCATCCGAGCTGGCCGTCATGATCGAAAACATTCGATTGCACCAGTACCTTCAGCGGTCGGAAAAGCTGGCGGCGCTCGGGCAGCTCGTCGCCGGCGTCGCGCACGAACTGAACAACCCGCTAACGGGCATCATCGGCTATGCGGATCTGCTTGGTGGAGAGGTGAAGGAAGAAAGAGCCGCGAAGCACATCGAAAAACTGGCCAATGAGGCGCGCCGCATGCACCGCATCGTCGATGGCCTGCTCCGGTTCGGCCGCCATGGGGACTCGGCCGCGCGCTCGACGAACCTCGAGGTTGCGCTGCGCGACGTGATCCAGCTCCGCGAGTACCACCTGCGCGCGCAGGGGATTCGCGTGGACGTGCAGGTCGAGCCCATGCTGCTGCCTGTCGGAATTGCCGAAGACGCGCTGAAGCAGGTCCTGCTGAACATCTTGAACAACGCGATCGACGCGGTCGATGAAAGCGCCCAGCGCGAGATTCGCATCCGGGCATCGAGCCGCTTCGGCCGCATCGCGATCCAATTCGACGATTCGGGTCCCGGGTTCACCGACGTGCATCGCGCGCTCGAGCCGTTCTACACGACAAAGCCCGTCGGAAAGGGCACAGGCCTCGGGCTCAGCATCTGCTACGGAATCTTGCGGGAATACGGTGGGGAAATCACCCTCGCAAATATCCAGCCCTATGGCGCGAGCGTGCTCATCGAACTCCCCGTCGCTGTTCCGCAACCGGATGCCGTTCCCTCGCCCGAATCGGGCCAGGACGTCCTCTCGAAGTTCGTCCCCGGTTTGTAAGCGGCGTCTCCTTCGGTTCTCCAGCGAGCGTACCTGCCGCACCCGCAGAAGCTACTTCAGGACATACGAGCGGTAGAGCGTATCGCGCTGGGCGGGAATGTAACCTGCGTTGGTGATGATGCGGCGCAGCTCCTCTTCGTTGGTGCGATTGCGGACGCCGGCGGCGTAAACGACGTTCTCTTCGATCAAAATGCTGCCCACGTCGTCGGCGCCGAACTGCAAGCCGACCTGGCATATCTTGATCCCCGGCGTGAGCCAGCTCGACTGGATGTGGTCGATATTGTCGAGATAGAGCCGGCTGATGGCGAGCGTCTTCAGGTAGTCGAACGCGGTCGTCTCCGGAGTCTTCTTGCCGAGCGGGGTGTTTTCCGGCGCGAAAATCCACGGGATGAAGGCGGTGAACCCGCCGTTGTCTTCCTGAATGCGGCGCAGCCGCTCCAGGTGATTCACGCGATGGCGGTACTCTTCCCCGCAGCCGAACATCATCGTCGCCGTGGTGCGCATGCCGAGCTTGTGCGCCTCGCGATGGACCGCTTCCCATTCCTCGGACTTGCACTTCAGGCGCGCGATGCGATGGCGGACTTCATCATCGAGGATTTCGGCGCCGCCGCCGGGGATCGAGACGAGCCCTGCGTCGCGCAGTCGGATGATCGTATCGCGAATCGAAAGGTTCGAGACTTCGGCGATGCACAGAATCTCCGGTGCGGAAAAGCAGTGCAGGTGAACCTGCGGGAAGCGCTCGTGGATCGAGCGCAGCATGTTTTCGTAAAACTCGATCTTTAGGTCCGGATGCAGCCCGCCCTGTAGCAGGACGCCCGTTCCGCCGAGTTCGATCATTTCTTCGATTTTCTGGTGGATCGTTTCGAGCGGCAAAATGTAGCCGTCTTTGGCGCCCAAAGGCCGGTAAAAGGCGCAAAACGAGCAGTATTCGGTGCAGAAATTGGTGTAGTTGATGTTGCGGTCGATCTGATAGGTCGCGACGCGCGGGTCGGTCTTGGCGCGGCGCACTTCGTTGGCCGCCATGCCGATGCCGATCAGGTCGTCGGAGTTGAAGAGATCAAGGGCTTCTTTTGGTGTGAGGCTCATGAGTGCGCCTCCTGGCCCGCGCGATTCGGGGAGCCCGAGCGGGCGCCTGTGTCCGCGAATTCAATCGGCCGCGCGCGCGGTATCAGCCCGGCAGCGGCCGCTTTCTCGAAGTAGAGCCGCAAGCCCGCCAGATTGTCTTCGTCCAAATCGAAGTGGATGTTCTCGGTCAGGTATCGCTCGAGCGCCCGCGGGGGCAGATCGAGCTTGATCGAGGCGGCTTCGGAGATTTCGCGCACGTGCTCGAGTCCGTATTGCTTCGACGCCTGGAAATCGGCGACCACTTCAGGGGTAACCGCGTCGCGTTTGGCGGCCCAATTCGCGAGCACGGCCGGCCGCCCCGTCAATTCGCGCCACTGGTAGACCACGTCGTACACAAACAGCGTCTCGAAGCCGGGCACCGGCATGTCTTCGGGATCGCCCTGGCAGCAGTCGCCGCCGCCGGGAGTCTTCCCCGAAAGGGCTTCCATCTTGAGCGAAATGCGCAGCGCGGGATCGCCGATCACGAGCGCGGCGTCCGCTTGCCTGAGCATATCGGAAGGCTCGGGCGCGGCGTCCACAAATTCGGGGCGGATCCCCCAGCGCTCGGCGGCGAGCAACCGTACAAGCCCGGCCGTGCTGCGGGAGCTGGTATCGAGCGCGATCCGCTTGGCCATTTCGATCGGCTTTTTCGCCACGACCAGCAGGCTGCGAACCTCGCGCTTTGAGGCGATGGCCATCCCGGGCAGGGCGACGACGCCTTCCATGCGCTGGTATTCGATGCTGGGGATGATGGCGACGTCGGCTTCGCCGCGGCGCAGCGCTTCAGCGCACTGGGAAGGCACCGTGAAGGACAGGTCATACTTCCCCACAAGCGGACCATCGGTGAAGCCCCAGACGAGCGGCGCAGTGTTGAGGTATTCGACGATTGAGATGCGAAGTTTCTTCAAGGCTGCCTCTTGGATTCCCCGGGGACCAACAATATAACACATTCGTCCCGCTGGTTCTGGACGCGGACAACCGCCGCGTTTGGCCGGAAGCGGGCCGAACACTCGCTGCGGCAATTGCTGATGGAAATGCGTAATCATACATTGCCGCTGAACTTGACAGTCGCTCGCAGTGCTGCGTAGGCTCAGCCGCGAGTTTCCCTCTCAATGCACTCCGACGACTATGTAGGCTGGCTGGCGCTGGCGTTGACGCCCGGCCTCGGTGCGCGCACCGCCGGGAAGCTGCTCCGCGAATTCGGGAGCCCCGACGCAATCTTCAGCGCGTCGCTCACGGCGCTCGAAGGCCAGAGGCTGCCCGCTGCGGTCGCGCAAGCCCTGCATTCACGCCAGGCGCTCAGCGATGCGGCGAAGGAATTGGCCAAGGTTCAGGCGGTGGGCTGCCGGTTGCTCACCTGGGACGAACCGGAGTATCCAGCGCGCCTGCGCGAGATTTACGACCCGCCACCCCTGCTCTATGTTAAAGGAAACATTGAGCTTCTGAATCGGCATACGATATCAATCGTCGGCGCGCGACGCCCGACGCCCTACGGGAATCAAATGGCTGAACGGCTGGCGAAGGATCTGGCCGACCGCGGGCTTGTGGTCACCAGCGGCCTGGCACGCGGAATCGACGCGAGCGCTCACAAAGGAGCCCTCGCGTCGGCGGCCGGCGCGACCATCGGCGTGCTCGGCTGCGGGATTGACGTGATTTATCCCAAGGAGAACAAGAAGATCTTCGAGCAGATCGAGCAGCGTGGCGCCATTATCAGCGAGTTTCCCCTGGGAAGCTTTCCCGCGCCCCAGAATTTCCCGATCCGCAACCGGATTCTCGCCGGGATGGCTCTGGGAGTGGTGGTCGTCGAGGGGCAGCAGTACTCCGGCTCCCTGATCACGGCACGCCTGGCCATGGAATTCGGCCGCGAGGTGTTCGGCGTGCCGGGCAACGCCACGCAACCATCGAGCTTTGGGCCGAATCTGCTCATCAAGCAGGGAGCGAAGCTGGCGACGAGCTGGGAAGACGTCGTGGAGGAGCTGCCGACGCCCGTGCGCGCGGAGCTGATGCCAGTCGAATCTGTTTCACATGAGGAGCGCAGCGCGTTGGTGGAGGAAAGCCTGGCGCCGACGGAGAAGCCGCTCTACGGGCTTTTGAGCGTCGATGAGGCGTGTCACGTGGACGAATTGGTCGAGCGATCGGGGCTAAGTTCGTCCGAGGTGCTGGCCGCCCTATTTGACTTGGAGCTCAAAGGCGTGGTACGCCAGTTACCTGGCAAGCAATTCTTGAAAGTCCTGTTGTAATTATCCGCTGGACAGCAGGTTAGGATGGTAGCGCCCGCGGGATCATGTGGAGCAGTTCGCGGGGACGGCTTTTCACACGGTATCGTTTCACAGGGAACATAAAGAGGAATGGCAAAATCACTCGTAATCGTTGAGTCTCCGGCCAAGGCCAAGACGATCAATAAGTATCTCGGCCGGAACTACACAGTGAAGGCTTCTTACGGCCACGTGATGGACCTGCCGAAGAAGACCATCGGTATTCTTCTGCCCGGCGAAGGGAACGGCAAGAAGAAGCGCAAGCGCAAGACCAAAGCCAAAGCCTCGGAGAAGAAGGCACCAAAGCCTATCGCGGTTACCTCGGAGAATATCTTCGAGCCGACCTACGAAGTGATTCCGAGCAAGTTGAAAGTCATCAGCGATCTCCAGAAAGCCGCGCACACCGCGGAAGCCATCTACTTGGCCGGCGACCCGGACCGCGAAGGGGAAGCGATTTGCGCGCACCTTGCTGAAATCCTGGGCAAGCCGAAGAAGTACACGAAGGTGGTTGCCGAGGCGGCTGCGGAGGCGGTTGAAGCGAACGGAAACGGGGAGAAATCGGGAGCCAGCGCCAAGCCGGCGAAAAAGCAGGTGAGTGAGGTTCGGTCCACTCCTCCCAAGATTTATCGCGTGATGTTCAACGAGATCACGCAGAAGGCAATCAAGGCGGCCTTCGAGAATCCCACGCAAGTGAACGAAAACCTGGTCGATGCGCAGCAGGCCCGCCGCGTGCTCGACCGCCTCGTGGGGTACAAGATTTCCCCGATTTTGTGGGACAAGGTCCGCCGCGGCCTTTCCGCCGGGCGCGTTCAGACGGTCGCCCTGCGGGTAATCGTTGACCGCGAGCGCGAGATTCGCGCCTTCGTGCCCAGGGAATACTGGACGATTCACGCCCTGCTGGGAGCAGGCGAGCCGCCCTCTTTCGAGGCCAAGCTCACGAAGTACAAGGGCCAGGACCTCGAGATTCCGGACGAAGCCGAATCCCAGCGCATCCTCGCCGAGCTCGAGCGCGCGATCTTCCAGGTCGCCAATGTCACGCAGAAGGAAAAGCGCCGCTACGCGCCGCCGCCCTTCACCACGTCGAAGCTCCAGCAAGCCGGCTACAACCGAATGCGCTACACCGCCAAGCGCACGATGATGCTTGCCCAGCGGCTGTATGAAGGCGTCGATCTGGGAGACGAGGGTTCGGTCGCGCTGATCACCTACATGCGCACCGATTCGGTGAAGGTCTCAAACGACGCGATCGCCCAGGTGCGGGAGCATATCGGCTCAAGCTACGGGGGCGGCTACCTGCCGGAAAAGCCGAACTTCTACAAGTCGAAAAAGGACGCGCAGGAAGCGCACGAAGCCATTCGCCCCACGGATGTCTCCCGCACTCCGGAGAGTGTCCGGCGATACCTGGAAGACGACATGTTCAAGCTCTACCAGATGATCTGGCAGCGCTTCGTCGCGTCGCAGATGGTGCCCGCGGTCTTCGACCAGACCACGATCGACGTTTCCGCCGACGATTACACGTTCCGCGCGAGCGGATCGGTGGTCAAGTTCGACGGCTACCTCACCGTCTACCAGATCGTGAAGGAAGAAGAGGAAAAGGAAGACGAGGGCGATACCGAAGGCCGCACGCTGCCGCGCGTGAGCGAAGGCGAGCAGTTGCGCCTCGAAACCATCCGGCCCGAGCAGCACTTCACGGAGCCGCCTCCGCGCTATACGGAAGCGACGCTTGTGAAGGAGCTCGAGGAAAAGGGGATCGGCCGGCCGTCCACATACGCCGCGATCATTTCGACGATCGTGGAGCGCGAATACGTCAATAAAGATCAGGGCCGCTTTACGCCCACGTTGCTCGGCGAAAAAGTGAGCGACCTGCTCGTCAAGGCGTTCGAGGATATTTTCGACGTCGGTTTCACCGCGCGCATGGAAGACGAACTCGACGAAATCGAGGAAGGAAAACTTGGCTGGCGCACGGCCGTGAAGGAATTCTGGGACCGCTTCGCGGTCGATCTCGAAAAAGCCGCCGACGCGATGGATTCCTACAAGGCGGGCATCCCGACCGGCCAGAAGTGCGAGAAGTGCGGCCAGGGCGAATTGCTCGAGCGGATCAGCCGCCACGGATTTTTCCTCGGCTGCTCCCGCTACCCGGAGTGCGATTTTATTCGCGATCTGGCGGAACACGGCAGCGATGCACCCGAAGGCGAAGGCGCCACAATCTATTGCGACAACTGCGGCAAGGAGATGGCCATCAAGCGGGGCCGCTTCGGGACGTTTCTCGCGTGCACGGGCTATCCGAATTGCAAGACCACGCGACGTCTCGCGGCTGGCACGAAGAAGGCGCTCCAGCCCGACGTGCCGCTCGATGAGAAATGCCCGACGTGCGGCGCACAGCTTTTGCGGCGCCATGGCCGCTTCGGCGAATTCATCGGCTGCGAGAAATACCCGAAGTGCAAGTACACGCGTCCGATCACGCTTGGCATCAAGTGTCCGAAATGCAATGAGGGGGAATTCGTGCGCCGCGGATCGGCCAAGGGGCGAGGCCGCGCGCGCATCTTCTACGGCTGCTCGCGCTACCCGGATTGCGACTTCACCACTCCATTCGAGCCGATCGCCGAGCCGTGCCCGAAATGCGGCGCGGCGTTCATCGTCGAGAAGCGCACAAAGCACGGCAACGTGCGCGCGTGCCTGAACGAGAAATGCGATTGGGAAGTGGCAGCGCCGGAACCAGCCCCGTTCGTGCACCCGCAAGAATTGCCCGCACCGGAGGCGCAACCCGTCGGCGCAGGCGAACCCGCGAAATCATAACCCGCGCTATTTGAGACGCCGCCACTGGATGAGCCGGTGGCAGCGTCTCTGCGTTTACTGTTGGTTCTGATTTGTAGGTGCTTGCGGAGCAGTACCAGCCGGCGGGGGAGGCGGTGGGGCCGCCGCAGCCGATGCCGGAATCGGTTCCGTCCCATCAAGCACGAACGTGTAAACTCGCCCCTTGTTGCGTCCCGCGAGAACGGAAACGTACTGCTTCCCGTCGAGCATGTAAGTGACCGGGTTCGCGAATCCCTGAAGCAATTTCACGCTCCAGAGCTTCTCGCCTTTGTCCGCGCTGAACGCTTCGAAGTCTCCCGCGTTGGAAGCGGCGAAGACCAGATTCCCGGCCGTCGTCATCGTGCCACCGCCGCCGGTTGCCGCAGCGCGCCAGCGTTCCGTCTCGGTGACAGGATCCCAGCCGAACAGGAAATTCCCCGCCGGCGGAGTTGGCGGAGGAGGCGGTGGACGTGGCGCGCCGTTGGCACCGGCTGCGACCGGGCCCGTGCCTCTGCCTGAGGCATCCCTGAAAATGATTCCCCAGTTGTACGCGCCAAGCTCGGGCTTGAATTCGGGCGCCTGAATGTAGGAGAAGCTGGTGGCGGCTCCGGGCGTGATGTACACGAGTCCGGTTTGCGGATTGAACGACATGCCCTGCCAGACGTGCCCGCCTCCCGGACCCGGCCAGATGATCACCGGCGTCGTGCCAAAATGCGCTTCGGGATTGATGATGGGGCGGCCGGTCTTGGGATCGAGGCCTTTGGCCCAGGTGATTTTCTGCAGCGGCGCGCCGGAGATGAATTTCCCGGTCTTGCGATCGAGGACGTAGAAGTAGCCGTTCTTGGGGGCTTGCATGATGACTTTGCGCACTTTGCCATCAATCCTCAAATCGGCGAGGACCAGGTCCGAAATGGAATCGTAGTCCCACTCATCACCGGGAGTCGTCTGGAAATACCAGACGAATTTGCCCGTGTCCGGCTTCACGGCGATGATCGAGCAAATATACAAATTGTCCTTGCCCATCGCGCTGCGGTACTTCTGGACCCACGGGCCGGCTTGTCCCGTTCCGAAGTAGAGCAGGTCGAGCTGGGGATCGTAAGAGATCGAATTCCAGGGATTGCCGCCGCCGCCCAGTTTCCACCAATCGCCGTCGCCCGACCAGGTTTTCGCGGCAACCTCCATGGCTTTGTTCTCGAACGGCTTCGATGGATCGCCCGGCACGGTGTAGAAGCGCCAGATCAATTTGCCAGTTTCCGGGTCGTACGCGGAAATGTAACCGCGAACCGCAAACTCTCCGCCGCCATTGCCGATGATCACCTTGCCTTTGACGATCAGAGGAGCGCCGGTAATGCTGTAGTCTGCGTTCTTGTCCGCGGTCTGAACCTCCCATGCGACTTTGCCGGTCTTCGCATCGAGCGCGACAAGCCTTGCGTCCAACGTGCCCACATACACTTTGCCGCCATAGACCGCGACGCCGCGATTTCCTGGGCCGCAGCAAAGGCTGGGTCCCGTGCGGACCTTGTTGGGGTCTCCGGCGGATCCCGGCGGAAAATTCTGGTGGCCGACTTGCGGATCCCAGCGCCACAGTTCTTTCCCGGTGCGGGCGTCAACTGCGAACACGACGCCCCAGGTCACCGTCCCGTAGAGCGTTCCATTGGAGACGATCGGAGACGCCTCCAGCGTTCCTGGAAGAGAGCCGGTGTCGTAATACCAGGCCAGCCCCAGACGCTTCACATTCGATGCATCGATCTGCTTGAGTGGGCTGTAGCGCTTCTGCGCGTAGTCTCCGGCGTTCATGAGCCACTCATCGCCGGTCTTGCCGCCGTTCAGCAGACTCTTGTCATCGACGCGATAGGCTTCCTGCGCCGCGGTCGCCCAGGTTGCAAGGGCCACCGCGGCCGCAAGCAGACACCACTTGTTTCCGTTGCGTGTTTTCATTCTTGCGATTGCTCCCTCAAAGGATCCCGCCCCGGACACTCGATCCGGCCGCCCGCATTGGCCTTATTGCTGATTTTGCATTGTGGGCGCTTGCGGAGCAGGCGCTGGAGCCGGCGCCGCAGCCGGAGGAGGCGGCGGTCCAAAACCAAAATCCGAGACCCCCGTTGGTTTTGGCGGAATTGGAACGTTGCCATCCAGCGCGAATGTGTAGATTCTTGCTTTGCCGCCGCGGCCGGAGAGAACGGAAACGTACTGTTTTCCGTCCAGCATATAGGTTGACGGATTCGCGAAGCCGGCCATCAGTTTCGCTGACCAGAGCTTCTCGCCTTTGTCAGCGCTCAACGCGACGAGGTCTCCATCGTTGGACGCGGCGAAGACCAGATTACCGGCCGTCGTCATCGTGCCTCCGCCATTGGTCAGGTCGGCTCGCCACGCCTCTTTTCCGGTGACGGGATCCAAGGCCGTCAGGAACCCGTGATTCACCAGCGGAGGCGGAGCGGGCTGGCCCGGACCCGGAGGAGTCGGCGCTCTGAGCACGATTCCCCAGTTGTACACGCCCAACTCGGGCTTGAATTCCTTTGTAGCGATGTACGTGAACGTGCTGTCGAGCGCCGGAAGGTAAACAAGCCCCGTATTCGGGTTGTAGGACATCGCTTGCCAGGCGTGACCGCCTGCCGGACCGGGCGCGACTACCACCTCCTTGCTCTCGTAGCGCATACCCGGGGCTTCGTGGGGACGCCCAGTTTTCGGATCAAGTCCCGTGGACCAGGTAACCTTTACATACGGCACACCCGAGATGAATTTCCCGGTCTTGCGGTCCAGAACGTAGAAGTATCCGTTCTTCGGGGCTTGCATGATGACTTTGCGCACCTTGCCGTCGATCTTCAAATCGGCAAGGGTCATTCCTTGCGTGGCATCGTAGTCCCACTCATCGGCCGGCGTGGACTGAAAATGCCACACGTACTGACCGGTGTCGGCATTCAGGGCGACGATCGAGCAGAGATACAAATTGTCCTTGGTCATCGGATCGCGAAAACCCTGAACCCACGGACCGCCCTGGCCAACCCCGATGTAAACCATATTGAGCTCGGGATCGTAAGTGATTCCGTCCCAGACGTTTCCGCCGCCGCCGAGCTTCCACCATTCTCCCGCCCAGGTCTTCGCGGCGGCTTCCATGGCCTTGTTCTCGAAGGGCTTCGAAGGATCGCCCGGCACGGTGTAGAAGCGCCAGATTTGTTTGCCCGTCTCGGCGTCGTAAGCCGTCACGAACCCGCGGACGCCGTATTCGCCTCCAGCATTGCCGATAATGACTTTGCCTCTGGCAATGCGGGGAGCGCCCGTGATGCTGTAGTCCGCATTCTTGTCGATGGTCTGGACTTCCCATACGATCTTGCCCGTTTCCTGATCGAGCGCGACGAGCCGGGAATCGAGCACACCGACATACACTTTTCCTTTGTAGAGCGCGACGCCACGGTTTGCGGGGCCGCAGCAGACGCTGGGACCGGTGCGAACCTTGTCAGGTTTTCCCACCGATCCGGGCGGAAAGTTCATGTGGGGGATTTTCGGATCCCAGCGCCACTTCTCTTTTCCAGTGCGCGCATCGAGCGCGACGACGACGCTCCACGGCAGCGTGGCGTACATCACGCCATTGGAGACGAGGGGAGTCGTCTCGACCGTTCCGCGGTCCGATCCAGTATCGTAATACCAGGCAAGCCCCAGCTTGCTCACATTGGACGCGTCGATCTGTTTCAGCGGACTAAAGCGCTGCTCCGTATAATCGCGACCACTCGTCAGCCACTCTTCGGCATTCTTAGAAGCATTCTTCAATGCCGCATCGTCGACGACTCGTGCCTGCTGAGCCGTGGCGGCCGAAACCGAAAATACTGCCATCACCGCAACAAAGCACATCTTTATTCCATCGGATATACGCATCGGGAACATTCCTCTCGCTAGAAACGTGTGTATTGATCTCGGGCTTCCAGATACGACCTAGCGCCACCCAATCCTTGGCACCCCTGCCGTGCAGAGACTACACAACCTTGCGCGTCACGTCCAGACTTTCGACGCGATGCGTCCTTTCGTTCGGCGCACATCCAACATACGCAAAACTCGGTCGCTTTGTTTCGTAGCGTTAGACTGCGCGTATCTCGGATAGTATGCTGTGCGCCGGCCAGGGGCACCGCAACCTTCCGGAGGCATCATGACTGCGATTCGACGAGCGTGGCTTGCGACACCGATCGTCGCCTTGTTGGCGCTGGCGGGCACTCCGCTGCGCGCGCGCCCAAGTCCAAAGCAGGACTCGCCGATTGCCAATCCGACACCCGCCGATCTCGAGCGAGGCAAGCAGACATTCGAGACAACCTGCTCGACCTGTCACGGCCTGGATGGAGGCGGCGCGATGGGCCCGAATATCCAGGGGATTCCATTCAGGTTGGGTGCCGACGCCGTGACGAATGTCATCAAGAACGGAATGAGCGGCGGGATGCCTCCCTTTTCGGCGCAATTGGACTCCACGCAAATCCAGCAGATCGTCGGCTACCTTCTTACACTCAGCCACAAGGACACCGGCACCGTGACCGGCGATGCGGCGAAGGGCAAGGGCGTCTACGACTCAAGCGGCTGCGCCGGCTGCCACATTGTTTCAGGCCTGGGCAGCGGCATCGGTCCTGAACTTACGAAGGTAGGCCATCTGCGCGGACCCGGCTACCTGCGCAACGCGGTGTTGTATCCGGGCACGGATTTGCCGCAAGCGCGGGTTTTCTTGGAATCCGGAGGACTGCTTGATTACTTGTTCATCCACGCCGTTACCAACGACGGCCACGCGTTCGACGGCACGCGCGTGGTGGAAGACTCCTTCCGGATCGTGATCAAGGACGCCCGCGGCGAGTTCCACTCCTTCCGTAAGGCCGATCTGCGCGAATTAAAGAAGGAACCGGGAAAGAGCACGATGCCGAGCATGAAAGGCAAACTCTCGGACGCGCAAGTAAATGATCTGGTCGCGTACCTTGCGGGCTTAAAAGGAGACCAATGAGAACCATCAAGTACGCGCTGCTTTTGTTTGGTCTTCTTGTCTGGAATCCGGCGCGATCGCTCGCACAGAATGTGCCCTACGAGCGCATTTTGCACTCGCAAAGCGAGCCCCAGAGCTGGCTGACGTACGGCGGGAGCTACTCCTCGCAGCAGTATTCGCTGCTCAATCAGATCAACCGCCAGAACATCTCGAGTTTGAAGGTGGCGTGGATATACCAGCCGAGCCGGCCCGTCGCGAATCTGGAGGCATCGCCGATCGTTGTGGATGGAGTGATGTACCTCACCGAACCGCCCAGCACCGTGACGGCCCTGGATCTTCGCACCGGACTTCGGCTGTGGAGCTGGTCGCCGAATCTTCCGGAGCACGTTGTATCAATCGGCCTGTATGCAACGAGCCGCGGCGTGGCGATTCTAGACAATACGGTCTACATCGGCACGGCCGATTCGCACCTGGTCGCGCTCGATGCGAAGAATGGCGCCGTCCGCTGGAACGTGCACGTGGCCGACAACGCCATGGGCTACGCCCTGACGGGACCGCCGCTCGCGCTAAAGGACAAGGTCATTATCGGCAGTGCCGGGAGCGAAGCCGCTGTCCGCGGATTTCTCGATGCCTACGACGCGAAGACCGGCAAACGGCTCTGGCGCTTTTGGACCACTCCCAGGCCGGGTGAACCGGGCGCGGAAACCTGGGGCGTCGGCGCCGCCGAAAGCGCCGGGGCTACCACATGGAACAATGGCTCCTACGACCCCGAACTGAATTTGGTGTACTGGGGCACGGGGAATCCAGCTCCGGATTTCAACGACGACGACCGGCCGGGCGACAACCTCTATACCTGCTCGCTGCTGGCGCTCGATGCCGACACGGGAAAACTGAAATGGTATTTTCAGTTCTCGCCGCACGAAGACCACGACTGGGATTCGGACGAACCTCCCGTCCTGTTTAACGCCCCGATCGACGGCAAGCCGCGAAAGCTGGTCGGCTTCGCCAACCGCAACGGCTTCTACTACGTGATCGATCGCGTCACAGGGAAATTCATAACGGGCGTTCCGTTCGTGAAGCAGACATGGGCCAAAGGGCTCGATGCCAATGGGCGCCCGATACCCGCGCCCAACCAGGAGCCGACCCTCGGGGCGGGAACCCTCGTCTACCCGAGCATAACGGGAGGCGTTGACTGGACGAGCCCCTCGTATAGTCCGCAGACGGGACTCTTCTATGTGAGCGCCCATGAAACGGGCGCGTACTTCATCAAGGGAACGGGCAAGATCGAGCCGGGGCCTCCGAAGGGAATCGTGGGTGGCGGAGGAATCCGGGCGCTCGTCGGCGAGCAATCGTATGGCGCAATTCGCGCTCTCGACGCGACGACGGGAAAATTGCGATGGCAGTTCAAGCTGCTGGCTCCGGCGTGGGTCCCCGTGCTTTCAACCGCCGGCGGTCTGGTATTCAGCGGCAGCGAGGAAGGAAACTTCTTTGCTCTCGACGCGTATACCGGCAAACCCCTGTGGCAGTTTTTCATGGGCCACGCCGCCCGGTCCAACCCCATCAGCTATGAATTGGACGGCAAGCAGTACATTTTCATCACGGCCGGCAACACATACCTAGCGTTCACCCTACCGTAGGGCGAGATTCAATTAGGTTCGCCCGGTGGAAGAACCAAGAGGGCTGCACGCCGCGCGACCCTGTCTTCTACATCCACTTGTCGATCGAGACGCTGACTCCGTAGCTTAAGCACCCGCACTGGAAGAACGCGTTCGTCTGCCCGCCTACAACCACGACATTGATGTCGTCCAGGTGAGGCCAGCGCGGGATCATCGCGTCATCGGGCATCTTGTACCACGTCGCATAAGGCTCAAGGCCCTTGAGCGATCGCGGGTAGTCAAACCCGTATGCAAAGTCCCGACCCTTGTAATCCTTCACGGACTGAGTCGTGTTCTTGTAGAGCCAGTCGATGAGCTTCTCCTTTGTGTCGTAGCCGCGCTCATGCAGGCTCTGCGCGATCAGCGGATCGGCAACCACCAGCCCGCCGAAGAATCCAGTGAATACGCTGAAGAGGTCGCTGAACTGCTCCTCGTATTTTGGCGTGTCCGTGCTGGTTCCTCTGGCGCCCTGGCCCGGCACGATACCCAGCCCGCGAAACAGGCTGACCACGTTCTCCCCTGCCTTGAATCCCTTTTGCACGTGGAAAGGAGCCCAGGGGCTCGCGGCTTCATTTTCCGCGATGATTAGATTGTTGTAGTTGAGGTTGTTTCCCTGCGATCCCATATACGTGTCGCCGGGGATGCCGCCATTGGCGAGGTTCTTCGAAAGCAGCGTCCACGCGCGCCCGATCGTGGCGTTGGGGTGCGCGAACGGTCCCAGGGCGCCGATGCCGTAGTTCATGTCCAGCTTGTCGCGGATCGGCCCGTTGATCACCGCCGCGTATGCGAACGAGTTCGTGGAGCTCATTAGCGACGGCGTGCCGGACGATGCGATGGCTAGAATTGTGGGGAAGTATTCGGGCTTGCATCCGGCCATCACCGCGTTGATGGCCACCTGCTTTACGTTGTATTCCCACGGCGGGTACGCACCCCCGGCCATTTTCCCGACCAGTTCATCCGGCTTGTGGCTCGTGCCCGCAAGCATCTCCGTGACCAGTTCCTCGGTCGGGACCACGATCGGCAGGAAATCAGTCATTCCATTGTCGGTGTAAAACTGCTGGAGGTTGCGTGCGGTGTCCGGCCCATATTTCTCCGGCCCGACCGACACGCGGACCATCCCTGTCTTCTTCTCGTCGTCCGTGAGCGGCAGGGTCAGCGCATCGACGATTTCCTTCATCATCGGCTTGCCGCTGACGGGATCGTTTCCTTCAACGTACGCGCGGAGCTGCTCGGGAGTCTTTGATGCCACGGGATGAGGGGTGAAGGTGATGCGCTCGTGCGGCATGCCCCGCTTCGCCACGTTCAGGATCGCCAGATCCTTGAACGCCTTGGTGACAAGGGGAGTGGTCGGAACGCCCAGCTTTTCAACGCTTATGCAGTGACCGACGGTCGCTGGAGTGCAGGTGCTTCAATGGCCGATGGCCATGATCGCCGCATGGCCCTTTTCCTTGATCTCTTTCCACAGCGCGGGATCATCCTCCGCGTACGGCCCCGCCTTTCGCTTGAAGACGACGGTAACGCTGGGCATATTTCGATTGAACCAGAGCTGGATCTGGTTCAGAAGAAATCCTCCGCCCTCGAATCCAGTGTCCACGAGATACACCGTTTTCCCGTCCAGGCTGCCGAGCCGCGGCGCCATGGGAATCAGTTGGATGGGCGGCGGTGTTCCCTTTGGATTGAGCCCCTCGATTCTCGGCTCCGCAGCGGACGCTTTCGCGGGCTTGGAACTGATCTTCTTCTGCTGAGCCTCAGCAGTGGCGCCGGCCAGAAGAGCGGGCGAGAGACCCAGGAGTGAGAGCATCTTTCTTCTGTTCATGGGAGCACCTTTCGCAGCAATGGATTCGCGGGGATCCTTCCTCACCCGGAACGGTCTCACTTATAGCCCCGCGGGGGATGAGATTGCAACTCGATCGGCTTGGGATGTTCCGTCACCACGCGGCGCCTCAGAGCACTGGTCGCGATCCACGGGGGCCGGAAAAACGAAGCCCGGAGGCCTGAGCCTCCGGGCTTTGGAATGCTTGGCTAGCGCCTGCTACCGCCGGCGATGCGCCTACGTCCACTTGTCGATCGAGACGCTGAGTTGGTACCTCATGTTCGCGATCTGGTGGTACGGGTTCGTCTGGCCGCCGACGACGACGAAGTTGAACATGTCGGCGCGGGCGAAGCGCGGGATCATCGTGCCGTCCGGAATCTGCTGCCCGCGCGGAGGGCCGCTGAACAGCATGGTCTTGATGTCGTTGATGTTGACCAGCGTGTTCTTCTGGAGCCAGTCGGCGAGATCTTCCTTGGTCTTGTAGCCGAGATCGCCGAGGCCGTTGGCGACCAGCGGATCCACGAGAACGAGCGCGCCGTACATATTCGCGAACGGCGTGGTGTTCCAACTGATCGCTTCGTGGAAGTGCGGCACCGGCTTCATGCCCAATCCCTTGCCGCCCTGGCCCTGCGAGATGCCGAATCCCATGAAGAAGCTGACCACGCTTTCCTCTTTCTTGAAGCCTCTCTGCACGTGGAAAGGAGTCCAAGGGCTGTCCTTCTCGTTCTCCGGGATGATGAGGTTGCTGAAGTTGACGACGTTCCCTTGCGAGCCCATGTACGTTTGTCCGCAAACTCCGCCATCGCAGAAGTTCCTGGACATGATCGTCCACGCGCGGCCGATCGAGGAGTTGGCCTGGTTGAAGGGTCCCATCGCGCCGATGCCGTAGTTCATGTTGAGCTTGTCGCGAACCGGCCCGTTGATCACTGCGGCGGAGACGAGGGAGTTCGTCGAGCTAAAGAGCGCCGATATTCCCGTCGAGGCGATTGCCAGAAGCGTGGGGAAATAGTCCGGCGTCGCTCCGGCCATCACGGCGTTGATCGCCGCATGCTTCACGGTGTACGACCACTCCGGAAAAGCGCCCTTGGCAGGAGACATCTTGCCGAGCACTTCATCGGGAGAGTGGCTGGTGCCCTTGAGCATCGCGTCCACTTTTTCTTGCGTGGGAATGATGATCGGCAGGTAATCCGTCATTCCGTTATCGAGAAAATACTGCTGCAGGTTGTCCGCCGTATCGACGTACGTGGGCGGGCCGACGGAAGGTGTCGTCGTTCCCGATTTGCTTTCGTCGGCGGTCAGCGGACTTGTGAGCGCGTCAACAACTTCCTTCATCAGGGGCTTGCCGCTGACGGGGTCTTTGCCCTCGAGATACTCATACATTTGCGCTTCCGACTTGCCCCACACGGGATGTGGAGTGAAGCAGATGCGTTCGAGCGGCATGCCTCGCTTGGCTGCGTTTGATTTCGCCAGATCCTTGAACGCAATCGTGACCAGGGGAGCGGTCGGAATGCCCATTTTTTCGATTTCCATGCAGTGACCGACGGTCGCTGGGGTGCAGGTGCTTCAATGCCCAATCGCCATGATAACGGCGTTGCCTTTGTCTTTGATCTCCGCGCGGAGTTTGGGATCGTCGTCGCCGTATCCGCCGGCCTTGAGCCGGTAAACGGTGGTCACGCTGGGCATGTTCTTCTTGAACCAGACCGAAATCTGATTCAGGAAGAGATCGGCGCTCGGGAAGCCGTCCGAGACGAGGTACACGGTCTTGTTTTCCAGCGTGCTGAGGCGAGGCGCCATGGGGATCAGCGTGATCGGGGGCGGGATGCCTCGCGGGTTGAGCGCTTCGAGCTTCGCGGGTCCCGCGGCGGCCTTGGCGGCTTTTGCAGTCTTCGCCTTGGCCTGCTGCGCCTCGGCGGTTGCGCCAGCCAAAAGCGCCGGACTCGCGCCGAGCAGCGATAGAATCTTTCGCCTGTTGATCTTCATGAGTTTCCCTGGCTCCTTTTCGTCATTCCCGGAGATCGGATCTCTCAACGACCGGAATCATACACGAATTTCACGCGGCGACGGCTGACCTCGCCCGGGCGCACGCTCAGAAGCTAACAGCGCCTTCGCTACGCCCGCTTGTCAATTGAGACGCTCAGCCTATACGTCAGGTTTCCGAGTTGAGAGAACGCGTTCGCCTTCCTCTGCCAATTCCTCAGCCGGAAAGAAACCTCGCTCACATCCACTTATCAATCGAGATGCTTACTCCATAACTTAGATTCCCGGCCTGCGGATATGCATTCGTTTGCCCGCCGGTCACCACGATGTTGAAACTCTCCGGCCTCGGGAAGTGCGGGATCACCGCATCGTCCGGCAGCTTGTACCACGTCGCAAACGGTTCTCTTCCCTGAAGCGCCTGCGGGTACTCGAACAGATAGGAATAGTTCCTGCTTTTGTAGTCTTTCACCGTCTGCGTCGTGTTCTTGTAGAGCCAGGCGATCAGCTTTTCCTTCGTGTCGTAGCCCTGCTCCTTCAGACGCACGGCCACCAGCGGATCGGCAATGATCAGCGCACCGAAAAATCCGGTAAAAGTGCTGAAGAGATCGCTCAGCTGATAGTCGAACTGCACGTTTTCGTTGGCGCTGCTTCCCCGGGCCACTTGCCCTGGAACAACGCCGAGTCCGCGGAACAGGCTGACCACATTCTCTTCCTTCTTAAAGCCTCGCTGGACGTGGAAGGGCGGCCATGGGCTGGCCTCTTCGTTCTCCGCGATCACAACGTTGTTGTAGTTGAGATTGTTACCGAGAGAGCCCAGATACGTGTCGCCGGGAATTCCGCCGTTCCCCAGATTCTTCGAAAGCAGCGTCCACGCGCGCCCGATCGTCGCGTTCGCCTGTGCGAACGGGCCCAGCGCGCCGATTCCATAGTTGAACTCGAGCTTGTCGCGGATGGGCCCGTTGATGATCATGGCGAACGCGAAGGAATTCGTGGAGCTAAAGAGCGAAGCGACTCCGCTGGAGGCGATCGCCAGGACGATCGGGAAGTATTCCGGCCTGCATCCCGCCATTACGGCGCTCGCAGCCACTTGCCGGACCGTGTAGCTCCACGCCGGATAGGCGCCCGCCGCCATTTTGCCGACGACCTCGTCGGGTTTGTGGCTAGTGCCCTTGAGCATCGCCTCGACTTTTTCCTGCGTGGGCAGAATGATCGGGAGGAAATCGGTGTAACCGTTGTTCAGATAGAATTCCTGCAGGTTGTCCGCGGTGTCCGTAAACGTTGGCGGGCCGACGGAAACGTTGACCGTCCCCGATTTCTTCTCGTCGTCACTCAGCGGCACCGTCAGCGCGTCGGTGACTTCCTTCATCAGCGGTTTTCCGCTGACGGGATCCGGTCCATCAACGTACACGCGCAGCTCTTCGGGAGTCTTGCCCCACACCGGATGCGGCGTGAAGCAGATGCGCTCGTGGGGCATTCCCCGTTTCGCGGCGTTCAAAATCGCGAGATCCTTGAACGCCTTCGTGATCATCGGGGCACTTGGGATGCCCATCTTTTCAGTTGTTATGCAGTGACCGACGGTCGCTGGAGTGCAGGTGCTTCAATGCCCGACGGCCATGATGACCGCGTTGCCCTTTTCCTTGATTTCCTTCCAGAGCTTCGGGTCATCTTCCGCGTAGGGGCCGGCTTTTCTCCTGAACACGACCGTGACGCTCGGCATGTTTCTGCCGAACCAGGCCTCGACCTGGTGCAGAAGCATATCCGAGCCGTGGAATCCTGTGTCGACGAGATAGACGGTCTTGCCTTCGAGGGTGTCGAGGCGCGGCGCCATCGGTATGAGCTGTATCGGCGGTGGCGTGCCTTTGGGGTTGACGGCGGTAATCTTTCCCTGGCCGGCGTCCGGGGTAGCTGCTTTGTTGCCTGGCTTTTGTTGAGCAGTGGCGCGAGAGTCGGCCAGAAGCGCCGGGGACATCCCGAGCAAAGACAGTAACTTCCGCCTGTTCATGGGCCCGTCCTTCCAGGTTGGCTCATACAATGGCTTCGACGGCACATCCCACGCCGCGGTTACATCATGCCGCCTCGCTTATAGCCTCCCCGCCAAAGGAATTGCAAGTATTTTGCATTGGCAGTGATTCCTGATGCGTTGCGCCGATCCCGAATCACCGAGTCGAAGCACCAGCATTGACGCACGGCTTGGAGGGCGCTATCGTGGCGGCCCGTCAGGCAGTCAAGCACTCAAAGTCGACAGCCGCAGGAGAGTGGCTGATGAAGAAGATCTTCCTTTCGATCGCGATAGCCCTGCTGTTCGCCTTGGCAATTCTCGATACAAAGATCGCCGCTGCGCAACCGGCTCCGCAACAAAGCCCGGCACCCGCCTGGAACGCGGCGGCCGTCAAGGAGTGCGACCGGGCGTGTCTGGTTGGGATCATGGACGGCTACATGAACGCCATCTTCAAGCATGATCCCAAGGCTGTACCCCCGCTGGCGCTGGACGTCCGGATGACTGAAAACACCGGGCAAATGGACGTCGGCGAGGGACTGTTGTGGCGGTCGAGAGTCGAGCCGACCAGCTTCAAGATCTACGTCGCCGATCCGGTCGCTGGCCAGGTTGTCGAGCAGGCGCGATTGAAAATCCAGGGTCAGGACGCGCTGGTGGCGGTGCGCTTGAAAATCGACCGCGGCAAAATTCTGGAGATCGAGCAGCTCTGGGCTCGAAACATCGATCAGACCGCGATCCCGCTGCTGACGACGCCCCGTGAGACGCTGGTGAACGACGTTCCCGCTTCGCAGAGGACCTCGCGAGAAGTTTTGCTTCGCGCGGCCAACTCGTATTTCGACGCGTTGGAGGGCGACGACGGCAGCATCGCGGCGTTTGCCGACGATTGCGTGCGGCATGAGAACGGCTATCAGACGGTGAACAATCCGCCGCCGGGAGGGCGGATGATGCCCGCCCCGATGCTTCCGAATCCGGACACGGAGCAGGGCAAGGCGCAACTCAAATTCAGCATGATGACGTGCAAACAGCAGATCGATAGCAAGACCTTCGCCTATATGAAGCACATCCGTCCGCGGAGGGCGCTGATTATCGACGAACAGAAGGGATTGGTGGCGACGTTCCCGTTGTTCGTCCACGACGGGACCAAGCGCGGCGCTCCGCCGGACGCGCCTCCGGGCATGCTGCAGAATCTGGTGACCATGGAAACCTTCGGAATCCGCGGCGGGCTGATCCACGAAGTGGAGGCATTCCCGTTCGTCACGATTCCTTACGGGCTGGGGAACGGCTGGTCGCCGGGTTCGGGCCGCTGATCTAATTCGAATCGAAGCCGAAGCGACCGGGAAGACAGGCTAGAGCTATCGCTCGGTGAATTCCTCGCTGTGGGTGACGAACTCGGGGTAGGCGCCCGCGCCGAGTTCATAGAGGTCCATGCCCTGGCGTTCGCCCTCGGCGGCGACGCGCTGCGAGTAAACG
Organism: Terriglobia bacterium; assembly: GCA_020073605.1. Taxonomy (GTDB): domain Bacteria; phylum Acidobacteriota; class Terriglobia; order Acidiferrales; family UBA7541; genus Palsa-295. The sequence continues at coordinate 477,009 of JAIQEW010000001.1, forward strand.
CGGTCGAGGAGCCAGTTCAAGCCGTAGGTCAGCGGCAAAACAAAACCGATCAGCGTTGCGATTCCCACCAGCTGCGCGAGCCACTGGCCCGGATGACCGCTCGCGGATATCTCCGCGAACAATCCCACAGACAGCACACCCCATAGCCCGCCCATCGCGTGCGCTGATATCGAGCCCCCCGGATCGTCCACCGACATTTGCACCTCGAACCATCCGACGGAAAACGTGACCAGCACTCCCGCTGCGAGCCCGATTGCCGCCGCTGCCGCTGGGTTCACAAACGCGCAGCCGGCGCTGCTGGCCGCGAGCCCGCCGATCCAGCCATTGGCCGTAAGCGAAGCGTCCGGCTTGCCGTAGCGCGTGTGCGTGATCGCCGCCGCCGTCAGTCCGGCCACCGCCGCGGTCAACGTGGTGTTGATGGCGACCAGGACAACGCGTCCCGGCGGTGCGCCGTTAAACAAAATGGCACCCGCAGAATTCAAGCCCAGCCATCCCACCCACGCCAAAAGGCAGCCGAACAACACGAAGACGCCGTTGTGGCCGGGTATCGCGCTCGGCATTCCGTCGTGGGTGTATTTCCCGCGGCGAGCGCCGAGAATCCATGCGATCGAAAGCGCAGTAAGGCCGCCCACTGCTTGTATCGTGCTGGCGCCTCCCGTGTCCACGAAGCCCTGCCCCAGCCCGTAATTCGTCCCGAGTTGCGCGAGCCATCCGCCGCCCCACACCCAGTGTGCGAAGAGCGGATACGTCCATCCGGCGAGCACGGCCGTCGAAGCGCAGCACGCTCCCAGGCGCCAGCGATCGGCTCCGCTGCCGAGCGGTATCATCGCCGCCAATCCCACGCTGAACATTCCGAGCAACGCGGCGAGCGATGCGGGAGAGCCTTCGAAAACTTGATGACGCAAGAAAAGCGGCCCGGCTGCGATCCAATCCCAGCTCTTGCCGGAGAAGCTCACGCTGTGCGACGGCCCGCCGACGAAACCCTGCCAGGCGAAGCCGCACACGAAATACACCGTGGCCGCAATCGCAACGACGCACAACGAGGACATCATCAGATGCGCCGCGCTGCGCGAGCGCCCAAGTCCCGCATTGATCAAGGCAAGCCCGGCGCCGGCGCATGGGACGAGGAATATCAGAACCACGCAGAGTGCCGCAGCGGTGTCGGTGAGAGCGGGGGCGGGCATCACTCGCGCTCACCTCGCTGCGCGGGATGCGCACGAATCACGAGCACGAGGCCGAGGATTTCCACGCCGATACCGGCCAGCACGAAGGCGGCGCGCGGCGCCTCCACAACCAGCAACGCGACCGCCGTTATCACGATCGCCCAGCCGGCCAGGAGTAGAAGAAAGCCCAGAATCTTCATGCAGCAAGACCTCGAGCGTTGCGGTGCGAATCCACTGCGGCAATCATTTCCACGGCTAAAATATCACTGTTGTGCTCGACGGGGAGACAACAAAGAACTGCATGAGGCGACCGCCGCTCACGCGGCCGCTAGCGTAGCACTTGCGCGGAAACCCATCCACACGATTCTTGCCGCGTTGTCTGCGGCGGTCCGAAAACAAAAATGGCGGAAAGCGGATTGGTTCTCCGCTCCCCGCCGAGTGTTCCTTTGATTGCTGGCTACTGCGATGAGGCCGTGGATCGCGGCATCACGGTGACGGTCACGGGTTGATCGAGCTGGAAGTCCAGCTTCGTTTCCGATGGAATCCTCACCTGCTGGCCGTGCGTGGCGCCTTGATAAACGCCGCCTCCTGCCGCTCCGACTCCTGCGCCAATCGCAGCGCCCTTTCCGCCCCCGGCCAGCGCGCCGATGATCGCCCCGAGCGCCGCGCCGCCGCCGACTTTCTCGGCGGTGTTCTTACCGCGCGAGCCGCCCGACATTGAATAGGTGCTGCTCACGAGCGGATACGATTGCCCGCGGAATTCCATTTTCACCAGCTCGAGGTGGAGTTCGCTTTTCCCGGCGAATTTCCCGGCCGAGCTCGCGGCCACCAGCCGGACATACACGTCCGCCCCTTTCGGTACGACGACTTCATTGTCCACGACGATCGGGGCTTCGAGAGAAGCGTGGAAAATTTCGCCGGCGTGGTTCACCGAGGAATCCACGCTGTCGATCATGCGAATCGTCACGGTCGAGTTGGCCGGGATCTGCACTTGCTTGGGTTGCGGCGGCGCCGGCGGCGGAGGAGCAGGAGCCGCGACTGGCTGCACCGCGGGTGCTGCCGGAGGCGGTGGCGCGGGTTCCTCTACGGGCGTGTTTGCTGTCGTGAGCGCCCTTTCCGGAGCGGTTTCATGTTTCTTCATGCGGGCCTTGTGCGACGGGGCTGGCGCGCGCGCCGGAGCTTGAGCCGGGGCCGGCGCAGGCTCGGGCTGCGCCGCGGATTCGACCGTCATCTGATCGTTCACTTTCGTGACGCCCGGCGTCTGCGTGGCAATTTTGTACGCATCGAGCCGCGCCGCATCGCTGGGGACGGACCCGGCCAGCGTGACTTGGCCGTTGTCGGAAGTTACTTGCAGGCTCGCGTTCTTGAGCTGCTGATCGGAAAACATCTGTGACTTGATGTTGGTGACAAGCGCTGCGTCATCCGGCTTGGAGCTGCAGCCGGCCGCGAGCGCGATGGCAAGCACCGCGATCGAGAGGATCGATCTCTCTCGCATTTTGCTTTCTCCTTTGAGTTCTCGCCGGCTCTGGCCGCTCCGCGATGGGCGGTATTTCCAGGGCCACGCCGTTCAGTCTACTACGATGCCGGGGCGCGCCTAAGGGGTGTCCGCACGCCCTGCGCAACCAGCACTCGATTTATCGGCCAGTGGCTGCGCGGTGGAAGAGTTGCCAGCCGATTAGGTTTGCAGGAAGAAAGCACCGGCGCCACTTTCTCGCCTCGCTGGGAGCGAGGGATTGGCGTCCGTGTTTCTAGTGCTTCGGGGAATGGCGCTGGATGACTTCGTGCTACTCCATCCGCACCGCAAGAACCTTCGTATCCTCTGTGCGGATTTCAATCGCCATCGGCGGCCGGATACCCGTCCCCTGCACGATAACCCCGCGAACGAGTGCATCATTCCCGGAGCCGCCGCCGTAGCGCAGTAGATCGTACACCGAGCGGTTGCAAGGATTGATGACCATCGGATGGTCGGCGCGGAAACGGTACTCCGTTTGCAGCCTCTGAAGATCGGTCACGTATTCGAGTTCGCAGGTGCCGAAAGGTTCACGCAGCGAGAAGCCCCAGTATTCCCCGCGCGGGAGCCGCACCACCAGTGCGGGAACGGCTTCGGAGGTCACCGGGTCGCGAAACAGGAATCTTTTCGAGGACCAGGTTTTCGCCAGCTCTTCCGTTGTGGCCACGGGTCCGGGCCCGACCGGCAAGCTCCGGTTAGGCTTGGGCGCTTCCGCGACCACTGTAGCAGCAGCTACGGTCGCGCCGGCGTCCGGCTCCTTCGGTTTCGAGGACGAGCTTCGGCTCCAATACAGCAGTCCCGCGACGATGACGACCGCCGCCACGCCCGCCAAAGCTATCCATATGCGAGGCGTTGCAGATTCCTTCTCTGGCGTGCCGGGAAACTCAGGCGGCGGTGGCGGCTCGGGCTTGGCTTTTTCCTTGTTCGACAACACCCCGGGAATGCTGGGCGCCTGCGGCTTGAAAGGGTCGGGTTTTTTTTCGTCCGGCATGCTGGGTTGCCTGAAAATGCACCTTCAGATTGAATGGGCTTCTGAGGAAATGCAAGGTCGCGGGCCCTCGAGGGTATTGACGCTTTCGCAAGAGCGATGGAAGGCCGGGCGGAGACTCGCCGCTCATCCATATGGCGCCGGCCCGCCGCGATTTGAGATGCCCGAAACTACGCGCGCCGCTCCAGGCGTATCGAATGGTGCGCCACGTATTCGTGGAGGTTTGCGAGGATCAGCAGCAACTCAAGCATTCGGTCCCGCTGCTCGGGATTGGGTTCGCCCGCGCCTTCTTCGAGGTTCTTGACGATGGCGAGCGCGTCCGCCAGCAGCCATTCGAGGTCCCCCGGGCTCATCGAGCGTCCCTCGCGTGCGCGATCGAAGGTTTGGTCCGTGCGAAGAAACGCTTCGTCGAGAAAATGATCGAGGCAGAGTTGTTCGGTTGCCAGAGCGGCCGGGATCGAACTCGCACACCGAGCCCTTCGGCAGCTTCCTGGGACAGGTGCGTTCATGGCTAACCCCAATTCCTCGAGCTGAATACTCCCGAGGCGTATGGCGGGAGAGACTAACACAATTCTTTTGCAGGCGCGGAAGTATCGGAAAACCTCGTTGAGCGAAAGGCAACCGCGCGAGGAGCCGTGCGATTCCTACTGCTTGATGTCGGTGGACCAGCCTGCTTCGGGCGGATGCATCTGGCCGCCGCCGAACGGCTCAATTGGTATCCGAACAATTCGAACGATTTGGTTACAATGTCAGGGGACGCGACCGGCGGCGAAGCGCGGCGCGCAGGGAACCACTGGCTATGACAGTGAACAATTGCATGACGGGAGTCTTGTTGGCCGCTTGCCTGACGCTCGCGGCGTGCGGCGGGGGCGGAGGCGGCGGGCAGGGCGGGCAGCCTTCGTTCGTGCTCTCGCAATCGAGCGTCTCGTTCGGCTCGTCGGAAGGGTCCGGCCTCAATCCGGCGCCCGTCAACGTGAATGTAACAGGTTCCGGCGGTGCTCTGGCGTTCACCGCGACGAGCGACTCGCCGTGGCTCACTGCCACTCCCGGCAGCGGAAGCGCGCCGCAAACGATTCAAATCTCCGCCACGCTCGGCAGCCTGACCTCCAGCACCTACACCGGGCACGTCACCATCGCGGCCACCGGCGGGCAGGCTACTCCCGCAACAATCACCGTCACGTTTGTAGTGGCCCTTGCCCCGTTGAATGCGCCGGCGTGGTCGCAATGGGGCGCAAACCCGCAACACTCCGGAATGGTCAGCACCGGGGGCCAGAGCGTGGCCCACCTGCTTGCAGATATCGTGTACGACCCGTTTGTGAAGAAGGAGCAAGCCGAAAACGTCCGAGAGCTCACGGTTCATTACCAGGTACCGCTCACTGACGGCAACGACGTGTACATGATGACCAAAACGGGGACGTACAACTCGTGCTCCCCGAGCGGAGCTTGGTCCGGCGGAGCGTCCTGCGGGCCGAACACGTGGTCAACCGAACAATGGAACGAAGCACGACTCACATGGATGAACGGCCAGATCATCCAGGTCTGGAGCTTTCCAAGCGATTGGAAACCGGAGCCCAATGGCTCCGGGTTGATCGGATGGGAGCCTGTGTTTCACGCCGTGGACGCGAACGGTTTCATTTACGTGCCGGGCGCGGGCGGCACGGTTTGGAAGGTGAACAAAGCGAACGGAGTGGCGGCGGCAGCAGCCATCAACCCTTTTGCCGGGATGAGCGTCAATGCCGCGAATACGTACGTCGCGGGCCCTCTCTCCGCCGATTCCTCTGGCAACATCTATTACAACGCGATCGAGCTTGATCCCACCGGGGGCGATCCCTGGAAGAATGACGTCAAGGGCGCGTGGCTCGTCAAGATCACCTCCGGCGACGTGGCGAGCACCATTTCATTCGCCGCACTCGTTCCCGGCGCGCCTCTCGGCACCGCTACGACATGCCCGGGGACATTTTCCGGAACGGTCCCCTGGCCGCCGGCGAACGTCATCGGCACCACGAATACGCCGCCCACCGTCCCCTGCGGCTCACAGCGACCCGGCTTGAATATCGCTCCGGCAATCGCGGCCGACGGAACGATCTACACCGCGAGCCGTGCTCACTTCGACGACATGCAAGCATACGTGATCGCCGTGAAGTCGGATTTGTCAGGCGCGAAATGGGCCGCCTCACTTCAGCACTTGCTGAACGATGGCTGCGGGACGATCGTGCCGATTGGTCCCACGAACAGCACGCCCAACGCCTGCCGGGTTGGCGCGACGCCAGGCGTCGATCCCACGACGAATGCACTCGGATCCGGCGTAATTCTCGATCAGGCTTCGTCGTCACCCACGGCCCTGCCGGATGGCTCGGTGATCTTCGGCGCGATGACGAACTACAATGGCTCTCGCGGTCACCTCTTCAAGTTCGACGTGAATGGAAGTTTCAGCGGGGCATACGACTTCGGATGGGATTCGACGGCGGCGGTGTACTCCCACGGCGGGACGTATTCGATCGTCATCAAGGACAATAACTATCCCGTGGGACTGTATTGCAGTGGTGGAGGTTCGATTTGCCAGGCGCTGCCGGAAGGGCCGTACTACATCACCCAGCTCGGCCCGAATCTGAATATCGAGTGGCAGTTTCAGAATACGAACACGCAAAGCTGTACGCGCAATTCGAACGGCTCGGTCACCTGCACAGCGAATACGAATCCGAACGGGTTTGAGTGGTGCATCAACATGCCGGCCGTGGACGCGAACGGATTGGTGTACGCGACAAGCGAGGACGGCAACGTTTACGTCCTGCCGCAAGGGCACAGCGGCATCTTCACCACGCCCGCAGCAAACCTCTTCCTGAATCTGGCGCTAGGGGCCGCGTACACGCCGCTATCGATCGGGGCGGATGGGAAGATCTATACGCAGAACGACGGGCACCTGTTCGTCGTGGGCAATTGAGTGCTTGGCGAATGTGAGAAGTGAGGCCGGCGGTTTCCCGCCGGCCCGAAAAAGCAGAGACACTCAACTACCAGCGGAACACGACGCCAGCGGAAATGCGAGCGTTGTTCTGCGTTTCAGAGGCAAAACGCGTCATCAGGTACTCGGCCTGGACCAGCCGAATGCCGATGTGGCTCGTGGCGTTGTAATCGAGGCCGCCGCCAAGGGCCATGGCGAAAGCGTTTTCCGAAACCGAAAGCGCGCCGTCAGTGAGTTGCTGCGGCCGCACGCGTGTCCCGATGATCAAAATCGGACCAAGCGGGAGTTCGCCCGATGCATGCGCTCCGCCGAAGAGACCCTGAACGAACGGTGTCCATTTACCGCTCCGGTACGCGAACTTGGGACCGAACAGGTACGTGTAGACGTTGCCGCCAACGGGCAATCCGCCGATGTTTGAGACGTGGTAGCCCCCAAAGTCGGCTACGAGGCCGATCGACGGCGTAGGATTGTAAGAGAACGAAGCGCTACCGCCGTTCATGTTGATCCCCGGTATGCCATGGCCCAGGTTGGCGCGGACATACGAGTATCCGGCGAAAACCTCGGCCTTCGGATTCTCGTCCTGAGCCGACGCGGCTGCCGAAAAGATCAAAAGGATCCCCAACAATAATGCCCACCTCTTCATGGAATTCTCCTTCCTTACACCCATTACATGCCAAAACAACCTTGCATGCGGGTGGGCACCGTCGATGTGATGTGGATCACACGGCGATGTGATCTGGGGCGCAGCGTGGCCCAGCGGCCTCCGGCCACACACATCGGGCAGATGGGAACCTCGTCTCGCGGCGGCTATCTTCAAAAGCTTCTTGGTTTTCGCACGCAATAAGCCTTCGCGCGCGGAGCGGAAAGAGAAAGGGCCGGCAACATTCGCCGGCCCGAGGAGGGTGCAGGCAACTGCTCCGAGTCTCCCCTACTTAGCGGTCTTCCATTGCCGGATCATTGGACTGGATAAAACATGAACGTACCATACACATTGTCCTTCCACACCTGTATGTCGGTCGGACCGGTGTAGTTGTCGCTTGTCGCCGGCCCGGTGATGGAGAGTCCAGCCGTCTGGCCGACCATCTGTGTGGTGAGTTCGCTCCATTTGTTTGCCCAAGTCGTCTTAGTCGAGCTCTTCAACTCCACGCCGATCTGGATGCCAAAGTTCCCCGTGAATTTCCTATCTACACTGAACTCCACATCATACGTGTCCTGGGCCCCTTGACCGCTCGTGGTAGTCATCTGGTACGAGCTGGAGAATGTTTCAGTGATAGGCTGCCCTCCGGACGGGGGCGGCTCGTAAGTGAACGTCTCGCCAACCTGTAAGTCAAAGCGGTGGTCAGGGCTGGTTGTAAGGCCCGGCGGTATGGTATACGACGGATCCGCGAAAGGATCCCTGGCCAGGATCGCCGCATAGTCTGCGGTAGTGAGCCCGCTGACCCCAGATGTATCCCAAGTGCGAGCTAGAATCGAGGCTACGTTGGTCGGAATCGTCGAAGGATTTTTCAGCCACGTGACGTACAGAGGGATGATGTCCATCTCTGCGGCGGGATCATCCAAATTGTAACTGTACCCAGTCCACTCGATCTTGGTGGGTGAGGTAATCATTAGATTCACCTTGGGATTGAGCCAGACCCATACGAGATCGAAGTCGTGATCGATTCCGACGGCCGAGCTCGCAGGACCGGGGACAATGTCGGTCAGCGTGCTCGTCTTGTTCAAAGAAATTGAGGAGGAAGTGTCTGATTCTTGCGTGAAAGAGTGGGAGGCCGTCGTCGTGGTGGTCCCGCTACCGACTCCGAAGATACCCCCTGTCGTCGTTGAAGCGCTTACGCTCGTTGAGTTGATAAATGTCTGCGCAAGCGAGGTGCTGGTGCCCATCATCGTCGTCGATCCGTAGGTGGCTGTGCTCCTTTGACCGGGGGGCGCATATGTGACCGCGAGGATGACGTATTTGAGATCTAGGCTTCCGCTGGGGAAGGAAAATACTTCCGCACTGGATAGAGCGGAAGAACTAGTGTTTTCACCTCCAGCAACCAGAACCGATCCATCGTTCAGCAGCGTCGCCGTGTGCCACCTACGTGTCACGCTCATGCTCCCCGTTAGTGTAAAAGTGCCGGATGCAGCATCATAGAGTTCCGCGCTGGAAAGATACGAAGACCCGTTCCACCCTCCGGCGAGCAAAACGATCCCGTTCATCGATATCGCTCTCTGGAGTTCGCGCGCAGCATTCATGCTTCCCGTAGCGCTGAAGGAATGGGCCAAGGGGTCATATAGCTCCGCACTCGAGTATTGGCTCGTGGAACCTGAGTTTCTTCCACCAGCGATCAGGACCTTTCCGCCCTGCAACAGCGTCGCGCTATGGAAGGCGCGTGCGGCAGTCATATTTCCCACCGTAATAAAGGTATTCGTGGAGGGGTTATACAGCTCCGCCTGAGAAATGACACTTGAACCAAGGAAACCGGCCTGTCCTCCCGCAATCAGAACCGTTCCATCTCCTAAGAGTGTCGCCGTGTGATTAGCGCGCTGATTGTGCATGTTCGGAGTCGCGGTGAACGTACCGGTCGAGGGATCGTACAGTTCCGCGCTGGAAGCTAGTGCAATGCCTCCTGTATAGCCTCCTGTGAGCAAGACCTTCCCGCTATTCAAGAGAGTTGCTATATGAAGACTGCGCGCACTGCGCATTCTGCCCGTCGCAGTGAATGTTCCAGTCGCGGGGTTGTACAGTTCCGCGGTCGAGAGATAGGCACTGCCGCTGTAACCACCTGCAATCAAAACCATGCCATTGTTCAGGAGGATCGCCGTGTGACCCGCGCGCGCAACGCTCATGCTCCCAGTCGTAGTGAAAGCTTCGGTCGTTGGGTCGTATAGCTCTGCGCTTGAGAAATTAGCGCTACTCGTGCCTCCTCCCGCAATCAAAACCATGCCATTGTTCAGGAGGGTCGCCGTGTGACCCGCGCGCCCGATGTTTAGGCTTCCGGTTGGGGCGAAAGTCTGAGCTCGGGTTGCACTCGGCAAGAAAGTGCGACAAATGAGAAACACTGCCAACAGCACCAGGGTCCGAGTTGCAATCATGCGCATGGGGGCTCCTCAGTTAGTAAACTCAACCGCACCGTGCTTATAGCATAATCAGTTATACTGTCAATACAATTTCCTATGATTTATTGGTAACACAGAAAGAAGAAGGCCGGCGGGAAACCGCCAGCCCGAGGAGGGTACAGGCAGTAGATCAGAATCGAAATACGACGCCCACGGAGACCCGGATGTTGTTCTGCGTATCCGAGCTGTTCACGACTCCGAACCGCGTCATGAAGTACTCAGCTTGAACGAGGCGAATCGCGATCAGGTTGGTGGCATTCACATCGATCCCGCCGCCGACCGCCATCGCGAAAGCGTTTTCGGAGCCGGAAACGATGAAGCCGGGCGATCCCTGAGGCCGCACGCGTCCAGCTCTCACCCCGCTCATCACCGCAGCGCTGCCCGAGACATGCGCGCCACCGAACAGTGTCTGCACGAACGGCGTCCATCGCCCTCTCCGAAAAGCGATCTTTGGGCCAAACAAGTAGGAATAGATGTTGCCGTCAACGCTGACCCCGCCGATGTCTCCCGTGTGATAGCCGCCGAAATCGCCCACGATCCCGAGCCAGCTATTCGGGTCATACGAGAACGAGGCGCTGCCTCCATGCATGTTGAATTCCGGAATCCCAAAGCCGGCGTTGCCCCGAATGTACGAATAGCCGGCGAAGACCTCTGCTTTCGGAATCTCTTCTTGAGCTCGCGCAGACACGGAAAACAGCAGAACAAACCCGCAGAGTAATGCCCACCTTTTCATCAGATCCTCCGTTTCCAGGTTGAGTTGCAAAGCGCCTGCAACTTCGTACAACTGCCCGCGCTGCCGATGCGACGCTAATCACATCGTCAGCTTCCCACCTGGGAAAAGAGGATGACCTTGAGAAAGGCTACTCTTTGCATTTGGCACATTGCAAGCTGGATTTCGGGCTTGTTGGCGAGGGTGAGGCGAAAGTTTAATCTGTGCCAAAATGAAACGGGCCGGCAGTTGCCCGCCGGCCCGAAAGAAACGGAGTTACTCGATTACCAGCGGAACACAACGCCTGCGGAGATGCGCGTACCGTTCTCCGTGGTGCTCGCGAAGCGGGTCATGAAGTACTCGGCCTGAACCAGACGCACACCGATATGCGGCGTGGCGTTCCAATCGAGGCCGCCGCCCAGCGTCATGGCGAAGGAGTTTGCGGAACCGGAAACGTCCCCGCTCCCGGCCGTTGCGTGTGCTCCACCAAATAGCGTCTGGACGAAAGGTGTCACAGAGTTACGCCGGAAAGCGACCTTGGGTCCGAACAGATACGTATAGACATTGGCGTTCCCGAAATCGACGCCGCCATGGTATCCGCCGAAGTCTGCTACCAATCCGAGCCAATTATTCGGGTTGTACGAAACAGAGGCGCTACCACCGTTGAAATTCACACCAAACCCCTGTGCACTCAGCCGGGCGAACGAATACCCGCCGAATACCTCAACTTTTGGAGTCTCTTGGGCCGACGCGATTCCAGCGAACAGCAACATGGCCCCACACAACAATGCCCACCTTTTCATTTAATTCTCCTGTCGTTTGATTTCTCGTGCCTAAGTTCGCGCGTCCTGGCTCGAGAGGGTTAAGCTATGAGTCACACTTGAGTGATGCAGTCAGCAAACAATGGTTACGTCCATCATTTGTAGCATCCGGCCCGTCCCCCCACAAGTGGATGTTGCGGGCGCTGTGCCGCTTACGCCAATGCTGTAAGTTATTGATTATAGGTTGTTAAGTGGACGAGGGGCCCGGTTTTGGCTCTACAGTTAGACGCACGGCATGGGGCAGGGCCATTCAGGCCCCGGTACCATGACATTTTTTGTACTTCTTGCCGGAGCCGCAGGGGCACGGGTCATTCCGCCCGACCTTGGCGCCCGATCGGACCGGTTTTGGGGCCTCCGCCTGCGCGGGACCAGCCTGAAATTGTAGATTCTGCTGCTGGCGCCGCTGGCGCTGCTCGATCTGCTTAGCTTCGTCCTCTGGTTTGGCGGGCTGCATGAGGAAGAGGAACCGCACCGCCTCTGTGTCAATCCGGTTCATCAATTCATCGAACAGCGTAAAAGCTTCTTTCTTGAACTCGACGAGCGGGTCCTTCTGGCCGTAGCCGCGCAGGCCGATGCCTTCCTTCAGGTGGTCGAGGGTGAGCAGGTGGTCTTTCCACTGCGCATCGACGATATCGAGCAGGATGTGGCGCTCGAGCCACCGCAGCGTCGCCGCGCTGAAAAGAGCCTCTTTCTCCGCATAGCGCGCATGGGCCTTTTCCAGTAGCGTGGCGGCGAGCTCGTCGTGGCCCGTGCTGGCCGTATCGATACCCGCCGTCTTCAGATCGAGACCGAACTGATTCAGCACCTCGTTTGAGAATTGCGTCACATTCCACTGATCGGGGTGCTGCTCGCGCGGGCAATACATCTCGACGAGTTCGTTCACGATGGCCTCGGCGCGCTCGAGCACGAATTCCTTCTGATCGCGGCCTTCGAGGAAAGAGCGGCGCAGGGAATAGATCGTCTCGCGCTGCTTGTTCATCACGTCGTCGTACTCGAGAAGATGCTTGCGGGCCTCGAAGTTCTGCGCTTCGACGGCCTTCTGCGCGTTCTCGATGCGCCTGCTGATCAGCTTCGATTCGATCGGCACGCCTTCGGTCATGCCCAGGCGGAACATCAACGCCTTCACGCGCTCGCCTCCGAAGATGCGCAGCAGATCGTCTTCGAGCGAGAGGAAGAATCGCGAGGCGCCCGGATCTCCTTGCCTGCCGGCTCGGCCGCGGAGCTGGTTATCGATGCGGCGCGCTTCATGGCGCTCTGTGCCAAGAATGTGCAGGCCGCCCATCGCGACCACTTCATCGTGTTCGGCTTTGCACTGTTGGGCGAATTGGTCGTACATCGGCTTCCACTGCTCGAGCGGCACCTGATAAATCTTGCCTTCCTGCTGGAAGAGCACCATCGCGGCGCCGGCCGCTGCTTCGGCCGAGCCATTGCCTGAGACGCCCGCCGCCGGCGCATCGGCCTGCGCGGGCGTTTCTGCGCCGGCGCCCGTGTTGATGACAGCCCCCACCGGCGCGTACGGCATCGCGAGCTTGTTCTTCAGGCAGTAATCCCGCGTCATCGCCTCGGGGTTGCCGCCCAGCAGAATATCGGTCCCGCGGCCTGCCATGTTCGTCGAGACGGTAACGGCGCCCTTGCGCCCCGCCTGTGCGATCACTTTCGCTTCGCGCTCGTGCTGCTTCGCGTTCAGCACCTGGTGCGGGATGCCCGCTTTCTTCAGATGCTCCGCGAGCTTCTCCGACTTCTCGATCGAAATGCTGCCCACCAGCACCGGCTGGCCGCTCTCGTGATACTGCCGGATGCCGTGCGCGCGCGAGCCATCCTCCTGGATGATGCCGTTGACGGCCGCTTCGAATTTCTCGGCCTCGGTGCGGTACACGACGTCGGGGTTCTCGATCCGGACTAGCGGCTTGTTCGTCGGGATGGCGACCACTTCGAGCTTGTAGATCTTGTCGAACTCCGGCGCTTCGGTTTCGGCCGTGCCGGTCATGCCGGAAAGCTTCTTGTACATCCGGAAATAATTCTGGAAAGTGATCGTCGCGAGCGTCTGATTTTCGCGCTCGATCTTCACGCCTTCCTTGGCCTCGACCGCCTGGTGCAGGCCATCCGACCAGCGGCGGCCGGGCATCTGCCGCCCGGTGAATTCATCCACGATCACCACTTCGCCTTCTTTAACCACGTAATCGACGTCTTTTTCGTACAGCACGTGAGCGCGCAGTGCCTGATAGACGTGATGATTGATGTCCATGTTCGCGAGATCGAACAGGTTGCCCAGATTGAGAAGGCGCTCGCATTTCGATACGCCCTCCTCCGTCGGCGTGACGGTGCGCATCTTTTCGTCAACCGTGTAGTCGATCTCGCGGATCAGCTTCGGGATGATCTTGTCGATGCGGTAGTACTTGTCGGTGGATTCTTCGGCGGGGCCGGAGATGATCAGCGGCGTGCGCGCCTCGTCGATGAGGATCGAGTCTACTTCGTCCACGATCGCGAAGTGATGGCCGCGCTGGACGCAATCCTTGAGGTCGTACTTCATGTTGTCGCGTAGGTAATCGAAGCCGAACTCGTTGTTCGTGCCGTAGGTGATGTCCGCGGCGTATGCGGCGCGGCGCTGCGCGTCGTCCAGGTCGTGCACGATCACGCCGACAGTCAGCCCGAGAATCTTGTAGATCGGCCCCATCCATTCAGCGTCGCGGCGGGCGAGGTAGTCGTTCACGGTGACGATGTGTACGCCCTTGCCGGTGAGGGAATTCAGATACGCGCCCAGCGTCGCGACGAGCGTCTTGCCTTCGCCCGTCTTCATCTCGGCGATCTTGCCCTGGTGCAGCACGATTCCGCCGATGAGCTGCACGTCGAAGTGTCGCATGCCGATCGTGCGGCGCCCCGCCTCGCGTGCCGTGGCGAACGCCGGCACGATGGCTAGTTCGAGCGCCTCTTGCAGCTTCTGTTTATAATTCGGATCGTCCTGCTCGACGCCTTCGAGGAACGCCTGGACTTCGGCCTTCAGCGCAGCCGTGCGGCCGCCAAGCTCTTCGTCGGAAAGCTTCTTCATTTCCGGCTCGAGCGCGTTGATCGCCCCGACGTACGGCTGAATGCGCTTGACGTCGCGCTCGTGTTTCGTCCCGATGAAGCGCGCGACGACGCTGTCTATGACTTTTTCAACATTCATGTTTTCTCATTGTCGATTGTAGCCGCTCGCGCATCTTCGTGCAAAGCATCGATCGGGCGGCCGACCGGCGTCTCTTATCGTGGCACGGGCCGCGCGCACCACCGCCTGGGACCTGCAACTCTTGGCCCTTAACTCTCAACTTCACTCACATATAGAATGCTCCGGACAGACCCGATCCCATACACATCTGCCCGACGAGGTGACCAATGGCGTGCGACCCCGAAGTGCTCAAACAAGTTCCGCTATTTTCCCTGCTGGATGAAGACGAGACGGCCGTGCTGGCTGGACAAGTCGAGCTCAAGAAATTTGCTCCGCGCCAGCGCATCTACAAGATCGGCGACCCCGGCGGACAGGCGTACGTCATGGTCTCCGGCGCGGTTCAGGTCACCACGGTGGATGAGGACCACCAGGAGGTGCTGGTCGATGAGCCCGCTCATGGAGAGTTCTTCGGCTTCGCCTCCATGCTCGAGCAAACTCCCCATCAAACCAGCGCCGTTGCCCGGGAAGAGACGGTCTGTATCGAAGTGGACCGGCACGACATATCTGTCCTCTTGGAACGCAAGCCGCATGCAGGAATGGATATGCTCGCCATTCTGGGCCGTCAATTTCATGCGTCCCAACAGCTCGTGCGCGTTCGCGCCAATCGCAATCCCAACGAGATGATTGAGGAGGAAGCGACGCTCGGCGAGACCATCGCCGACCACGTGGCTCGCTTTGGCGGATCGTGGGCCTTCATTCTCACGTTCTTGTTTGTGCTGGTCATCTACGCGGGCATCAACATCTTCTTGCGAGGCATGGCCTGGGATCCGTATCCGTTCATCCTGCTGAATCTGTTCCTTTCGATGCTCGCCGCGATTCAAGCGCCGGTCATCATGATGAGCCAGAACCGCCAGGACACAAAAGATCGTCTCCGCGGCGAACTCGATTACGACGTCAACCGCCGCGCGGAATCCGAAATTCAGGGCCTGGCGCGCAAGCTGAATTTGTTGGGCGACAAGATGGGTGACGTGGAAGACTTGCTTCGGGAAAAACTCCGGTGAGTTCAATCCGGAAAACCGGCGCACTCCTTGTGGATTGTTGACCCTCTACACGGCTTATCGGGCAGCCATTCGGGCTCGCCCTTTCGGTCAGCGTGGAGCGGCGGTAGCCTGTGGCGCAGAGGGAAGGCGAACAAGGCGAACTTCGGTGACCGACGGCAGCGCGCGGATATGCTGCACGATCGATGCGTCGATTTTTCCGTCGAGTCCTACCAGGGCGAGAGCTTCGCCTCCGCTGCCCGGTGCGCGCCGGCCAAGAGCAAACGTCGCGATATTTACGCCGAGGCTGCCGAGCTCCGTCCCAATCCGGCCGATCACGCCGGGAACGTCGATATTCCGCGAGAGCAGCAGCGTGCCTTCGAGCGGCGCCTCGAGGTACATGCCATCGAGCGAAACGATTCGCGGCGCGCCATCCTGCCCAACGGTTCCTTCCAGCGCGAATTCGCGCCCTTCGTCGTCGATCGCGACTTCGATCGTATTAGGGAAACCGCGCTCGCGCCGCCGCGTCGTTTCCTCCACCACGATGCCCCGACTCGCGGCCTCCTCCGGCGCGTTGACGAGATTCACGTTCTCGTCGATCACGGCCTTCAAGGCTCCGACGAGTACGGCGCTGCGAATCATATGCGAACCCAGCTCGGCGGGTTCGCCCGCATACAGGATGCGAATTTTGTGGAAGCTCCGCGAGGGCGCCGCCTGCGCCACGAACGATCCCAGGCGCTCGCCCAGCTCCAGATAGGGCCTCAGCCGGCGATACTGGTCCGGAGAAAGCGCGGGCATGTTGACCGCGTTTCGAATCACTCCGTCGGCAAGGTAGTCGCGCACTTGGAGTGCGATTGCCGTCCCGACTTCCTCCTGCGCTTCGGCCGTCGAGCCCGCGATGTGCGGCGTGGCGATCAGATTCGGTAGCCCGATCAGCGGAGAATTCTTCGGGGGCTCCTGCGCGAACGTATCGACGGCCGCTCCCGCAAGGTGCCCGGACTTCAGCGCTTCGGCGAGCGCAGCTTCGTCAATCAGCTCGCCGCGGGCGCAGTTCACCAGGCGCGCGCCCTTTTTCATCTTCGCGATGGCCGCCGCATCGATCATTTTTTCGGTGGAGCCGCTCAGCGACGTGTGCAGCGAGACCACATCCGACTGCGCCAGCACGTCGTCGAGCGATACCAGTTCGACTTCCACTTCGCGCGCGGCCTTGGGCGTGACGAACGGATCGTAGGCGAGCACTTTCATCTCGAGCCCGCGCGCGCGCCGCGCGACTTCGGTTCCCACTCGTCCGAGGCCGACCAGGCCCAGCGTCTTCCCGCGCATTTCTGTTCCGGAGAACAGGGATTTCTCCCAGCGTCCCGCCTGTATCGAGGCATTGGCCTGCGGCACCGCTCGCGCGAGCCCCAGCATCAGCGCGATCGTATGCTCCGCCACGCTGACGGCGTTTCCGCCCGGCGTGTTCATCACCAGGACGCCGCGGCGCGTGGCCGCCTCCACATCCACGTTGTCCACGCCCACGCCGGCCCGTCCGATCACGCGGAGCCGCCCGGCTTTCTCGAGCAGCGCTGCCGTCACCTTCGTCGCGCTGCGCACCACCAGCGCATCCGCATTCGCGAGCTCGCTCGGCACCGCCGCTGCCGCCGGCGTGAGGACTTCCCATCCCGCTTCGCGAAGCAGGTCGATGCCGCGTTCGCTGATCTTGTCTGCAACGATAATTTTCATGGGACTCAAGGGTATCGGGAGCATGGGCTTGTGTCAATTCCGCGCGCGAGCCGCGAAGCGTGTGTTATCCTTTTTTTGCCGAGAGAGGTTCACGAATGAGCTATACCGAACGCATCCAGAGTGACTTGACCGTGGCGATGAAGGAGAAGGACGAGCTGCGGCTGAGCGTGCTCCGCATGGTCAAAAGCGCACTCAAGAACAAGGAAGTAGATAAAATGCGTCCCCTCGACGACATGGAGTCGCTCCAGGTGCTCCAGACGCTCGTCAAGCAGCGGCGCGAATCCGTGGATCAATTCACGCGCGGCGGCCGGAAGGATCTGGCGGATAAGGAAACGAAGGAAATCGCCATCATCGAGGAGTATCTGCCCGCGGCTCCCAGCGACGAAGAGATTCACCACGCCGTCGAAGCCGCCATCGCCGAAGCGGGGGCCGACTCGCTGAAGCAGATGGGTGCCGTCATCAAGGCTGCCCGGGCGCGGCTCGAGGGGAAAGCCGTCGACGGGAAGGTCTTGAGCGACCGCGTCCGCGAGCGCCTCGGCGGAAAATCCTGACTTTCTGCCCGGCGATCTGAACCGCTTCGAACAATCAGCCCAAAATTGATTAGGGTGTCGCGCGGCGAAGGACCGCGCTCGCGGTTTGGTCCGCCGCCACTTGTTTCAAGAACTCCCGAACCTGCGGCAGCTTCTCGGTGGGGACCATGACGTCCTTGATCTCAAACGTCCGCTTGTAGTGCATGACTCCGTCCGCGACTTTGATCTCGCTGCGATACGTGGCGTAGTCGCATTCGGCCTGCACGGGTGGCGGCAGCCCGTCCACCACGTAGCCCGGGGGCAGCGTGATGTCGAACACATCGTCTTGCCGCGTCGCTTCCTCGAACTGAATCGGATACTTCCGCGGTTTCTGCTCGGTAAACAAACGCAACATTCCCGTGCCCTTGTCGCCGACGACGCGCGGTCGGACAAAAAGCAGGTCGCCGGCGGCGTTCGCATATCCCGCCGAAACGAACTTGTAATTCAGCGAGAGGCTCTGGTCGTATTTTTCCAAGTTCCCGAGCGAGGCACCCGTAAGCGTGAAGTTGTTCAGGGAGCCTCCCAGGAAATTCTCGAAAATCTGGGCGCGCTTCGCGGGCTGCGCCGTGAGAAAGTCTTCGCGTTCTTCCGCCGCAGGACCTCCCCATTCGAGTTCTTGAACGTCACCTGAAAGGTCGCCTGAAGGGCTCAATTTGAATTGGGCGATACGAAGCAGCCGATTCGTCGACGGCGGCAAAAGGGGCAGCGACAGCAACTCGCCTCCGTCCGGCGTCACCACCAGGCCGAAGTTATGCTGGAGGTACCACGGCAAATGTCCCAGCGGCGCATACTCGTTCGTCGGATCGAAGAAGAGAAGCTTTCCCAGATTCGGATCGTTCACAACAGCATAGAGCGAACTTGTGTCAACGCCTTCCGGAACGCGGATCGCTAGGATCGCGTGGTCGAATCGCATCGAGGGATATTCGGGACGCACGACCCCGCGGTCAGTATCGATTAGCACGTAGTAAGACTCGATCCCGATCTCATGGAGCATCGTGCTCAGGAGAGTCGCCTTATCCTTGCAGTCACCGTATTGATGGCTGAAAATGTCGTCCGCTGGATGAGGTTGGTAGCCGCCGACGCCGATGCTGATTTCGACGTAACGGATTTGTCGTTGCAGGTAGTCCGTCAACGCGCGTATCTTCGCAACGGGATCGGAAATTCCGGCCGTCAAGTCGGAAACCTTCTGCTTGATCTGCGGAGAGACAATTCGGCTCGACTGCGTCAGGCCGTTGTACCAAAGCCCGAGGTCTTTCCACGACCCGGTCGTCCTTGCGCGCATGGCTGCATCGCGTGGAAAATACTTGAGGCCCACCCATCCCGCCACCGCGTGCCAAGGGGGCATCTCGGCCTCGATATCAACGGCGGGAACGTCGGAAACCTCCCACACATATTGATTCGTTCCTGAGTTTTGGGACTTTTGCTCCGTGTAGTTGAACCATTGGGCGGCGAATTCCCAGCCCGCCGGGAGCTGCAAGACCAGGCGTCCGTGCCGGAGGGGGATTCTGTCCTGAAAAGACCAATCGTCCTCAAAAATAAAGGGACGCTGCCTTTGCACGTATTCGTAGCCGACGACGCTGCCCGGATTGGCCTCTGCAAACCTCTGGATCTTTTCCTTGTCGTCGGTGAAAACCTCAAACGTGCTAGTGCTTCTTTCCACCGAATCCTTGTCTTTCAGCGCGAACTCATGTCCATCTGCCGTAATCGTCCACGCGTTGAAAGACATTACCTTCGTTTCATTGTCGAATGGCACGCTTACGTACCCATATTGATCCTTGGCTTCGGGGCGCAACAATCGGTACGCAACGCGATGCCGCGTATTGATCTCGCCGTTATCCTGTACGGTTGTCTGCAATTCATCGATCAGGATGACGGCAACCGTCTCCGGCGGATAGTCGGGGAGCTTTTCCCTGGCGGCGGCGCGCAGCCAATCGGGCGCGGAATCGGCCGCAACTCGCGGCGTGATCCACAAGAGAGCCATTGCCGCAATCGACGCGAGCAATATCGGTCGGCTAGTTGTTCTTAGCCGATCGATCAGCCTGGAACATGACTTGAGCATTGTCGTTCGTCTTCGCGATGCTGAAGAAACTGCGCAACGCGGGGTAGGACTCCTTAGGGTAGCGAATTCCATTGATCACCAGATGGCGCGTGACCTTGAGGCCATCCGGCTGTGGCGCCGCCGAAATCTCATATGAGACCGGGCCCGGACTGACCTTTTGCGGGTCGGGAACGGCTTGGGCTTTATACCCTGCAGGCATATGGATCACCAAGTCGTCAACCTTCTCGTAGGCGTAGGAGAAATCCACTTCGTTCACGCGTTTCTGGGACTGGAAATACCCGAGTTCGCTCGTCTGGAAGAAATCAAGCGGCATCAGCATCCGCTGAGCGGCTGTACTCGCAAACGAGGGGATTTTCAGCGTACCTTCCACATGGATGGGCTTCTCCATATCTTCCCAGTTTGCGATGCCCGTGACTTCAACGGTCGCGCCTCCGGGCAGCCAGCCCTTGATCTCGTCTCCCAGAGCTTTCTTTCGTCCTGCCTCGTCGTCGTTGCGGTTGTCGTATCGCCGGGTCGCGGCTTCCTGGCCCGAGAAGTCGACCTGGATCTTGCCGGACGTGTCCATGTTTGAATCCACGGTCACGTCCACGTGGCGCACGATGGTTGCATTGGTGCTCGGCGACGGCGCCGTCAAGATCATCTCGCTGCCGTCCTTGCTCACGCGCACCCCATTTGCCGAGACCTCATACCAGGGAAGAACTCCAAAAGGGTAGTAATGCGCGGCTGGGTCCAAATAGTATTCCTTCGAATCCGCGCGAACCCATACCAGCTCTGCGCCCAGATCGCGCGCTGCTTCGCGCTGGGGAAAGAAATACATTCCGCTCCGCGGAGCGACCCGAAGATCGGCGGCTTCGAATCCCGCTGCCCGCGCAAGACCGAGAAACAGCAAATTGATGTCAAAGCTGGTGCCGTATCCGTGCTTGAGCACGTCTTCCACGTTGTTGTTAGGCTTGATCTGCTCCTGTTTTGCTTCCTTCTCCGTCTTGTCATCCTCGATATCGAGGTTGCGAATCTTTGCGGCCCGCGCATAGAGCTTCCGCAGTTTCGTTTCCGGCGGATCGCCGGCGGTCACATCCTGGGATACCTCCGCCGCCAGCGCGTTCTTCTTGTCCACGAAGTGGTCGACGTAGCTGCTCCACTTTTTGCCAATCCGCTTCCAGTACTGATCGGGAGTTTCGGTTTCGGGCTCGTCACTGTTCTTATAGTAGAAATCCACTCTTGCCCGGAGGGCGCTCGGCGCGGGCATGAGGGGTTCCATTTCGAGGCCCGCGAGGTCGCGGATTTCGAGAGTATACAAGCCATTGGCTTGCTTTTGCGGGTTGGTATTCCCGGCCAGCAAAAGATACGCCCGCGATAGCAACGGAAGTGCGGACATCGACTCGTCCGGCTTGATCGAAAAGCGCGCCAGCCGGGTGTAAAGGTCGTATTGAACGATCCAGCCGAGGTTCTGGTAATACCTGTCGTCGTACTGTTCGCGGTATTTGTATTCGATGATGCTGCCCGGCTGAACGTCGGGCATCGTAAAAGTCTTGGCCAGATACTTGATTCCGCTGCCCTTCACGATCTCCTTGTCAAATGTCTTACCGTCGAATTCCGCTATGCTGCCGTCAGGACGAATTGTGCGAGCCTTGATCCCCTGGATGGACTCCTGTGCCTTGTCATACTGGATCTCGACATCAGACTGAGCCTTCACCCCCGCCGGAGTGAAAATCTTGATTCGAAGGTAGTTGTTTACGGTGGAATTCTTGGCGTCAACGTTGACCTCGCGGTAAAGCACCATGGCGTCGGCGCCGGGCTGTTTCGGATTGTCCTTCATGGCGAGATCCTCCGGCGGGACCGCAATCCAGTCGTCGGCCAGCGCCGAAAGAGGATAGGTCGCGCAAACAAGCATGAGGATGCTGATAATACGGAAGATTCGCCCGATTCCGTTCATGGCAGGCTCCTAGCCTTCTTTCGCTGCAGCCGACAGGTCAGTAGCAGGGTCCGCTTGCCGCACGTTTGCAGCTTGTGTCGGCGCTCGATTCCCAAGCAGTGACTGATGCGCCACGCTATCCCGAAGTACTGGCTGATGTCAATCAACGATCGGATGCGGAAATAAGGATGGCCCGCCGCTATTCCGGATTGCTCCCCGTCCGCACGAGGCGATTGCGCCTTGCCTGCACCTGTATCTAGTGCTACCTTGCCCGGCTTGCCGCAGCCAAGTCGGTCTCAGGCCGGATTGGTCCGCGGCCGGATTCCAGGGAGGCACAGCGTGGCGACAAAGCCGTGGAGCTCAACCGCACCGCCGGGTGAGTTCCGTCCGTTCGTGGAGGCGGGGGAAAGCGTCCGCGAGTTTACCTTCCGGGCCATCCTGCTGGGCGCCCTGTTCGGTATCCTATTCGGCGCCGTCTCCGTGTACGTGGGCCTGCGCGCCGGGCTCACTGTTTCGGCGTCCATCCCGATTGCCGTGCTTTCGATCAGCATCCTGCGCGCGTTTGGCCGCTCGACCATCCTCGAAAACAATCTGGTGCAAACCACGGGTTCCGCCGGAGAATCCGCGGCCGCGGGCGTGATCTTCACGATGCCCGCGCTCATCTTTCTCGGGTTTTCGCTCAATACGGAGTACTGGCGCATCTTCTTCCTCGCCCTGCTAGGCGGAACGCTCGGTGTGCTGTTCATGATCCCGCTGCGGCGGCAGCTCATCGTGAAGGAGCACGGCAATCTTGCGTTTCCTGAAGGCACGGCTTGTGCCGACGTGCTCGTGGCGGGGGAGCGCGGAGGCTCGTTTGCCGGGCGCGTTTTCTGGGGACTGGGTCTCGGCGGCGTTTACACGTTCTGTATGAACACGCTCGGCCTGTGGCCGGGCCAGCCGGATTACCAGCCGAAGTGGCTGCCCGGCGCGTCGGCGCGCTGCACGATCACGTCCGAGTATCTTGGTGTCGGCTACATCATCGGGCCGCGCGTGGCCGGAACTCTATTCGCCGGCGGCGTGATCTCCTGGCTCGTGATGATGCCCGCGATTCGCTTTTTCGGTTCGCTCGCGCCAGGCGTCGCGCTCTATCCAAGCACAATTCCCATTCCGCAGATGACTCCCGACCAGCTTTGGGGCACTTACATCCGGCCGATCGGCGCGGGCGCCGTGGCAGCTTCGGGGCTTATCACGCTGATCAAGACGATGCCGACGATCCTCGCGGCGCTGACCGCGGGATTGAAGGACGTCCGCGCGAAACAGGCTGCGACGATGCAAGCGATGAGCCGGACCGAACGCGACCTTTCGATGCGCGTTGTGACCGTTGGCTCGGTGGTGATTCTCGCGATGATCTGGGCGCTTCTGAGGTTTAAGCCGATTCCCGGCGCGCAGACGGGAGCGTTTGCCAATCTGGTGGCGGCGCTGTTTGTCGTCGTGTTCGGTTTCTTGTTCGTGACGGTCGCCTCGCGCATCAGCGGCCTGATTGGGAACTCGTCGAATCCCATCAGCGGAATGACTATTGCAACGCTGATGGCTACGTGTGCCGTGTTTCTCGTCGTGCATTGGACGGCTAATTCCTACGCCGTCCTCGCGCTCACGATCGGCGGCTTGGTCTGCATCGCTTCGGCCATTGCGGGCGCGACGTCACAGGATTTGAAAACGGGCTACCTCGTCGGCGCCACGCCGGCGTACCAGCAGATTGCCCTCGTCATCGGTGTGCTCGTGTCGGCGTTCGCCATCGGCGGCACGCTGATCCTGATGAACGTCGGCCTCGCCCAGTACAAACCGATCCAGATTCCTCTCGATATCAGCCACCTGCCCACGGGCGTCGAGCGCCAGCAGGACAACTACGCGCACGAGGGCAGGACGTACGTCCTGGTGAACGCCATCGGCTCGAGCGAAATCCCCGACGGCAAATATCTCTACGACCCGGCCACGCGCGAGATCGAAATTCAGTGGGAGCAGGGAATCGGAAGCGCGAAAGCGGCGGCTCCGCAGGCCCGGCTGATGGCCACGGTGATCAGCGGAATTTTGAACCACCGGCTGCCGTGGCGTCTCGTCTTTCTGGGAGTCTTCCTCGTGATCGCCATTGAGATTCTCGGCATTCGCTCGCTGCCGTTCGCGGTGGGCTTCTACATTTCCATCGGCACCACGATGGCGATGTTTGCCGGAGGGCTCGTGCGGTGGCTTGCGGAGCGCGGCGTGGAGAAGAAGAGCGGCGCCGAGAGCGAAGTCAGTCCCGGCTCGCTTTATTCGAGCGGATTGATTGCCGCGGGCGGCGTCTTCGGCCTGCTCGCCATTATTCTCAACCTGCTGCAGGATCCTGAGTTGAGCAAGGCCGTGCCGCACTGGCTTGCCGCGTTGCTACGCCTGCCGTGGTCCGGGGGCATGTTCGCATTCGGCCAAAAATTCATGCCCTTCGCGAGCCAGAACCCGTGGCTGGGCGTCATCCTATTCGTCGCGCTCGCGATTACCTTGTTTGTTTCCGCACGGAAGAAACTGAAGCAGTCGTAACGCGGGCGGAGGAGGTCCCTCTGTCGCAATATTTCTTCGGGACGACTACACTTTTTCGACCGCCGCTTCGCGCAGGAATCGCGCGGCTTCCTCGGGCGGCGTCGGATTGATGTAGAAGCCGGTGCCCCATTCGAATCCCGCCACCTTGGTCAGCTTCGGCATCATTTCGATGTGCCAGTGGTAGTGATCGTTGATCTCCTCGCCGATGGGCGAAGTGTGGACCACGTAGTTGTAGGAAGGAAACGCGAGCGTGGCATCGAGGCGCGAGAGAAACTCGCGCAGAACTTTCGCGAGGTTCCCGTAGTACGGCGTGGGCATGTTTTCGAACGCGGAGCTGTGCTGCCGCGGCAGGATCCACGTCTCGAAGGGAAAGCGCGGCGCGTACGGCGCGAGCGCGATAAAGTGGTCGTCGTTCATGATGACGCGCGATTCGGTTTCGATCTCCTGCCGGATCATGTCGCAGAAAATGCAGCGTTCCTTTTCGTCGTAATAGCGTTTGGAGCTGTCCACTTCCTCGCGCACGCGCTTCGGCACGATGGGTAGGGCGATCAACTGCGAATGCGTGTGTTCGAGCGACGCTCCGGCAGGTTCGCCGTGGTTCTTGAACAAAAGGACGTAGCGGAAGCGGCGGTCGTTCTTGAGGTCGAGCACGCGATCGCGATACGCCCAGAGAACCTCCTCCACCGTTCTGTCCGGGAGCGAAGCGAGCGTTTTCTGATGGTCCGGAGTTTCGATGATCACTTCATGCGCGCCGACCCCGTTCATGCGGTCGAAGAGTCCTTCGCCTTCGCGGTCCAGCCCGCCTTCAATCCCGAGCGCCGGAAACTTGTTTGGCACCACGCGCAGCGACCAGCCCGGCGTATTCTTCGCGTTGCCGTTCCGCCCGTACGCGAGAATCTCCGGCGGCGTCTTTCCTTCGTTTCCGGGGCAGAAGGGGCACATCGCCGTGCCCTTGATCTTCACGCTCTCCCGGATAAAATCCGACGGGCGCTTGGCGCGGTCCGTGGATATGATCACCCAGCGGCCTGTGATCGGGTCTCTACGAAGTTCCGGCAACCCTTCCTCCTCTATTCAGTATGGCCCATTTCGGGACGCGACGCGTATCTAGGGCAATTATCCTACTACGGCGAACCCTTGCGGAAAGACTGGCTGCAATCCCAGTACCGTTTTGCGCACCCTTCGGATGCACTCATTCTCCGAATCGGCTAATTCAAGTCCGGGATGAACGCTCCCTTGTGGAGCCGGATTTCCGGGCGCGCCCCGGCGGCTGTTTCGATCGCGAGAACGTCAAAACGAACCGGCGCCGATTCCATCCGCCTGGCGCGAACAAACTGCCGGGCCACGCGCGCCAGGTAACGGCGCTTTTCCGCGTTGACGGCTTCTTCAGGCTTCGGCTGTTCCCGCTCCGTTGCCGACCGCGTCTTCACCTCCACAAACGCGAGCACCGGCCCGTCGTAACCGATCATGTCGATTTCGCCCTTGATTCCCGGAGAGGTGTAGTTTCGAGCGACGAGCACGTAGCCGTGGCGGCGGAGATACCAGTAGGCGTACGTTTCGCCTCGAACGCCGGTCTTCCGCGCACGCTTTTTGGCGGACGCTGCCGAAGGATCTCCGGTGTTCGCCTCGGCGAGACCCTTGCGGGCCGCAAAATCCAAAATTGCAAACATGAACCGCGCGAGCACGGACGTTCCCAGCCTCCGCGTTCAGATTGACCGCTCGGCCTCGCTAATGCACGCATCGAGCGTGCGTATCGCAAAGTCCGCCTGCTCCTCGTCGATCACGAGCGGCGGAGCGAGCCGGAGTGAGTTTTCTCCCGCGCCAAGAACGAGCAATCCCTTGCGGAACGCCGACTGGATGATGCGGTCGCGCAGATCGGGCGCTCGCTCTTTGGTTTTCTGGTCGCGCACGAACTCGATCCCGATCATGAGTCCCTTGCCGCGAATGTCGCCGACGATCTTGTGCCGTTCGCGCCAGCCGGCCGTCTGGCGGAGGATGAAGTCGCCCATGCGAGCCGCATTGGCAATCGCGCTCCGTTCGAGCAGGCTGATCGTCGCGAGTGCCGCCGCGATCGACACCGGATTGCCGCCGAACGTGGATGCGTGCGCGCCCGGCTTCCAATCCATCACGTCCACTTTCGCGATCATGGCGCACAGCGGCATTCCCGACGCGATTCCCTTCGCCGTGCAAATGATGTCCGGCTCAATCCCGGCGTGGTTCACCGCCCACCATTTCCCCGTGCGTCCCATTCCCGACTGCACTTCGTCGGCGACGAGCAGGATGCCGTGCTTGCGGCAAATGCGCTCGAGCCCCTTCAGGAATTCCGCCGGGGCCGCCAGGTATCCGCCCTCGCCCTGAATCGGCTCGACGAATATCGCCGCGATTTCCTCCGGGTCGGCAATCCGCTTGAAGAGGTCGTTTTCGATGTAGCTCAGCGCATCGGCCGCGGCGTGTTCCGGACGAGTGCCGAACGTGCCGCGATACGTGTTCGGATACGGCGCGTGAAAAACGCCGGCGAGCAGCGGGCCGAAATGCCTGCGCTGCACGGCCTTGCTGGCCGTGAGTGAAAGCGAGCCCATCGTGCGCCCGTGGAAGCTGCCATGAAACGCGATGAAGATGTCGCGCTTCGTGTGATATCGCGCGAGCTTCATGGCCGCCTCGATGGCTTCGGTGCCCGAATTCCCGAAATAGACGCGCTTCGCGCCCTTGCCCGGAGCAATCGAAGCGAGCTTCTCGGCCAGCTCGACCGTTCCGGAATAGTAGAAATCCGTGCACGACATGTGGATGAGTTCGGCGGCCTGCTTCTGAATCGCAGCGACCACATCCGGATGGCAATGTCCCGTGGCGACGACGGCAATACCGGCCGCGAAATCGAGAAAGGTGTTGCCGTCCACGTCCTCCACCACAGCGCCGCGCCCCGCCTTTGCCACCAGCGGATAGTCGCGCGTGTAGGATGGCGAGACGACCTTATGGTCCCGCTTGACGATCTGCTTCGCCTTCGGACCCGGCAGCGCGGTCACGAGATGCGGCAGTTTCCTCTCGGCAATTTGCATGTTTCCTCCCGGAGTTGCATTCTCTCCGGCGCGCGGACTCGTTCCTGCGTGCGCGTGCCGGGCACATCATCGGGGGAATGGAGAATTAATCGACGCCGAAAAGGCTCGGGCGTTCTTGCGAAGGCTGGCTGTGAAGCGGGTGCGCGTGTCTGTGGGAAATTCTCATTTGTACTTCCAGCGGACACTGCCGTCCTTGGTGTCTTCCAGCATGATACCAGAATCGGCGAGTTTCTGCCGGATCTCGTCGGAGCGCTTGAAGTCGCGCCGCTTTTTCGCTGCGTTGCGCTCCTCGATCAGCGCATCCACTTCCTCGGCGCTCATGCGGGGCTTTTGCGGAGAGAACCCGAGGTTGGCGAGTTTGTCGTCATCCGTGTCCGAAAGCACCGCAAGGATCGCGTCGAACTTCTCGGTGGCGGCCAGCGCGCGCACGGCGTCCTGTTGCAGGAATTCGCCGCGGTCCATGGCCGTGTTGATGTCTCGCACCAGATCGAAGACGGCCGCGAGCGCCATCGCCGTGTTGATGTCGTCCGCAAGGCCTGCGTCGAAATCGCTCTCCGCCTTGTCGATGCGCTTCAGCATCTCGGCATTCGACCCCGCGGGGAATTGCGACGTCTTCAAGCGCGCCACGAAATTGCGCAGCCGCTCGACCGAGTTGCGCGCCTGCGTGAGCCCGTCTTCGGTGAAATTCAGCTGGCGCCGGTACGGCACCGAGAGCAGTAGGAAGCGGATCGTCGAAGGCTTGTGGCCGCGCGCGAAAAGATCGCGCAGCGTGTAGAAGTTGCCGAGCGATTTCGACATCTTCTGCCCTTCGATGATGAGGTGCTCGGCGTGCAGCCAGTTGCGGACGAACTGCTTTCCCGTGGCCGCCTCGCTCTGCGCGATTTCGTTCTCGTGGTGAGGGAACGCCAGGTCCACGCCGCCCGTGTGAATGTCCAGCGTGTCGCCTAGATACTTCATGGCCATCGCGGAGCACTCGATGTGCCACCCGGGACGCCCGGGACCGATCCGCGTTTCCCAGAAATGCTCGCCCGGTTTCGGCGCTTTCCAGAGCGCGAAATCGCGCGCGTCGTCCTTCTCGTACTGATCCACATCCACGCGCGCGCCGGCCTTCATTCCGTGCACGTCGATCTTCGAAAGCTTTCCGTATGCGGGAAATTTTGCGATGCGGAAATAGATCGAGCCGTCGCTTTTGTACGTGAGCCCTTTCTCTTGGAGCCGCTCGATCAGCGCGACCATGTCCTCGATGTGGTCCGTTGCGCGGACGAGTTCCTCGGGCATTTCGATGTGCAGCGCGTCAATGTCGTGTAGGAACGCCTGGATGTACTTGTCGGTGTACTCGCGGATGCCGATCCCGGCGGCCGCGGCGGATTGGATGATGCGGTCGTCCACATCCGTCACGTTCATCACCTGAAGCACGCGCAGCCCCTGCGACCGCAGGAACCGCCGCAGGACATCCTGAAACATGAAGGTGCGGAAATTCCCGATGTGCGCCGAGGCATAGACCGTCGGCCCGCACGTGTAGATGCGCACTTCCCCCGGATGCACCGGGTCGAGCGGCTCGAGGCGGTTGGTCAGCGTGTTGTGCAGGCGTATCTGAGTCATTCTTGCGCCACGCGCAAAACGGTTATTCTATCTGACGCTTCGCGCCGCAGCAAACGCCCGTTTCCGCCCCTCGCCGCTACCTCCACCCCGCCGCCATCCGAAGCGCCCAGCCGGGATATTCGGGCGGCAGCGCGCTCACCTCGTCGAGACGCTTCCGCTCTTCCGCCGAAAGCTTGATATCGACCGCCTTGAGGTTGTCTTCCAGCTGTTCCTGCGTCTTCGCGCCGATGATCACGCTCGAAACCACCTTCTGATCGAGCAGCCATGCGAGCGCCACTCGCGCCACCGTCGCGTCATGCGCGTCGGCCACTTCCCGCATCGCTGCGATGCACTTCAGCGCGCGCTCCTTGTCGAGCGGCGGGAAATCGAACTTCGCGCGGCGCGCTTCCGCGGGCCCTTTTCCCCCGGCGTATTTATCGGAGAGGAATCCGCCCGCCAGCGGGCTCCAAACCATCAAGCCGACATTCTGATCCACGAGCAGCGGAACCAGCTCTCGTTCCAGATCCCGGCCGGCGATGGAGTAGTAGGCTTGCAGCGAATCGAATCGCGCCCAGCCGCGGCTTTCCGAGATCGCGATTGCTTTCATGATCTGCCATGCGGCGAGATTCGAGCAGCCGATGTAGCGGACTTTGCCCGAGCGCACCACGGCGTCGAGCGCGCCGAGTGTCTCCTCGAGCGGCGTGAGCCGGTCGAACGAGTGAATCTGGTAGAGGTCCACGTAGTCCGTGCCCAGGCGCGCGAGGCTCGCGTCGATCGCTTCCAGGATCTGCCGCCGCGACAGCCCGATGTCGTTCGGCCCGGGACCCACGCGGCCGGCTACCTTCGTCGCCAGCACCACGCCCTTGCGCCGCGCGCCCAGCGCTTTGCCGAGAATCTTCTCGGATTCGCCTTCCGAATACACGTTGGCTGTGTCGAAGAAATTGACTCCCGCGTCCAGCACTCGCGCCACGAGGTTGTCGGCTTCGCCCTGCGTCTGGGAGCCGGCATTGGCCCACATGCCCTTTCCGCCGAATGTCATCGCGCCAAAACAAAGCTCGGAAACCAGAAGACCGGTACGCCCAAGAAATCGGTGGTTCATCGGAACATTCCTTTCATCGCAAGAGTATCCGGGTGATTCTAATGGCAAGGGCCGTGCGGCGCAGCCCTTTTGATTAGGGAAGAAGCTGCACGCGGCGGCTGACCAGCGTCACGTCGCCCATCTGTGAAGGCGTGGCCGTCAGCGGGCGCGATTGCAGCAAGAACCCGCCTTCGGGCGGCAGCCCGTACGTCATGTCGGCCGCGGTGACTTCGACCGGCTTCCCAAGAGGCACCGAAAAGCTGATTTCGACGCCGCCGGCCTGCATCGCCGCGCAGGCGTAGACCACCCAGCCGTTCCGGAGACTCCTGAACCGCTGCGTCTCGGGTTGCAGGGGCAGTCCGCCCATCCGGACGGACTCTACGTTGGAGTCCGGCGGAAAGAAAACTGCCGCCACCGGCGCGCCGCGCTCGGATCGCAAAAGCGTCCGATAGGTGCGCCTGTTTTCTCCTTGCGCGACTTCGAGAACAGTGAAAGTCGGAGGAGCGAGATCGAGGTTCGGCGCTTCCGCCAGGAACGCGGCGTCATTCTCCCACGGGAATGCGCCCCGTTCGGAGAATCGGAAATTGGCCGCCAGCCGGATCGGTTCCGGCAGTCGGCCGGATTCCGGCTGAACGATCCATTGCGACATCTCCGAATCCGCGTCTTTCCAGTACTCGATGTTCACGCGCTCGGGCGCCTTCGCGGAGTACGCAGGCACCACGATCGCGGCGAACGCGGCCAGCGCGGCCGTCAAAATCGGGATCCACGGCAGTGCGAGCCCCCGCAATCCCCCTGCGCTGCGCAGGTCGGCGCAAATCGGAGCGAGCGGCGTCAATATCAATCCCACCGCGAGCGCAATCGGCACCAGCCCTCGATTGCCTATCCCGTCGTAAAGCAGGATCGCCGATGCGAATCCCAGAAACGCCGAAGCCGCGAGCGGCAAGATCGCCGCCACGGAGGAAGCGGCGCCGTTTTCTCTGCGAGGCAACGTCGCCGGCAATCCGGCCAGGGCGGCAACCCCCGCGGGAACCAGCACGACGTAGCTGAGTCCCGGCGTCTGCCAGGCGATCACCACGGAGAGCAGCGACCACCACGCCCACACCCCGGTCCACAATCCCCAGAAGCCCGCGCGCCGGGCGAACAGCATTGCGAGTGCGATCTCGATCGCAATCGCCAGTGACCAGAACGCGATCTCAAGCGGTAGCGGATACGCGACCCAATTGACCGGAGTTCCGCCTGCCGCGTGTATGAGCCGTGCCAGGAGGAACGCCGCCACCGCCGTGGTGGCCAGGGTCGCAAGCCATCCGATCATTCCCCAGAGAAACTGTTGCAGCGTCAGGCGATTGTTTCGAAGCATCCATCCAATCTGCAGCAGGAGCAGAATCGCCGTTACCAGGGCCAACCCAAGCGTCCGCCGGGCCTGCCAGTGAATCATCCATCGTCCGAACACGCTAAAAAAAACCGCTTCCTTCTGCGGCGGGCTTGAAAGATCGGAGTTCGCGAGCGCCACGACCGCGGGCAGTGCGTTTTCGCCGTGATGTTGCAGGCTCGCGAGGTCCACGTTGGCGGAGTTATCGAGCGGCGTGTGGTAATGCACCTCGTCGCCGATGTACGCGAAGTTGAGCCCTTCGTAACCCGCGGCCTTGAAGACGGTGAAGTCGGTGTCGTTCGGCAGCTGTTTGTAAACGGTGTAGGCAATCGAGCTGGAGGAAGGACGTGGCGCGTGCCGCGCGTACAGCCGGACCGCCCAGTCGTTCGCGCCGCCGGTTTCGAACAGCAGGCTTTGGCCCGACGTGCCTCGCGAATCGAGGTTCACGGCCGCGCGCACTTCCTTGGCCCAGGGGTGCGAGTCAACGAATGCGTGCGCCCCGAGCAGCCCCGCCTCTTCGCCATCGTCGATCAGCAGGATGATCGAATGGCGCGGAGCTGGAAACGCTTTCAGTGCGCGCGCGATCTCCAGCACAGCGGCGGTGCCCGTGCCATCGTCGGAGTCGCCGGGACCGGCGGGAACGGAATCATAGTGCGCGGCGAGCAGCACGGCGCTGCCCGGCTCGGTCCCATCCAGCCGCGCGACCACGTTGTTCACCGTCGCGCAATATGCGTACTCCGCACAGTCGAAGGCGGTCTGGACCTGCGGTTGATACCCCAGCCGCGTCAGCTCATCGACGATCCGCCCGCGCACCGCATCGTTCGCCGGGCTGCCCACGGGATGGGGCGTATCCGTGCTCAGAATCCGGTGAAGCGTATCCAGCGCCCGCACAGCCGAAAACTCGGTTGCGGGCGCGCTCGCGGGCTTTGGCCGCGGCGGTGCCAGCCCTGCGAGCGACAGCGCAAAGATCGCGGCCAGAATTGCCGCGCTCGACAGTATTCGGCGCACTCCCGGACTCCTGGGTGAATCCAAGTCGCTCTCCTGTGCGCGTCATGCTAGGCTGCGCTCCGCCGCAAGTCAACCGATGGAAAGCATTTGCGCGCGCCTCATGCGCGTCGTCCCTGCCGGAGATCACGAACCGGAGATGAGGTGCATATGAAAATTCGATGCCGCCGGGGAGTCGCTCGCCCTAGAATCTGAACGGACTGGTCTGCGGCTTGCGCTGGCAGTCGCGGTCAGGCCTAGAGGAGAGATATTGATTCCAGATATTCCACCCGGAAGGCCGCTCGCCTCATCGGATACGCGCGCCATGCAGATAGGAACGTTCGCCGGGATGCCGGTCTTCGGTTTGGATGCTCTCGGCTCGGCCGCATACGGTCCGGAAGCTGCGCTCACGCTCCTGATGCCCTTGGGAGCGGCAGGAATCGCTTACTTCGTGCCCGTGAGTGCGGGAATCATCGCTCTTCTGTCAATCGTTTCCATTTCCTATCGCCAGACGATCGCAGCCTATCCGGACGGCGGCGGATCCTACACCGTCGCTGAGAAGAATCTGGGCACGTTTTCCGGGCTTGTGGCCGCCGCGGCGCTGATGATTGACTATGTCTTGGTCGCGGCCGTTGGCATCTCCTCCGGCGTGGGGGCGCTGGTATCGGCCGTCCCAAGCCTTCAGCCCTACACACTGCTCCTGTGCGTCGGAACTCTTGCGATCATCACTCTCGTGAGTCTGCGCGGAGTCCGGGAGACAGGCCTTGCTTTCATGCTTCCCACCTACGTGTTTATAGTTTCCCTGCTAAGCGTGATCTTCGCCGGCGTGGTCAAAACGATTCTGGCGGGCGGACATCCGGCGCCCATTGTGGCTCCTCCGCCGGCCGCGCTTCCCACCGTGTCTTCCGCGAGCCTCTGGATGCTGCTGCTGGTTTTTTCGAGCGGCTGCACGGCCATGACCGGCGTGGAGGCGGTGAGCAACGGCGTCCGGGCGTTCCGCGAGCCCTCCGTGCGAATTGCCCAGCGGACGCACACGGCGATCATTTCCATATTGATCGCGATGCTTGCCGGCATCGCAATTCTTGTCCGTGCATACGGCATTTCGGCCACCGTGCCGGGACAGCCCGGCTACCAGAGCGTTCTCTCGATGGTGACCGCCGCTGTGGCGGGCCGCGGCTGGTTCTACTATGTGACCGTCGGGGCCGTGATGCTCGTATTGGCCCTCTCGGCGAACACGGGCTTTGCGGATTTTCCCCGGCTCTGTAGGGGGGTGGCTCAGAACGGCTTTCTGCCTCGGTGGTTCGAATTCAGAAGCCGGCGCATTGTCTATTCGCACGGCGTCCTCTTTCTCGCGGCGCTCACGGGGATTCTGCTGGTCGCATTCCGCGGGGTCACCGACCGCTTGATTCCGCTCTTCGCCATCGGCGCATTCCTTGCGTTTACGTTGTCGCAGGCGGGCATGGCTGCCCATTGGAAAAGAGTCGGAGGCAAGGGAGCGGCGCCGCGCATGCTCGTGAACGCGCTCGGAGCGGTGGGGACCGCGACGGCGCTGATCGTCGTGCTCGTGGCGAAGTTCGCTTCGGGCGCCTGGGTCGGCGCTTTTCTGATCGCCGGCCTGGTCGCGATCATGGCCGTTGTGCGGCGATGGCGCCTCCGGACGGATCATTCCGCCTCGCGTTCGCGGACACCTTGAAGCCTGCGCACACGCGCTCTCAAAACCGCGCTTTACACCTTTCGTGCGCCGTGCTACTTTCTACTTCGTTAACCGCCGATCCGAAAGCGCCAGGCGGCAGGGCCACTGATATCGACCCTCCGAACGTTTCTGTCTCGATAGACCTCCAAGAAAAATTGAAACCGAGGCTTCTTCTGCCGACGACGCAGGAGAAGCAATTCGTGCGAGGGACTGGTGCTAAAACTCCGTAAAGTCGAGCTGCTGGGCTTCAAATCGTTCTGCGAGAAGACGCCGATCACGTTCAGCGGCAGCGGGATCACCTGCATTGTCGGCCCCAATGGGTGCGGCAAGTCGAACGTGGTGGACGCCATCTCCTGGGTGCTCGGCGAGCAGAGCCACAAAATGCTTCGCGCCGAGCGCATGTCGGATTGCATCTTCAACGGCACCGCCAAGCGCCCCCCGATGGGCATTTCCGAGGTCACGCTCACGCTGATCGACCCGGAGCTCTCCGAAGCCGTCGCCAAAGTGATCGATGGCGGGCAGGATCCGTCCCTTCAGGCGCACGATGCGCAGCCGGCCGAACTTCAAGACGCTGACGCCGCGCCGCAATCCATCGACGATGTTCCCGAAGCAGCCGGAGACGCAGCTCAGGCCGGCCGCAAGGCGTGGAAGAAGCGCGCCGCCGAAAAGCCGGCCATCACGCTGCGGCCGGGGGAAGTCGTCGTCGGGCGCCGCCTCTATCGCTCCGGCCAGAGCGAATACCTGATCAACGGCCGCGTTGCGCGCCTTCGAGACGTCCAGGAAATTTTCATGGGCATCGGCCTCGGCCCCGATAGCTACGCCATCATCGAGCAGGGCCGCATCGGCCAGATTCTGAATTCCAAGCCGATGGACCGCCGTGCGATCATCGAAGAGGCCGCCGGAATCACGATGTACAAGACGAAGCGGCGGCTCGCGGAAGCGAAACTCGAAGCCTCGAAAATCAATCTCTCGCGCGTCAACGACATTCTCGTCGAAGTGGAAAAGCAGCTCGCCTCGCTCAAGCGCCAGGCCTCGAAGGCGCGCCGCTACGCCGAATTGCGCGAGCAGATGCGCGGGCTGCTCCGGGTCGTCCTCGCCAGCAAGGCCGAGCACCTCGATATCGAAGCCGCGCGCCTCGAAAACCTGCTCCGCGAAATGGACGCGGCCGAGGAGCGCGAGTCCCGCTCCGTGCACGAGCTCGAATCCGAGCAGGAGCGCCTGAGCTCCCGGACCTACGAGCTCGATGCCGAGCTGCGCCAGACGCAAAATCTGCTCGGCCAGACCGCTCTCGATCTCGATCGCGCTGAAAACCGCATCACCTTCAACCGCGAGCAGGCCGCCCAGCTCGAATCGCGCGCGGCGAGCCTGACGATCGAAGTCGAACAGGCCGAGCGCCAGGCATCCGATCTTGCCGCCCGCATTTCCGCGCAACGCGAATCCGTTGCCGCGCTCCGCGATCAGACGGTTTCGCTCGAAGCCGGCTTGCGCGAAGCGGCCGAGCAAGTTTCATCGAGCGCTACAGAGCAAGGCCGCCTTGAAGCGCGCATGGAAGAGCTTCGCCAGCTCGTGAGCCGTCTGGTTGAGGAATCCGCGCGCGGGCAGGCCGAATCGCAGCAGGCCGAGGAAGCGGCGGCGCGGCATACCGCCGCTGAAGAACAGCGCGCCGCAGCCGTGCGCGAAATGGAGCAGGAATGCGCGGCCCTGGAAGCATGGGTTGCGACGGCCGATTCCGCCTATCAGCGGGCGGAGCGCCACGCACAGGAAAGCGGCGACTCGGTTCGCGAAGCGCAAACGCGCCTCGCGGGTCTTCGCCAGACGCAGCAGGAGACCAGCCGCCAGTTCGAACACACTCGCCAGGAGCTTTCCGCCGAACGCGCCCGGCACGCCTCGATCGAACAGATTCTTCGCGACCGCGCCTACACGGCCGACGCCGTGCAGAAGCTCTTCAACGTCGGCGGCGAAGCCGAATCGCGCGGCTTTCGCGCCGTCGGTCTCCTCGCGGACTACGCCGAAGTCCAGGAAGAATACGAGACGGCGATCGAACAGTTTCTCCGCGAGGAGCTCGAATACGTGGTGGTCGAGTCGTTCGATCAGGCCCGCGCCGGCGTCGCGCTGTTGCGCGACGAGGTCGGCGGCCGCGCCACCTTTTTCGTCGATTCCGTGCGCAGTCTCGACGTGGACAAGATGGAAAGCGGCGCCTCGATCCCGGGAGATTTCGTCGCCCGCCTGGACCGCCTCGTCGAATTCCGCGAGCCGCTCGGTCCGGCCACGAAGTATTTCCTGAAAAAACTCCGCACGGCTTACATCGTCGACACGTCGGAAATCGCCGAGCGCATGGCCCACGACAATCCGCACAGCTACTTCCTTACGCCGGACGGCACCTGCTACCACGGCCGCACGGTTTCCGGGGGACGGAAGGGCGACGCGGGTCCGCTCGCGCTCAAGCGCGAGCTTCGCCAGCACGAAACCGAGGCCGCTAGGCTCGATGTGCTGGCGCGAGAGCAACAGGCCGAACTTGCGCGCCTCACCGATGAGATCGTCGCGGAGGAAACGCACCTCGCCACCGCTTCAGCGCAGCACATGGAAGCGGAGAAGTCGTTCGTGGCTGCCGCGCATCAGCGCGATCAGGCTCGCGGCGAATCCGCGCGTATCGGGCAGCATCTGGCCGCCGAGCGGGAGGAAATCGCACGCCTTCGCGCGGAAGCAGAGGCCGCTCGATCCCGCGCCGAGCAGGCGCGCCGCGCGCATGCGGACGCGCTTCAGTCCCGCGCCGCGGCCGATACGGAGACCGCCGAAGCCTCCGAGACCCTTGCGCGACTGCGCAGCGACTTCCACGCGTTGCAAGAGCGTGTCGTCGCGCGCCGCGAAGAGCTGGCCGCGATGGCCGAGCGCTTCGCGAGCGCCGAAGAGATCGAACGCCGCCTCGCCGGTGAAATCACGGCGGTGAGCGAACGCACGAATGCGCTCCGCCAACAACATGCCGCTCTCCTCGACGAGCGAACCGCACTCGAATCTTCCTGCGAAGAGCTGGCGCGGCAAGCGGAAGACTTGCGCAGCGAGAAAACCCGCCTCGAGGATCGCAAAGCGGCACTCGAAAGTGAATGGAGCGAAGCCCGGTCGCGCACGGGCCAGATCGACGAAACGCTCCGTGGCCGCCGCCAGTCGCTCGACGATCTGCGCGCCGAGCGTACCCAGCGCCAGATCGAAAAGGCGCGCAACGATGCCGACCGCGATTACCTCCGCCAGACCTGCGTCGGCGAATTGAACGCGCAGCCCGAGGAGCTGATCGCGCAGGAATCCCAGCTTCTGGTCGGCGAGGATCTCGTGGCCGCCGAAACGAACTACAACGAAATGAAGGCGCGCGTCGACGCCATGGGCCCGGTCAACATGATGGCGCTCGAGGAGTTTCAGGAGTGCGAGCAGCGCGAGGAGTTCCTGCGGCGCGAGCGCGATGACCTCGTCCAGTCGATCGAAAATACGCAGCTCACCATCACCGAACTCGACGAAGTCTCGCGCCAGAAGTTCGAAGAGGCTTTCAACTTCATCAACGCGCACTTCGCCATCGCGTTCCAGTCGCTATTCGGCGGCGGGCACGGCGAGATGCGCCTCAGCGAGCCCGATAGCTCCGGCGAGGCCGGCATCGACATCGCCGCGCAACCGCCGGGCAAGCGTTTGCAGAATATTCTGCTTCTCTCGGGCGGCGAAAAGGCGCTCACGGCGCTCGCGCTTCTCATCGCCGTCTTCCGTTACCAGCCCAGCCCGTTCTGCATCCTTGACGAAGTGGATGCGCCGCTCGATGAAGCCAACGTCGGACGCTTCAACAAAATGCTCGCGGATATGTGCGGCCAGACCCAGTTCATCGTCGTCACGCACAACCGCAAGACCA
Organism: Terriglobia bacterium; assembly: GCA_020073605.1. Lineage (GTDB taxonomy): Bacteria > Acidobacteriota > Terriglobia > Acidiferrales > UBA7541 > Palsa-295. Next base: position 514,890 of record JAIQEW010000001.1, read on the forward strand.
TGGAGATGGGATCGGTGCTCTACGGCGTGACGATGCAGGAGCCCGGCGTCTCGAAGCTCGTCTCCGTCAAGTGGGAAGAAGACGTCGCTGCGGCCGAGCCGAAGGCCGCCAGCGCCGCCAGCAACGCCGCCTGACGATCCGGTCAGGATCGTCATCTGACGATGCGACGAGCATCGTCATCCTGAGGACGGCGGTGTTGGCGGACGAAGGGCCTCTCTTCGCCTGTCGCGCCGGAACTCCTTCGCCGCTAACGTTGATGCAATATTTCGATTCGTTCCATCGTTCTCATACCGGTTGACAACAGTCCGCCCTGCGCTAGAATACCCGCCACTCAGCACTGAGGACGTAAGGCTCGTGGCTTCTTCTCAAATGCACGCAGTCATATCGCAAACGGATTTGCCCGGACTCAAACTTCGCGGGCGGGGAAAGGTCCGCGACATTTACGAGCTGGGCGACCGCCTGCTCATCGTCGCAACGGACCGTTTGTCCGCGTTCGATGTCATTCTTCCCACGCCGATTCCCGATAAGGGACGCGTCCTCACCCAGATTTCGATGTTCTGGTTTGAGAAACTGAGCGGCATCGTCCCGAACCACGTTATCTCAGCGAGTGATTTTCCGCCCGAGCTCGCTCCGTACGCCGGCGCGCTCGCGGGCCGCTCGATGCTCGTTCGCCGGACACAGCCGGTTCCCATCGAATGCGTCGTTCGCGGATATATTTCCGGATCGGGTTGGAAGGATTATCAGAAGACGGGCGCGATCTGCGGAATTCCTCTGCCCGCAGGCCTGCGCGAATCGGACCGCTTGCCCGAACCCATCTTCACGCCTTCCACCAAGGCCGAAGTGGGCCATGACGAAAACATTTCTTTCGATGAGACAATCGCCCGCATCGGGCGCCCTCTGGCCGAGCGCCTCCGCGATACGAGCCTGGCGCTCTATCGCCGTGCTGTTGAGCATGCCGCGGCGCGCGGCATCATCATCGCCGACACGAAATTCGAATTCGGGCTGCTCGGCCAGGAACTCATCTGGATCGACGAAGCGCTCACTCCCGATTCTTCCCGCTTCTGGCCGGCGGACGAGTACTCGCCCGGCAAGCCGCAACCCTCTTTTGACAAGCAATACGTCCGCGATTACCTTGAGCGGATCGGGTGGAATAAGCAGCCCCCGGCGCCGGCGCTGCCGCCGGAAGTGGTGGCTGCCACGCGGGAAAAGTATCGCGAAGCTTATCAGCGCATCACCGGCCACGCACTCGACTGATCACCCGGGGGATCTCCCCAAGCGTTATTGCGGAGCGTGCACACGTGAAAGAGGAATTGGAATCGCTGGTCGGAATGATGGTCGAGCGGGGCATCCTGCTCGAAGAGGCAATGACGGAATTCGAGAAGAAGTTCATCAAGCGCGTCCTCGATCACGCGCGCGGAAATCAGTGCCGCGCCGCCAAGACGCTGGGGATCCATCGCAACACTCTTAGCCGCAAAATCAGCGAATATCATCTCGACCGCAACGGCCGCCGCCGCTGACAATCCGCGCTTTCTGCGTCTCCGGTTTCGAGAGTCCGATGGACCCCCCGGAGTCCTGAAATCGGACCCGATGGGTTATATCGGGACGATCAGCATTGTCATCCCGAGTGAGGCCGTTTTTCGGCCGACGCGCCGTTTGCGTCCCGGACGAATGTGCGGGACGAGGGATCTCTCTTCTTCGTGTCAGCGGATTGCTTCAATCCACTTTCAGCCGCGCCAAAAGCAAAAATGGCCGGCCCGTTTCCGGACCGGCCATCTGAACCTGCAAATTCTTCTTAGGAGTCGCTAATTTCCCGTCGGCTTCGGAGCTGCTCTCCGCGGAGCAGGGCGCTTCGCGGGCGTTTTGTCAGCCGGGATTGTGCTCGGATCGACTTTCGCCAGGTCCCAGTGCAACAGGAAGGGCGTTGGATCGTAGCTCGCCAGCGTGCCCGAGAACCGAATCTCGTCATCCTTCTGTACGCGAGCGGCTTCGGGCTGCGGCGTCACTTGCGCGGTGGTGGCGCCCGCAGGTGGCGGAGCGGTCCAGACCTTCACGTCCATGTTGGCCGTCGTCGCGGCTTGAATTTCATCCGAGCTGGCGCTCGTAAACACGAGAACGTCGACGAAATTGGCCGACTTTTTCACGTCGATGATTTTCCCGACCACTTCCGGAAACTCGGCTCCGCAGACCGCGAGCCATGTCAATTTCGCCTTGTCGCCGCCGCCGCTCAGATCGCCGATCACGCTGATGATCGTGCTCGCCTGCGCGACCTTCTGAATATCAGCCGCGCTCGGAATCGTGTAAGTGGCGGGCCGCTCCTGCGCTCCCGCGGCGAGCTGGAGCATCTCGCTCAGCTGCGCGTCCACCAGGCTGTCGCAGTTCGGCTGTTCGTAGTTGATCACCGACTTCCGCAGGTAGTCCTTCACTTTGTCGGCATCGGAAATCTTCAGGTTCACCGCCCGCGCGAGTGCCCAGAAGCCGTCGAGCGATTGCGGAGGCGTCGATTGGAGGTAGGCCAGCCCCAGGCGGTAGCTTGCCACCGCATCGTTCGGGTTGAGCGCCAACTGCGCCTTGAATGCGGTCACGGCGGCAGGGTAGTCCTTGAGCTGCATGCTGGCAGTGCCGGCGGCTCCCTGCATGGCGGACGTGAAAGTCTTCAACTGCTCGTCGGTGACGTCCGGCTTCGCCTTCTTCAGGTCGGGAAGCAACTTCGCGCCCAGCAGCGCCGCGTCGCGCTCTTTCGTGAGCTGGTCATGCGCATCGGCGGCCTTGGCGTCAAACGCGGAGGGAAACAGTTGAATCCGGGCCTGGATGGCCGTCACTCGCTGCGTCACATCCGCCTTATCGCCCAGGGCGACGAGCTTGTCCGTGTATTCGATCGCCTTGGCGTAGTTTTTCAGCTGGAAGTAACTCGTATAGTAGAACTGATGGATGTACTGCATCAGCGTTGAATTGGGAAACTGGGCGGCGAAAGCATCGAGCAGCTTGATTCGTGCCGCCGGGTCCTTTTCGGCCGCGGCTTTCTGCTCGGCGTTGTACTCATCGATCGTGTAGCTGGGTTGCTGGCTCGGGGCGGCGCCTTGCGCGGCGGCCGGCCGCGCAGCCAGAGATGCCAGGAACAGGGCGGCAAAAACGATGGCCATGCGATTGAGATGATTTCGTGTAGTCACTTCTCCGCCTCCTGGGCTGACTCCGGGTGACTGGTCGAACTAAGGACCACAATCCCTGCAGGGCAACCGGCCAAAATACACAAATCGACGGGATTATAGGTAAAGCAACTTACCCGCGCAAGTGTAAAACCGAGCGGGGCATCCAATCCGTTCGATCTCGCCGAGCCACGCATCTCTGGCCGCCCTCGTCTGCATGATACGATGGTCATTCTTGCCGGTATGTCGCCTGCGGGAGGAAGCCGATGAGTGCGGAAAAACCCCTCGAAGGCAAAGTTGCCCTTGTCACCGGAGCAAGCCGCGGCATCGGGCTTGCCATCGCGCGAACCCTCGCGGGCATGGGCGCGAAGCTCGGCCTCTGCGCCCGCGACGCGAAAAGGCTTGATGGCGTGGCGGGCGAATTGAAGAGATCTGGTGCCACCGCAGAGGCCATCCCCACGGACATCACACGCCCGAGCGAGATCGCCTCGCTCGTTGAGAAAATCGAGCGCTCGCTTGGCCCCATCGAGATTCTCATCAACAACGCTGGAATCGGCTATTTCGCTCCGGTCCAGGACGCATCCGAAGCGAATTGGGATGCGGTGTTAGACACCAATTTGAAGGCCGTGTTCCTGCTGAGCAGGGCCGTGGTGCCGGGAATGATTCGCCGCGGCAGCGGCCACATCGTCAATATCGCCTCGCTCGCGGGCAAGAACGCCATGGCTGGCGGGAGCATCTACTGCGCGTCGAAGTGGGGCCTGCTGGGTCTCACCGCGTGCATGGCGGAAGATCTCCGTTCCCACGGCATTCGCGTCGCGGCGATCTGTCCCGGCTCGGTCGCCACCGATTTTTCGCCCCACACGGGACGCGACATGAGCAAGATGCTTCAGCCCGAGGACGTCGCTCACGCCGTCGAAACGATCCTCACGCAGGCGCCGCAAAGCTTTATCAGTGAAGTAGTTCTCCGTCCCACGCAGAAGCCCTGACAGCCTCGCGAATCTGTCTTCGATGATCTGCATCCAATCGTCTGGTTACAGGAGATATGCCGTAGGGGCGGGTTTGAAACGCGTCTCTTGCGTCCCGATTCTGTCGGGACCCGCCCCTACAATCGTTTTGGTCCTCCCAGGAGCAACAAGATGATCAACATTCGACCTTCGGAAGAGCGCGGCCACAACAAGCTTTCGTGGCTCGAGTCCCGCTTCAGCTTTTCCTTCGACCAGTACTACGATCCCGAGCACACGCAGTTCCGCTCCTTGCGTGTGATCAATGAGGATGTTGTCGCGCCCGGCGGCGGTTTCCCGACGCATCCGCATCGCGACATGGAAATCCTCACGTGGATTCTCGAAGGCGCGCTCGAGCACCGCGACAACACCGGCGGCAGCGGCGTCATCCGTCCCGGCGAACTCCAGCACATGACGGCGGGACGCGGAGTGCTGCACAGCGAGTTCAACCCATCGCCGAAGGACCCGGTCCATCTGCTGCAGATCTGGATTCTGCCGGAGCGCAAGGGCCTCGATCCCAGCTACGAGCAGCTCGCGTTTCCCGACGCCGACTTGCGCGGCAAGTTCAATCTGGTCGCGGGGCCGCAGGCCCCGGTCACGATTCATCAGGATGCGAACCTCTACATCGCGCGTCTCGATAAAGGTGCTGAAGCGAAGCGCTCGCTCACTGCAGGCCGTCACGCGTGGGTGCAGGTGGCGCGCGGCGGCGTGCGATTGAACGGCACCGAGTTGAATGCCGGGGATGGTGCGGCCATTTCGGACGAGACCGAAATCCGCGTCGAGGCGCGCGGACCTTCCGAAGTTCTGCTGTTCGATCTGGCGTGACTCGATCCGTTTGCTTCCGGACGCTTGCTTCGGGGCTCGAATTCGGCTACAACCCGTCTCACGAGTTCGGCCCCGAAGTGAAGATCCGTCGCGCAAAGGAGAAACCGATATGTCCAATTCATCAGGCAGCGTCGTGCCGTTGATCGGCCGTATCCTGATCAGCCCGGTATTCATTTTGAGCGGCATCTACAAAATCACGGCCTTCTCGACGATGATGGGCTACGCGGCCGCCGCGCACCTCCCGTTGCCGAAAGTCTCTCTTGTGTGCGCAGCGGCGATCGAGATCCTTGGCGGCCTCGCGATTCTCACGGGTTTTCACACGAAGCTCGCGGCCTGGATTCTTTTCCTTTTCCTGATCCCGACCACCTTTCTCTTCCACAATTTCTGGACGATGCAGGGAGCGGATTTCCAGAACAACGTGAGCCACTTCGAGAAGAACGTCGCGATCATGGGCGGCCTTCTGATCCTTGCGGCGTTCGGCGCGGGCGCCTATTCGATCGATTCCTCGCGCGCGCCCAAGTCCTGAGCGCGCGTTTCGCCGAATATTCGGAGCGGGTGTTCGCATCCGATTTGCAGCTATAATGCTGTCCTAATTCCAAGGAGAAATGATGTCCAACCACAAGAGACCCGCTCCGGCCGCCGCTCCGATTCACGATTTGATCGGCCATCGCTGGAGCCCCCGCGCATTCGACTCGCGGCCCGTCGAGCCGGAAAAGCTGCGCAGCCTGTTCGAGGCGGCGCGCTGGGCTGCGTCGTCCTACAACGCCCAGCCGTGGTATTTCATCGTCGGCACGACGGACGATCCGGAGAACTACAAGAAAGTTCTCGAATGCTTCGTGGAATTCAATCAGGGCTGGGCGAAAAGCGCGCCGGTGGTAGTGCTGAGCGTGGCCGGGCATAAGATGCCGCACGACGGGTCGCAGAATCGCCACGCGTTTCACGATGTCGGCCAGGCCGCCGCAAATCTTGCGCTGCAGGCGACGGCGCTCGGCCTCCAGGTTCATCAGATGGCCGGCATCATCCCCGACAAGGCGCGGCAGAACTTTTCAATTCCCGCGGACTTCGAAGCGGTCGCGGGCATCGCGCTCGGCTATCCGGGCGATCCGATGACCCTGCCCGAAGGCCGCCTGCGCGACCAGGAAACCGGTGCGCGCCAGCGCAAGCCGGCCTCGGATTTCGTTTTCACCGGCAAGTGGGGCCAGGTCTCGCCGATAGTGAAGTGACGATGCGATGAGCCCGCCGCGGCGGGTCATCCCGAGGCGGGCGTCTTCAACCCGCCGAGGGGTCTCTCTCCGCTGTCTCACGCCTTCAAGAACGGCGTAAGCTCCTCGAGAAGCTCCGCGGGCTTTTCCTCGGCGAGGAAGTGTCCTGCGGGGAGCGCCTTGCCGGAGACGTTTGTGCCGCGATCCTTCCACGTGGCGAGCACGTCGTAGAACCGGTGCATCGGGCCTTTCTCTCCCCATAGCGCGAGCAGCGGACACGTGATTTTGTCCGCCAGGTCCGCGGCATCGTGATCCAGGTCGATCGACGCGCCCGCGCGGTAGTCCTCGCAGGTCGCATGAATCGCGGCTGGATCGCGGAAGGTTCGCAAGTACTCCGCGTACACATCTTCTTCGATCGCCGCCGGGATCAGCGGGCCCAGCGATCTCCTCAAGTAGAACTCCGCGCTGTTGCCGATCAGCGTTTCGGGAAACGGCGCCGGCTGAATCAGGAAGAACCAGTGATAGTAGGCCGTCGCAGTTTCCCTCGAGACCGAATGGTAGAGCGTGTAGGTGGGAATGATATCGAGCACGGCGAGCCTCGCGACGACTTCGCGATGATCGCGGGCCATCCGGTGCGCCACGCGCCCGCCGCGATCGTGCCCCACCACGGCGAAGCTCGCAAAACCCAGGCGGCGCATCAGCTCCACCTGATCCTGCGCCATTTCGCGCTTGGAATACGCGGCATGATCGCCACCGCCCGCAGGCTTGCTGCTGTCGCCATAGCCGCGCAGATCGGCCGCGACCACGGTGTGGCTCTTCGCCAGCTCGGGCGCCACCTTGCGCCACATCAGATGATTTTCCGGGTAGCCGTGCAATAGCAGCACCGGAGACCCGCTTCCGCCGATGACGTAGTTGATCGTCGCTCTGTTGCCTTCAAATTTCTCCGGCTTGAATCCCGGAAAGAATGCGGCGTTCCCCGGCGCGGAGCTTTCTTGCGATGAAGCGCGCTTTTCCGAAGCCGAAAGTGCGTCGGCTGCGACGGCTCCCACGCCGAGACTCACGGCCGTCTTGAGCACGTCACGCCGCGTGCGGATGTGCATGTTTTGCCTCCTGCGAACGACGCACACTATACCCGAATACTCGCGCCCAGGCTTCCGCGCCGCGCACTCCCACGCGCCGCTTGCGGGCTGGACCGCTCGTTGGTACTCTGCCGACCCAACGAAGGGTCACGTTGTGCCAAACGCGGGAGGCGTTCTCGACATGAAAATGCGGTCCGTGCAAATCGTGCTCGCTCTTTTGTTCGTCGTCGCGGTAGGAGTTGCGTTCCCGGCCGGAGAGAAGAAGGATTCGTCGGCCGAGGTGGCAGCGCTGAAGGCGCAGGTCGCGCAGCTCGCGAAGCAGGTCCAGAATTCGCAGGACTACGTCGCGATCTCCAACCTGCAGACGGCGTACGGCTACTACGTCGACAAATGCCAGTGGGACCAGGCCGCCGATCTTTTCGCGAAGGACAGCACTCTCGAAATCGGATTGCGCGGCGTCTACGTGGGACAGGACCGCGTGCGGGCGTATCTTCACAAGCTGCCCGATCTCAAGTACGGGACGCTTTTCAATCACATGCAACTCCAGCCGAAGATCGATGTCGCTCCCGACGGCGTGACCGCCAAAGGGCGCTGGCGCGCGATCATGCAGGTGGGCCAGCTGAATAAGAGGGCCCAGTGGGGAGAAGCGACCTACGAAAACGACTACGTGAAGGAAGGCGGCATCTGGAAGATAAAGAAACTTCACGCCTACTTCACCTACTACGCGGATTACTACAAGGGCTGGGACAAGGGCGGCGACCCTCCGCCAGCGGCGTTGCGCGATCTTCCTCCGGACCTGCCACCGACCGAAACCTACAAGCTCTATCCGGATATTTACATCCCGCCGTATCACTACAAGAATCCGGTGACCGGGAAATAACGAGAAGAACGCTATTCGTTGCCGGAGCGGTGCGAAAGGCCGGGGCGCGCCTCCTACGCCGAGGGTTGGCTTCGGAGGCCAGGGCCGCCACCTCAGAAAAGTGTGTCGATTGTTGTGTGCCACTTTCCTTTGTTTTGAATGAGTTAGACCGACAATTACTCGGCAGGGTGTGACACTTAATTCGCAGCGATTCGCCTGCCCGCCGGAGTCCGAAGGACGGAGGAGGGTGACTGGGAATCTGTGTCCCGGCACCGCGCGCAAACCGCCCGCCGGGAACTCGTGAAGATATCGGCGGCCCCACCGCCGACACCTTTCCCAACTCTTGCGAGGGCCGCCGAATCTGCCATGACCGCCGTCCTTTCGACTGATGCGCGTTTCCTGCGTCCCGATGGATTGGATCGGGACGATCCATGCTTCTAGGCGGGAGACGGCGTGTCAAGGGTGTGCTCCTGTGGACTTTCTCTGGGGGGGGGCGTGCGTTAAGGCTTGAGATGAAACATCCGGACGAAAAGCCCCACCCTCGAAAACCCAGGGTGGGCACCCGCAAGACCAAAGTCTAAAGCGTGAACAATCCGCCGACGCACAAACAACGGAAGAAAAACGCCCGCCTTCCCGACACAAGTCGTCGGGACGCAAAGTGCGCGGAAGGCGGCCGCTACGAAGGCAGGGCTGGGCGCAGCAAGACTTCGGCAACCCCGCCCGCTACGAAGGATGGGGCATCCGGTAAGCCTGCGCGCGCCATCGAGGGCACAGCTAATCGAGAACGAAGGTGACCTCCATGGTCACGCGGTATTCGACAACCTTGCTCTTCTCGACTTTTCCTTTCAGGGAGATCACCTTGAAACCGGTGATGCCCCGCAAGGTTTTTGCGGCGCGACTCATACCTTCATCGACCGCCTCTTTGAAGCCCTTAGGAGATGCAGCGGTGATCTTGGTGACGCGGGCGACAGCCATAAGATTTCTCTCCTCTTGTGCGTCCAGCATATTTTCCACTGGAGCGCTTCGTAACTCGAGTGAGCTTTTCTGTGGCCGGGGGATTGCCTATTTGAAATAGGTTTTCCGTTTTGCAATTCGGCCGGGCCGTAACCTACACCCGGCCGCCTGTGAACGCAAGGTCCCAGCGGGGTTTCAGCGGCTGACTCCTGATTAACGCTGCCGGCTCAGACGGTCAACGCAACACCCTCTAATCGATACTTCGGATCGTACTTTTCAGAAAAGACTGGTCTTCCGGGCTGCACTCAATTTGACTTAATCAGGACGGGGTTTTCTTTGAATTGACGCCCGCGAGCGGACTTAGGCTCTTAAACTCAGCCCAATGGACTTCGAACTAGTGTTGCATCGACCCATTGAGACCACCGCG
>JAIQEW010000017.1 GCA_020073605.1 Terriglobia bacterium
AACTGCGGACGGTACCCCGTGAAAAACGGCGTGTGCCTCCCGCCCTCTTCCTTCGTCAATACGTACGCCTCTGCCTTGAACTTCGTGTGCGGCGTGATCGATCCCGGCTTGCACAACACCTGCCCGCGCTCCACTTCGTCCTTCTCCGTGCCGCGCAGCAGCAGTCCCACGTTGTCTCCCGCAATCCCTTCATCCAGCAGCTTCCGGAACATCTCCACGCCCGTCACCGTCTTCTTCATCGTCGGACGGAAGCCCACAATCTCGATTTCCTCGCCCACTTTCACTTTCCCGCGCTCGATCCTTCCCGTCACCACCGTCCCGCGCCCCGAGATCGAGAAAATATCCTCAATCGGCATCGCGAACGGCTTGTCCACTTCCCGCACCGGCAGCGGGATGTGCTTGTCCACCGCTTCCATCAATTCCAAAATCGACTTCTCCCACTTCGCATCGCCTTCCAGCGCCTTCAGCGCCGATCCCTTGATCACCGGAATCGTGTCCCCGGGAAACTGATACGACTTCAACAGCTCCCGCACTTCCAGCTCCACCAGCTCCAGCAACTCCGGATCGTCCACCATGTCGCACTTGTTCAGAAACACCACGATCGCCGGCACGCCCACCTGCCGCGCCAGCAATATGTGCTCCCGCGTCTGCGGCATCGGTCCGTCCGTCGCCGCCACCACCAGAATCGCCCCGTCCATCTGCGCCGCGCCCGTGATCATGTTCTTCACGTAGTCCGCGTGTCCCGGGCAGTCGATGTGCGCGTAGTGACGGTTCGCCGTCTCGTACTCCACGTGCGACACCGCGATCGTGATTCCGCGCTCCCGCTCTTCCGGCGCGTTGTCGATCGAATCGAACGCCCGAAACGATACCTTCGGGTTGTTCTTCGACAGCACCTTCGTGATCGCAGCCGTCAGCGTCGTCTTGCCGTGGTCGATGTGCCCAATCGTCCCCACGTTTACGTGCGGCTTGACCCTCTCGAATTTCTCCTTGGCCATCTCGCTTCACCCTCGCATCAAGGCTGCGCGGCATTCGCCGCGCTCGATCTACTGCGTGCCGCCCGTCGCCATCTGCCAAACTATGGAGCGGGGGACGGGATTCGAACCCGCGACCATCTGCTTGGAAGGCAGAGACTCTACCCCTGAGTTACCCCCGCTCATGCCTCACTCACTACAACATGGAGCCTGGGACCGGGATTGAACCGGTGACCTCGTCCTTACCAAGGACGCGCTCTACCAACTGAGCTACCCAGGCCCGAACCGGTCTCCCTCTTCCCTCCAACTTCATCTCGGAAACGCGGCCTGGGGCCACTTCGTTTCCGAACACTTTCGCGATGCGCCAGCTGCGATCTTCACCAAGCCTTCGGGACCAGCCACTCGGAGCCGCACGAGACGCTGGTGGACGGGGGAGGATTCGAACCTCCGTAGCCCGCAAGGAGCGGCAGATTTACAGTCTGCTGGTTTTAGCCACTCACCCACCCGTCCCGCGAAGGCATCCAGGTCCGATCTCTCGAACTCCGGTGGAGTCCATCGGACTCCCGAAACCGGAGACGCAAAACCTCGCGTCCGGCGAAACGCATCCGGGACACAAGTATCGTCTCCCGCAAACCAAACCAGATCTGAACCGGACCGCTGTACGAGGTACTCCCCAATGAAGATCGGGCTCGTGTGCAGACACACCAGCCCTGATCGCTTGTCTCGCGAGGAATCCGTCCTTCTCGCCAACCGAAAAATTCCGGTCCCCTCAAAGTCAGCTGGCGGAGGGAGTTGAACCCCCGACCCTCTGATTACAAATCAGATGCTCTACCAACTGAGCTACGCCAGCCCTGCGCAAACCTAGGAAAATTATCACACAGGCACTCAAATTGCAAGCAGGTTCCTGGGGCCAAGCAAAACCGTTGCCAGCATTCCACTTATCTTCGCCTCTTTCGGTCCCCGTATGTCCTATTGTACAGCGGGCTTGGCAAATAGGCCATCATCGACCGCGACGTTGTGGTGCACCTCGCTGATCGTGATCGTCATCGCCGTGTCGCCATTCTTCTGGTGAATCGTGAACGGCAGCTTCACTCCATCCACTTCCCGGTAATCTTCAAAATCTTCCTGGTATTCGGTCACGCCGTCCGGCCCGTGATGCTGGCTGATCGCGCGGAGCGTTAGGCCCGTCTGCGCGTCGAAATACATTCTATCCGGATCGCCGCCTTCCGGCAGCGCGCATTCCACAACGTACGCGTCCCGCTCGCCGATCTTTTCTTTGCCGGTCACGGTGAGCTTCGAGTAGAGCTTGCGCAAATCCATGGGATGAAAAAAATCGGCGTCGCGGCGAGTCTCCGCCAGTTCCGGCCCGGAAACTTCACGGAACCCGTTTTGAGGATCGTCGGTCCAGCCGGTCGTCCCGTCGAAGCCCTGGCGGAATGACGCGCCGTTGATCGTGACCACGCCAAGCATGCGATCCGGGGCCTTCTCGTGAATCTCAACCGTGCCCGATAGACTCATCGACGGCACTTCGATTGTCCCGGTCGATTCGCGTGAAGTGAGCTTCTGCCACGCAGCGCGCCCGCCTTCCGCTTCCACATAGTGACTAAGAATCTGATCGACGGTCGGCGTGGCCGCCGCTGCGGCCGATGGCGGAGCCGGCTTCGAGGGCTTCGCCGCGGGCGTCTGGCCGCGCGCGATCGCGCCCACCGCAAGGTATAGACACGCGACGGCGAGAAATCGATTCATCGAAGCAGACATGGTTTTACGTGCGATGGGACTCTCTCGGTGAACAATTGATTCGCGCCGGCTCCGCAGGCCTATATAGCTTCGACGCGTTTCGGGCATCGCGGGTTGCAAGGGCGTCACATTTCCGATGCGCGGTGGAGGCCCGGCGCATTACACTGGTTCGCGAGTCCAAAAGCACTCTAGCCTGATGCCCACTTCCGCCACAAAACGCGCGTTGATTGCGATCGCGGTCGTTGTGTGCGTGGCCGCCGCGGGCGCCGGAATCTATTTGTATCGGCTGCACCGGCCGCTCGCCGGATCGAGCGCCGGGACGGCTCCCGACATTCTGAGCCAGCTTCCAGCGGGCGCGCCGGCCATTGCCTATATAGATGTGGCGGCGCTCCGGAAGTTGCAGGGCTCGCAACTCGCGGCGATGCTGGGGCTCGCGGGCGCCGATCCGCACGAAGAGCGCGAGTACGCCGACTTCGTCCGCGACACCGGCTTTGACTACGCGCGCGACCTCGACAAAGTCGCCGTGGCAATCTGGCCGACGAGTGTCCCGGCGCCAAGCGGAGCGCCGGGCGAAAGCCGGATCATGGCCATCGCCGACGGCCGTTTCGATCGCGACAAGATCAAAGCCTACGCCCTGCGCTCGGGAGAAGTAGTGACGCAAGGTGCGGGATCGTTCTACGAAGTGCCGGGCAATCCGCCCGTGTCGTTTGCGTTTCTCTCTCCCACGCGAATCGTGCTGACGAACGCGAAGGGCCTGAGCATCCTCACGACGATGCCGGGCGCGTCGGAGCAAAATGCGATGCGCGAGCGCATCGAGCGCGTGGCCGGAGCGCCGATTTTCGCCGTCGCGCGAACCGACACTCTCCCCAACAGCTTCTACGCCAATTTCCGGAACGCGCCGCAGTTCGAGAATCTGGCGCGCAGCGTCCAGGGCCTCACGCTGGCCGGACAGCCCGATGGCGATGAGATTCACGTCGCCGTCGACGCCGAGTGCGACTCGATGAAAAACGCTCTGGAGCTTTCGACGCTTCTCGACGGGCTTCGCATGTTCGGCTCGATGGCGCTTTCCGATCCGAAAACGCGCGGACAGATGACGAAACAGCAAGCCGCGCTCCTGATGGCCCTCGCGAGCCGGGTCAAAGTGACGAACCAGAATAAGTGGGTTCGCCTCACGCTCGACATCACGCCGGACATGCTCGCGCCCGCAAGCCCGGCTCACGCCGATCCGCGCTGATTCAGCCATCGGGCCATTCCCGCGGAGCGCGGCCCTCGAACGCGTCTTCGAGCAGGGCGCGAATTCCTTCCTTTGATAGCGGGCGCGGATTGTAAAAAGGATTGCCCACCGCGAGATTCGCCGCGTGCTCGATTCCCTCCCGCTTCATCCCGATGGATTGCAGCGATAGCGGCGCGCCCATTCTCGCCTCGAGATTGTAGAGTCCTTGCGCCGCGGACTTCGCACCCAGCGCGCGGGCGATGCGCTCCATCGCTTCCGGCGCGCCCGGGGCGTTGTAAGCCGTCGCGTGCGGCAGCAGCACGGTGTGCGTTTCCGAGTGCGGCAGATCGAACGCGCCGCCGAGAATGTGGCAAAGCTTGTGATGCAGCGCCGTTGTAGTGCCGGCCAGCGACACGCCGCCCAGCCACGCGCCGTAGAGCGCGAGCGATCGCGCCTCGAGATTCGCAGGTTCCTTCACGACAACCGGCAGGCCGCGCGCCATCGCGCGAATTCCCTCTTCGGCGATCAGCGACATGATCGGATTCGCGTCCTGCGCGTAGAGCGCTTCGACGCAGTGCGCCACCGCGTTCATTCCGCTCGTGGCGGAAAGTTTTCCAGGCATGCTGAGCGTGAGCGCGGGATCGTAGATCGCCGTCTTCGGCAGGGCGCGGGGATCGCGCGCGTTTTTCTTGATGCCGCCTTCGGTAATCCCCCAGCTTGAAGTCATCTCCGAACCGGAGTAGGTGGTCGGTATGCAGAGAATCGGGCGGCCGGAAACGACGGCAATCGCTTTCGCGAGTCCCGTCGCCGATCCGCCGCCGATCGTGACATAGCAGTCTGCGTCGAGACGCGCGGCCTCGGCGCGTCCCGCTTCGGCGGTCTCGACGGGAACGTGCATCACGGCGCGATGGAAAACTCCGGCGGCTTTCGAGCCAAGCCGCGCCGCGAGTTCTTCGCCGAGCTTCCTGCGCCCGGGCGTGGTGATGATCAGCGCGCTCTTCGCTCCGAGCCGATCGATTTCTTCAGGCGCCTTCGAAAAATCCCCGGCGCCGAACACGACGCGCGACGGCGACGACTGATAGATGAAGGAGAGTTTTGGATCGGAAGTCATCTCGCCGACTCTCGAAAAGTGTGACACCCTGAGTGTGCACCAATCGTTTGTTTTCTATAAGTTACGAATGACATCAGGTGGCGACCTGTGTCGACTTGAATGCAGCGACTGGCGTGTGGCCCTTCAGCTACGCTCTGGGCAGGCGAGTGTCCCGGCATCGCGCACGAACCGCGCCCCGCCACTTCTTCCGGGACGCAGAAACCGCGCCCCGGGATCACGGTTCGTCGCCCGAACCGGGAACTAGTGCGGGCAGAATCGGGCGGGAGCACCCCGGCGTCGCCAGCGGGCGACGGGCCGCCGAATTGCGTCTCGACTGCGGTCTTGTAGACCATGCGACCATATTTGTTGAGGGGAAGCGCTGTGTCAAGCGTGCGTCCCTGTGGACTTCTGAGACGCGCGCCCGCAGCGAGAACTCGTGTTGCGTTTGCCCGTGACACCTGCTACCTAGACTGTATGAAGCTCTACCTGGCCGGCCCCCTTTTCAACACTGCGGAGAGAGAGTTCAATACGCGGCTGCGCGACCTCTTGAAGAAGGCCGGCTTCGAAGTCTGGCTCCCGCAAGATTACGAACCCAGGGAAAAGACGGCCAAGGCGATCTTCTTGAAGGACGTGGAAGGAATCGACTGGTGCGACGTGGTGGTTGCCAGCATGGACGGCGCCGATCCGGATTCCGGCACCTGCTGGGAGTGCGGATACGCGTACGGAAAGAAGCCCGTGGTCGTTTACCGGACGGATGTCAGGGCGGGCGACGATCCGAAGTTCGGACCGTACAATTTGATGCTCACTCAATCGGCGACGGCGTGCATATCCATGCCGTCTGCAAGCGCGGATGCGCTGGCCAAGTCCCTCGCGGAAACGCTCGGGAAGTTGCGGCGCTAGCAGCCTGAAGTCAGGGTGGGGCGTCCAAGAGATCAAAAGCATGAGCGCGGGCTACCCGTCAGTTGAAATGTACATGTCCGGTAGCCGCGTTAATCAGGAATGTGAACTGGATTCGCTTGAAACTATCGGACCCGAGTGTAGTAGGCTGCGAGAAATGAAACTCGAATACATGGCCGAAGCTGTAGGAGAGTCGCAATGAGGCGGAATCTAAGCACGCTGCTCCCTGTGGTTGCGGTTCTTGTTGCGGCACTCATTCCCTGCAATCAAGCGCGCGCTCAAGCGCCATCGCCTGATACTCCGCTCGCGGAGCAATTGAAGGCTCACTACAAGGTGACAAAGTTCGGTCCGGTTGCCAAAGGATTCACCGTCTTGAGCCCTGGAACTGTGCTGGTCATCCGGAAGGCAGGAATTCTGGGCGTTCCGCCGGCCAACGTGGCGTTTGGCAACTCGATCTACAGAGACGGAGAGTTGCATCCGCCCACCACCGGCAACCGCATGATTATCGGAAACGTCACGCGGTCTCTCGAAGTCGGCGAAAAAGTTTACGTGCAGACCGTGGAAGTGAACTTGAAATCCGACAGGGTCACCCTGATCATCGTCGAGTGCGATTCCTGCAACGGAGTGAACCAGCAATCCTCCTTCAAATCCATGGTCTCATTCGAATTTGCGAAGGGGTCGCTGGCGACCGCCGACCCGGCGCAGATCGAGAACACCATCGGACAGGTCCTTTCGATCGACAATAGTTCAAGTGGCGGACAGCAGCCGCAGGATTCATCCGCGCAGCAACAAGGACAGGAGCAACATCCGCCCGAACAACAAGCCCAGCTGCAGCAAGGACAGCAGCAACAAGCGCCCCCGCCACAGCCTCCGACGATTCAGCTCGGCCAGACTGTGGACCAAGTGCAAGCCGTGCTCGGCCAGCCGGACAAAATCGTCAATCTCGGTGCCAAGCTGATTTACGTCTATAAGGACCTCAAGGTGACTTTCATGAACGGCAAAGTCTCCGATGCGCAGTGATTTGCGCGCACTGATTCTCTGGTAGTTTGAAAACGGAAGTCCTGCAATCCGCAGCTATCGCTTATTTACAACAAGCCCAAAGTCTAGATAAGCCAGACTACCGGACAAGTTGGTTCCATTACTGACTTGTCCGGTGAGCGCGTTAATCAGGAGTTCGTCGCGCTATGAGTTCCGAGTTGGCCAGGTTGATTTTCCCTCTCGAACTCGGGATGATAGCCGCCATGTTTGATGCCACTTGGTGGATTGACTCAGCGTGGCTCATTTTCCTGGTTTACTGGTTCGTTTCCGCCTTTCAAGTGAACCGGATGAAACGGCGCGAACCACCAACCCAGAGATTCGGGCGCCCGGCCTTAACGATCGTTCTTCTGGTTCTGTTGTACTCAGCTGCCTTCAAGTGGGACATTCTCAATGGCCCGTTTGTTCCAAAGTTTTGGTGGTTGCCCTACTTCGCGGTTGCGCTCATGTGGATTGGACTGGCAATGACGATTTGGGCCCGCTATCACCTCGGCCGCTTCTGGAGCGGAGCAGTGGCGCTGCGCGAAGAACATCAGCTGATTCGTTCGGGACCTTACGCCAGAATCCGCCATCCGATCTATACCGGCATCCTCATGATGATGGCCGCCTCGGTGCTCGCCGCGGATCGCTACAGGGCGCTCGTCGTATTCGCTGTGATTCTTGCGGGGATCATCTGGAAGGCAGGAAAGGAAGAAGCCCTGTTGGCCGGCGAGTTTGGTCTCGAGTTTGCGGAGTATCGCCGCCGCACGGGCTTCCTGTTTCCACGTTTGTTCAGCACCAGTCCTGGGGAACTTGTCCGGTGAGCGCGTTAGTCAGGAGTTGGGAAATGTGGAATAGGATTATCGTCGACTTTCCAGACTACGGAAGCGGTTCATGCTGCCTTTACAAGGCAAAGAAACAGAACAATAAGAAACCGGAACAACCATGACGAACCGAGATAACGAGAGCGTGTTCGACTACGTAATCGTCGGAGCCGGGACGGCGGGCTGCGTGCTTGCCAACCGGCTATCGGAGGATAGCGCGAACCGCGTCTGCCTCATCGAGGCGGGACTCAAGGACCGGCACCCCTTCATCCACGTGCCGGCCCTGGTTGCCGCCGCGCTCGCGACGCCGAGCCTGGGCTGGGGCTACTGGACAGTGCCGCAGGGAAACTTGAATGGAAGGAAGATTCCAATTCCGCGGGGGCGCGTCCTTGGCGGTACAAGCTCGATCAACGGCATGGTTTATATGCGCGGCAATCCCAGGGACTACGACGATTGGGCCGCGGCGGGAAACCGAGGCTGGAGCTATCCGGAGGTGCTCCCCTATTTCGTCCGCTCCGAGAACAACGAAGCCTTTGAGGGCTCTCCGTATCACGGCAAAGGGGGGCCGCTGAATGTCAGCAACATCAAGCGGATCAACCCGCTCAATACCTCTTTTCTCGGAGCGATGCAATCGCTGCAATTTCGCCGCCGCGAAGACTTCAACGGCGCGGATAACGAGGGTTATGGCCCACGCCAGGCGACGATCAAGGGCGGTTATCGCGAATCCGGAGTGACTTCCTTCCTCAAGCCCGCAATGAAGAGGCCGAACCTGGAAGTCGTGACTGGGGCATTGGTCACGCGCGTTGTCGTTGAGAATCGCCGCGCGACGGGCGTCGAGTTTCAGCGCGGCGGCGAAACCCGGCGGGTCGCCGCGCGCCGCGAGGTCATTGTGTCGGGCGGCAGCATCGGATCACCTCAGATCCTGATGCTCTCGGGCATCGGCGACGGCGCGGCCCTGCGGAATTTCGGAATTCCAGTCAGCCACAATCTGCCCGGTGTCGGCGCGAATCTTCACGATCATATCGCAAGCTCGGTGCAGATGGTCACGTCGAACTCCACCTCTTATGGCATCTCGCTGAAGGCGCTGCCGCGCGGAATCTGGAACATTTTCGAATACTTGTTGCTGCGCAAGGGGCCGTTCGCCAGCTTTGTCTTCGAGTCCAATGCTTTCCTGAAGACAACGAACGGCCTCGATCGGCCCGACGCACAGGTCGTCTTCCAGCCGGCGCGCCGCAATCAATCGACATTCCCGCTGCCGCTCGGGCACGGCTTTTGCCTCAGCACCGTTCTCTTGTACCCCAAGAGCCGTGGCCGGATTGCCCTATCAAGTCCGGATCCACATGCGGCGCCGATTATCGATCCCAATATCCTAAGCGTGCCCGAAGACTTCGAGCCGCTGGTGCGCGGCCTCAAGCTGGCGCGGCGAGTATTCGCCACCGCGGCCTTCGCCCGATACAAGGCAACCGAGTTTCTGCCCGGCCCGGCGGTCGAAGGCGACGACGCGCTCAAGGATTATCT
Organism: Terriglobia bacterium; assembly: GCA_020073605.1. Classification (GTDB taxonomy): domain Bacteria; phylum Acidobacteriota; class Terriglobia; order Acidiferrales; family UBA7541; genus Palsa-295. The sequence continues at coordinate 9,265 of JAIQEW010000017.1, forward strand.
CCGCAGTACCGCTGCAACCGTCTATCATCCGGCCGGAAGCTGCCGCATGGGTGCTGACGACGACGCGGTCGTCACTCCCGAACTCAAGGTCCGGGGTATCGATGGTCTGCGAGTCGCGGATGCCTCGATCTTTCCCACCCTCATGGGCGGAAACCCGAATGCGCCCGTGGTGATGGTTGCCGAGAAGGCCGCGGATATGATCCTGGGGCGGGCGCCGCTTGCGCCCCTTCAGCTACCGCGAGATCGCTAACAACCCCGAGGAGAACGCCATGGCTGTCGAGCACATCAGAAAGTGGAAGATCGGAGACGTCGAAGTCGTCCGCATCGTCGAGGTCAACGCGCACGAGGATCCTTTCGAGGTGCTGATGTCCGGCGCGACGCCGGAGGTCGCCAAGCAATACGATTGGCTCTTCCCCAATTTTGCGACGCCCGATGGCCGCATGAAGATCTCGTTCCAGGCTTTCGTTCTGCGCTCCGGCAAAGAAAAGATCATGATCGACACTTGCATCGGCAACGATCGCCAGCGCGAGTACGACATATTCACGAACATGCAGACCTCGTTCATCGAAGACCTGACCGTCGCCGGATACGCGCCGGAAACGGTTGCAAAGGTTTTGTGCACGCACATGCATTTCGATCATGTGGGCTGGAACACGCGGAAAGTGAATGGCCGCTGGGTGCCCACCTTCCCGAACGCACGCTATTTATTCGGCCGCAAGGAATACGACCACTGGCAAATGCTCAAGCGCACGGGCGGGTATCATGACTTCACGCATTTGGCGGACTCGATCGATCCGATCACCAGCGCCGGCCTCGCCGACTTCATCGAGCCGAGTCACAAGATCACGGATGAAATCACCCTCGTGCCGACGCCTGGCCATACGCCGGGCCACGTCAGCGTACTTATTTCGTCAAAGGGAGAGGAAGCCATCATTACTGGAGATATGATGCATCATCCGATCCAGCTCGCCGAAGCCGACCGCCCCGGCAATTTCGACATGGACAAGGAGCAGGGCGTGAAGACGCGCAAAGCCATGTTCGAGCGCCTTGGCGACAAGAAAATCCTGGTGATCGGCAGTCATTTCTCCGAGCCGACCGCCGGTTACATTGTCCGCGATAAGAAGAATTGGCGTTTCAAAGTTCAATGAATGAAACGAGCCACGGTTCTCCTGTTGCGGGAAATGAAGCATTACGGACCGAGGCCGCAGCTTCAGCAGTCTCCACACGTTCCTAAATTCAATCGGGAGCCAGATAATGCCGCGTCTCAAAGGGCAGGTTGCGTTCGTCACGGGTGCCGGGCGCGGTATCGGGCGCGCGATGGCACTCGCATTTGCGTCAGAAGGCGCGATCGTAGGGGTCGCGGACATCGACAGAACCACCGCCGAAGCGACCGCAAGCGAAATCGAAACAAGCTCCGGGACGGCACGCGCCTACGCAATCGACGTCAGCCGGCGTGACGACGTACTGCGTGCTGTGGATCAGCTCGTTTCGGAATTCGGCCGCCTTGATATTGTGGCCAACAATGCGATCGTGTTTCGTAGCGAGCCGGTCTCGGAGATCCGAGAGGACGCGTGCGAAAGAATGATTGCGGTGGGCCTGAAGTCACTCATCTGGACTGCGCAAGCAGCGCTGCAGCACATGGACCCGGAGCGTGGCGGAGTGATCATCAACAACACCTCACCCGTGGCAGAGCTAGGCGTCCCTCGCTCAACCGTCTATTCGGCCATTAAGGGTGGCGTATCCTCTATGACTCGTTCGCTTGCCGCCGAACTCGGCCCACGCCGAATTCGCGTCAACGCCGTATGTCCGAGCACGGTGCCGACGCCGGGTGCGCGCGAATTGAACAACTATAACGACGCCCTGTACGAGGCCCGGCGGCTACGAACGCCACTCGGCCGCCTGGGTACTCCCGAGGACATTGCGTCCGCCGCTGTGTTTCTAGCTTCAGCGGAGGCCTCTTTCATCACGGCAACGGTATTGCGAATCGACGGCGGGGCCACGGTGTACGGCGGGGCTTGAAAGAGTGAGTCGGCCGCCAGGAAGGCGGGGCGCAGCGAGCAGCGCCCCTACGGCAGGGCAAACGCGATGACGGAATCGCCGGGGGCGTCGTTGAAGAAGCCTGTAATGGCGACGATGCCGGGGCCGCCGAAAGCTTCGACGACGACGTACTGCTTCCCGTTTTTCCCCATGTAGGTGACGGGAATCGTGTGGGCGCTCGCGTCGATTTTCTCGGTCCACAATTCCCTGCCGGTGCGCGAATCGAAGGCGCGGAAGCGGCCGTCGTTGGTGGCTCCGATGAAGATCAGTCCGCCGGCGGTGACGATCATCGAGCCGGTATTGGGCGCGCCGGTGTGCGGAAAGCCTTTTTCGGCGAGCGCGTCCACGGTGCCGAAGGGAACGCGCCACGCAATGTCGCCCGTCTTCGCGTTCACCGCAAAAAGCTCCGCCCACGGAGGATTGATGCACGGCCAGCCCGTTTTCGGATCCCAGAAGCGCGCGTTGTAGCGGCTGCCGCCGCCCGGATACTCCTTGTCGTAGAAGCCGCCGGATGGCAGCTCCTTCTCGCGCTTCACCAGCCGGCCGACCTGCGCCGTATTGAAAACCGTGGTGCCGAAAATGTATTGCTGCCGGGGATCGTACGCGACGCCGCCCCAATTGCCGGAGCCTTCCCGCCCCGGAGAGATCACCGTCATCCTATTCGGGTCGGCGCTGTAGGGCGTAAACGGCCCGTTGTTGAAGAAATTGTACTTTTCCCAGAGGTCCTTGCAGAACGCGGCGTGCTCCGGCGTGAGATTGTAGATGTCGGCCTTTGAGAGGCTCATGGGCGCGAGCGGCGGAGGCTTCAGCGGAAAAGGCTGCGTCGGCGAAGTGACTTCGCCGGGCACGTCCGACTGCGGGACGGGCCGCTCCTCCATGCCGAAGAGCGGCGTACCGTTCGTGCGATCGAAGAGGAAGAGCAAACCCTGCTTGCTGAATTCGGCGACAGCCGGGATCGTCTTTCCGTTGCGCTTCACGTCGAAAAGCGTGGGCGGCGCGGGCACGTCGTAATCCCACAGATCGTGGTGCACGAGCTGCTGATACCAAACGAGCTTGCCCGTCGCAGCGTCGAGCGCGACGAGGCTGTCGTTGTAGAGAGCGTTGCCGAGGCGCAGGCCGCCGTAATATTCGGTGCCGCCGCTGGGCGCCACCGGGAAGAAAACGAGGCCGCGCTCCGCATCGAGCGTGATGAAGCTCCAGACGTCGGTGCCGCTCTTCACGTCCCAGCTTTTGCCAAGCCAGGTATCGTAGCCGGGCTGGCCCGGTTGCGCCTTGGTGTAGAAGGTCCAGACGAGCTTGCCGGTGTGAGCGTCCCACGCGCGCACCATCTGCACGCGATTTTCGCCGGTGATGATCAGGTCGCGATAGATCGCGGGCGCGGCATTCGGGCTGGCCCCGGAGACGAAGCCGCCTTCGCCAAATCCTTCGGCGGGCTTTCCGGTTTTCGCGTCGAGCGCGAGCATCTGATTTCCGGCAACGCCGAGGACGATTCGCGGAGAAGTTCGCGAGTCGCCCGGCCAATAGGAAGCGCCGCGCGCATGCGTGCCCTTCGTTTCGTATTTCCAAATCTGCCGGCCGGTCTCCGGCTCAAGCGCAAAGACATTCTTTCCGGCGACGAGATAGAGCACGCCACCGACTACGAGCGGAGCGCCCTCGGAATTGACGTTGCCTGCGGGATCGCCCGTGCGGAAGGTCCACGCGCGGCGGAGTTTTTTCACATTGCGCGGGTTGATCTGCTTCAGGGGCGAGAAGCGCTGGGCGCCGGGATCGTGCCCTGCGTAGGGCCAGTCGCCCTGCGCCTGCGCGACGAGCCCCGCGGGCAAAAGCAGAATCGAGAGGATGCTGAAAAGAGCCGAGGAGAGCTTCGTTTTCAAGCGGCTCAGTTCGACGCCGCTGCCTTGAGAAGCGGAGCCACATCGCGCTCCATCTCCTCGAAAGACAGCGCCTTCTCATAGAAGTGCACCGGCTTGCCGTCGCGATCGAAGATCGTGGTCATGGGCAGTGCCTCGCCATCGGCTGCCCACTTCGGATCGACGCCTTTGTAAAAATCATCGTCGATCGACGACGCGAGATACACGGCGAAAGAAGGCTTCGTTTCCTCGAGGTACTTGGCCATCGCGGCCTTGTCGGCGGGATCGGAGGCGTCGTTCATCGAAATTTCCACGACCTCGAGGCCCGCGGACTTGTACTTGTTCTGGAGCTTGATGATGTCCGGGAATTCCTTGTGGCACGGCACGCAATACGTGGCAAAGAAGTTGAGGAAGACGACCTTCCCCTTGTTGGCCGCGATCAGCGCCTTGACGTCTTCCGGCTTGACGATCTTCATCTCCGGCGCGCCCGAGGACTGCGCGCGAGTGCCGAGTCCCGCAAACGCGGCCACGCAGAGCGCGACACACGCGAGCTTCACGACGGAATGGCGGAATCGCGATCTCATTGGCCGCCGCTTCCCGGCGTTGCCGCCGCCAGCATCTTCGTGGACGCGTCGGCAACCTGCTGGAACGTATCGCCCGTGACGTTCACGTGATTGCTCATCACTTGCCGGTTGTCGTTCACGAGAAACGTGTTGTCGGCCTGCGTGTTGATCCTGTACAGGCGGACGCCCAAATCCTGCGGCCCTTTCTGGAGGTACACGAGCGGAATCTTGATGCCCTTATCGGCCGCGAGCTTTTCGAGCCAGTCCTTCGTGTCCGGCCCGGCGATCATCACCGCGAAGCCCTTTAGATTCTTCTTCGATTGCACGAGGCCGTTCAGCTTGACGATCAGGTCCGCCGCTTCCGGGCTCGGCTTCTGGAAGAAGCCGATCACCGTCGGCGCCGTGCCGTATTCGCACACGTAGCAGGTGTCCTGGCCCTTGTACTGGCCGGTCACATCGATGACGCGGAACGACGGAGTGACGTCGCCCACTTTGCGGCCGGAGGTAATCGGTCCGGCGACAACCGCGGGCTGTGCGGCAGGTTGAGCGGCAGTGGCATTCGTGCTGCCGCCGGCAGCTGCTTCCGCCATCTTCACGGCGTTGGCTGCATCGGTGCCTTCCACGGGGTACTTCAAGGCGACCCATTTATACCAGCCACCCTCGAGAATCTTGGTATTCAGGTAGCCGAATTCGGCGAGCTTCTTGTACATGTCGAGCGAGTCTTCGTCGTGGTTGCACGGGCAGTAGAGGACAAGCATCTTGTTGCGCGGGAGCGAGATCGGGGGCTTCACCTGCGACACCCAGGGATAGTTGATCGCGCCGGGAATATGGCCTTCGAGGAAGGCTTCCTCGGGCTGCGTATCCACCAGCGCAAACGTGGTCGCCTTGTCGTCCATGAGCTTCTTCATTTCCGCCGGAGTGATGAATTGGGCCGGCGGAGCGGCCATTTGGGTGGGATCGTCAAATCCCCCCGCCGGCTGCCCATATTCTTCCTGCGCAGCGGCCTGGCGGGGCAGACACAAAAGCGCCCCCAGCACGAGGACCGCAAAACCGAGCCACTTAACCGTGTGTTGCATGACGACCTCCGTATTTCCGATCAGCCAAGATATTCGCCCAAACCTTGTTACTGCCCTTACGCGTGGATGTTACGCACGGCCCGAAAACCTGTCAAGGCTGTGTACTTTTGGGCCATAAACCATTCAGCGACAAGGGCATCGCCGGCCCCAGTACATCCGCCTCTAAATCATTAGACGCAATCTCAAGGACGCGGTTTCATGGATTTGGATTCGAGGCAAACGGCCGGAGGCGCAAGGGAGCCACAAGCCGGCACGTTAATGCCCCGGCAGGGCGAACGCGTAGATGACCCCGTCGACCGGATAGACAACGTACTGGCGGCCATCCAGCTCGTACGTCATCGGTCCCGTGCCGAGCGACCCGCCGGGATACATGTGCCAAAGAACCTTCCCGGTGGAGGCGTCGAGCGCGACGAGGTTGCCGGACATATCCGCGGTGAAGACGAGATGGCCGGCGGTGGAGAGGATGCCAAACTGCCCGCCGCGGCCTTCCGTGTTGGCGGTCCAGCGGATTTTCCCGGTTTGAACATCGATGGCCTTGAGCATCGATTTCGACCCAAGGAAGAAATCGCGGCCGGCCCAGCCTTCGGCGGATTTTCCGGGCATCGTAAGGTAGAAGACGCCCATCGTTTCGCGCGAGTTGACATAGAAGAGGCCGGTTTCGGGATTGTAGCTGGGCGCCTGCCAGTTCGTTCCCACGCCTCCCGTGACGAGGACGCCATCGGGCTGAGGTTCCTTGTCGCGGCGCGGGATGGGCTGGCCGCGGTCATCGAAGCCCTGCACCCAGTTCGCGGGAACGAACGCTTCGGAGATCAGAGCCTTGCCATTGGTGCGGTCGAGGACGAAGAAAAGACCATTCTTGTTGGCTTGCGCGAGCATCTTGCGCGGCTTGCCTTTGAAGGTGCCGTCGAAAAGGACGGGCGTCATCACCGTGTCCCAATCGTGCGTGTCGTGCGGCGACGACTGGAAATACCAGACGAGTTTGCCGGTGTCGGGATTGAGCGCGACGATCGCGCAGGTGTAGAGGTTCGCTCCCAGGCGCGCGTCGCCGGCTTCCACCGGATGCGGATTGCCGGTGCCCCAGTAAAGTAAATTGAGCTGCGGATCGTAGGTGCCGGTGATCCAAGTCATGCCGCCGCCGCGAGTGACAACGTCGGTATCGTGCGGCCAGGAGTTCCACGCCACGGTGTCGTCCGGCTTGGGCATGGCATCCCAGCGCCACTCGATCTTGCCAGTTGTCGGATCGATCGATTCAAGAAAACCGGGAAGGTCGGCGGTGTCGCCGGATGTGCCGACGATGATGTGATCGCGAATCACGAGCGGGGCCACGCCACCGAAGGCTTTCAGCGCGGGATCGGCGATCTGGATCTGCCAAAGCATCTTTCCGTCTTTGGCTTGGAGGCAGAGCAGTTGTGCGTCAGGCGTGGTGAGGAACAGGCGATCGTGCCACATCGCGAAGCCTTTGTTGCCGCCGCTGACAGCCATGCCAGGGCGCGCGAAATGCCAGATCTGGCGTCCGGTGCGCGCGTCAACAGCCCATCCTTGATTGCCTCCGGCGATGTAGAGGACGCCGTTCACTTCGAGCGGCATGGATTGCATACCGGTGGCGTGCGCCTGAAACGCCCAGGCGAGAGACAGCGAGCCAACGTTTTCTTTGTTGATCTGCGTGAGGGAACTGAAACGCCTGCCCGTGTAGTCGCCGTTGAAAGTCGGCCACGTATCCGTGGGAGGCTTCAGAAGTTTTCCGGGGTCGAGTTCCTGCGCGGACACACGTACCGTCAGCAGAAGTCCGAGCGAGAGAAGGACGAGCGCCCCCTTCACTTCAGTGTCACCAGGTAGGTGAAGAGGTTGTGCATGTCGGCGTCGGTGTATTTCTGGAGCAGCTCGGCGTGCGCGGCGAGCGGATCGGTGACTTCGACTTTCACCGCGCTGCGCGGCCAGGAGTGATACCACCCGTCCTTGCCGTTGATCGCCACGTAGAAGCCGTCGTTCAAAAGAAGCGTTCCTTCGAACTTCTTGCCGGAAGGCAGCGTCACGACTGCAGTGGTTGGCGAGCCGGAGGGATAGAGAAAACGCACCTCCAGATCGGGCGGGTTATATTTCTTCGCGATGCCTGCCAGGTCGCCTGTCACCGAATGGCACTTGGTGCAGCCGCCCGGGCCCTCGAAATAGGCCTTGCCTGCTTCCACGGTACCGGTCGCCAGGCGCTCGGCTGGAATATCGTTGGGATAGGGGCCGAAACGCGTATGGAGATCGAACAGGGTGATCTGAGCTTGCACGAACGCGACGAGATCGGCGACCTGCGAATCGGCAAGCGGGAACGGAGGCATCCCCTTGTCAGCGCGGCCGCCTGTGACTACGGGACCGATCAGGTCGCCCCCTTTGTCGTGGCGCACGAGTGAGGACCGGATGAGATCGGGGCCGCGGCCGCCCGTGGCGTCATCGGCGTGGCAGGCCGCGCAATTCTGCTTGAAGAGGGCGCGCCCGCGTTCGGCAGCCGCGGCTTGCGCCGCGGCCTCAGAGGCGCCGGCGCGCGCCGGAGGCTGCGCGCCTTGCTGCGCTGCCAGCACCATTACAGAAGAAAGAATCGCGAGCAGGATGAGTGCAGATTTCTTCAAATTCTCCTCCAAACAGCCGACTGACTCAGCCAGTCATCAGAAAAGCGAATTGATGATAGGCGCGACGATGGGCGCGATGATAAGCGCGATGATGGGCGTAGCAAAGGGGAGAAACACAATTCCGGGGTGTTTCTTCCTGAAAATCGCCACCATCCCAACCATCAGCGGATACATCCAGACCGAACAAAACCCAGCCCACGCTTCAAGCGTTGTGCCGCCATCGAAAAACATGAGCGATAACCCAGCCATGAACACCCACGGAATCAAGAGCACGAGCCACGTAATGAACAAACCCTTCGCGAGCTTTGGGGGCATGCGTCCCTTCTCTCACGAACTCCATGCTCAAGCGGGCGCGTCAACAACATGCAACCGTGGACCGCTTCAAAGGCACGCCACGCGAAGTCGGCTCAGCGTCCTGCCTTCGTCAGCGTCGCGCCGCTGACTTTCTTCGTTTCGTTCGCCCAGTTCGTACCCGGGTAGCTGAACAGCAAGCTGTAACCCGGCGAGCCGCCCGCGACGAAAATATGAAAATCCTCGGGGCTTTGGACGATGGGAACCTTGCCGCCGGGTTTCAGCGCGTCCCTGAAAACCTGCGCACGATCGGGGCGGATGCGGCCGTCGTCGATCTCGGCCTGGATCAAGTCGGAGGCTTTGTCGTGACCGAAAGCGACCGTTGTCGCCGCGACCTTCTCGTACGGGACTTTCGTGTGCTCGTAGAGATATTCCTGAAGGCTCTTGCGCGTGTAGCCCATCTTGCCCAGCTCATAGGCGCAATCCGGATGCAGGACAAGAGTGTACTGCTGCGAGTGAACCCAGTAGGAGCTATTGGGAGCCCGCGCGACAACCAAGTCGATGATTCCCTGCGCGGTCCAGGGAGCGACGGCCCCGCCGCCGAGTACGAGCGGGGTGCCGGACGAGGCGACGGTGACGGTGCTGTCCCCGGGCATGAAGCCGCGGCTGACGCTGTACGGCTCCCACGGACTCCTGGCTTCGTCTTCGGCGAACGTGAAGAAAGTGTACGACTCCAAGCGGCCGGTGAGCGCCATGTCGTTTACGGCGGGCCAGGTCTGTCCGATGTTGAGCAGCGAAAGCCGGAGCGCGCGGCCGACGGTGCTGTTTGCTCGCCATCCGTGGCCGAGCATGCCGATACCGGAGTTGAAGTTCAGTTCTGTCGCGATCGGGCCGTTCACGATGACAATAGGAGTGAACGAGCCGGTCGACGCCTGGACGTGCGTGAGGTCGTAGTGCTTGTCGAGGAAACCGTCCATGGCCGCGAGGATTACCGGGAAGAATTCGGGCTTCGCGCCGGCCATCACGGCGTTGACGGCGATCTTTTCGACTGTGGCCGTGCCGTTTTTCGGGGCGGCCTGGCCCAGCACTTCCTGCGGCGAGCGAGTCGTCGCAGCCAGCATCGCCTTCACCAGCTTCGGCGTCGGCGGGACGATCGGCAGGCCGTCAGCCCAGTGACTATCGAGGAAGAGATCGTTCACTTTCTGGTAGGCGTCCTGATAATCCGAGCCCTTGACGGTGATATTGTCGTTTTCCTTCTGCTTTTGGACTTGCGACGGCTTGGTTTCTTCGGCGGTGAGCGGACGGACGAGGTCGTCGACCATTTGGTCGATGACCGCGCTCGCGACCGGTTGCAGCTCTTCGTGCGTGGCGCGGGCGCGATAATACTTGTCCGCGGGGAGCGCGATCATGCGGATCCCCGGCATGCCGCGGTCTTTCGCCGCGGACTTCGCATCTTCGAGAAACTCGGTGGTGGTGAAGTAAACGCCGGGCATTCCTGTCTTTTCAATTTCGACCGTGTCGTGGGAACCCCACCACGTGCAGCTCCCTCAATCACCGACACCGAAAACGAAAAGATCTCCCTGCTGCTTCACCGTGGGATACCACTTGGGAAGAGCGGTGATCGTCTGCGCTGAGGGCTTCGGGTACATGACGACCGTGGCGCCGGGATATTTCTGCTTGATGAGTTGCCCGATGACCCAGAGGAAATTGTCGGCGCCGAATTTCCCGTTGTCGATGAGGACGACTTTCTTGCCGTCGAGTTTTCCGCCGCGCGGGCTGATGCCCACCGTCTGCGGCGGAGGAATCTCGCCGCGGGGGTTCATCACCTCGAGCGTCACCTGCGCCGCTGCCGTCCCGGCCGCGACCAAGCCTCCGATCAAAAGCGCAATCGCCAGCAGCCAATTTGTGTTTCTCTTCACGGCTCCCCCCTCTATCACACTGGAACGACCGGACAAACTCGTTCCAGCGAAAGCGCCCTCAAGATAGACAGCGGCGGATGGAATGTCAATTCGATTGCACGCCTGATGGTGGGTCAGTTTCCGATTGTCCGTGCCGGCTCAGACGGTCGACGCAACACTTGCCCGAAGTTTACTCGCAGGGGTCTGGAATCCTAAAGTCTTTCTCGGTCGTTGATTCAAGCGCAGCGCGACCTGGTCGAGCTGCGCTTGCGAATAGGCAGACAGATCGGTGCCTCGGGGGAAGTATTGTCGCAGCAGCAGATTGGTGTTTTCGTTCGTGCCGCGCTGCCAGGGACTTTGCGGATCACAGAAATAGACTTTCACATCCGTGGCTACCGTGAAGGCCTTGTGCTTGGCCATCTCCAGTCCGCGATCCCACGTCAGCGAGCGTCGCAGAGTAGCGGGAAGCTTACGAACGTGCCGGCTTAAGGCTGCAACAACCACCGCCGTGTCCTTGCTGGACACCTTGATCAGCATGGCAAAGCGCGAATGGCGTTCTACCAGGGTCGCAATGTAGCTGTTTTTTGCACCGCTCAGCAGATCGCCTTCCCAATGGCCAGGAATCGCTCGATCTTCCACTTCCGGGGGTCTTTCGCGGATCGAGATGGCATCGACGATCTGACCCCGTGACTGTCCGCTGACGCTGGCGTGTCGCGAGCGGCGCATGCGCCGCTTCGATCGCAGGTGGTCCATCAGCTCTTTTTTCAATACTCCTCGTGCTTGAATGAAGAGGCTACGGTAAATGGTCTCGTGGGACACTCGCATGCTCTCGTCATCGGGATACTGGGTCTTCAGCCATCCGGAAATCTGTTCGGGCGACCAGTCCAGGATCAGTTTACTCGCAACGATGTTCCGCAACTTGCGGTTCACGGCGAGAAGACACCGTTTCGGTCGCAAAGCCGATGCCCAAGCTTGGTGATCCGATTCGTAGGCGCGATAGGCAGGACGGCCACCATGGCGGGTGATCTCCCGGCTCACCGTTGAGGCGGCCCGCCCAAGGCGTCTTGCTATCTCGCGAATCGACGAACCGGAAGCGATCCCTCGCGAGATGTCTTCTCGCTCAGCAAGGGTGAGGGCTAGACGAGAGCGTCGGCGGGCTGCGGGAGGAATCCCTCCGTGAGGCAACAACAAACAGCGAATGGAAGTATGTGGCTTGCCAAAGGCGCGCCCGATCTCATGCAACGACTGCCCGGACTTCCAACGGCTCCAGATCTCGGATCTCTGGGTGAGAGAAAGTCTCGATCGTTCTCCTTCGCTCATAAACACCATCCTTAAGTAGAAGGTCTACTAGATGGTGTTGCATCGATCTATAGAATCCACACGACTTATCAGGCACTACCCGCTGGGCTGGCACGACAAAGACTGAACGCCTTGGTTAGCAGCCGGTAATGAACCCTTTCTTTCAGCCGTAGGCTACAGCGGACTGTGACGCGGATCACCGCTCCATGTGACCGGGAGCACATCGAGCTTTTGAAATAGAGCCGACTAATCAGAAGTAACCCGCTGCGCCCAGGGCCGAGAACGGCCACGCTTGCCGAGGTCACGGCAGCGTGACTGCTCGGACTCGCACCAGACACAGAATCCGCGACTGGACCGTACCTTATGCGAAAAGTTCAGGATGTTTGATCTTCGCGAGGGAGAGAAGAGAGGAAACGAAAATGAATAGATCACTGATGCTGGGCTGTGTGGTCACCATTGTCCTGCTTGCTGGCGGAACAGCAAAGGCCGACGACTTCAAGGGCTTCTACGGCGGCGGTTACGTCGGAGGCGCTTTCAACAAATCCGATGCGAAAACAACCACCATCTTCAGTCCGACGGGCTATTTCGCCATCTCCAGCCCACCGGCTATCGCTCCGGTTGGAGCGCAGAAGCCGAATGCGAGCGGGTTCACGGGCGGAGGCCAGGCCGGCTACAACTTCCAAACGGGCAATGTGGTTCTCGGGTTCGAGTTTGATTTCGGTTCGATGAGTGTGAGTGGTTCCAAGACCGGCACAGACGTTTATCCCTGCTGCTCCCCGACGACGTTCACGGTGAAACAGACGGTTAAGACCGATTGGCTGCTCACCGCACGTCCCCGCCTTGGCTTCGTAGCCGGCCGCTGGCTCTTTTACGGCACCGTGGGATTGGCGGCAACCAATATCAACTATCAGGAGGTTTTCACCGACACCTTTGCGACCGCGCACGAGAACGGCGGCGTGAAGCGTACGCAGAAGGGCTGGACGGCTGGCGGCGGCGTTGAGTATCTGGCCGGGGAGCATTGGACGGTGAAAGGCGAATACCTCTACGCCGATGTTGGCACCGTAAGGGCGACCAGCACGAATCTGACGGCGTTTTCGCCGCCCATCCCGTTCCCAACTAACACGTTCACCCACACAACCGATCTGCGCATGAATCTCATGCGATTCGGGTTCAATTACCGATTCTGAATTGCGGCGGCCGGGACAGGGCGCAGGATGACTCCACTTGGATTCGGCCGGCGACCGGAAGCGGGAGTTCCAGGCGGTGAATCACGGCGGCGTTGGGTACCCGACGCCGCCGTTTCTTCATGAGGACGTGCGTTCGAGGCCCAGTCTGGGGGGCGCGCGCACCTATGCTCCTTCTCGAAGAGCACAATCTCAGGCGGCATTCCCACTGCGCGCGTCGCGTTGGCGTGATTTCGGTGCTGCGGCGCGCGGCTGCCTATTGAGACCAGCCGGAATCGTCGCCGTAAGGCAGGCCGGTCATCACGGCGATGATCGCGTCGATCTTGCCGTTCTTGAGCTTGAAAATCTCGCAGACTTCCTCGCTGAACGGGCGCAGCGCCGAGGGCGATTCGTCCACTTTGCCGACACCGGGGACATCGACCGATTTCACCTTGCCGGACGTGTTGAACATGAAATTGCCCATGACGATGCCGCGTTCGCGGTCGACGACGGTATAGCGGCGTGGACGGATCGGATAGATGTACTCGAAGATGTGCGAATCGAGGCCCGCGGCGCAGCTTGTGGGCCTGCCGTCTTTCGACAGCGAGCCGAAGGTCGAGGGGCACGTCTGCGTTCCGTTTTCGACGCGAATCACGTCCGGCGCGAACGGAACGATGCTTCCGCTGCTCTTTTCGATCCCGTCGAAATACAGGTCCGTCTGCGCGATCAGGTCCTTGCGCGATTCGCGCTCGGACTCGGGGACGTCCTCGAAGAATCCCGCCAGTCTCGGCGCGACCTTCGGATCGGTGAATCCATCGGGACGCGTGAAGCCCGCAGCGGTTTCCTTGCGCGTGATCACCGTTTCGATTTCACTGATCTTGCGGTTCACGATCCGCAAACGCGTAACCAGCAAGCCGCCCATTCCGGCTTCGTCCGTGACGCCGACGAAGCCGACTTGTCCTTCCTCAGGATCGTCGATGTAGAGCTTGTAGCTGCCCCAGCCGGTGAGCGTGCCCCAGAGGCCGTCGGTGAATTTCAGGTCCTGCGCATTTTCCGTGTAGCGCGCGTACGGCGCCAGCGGGAGCATGGATGGATTGTGTTCGATCAGCGCCGCGCGGTAGGCATCGACGAGGCCGTTCAGACATTTGCGGTCGCAAGTGTTGGATACTGGATTTGCTGCTTTCACGCCAAGTGCCTTAGCCCTCTCCTGCACGGTTTGAGGTCCCCAACCTGACGTGATTCCGTACGGTTCCTGCGTCAGCGCGGCTTGAATGAGCCGGATCTTTCCCTTTTCGATCTTGAACAGCTCTCCCACCTCCCACGTGAAAGGATGGCGCAGCGTCGCAGGAACCATCCTGCCGTCCGTTAGCGTCATCGACTTCACGGTGCCCGCGTGATCGAAAAATGTGAAAGCGAAGGCGAGGCCGCGCTCGCGGTCCACGATCACGAACCGCCGGTCGCGAATCCTGGTAACGATCCTGAAGTATCCCGTCTTGAACTGCGCGGCACAGCCCAAACTCATGATCTCGTTGCCGATGCTTGGGTCGCTCTTGAACCGGTCCGGATTGTTCGTGGTTTGCATGCCGTTTTCGATGCGGTTGCAGTCGGCGGCGAAAGGATAGACGCCCTTGCCGTCGTTGTTCTGCAAGCCGGAGAAATACATGTTCGCGGTCTTGACCAGCTCCTCGCGCGTGGCGCGTTCGGCCGGGGGAATCGCTTCGAGAAAGCGCGGGTTCGGCTTTCCCATCGCGTCCAGATTTTTCGCCGCATTGGCGTCGCGGACGACGAAGTCTTCCACTTCCGCGATCCTTCCGCCGGTGACTTTCAGGCGCAGGCAAAAGAGGACAGGGTTGTCCCACTCCTTCATTACGCCGATGAAGCCGACCTGGCCCGCCTCGGGTTCCGCGAAGTAGAGCTTGAACGTGCCTTGGCCGTTCGCGGTGCCCCAGAACCCTTCGCCGATTTTCAGCCTGGCCGTGTTCTCCGTGAATTTCACGTTTGCGGCGAAGGCGACTTTCGACGGATCGCGCGCCGCTAAGGCGGCGAGATATTCGTTGACGAAGTTTTCCAGACACGCGCGGTCGCACTTCGGCGCCGCACCCTGCGGCGCGGCCGCCCGGCTCGGTGCGCTCGTGAAGGCGCCGACGGCCAGAATCATCGCGCTACCGCATAGAAATGACAGGAATCCGCGTCGCATTGCTCCGCCTCCTAGAATGTCCGATCGAGTTTTGCGTATGACAAGAAACCGGGTCGCCTGAAGCTCTTGGGACGCAGAGGTCCCTCGGCCGGGTACTCTCGTTCGCTCTTACGGCAAGCCGAACACGAAATACGTGGTGCCCGCCGTGACGAAAACGTATTGCTTGCCGTCCACCGAATACGTCACCGGATTCGACCGGATCGACGATCCCAGATTGATGTCCCAGAGAGGCTTCCCCGTCACCGCGTCAAGCGCGAAGAAATTGCCCTCGTCGCTTCCGGAAAAGACGAGACCTCCGGCCGTCGCGAGTGTGCCCACCCAGGACGGCGCGTGCAGCCGGAACTCCCATTTCATTTTTCCGGTGGCGCCTTCGAGCGCGCGGATCGCGCCGTAAGCGTCATCGCCGCTGAGTGCGCGCTCTCCTCCCGCGCCCATCGGGAACTTTCCCATTTCCCACTTCGTGGTGGTTCCCTTGACGTAGTAAGAACCCATTTCACGCGCGTCCACATAAAAGAGTTTGGTAAGTGGGCTGTACGAATTGCTAGTCCAATTGATCGCACCGGTGATGCTGGGGAATATCAGATTTCCTTCGGGGCTGGGCCCCGAATTGGGCAGGACGATGGGATGGCCGGTCGCGTCGAGTCCCTTCGCCCACGTCTGCTTCGCGTACGGCATGCCCGCAACGAAGTCGCCCGTCGCGCGGTCGAGCACATAGTAGAAGGCGTTGCGATTGGCGAAGCCCAGAAGCTTCCGCGGCTTGCCCTTGATCGTGTCGTCGAACAAAATCGGCGGCTCGGATGCATCCCAGTCGTGCGTTTCGTGCGGCGAAAATTGGAAATACCACTTCACCTTGCCGGCGTCAGGATCGATGGCGAGCATCGCGCACGTGTAGAGGTTGTCGCCCGGCCTCGCGTCGCCGTTCCAATCCGGCGCGGGATTGCCCGTGCCCCAGTAAACGAGATTCAGCTTGGGATCGTAGGCTCCGGCATTCCATGTGGTGCCGCCCGCCGGCACAGAACCGCCCCACGTTTCCGAGCCGGGTTCGCCCTGCAACGGAACGGTCCAGATTCGCCACAGCCTCTTGCCGGTCTTGGCGTCGTAGCAATCGAGGAAGCCGCGAACGGCCGCTTCGCTCCCGCCCGTTCCGATCAGAACTTTTCCATCGATCGCGAGAGGCGGCCCTGTGATGGCGTAGCCCATCTTGTTGTCCGCGACCACCGTGTTCCAGATCACGGCGCCGGTCGTGGCGTCGAGCGCCACCAGGTGCGCGTCGATCGTCGCGACGTACACGCGATGATCGAGCACCGCGACGCCGCGATTCGTCTGAAAGAGTCCGATCGCAACCACGTTCTTCAAAATGGGCGACCACGTCCAGAGCCTGTTGCCGGTGTGCGCGTCGAGGGCCGTCACCGTGCTCGGCGGCTCGGTGACGTACATGATTCCGTCCACGACAATCGGAGACGTTTCGACGTTGCCCGCGGGGCGATTGGGCTGGTATGCCCAAGCCATCTTCAACCCGGCCACGTTTTGCGGAGTAAGCTGCTTGAGACCCGAGAAGCGCTGCCCGTAGTAGTTGCCGCCGTACGTGAGCCAGTTCGCTGGCTCGCTATCCGATTTCACGACGCGCTGATACGGCACCTGCGTCTGAGCCGCAATCGGGCTCGCCAGAGCAAGCAGAATCAGGGCGTACTTGATGGCTCTCATTGGGCGCCTTTCAGGCTGGCGAGATATGCGACCAGATCGTCCAGTTGCGACGCGGAAAGCGTGTCCTTGAAGCTGGGCATCACGCTCTTCCCGGGAATTTTTTCCACCTTCTGCACGTCGCGTTTCTTGAATGCGTGGAAGCGGCCGGCGGCGTCCTTGATCACGATCGCGAACGAATTCTCGCTCACGCGCGTGCCGTCCACGGAATGGCCGTCCTTCGTCACTACGTGCACGAACAAAAACTGCGTGAAGCGCCCGCGCTCCATCGCGCCTGCTTCCTGCGGCAAAATCGTGCCGGGAGCGAGCAGCGCCGCGCGCAGGTAAGTCGGCCCGCGCATCGCGCCCACCCTGGTCAGCTCTGGACCGGCACCTCCGCCCTCGCCGCGGATGATGTGGCAGCCCGCGCAGCCGCGCGTCTCATAAACCGATTTCCCTTGTCCGATGTCGCCTTTCGCGATTTCGGCATCCGCCGTGCGGCCCAGCGTCCGCAGATATCCAACCACCTGCCCGGTCTCTTCCACGTTCAGGGAGCCGAAAGCGGTCATCCCCGTGCCTGGAATTCCGCCGCGAATGATCGCGCCGACCTCTGCGTCGCCGAGTCTCTCTGGAGATCCCTGAAGGCTCGGGCCATCGCTGCCGCCTCCGTCAATTCCGTGGCATTTCGAGCAGGTTGCTTCGTAGAGTTTCTTGCCCATGGCCACGTCTTCGGGTGACGTCTTGGCGACGACGGGCGTGGGATCGCGAGGGATTTGCGCTTTCGCGGCCGACGCCAGCACGAAAAACGCCAGAGCAGCCACACACAACGGCCGGATCACTTTCATTTGCACTCCCCCGCGAAATTCTTTCGATGCGATGCGGATTATTGCACTGAATATCGGAGTGTCAAGCGTTCCGGCGCGTGTGCGGCGACTCAGTTTCCGATTGTCCGACTTACCAGGCACAACCCGAAGGTGGCGAAATCAGACGATACATTGCGATAGGCAAATAGGCCGTAGTATTCTCTGCGTCGAAACCCACACTTGAATCGTGAAGCCGCTTCCGCGCAGGGTATGAAATTCGATCCTTCCTGCTACCCGCGCACCTATCCAGCCTCCTTGGAGTGGCGCCTATTCTTTATTGTATTTCTAGGAATCGGAGTCGGCTGCGGACTCCCGTATATGATTCTGACGGTGACGGGGAGGGGGTTCTCTGGCGGCAGCCCCTCGATTCTGTGGTTGCTTCCTTTGCCGCTGGGCGGGATCTACTCAATTCTCTGGGTGCGGCGATTCAAGGTGATTCTGCAACCCGACGCCATTGAATCGCAACGGTTCTTCTCGACACGCCGGCTAATACGCTCAGAAATCAGGGAAAGATACATCTTGCCTGGCAACGCATATGGGGCCTTCAGGCAAATTGTATTGGTTCCGCGTGATGGTAATGCGAAAGAGCTGCCGATTCTCATGATCATGCGAAGAGACGCACTGTTTGATGCCTGGTTCGCGGCCATTCCCGATGCGGACGAGCAAGAGCGGGCTTATCGTTGAAGACCGCCTGGCAAAGTCCTGATTGACGCGGTTACCGGAAACTTGGCATGCACCCGCGCGTTCCCGAATTCGTTGAATCACGGTGAGTCTTGGTGGTGTCAGGGTAAACCGAGGCTTCCGTAGGAGCGCGGGTACGTCACGATGCCCCAGGGGAGCTGAAATCCTTCGAGAGTGCGAATCGTCTGGTACGATTTCGCGTCGATCACGTAGATATTGTTCGACCGGCCGCAAGCCAGCAGAATCTTCGAATCGTCCGGCGTGAACGTAAAATGCCAGCAGCGCTGGCCGACGGCGGTCTCTCCCAGCAGTTGCAGCGAATCCGCCGCAAACACCTGAAGCTTCTTTGCTCCAGCCGCGGCGACGAAGATTCGGCGTCCTTCCCTGTCGAAGGCGACGCCGTAGGGCCTGATGGCGGTGGGCACCGAACGGAGCACGTTGAAATTCTGATCCAGTGTAATCAGCGTCCCCGATCCTTCCATCGTGACCGCGTACGCATTTCCCTGCGGCGACAACTTCAATCCGCGAGGACGTTTGCCGTACGACGAGAGGTTGACTTCCTTCACGACCTTCCCTGTCGCGATTTCGTGAACGCCGATGGTGTCCTGCGCTTCATTGGCCACGATCAGAAGCTTGCCGTCCGGCGAAAACTCGATCCCTTCGGTTTCTTGCCCCGCGACGAAATCGCCCACGCGGGACCAATCGTGCACATTGAACGCCACGATTTGCGAAAGAGGCACGTTCTGGCCTGATTCGCCACCTGCGGGTCCCTGCGGCGGCGGCCCGCCCGACGAGCTCGGTTCGTACGAAGCGAAGAATGAATTGCCGCTGGGATGAAACTTGACGAACTCCGGACTGTCTCCAACCTTGATCCGCCGGACCATGCGAAGCCCGCGCGTATCGAACACGCTCGCGTCGGCTGTGTCCTTGTTGGCCGCGACTACGTATTTTCCGTCGAACGTAATGCCGAGCCCGCGCGGCGCGACATCCGGGGGATGGACCCTCTTCTTGACCTCGAATGTGTTCAGGTCGATGACGGATACGCCGCCCGCTTCTTCGCTCACGTACGCGACGTTGACCGGAATCCTTATGTATCGCGCGTACGCCACGATGGCAGCAGCCAGAATCACCGCCACCACCAACGACCAGACCAGGTACTTGCGCAGGCTCATCCTCACCCCTCCCGATGCCGACCGCGTTCCTCCAGCGGTCCACAATCCGTAGGCCGCATTCTATGACGCCAATTTGGCTTGAAAAGGTACTTCCCTGCGGGCCCTGAGGCGATCGATGACGAAGGCTGATCGGATGGAGCGCCGCTCGCCGATCACATCATCGTGCTGACCTTTGCGGTAATCCAGCTTGTGCCCTTCTTTACTTCGAGCTTGTCCACGAGGATCGAGCCGTTCCTCAATTTTCCGGTCACGCGAATCGTCTGCCCCACGTATTCCGCGATGTCGGGCGACGGCGCGAGCAGCACGAAGAATTTCTTGTCGGCGGTGACGAGGCCCGCGGGCTTGCCCATCCTGAGGCACTCGGTCCCGCACTTGTTCATCCCCATATGACTGTTGTTGGTCTGCGCGCTGTCGGTCAGGTAGCAGCTCGCGTCCACGAGCGATCCCGTCCAGACCTGGTTCTTCTCCGCACGGCCCGCCCCGGCCGCCACCGCCACCAGCGCGCACACGAGCAAAATCCGAATGATTTTCATCTTTCGTCTCCTCGATCGCACATCTCGATCTCCGCCATCGAGAATTCTACACCGCTCTCGGAGAAGTCAGTCGCGCCGGCCATTCAGATGGCCGGGCAGGTCCGCAAGATTGTCGAGCATCAAATCGGGCGGGTGCTCGCGCAGTCCTTCCAGGCCGAGGCCGTAGCTGACGCCACAGGCCCATGTGCCCGCGTTCCGCGCGGTCTGCACATCCACGTCCGAATCGCCGACGATCATCGCTTCTTGCGGCGCCACCGCCAGGTCGCGCAGCAGGACGTTCATGCCCTCCGGATCGGGCTTCTTCGTCTGAAAACTGTTGCCGCCGTACACGTACCGGAAATAGCGCGCGAGACCGAGGCCTTCGAGGAGTGCTTTGCTGAACTTGACAGGCTTGTTGGTGAGCACCGCCATCGAATGCGTCTCGAGCCGCTCGAGCGCCTCGATCACGCCCGTGTACGGGACCGTGTTGTCGAGCATGTGCGCGCGGTAGTAGGAAAGGAAATACGCCAACCCCTCGTCGGCCTGGGCGTCCGTGATGCTGTCGCCGAGAGCGCGGCGCACCAGCGTCGCCGCGCCGCTGCCCACGTAGCCGTAAATCGTCTCGTGCGACAGAGTCGCGCAGCCCATGTGCTTCAGCGTGGCATCGATCGAGAGCGCCAGGTCGAGCTTCGAATCGATCAGCGTCCCGTCGAGATCGAACACGAGCGCCCGCACGCCCGTGAACTTGCTGCCGTCTTTGTCGATGCTCTTGCTCATCCGCTCCGCCATTCGTGCGTCAATTCTCTATTCTAAGCGGCGCTCCAGTTGATGTCACGCCAGGTACGGCGTCCTTGATTGGTCTGTTTCCTCCACCTCCTCTATCTCCTCTGCCTCCTTTACCTCCTTAATCCTCCCCCCTTTACCGAAAGGAAAACGGGCAAGAGGCTTTTTCTCGCGCAGCCCGCCCGGCAGGCTATTGTAGGCACGCGGGTTACAGCCCGGCAGTCACTTCGGAGATCGCTTTGAGCCGCATCTGGGAAGCGCTGAAGCAGGCCGAGAAGCAAAGGTCCCGCGAGGGCGCGGGCGGCCCTGCGCTCGGACGGCCCAAGGGCCGCGCCAGCGACGATTCCGACCGCCGCGAACGCCTCCGCCACTCGCACAGCGTGCCGCTGCTCGTCTATGGCTCGGACGCAGATAAGCAGCCATTCCACGAAGAAGCCGAGACGCACGACGCGCACGAGGACGGCTGCTCGCTCACTATCGAGAGCGTCGTCGCGCGAGGCCAGCGCCTATTTCTCACCAACACGCGCAACCAGGCCGAACAAGAGTGCCGCGTCGTCCACGTCGGCCGGCGCATCCGCGGCAAGACGCGCATCGGCGTGGCTTTCATCGCTCCCGCCCCCAACTTCTGGCGCCCGGCGTAGTTCCTCTCGCCTTTGGCGCGGGCGCGCGCGGCTGCTACAATAAATGTTTTCCGCAACGCCACAATTCTGCTCCAAGGACGCCATGGCTGAAATCCGACCCTTTCGCGCATACCGCTACGATACGAATCGCGTCTCGCTCGCGGACGTGCTCACGCAGCCCTACGACAAAATCACTCCCGCGATGCAGGAGCGCTACTACGCCGCAAGCCCCTGCAACCTGATCGCGGTCGAAAAAGGCCGCGTCTCGCCGGACGACACGCCCGAAAACAGCGTCTACACCCGCGCCGCGCGCAAGATCGACGAATGGATCGCCGAGAAGATCCTCGTGCAGGACGCCGCGCCCGCGATCTACGTCTATTCGCAGGAATTCGAAGTCCCCGGCACGCACACGCGCCGCGTGCGTATCGGCTTCATCGCGCTCGCCCGCGTCGAGGACTACGACGCGCACGTCGTCTTCCGGCACGAGCGCACGCTTTCCGCTCCCAAGGCCGACCGCATCGAGCTGCTGCGCAACACGCGCGCGCAGACCGGCCAGCTTTTTCTCCTCTACGACGATCCCGCGCGCCAGATCGACACCTGGCTCGAGCAGACCGCGCGCACCGCTCCGCCGATCGAGCTGCGCGACGAATTCGGCGTGACGCATCGCCTGTGGCCTGTCTCCGATCCCGCTTTCGCCGCGCGCATTCAGAAGGCGATGGCGGACAAAAAGCTCGTCATCGCCGACGGCCACCATCGCTACGAGACGGCGCTCAACTATCGCAATGAATGCCGCGCGCGCGCGGGCACCACCGATCCGCTCGCCGCCTCCGAATTCGCGATGGCAACCTTCATCAACACGCATTCGCGCGGCCTGACGATTCTGGCAACCCACCGCCTCGTCTCCCATCTCGCGAATTTCGATTTCGACCGCTTCCGCAAGAATCTCGCGCCGCACTTCGACTGGTATTCCTATCCTTTCGCGAATCCCGAGGAGCGCGCCTCCGCGTACGCCGAGTTCCGCAAGGATTTCGAAAGCCCGAAGCTCGGCCGGCGCGTGATCGGCGTCTATCCGGGCGCGGTCCAACCGGGCGGCGGCGCGTTTTACTTGTTCGCGCTGAAGCGCGAAGCCGATCTGGAAAGCCTGCTGAAGGATTATTCCGAGGCGCAGCGCGGCCTCGACGTGGTGTTGCTGCACCGCCTGATTCTGGAAAAGGGGATGGGAATCACAGCGGAAGCCGTCGCGGGAGAAAAGAATGTGGGCTACGAGCGGGAGATGGACGCGGCGATTGCGGCGGTGGACCGCGGCGAGGCGCAGCTCGCGTTTCTGCTGAATCCCGTGCGCGTCGAGCAGGTCACGCGGATCGCGCTCGGCGGCGATGTCCTGCCGCAAAAGTCCACGGACTTCTACCCCAAGCTATTGAGCGGAGTCGCGATCTATCGAGTGGAAGGGCGGATCGGATGAATCCGCCCCGCGCGCCTTTTGGAATCTACTTCCCGAAGCTCTGAATCGCCGCCGCTTCGTTGTCGTACGTGTCGAAGACGGTCATGAGCTTCGTCACCTGGAGCACTTCCTTGAATTTCGCCCCTAGGTTCGTGAGCTTCAGCATGGCGCCCTGCGAACGCGCGCTGTGGAACGTGGCCACCAGCGTGCCCAGCCCCGCGCTGTCGATGTAGCTCACCTGCGCCAGATTCAGGATGATCTTCTTCTTGCCCGCCGCCAGCAGGCTCTTCACTTTTTCGCGGAACGAGTTGCTCTCCTCGCCCAGCACGATGCGCCCTTCGATATCGAGCACGCTCACTCCACCCACTTCCCTGTCCGTCATTCGCAGTGCCACGTTCGCGCCTCCTCAAATTTCCGAATTCGTTCTTGCGTTGCCCTGAAAAGGTCCTCGCCTGTGCTGAGTCAGGCCGTGCTGCTTCCTCAGTAAAAGTCCGAGCAGGACATATAGTACCCGCAATCCGGACACAACAGCTTGCAGCTTCGCGCCGCAAGACGCGCCGAGCAGCGCGGGCAGTAGCTCATGGCCAACTCCGGCTCCCCGCTCGGCTCGCGAGCCGCCTCGCCCGCGTTCACGGGCGTCGCCGCTGCGTTGGCCTTCGCCTTCCCCAGTTCTGGTTCGGCCATTGCCGCCTTCTCGGAGCGACGTTTATAGCACATCCCGCCCACCGGGCAAAGCAACTGCCTCACCGGGTGGTGTCCTAATTTGGGCGCTTGGTATAGCTGTCTGCATCATTACCACGTTCGCAGTATTGAAATTCACTCAGCGGCCTACCGTGGATGTGGAATATGCAGATCGTCGTCCAATGAGGCATCTTGAAGGCGTCCACGTAATCGATTCTGGCATGTACATAGATCGAGTTTATCCCATTGTTGTAAGCCGAAAGAGAGGGTCCGACGATTTTCATGGGGTCTGTTGTGAAGGATATTTCGGTGATACCGGGAGGTACCAAGCCGCGACTCTTGGCTTCTGGGGCCTTAGTAAAATCCGTTTCCGGTGGTTCAACATTGTAATTGAATACTTGGGACTTCGGCGTGACATCAAAAGCTGGAGTCTTTCCGCTGTTGAACATCCCGATCTTGATAGTGAATTCCTTGTTCTCTTCTGGCTCACCGGAAAGCACGTATTGCGACATGTACGCCCACGGTCTTTGATCCAAATGAAAGGATTCAATGGTAGTGTCCAAAGCCTTGTAGCTCTGTTTGTTACTGGCGTCCGCGTTTTCCTGACTGGCTTTCAAAGTGCGATTCACAGCATCCAAGTTTTGCTGATTAGCGACTATCAGGGCCGATTTAATCTCATTCGCCGTGCGAATGAGCTTGTCAGTTTGTTCCCCGGCGGCGTGCATCTCTTTCCATTGTTTTGTGAAAATGCAGGCCTGAATTATGGCCGTAAGTACGATGCCAGCAGTCAGAATGACTATAGCGATGTCCGTCCACTTGATTCTGTCTCCGGCTGGTCCTTCGGGTTGCGAAACCTGAACGACAATGGGCGGAATTATGGGTGGCTGCGCTGGAGTATTGCGAGTTTCGGTGGGCTGCTCTGGCTCGCCGGATTCCTTTCCCTGTTTAAGGGACCCTTCCTTCTGGACAAGGACTTCCGGGGCGGGCTGGGGTGGATTGGATTCGCCAGCCTTCTTCTTGCTCTCGGCATTTGGTTCATTCGTCATGAGACGTGTCTCGTATCGGAATCCGAGATATCCAGTAATGTAACATGACAGAAAATCTAAGTTGAGACACAACCCACCTCCGAGTGGCAGGTCCGTTAGAATTCTCCAGTCGTGCTGTAAAACCGACATCTCGGCGAAGGGGGATGACCGCAGGGAAGTAGCGCAAGACTCAGCGAATTCCTCGTAACTTTCCAGGTTGAACTGTGGACCGGAAACAATCAATGAAGTACTTGTTTGATAAACAAGAAGTCGCTACAATCACCGCGTTTTCTTATCCCGCCAGAGCGTTCTCCGAGAGAGGTCACGTCAATGAGCGACGGCAAGGGCGATCTTGGATATGACTTCAAGTTGGTGAGTTACACCACATTGGCCTTAATCCTAGGTGTAGTTGGTGGCTATTTGGCGGGGAGCAGACGTGCTTCCGAAGTAGCCGCCGGTCGTATAGCCGACGCACTGTCAAAGCCGCTGAACGTGCAAGTCAGTGTCACCAATTCAACAGCGCCGCCTCAAGGGGCCAAACTGCTCGGATTGTTCGCCGATGTGGCCGCGAGTGTGATCGACAAAGCCGTTCGTTCAGGAACGGAAACGGCCAGACTTCCAGCCGTCGCAGCCGAAGAATTCGCTAAAGGCCTGTCGGGCGGAACCGGGACTGAAATCGGAAAGAAGCTGGTGGATGGATTCACCGATCTGATCTCAAGTGGATTCAAGCCGACGTCGGACAAGGATAAGGAACGTCAGGAGGTCATCCTGTTCTTCACTCAAAAGACCATCCGCGTTGTAGATCCAGGCCGAATAGTGGTGCCATCGCCATCCCGAATGGAAGCACGGATTGTGTTTGACATCGGCAAGGCACGCTTGACGCCTTTGGCGGACGCAACGATTGATAGCGTCAGAAACTTCGCCCGTGACAACCCGAACGCGATCCTGCTGCTTTCGGCCAACGCCGACACTCTCGGCTCGGAGCCGAGGAATATCGATCTGGCAGGACAACGTTCCAGGGCCGTGCGCAAAAGACTCTTGTCGGCTGGTGGAATTGCGGCGAACCGCGTGTTCGTGGCCGACCTTGGCAATGTATCCCTTCCGATAGTCACGCCGACAAACACTGCGGAACAGCAGAATCGTTCCGTAAGTATTGAGGTGCGCGACTGAACGTCCAGCGGCGACCGGCCGCGACGCTTGCAACCGCGAGCCATGCGATAGCGTCTGATGGTGTAGAAGCGAGGCGGCCATGACAATCAGAAACCGCTCGGCAGTAGCTTCAGCAGTTCTCCTTGCTTTCTCCCTGTTCGTCCCCCGCGTGGCAAGCGCGCAGCGAATGGCTCCCACTGCAAGCCCGCGAATCTCCGCGCCCGTGGCGCGCCCGGCGCCGGTGGCGCCTCACGTGATCGCAGCGCGCCCGGCGGGCAACCGAAACGCCGGAATGCCCGCAAGCGGGCTGCGCGTCCACACACCTGCAAATTCAGTCGCATTTGCGGATGGTTCGTTTCTATCTGTGCAGGATTTGCTCAATCCTGTTCCCGGACCTGGCTTTGATTACGCGCACCTCGCCGCGATCAATCGCGATCTCGACATAAAGGCCGTGATCGACCCCGCCACGCAGTGGCGCCTTGCGGTGGCCGAACGCCTCCTGCGCGAGTCGTCGCGGTTCGCCGGCCCGGGATTCCTGTGGTTCGATGGCGGAGGCGCATACGCAGTTCCTGTAGAAACCGCTCAGCCCGAGCAAGCGCCGCAGCAGCCGCAGATTATCGTGGTGCAGGCAGCTCCCGCCGCGCAGCAGGTCCCGGTCCCCGCGCAGCCCGCTCGTGAGCCCGCGCCCGAGGCTTCGGCACCGCTCCCGGACGTGGGCCAGTTCATTCTCGTGCTGCAAAGTGGGAAGCAGATTCAAGCGGTAGCCTTCACGCGCGCAGGCGACCGGATCATCTACGTCACGTCCGACGGCAGCCGCCGCGCAATCGCGGCCGCCGATCTCGATTCGGACGAGACCAACCGCATCAATCAGGAGCGCGGCACCTCGCTCCAGCTATAAGCTCGCGCGCCGCCGCCCACCCGAGGACCCGCTGGGCAATCCGCCTGAAGAAAAGACGAGCACAGCTCCCAGCGCGGTGAAGATCCCCGCGTACAAGAATCCCGCCGCCGGGCCGACCATCGACCAGAGCGCGCCGACCACGACGCTTGAGACGAGATCGCCGATGCCGTTGGCGGACGCCAGCACGCCGAATCCCGATCCGCGCACACTCGCAGGCAGCAGCTCCGCCGCCAGCGATTTTTCCAGCGACTGCTGAAAGGCGTCGTGGATCCCCGCAAGCCCGAAGAGAACCACGAGCACGGGAATCGTGGGCTGCTCGAAAATGAACCCCGCGTAAGCGATCACCGCGATCAGGTACCCGATGGCGAGAAGCCCGCGCTTTCCGATTCGGTCGCCCAGCGCGCCTGCCGGATACGCCGCCGCCGCATCGACAAAATTGTGGAAGGTGTAAAGCCCCACGGAAATCGCCGCCGCCCGCCCCATGCCCAAACGCGGCGTCAGAATCTGGCTGGCGCGCAGAATCAAAAGCGTCGGCGCGAAGGCTCCGATGCCGTGCGCGAATACGCCGGCGAGGAATCGCCAGTAGCTTCCGGGAAATTGCGCGAACTTCGCGGCGAAAGTCGGAGTCGTGCCCTCAGCGTGGTGGCCGTCCGCTCGCCTGGCCGCGGGCGCCAGAATCGCAAACGCCAGCGCGGCCGTCACTCCGGGAAGAAGCGTCCAGCGAAGCACGCCGCGCGCGCCCATCACGGCCAGCAGCGCCGTGGCGCTGAGCGGTCCGAGGACGGCGCCGAGATTGTCCATCGCGCGCTCGAACCCGAATGCGCGGCCCGTCTGGCCCGGCGCGACGCAATCGGCCAGCAACGCGTCGCGCGAAGGTCCGCGGCCGCCGCGCCCCATCCATCCGAGTGCGCGCAGCACGAGCAGCGCCGGCCACGTCTGCACGAATGCGTAGCCGAAAGTGGTGATCGCCGTGGCGAAGTAGCCGATGATGCCGGTGGGCTTCCGCCATCGCGGATGGTCCCCGAGGAATCCGCCCGCGAGTTTCGCAAAGCTGGAAAGCCCGTCGGAGACGCCCTCGATCACTCCAAGCGCCACGGCGGGCGCGCCCACGCTTGCCAGAAACGCGGGCAGAATCGCCGTCGCCGCCTCATGCCCCCAATCGGAGAAAAGGCTCGCGAGGCCGATGCCCAGCACGCCGCGTGTCAGCCAGCGTTTCGATTCCAGGGATGCGGCGTTTGGTTCGCTCATGGTGGCGGGATAGGGCTCTTATCGTATGCGGCGATTTCGGTCAGCACAAGTGGGCGTGGAGTAGTCGCCGTTCACGAGTGTTTTGTGGCACAGGCACTCCTGCCTGTGCGCGTAAGCTTGGGCTACTGGTCGGTGCACAGCAATTCTGCTGAAATCGCCGTGGTGCTTCCAAGCGCCTCGCTGCGCCTTCTATCTTCTCCACGATGCACCCCT
Organism: Terriglobia bacterium; assembly: GCA_020073605.1. GTDB lineage: Bacteria > Acidobacteriota > Terriglobia > Acidiferrales > UBA7541 > Palsa-295. Next base: position 37,220 of record JAIQEW010000017.1, read on the forward strand.
CCCGCTGTCATCCCGAGCGGAGTCCCGCGCGTCTTTGCCGTTCCCCCTCGAAGTTTGAGGGGGCGCGGGACGCAGTCGAGGGATCTGCTTTTGATTTTCTGGGGATGCTCGCCAGCCTCAAACGAATGCGGCGCCAGCAAAACCCTGCACATAATGGTTGTGCTACATGCAAAGTGGGTCGCTACACATGCATGTGACAAGATAGAATTAAGCCCATGCGAGCGGTGCTACAGCGTGTGAGCCGGGCGCGGGTCGTGGTCGATGGCCGCGTCACGGGCGAAATCGAGGCGGGACTCGTGGTGTTGGTCGCCGTCGGCCGCGGCGACTCCGCCGCGACTGCTGCGTCAATGGCCGAGAAGATCGTCAACCTGCGGATCTTCAACGACGAGGAAGGAAAGATGAACCGCTCACTTCTCGAAACAGGTGGCGCCATTCTCGCCGTCTCACAATTCACGCTGTATGGCGACGCGCGCGGCCAGCGCCGCCCGAGTTTCATGCAGGCAGCTCCGCCCGAGCAAGGCAAGGCACTTTACGAGGAATTCGTGCGCGCGATCGAGGCGCTAGGCGTGCGCGTCGCCACAGGCGTGTTTCAGGCGCACATGTCCGTGGAGCTTACGAACGACGGCCCTGTGACCATCCTGCTCGATTCCGACAAGCTGTTTTAGACGCGCCCGACATTCTCGACACCATTCTCACGGGCATCGCCGCAGTCACTTGCCTTCTCCGAGCGTCACCTTCACATCCATCTTCTTTCCGTCGCGGACAATCGTGAGCGTGACGGTATCTCCCGGCTTCGAGCGGTTGAGCAGCAGATTCAAATCCATCTGGCTCGTGATCGCTTTGCCGTCGATGGCGATCAGGACGTCCCCGCCGATGCGCAATTCCTGCAAGCCCGCGAGCACCGAGCGCGTGCCTCCGCGAATGCCCGCTTGCGCCGCAGGGCCTCCTGAATTCACGCGCTCGATCAGGATGCCTTGATCGACGCCCAGGTTGAGCGCATCGGCAAGCCCGGGCCAGATCGTGCGGCCCTCCGCGCCCAGCGTCGCGCGGCGGACGCGGCCCTGCGTGATCAGATCCTCGGCCACGCGGCGCGCCGTGTTGATGGGAATCGCGAAGCCGATTCCCGCGGTCGTTCCCGTGGGCGCGTAAATGGCGCTGTTGATGCCGATCACCTCGCCGCGCGAATTGAGCAGTGGCCCGCCGGAATTGCCTCGATTGATGGCTGCGTCGGTCTGGATCGCCTCGTCGATGAACGTGTTTTCGCTGGTCTGCACCGTGCGCCCGAGCGAGCTCACCACTCCCGTCGTGAGCGTGCTCTGAAACCCGAAGGGATTGCCGATCGCCAGCACGCGCTGGCCGACGAGCAGGTTGCGTGAATCGCCGAGCGGCAGCGCGGTGAGCTTTCGCCCGCGCGGATCGATCTGAATGAGGGCGATGTCGTTGCGCGTGTCCGCGCCGATGTACTTGGCCTTGTAACGCGTTTGATCGCCGAGCGTCACCTCGATCGTCTGTGCGCCCTCGACCACGTGATAATTCGTCAGGATGTGCCCGTCGGTATCGATCACGAAGCCGGAGCCCGCGCCTTCCACCGGCACGGCGTTGAAAAAGAAATCGTATTGAATGGTTCGCGTAACGATGTTCGCCACCGCGGGCGAGGCCTGCTTGTAGATGCGGACGTTTTCCTCTTCGGTGGGATCGAGATTGTTGTCGGCCGCCGCCGCGGGCGCGCGCAGTTCGTCAATCGAGCCGGGGGCGTGCCGTCCGTAGCGCGCGCCCAACCAGTACGCGCCGAGGCCGATGATCAAACCCAGCACCAGGAGCCAGCCCGCGCGTTTTTGACTGTTGGAGCTTGGCATTGCAGTAGTCCCTCCGCCGATGCGATACGCAGCCGCGTCAGGAAGGTTTTCTTTTCGCGGTAGCAGCAGCCTGCTTCAATCTTGCGAGCGCCGCATCGAGCTGCTTTCCGGTCTCCTCCAGCGAGCCGGAGCAATCGATCACCTCATCGGCCAGCCGGCGTTTTTCGTCAATGGGCATCTGCGCCGCGATGCGGAGCTTGGCGTCCTCTCGCGAAAGGCCGCGCTGCTCCAGTCGTTCGACCTGCTGCTCGGGGCGGCACCAGCAGACCATCACGAAATCGAGATTCTTTTTCGCGCCCGCTTCGAAAATCAGCGCCGCGTCCTCGAAGGCCATGTCCGGCCCGCCGGGGCGGTCGAGCGCCGCAAACCATTTCGCCGCGATGTCCTGAATGCGAGGGTGCAGGATCGCGTTGAGTCGTGCGCGCTTCTGCGCATCCGTAAAAACAATTGCGCCGAGCTTCGGCCGGTTCACCGCGCCGCCGGGGTTGAGAATGCCTTCGCCGAATTCGCGCACCACTTCGTTGTAGGCGGCCTGGCCGGGTTCGAGGAGTTCGCGGGACAGCGAGTCCGCGTCGAGCACGAGATAGTCGCGGTCGCGCAGCAGCGCCGCCACCGTGGACTTTCCCGACGCAATCCCGCCCGTGAGTCCGATGCGCAGCATCAGGTGCGGGACGACGCGGCAGCCGGTGCGCGCGATCCGCGCCGCATCCGTGCGGCCTTCACTGTGTTGCTCATCAGCATGGCGATCGTCAGCGGGCCGACGCCTCCCGGCACCGGCGTGTACGCGCCCGCCACCTCCACGACCTCCGGGTGAACGTCTCCCGCGAGAATCGAGCCTTTCGTGCGAAACGATTCCAGCTTCGCGGGAAATTTCGCGAAGATGCGCTGGGCCTCGGCCGCGTCCTTCACCACGATCTGTCCGACGTCGATCACCGTCGCGCCCGGCTTCACGAAGTCCGGAGTCACCATCGCCGCTTTGCCGATCGCCGCCACGATGATGTCCGCGCGCCGCGCGATTCCCGGCAGGTCCTTGCTCTTCGAATGGCAGATCGTCACCGTCGCGTTCGCGTGCAGCAGAAGCAGCGCCTGCGGCTTGCCCACGATGTCGCTGCGGCCGATCACGACGGCGTTCGCGCCTTCGATTGGAATGTTGCTGCGCCGCAGAATTTCCATCACGCCCGCCGGCGTGCACGCCACCAGCGCCGGCCGTCCTGCAACTAAGCGCCCGACGTTCACGGGATTAAACCCATCCACGTCTTTCTCCGGGATCACGGCGTCGAGAATCTTCTTGGAATCGATCTGCTTCGGCAGCGGCATCTGCACCAGGATGCCGTCCACATCGTCGCGATTATTCAACTCGTTCACGAGGCCGAGAAGCTCTTCGGTCGTCATCGAAGCGGGCGGCGTGATGTGGAAGCTCGCGAGGCCGAGTTTTTCGCACGCGGCGATCTTGCTGTTCACGTAGAGCTTCGACGCGGGATCGTCACCCACGCGCACAGCCGCAAGGCCGGGGCGGATTCCCGCCGACGTGAGCGCGGCGATTTCCGCCTGCAGCTCCGTGTAAATCTGGTCCCGAATTGCGTTTCCGTTAAGAATGCGCGCTGACAATGGCCTCTCCCTATGCTGGTTTTGTACCCCGTCCGAGCGTGCAATCATAGCACACGCGATTCCGCCGCGCCCCGCCCGACGATGTCTTGGCCTTTCGGTCGTCCCCGATAGAGAAACGTCGTCACGCAAAACCGGCGGTGTACAATGTGGCCTGCCGTCGATGAACTCGCAGGGGAATCCGAGATGGTCTTTGGCGAACTCACGGAACGCAAGCAACTCGAGCGAGCAATGCGCGATGCCGGGCGCCTCCCTCCCGGCCAATCGCTCACGCTCAAGTGGCCCGTGCTTCACGTCGGCGACGTGCCGCGCTTCGACCCGCAGACGTGGGACTTTCGCATCTCCGGCCTGGTCGAGGAGCCGCTGCGGCTCACGTGGGACGAATTCACGCGCCTGCCGATGAAGGAAATCACGGCGGACATGCACTGCGTCACGCGCTGGAGCCGCTTCGACGTCCGCTGGGAAGGCGTCCCGTTCGCAGAAGTGGCGAACCTCGTGCGCCTGAAGCCCGAAGCGAAATACGTGATGGTCCACGCCGAAGTGGGCTTCACGTCAAATGTGCCGCTCGACGATCTGCTGCGCCCCACCACGATCTTCGCACTGAAACACAATGGCGAGCCGCTTCCCGCCGATCACGGCTATCCCGTGCGCCTCGTCGTGCCTCACCTCTACGCGTGGAAGAGCGTGAAATGGGTCCGCGGCATCGAATTCATGGCGCAGGACGCTCCCGGCTTCTGGGAAGAGAACGGCTACAACATGTACGGCGACCCATTCCAGGAACAGCGGTTTTCGTGAGAGCGAGACCGAAGCGATTGCCACTGCTGGATGAAGTTGCTAGGCTGCTGCACTCAAGGAGACAGAATGAGAATCGCGAATGACATTACCGAGCTGATCGGCAAGACACCACTCGTCCGGTTGAACAAAGTCACGGCCGGCTGCAAGGCCACCGTGCTGGCCAAGCTGGAGAGTTTCAATCCGAACGCCAGCGTGAAAGATCGCATCGGCGTGAGCATGATCGCGGAGGCCGAAAAGGCCGGGAAAATTCATCCCGGCAAGACAGTCCTGATCGAGCCGACAAGCGGAAACACGGGAATCGCGCTCGCGTTTGTGGCCGCGGTGAAGGGTTACAAACTCATCCTCACGATGCCGGACACGATGAGCCTGGAGCGCCGCGTTCTGCTGAAGGCGTTCGGCGCCGAGATCGTCCTGACGCCGGGCCCCAAGGGCATGAAGGGCGCGATCAACAAGGCCGACGAGTTGCTCGCCTCCACGCCGAACGGCTTCATCCTCCAGCAATTCGATAATCCGGCAAATCCCAAGATCCATTTCGAAACCACGGGCCCGGAAATCTGGAGCGACACCGACGGCAAGGCCGACATTCTGATCTCCGGAATCGGAACGGGCGGGACGCTGACCGGCGTGTGCCAGTACATCAAGCCGAAGAAGCCTTCCTTCAAGGCCATTGCCGTTGAGCCGACGGAAAGCCCGGTCCTTTCGGGCGGCCAGCCTTCGCCGCACAAGATTCAGGGCATCGGAGCGGGATTCGTGCCCAGCATTCTGCGCAAGGATTACATCGACGAGGTCGTCCAGGTGTCGAGCCAGGACTCGATCGACATGGCGCGCCGGCTTGCGCTCGAAGAAGGCCTGCTGGTGGGGATTTCGTCGGGCGCCGCCGTCGTCGCGGCCCTGCAAGTGGCGCGGCGCGATGCGAACGCCGGGAAAATGATCGTCGTCGTCCTTCCGGATTTCGGCGAGCGATATCTCAGCAGCATCTTGTTCGAAAGCCTGAAGAACGAAGCGCAGCAACTCACCGCCGCGCCGATGTAACAGCTTGTTGAAGACGGAGGGCGGGGTTTGAACCCCGCCGTAAGTTGCTGCGCTTCTTCAGGGGTTTCAACCCCTGAAGCCTCTTCGGAGGTTTTTTCAGCAACCTGCTAAGCGGGAGGCAGCAGTGTTCGGATCGATGCGAGAGGACGTGCGATCGATTCTGGACCACGACCCGGCGGCCCGGTCGGTCCTCGAGGTCTTGCTGTGTTATTCGGGATTGCACGCGCTCTGGTTCCACCGGTGCAATCACTGGCTCTGGAAACACAACTTCCGCCTGCTGGCGCGGTGGCTTTCGCAGGTGGCGCGGCTTCTGACGGCGATCGAGATTCATCCGGGCGCGCAAATCGGGCGGCGCTTGTTCATCGACCACGGCATGGGCGTCGTGATCGGGGAAACCAGCGTGATCGGCGACGACGTGACGCTGTATCAGGGCGTCACGCTCGGCGGCACCGGCAAGGAAAAAGGGAAAAGGCACCCTACGCTCGGAAACGGCGTGGTGATCGGCGCGGGCGCGCGCGTGCTGGGCAATATACGCGTGGGAGACAACTCGCGGGTGGGCGCCGGCTCCGTCGTGCTCCGGGACGTGCCCGATAACTCCACGATTGTCGGAGTGCCCGGCCACATCGTCCTGCGGAGCGGGCAGCGCGTCGTCATCACCGACCCGAAACAGATTCACGATCCCCTCTCCGCAGCCCTCTCAGCCGTGGCCACTCAGGTGAAGGATCTAAGGGAGCGAGTCCGCAAGCTCGAAGGTGGTGAAGCGCCCGAAGCCGCCACTTCAGCGGAGCTCAAGGCGATCTCGGACGAGCTCCAATCCATCATCGAAATCGACTACCAGATTTAACCGCCACCGCTTCCGGCAAGAGCACCGCTACAACATGTGCGGCAACCCGTCCCTCAAGCAGCGCTTCAACGGATAATGGCACGCGGTCGGCCGTAGGGGCGCTGCTTGCTGCGCCCTCCCTACGCTTGGCATATAATTGCATTCAGTTGCTGAGCATTCTTAACCGCCTTGAAGAAAGAACACATACTGCACGAGATACGGCGAACCGCCGAAGCAAACGGCGGCGTGTCTCTTGGCAAGGAAAGATTTCTTCAAGAGACCGGGATCAGGGAATCGGACTGGAAAGGGAAATTTTGGGCACGCTGGAGCGACGCTGTCCGCGAAGCTGGAGTTGAATCTAACCAGTTCAATGTTGCCTACGACGAAGATCTAATCATAGAGAAGTTCATCGCCGTGATGCGCGAGTTTGGACGATTCCCGGTGATAGCAGAAATCCGGATGAAGAAGCGCAGTGATGCCAGCCTTCCCAATGATAAGACGTACAGGCGATTCGGCTCCAAGCAACAGTTTGCCGCCAAGATTCTGGAGTACTGTCAGAGGCGTGCAGGATACGAAGATGTTGCAGCTATGTGCACGACGATCATTGCTCGTCATCGGCCTCAAGCCGAGGGGGAGACTGAGGCTCACGAAAGCATCGGATTCGTCTATCTCATCAAGGCGGGTCGCTACTACAAGATTGGCCGCAGCAATTCAGTGGGTCGTCGTGAATACGAGTTAGCAATCCAGCTTCCCGAGAAGGCAAGTACGATCCACACGATCCGCACGGATGATCCGGCTGGGATCGAGGCTTACTGGCATACGAGGTTCGAGGACAGGCGTAAGAACGGCGAGTGGTTTGAATTGACTCCCCCTGATGTTACGGCCTTCAAGCGCCGGAAATTCATGTAGGGCGGATGGGCGGGTGGCCCACACAAGGGCTCTCGATTTTTCGGGTGCCCCATCCTTGCGGAGTGTGCAAGGGTGGGAATTCTTCCGAACTTTCAACTCTCACCCTCGCCCTCATCCCTCGCCCTCATCCCTCGCCCCCACCTACCAACCCTCCTCGTCACTCCGCGTCCGAAACACGGTGCACTTTGGTGCAGAGTGGTGTAAGATGAACCCATGCCCAAATCAGAGAAGTCCACTCGCCAGAGCGTCTCTCTTCCGACGGGGATCGCCAAACATGTGCGCGCCATCGCCAAAACGCGCAAGACCAGCGCCAATCGGGTTCTCGTGGATTTGATCGAAGCCGGGCTTCAGTCGAAGGAAGGCGAAAAAGAGCGGTTCTTCGCCCTCGCCAACCGGCTCTCCGAATCCCGCGATCCCGGCGAGCGCCAGCGCATCAAGAAGGAATTGGCACGCATGACTTTCGGTGAGTGATGCCGAAAATCCAGTGGACCAATCTTCCACCGGCCCTCCGACAACACCTTTTCGACCGCCTCGAAGACCGCCAGATAACCGCCGATGATCTCTATCGCCTCAAACTATGGCGGGAATCGGACCCCGATGCGCCCGATGGCGAATGGTACAAGGACTTCGGGTCATTCAAGATTTGCGGCGAAGGTAAATTCCCCAAGACGTTTCTCTTGAAAGGGCAGGCCGCCAGGGGAAAGCCACTTTAATTGCGGGCCGGACCTTCACCCCTCATCCCTAGCACCTCATCCCTCTTCATCCTCATCCACCATCACCATCTCAAGCGTGAATTTCACCGCATTGCCCTCCGCCAGTTTCAGGCAGAGGCGGGCCAGATTCTCCTGCTCGCGCTTGCCGAGCACGCACATCTTGGCCCGCAGGACTTTCGCGCGCTTCGGAAGAATACTCTGGACCAGCTTCTTTCCTTCGGCGGTCAAGTGGACGATCGCCTTGCGGCCATCGGTCTCATGGGCGCGGCGAACCAATAGCCCCGCCCGCTCCAAATTCCTGGTTACGACGCTGATCGTGCTGTCTCCGAAATGTATCTTCTCGGCAAGCTCGCCTGTCGCCATCGGACCGTGGAACAGCAAGTGTTCCAGGACGCGATATTGGCTCGGACTCAGGCCGAGGTATTCGCACTGACGGTCCAAAAGGTCGTCCAGCTCATAGATCGCGCGCGCCAGGCTCGAATACGTCGCCATCGCCAGCGCTTTTTTGTCTTTCTGAGAATCCGCCATTTTTTGCACCTTTTTGCGCTTAGAAACCGCCAAAACTGCGCATTTGGCGGCCTTAACTGCCACCACCAGTGAAGCATGAGAAAGTTCCGAGTGGATGGACCTATTGCGGTGGACTGGTGCTTTTGCGGTTGTAGCGGCCGATCCGGTCCGACTTCAGACCGGATCGGGCAGACTTGCCCGCCGTAGCCGAAGGTCCTGAGCTTGCCGAAGGGCCTTGGCGAAGGCGGGTTTCTTTTGATTCTTCGGGTGCCCCATCCTTGCGGTGTGTGCAAGGGTGGGGATTTTTCCTGTGGACTGAAGGCCTAAAACAGAAACGCCCCGATTGTGGTCGGGGCGTTCCCATTTCCCAATTTCCAATTTCTAGTTTCCGATGTTAGTAAATGTCGTACTGCTCCCAGTGCAGCGCATATCAGGGCTCCCGGGTCGACGGTCAGTCGAGCCCGGGAGATCAGTCGGCCTGGATGATCGCGCTCTCTTGCCCTGAGCGCCTCGCGCGAAGGGTCGCATCGTCCAGCGCTCGAGCTCTTCGATCAGCGACGACTCGCGCGCGCCCCGGAGAGCTTATTAGGGGGTCGGAGCTTCAGCTCCGACATGAATAGCGGGACGAAGTCCCTTACCCTTGCGCTGCCACACTTGCTGCATGTGGTCGCGGTCCGCCGGGCGCTCCAAAAGCAAAGCGCCCCGAAAGTGTCTTCGGGGCGCCTCCAATTTCAAATTTCCGATTTCCGGTTCCCGCCTCTAGTAAATATCGTATTGCTCCCAGTGCAGCGTCGGGTCGGCCTGGATGATGGCGCTCTTTTTCGTCCAGCGCTCGAGCTCTTCGATCAGCGAGGACTCGCGCGTCTTGAGCGCCTTGGCAATTTCCGGGTGCACGCGCAGCGTGACGCTGCCGGAATCCATCTCCGGAGCCATCTTGCGCGCCTCGGTCTGAATTTCGTAGCAGAGCGTGGGGATCGACTTCACCATGCCCGACCCGGTGCAGTAGGGGCACGGCTGGGAAAGCATGCGTTCGAGAGCCTGCTTCGTGCGCTTGCGCGTGATGGCGATCAAGCCGAACTCGTTGAAGCGCAGCATTTTCGAAGGCGCGCGATCGGCCTTCAGCGCGTCCTCGAGCGCGGCCATCACCTTCTCGCGGTTCCGCCGCTCCTCCATGTCGATGAAGTCGATGATGATGATTCCGCCCAGATCGCGCAGGCGCATCTGACGGACGATTTCCTTCACCGCTTCGAGGTTCGTGCGGACGATCGTGTCTTCCAGGCGATTCGAGCCCTTGCCGACGAACTTGCCGGTGTTGACGTCGATCGCGACGAGAGCTTCGGTGTGGTTGATCACGATGTAGCCGCCCGACTTGAGCCACACCTTCGGACGCAGGCCCTTGTCGATTTCCTGCTGGATGCCGAATTCCTCGAAGACCGGATTCTCTTTCGTGTAGAGCTTCACGCGATTCACAAGCCCCGGCTGGAAGCGGCTCATGAAATCGATCACCTTGGTGTACTCCTCTTCCGAGTCCACCCAGATCGCGGCGTAGTCCGAGCTGATGTGATCGCGCAGCATGCGCTCGACGAGATTCAGATCGCGGTGCAGGATCGTGGGCGCTTTGCGCTGTTCGGAGCGCGATTTGATCTCGCTCCAGGTCCGCGTGAGGAATTCCACGTCGGCGCGGACTTCTTCGGGCGCGGCGCTCGCGGCCGCCGTGCGGACGATGAAGCCTCCGCCCGCGGCGCCCTTCGCGTCGTTCACCAGATGGCGCAGGCGCGAGCGATCTTCCGCCGAAGCGATCTTGCGCGATACGCCCGTGTGGTCGAGCGTGGGCATGTAAACCAGGAAGCGGCCGGGAAGAGCGACGTGGCTCGTGATGCGCGCGCCCTTCTTGCCGAGCGGCTCCTTGGCGATCTGGACGATAATCTCCTGGCCCTGCTTCAAGAGATCGGCGATCAGTTGCGGGCGCCGCGGCTGCGTGCGATGGTGGCCGCCGTGTCCGCCGGGGCGTCCGTGTTGCGGGCGGCGTCCCCGGTCGTCTCGCCGGCCGCGATCGCGGCCGCCGCGACGCGCGGGATGCTGCATTCGCGCGCGGAAATCATCGCGGACTCGCGCCGTCGACGGCTGCTGTCCTTCCGCCAGAGGACTTTCTGCGGGAATGGGCAATTCGCCTTCGGTCGGTGCGACTCCTGCTTCGAGCTCGAGCGCGTGTTCGGTTTCGCCGAGCGATTGAAGGGCTTCCCGCGCTTCCGCTTCGGCATCCGCTTGATCCTCGGCTGCTGCTGCCTGAAGGTCGAGTTCGTGCTCTTCTGCGGACACATGGTGAGCGGGCTCCGGGAGAGGCGAAATCATGCCTTCCGTCTCGGCGCCGGCTTCTTCATCTTGAAGCTCATGCTCTTCGGCTTCGGCCGTTTCATCGGCCGCCGCGAAGACCCGTTCCTGAGCCTTGCGCGCGGCTTCTTCGTCCTGCGCTTCGGCAACATGCTCGGCGAGCGCGGCGGCTTCGTCTTCGCTCAGCTCGGCCGTTGCGTGTTCGTCGTGCACGATTCTCTCTGCGTGGCTTTCGGGCTCTTCATGCGCGATTACGGCTTCGTGGGCTTCGGGCTCTTCGTGCAGGAGAATGTGCTCTCTCTCTGCTTCCTCGGACCCGGCTGGAGGAGCTGGTTCGGCGTGTTCGATCACCTCCGGCTCGTGATGCTTCCACTTGGCAATCGACTCTCCGGGCAATGGCTCGAGGCCGGATGACGATTGAGGATATTCAACGCGGGACTCGCGCCGAAACTCGGGCCTGGGTTCTCGCGTGATTGGCGTGGCTTCTTCCTGGACCGGCTCGTGCGCTTCAACGGGAGGCGCGGCTGGTGCCGCCGCCTCGAATGGCGCCGGCGGGGCCGGTTCGCCCGCGGGTTTTTCCCGGAACTTGGCGAGAGATTCTCCGGGAAGAACAACGTCAAGATGGCCCACCGGACCTGATTCGGCCGGCTGATCGCCGTACGAGCGCGGCGAGGCGTATTTCGATGGGGGCAATTCGCGGCCAAAGCGCCGGGCGCCTCCACCGCCGCCGCCGCGACCACCTCTGTTGAAACGGCCGCCACCGCGACCGCCACGGCGGCCAAAATCGCGACCGCCTCGACCGCGATTCTCGAACTGGCCGCGGCTGGGCGGAGCCGCGTAACTGGCCGGCGGCGGTGCCGCTGCCGGCGCGGGACGCTGCTCACCCGAGGTTTCGAAGATTGGCGCTTCGGAGGGCTGTGCGGACTCGACATCGGGAGGCTCGAGCGCGGGAGCGGCCCCGCCTTCGGGGGCAAACACGGCTCCGCCCTGGTCCTCCATCTTCTGAACTTTTTCTTCTACGGTGGTGACCATGGGATCGAATTCCTCGATCCCTTCGAGGAAGTCCGTGACGTAGAGGAAGGCGTCGCTATCGAGGCCGATATCCACGAAGGACGATTGCATGCCGGGCAGCACGCGCGTCACACGTCCTTTGTAGATGCTTCCGACTAGTGCAAACTCTTTTTCCCTCTCAACGTAGTACTCACAAAGTTGCCCTTCTTCCAGAATGGCGACCCGCGTCTCGTGCGGGTTCGCCGATATGACCATTTCCTTGGACATTTAGGAACTCCTCATGGCGCATCCGAATAGCGCGGCGCAAGAATGCGCGCGCGCCACAGCCGGCGTGGCGGAAGGATGTGCCTTCCACGTGCCACGACGGGCCGCCCAGGAAAGAACTCAAATTTTTCGGGGTGACTTTCCTCACTCGGTGCGTCCTTCAATCCGCTCTGAATTTCCGGGTCCCGATAGCTCGGGACGCGGGCACTGAATTTCCGTTTTACCAGCGGGGCTCAGTTGACGAAACGCCTCATGCGGACGTTCATCACCAGCCCCAAAGCCAAAAACACGAAGGCCGTTGCCGACCCTCCATAGCTCATCAGCGGCAGGGGAATGCCGGTGACCGGCATATATCCGATCACCATCGAAGCGTTGACCAGAACGTGGAAGCCCAGGATTGCGGTTACTCCCATCACGACATACATCCCGGCACGGTCTTTCGCTTTTTGCGCGTTGTCCACCAGCCGCAGAATCAGGCCCAGGTACAACAACAACACGAGGCAGACGCCGATGAAACCTTGCTCTTCAGCCAGCGCCGCCAGAATGAAATCCGAATACCGAACAGGCACGAAGCCCAACTGATTCTGACTGCCTTTACCGAATCCCTTACCCCAAAATCCGCCGGATCCCACGGCGATCTCGGATTGCAAAATCTGATAACCCGCGCCGCGCTGGTCTTCTTCCGGATGAAGAAACGTCTGAATGCGCTGCTGCTGGTACGGCTTCAGATGACGCCGCATGTTCCAGCCCAGCGGAACCAGCAATGCGATCAGGACCAGACCGACCGCCGCGTGCTTCCACTTGATGCCCGCAAAGAACGCTCCGACAACGGCGACGGGAACCAGCACCATCGCGGTCCCCAAGTCGGGCTGCTTCAATATCAAGCCTACGGGAATCAGAGTCAAAATGCCAATCTTGACCAGATCCGAAAGCGCCAGGCGATCGGTGCGCACTTCCGCGAAGTAGCGCGCAAGCACGATGATTATAATCAACTTCATGATCTCTGACACTTGTAAATTGACGAGCCCGCCGAGCGAGATCCAGCGCTTAGCGCCCAAGCGCGAGTAGCCTATCACCAGCACGACGACGAGACCCGCGATTCCGACGGCATAGAGCGTGGGAGCCTGGTCCATCAGCGTGTGATAGTCGATGCGGGAAATCAGAAGCATTCCGGCTAGCCCGATCGCGATCCACATCAACTGCTTCCACTGCATGCCTGCCATGCCGCTTGCATGCGTCGAAGAGTAGATTTCGAGCACGCCGATAGCGCTGATCGCGCCGACGATTCCCAGCAGCGTCCAATCGAAATCCTGAATGCGCGGACGATCTTTCACTGGCGTTCCGCTCCCGAGACCTGTGTGGCGGGGCGAACCACGCCCGAAGGTGGAATGTTCTCGGCCGTGGAAGGTTGTGGCGTGTGACCGTTCTTCTTGTCGTAGTAGGCCTTGACGACGTCGCGCACAATCGGCGCTGCCGACGTACTGCCCCAACCTCCGGCCTGAACGAGGGCTGCCACAACGATCTCCGGATTGCGGCGAGGGGCGTAGCCGACGAACCAGCCGTTTTCCTTCAATTTCTTTCCTAGTTTCTTCTGCAGGTCGAAGCCTTCGACTTGAGCAGTGCCGGTCTTGCCGGAAAATTCGATGTTTTGCAGCCTGACGAGTCCGGAAGTGGTGCCATCAGGCTCATTGACGACACCCCACATACCGTCGGTTACCTGTTGGACCGTGTCATCCGAAAGAGGAAATGACCCGGACTTCAGGTCCGTGGCGTTCTTCATGAGGTGCGGTGGAATCAAGGTTCCGCCGTTCGCGATCGCCGCGATCATGCGAGCGAGCTGGATCGGCGTGACCATCACAGCACCCTGACCGATGGAGACGGAAATCGTGGAGCCCGGATACCATTTGTGATGGTTCACACGCTCGACCCAATCCTCCGACGGAACCAGTCCGGCTTCTTCGCCCGGCAAATCAATTCCGGTGCGGCGGCCGAGACCAAGGCCGAAAGCGTACTGGTCGATGCGATCGATTCCGAGCATTTTGCCGACATTGTAAAAGTAGACGTCGCAAGAAGCCACGATGCCCTTATGGAGATCGACCGAGCCGTGCGCGTGATCGCAATGGAACACACGGCCGTAGAAAGTGGCATAACCGGGACAGAACGCGGTGTAACTCGCCGGAATGGCTTTGGATTCGAGCATGGCCGTGGCCATGACGACTTTGAAAACCGAGCCGGGAGCGAGCTGAGCTTGAATGGCGCGGTTGAGCAGCGGAGTTCTCGGGTCGGAGTTGAGCTGCGCCCACTCCTGATTCGGAATGCGAATCGCGAAATCATTGGGGTCGAACGTGGGCCGGCTGACCATGGCCAAGACCTCGCCGGTGCGCGCATCCATGGCAATGAGAGCGCCTTCTTTGTTGGCGAAGTCCGTTTCGGCGATCTGCTGCAAATCCTCGTCGATCGTCAACTGGATGGGCTTTCCCGGGATCGCTTCGACGTTGTCCAGAGTGCGCATCACCTTGCCCACGCTGTTGACGACGACGCGCCGCATGCCGTCGGTGCCCACGATCTGCTCGTTGTATTGCTTTTCAAGCCCGGCTTTCCCGACGATGTCTCCGGGCCGGTAGCGGTCGGGATTCTTTTCCATGTCCTGCGGGGAAACTTCGCCGACGTATCCGATGGTGTTCGCGAGCATGTCGCCGTGCGGGTAGCGGCGGCGCTGGACCATCATCAGCTCGAGGACGGGAAGATCGGCGCGGTGCGATTCGACAAACGCGATATCCGCCTCGCTCGCCGCCGGCTTGATGATGACAGGCAAGAACTTGGGCTCAGCCTTCGCGGCATCGAGCTGCTGGAGGAGATCTTCCTTCGCGATGCCGAGGCCGTCTTCGATTTGCGGCAGGCTCTTCTCTAATAATTTTGGATTGTCGCGCAGCAAGAGAATGCTGAACGAGGGGTAGCTATCCACCAAGACACGTCCTTCGCGGTCGAGCATGGTGCCGCGCGGAGCGATAATCGCGATGGAACGAATGCCGTTGCGTTCGGCGAGGTCGGCGAAATGGACGGATTGAACGACCTGTAATTTCCAGAAACCGACGAGGAGGAATATAACGAACGCCGCCGAGAGATAGGAGAAAAGCGCCAATCTCCCTTGCGGGATCTTCTGGTCGTTAACATTCCACGATGGCAACGGAACTCCTGCTTGCAGGCCTGCGCGGCGTGCCGCGCGCGGCCCTGAGGCGCGTCACAGCCTGAATCCGAGCCGAATACTGGGCGAATCCGGCCGCACCCCCAAACATTCACGCTACCACTGTGCGCGCGCAGGCCGCAAGCTATCCATGTCCTTTCGGTCAACGCACAAATCCGGCGAAGAGCCGGTCGCGGGCCGGATAGTGGATCAGTTAGCGAGTACGCCATTAACCGGGAGCAGTCGCGCTCGCTTCCCATAAGCGGACTTCTGGCCCTGAGTAGTTTCCGGAAAGCCTGTAACCTAGGACTTATGCCCTATCTGATCGGCTGAACTTAGCTCTGACACGCAGATGGCGCTCTCTCCCGGCGAGAAACTCGGTCCGTATGAAATTGTTGCGCCTATTGGTAAAGACGGCATGGGGGCGCGCGATGCGCCCCCGCGAGCCAGGAAAAGCGACGACTTCGGTTTTGCCGATCCAAACAACAGGAACGGGGGTTAGTACCGAGTTGACAGCTCTCTTTTCCGCCGAGCTTAGGCAAGGTCGTAGCGATCGAGGTCCATCACTTTGGTCCACGCCGCCACGAAGTCTTTCACAAACTTCTCCTTAGAGTCCGCGCACGCATAGACTTCCGCGAGGGCGCGCAGCTCGGAATTCGAACCGAAGACAAGGTCGACACGTGTGCCGGTCCACTTGACCTCGTTTGTCTTCCGGTCGCGCCCTTCGTACACGCCTTCCGAGCCAACGGACGGCTGCCATTGCGTGCCCATATCGAGCAGGTTGAAGAAGAAGTCGTTCGTCAGCGTCTCCGGCCGCTTGGTGAAGACGCCGTGTGTGGACTTCCCGGCATTTGCACCCAGGACGCGCAGGCCACCGACGAGAACCGTCATCTCAGGCGCCGTCAGCGTCAACAGTTGCGCCTTGTCGATCAGCAGCTCCTCCGGTGATACGCTGAACTTGGCCTTGAGGTAGTTGCGGAACCCGTCAGCCACCGGTTCGAGATACGCGAAGGACTCCACATCGGTTCGCTCCCGTGACGCATCGGTGCGACCGGGCGCGAAGGGAACGGTCACGTTGTGCCCTGCCTTCTTTGCCGCCTGCTCGATAGCAGCTGAGCCGCCGAGGACGATCAGGTCGGCAAGCGACACTTTCTTGCCGCCGGACTGCGAAGCGTTGAACTCCTTTTGGATCGCTTCGAGTTTCTGCAACACCTTCGCCAGCTGCGCCGGCTGGTTGACCTCCCAGTCCTTTTGCGGCGCGAGGCGAATGCGCGCGCCGTTCGCTCCGCCGCGCTTGTCGGAGCCGCGGAAGCTTGCCGCCGAGGCCCAAGCGGTCCCGACCAGCTCCGAGATGGAATGTCCCGATGCGAGAATCTTGGCCTTGAGATCGGCAATGTCCTTCGCGTCGATCAGCTTGTGATCGACCGCCGGAACGGGGTCTTGCCAGATCAGTTCCTCCGCCGGGACCTCCGGGCCGAGATAGCGCGAACGCGGGCCCATGTCGCGGTGGGTGAGCTTGAACCACGCGCGGGCAAATGCGTCTGCGAACTGATCCGGATGCTCGTAGAAGCGCCGGGAGATCTTCTCGTAGACCGGATCGATCCGCAAAGAGAGGTCCGTGACGAGCATGGTTGGCGCGTGGTGCTTCGACGGGTCGAAGGCATCCGGAATCGGCGTGGCTCCGCCTTTCGCTTGCCACTGATAGGCGCCGGCCGGGCTCTTGGTCAGTTCCCATTCGAAGCCGAACAGGTTCGCGAAGAAGTTGTTGCTCCACTTCGTTGGCGTCTGACTCCAGGTGACTTCCGGGCCGCCGGTGATCGCGTCCTTGCCTTTGCCTGTGCCATAACGGCTCTTCCAGCCGAGGCCCATCTCCTCAATGGGCGCTGCCTCGGGCTCGGGGCCAACAAGCTTCGCATCGCCAGCACCGTGGGTCTTGCCAAAGGTATGTCCACCGGCGATGAGCGCAACCGTCTCCTCATCGTTCATGGCCATGCGCGCGAAGGTCTCTCGGATGTCCTTCGCAGCAGCAAGCGGATCCGGCTTGCCGTTCGGCCCTTCCGGATTCACATAGATGAGACCCATTTGCACGGCAGCGAGCGGATTCTCGAGCTCCCGGTCGCCCGTGTAGCGCTTGTCGCCAAGCCAGGTCTTCTCCTGGCCCCAGTACACGGCTTCGTCGGGCTCCCACACATCGGGGCGTCCGCCGCCAAAGCCGAACGTCTTGAAGCCCATCGACTCGAGCGCGACATTACCGGCGAGAATCATCAGGTCGGCCCAGGAGATCTTCCGGCCGTATTTCTGCTTGATCGGCCAAAGCAGCCGGCGCGCCTTATCGAGGTTCGCGTTGTCCGGCCAAGAGTTGAGCGGCGCGAAGCGCTGTTGGCCGGCGCCCGCGCCGCCGCGTCCATCGCCGATGCGGTACGTGCCCGCGCTGTGCCACGCCATGCGAATGAAGAGCCCCCCGTAGTGGCCGAAATCCGCCGGCCACCAGTCTTGGCTGTCCGTCATCAGCGCGTGGAGGTCCTTCTTCAGCGCTTTGAAGTCGAGCTTCTTGAACTCTTCGGCGTAGTTGAAGGCCTCGCCCATCGGATCGGACTGGGGCGAGTTCTGGCGGAGAATCCTGAGGTTCAGCTGGTTCGGCCACCAGTCGCTGTTCGACCTCATTCCAACATTCGTGGTCCCGTGCATGACCGGGCACTTCGCTTCGGTTGACAAGGTTTGCTCCTTCCTTTCGATCAGTCAAGAAACTTAGTCAAAAGAACTGTGACAAACTGCGAACCCATCCTGGCTTTCCCGTTCGCGCAATCGCCTGCCGCGATCCGCTGACGCGCGCCACTCATCCGGTATCCACACGCCTGCGACGCTTAACGGGAAGCGTGCTGCCGAGCGCACTTCGTGCAGAGCCCCCGAAAAATGAGTTCGCATTCGCGAAGAATCCGCTTACCGAGAGAGCGCGAGGCAGGCCTGGGCACGTCGTACCACCCCATATCCTCAACTTCGCCGCAGCGGTCGCAGATGAAGTGGTGATGCCGCGTGCCTTTTGCGTCGAATCGTGCGGCGCGGCCCTCGACGGCCACCTCACGCACCAAACCCGCCTTCACCAAGTCCCGCAGATTGTTATAAGTCGTGGCCCTTGAAGAGCGCGGATCCACGCGATTCACCACTTCGAAGATTTCCGCAGCCGTGGGATGCCCGGTGTGCTCCATCAAGAATGACATCACGGCGTAGCGCTGCGGAGTGCACCGCAATCCGCTGCCCTCCAAGGACCGTTTAATGGCCTCTGCGTCCACCAGATGTTTAGATTATGTCTAATATAATATTTTGTCCAGATTTATGCTCTTGGTTGCTGCTGCGAGCGGAAAACTGGCGGATGCCGTATTGAGTATCCTCATCGAGTGGCCGTCCTGTTACTCTTCCACGTCGAACGGTCCCGACGTTGCGCTCGCGGGGTTTTGAGACGACCAGGGCAGATGGTCGGCAATCCGGACATTATCCGGAAACGGGGTTCCGGGAGGTTTGTGTCCAGTGCCAATCGACTCTGGACGAGTAGTCGGCCATTCGGAAATCGGCGCGATCTCCCGAATCGAGGCTAGGACGTGCGGCGGAGGCGGTCGAGAAACGCGAAGAGCGGCACCGCGAACGCGGCGCTGACGACCGAATCGAGCAGCAAGTGCAGGGTAAAGAACGGCTCCGGGTGGTCCAGCAGCACTCGCTCCGTGACGGCGAAAACAGCCTGGTGAAAATGAAAGAACAGGAAGACGAGGGCGAACCGGCTGACGGGATGCTGCGTATCGATACGCGCGCCGACGGTGGACGCGAGGTACCCCACGATCGTCTTCGCAATGCCGTAGAGTCCGATCGGATTGTCGTGGCTCAGCGCGTCCTGCAAGATGCCGATTCCCCCGCCGAGCAGCAGGCCGGTGACAGGGTTGCGCCGGCTGACGCCGAAATAGATCGTGACGAGCAACGGAAGATCGATCAGCTCGGACCACCGGCCGTACTTGTGCAGGAACGCCTGAAGGACCAGCGCCAGAAAAGCGACGATGACGACAGTGCCGCCGTAATACTTGTGCACCTCGATATTCGAATCGGATTGCGCGCCGGGATTCAGCATGTAGGCCATGTCAGTTTGGGGGAGGGGAGGGCGGCGCTGGTGCGTTTCCGGAAGCCGGCGCTGGTGCGGCTGCCGGGGCGGCTGGTTTCTGCACGATTCCTTCCACACTCGGCTGCGCGCCGGTCGAATCAGCCGGCTCATTCGCTCTCTTGAGCTCCTGCTGCGTGAGCAGGACGATCACTTCCTCCAGCCGGTCGAGGCGCGCCGCCGGCTCGATGTGGATCACCTGAAACGGATTGCCGGGTTTCGCGCTAGAGACCTTGCCAATCAGCAGATCTTTCGGAAAGATGCGATCCTCTCCGGACGTAAGAATCATCTCGCCAACGTGAACGGGTTCGTCGTTGACCACATATTCCAGGCGGGCATCGGGATCGCCGCTGCCCTTGACCACGCCGTGCGTGCGCGTGTCCGCGAGGAGAGCCCCGGCGCCGCTATCCTTATCATTGATGAGCAGCACCTGCGAAGTGCCCGGAAATACCTCAACGACTTTGCCGACGATGCCGTCGGGAGTGATGACGGCGAGATTGCGGCGCACATGGTCGCGCTCGCCGCGGTTGATGAACAGCGTGTGCGAAGCCGGGTCGGCGCTCGCCCCAATTACCTGGGCGGCGAGCATTTGCGCTTCAGGATGAGCGTCGCGGAAATTCAGCAGGAGGCTCAGACGCTGCGCTTCGGCAGCCTGTCCTTCGAGCTCGCGGTTGCGCAGGCGCAGCTCGTTGACCTCTCCGCGCAGGCGCGCATTCTCGGCGCGAGTGCCGCGCAGCCCGACGTAGCCGCTCCACATGCCGCCGACCTTGGAAAGCGCCCAGGTGCCGCCGCGCTCGACGGGCATCACAACCGCAGCGGTCCAGTAGCGGATCAGCCGGATATCGTGTTCGCGCTTGATCTGAAAAGCGAGAAGCAGTACCTGAGCGAGGACTACGGCGGCCAGCAGGGCCAGCGAGCGATGACGTGAAAAAAGAAATTCGATCATTCTAAATGCCCGATCTCAGAGGTTGAATGCCGGAAAGATCCGGCGCCGGAAATCCCCCTCCGCGCGCCGCGCCAGCGCCGTCCGAAACTTTCAATTGCGAACCCTCAGCAATGCAGCTGCTTCAATCGATCGAGACCAGGCGCAGCAGGCGGAAATCGCTGAGCATTTTCCCGGTGCCGAGCACGACAGAAGCCAGCGGGTCATCGGCGATCGAGACGGGCAAGCCGGTCTCTTCGCGGATGCGCTTATCGAGATTCTTAATGAGCGCGCCGCCGCCGGTGAGCACGATGCCGCGGTCGCTGATATCGGCCGAAAGCTCGGGCGGGGTGCGCTCGAGCGCCACGCGGATGGCGTTGACGATGGTCGAGATGTTTTCGGAAAGCGCCTCGCGGATTTCGCTGTCGTCGATGGTGACCGTGCGCGGGACACCCTCGATCAGGTTGCGGCCCTTCACTTCGAGCGTCATCGGCTTTTCGAGCGGATACGCCGAGCCGATTTCGATCTTGATCTGTTCGGCGGTGCGCTCGCCGACGAGCAGGTTGTACTTGCGCTTCAGGTAGTGCATCACCGATTCGTCCATTTCGTTTCCGGCCACGCGCACCGAACGCGAATAGACGATGCCGCTCATGGAAATAACGGCGATATCCGTGGTGCCGCCGCCGATATCCACCACCATGTTTCCCGAAGGCTCCTCGATGGGGAGGCCGGCGCCAATCGCCGCGGCCATGGCTTGTTCGACGAGATAGACTTCGCTCGCGCGGGCGCGATAGGCCGAATCCTGCACGGCGCGTTTTTCGACGGGCGTGATTTCGCTCGGGACGCCGATGACAATGCGCGGATGAACGAGGACGCGGCGGTTGTGGGCCTTCTGGATGAAGTAGGTGAGCATCTTTTCGGTCACCTTGAAATCGGCGATGACGCCGTCCTTCATCGGCTTGATGGCGACCACGTTTCCGGGCGTGCGGCCGAGCATTTCCTTGGCCTCGCGGCCGACCGCGACCACTTCACCGTTGTTCTTATTGATGGCGACGATGGAAGGTTCGTTGACGACGATGCCCTTGCCGCGGGCAAACACGAGCGTGTTCGCTGTTCCCAGGTCGATAGCCAGGTCGGATGAGAACAGACTGAAAACCGACCGCATGTTGAAGCCGTTCTTGTTCACTGATTGCTTTCCTCTCAGGTTCCACGTGAGCGCCGCCGTGGCGGCGCGTCGCCTGGCCGGTCATATGAATTGCTAAGGAATCACAACATCCACGCGCTTGATCGCCGTTCCGCCCCTTCGGTTCTGCCCCGTGATGACGATCGTGTGGCTGCCTCGCAGCATCGGCTCGGTGAAATAGCGGAAATGCCCGTCCGGCTTGATGTCGGCCACCTGCTCGCCGTTGATGATCAGCGCGGCGCCGGGCTCGGTGCGCCCGATCACCTCGACCACGCCTCCGTGCAGCTGCGTGTCATCGACTTCAAGGAGCATGTCGACTTCCTTGCCATGCGCCACGAGCGTGAACTTGTAAGAATCGCTCGCGTCGCTCACGCTGTTCTTGTCGTCGATTGCCCGCACACGCCAGAAATAATCACCCGGGTCGAGTCCCGTGATGTCCACGCCCGTCGCGGCCGTTTTTCTCTCCATGGCGATGCGATTGAACGCCGTGGTGGTGCTGACCTGGAAGTCGTACAACTTCGCCGTGGCCGCGGGTTTCCACGCGAAGTGGATTTCATCATGCTTTGGATCGGCCAAGATGATCGGCTGCAAATTGAGCGGCTCGACAAGCTCGGGAGGGGCGAGCACCTGCGTCTTCACAATCGCTCCACCGTCCGAAGGCAAGGTCGCCCGCTCGTACTGGCCGATATCGACATGCTCGCTGCCGCGGTTCAGCACGGCGCTTCCGGCATCGACCGTGATCTCGTGCTCCTTCGTATTCGGATCGCTGCGCACGGCCGCGCGGCTATTCGCGCGCACCGACGCAACGGCATCCTCGAAGGAAACGTCCGCTTTCGAGCCCGGCATGGGCAAAGGTCCGGTCTGCAAATCCACCTGTCCGGAACTGATGTGCACGCCAACCTGGGTGGCGCGGTCCTGATCGACAATATTCTCTTCGACGGTCACGAGCGTATCGCCCTTCACCGTGTAGGTGGTTCCGTCAGCGAACGCGATGCGCGCGACTCCCTCGGAGGCCGTCTGGATGAGATCGCCCTTATCGAGCGTGACTTGATAATCGGCGTTCATCCACTGGACCGAGTTGACCTTCTTCACCTGCACCTTGCCGTCGAGATTGACGAAGCGCGCCTGGCGGCCCGAAGGATTCGCGACGCCGGCGTCGGTCGATTCTCCCACGGAGGAAAGTTTGCGCATCACGGTGGCCGAGAATTCCGGAAAGACCAGGTAAACCATCGCGAGCACGATCGATATGGAGGCGACAATGTAGAGCACGACGGTGCGATACTTCACCGTGTGCCAATACACTTCCACTCGAGTGACTTTTGGCTTCGCCGCGGCTGTGGATTTTCCGTCAGTCATCGTCGTGAGGGGTCAATTTAGAAATCTAGCATAGGGGTATAGGCCTTTCAACACGGCCCGGAGACAGTTGCGAGATCGCTAACCCCCTCCATTCGGCGGATTTCGGGATTTCCCGAAATGGATTCCGGCATAAGGCGTCTGACGATCTCGCCATGAAGGTCCATTTTGGAGGTTGACCGCGATGGCTGGATTTAGCAGACTAGGTGTTTGATGTAGATATTAAGCTGGTCCCTCAATTGCCCGCCGCGAAGTGACTTCAGCGCGGTCCGCGAAGGTGGGAACAAAATACAAGGCCGCGAGGAATAATCCCATGAGTGATCGTGAAGCAGAGATGATCGGCGAGCTATTGCCGCCCGATCGGCTGATGTTGACGCCGGGACCATCGTGCGTGGACCCGCGAGTGAACCGGGCGATGGCGGCGCCGCTTGTGGGCCACATGGATCCGTGGTTCACGGGAATGATGGACGACGTTCAGACGCTGCTCCGCAGCGTGTTCCAGACGCAGAATCACATCACGTTTCCCATCTCCGCGTCCGGCTCGGGCGGCATCGAAGCGGCGGTGATGAACCCGCTCGAAGCGGGCGACGAGTGCATCGTCTGCGTGAACGGGGCGTTTTCCGAGCGCATGGCCATCATCGCGGAGCGCATTCCGGCGAAGGTGATTCGCGTCGAGGCGCCTTACGGACGCACGGTCGATCCGGCGGACGTGATCCGCGCGGGCAAAGGCAGGAAAATCAAGTTCGTGGGCCTGACGCACGGCGAGACGTCATCGGGCGTCGTGCACCGCATCGAGGACTATCGCAAGGCTGCCGATGAGCTGGGCGCGCTGCTGGTGGTGGACGCGGTGGCGACGCTCGCCGGTGTCCCGCTGGATGTGGCCGGCCAGCACATCGATATTTGTTTCAGCGGTTCGCAAAAAGCGATCAGCGCGCCTCCGGGCATGGCGCCGATCACGGTGAATGCGCGCGTGGAAGAATTGATGCGCGCGAGGAAAGAGCCTGTCCGGAGCTGGTATTTCGATCTCACGCCCGCGATGAATTACTGGGGCAAGGAGCGCCTCTACCATCACACGCCGCCGATCACGCTGATTTACGGAATGCGCGAGGCGCTGCGTTGCGTTGTCGAGGAAGGGCTCGAAGCGCGATGGGAACGGCACCTGCACAACCAGCAGGCACTCATCGCAGGACTGGAAGCGATGGGCCTCGAGCTGTTCGTCTCGAATCCGGCCGACCGCCTGGTGACCGTGACGGCCGTGAACATTCCCGCCGGCATCGAGGACGGGAAAGTGCGCCGGCAACTGCTCGACGAATTCAACATCGAGATCGCGGGAGGACTCGGCCCGGTGAAGGGGAAGATCTGGCGCATCGGCCTGATGGGATATTCGAGCCAGAAGTCGAACGTGCTGCTCTTTCTCGCCGCGCTCGAAAAGACGCTGCTGGACCAGGGTTTCCGCGTTCCCGCAGGGGCAGGCGAGGCGGCCGCAATCCACTGTTATCAGCAAGCGGCGCAGCCCGCAGCCGTGGGCGCGAGGAAGTAGGCCGGCATGGCGGCGAAGGCAGCACCGGTTCCGACGATTCCGAATGCCGGGGCGATGAGCGAGTTCATCGGCGCGTTCGACGTGCCGTCGAAAGTGACCGACTACGTGTATCGGTGCCGATTCTCACACTGCTGGAACGGCATCGCCACGCGGCACAGCGACACGATGGATTGCAAATTCTTCGTCGACGGCAAGGGAGTGGTGCTCGGCCTGGCGCATCCCGGGTTCGTCAAGTTTCGCGAGAGCGCGGGACGCAATCTCTCCGATCGCGAAGCCAGCTACCTCGCGGCCGAATACCTGCGCGAGCGTCTCGAGCAAGAAGACGAGCACTCGTTATACGATATTTCCGCCGCGGACGTCCTGCGCTTGATCGAGAAGCGCGGCATCCACTGATCGCCGCTGCTTCATTTCTCGGAATCGCCGCTTTCGTTTAAACCCCGCCAATGGGCGAGCCAGCCGTGCTCGCGCACGCCTTCTTCTTCCATCTGGCGCGTCCACGCGCCAAGGATGCTCGAGCGGTTGAAGAAGCCGACGAGTTTCCGAGGATCATCGCGGCTCACGACCGGCAGCCGACCGACATCGTTGTGCAACATCCTCTCCAGAGCATCAAAGACGATTTCATCCGGATACGCGACGATCGGCGGACTCGAGCCAGCTTCGACAACTTTGGCTGTGCCCTTGGGATCATTTTCGAGCGCGCGGAGCACGTCGCCCTGCGTCACGATGCCGACCAGTTCCCCGTCCTTGCCGACAATCGGCAGGCCCCTGATGAGGTTGAGCGCCGGCTCGCGAGGCGATTTCGCATCTGCGTGTGGCCGGGCGCCGCCCATGCGAGCGGCGACTTCCGCAACGCTCATGTCCGCTGGTATCGCGGGTACATCGGTTCTCATCACATCTCCCACGCGCACCATCTTCAGGACAACCGCTTCATATTCTCCGGGCACCGAGACACCGCGCCGGGCCAGCCTCTCCGTCATGATGGATCTCGGAAGGAAACGAAGCCCAATCAGGTCCGCAATAACGCAGGCGAGCATGAGCGGGAGAATTGCGTTGTAATCGCCGGTGATCTCGAATGCGAAAACGATGAGGGCAAACGTGGCGCGCGCGGCCGTCCCAAAAACGGCCGCCATGGCGACAAGCGCGTACGCCGCCGGGGCAAGATGGGCCGCCGGGTGAATGCGGTCCACGACCATCGCGAACACGCTGCCGAGCGCGGCACTCCACATGAACGTCGGCGCCAGCAATCCGCCTGAAGTTCCGGAACCGAGCGAAATCACAAGCGCCGTAAACTTGAAAATCAAGATCAGCAGCACCATCTTGAGCGCGAGATTGTCGTGCAGGATGTCCGAAATCGTGTCGTAGCCGACGCCCAGAATCCGCGGAACAAAGAAGCCGATGATGCCCACCGCGAACGAGCCGATCACCGGATGCCAGAATTCGTGGATCACGGGAGAAAGACGCTCGAATTGATCCTCCACCCAGTAAAGCAGCTTCGTCAGGCCGATGGCTGCCCCGCCGCAAATCACTCCGAGCAGAACGTAGTACGGCAGCCCGTGCAAGACGTCGAAATCCACGTCGCCAATCGAGAACATCGAATGCTGGCCAAGAAGGATCACGCGCGTGCTCGTTCCCAGCGTGCTCGCAATCACGAGAGGAATGAAGGAACGCGCGCGAAACTCAAACAGCAAAAGCTCGATTGCCAGAATCACGCCGGCGATCGGCGTGTTAAACGTCGCCGCCATTCCGGCGGCGGCGCCGGACGCCAGCAGCACCTTGCGCTCGGCGGCCGTGGTCGAAATCAGCTGGCCTACGAGCGAGCCGAACGCGCCGCCCGTCTGGATGATCGGGCCTTCAGCGCCGAACGGACCTCCCGTGCCGATCGAGACCGCAGCCGAAATCGGTTTTAGGATCGCAACCTTGGCGTTGATGCGGCTCCGCTTCGTCAGCACAGCCTCCATCGTTTCAGGAATGCCGTGTCCTTTGATTTTCGGTGAGCCGTATTTCGCAGCGAAGGCGGTGAAGAGTCCGCCGATCAAAGGAATCACGAGAATCCAATAGTGGAACGGCGTGTTTTCCGGGCTGCGAAAGTGAATCGACCACACGTGGTAGTAGGCGAGGTTGGTACACAGCGCGATGAGATCGTAGAGAAGATAAGCGATGATTCCGGCCAGAACGCCGATGACGGCCGCGACAAGCGAAATCCACTCAATGCGGTATTCGGCCGGCGACGCGGGCCGCTTTCCTTTTCCTATTTCTGCCGACGATGCCACGAAAGCTCCCTTTCGGAGTTGCAGGTTGGAATCAGTCCGCGACAACAATGCGGCGATGAATCGCCGCCCCCAGCGCTTCAATCAAGCGCGGCCCAGCCGACCGCAGCTCGCGGCGATGGAGCAGCGAAAGATTCTCCAGCAGCCTTTCGCCGCGGGGCGTGAGATGCAGCAGGACTTCGCGGCGGTC
Source organism: Terriglobia bacterium (assembly GCA_020073605.1). Lineage (GTDB taxonomy): Bacteria > Acidobacteriota > Terriglobia > Acidiferrales > UBA7541 > Palsa-295. The sequence continues at coordinate 63,846 of JAIQEW010000017.1, forward strand.
CGCCCGGCTGCGTGCACGGCGAATCCATCCATGGCGCTCGAGGCGGCCGCTCAATTCGACGGCGCTGTGATGCTCGATCTGCATCTGCTCGGCCAATGCGCCGACGGTTGCTTTCTCGCTTCGGGGAAGGCCCTTGATCGCAAGAAGCGCCTGATACTGCTGCGCGTCGATGCCCGCCGCCCGAGCGGCTTGCTGGCCAAAACGCAGGTAGCGGCGTATCTCGTACCGGAAACCCGCGAGCGCCTGATAATCGATCTGCCGCGCCGTCCGTTTCTTCATCCATCCCATTATATCGTATTACGATATATATGCCGAAACGAAAAACGAGGACAGGCGTTCAGAGAGTTACAGGGGATTCCTCGCGCATAATTACCAGACGCCCGAGATCTTCCACTGCGTTGCCGACATCACCGGCGACAGCCTGGCGCTCGCACGCGAGGCGGCGAAGACCGACGCGCGGGTCGTCGTCTTGGCGGGCGTGCATTTCATGGCCGAGACGGCGAAGCTGCTCAATCCCGAGAAGACGGCTCGTTGGAGGGGGCAGTTTAGCCACAAGTTGCTTTTTCCCTCATCGCTTGTCCCATTTCTGCTTTCTGCTATCCCAATTTCTGTTCTCACCAGCATGATTTCAGCTTTTCAGCTTTTCAGCATTTTCTTTTGACCTTCCTCCTCCTCAACCAAACCTTTTACCCGGACGTGATGGCGACCGGGCAGTACCTCACCGAGGTTGCCGTTCGACTCGTCGAGCACGGCCACCAAGTCACGGTGGTCACCAGTCGCCGGGCTTACGATCATCCCGAGACGCAGTTCCCGAAATCCGAGACCTGGCGCGGCATTCGCATCTATCGCGTCGGCGGCACCGGCTTTGGCAAAGACGCCAAATGGCGGCGGGCGGCCGACTTCGCCAGTTTTGCCGTCCGTTGCTGCGCGCGCCTGGCCTGGCTCCCCAGGCACGACCGGGTGGTCGCGCTGACGACTCCTCCTCTCATCTCTTTCATCGGCGCGTGGCTCGCTCGGTTCTGGCGCGCCTCCTTCTTTTACTGGGTGATGGATTTTAACCCGGACGAGGCCATTGCCGCCGGCTGGTTGCGGCCGGGCTCTCTGGCCGCCCGGCTCCTGGATTCCCTGTCGCGGTTCAGTCTCCGGCGCGCAAAGAAGATCATCGCCCTGGATCGGTTCATGCGCGACCGGATCATGGCCAAAGGCATTCCGGCGGAGAAAATCGCCGTCCTTCCGCCCTGGTCCCACGATACCGAAGTGAAGTTCGATCCCGCAGGCCGGGAACGATTCCGTCAGGCGCATGGCCTGGACGGCAAATTCGTGGTGATGTATTCGGGCAACCACAGCCCCGTGCATCCGCTCGATACGCTGCTCGCGGCGGCACGCGAGCTTGCGGACGACCCGGGCGTCGCCTTTTGCTTCATCGGCGGCGGCAGCGAGTGGAGGAAGATTCAGGAGAAAGCACAAAGCAGAAAGCAGAAAGCAGAAATCCCACTGCCCACTGACTCGTGTCCTCCGTCCTCCGTCCCCCGACCTCCGTCCTCCGGTCAGGAGAAAGCAGCGTCAGACACTGGAGATTTCAGCGTTTCAGCTTTTCAGCGTTTCAGCTTTTCGAACATCCTTTGCCTGCCGTATCAGCCGCTCGACCAGCTCGCGGGGTCGTTGTCGGCGGCGGACCTGCACGTGGTGGTGATGGGCAACGGGTTCGTCGGGTTGGTGCATCCGTGCAAGATCTACAACATCCTCAGCGTGGGCGCCCCGGTGCTCTACATCGGCCCGCGGCCCTCTACATGCTCGAGGGCGACACCTTCCGCCCGCGCGCCTGGTCGGACATCGGCGACTGGATCCGCGATGTCCGGTTCAGGACCGGCACCGGCGTGGCGGGCGCCGCGATCCTGAGCGGCCGCGGGGTGATGGTCAAC
>JAIQEW010000005.1 GCA_020073605.1 Terriglobia bacterium
GTACTCACACCGAGGAGTTCTACGAAGTCACTCCCTGCTCTTGGCAGGTCGCTCCCTTAAATCAGGAACTCCTCGGCTGGGAGCGCATCTACAACACCGTCCGCCCCCACCAGGCGCTCGGATACCAGACTCCGCAACAGTTCGTAGCTCGCTGGCGGGCTAAACGCAAATCCAAAAAGTGTCACTAATCTACTGGACGAGTACAATGGATTGCGTCGAGTTAACCGGCTCTGGTAATATCCACATCGCCAATGAGGACCCGGAACATCCTACGGTGGGCCCTGCCGTGCGCGTTCCTACTCGCGGCCGTGAGTGTGTTTGCAGCCATCGACTCCCGGGAGGCCGCGCCGCACTTCAATGCCAAGACCCTGGACGGCGAGAGGTTCACTAACGACTCGACCAAAGGAAAGGTGGTTTTGCTGGAGTTCTGGGCTACGTGGTGCGAATACTGCGCTACCGAAGCCCCCTTCGTCGACAAGATCAATCGCGATTTTGCAAGCAAGGGGCTGCTGGTGCTCGCCGTGGACGTCGGCGAATCCAAGAAAACGGTGAAGAAGTATCTCGACCAGCACCCGCGCACCACAAAGATCGTCCTCACGGAAGACACCAATCTCGCCGCCATGTACGAGGCCACCGTCTATCCGATCTACGTGGTCATCGACCGCGACGGATATATCGCGGGCACGCAGCGTGGCGCCGCGGGCGAAGATGCGTTGCGCGACCTAGTTGCCAGCGGCGGGCTCGAAGCCGAAGAAAAACCGGAATCCAACTAAGACAATTTGCGGCGGGGAAGCTGCGAGCGTTTTACGAGGAGCTTGCCTCGCGCTGCTCGCGCCAGATGCCGAGTTTTTCCTGGGCGGCGCGGTCGGAGAAGCTGAAGAGGACGGCTTCGCTCTCCGCTCGATGCTGCTGAAGCGACCAGCTCGGCGCGACGAAGACGTCGTTCTCCGCCCAATCAAACGACGCGTCGGCGATCTTGCTCTGCCCCCTGCCTTCGACTACGACGAAGACCGTGCTGTCGGTGGAGCGATAGGGCGCGGTGCGAAATCCCGCTGGGATGAGCTGGACGGCGGCGCTCATCGTGGGCATTACCGAGCCGCCCGTGAGCGGATTGGCGTAGCGCAGCTTCACGCCGTGGCACGCGTCGATCGGGCCGTTGCGATGCATTTCGGCGAGACTCGCGCGCGCCCGCGCGTAGCGATAGTTCAAGAGCGGCGACGACAGCGATTCCGGCTTGCAGCCATCGGGAAGCAGCGCTCCGGTGTAGCGAGCCTCGCAATCGTGCGGAGGATGCGAGACGGGAATCTGCGTTGCCTCGCTGCCTTCGGAAAAACTCGTATCGAAGAGATTGACGATGGGCACGTCGAGCCCGTCGAGCCAGATGACCGGATCGTGGCCGTCGTTGCCGTGATCGTGCCAGGTCCAACTGGGCGTGATGACGAAATCGCCGCGCTCCATGTTGGTGCGCTCGCCGTTCACGGCAGTGTAGGCGCCCGATCCTTCGAGAAACAAGCGCAGCGCACTCGCCGTGTGGCGATGCGCGTGGGCCCGCTCGCCCGGCAAGAGAATCTGTATCCCCGCGAACAGGGAATCCGTGACCTGCGACCGTCCGGGCAGGCCGGGATTTGCCAGAATGAGCACGCGCCGCTCCGCTTCCTTCGCGGTAAGCAGCGCGCCCGCCGCGAGCAGATGAGGGCGCACGGACGAATATTTCCAGTGCACGGGGCGGGCGGCGGGTTGCGGCGAGCGCGTGACAAGGCCGCCGACGCGTTCCCAGAGCGGCGCGAGATTCTGGCGCGCAATCTCATCGTAGAAGGCTTTTCGCGCGTTCAGTTCCTCAACGGATGCGGGGCGAGGCGGCGGAGTCATGCTCGAACTTCCTCCTCGAGATGCGTGCTGCTCGAGATATGTTCCGCGGCGTATGCGGTCGGATGTTTTCGAAAACTCTTGCTCAACGCGATTGCGAGCCCCGCGCATACGGCGGATAGAGCACCGGACATCAGGATTTGCCGCGGCTCCCATCCAATTTTGAGCAGCATTCCTCCCAAAAGCGGTCCCACGATCGAGCCGATCCGGCCGACTCCCAGCGCCCAGCCGACGCCGGTGGATCGCACGGACGTCGGATAAAACTTCGCGGCCAGCGCGTTCAATCCGGACTGCGCTCCGATCACGAGAAATCCAGTGGCAAATGTGACCGCCAGGGCGAGCGGAAAGGAATGAGAGATGAAAGCCAGCGCGCCAAGGAATAGGGTGGCGAATCCGAACTCGATAAGCAGGATGAGGTAGGAGCCGCAAAGACTCATGAGCGATCCCTCCACCAGACACGCAAAGATGCCGCCCAGGCTCACGAACGCGGTCGCCGTCGCGCCTGCCGACGCGGACATGCCCGATTCCTTCAGCAACGCGGGCAGCCAGCCGTTGATGAAGTAGAGGATTAGAAGATTCATGAAATTGGGGATCCAGAGCAGGATCGTGCCGGCGGCGCGGCCCTCGGTAAAGAGGTGCTTCACGGGCAGGCCTTTACGCAGCGCGTCGCGCGCGGCCGGATGAAAAGTGACGCCTTCGGCCGCCAATTGCGGAGCGATGTGCGAGAGAAGTTTCCGGACTTTCCGCGAGTCCTTGCCTCGCACGACAAGAAATTGAACCGATTCCGGGAGCAATAGAATCAAGAAGAGCGCGATCGCAAGGGGCACGATGCCGCCGATATAGAAGACCCATCGCCAGCCCCATGTCTTGATCATGGCGGAGCTGAGTAGGCCGCAAATCGTCCCGCCGAGCGGCATGCCCGTGAATAGCACGGTCACTACCGCGGAGAGCAGATGCTTAGGGACATATTCCGAGGCCAAGGCGACCACGTTGGGCATGGCGCCGCCGAGACCGAGGCCGGTGAGGAACCGATAGGCGAGCAGCTCGTTGTAAGTTGTCGCGCGTGCCGTGAGCACGGAAAAAACCGCGAAGCTGAGCGCGGAGATCACGATCGGCCATTTGCGGCCCCATCGATCGGCGATCGGACCGGTCGCCATGGCGGCGATCATAAGGCCTACCAGGCTCGACGACAAAATCTGGCCGAAACTGTGGACGGGAATCCCCGTGCTTTGGGAGATGGAAGGCACGAGAAAGCCGACGGTCTGCGCGTCGAAGCCATCGAGAATGAGCACCACGCCGCAGAGCACGACGGTCCAGATTTGAAAACGGCTCATCCGCCGCTGGTCGATTACGTCACTGATGGTGAGCGCTTGCGATGTGACGGCCATGGTGGTGCGAGCTTGCTCCGCCTCAGAGCTTTCTGCCCGGAAGGCCGGCCCCGAGTGTACACCGCGAATAGGCGTTTCGCATGCATTCCGGATCGAACGCAGGAAAGGCAGGCCTCAATCGGGCATTCGCGTGGGGGAATAAGGAGAGATCAAGGGCAGTTCTTGCGTTGGTGGATTCGCGCGCCGGAAACGCGCCCGGCTAGAGCTGGCGGTGATTCTCGCGGCCGCCAGTGGGGCGCCCGATGCAGGCCGCATCGAACGCCCCTTCTGGACGAGTTCAACTACTCCTTGTCGTAAACGCTCGTCGTATCGAAGTTACCCATGGTTGATTCGGCGTGAGTGACCTCGGTGAGCGTCTTTCCATCAGCGCTGAGAGTGTAGCTGTCCTTGATCGTGACCGGGCTGCCTTGAAAGTCCACCTTCGAATTGATGACCAGAGAGTTTCCTTCCCAACGAGCGGTGCTCTTCACTTCGCTGTCGCCCATGCCTTTTGAGGTAGTTTCCTTCCCGTCGGTGGTGAGCGAAGTCGAAATGTTCATATCGCCCATCATGCCGCCCTTCTGGTCGGTCGCGATCTTGATCGACGGCTCGTTATCCGCGATCGTATCGATTTGACTGGCGGGGCCGGGCATCTGCCCAAAGTTGCTTTTGGTGAGGTTCAGCTTCCAGGTTCCGCTGAGGTTCGGAGGATCGCCGCCACCCGCGTGGATCATCGCGGCTGCTCCCGGTGTTGCTGCCACGGGTGATGCGCCCACCGCTGCAGCAGCCGAAGCATCCGCCTTGTCGTACACAAGTTTCCGGTCGCCGTTCATCGTTGCCGACGTGATGTGCGAATCCATCGTCATGGTATTGCCGTCGTCCGAAGGCGAGAATGTCAGCTTGTCCGTCAGCGTGCCGCCGTTGAAGTTTGCAGTTTCGAGGAAGACGACCGCGTTTCCTTCCCACGAGCACTGCATCTTCGACAGCTTGATCGTGCCCAGCTGAACGCGCGCGTCGTCGGGAGTCAGATTCACTTCCTTGCCATCGACCGTGCACGAGCGCATGCCCTTCTGTTCGCCACGGGCGCTAGCGCTGGTGTACTCCTGCTTGAACTCGTTGCCCTTGACGGTGATCGTGTCGGTCTCGCTCGAGGGCGGCGGGAACTGGCCGAAGTTGCTCTTGGAATTGTTCAGCTTCCAGGTGCCGTTCAGTTTCGAGGTCTGCGCGAGGCCGGGCAATGCCATCACGACCACCGCAAACAGAACCAGATAAATCTTTCGGTGCATGGATTCCTCCTTGGTGCTTATACGCAGGTCCGGCCCCGATAGTTTCACTCGCCGGGCAACCGCCGGATTATACACCTCGGGGGAGCGCTACTTCCCGAGATGATCGTGCAGCATCCCGAGCATGCGGCGAAGGGGTTCGGCGGCGCCCCAGAGAAGCTGGTCGCCGACGGTGAAGGCGCCGAGAAACTCAGTTCCGAGATTCAGCTTGTGAAGACGGCCAACGGGCACGTTCAACGTGCCGGAAACGGCCGTGGGCGTGAGGCAGCGCAAAGTGGACTCTTTTGTATTGGGGATCACGCGCACCCAGGGGTTCGCGCCGGCCAAAATTCCCTCGATCTCGGCGAGCGGGACATCCTTCTTGAGCTTGATCGTGAGCGCCTGGCTGTGACACCGCATCGTGCCGATGCGGACGCAGATGCCGTCGATCGGAATCGGCGGATTGAGGCCCAGGATCTTGTTTGCCTCGGCCATGCCCTTCCATTCTTCCTTGGTCTGGCCGCCGGGCATGTCTTTGTCGATCCACGGGATCAGGCTGCCAGCGAGCGGCACGCCGAATTCCGCAGCCGGCAGCGAACCGGCGCGCTGGGCTCCGATCACCATCCGATCGACATCGAGCGCGTTCTCCGACGGTGTCGCGCGAGTGGGATCGGTGAGGCATTCCATCTGTTTCACCAGCTCGAGCATTTTGGCGGCGCCGGCGCCGGAGGCGGCCTGATAGGTCATGGTCGTCATCCACTCGACCAGGCCCGCCTTGAACAGACCGCCGACGCCCATGAGCATCAGGCTGACGGTGCAGTTTCCGCCGGCAAAAGCGCGCAGGCCGCGCGCAAGGCCGTCCTTAATCACATCCGCGTTGACGGGATCGAGGATGATGACCGCATCGTCGCTCATGCGCAGCGCGGAGGCGGCGTCGATCCAGTATCCCTTCCAGCCACTCTTGCGCAGGGGCGCGTAAATTTCCGTGGTGTATTCGCCGCCCTGGCAACTGATCAGGACGTCGCACGCAGAGAGGTCACGCAGATTCTTGGCGTCTTTGAGCGGCGCGCCGCCAGCCTCTTTGGGCGCCGAGCCGCCGATATTTGAGGTGGAGAAGAAGACAGGCTCCAGGCGCGCGAAATCGCCCTCCTCCCGCATTCTTTGCAGGAGAACGCTGCCGACCATACCTCGCCAGCCGATCAATCCGACACGCAATGGACCTGTCTGCGACACGCTTCCTCCGGAATCCAGTTAGTTTACCTTGGTTCGCCGCGCTTTTGCAGGGGCGAAGCGTTTTGCGGTGTCACGGGGGAGGCGCAAGCTCGCGCCAGATGCTGCGTTCGTCGCATGCCGCCGGCGTCTCGGCGTGATTTCGCGGACAGTTGCCTTGAGGGCGGTCGCGTACTATGCTCGCGTGCCGCAATCAGCTGCGGAAGTCTAATTTGGCGAAATCATCGGCGTTACGGCCAAGGGTCCAAACATGCCTACAAACTACGACATTGTAACGATCGGGTCGGGACACAATGGGTTGGTCGCTGCCGCGTATCTGGCAGCTGCGGGCAAAAGCGTGCTCGTGCTCGAGCGGAACGCGTGGTTTGGAGGCGGCGTCGTCACGGCGGAGCTTACCGGCCCCGGATTCCTGCATGACCGGTTCAGCACGGGCCACATCTTCATTCAGGCCAATCCGCTCATAAAGAATGATGAGCTGAAGCTGCTCTCGCGCTATGGGCTGAAATACGTCTACCCGGAAATCCCGTTCATGGTTGTTTTCGACGACGGCTCGACGATCGGCCTGCATCGCGATCGCCAAAAGAACTACCAGGAAATCGCCAGGTTCTCGAAGAAGGACGCGGACACCTACCTGAAGTTCGCCGAGACCTCGATGAAGTACCTTCCCATGATCTCGGCGTCGTTCTACACCCCGCCGCCGCCGATGGGTGCCATGCTCGCGATGCTCGATCAAAGTCCCGAAGGCCGCGAGCTGTTTGCCCTGATGCAGAAAAGTCCCTACGACATCATTATGGAGAATTTCGAGAACGAGAAAGTGCGCCTGTTTTTGGTGCGCATGGTCTCCGAAAACCTGACCGGCCCGGAAGAGAAGGGGACCGGGCTCGGCATATTCGTCTTCCTCGGCTTCATGGAAACCTACGGCATCGGAGTGGCCGTGGGCGGCAGCGGAGCGCTCACCGCTTCACTCGTCCGCTGCATCGAGGACCACGGCGGGAAGGTTCTCAACAATACGCCGGTCGAGACGGTGGTTGTGAAGGGCGGCCGCGCCTCCGGTGTTCGAACCGCGGATGGTACCGAATACGCCGCCAAGGGCGCCGTCATCGGTTCCCTCCATCCCCATTTCCTCGGGCGATATGTCCCCGGACTTGACGCGAGGGTCACGCGCAACGCGGAGCACGTCGAGCTCTCGGCGAATTCGTGCTTCACGGTTCACGGCGCCTTGAACGAACCTCTGCGATTCAAAGCCGGGCCGCACGTGAGCAAGGCCTACTTCACGGACCTGGTGCCTTCGAGCATGACCGTTCTGCGGCAATACTTCGACGCGCTGCGTTACGGCCGCATTCCGGACACCGCATTGCTGGGAGTTGCTTGCCCTTCGAATTTCGACGCCACGCGCTGTCCTCCCGGCAGAGCCACTTTCCATCTCTGGGACTACGTTCCCTACTCGCATCCCGATGGAGGACCCGACTACTGGGACAAGGCAAAGGACGCATTCGCTCGGACAATGATCGCTCGGACGTCGGAGTTCGTCGAAAATCTAACTCCACATAACATCATCGCATACGTCTGCGACAGTCCCTTGGACCTCGAACGCTGCTCCGAGAGCTTTCAGAGGGGTGACTTACACGGCGCCGCGCCGTACCTCTATCAATCCGGCGCGCACCGGCCGACGCCCGATCTCGGCCAGAACACGGTGCCGGGAGTGGAGAGGCTCTATCTGGTCGGGCCGTTCCAGCACCCGGGAGGAGGTGTTTTTGGGGCGGGCCGCGCCACGGCGATGAAGATGTGCGAGGACCTGAAGATCAATTTCGACAAGATCGGCCAGCAGCGATGATGAAGATCTACGGACCAGACAACAACGAGCTGATGCAGATTACGTCGCTCGAACAAGAGGGCGGCAAGCTGGTGATGAAGGGGAAAGTTTTCGGCTCGATGCCGCTGACCGCGAAGCTGACTCCGCAGGAGGCGCGGAACGCCCTCAAGCTCTTGAATTTCAAGTTGGCGATCTTTTTGCTGACGTTTCTTTTCCGGAAGTAACGCAGGCGCGAATCGGGTCAATCCACCAGTATCCCGTGACTATCAGACGATTTCGTTTCGCGCCGGTTCGCGCGTGCGGCTTGCACCGAAGCGCAAATGCGTGATACATGGGGACAACCGCAGCACCCCGATGGTTAAGGAGCGGGCGAATGGATCCAACCAAAAAGTTGGGCAACGCGCTTCACGCGGCTGGAGCAACGCCGGGTCATGCCGTGGGACACTCCGGAGGAGAGTCGGCGCTTCGGAAGGGGCCGGCAGGTTCTGAACCCCTGAAGAGCTATCAGAAGGGCGAGTCGCGAATCGGACGATGGAGTGTCGGCGACGTCAAAATCACCAGCGTGATGGAATCGGCGGAGCGGATTCCCTGGGCGCCGCTATTTCCTGCGGAGACTTCCGAACTCTACAAGAAATATGATTGGCTGGTGCCGCGCTTCATCACGCCCGAGGGACAAATCATACTGGCGGTGCAGGCGTTTGTGGTAGAAGCGGGCGGCCGGCGGATCGTCGTCGATACCTGCGTGGGAAACGACAAGCCGCGCGAAATCCCCCATTGCACCGATCTTCAGACCGCGTTTCTGGAAGACATGAAGGCGGCAGGCTTCCCGCCCGAGACAATTGACACCGTCCTCTGCACGCACTTGCATTTCGACCACGTCGGCTGGAATACGCGGCTGGTGAACGGGAAATGGGTACCCACTTTTCCGAAAGCGCGATACCTTTTCGGGCGCCGCGAATGGGAATGGTGCGAAACGGTTCTGAGAGACAAGACGCTCGACGTGCGGCACATCCTGGATTCGGTTCAGCCGATCCTGGATGCGGGGCTGGCCGATCTGGTGGAGACCAACCATCGATTAACGGACGAGCTTTGGCTCGAGCCGTCGCACGGGCACACACCGGGACACGTCAGCCTGCACATCGCCTCGCGAGGGCAGGAAGCTATCATCACCGGCGACGTGTTTCACAATCCGATCCAGATTGTGGAGCCGGATATCTGTTCGATCGGCTGCGTCGACAAGGACATGTCGCGCAAGACGCGCCGGGAATTCCTCGCGCGTTATGGAGGCAGCGCGACGCGCATGTTCGCCGTCCATTTCAACGATCCGGTGGGACGCGTTGTGCGCGACACGCATAATTGGCGCTTCTCCACGGATTAGTATCCGCTCATGCCTGATCTTCGAAGCTTCGACTACATCATCGTCGGCGGCGGAACCGCCGCGTGCGTTCTCGCCAATCGCTTGACGGAAGACCCTGCCGTTCGCGTCCTTATGCTCGAAGCTGGGCCGGAGCCGACCAGCCCGTGGATCAAGATGCCGCTTGCCATGGGCAAGCTTTTCACCCATCCCATTCTGAATTGGGGCTACTACACGGAGCCTGAAGCCCAGCTCAACAATCGGGCCGTCTTTTGGCCGCGAGGAAGAGTTCTGGGCGGGTCGAGCTCGATTAATGGCAGTGCCTACGTTCGCGGTCATGCCGAGGATTACGATGGGTGGAGGCGGCTCGGCAACGTCGGCTGGGGCTGGTCCGACGTGCAGCCATATTTTCAAAAGATGGAGCGGCGCGAATACGCGCGCGGCGAATCCCGCAGCGGCGCGGGCATGGTTGCGGTGAACTATCCCACGTACGTACATCCCATCACGCGGGCGTTTATCGAGGCAGGCGTGCGTGCGGGCCTGCCGGCGAACGACGATCTGAACGGAGCCTCTTCCGAGGGCATCAGCCTTATGCCCAACTCGGTCCGGAAGGGAGTGCGCCAATCGTCGGTTGAGGCGTACCTTCGTCCGGTCAGGAGCCGGCGGAATCTCGTGGTGGAGACTTCGGCGTTCGCTCGGCGCGTGCTGATGCAAGGACGCAAGGCGACCGGGGTTGAATACGAACGAAACGACACGATCCAAAAAGCACTCGCGACGCGCGAGGTGATTCTCGCGACGGGCGCGATCGGCTCTCCTCAAATTCTCATGCTCTCCGGCATAGGGCCGGGCAGGCATTTGCAGGAGCATGGAATTCCGGTTGTGGTGGACGTGCCCGGCGTGGGGGAGAATCTCCACGATCACGTGTACGCCACCTGTACTTGCAGAACCGCGCCGGAGAATTCGCTCAACCGGCAACTGAGCGGGCTGCGGGTGATCGGGCACGCCATCAGTTACTATCTCGCGAAGCGGGGGCCGCTGACCAACGGGGCGTCTCAGGCCACTGCCCTGGCGCGCGCGTTGCCGGACGCTCCTTGTCCCGACCTGCAAATCGTTTTTCGCCCGATGAGCTATGTCTACGACAAGAGCGCAAGGATTAGCGCGGATCCCGTGCCGAGAATCACAGGCGGCGTTGCTTACGTGCGCCCCAAGTCTCGAGGACGGCTGCTTCTAAAGTCCGCCGATCCTCGGCAAGCCCCTGCCATGAATGCGAATTACTTGTCCGTGGCAAGTGACGAGGAGGGATTGCTCGCCGGAGTGAAGATTGTGCGGCGCATCTTTCAGACCGAGCCGATCAAGTCTCTTATCCTGGGCGAGGACTCACCAGGCGACGCCTGCCGGACCGACAAAGACCTTCGCGACTTCCTGCATAACACGGCCATCACCTTTTGCCACCCGAGCGGCACATGCAAAATGGGGCAGGATGCCATGTCCGTGGTGGATGAGCGGCTGCGCGTTCGAGGCGTCGAATCGCTGCGCGTGATCGACGCTTCGATCATGCCGGCGCTGCCCTCCTCGGGTCCGGCACCGGCTGTGTTCATGATTGCCGAAAAGGGCGCCGACCTTATTAAGGAAGGCCAATCACCAGTCACCACCTCCGAAGGAACGAAGGCCGCCGCTTCAGCCGCCTCCATTCGGTCTTAACTTCACTTAGGGAGCGAAACGATGTCGCGTCTCAATGGGCAGGTTGCGTTCGTCACGGGAGCTGGGCGCGGTATCGGACGCGCCATGGCGCTCGCATTTGCGTCAGAAGGCGCGATTGTAGGTGTCGCGGACATCGACGGGGCTACCGCCAAAGCGACCGTCGGCGAAATCGAAACAAGCTCCGGCACGGCGCGCGCTTTCCCCATCGACGTCAGCCGGCGCGAGGACGTGCTTCGCGCCGTGGATCAACTCGTCTCGGAATTTGGCCGCCTCGATATAGTGGCCAACAACGCGATCGTGTTCCGCCGCGAGCCGGTCGCGGAAATCCGCGAGGAAACCGTCTCGCGCATGATCGACGTCGGTCTGAAGTCGCTGATCTGGACGGCGCAGGCTGCCTTGAGGCACATGGATCCGGAAAGAGGAGGCGTGATCATCAACAACACGTCGCCCGCAGCGGAGCTTGGTGTGCCCCGCTCGACCGTCTATTCGGCGATCAAGGGTGGGGTATCGTCCTTGACGCGTTCACTGGCCGTTGAATTCGGCCCGCGCAAGATTCGTGTCAACGCCGTATGCCCGGGGACGGTGCCGACGCCGGGTGCCCGCGCTATGAACAACAACGACGACGCGCTCTACGAATCGCGGCGGCAGAGGTGTCCGCTGGGGCGGAATGGGACGCCGGAGGACATTGCGTCCGCGGCGGTCTTTCTGGCGTCGGCTGAGGCTGCGTATATTTCGGCGGCGATTTTGCGGATTGATGGCGGGACTACGGTGAACGGCGGCGCTTGACCTTCGCAGAGCGGCGGCCCGACAGCTGCTACGAAAGCGTGCTCACGTGGTAGCTGTCCATGTACTCCTTCAAAGCAAAAACCTTGTCGCCCTTGACTTCGATCATAAACGCGTAGCGATTGTTGTATTCCTTGCCGTTCGTTAAGCGTCCAAGGCCCCGCGCCTCCACCGCCACGACAGGCCCCTTGGAAATCACGCGGTCGATGTGAATCTTCGGATCTCCGGGAACGAACATGCCGCGCACCGGCCCGAGAAACTCGTCGATAATCGCGTGGCGACCCTTCATTTCGCTTGCGCCTGGCATTCCGGTTCCCATGATCGTCCAGGTCGCCTGTTCGTGAAAGAGCGCACGCAAGCGCTCGAGATTTCCGGTGTTGAGCGTCTTGAAGAATCGTTTCACGACTCGTTCGCTTCGAGTTTCGGCCATGCGATCCTCTCTTGATTTGCAGCGGCCGCTCGTCGTGCGGGCCGCGCGAATGCCGGACAGCTTTTCAGCAGAGCGCCGCATATTATACCCTTGCGAGCGCGAAAGTCACCGCGCCTGCGGTTTCGATGGGAGGCTTCATGCGACGTTGCGCCTTAGCATTCCTCGTTTTCCTTTTCACCTTGAGTGCCCGAGCGCAGCAACAAGCGGTGCCGCAGATACCGTATCGCTCAGTTCCGGACTTTCTGAAGATGCCGCCCGATCTGTACTTCGGAGAAGTCGCGGGCGTGGCCGTGAATTCGAAGGGGCATGTCTTCGTATTTTCGCGTGGCAATACGACGGGGCCGGCGTATGGCGCTAGCGCTGCCCAGCTTCTCGAATTTGGCGCGGATGGCCGCTTCCTGCGCGAGATCGGACACAACCTGTACGCCTGGTCGTTCGCGCACACTGTGAAGGTTGATCCCGAGGACAATATATGGGTGACTGACAAGGGTTCCGACATGGTCATCAAGTTCAATCCTGCGGGCCGCGTGGTGATGGTCTTCGGGCGCAAGCAGGAGGGGTCGGATGAAGGAACCGGCCCGCTGAAGCACGTGCGCCCGCCGCTGCCGCCCGTCGATGGGATGTTCCGCCAAGTGACCGACGTTGCGTGGGACGCGGCCGGCAACGCGTACATCAGCGACGGCTACGTCAATTCGCGCGTCGCGAAGGTCGATAAGAATGGGAACTGGCTCAAGTCGTGGGGCGAGCCCGGCGATGGGCCCGGACAATTCAATACGCCGCACAGCATCGCGGTCGATGCGCAAGGAAACGTCTATGTGGCGGACCGCGGTAACCGGCGGATTCAAGTCTTCGACGGCGAGGGCAAATTCCTCCGGCAGATGACGATCGATGTGCCGGTCCCAGCGGACGCGCGTCCGGCGATCGGTCCCAAGCCGGCCGCGACGACAGGGACGATGGCGCCGGGCGCGCCTTGGGCGATCTGCATCACGCCGGGGCCGAAGCAGGTGCTCTACAGCTCGGATGCGTACCCGGGACGAATCTACAAGCTGAGCCTCGACGGAAAAGTGCTCGGCGTACTCGGCGAATCGGGGAAGCAGCCTAAGCAATTCGGCTGGATTCACGAAATTGCCTGCCCGTCGGAAAACGAGCTGTACGTCGCCGAGCTTCTGAACTGGCGCGTGCAGAAACTAGTTCTCGAACGCGCGCACTAACTGCCCGCGCGCGCCGCACGCACGGAACACCCCAACAATAGCTACCAAATTGGGCACAGGGTCGCCAGCTGCTCGTGATGGCCGCCCACGCTGCTGCTAGGCTTGAACTCAAGAGCTAGGGGATTGCACCGAAAAGGGGAATTCGCATGAGTAGCCGCAGCAAGACCTTGTGTCTGGCATTTTCGCTGAGTGGATTGATGGCCGCCGTTCTGGCCCCGGGCCGGTTGTACGCCCAGGCTCAGCAGCCGACGCCCGATACGCAAGTCCAAGCCACACAGGCGAACCAGTCCGGCGCGTCGGGCCAATCGAGCCCGCTGTATCGCGTCACCGTAGTCGCAAGGACGACCAAGGCAATCAACTACAGCCATGCAAAGGGTTCGACGCCCGTGGATTTCAAAGGCACGATCCTCATGCCGTTCGCGAAAGGCGACGCGCAGGTGCAAGGCAAGAAGGGTGTCGTCAGCATTTCCGCGAAATTTGACAAGCTCCTGCCCGCTACGCAGTACGGCCCGCAATTCCTGACATACGTGCTGTGGGCGATCACTCCCGAAGGCCGCGCCTCGAATCTGGGTGAGCTGCAGCTCAACGGCATGAAGGCCAAGGTGGACGGCGCCGCGGCGTTTCAGGCGTTTGCCATGATCGTGACGGCGGAGCCCTATTTCGCGGTGACGCAGCCGAGCGACGTTGTGGTGCTCGAGAACGTGGTCCGGCCGGATACGGAAGGCAGTGTGGAAGAGGTGGATGCGAAATTCGACCTGCTGCAACGCGGCCAGTATGCGACGATCACCACGGGCAGCGACGTCACGCGCCTCGATCCGCGTGTCCCGCTCAGCCTTTATGAAGCCCGCAACGCCGTGCAGATTGCACAGGCGGCGGGTTCGGAAAAGTACGCTGGTCCAAGCTTCCAGAAAGCGCAACAGTATCTCCAGCAGGCCGAGGACGCTCAGAAGCGCAAGGCCGATCGCAAGTCTGTGGACATGACGGCGCGCGAAGCCGTGCAGACGGCCCAGGACGCACTCTCGATCACCACGAAGCGGCTGGACGACGAGCGTCAGGACGCCGAACGAAAAGCCGCCGCAGCGCGTGAAGCGCTCGCCAGGCAACAGGCCGAGGAAGCACAGAAGGCGAAGCTCGAAGCGCAGCTGGCTCAAGAGAAGGCCGCGCGCGACAAGGCGGAAGCCGAAGCCGCTCGTGCCGCAGCACAAGCGCAACAGCAGGAAGCGGAGAAAGCCGCGCAGCTCGCCGCGCAGCAACAAGCTGCCGCCGAGGCTGAAACTGAAAAGGCCCGTGCCGCAGGTCTCGCCCAGCAGCAGGAAGCGCAAAGAATGGCGCAACAAGCCGCCCAACAGCAGGCCCAGGCGGAAGCCGAAGCGGCAAAGGCGAGGCAAGCAGCCGCTCAGGCGGAAGCCGAAAAAGGCGAGCTGCGCAAGCAGCTTCTGGCGCAGCTGAGCAATATCCTGCAGACGCATGACACGGTTCGCGGACTCATCGTGAATATGTCCGACGTGCTCTTCGACACGGGCAGCTACACGCTCAAGGCGGGCGCGCGCGAGAAGCTCGCGAAGATCTCAGGCATCCTGCTCGCGTATCCGGGATTGAAGATTCAGGTGGAAGGTCACACGGACAGCGTGGGCGGCGACGACTTCAATCAGCGCCTCTCAGAGCAGCGCGCCGGAATGGTGCGGGACTATCTGGTGGACCAGCTCGTCCCGGCCAAGGCTGTGACCGCCCGGGGGTTCGGCAAGACGAAACCGGTCGCTTCAAACGACACGCCCGAGGGACGCCAGCAGAACCGCCGCGTCGAGCTGGTGGTAAGTGGTGACGCGATCGGCGACAGCGTCGATGCGCCGGGTGGCGGAGCGCAATCGCAGTAGTAGCGGTCTTCTAACGCAGAAACGCCAAGCGGGATTTCATCCCGATCAGTGCGTCATCCCATAAATGATGTAGTTGACTCCGGTGCGGTAGGCGACCGACGCCGCGTGCTCGGGGTATTCGGCACTATCAGCCCACTCCCATGCGTCTCCCACATCGGAGTTGTGGCAGATCGCGACGACGATGCGCCCCTTATCGTCCCGTATGGCGCTCCATCGTGGTTTTGTGCTGTCGGCGGTGTACCGCCAGCGCCCCCAGATAAACCGCGTTCCCGGCACCTGGACCCGGTCGTTAAGGTCGTATGCGACGTGGAGTATTTCATCCTGGTCCGCCAGATCTTCAATGGGGCGGTCTGGAAGGATCATGCGCATGCCTGCCGACATGACTTGCCACTCGGAGTCGCCGTGGGAGTCATCGACCATCATGAAGCCGCCCCGCAGCAGGTATTCGCGCAATCGAGCGGCCTGTGAGCGCGAGAGAGTCCATCCTCCCGCGTCTTCCACGTAAATCCACGGCCAGTTGTACAAATCGTCGCTGTTGGCGTCCACCACCTGCTCGGTTGAGCGAGTCTGAACTCGCGTGAGGCGGCGCACCCCGCGGATGAACTGGCGATCTGCCTTCGGCCAATCCGCGGCCCAGCGCTGGAAGCCGAAGCGTCCATACCCGAATTCGTCCCCGAGATCGTAGCGGAGGCGCGCGAAGGTCCACTCGGCTTTCTCACGCGGGTCGGGCGGGGCGAAACTCTGGCCATCCATATCGATGATGCCCTGTTGAGGCATTTGTGCGGCCAGCAGCAGAAACGCCGCCGCTAGCACGACTAGGCGAAAGCTCACGGATCGCACCCTGCAATGCGCGACGGTATCACGGTCGCGTCCATTATCCACCCGAACGGTGCAGGCTCAAGCACGTGCCTCCAGACGGACGACCTGCGAACGTGCGAGCCTGATTCCGATATCTTCGGTGGAATTATTCCCCGACTTGTATAGAATAAGGCGCTTCGTGAACGCGTCTGCGGCAGGAGCACCGCGCGGTTGAAGACGCGTGAAATGTGCCGCTGAGATCAGCGCACGAATTCGGAGGAGAAGGCAGTGATCGTCGGCGTACCCAAGGAAACCTTTCCGGGCGAGCGGCGCGTGGCGCTGGTTCCGTCGGTGATCCCGAACCTCGCTAAGGCGGGCGTTGAAGTCATCATCGAGAAGGGCGCGGGTGTCGAAGCCGGTTATCCGGACGCCGCCTACGTGGAGAAGGGCGGGAAAGTTGCTGCGGACCGGGCTGCGGTGTTCAGCGCAGCGGACGTAGTTGTGCAAGTGCTGTGTTATGGCTCGAACGACAAGACTGGCAAGGCCGATGTCGCGCTGATGCGGCGCGATCAAGTGTTGATGGGCTTTCTGCGGCCGCTCGGATCGCGCGAGATCATGCAGGAGATTGCGGGTACGGGCGTGACGTCCTTCGCGGTCGAAATGATGCCGCGCACCACGCGCGCGCAGAGCATGGATGCGCTTTCGTCGATGGCGACCGCTTGCGGCTACAAGGCCGTGCTGATCGCGGCGGACACGCTCCCTCGATTTTTCCCGATGCTTACGACCGCGGCGGGCACGATCACTCCGGCGCGCGTGCTCATCCTCGGAGTCGGCGTGGCAGGGCTTCAGGCCATCGCGACGGCGCGGCGGCTGGGCGCGGTTGTCTCCGCGTACGATCTCCGGCCCGTGGTGAAGGAGCAGGTGCAGAGCCTGGGGGCACGATTCGTCGAACTTGCGGTCGAAGCGAAGGATGCGCAGGACGCGCGCGGATATGCGACCGCGCAAAATGACGCCTTTTACGCGCGCCAACGGGAGTTGTTGGGGAAGGTCGTGGCGGAGAGCGACGTGGTGATCACGACGGCCGTGATACCCGGCAAAAAAGCACCGACGCTCGTGACTGCCGAGATGGTTCGGGGAATGGTCCCCGGCTCCGTGGTCGTCGATTTGGCCTCCGAGCGGGGAGGGAACTGCGAGCTCACGCGCTCAGGCGAGACGATTGTCGACAGCGGTGTGACGATCATCGGCCGGATCAACCTTGCGAGCACCGTGCCGTACCACGCAAGCCAGATGTACGCGCGGAATCTCACGGCCTTTCTGCTGAACATGGTCAAGGATGGCAAGCTGAACCTCAATCTCAGCGACGAGATCATTCGCGAAACGCTGCTGACGCGCGGCGGAGAACTGGTGAACGCCAGGACGCGAGAGTTCTATTCCATGCCGGCCCTGGCGGCTCAGGGTAGCGCATAAGGAGACGGCAATATGTCGTCGGATGTCCTCATCAATAGTCTGTTCGTATTCATGCTGGCGGGCTTCATTGGATTCGAGGTGATCAAGCGGGTATCGCCGCTGCTTCACACGCCGCTGATGTCGCTGACCAACGCGCTCGACGCGATCGCAGTGGTCGGCGCGATCCTGCTCGCGGGCCGGCATGAGAGCAAGCTTGCCTTCTGGCTCGGTATGGCGGCGATCGTGGCGGCGACCAGCAACATCGTTGGCGGCTTCCTGATCACTGACCGCATGCTGAAGATGTTCAAATCCACCAAGCCGCAGAAACAGTGAACATGACGCTTCCGGCGAGCTTCCTCATCGAAATCTGCTACCTGATCGCGACCGCGCTTTTTGTGTTGTCGCTGATGTGGCTGAGCGCACCAACGACCGCGCGGCGCGGAGTTCTGGCCGGCGAGGCGGGCATGGTGCTGGCTGTCGGCGGAACGCTCTTCGAAAAGGGCATCATCGACCTGCACTGGGTGATCGTTGCCCTCGCGATCGGCGCCGCCATTGGAATCCCTCTCGGCCTCGTGCAGATGACGGCCGTGCCGCAGCGGACCGCGGTCAGCCACGCGTTCGGGGCGTGCTGCGTGACGCTCGTCGGAACCGCGGAATTCTTCCTGCGATCGCCAAACGTGCCCAAGTTCACGATGGCCGTGTTGTCGCTGGAAGTGATTCTCGGAGGGCTGACGGTTACCGGCAGCTTGATCGCGGCGGGGAAGTTGCAGGAGCTTAGTTTCATCCCTCAGCGCCCGGTTACGTACCGGGGACAGAACATCGCCAACCTTGCAATCCTGGCGGTGGCGATCGCTCTCGGCGTTCTGCTGGTGCTGAATCCAGCGCATCCAGTGCTGTTTCTGGTCATGATTGGGGTCGCGCTTGTTTTCGGCGTGATGCTGATCATCCCCATCGGCGGCGCGGATATGCCGACGGTGATTTCCCTTTTGAATTCCTACGCTGGGCTCTCGGCCGCCGCGATGGGATTCGTTCTGAATAGCAAAC
The DNA here is from genome assembly GCA_020073605.1 of Terriglobia bacterium. Lineage (GTDB taxonomy): Bacteria > Acidobacteriota > Terriglobia > Acidiferrales > UBA7541 > Palsa-295. The sequence goes on from JAIQEW010000005.1 coordinate 18,180, forward strand.
TCCTGATCGTCGCCGGCGCGCTCGACGGGTCATCCGGCTTCATTCTTTCCGTGATCATGTGCAAAGCGATGAACCGGTCGTTCACCAACGTGCTGTTTGGGGCGTTTGGGCAGGTGCAGACTACGGCCGCAGCGGCGGGCGAGGCGCGAACGGTTCGCAGCGCAACGGCGGAGGAAGCGGCGGCAATCCTCGGCGCGGCCAGCAGCGTGGTCATCGTGCCGGGCTACGGCATGGCGGTGGCCCAGGCGCAGCACAAAGTGCGCGAGCTCTATGACGTTTTGACCAAGAAGGGCGTGGACGTGAAATTTGGTATCCACCCCGTGGCGGGCCGAATGCCCGGACACATGAACGTCCTGCTGGCCGAGGCCGATATTCCCTATGACCGGCTGCTGGAGATGGACCAGATCAATTCGGACCTGCCGCAGACGGACGTTGCGCTGATTATCGGCGCGAACGACGTGACCAATCCTGCCGCGCGGACCGACACGAACAGCCCCATTTACGGAATGCCGATCCTGGACGTGGACAAGGCTCGCACCGTGATGGTGATCAAGCGCAGCATGAATCCCGGCTTCGCCGGAATCGACAACCCGCTCTACTACCTCGACCGCACCCTGATGCTCTTCGGAGACGCCAAAGGCTTCGTGGGCGATATCGTCCGCGAACTCACTGGCGGCGCGCACCACTGAGTCTGGCCGCCCGCCACCTTGCTCGCCACGCGCTAGTCACCGAGTAGCTTTGTAGTCCCGGTTCCCCAACCATCTGCTTTGTCAAAGAAGCAGCTAATCACCCCATTAATGCCCATATGCTCCGTTTCCGTCAATGGGAGTGACGCTTTGGCATCCTTTGGCCACTTTGCTGTTGTGCCCGTTTCGACCCCTGAATAACTTAGATGGAACGGGGGCTGCTTCTAATAGCGAGCAACACCATAAGTCGTTCGATTTCTAGATGATGAAGTTGTGTGACGCATGCATGCGTTTGGGGGGAGAGAGCATGTCCGTTGTTAGGGAAGATCTAGGCGGGGGAATTCAGCGGAACCGGAATGTGGTGTCCCGCGTGGTGGCGGATGAGGCGATTGTGGTTCCCATCCGGCGCGGCGCCGCAGACATGGATTCGATCTATACGTTCAACGAAACCGGCACACGGCTCTGGTCGCTGATCGAACGCAACCGAAGCGCCGCTGATTTGGCCGCGCATCTCCAGTCGGAATACGGCCTTTCTTCCGAAGACGCGATAGCGGACACACTGAAATTCCTTGCGGAACTCACGGAGGCGGGGCTCATCGAGAAAGAGTAGTCGAACGGGGATTTCCACGGCTGGGGCAGCCGGGGCTTGGGATGAACGACGCAACCTACAGCACTTTCAGCCGCGCGATTCACGAGCGTCACTTTGGGCGGCGTGCGCCGGTCGAGGTGTCGATCGAGGTGACGCGGCGGTGTCCGCTCGCATGCCTCCATTGCTACAACAATCTGCCGATGAACGATGCCGGCGCGCGCGCGCAGGAGCTGACGTTCGAAGAGCATTGCCGGCTGCTCGATGAACTCATGGACGCGGGCTGCCTCTGGATTCTGTACACGGGCGGCGAGATCTTCGGGCGCAAGGATTTCCTCGACATCTACACGGAAGCGAAGAAGCGCGGCTTCCTGATCACGCTCTTCACCAACGGCACGCTGATCACACCGCGAATCGCCGACTATCTTGCGGATTGGCGCCCCCTTGCCATCGAGATCACACTCTACGGCGCGACGCGGCAAACCTACGAAACGCTGACTCAGGTGCCGGGCTCGTACGACCGCTGCATGCGGGGAATCCGCCTGCTTCTGGATCGGGGACTGCCTCTGAAGCTGAAAACCGTGCCGACCACGATCAACAAGCACGAGGTCTATGAGATGCAGAGGCTGGCGGAAGAAGAATTTCAGGTCGAATTCAAGTTCGATCCGCTGGTGAATCCGCGCATCGACTGCTCGCAAAGCCCGCTGGCTGTCCGGCTGTCGCCGGAAGACGCAGTGGCGCTCGAATTTCTCGATCCCCGGCGCGAAAAGGAATACCGGCGGCTTGCCGAATACGACCTTTCATCTCCCACCGGCACGAAGCAGCTGGGATCCAAGGTTTACGGATGCGGTGGCGGCCACAGAGGCTGCGCCGTGGACCCGGCCGGCAAGATGAGCATCTGCGTTCTTTCCCACCAGGAAGGCTACAACGTTCGAAACGGAAGTTTCATGCAAGGCTGGGAAGGTCCGCTTCTCGAGATTCGAAACCGCGAACGCAAGCAGGCGACGATTTGCAGCCGCTGCCGGATTCAATCGCTCTGCAGCATGTGCGCGGCGAACGGCGAGCTGGAAAGTGGCGATCCGGAATCGCCCGTGGATTTTCTATGCCAGGTTGCACATCTCCGCGCGTACGCGCTGGGCTATGAAGTGCCGGAACATGGCGATTGCGCATGTTGCAAGCTGGGCGACGTGCACGATGGCTTGCTGGCATCCGCTGAACGGATCCGCAATCAGACTGCGACGCCGCCCTCTTGGTCCAGCACCGCCGCTCCGGTTGAAGGCTTGAATATCTTGCAATCGTCCGGTGGATGCGCGAGCGGCTCGTGTGGCTCGTGCCAGGTGCATCAGGGATGAGCGGGGAAGCATCGTGAACGGCCAAGACAAGCCGAAGGACGAGCGGACGGCGGGCAATCCGTATGAGGCCCCCAAGGTTGTCCGCGTCAGCCTGCGGCCTGAAGAGGCCGTGCTCGGCCATTGCAAGATTTCCGGAGTGGCAGGACCCGCCAGCGGCTCCTGCACGGTTCCCGGCTGTTTCGCGCCGGGTTCCTGATAGAGGCGGAAGAATCGGATGCCATTCGCTCAACCAAACATCGCGGAAGCAACCACCGTCGTCCCCTACAGAAATGACGGGAAGCATCGGCTCGCTTTCCGGGTCGGAGGGACATGTTTCGATCTATTCAACGACGGAGACGTTCCGCTGACGCTGGACCCGGCCTTGCGCGACTTCGCCGTGGAGCCGAGTTCGGGCGGCGGCGTGAAAATCCAAGTGGATTGGACGGACGAACTGAACATTCCTGCGCGCGCGCCGCTATTTCATTCCGGCGGATTGTGGTCGCTGTTTGACGAGTCCGGTGGCTACCGCTTCTATTTGTCGACACCTTTCCTGGGAGCCACGCCCTACAAGGCTGCATGGTTCGATCCGGAGTTCCGCAACGGCCACGTGGTTCTCTTTCGCCGGTATTTTGACGGGGGCCGCCCGGTCTATCCGCTGGAGTATCCGCTCGACGAGCTTCTGATGATTCATCGTCTTGCGTGCGGTGAAGGCGTGGAAGTGCACGCGGTCGGAATTGTCGACGAGGCAGGGCGAGGGCATCTTTTTCTGGGACATTCCGGGGCAGGGAAGAGCACAACCGCGCGCCTTTGGCAGTCGCGGCCCGGCACGCAGATCTTAAGCGACGACCGAATCATTCTCCGCATTCGCGACAGGCGGATTTGGATGTACGGGACTCCCTGGCACGGTGACGCTGGAATCGCTTCTCCCGACGCCGCGCCTCTGTCGCGAATGTATCTGCTCGAACATAGCCAAGAGACCGTACTCATCCCAGTTTCGCCGGGACGCACGATAGCCGAGCTCTTCGCGCGCAGCTTCGTGCCGCATCACTCGTTGAAAGGCGTGCAGTTCACGCTGGGATTCCTGGACCGCGTGGCGCGGGAAATTCCTTGTTCTGTGTTTCGGTTTCGTCCGGATGGAAGTGCCGTGGAGGCGATCTCTCGTGCCGGAGCCTAAGTCGCCGGTCAAAATCGATTCGCGGAAGTTCGCGATGGTGTGCGAAGCAGCGCTGGAACGCGGCGTGAAGGTGCGCTTTCGCGCTCACGGGAAAAGCATGCAGCCCAACGTGTTCGATGGAGACACAGTGGAGGTTGCGCCCGTTGCTGCCAGCGAGACGAAGCGCGGAGACATCGCGCTGACGCGCAACGAGAGAGGCTACCTGCTGCATCGCGTGATCGATTGGGATGCGGCTGCCAAGACGATCGTGACGCGTGGGGATTCCGGTCAGCAGAACGATGCGCCGGCTCAGTGCGTGTTAGGGAAGGTGATCTCCATCGAGCGCAACGGGCGAAGGGAATCGCTCGAGGCGCCTGGCACGTCGTTGCTGCACGCCACTCGCTCCCTGGCGCATCGCTTGCGGCGAGCCGCCGGACATCGAGCGCGCCGCTATCGGGCGGTCCTTGCTCCGGCCATCCTCGTTCTCCTGCCGATGCTCTTCTGCGCGGCGCCTGCAGCGGCTCAGGCCGATCTCTCCGTGTCGATGTCCGCGGCTCCGAACCCCGTCGCCACGGGCGCCAATATCACTTACACGGAAACCGTCACGAACAATGGCCCCGGGGCCTCCACGGGTGCGACGGTGACCCAGAGTACGCCGCCCGGAACGCTCTTTCAGTCTGCCACCCCGCCCGCGGGATGGACCTGCGGTACCACTCCCGCAGTCGGCTCGACAGGAACCATCATTTGCACCGCCACCGGCACCGTCAACAGCGGAGTGGCCGGGAATTTCACGATCGTAGTGTCGGTGAGTCCGGAAACGACGGCTGGCTCGACGATCACCAACACCGCCACTGTCAGCGAGACGACGTCCGATCCGAATTCGGCGAACAACTCCGCCAGCGCATCCGTTACGGTGGCGGGCGCCGATCTCTCTATGACGCAGACCGCATCCGCATCCGTCGTTGCGCCGGGCAGCACGATCACTTACACCGAGACGGTCACTAACAACGGCCCCAACTCCGCGACTTCCGCCGTGCTCTACCAGCAGACGCCACCCAACACCACATTCACTTCGATGACGTTTCCCGCGGGGTGGAATTGCGGCACGGTTCCGGCGGTTGGCGGAACAGGACAGGTCGTCTGCGCGGCGACCGCGGCCTTGGGCAGCGGAACGACGAGCGGGAGTTTCACGTTTGTCGTTACGGTGGGCGCCGGCACCGCTGCCGGCACCACGATCGTGAATTCCGTCGATGCGACTTCGCAAACGACCGATCCGATTTCCTCGAACAACGCGACAACGACTTCTACGCTGGTCGAGATTGCAGCCGATGCCGACCTTGCGGTTTCGATGATCGCATCGCCCACGCCGGTGTTCGTCTCGTCGCCGATCGTTTACACGATTCAAATCTCGAATCTGGGGCTGACTTCCGCGACGGGAGTGATCCTCACAGATACTCTGCCGGCATCGCTCGCGAGCGCCAGCGCTACGACCACGCAGGGAAGTTGCGGAGCGCCCTCCGGCGGAACAATTACCTGCAACCTTGGCACGGTGGCGTACCCGCTCTCGAGTCCGATCACGATTACTCTCACAGGCACAACTCCGGGCACTGCCACCACGATGACGAACGTCGCTGCCGTCACCTCCACTTCCACGGACCCCGTCTCGACGAACGATTCCGTGACGGTGCTGACAGTCGTGCAGCCTCTCGTCTGCGCGACACCAGGCAAGGACGGCGCCGGCGGAACGCTGAACGCAGTTGTGAACACCTACTACCAGGCGTTCAATACCGCGGAGACCGTCAGTGCGGGCGCCACCACGTTTGCTCTGGGTAAGGCGGCAGGCGCTCCTGCGTCGCAGACTCCGATTTCCAGCGGTGACCTGCTGCTGATCATTCAGATGCAGGGCGCCGCGATCAATTCAACCAACACGAATTCGTATGGCGATGGCGTGCCGGGCGATCCTGGATCTGGATCGACCAGCCTGGGCAACTCCGGCCAGTTCGAATTCGTCACGGCGACGAACGGCGTGCCACTTACGGGCGGCACCTTCAATTTCAGGGGCACAGGGGCAGGTGGCGGGCTTCTCAACAGCTACTCCAACCTGGCACCGACCGCCACGGCGGGGCAGACGAGATTTCAAGTGATTCGCGTCCCTCAGTACACCTCGGCAACCCTGAGTTCCGGGCTCGCGGCGCTGCCCTGGAACGGCACGACCGGCGGGGTCCTGGCCGTGGACGTCGCCTCGCAACTCACTCTCGGCGGGACGGTGGCTGTGGATGCGAACGGCTTTCGCGGAGGCGGCGGCCGCCAGCTCACGGGTGCCCCCGGCACTCTGTCGAGTGACGAGGTGACGCTATCCACGACCGCGGCGAACGCTTCGAAGGGTGAAGGGATCGCCGGCACCCCGCACTATCTGGGCAACGCAACTCTTACCGGCACTGTAAACACGGGTGTCGAAGGTTACCCAAATGGCAGCTTCGCGCGCGGCGCACCGAGCAACGCAGGCGGAGGCGCCACCGACGCGCACCCGACTTCGAATGACCAGAATAGCGGTGGTGGTGGCGGCGCGAACGGAGGCACGGGCGGAACCGGCGGCTTCGGTTGGAGCAGCGCAGGCATCGTCGGCGGGTTTGGAGGATTTCCTTTCCCCGCATCCACGGGCGCGATCGTGATGGGCGGTGGAGGCGGCGCCGGAACCAACAACAACGGGACGTTCTGGAACCCGGCCACCGACACGGGCGGCAACAACGCCGGTGTCTACAGCGCGGGAGCCGCGGGCGGCGCGATTGTGATCATTCACGCCGGCTCCGTCATTGGCACCGGAACGATCACCTCCAACGGACAAACGGCAAGACCGGTGATGAACGACGGTGGCGGAGGTGGCGGCGCAGGCGGAACGATTTTCATAATGGCAAATAGCGGCGGACTCAGCGGGCTTACAGCGAGTGCCGTCGGCGGAAACGGTGGAGTCACTTGGCCGGCAGATGCTCCCGGTGCATTCCCCGGAAATCGCCACGGGCCGGGTGCGGGAGGCGGCGGAGGAGTGATCTTCGCGTCATCGGCGCCGGGCAGCGTCAATGTCAGTGGCGGTACTCCCGGCTGGTCAACTCTCGCGAATGATGCGTACGGCGCCACGGCTGGATTGCCCGGCCTATTTGCATCCGGCGTAACAATCACCCAGACTCCCGGAACGCAGTCGGGCGCCTACTGCGCGGGCGCCGACCTCGCGGTCACGAACTCGGGCGTTCCCAGTCCGGTGGTTCCCGGCAACAACATCACTTATACGCAAACGGTGACGAACGGCGGTTCGCTCGACGCCGTCAATGCGGCACTGACCGAAGCGATTCCAGCCAACACGACATTTCAATCGATTGCAATCGCCGGCGCGGGAGCCGCGGGTTGGAGCTGCTCGACGCCCGCCGTAAACGGCACGGGCGTCATTACGTGCACCGATGCGGACGTTCCAACGGGAGCCTCCGGAACAGCCACATTCACCGTGGTGGTTAAGGTCAATGGTGGCACCGCAACCGGAACGCAAATTGTGGACACTGTTTCCGTCACATCGGGAACGAACGACCCGAATCTCGCGAACAACAAAGCGACCGTCCTGACGATCGTCGGCGCGGCCGGCACCGCCAATCTCCTGATCACGAATTCCGGCTCGCCGAATCCGGTGCTGGCGGGTGCGAACATCACGTATACGGTGGTCGTCACGAACAATGGCCCCAGCACGGCGAGCACTCTCGCGTTCACCGAAGCGATCCCGGCCAATACGACCTTGGTCTCTGTCGCGGCAACCTCGGGCACCGGTGGTTGGACGTGTGCCGTGGGTTCGATTTCCTGCACGAATCCCAGCTTCGCATCGGGTGCATCGACGACCTTCACGGTGCTTGTCACCGTGAATGGCGGCACTGCCTCTGGCACCGTGATCACTTCCACGGCCAACATCGCATCGGCGACCACGGACCCGAACCCCGCGAACAACATTGCAACCGCGACGGTGATCGTCGCCACCGCTGGTCAGGCCGATCTTGCGATCACGAAGACAGGAACGCCGAACCCTGTGCTCGCCGGCAACAACATCACCTACACCCTGACAGTGAAGAACAACGGCCCGGCCAGCGCCTCCAGCGTCACGCTGACAGACACGCTTCCGGCGAACACCACCGTCGTATCGATCACGCCGCCCGGTGGCTGGACGTGCCCTGCGCCTTCCGGCGGGACGCAAACCTGCACGATCGCATCGCTCGCGGCGAATACGACCGCAACTTTCACCTTGGTGCTCAACGTGACCGCCGGAACGCCGCCCGGCACGACGATCACAAATATCGCCACGATATCGTCCGCGACGGGCGACCCGACGAGCGCGAATAATAGTTCCACGACGAGCGCCACGGTCGCATCGCCTACACAGGCCGACGTCGCCATCATCAAGACTGCTTCGCCCGAGCCGGTGAATCAGGGCACGAATCTGACATACACGATTCAGGTCACCAACAACGGTCCGGCCGTCGCGCAAAATGTGGTCGTGACGGATACGCTCCCGGGCGAGGTCACTTTCACTTCGGTTTCGATTCCCGCTTCTCAAGGGACTTGCTCGCAAGCCTCCGGCACCGTGACCTGCAATCTCGGATCGTTGAGCGTGGGCGGGCTCGTGATCATCACGATCAATGTGAACGCCGGGACATTCAGCTCGGCCACTCTCTCCTCGAACACTGCGACGGTAACCTCGAGCACGAGCGATCCGAACCTCACGAACAACTCCTCGACGGCGATTACCACGATTCAGTCGCCGACCGCCGTGGACCTCATATCCTTCCGCGCGTTGATGCGGCCGAATGGAGGAGTGGTCCTCGAATGGCAGACGCGGGAAGAGACGCGCAATCTGGGCTTCCACATCTACCGAGAAGACGCGCAGGGCCGCCACCACTTGGATGAATCGCCGATCGCCGGTTCGGCGCTCTTCCTGCGCGGTGGACAGCCACAGCATCACGCGAAGACTTACCAGTGGACCGACCCACAGGGTGGAGCGGAAGCTTCCTACTGGCTCGAGGATCTCGACCTGAACGGCACGCGCACGCTGCACGGGCCGGTATTTGCGGATTCTGCCGCGCAGAGTTCAGAGCCGGTCGCGCAGGCGCGGCTGCTCACGCAGATGAATCAAGTGATCGCGCAGGCGCCCGTGCAAGGCGCGGTAGCGCCCGCACAGCTTGTGCGCGCGCTCGCTGTGCCGCGTCCTATGATCCCGGCTCTTGCGCGCGATCAATCGCCGGTTTCGCTGAATGGGCTTCCCGCAGTGAAGATATCGGTGACGAGCGAGGGATGGTACCGCGTCACGCGATCTCAACTCGCGGCCGCCGGCCTCCCATCCGGTGCGGACGCACGCACGCTGCAACTCTATGCGGAGGGCATCGAGCAGCCTCTGTTAATTCTCGGAAGGCAGAGCGGTCCGCTCGGCCCCAACGACAGCATCGAGTTTTACGGCACGGGAATCGACACGCCCTTCTCCGGCAAGCGTGTTTACTGGCTCGTCCGCGGCTCGCGGCCGGGAAAGCGCATTGCAACGGTGCCCGCCGCCGCTAGCGGGACTTCGAGCGATCCGAGTTTTCCGTTTACCGTGCTCTTCGAGCAGCGGACCACGTACTTCGCGGCGCTGCTCAATGGGGAGAACAAGGACAATTTCTTCGGCGCCATCGTCACGTCTGAGCCTGTCGATCAAGCCATCACCGTCGCGCACGTCGATCCGAGTTCGAGTCTCCCGGTCACATTGGACGTAACACTGCAAGGTGTTACGGACGGCCAGCCGCATAGCGTCTCGGTCGCCTTCAATGGAGCGCCCATCGGCGAGCTGGACTTTGCCGACCAAAAGAACGCGACGAACACGTTCGCCGTCAACAGTAGCCTCTTGCAGGACGGGTCGAACACCGTCACGCTCAAGGCCCTCGGCGGAGACAATGACGTCAGCCTCGTCCAGTCCATTGCGCTGCACTATGCGCACACCTATGCCGCCGATTCGAATTGGCTGCGCGCCACAGCCTCGCCCGGAGACCGCGTCCGCATCGGGGGCTTCACGAATTCGCAGATCCACGTGCTGGACATCACCGATCCACTCGCAATCAATCAGCTGGCAGGCACCGTGGGCTTCGATGGATCGAGCTTCGGCGTCATCCTCCGGGTCCCCGGCTTCCGAAGCACGGACCGCACGCTGCTCGCTTTCTCGGACGACCAGACGTCCGCGCCCGCGGCGCTTTCTTTCCACGCGCCCAGTTTCATCGACCGGTTCCAGTTGGGCGCTGACATCGTAGTCATCACGCATCCAGATTTTGAATCGAGCATCGCGCCGCTGGTGAAACTCCACCAGATGCAGGGAAATTCCGTGTCCGTGGTGACGACGGATGAAATCTTCGATGCATTCAACTACGGCGAGCGCAGCCCGTTTGCCCTCCGTGACTATCTCCAGATGGCGGCGTCGACCTGGCGCGTGCGTCCGCAAGCGGTGCTGCTGGTCGGCGACGCTTCGTTCGATCCGCGCAACTATCTGGGATTCGGCGGCTTCGATTTCGTGCCGACGCGCCTGATCCAAACGACTGCTTTCAAGACGGCTTCCGACGATTGGCTCACCGATTTCAAACAGACTGGCTTCGCCACGATACCCACCGGTCGGTTGCCGGTTCGCACGCCGGCTGACGCAGATCTCGTCGTGGCGAAGATCGTGGGGTACGAGCGCGGCTCATCTTCCGGAAGCTGGAATCAGCAGGCTTTCGTCATTGCCGACCAAAATATCGGCGTGGACTTTACGACCGAAGCCAATTCTGCGGCCGCGGCCTTGCTGCCTTCTCTGACGGTCACGAAGATCTTCGCCGATGGCCAGGATCCCGCCGTCGCGAGGCAGCAGATACTTGCGGCGCTCAATAGCGGCGCGCTGCTGGTGGACTATCTTGGTCACGGATCGGAGGAGCAATGGTCCTTCGCCGACCTACTGGACAATGCTTCCGCCACCAGTCTTTCGAATGGCGACCGGCTGCCCGTGTACCTGATCATGGATTGCCTGAATGGGTTCTTCCACGATGTCTATGCGACAAGCCTGTCCACTTCGCTGATGCTCGCGCCCAATGGCGGCGCTGTGGCCGTCTGGGCTTCTTCCGGATTCACCGACGCCGGACCGCAGGCAACGATGAACCAGGGTTTGCTGGGAGCTCTGGCCGCGAATCCCAGCGGACCGATCGGCAAAGCTATTCTGAGTGCCAAATCCGGAATCATGGACTCCGACGTGCGCCGCACCTGGATTCTCTTTGGCGATCCGGCGATGCGTTTGCAGTTCCCCACGCCCGCGCCGCACGCGGCAAAGCGCTAGAACTCCTCCGCAACCTGTTCAGCGTTCGTTCGGGTATTGATCTTCGCCTTCGCGAGTGGCATCGTTGGTTCTCATGGCCTCCAAGGCTCAGCACTCGAGCAGTTCTTTCACGCGCACGCTTGCCATCAAGACCTCGCGCCGCACGGAACTCAAGGATGTAACGGCTGTAATCGAGGCAGCGGTGCGCGAGTCCGGGTGCGCCGACGGCGTCTGCCATCTGTATGTCCCGCACACCACCGCCGGCGTTCTCATCAACGAAGGCGACGATCCCGCGGTGGCTCGCGATATCGAAGCTGCGCTCGACCGTATGGTCCCGCACACCGCCGCCTACACGCACGCCGAAGGCAACGCCGATTCGCACATCAAGACGGCGCTCGTGGGTTCGTCCGAGACCATCTTGATCGAAAGCGGGCGGTTGTCGCTCGGGCGCTGGCAATCCGTCTTCTTCGCCGAGTTCGATGGCCCGCGCACGCGCGAGTTGCGCGTCAAGGTCGTCCCGGATCCCGCGAGCTGAGGCCGCCGCGAAGAATCGGCCTGCTCGACACCACTTAGCGTACAATTTGCTCTCATGTCCTTCCGAGCGGGATTCGTCGCGATTGTCGGCCGCCCCAACGCGGGCAAATCGACGCTCGTGAACACGCTGGTGGGACGCAAGGTCGCGATCGTCTCGCCCCGGCCCCAGACTACCCGCAACCGCATTCAGGGAATCCTGAACCGCGACGATGCGCAGATCGTTTTGATCGATACTCCCGGCATTCACAAACCGGCGAATGCCCTCAGCCGCCAGATGATGGACGAGCTGGACCAGGCGCTCGATGGGATCGACATCCTTTCGCTGATTGTGGACGCCTCTGCGGAATTCGGCGGGGGCGACCGTTACTCGATCGAGTGGGTGAGGCGCTTCGCCGGGCCGGTATTTCTGTTGCTGAACAAGGTGGATAGGGTCAAGAAGCCGCTGCTGCTTCCGCTGATCGACCGCTACCAGAAACTCTTCGAGTTCGCTGAGATTTTCGCGATTTCGGCGCTCACCGGAGAGGGCTGCCTCGATCTCGTGAACGGTTGGCTCGCGCGGCTGCCCGAGGCGCCGCCCTTCTTTCCCCCGGACCAGTTCACGGACCAGCCGGAGCGCTTCCTGGTCGCCGAGATGATCCGCGAAAAAGCTATCCTGGCGACGCGCGAAGAAGTGCCGCACGCGATCGCCGTGCTAGTCGATACGTTCGAGGAAACGCAGGACCTGATCAAGATTCGCGCCACGATTTACGTCGAGCGCGAAGGTCAGAAGGGAATTCTGATCGGGAAGGGCGGCCAGACGATGAAGAAGATCGGGACGCTGGCGCGGAAGGAAATCGAATCCGTCCTCGGCGCGCACGTCTTCCTCGAGCTCTTCGTCAAGGTTCAGGCCAACTGGCGCCAGAATCCCGCGCTGGTCCGCCAGCTCGATTGGCGCCGCCAGCTCGAACAGCTCGGCGAAATGCAGCAGGAAGAGACCGAGCGCTAGGGCGTCACGACGTCGAGATCGTGGGCGACCGCGACCTTCCCGCCATAGCCTTTCTTCAGAGCCGCGAGCAGGTCTGCCTCCGTGGCGCCCGCCATGATTGCAAGATGCGTCGTCACCAGTGTTTTCGCGTGCGCGCGCGTGGCGATGTCGGCAAGCTGCTCCGCCGAAGTATGAAACGTGGCCATGTACTTTATCCAATGCTCCGGCAAATGCACCGTACTGGTCGGCACACCGAAGTACACCTCGTGGATCAGCAGGTCGCATCCGTTGCACGCTTGCACGATGCTTTCCGCGGGGGCGGTGTCTCCGGAAAAGACGATGCTCTTGCCGCCCGCGTCGAACCGGTAGCCGAGAGCCAGCGGCCAGCTTCCGTGCGGCACGGCGAATGCCGTCACCTTGACGTTCGCATCCTGATATACGACGCCCGGCTTTATTTCGTGCGCATTCACCTTGTATCCGGTCGTGTTCCCTTGCTCCAGTCCGGTGATGCGAATGCGAATGTCTTCCGTGTATGCCTTGAGGATGTTTTCCGCCATCGCCGCAATTCCCGGCGGCCCGTATAGTTCGAGCGGAGCTGTCCGGCCCATCACCCACGGAGTCAGAATGAGGTCGGGCAAACCGATCGTGTGGTCCGAGTGGAGGTGGGAAACGAACGCGATGCCGAGCCCGCGCGGATTGAGTTCCTGAGTTCCTTTCGCATACGCCGCGTTTGCCTGCCGCACGATGCCGACTCCGACATCCACAAGGTAGGCTTTGCCTCCGGCAATCACAGCCAGGCTCGGCCCCTGGCGGTTCGGAGTGGGTCCGGGCGTGCCTGTCCCGAGGAAGACGACGAAGGGCGCCTTCTGCGCTTCAGCGCGTTCGCCGCTTGGCGCTTGGCCGGACGACGCGCGAACCAAGAGAACGCTCGCGGTCAGGCCGAGCGCGACGCAGAGTATCCAGATTCGCGTGGATCGATTTGGCATTCTCACAGTATCGGCCTTCCTCTCACGACGCCTTGGACGGCGCGATCCCGAGCGAACGCATCTTGCGATATAGATGGCTCCGCTCGAGTCCCAGCGCCGAGGCCGTCTTGGTCATGTTCCAGCGGTTTTCTTCCAGCTTCCGCAGCACAAACTCACGCTCGTACGCCGACCGCGCCTCCTGCAGGCTCTCGTAGGGTTTCTGCGGGCTTTTCGACGCGCCACGAAACAGCTCAGGCGGCAGATGATGCGGCTCGATCCGCGGCGAGGGACACATGATCACCAGCCGCTCGACCAAATTCTTTAATTCGCGGACGTTCCCCGGCCAGGGATACGCGAGCAGCACTTCCATCGCCGGCGGCGTGAACTCCTTGGGCTTCTTGCCGTACGCCTCGCAGAACTCCTTCAGGAAGTGCGCGGCTAGGATCGGAATGTCTTCCGTGCGCTCGCGAAGCGCCGGGACGTAGAAGGGAATCACGTTGAGGCGGTAAAACAGGTCCTCGCGGAACGCGTTTCGGCCGATTTCCTCTTCGAGTTTCTTGTTCGTTGCCGCAATCACGCGGACGTCCACCGCCACCGGCTGATTCGACCCGAGCGGCTCGACGCGCTGCTCCTCGAGCACGCGCAAAACTTTGGACTGCGTTTTCAGGCTCATGTCTCCGACTTCGTCGAGGAAAAGCGTCCCGCCGTCGGCCTTTTGGAACTTTCCGACTTTGTCTTCGCTCGCGCCCGTGAAGCTGCCCTTGCGATGGCCGAACATCTCGGATTCGATCAGCTCCTCGGGAATTGCCGCGCAATTTACTTCGACGAACGGTTTGCCACTCCGCTGGCTGCTCGCGTGGAGGGCCCGCGCCACGAGTTCCTTGCCCGTGCCGCTCTCTCCGTAGATCAGCACGCGCCCGGTCGTTGGGGCGGTAAGCGCAATCTGCTGCCGCAGCGCCTTCATGGGCACGCTCGCGCCGAGGATCTGATGGCGTTCTTCGAGTTCCGCGCGCAAGCTGCGGTTTTCGTCCTCCAGACGCAGGTATTCGAGCGCGTTGCGGACGACCAGCACGATCTTCTCGAGGGAGAGCGGCTTCTCGACGAAATCGAACGCCCCCAGCTTCGTCGCGCGCACGGCGGCCTCGATGTTCGCGTGTCCGGAAATCATGACGACCATCGGCGCCCCGTCCTGCGCTTGCAAACGCTCCAGGGTTTCGAGTCCGTCGATCTTCGGGAGCCAAACGTCCAGCAGAACCAAATCGAAGTGGCGGCGCTCGACCAGCTCGAGGCACTCCTCGCCCGATGCAACGGCCTCGACTTCGTAACCCTCGTCGCGCAGAAGCGCTCCGAGCGATTCGCGGATCCCGCTCTCGTCATCTACGATCAGTATGCTGGCTGGCATATTCTAGGTGTCTTCATCCTGCCTGAGTGGGCACGCTTACTTCTGTCGCCGGGAATCGGATCACGAACCGCGTGCCCGTCGGAAAATTGTCCTCCACGCGAATCGTGCCGTTGTGCTCGGCGATGATGCGGCTTGCGATCGCGAGCCCCAATCCGGTTCCGCGGTCCTTGGTCGAGAAGTGGGGCAGAAAAAGCTTTTCTTTGTCGGCGGGCGAGATTCCCTGGCCGCTGTCGGAAACTTCTATTTCAACCGCGTCGCCGTCGCCCTCCGCCCGAGTGGCTATGAGCAGCCGCCGAATCGAGGACCCTTCCATGGCTTCGGCCGCGTTGTCGATCAGGTTCGCGACCACCTGGCGTATCAACTCCGCGTCGGCCTTCACTGGCGGCAGCGAGGCGGCGAGTTCGGTCGAGACGCTGACGCCGTCGAGGCGCCCATGGAATAGTTCGAGCGCGCTTTCGACGATCGAATTCACGTCGGCCGGGGCAAGGCGCGCTGCGGGGAACCGCGCGAACTTGGAGAACTCATCCACCAGGGATTCGAGCGTATGCACCTCGCGTTCGATCAGCCCCGCACATTCCGCAACTAGTTTTTCGAATTCCGAACGAGCCTCAGCGGGCCTTGAGCCAACCGACCGGTCCAGATAGCGAAGAAGCCTTTGCGCGGAAAGTTGGACCGGCGTCAGCGGATTCTTGATTTCGTGCGCGATCCGCTGCGCCACCTCCTGCCACGCGGCGGCCTTCTGCGCCTGCAGCAAGTTGGTCAAATCGTCGATGACGACGACGAATCCGGGGTTTGAACGCCGCGGCCCAAGCGAACTCACTGTCACCGCCGCGCGTACCAGCCGGCCGCCCGTCGCGATCTCAATTTCTTGCGAGGCTGCTCCCATGCGCAGCGACCGGCGCATCAGGTGCAGCACGGCCCGCGCCGCTTCCTCGCCTACCAGCTCGGGCAGCGTGTGCGCTTCGCGCGCGGACTCTCCGAGAATCGTGACGACCGCCGAATTCACGCGCGCAACATCGCCGGACGCATCGAGCGAGACAACGCCGGTGGGCACATTTTCCAGAATCGCTTCCATCAGCTTCCGCCGCCCCTCGCGCTCTTCGATCGCCTGTTCCAGGCTCTGCGTGAACTCGTTGATCTGCCGCCGTCCTTCGCCGAGCTGGTCGGTCATGCGGTTGAACGAGCGGACCAGCGTGCCGAGCTCGTCCTGCGCTTGCACTTCGATCCGATGGTCGAAATTGCCCCGGGAAATTTCCCGCGTGGCCTCGGCGAGCGCCTGGATCGGCACCGTTACCTGCTTGGAAAGAAACAGCGCCACCCACATGGTCGTGAACAGCAGCACCAGTGTGATCAGCATCAAGGCGGCCAAAAGGTTGCGTTTGTAGGCGCGCAACTGCTGTTTCTGCTCCAGGTAGGTCCTCGTCTGCGTTTCGATTGCCGCGTAGCGTTCCAGAAAGTCGTCCGGGAGGCGCGACGCCACGTAGAGCGTCCCTTCTTTCCAGGGAGCGCTTCCCACCAGGTAGAGCTGGCCGTTCGCCTTCCAGACTTGCGCGCCGCTCCCGATGGCCTGTGCAAACTTGGGCGAGAGCGCGTCCAGAGTCTGGTCGGCGCCCGTGACGGCGGTCTTGCGTTTAACCGATGGCTTCGCGAGAACGGCGCTGGAGGTCACGATACCTTTGGCGTCGGCGACCCAGTACGCGTCGGCCGCTTCACCGATGGAAAGGGAATTCTCGTTCAGCCAGCCGTGCGAAGCCGCAGCCGCCGCGAGCCCGTTGAGGCGGTCGAACTCGGATTGCCCGAAGCTGGTGAGCAGGATTTGGCTCTGTTCGTTGGCGGTTTCGAGCGGGCGGGGAAACCACGTGTTCAGCGTCCGGTTCACGAGCGCATAGCTGAAGAAGAATAGGAACACAACCGGCAGGAGCGACACGCCCATCGCGCCCAGCACCATCTTCACCTTGAAACGCGAACCCAGCTGCCCGCTCCGCCGCTCGATCACAAGCCGCACCAGGCTGCGCGTCAAAATGAGGCCGAAAATGAGGAGCGCGACCGCGAGCAGCGTCGAAAGCGCGAAGAAGACCGAAAAGGCGCCTCGCTGATCCGGTTGGAATGGCGCCCTGAAAGACCCCAGCGTGATCACAGCCGCAGCCAGCATCGCCACGATGATGCCGCCCACGATGGGCCACCAATGGCGCTTGTGCGGCTGAGTGGGTACGCTCACCGGCCTTCCTCGAGGTATCGTCCAAGCGGGCACTCGCCGCAGATCGGTTCCTGTTTCCGGCAGAACTTCTTTCCCGTGCTCACGATCAGTCCGTGGAACTCGTTGAACCTCTTCACATCTCCGGGAAACTGGCTTTCGAACATCCAGCGGATTTCTTCGTACTTGGTCTTCTCGCTGGCCCATCCGTGGCGTGATAGAAGCCGCTTGGTGTATGCGTCCACGACGAAAACCCCATGATTGCCCGCGTACAGCAGGATCGAATCGGCGGTTTCCGGCCCGACGCCGAAAACGCCGAGCAGCTTCTCGCGCAGCGCAATCGTGGGTGTCTCGAACATCCGCTTGAGCGAGCCTCCGTATTCGGACCGGACGAACGCGCAGGACGCTTTCAACTTTCGCGCCTTCTGACGGTAATAGCCGGATGAGCGGATCAGCGATTCAAGCCGTCGCAGAGGAACCTTTTCGATTGCCGGGAGCGAAAGGAGCTTCGCACTTCGGAGGTTCGCGATCGCTCGTTCGACGTTCGCCCAGGACGTGTTTTGAGTCAAAATCGCGCCGACAATTACTTCGAACTGCGTCCTCCCCGGCCACCAGTGCTGCGGCCCGAAGGCGGTAAATAGGGAATTGTAGTACTCGTCCAAAGGGGGACGGCGTTCGTCCGTCCCTTCCCTGAGATGGGTGCCGCGAGATGAGTGCACCAATGCGGTCCCGCGCGTCATAGGGGTTGGAGAAACAGCCCGAGAGGCGCTTTGCAGCGAAGATTTCATGGAAAAGCCACGATAAATGGGGCGCAGGCACAAGTCAAGGCAAGTGTTGCGCGGAAGCCACAGTATGTAGCATTTTGTGCGCGGCGCCGCTGAGGGTGTTTCTAGCCGTTCTTGCGTTCGAATTCCCGCATGAAGGCGACAAGCGCGTCGACAGCCTCAAGCCCTACCGCGTTGTAGAGCGATGCGCGCATCCCGCCGACCGAGCGGTGGCCTTTGACGCCAATCAGGCTCGCGGCTTCCGCTTCCTTGGCGAACTTCTTCTCGATGGCCTCGTCGCCGCCCGCTACGCGAAAAACGACGTTCATCCGCGACCGCGAATCCCGTTCGACCGGGCACTTGTAATATCCGCTGGCATCGATGGCGTCGTAGAGCCGCTTCGCCTTGGCCTCGTTTCGCTTTTCCATGCCTGCGAGCCCGCCCTCGGATTCGATCCAATCGAGCACCAATCCGAGGACGTAAACGGCGAATGTCGGCGGCGTGTGATAGAGAGAGCGTTCCTTGATGTGCGTGCGATATTGAAGAATCTTGGCGATTTTCTCGTCGCCCCGCTCGGCGAGATCGCGCCGCACGATCACCACGGTCGCTCCCGAGGGACCCAGATTCTTCTGTGCGCCGGCGAAGATCATCCCAAACTGCCGGACATCCATGGGCCGCGAGGCAATGTCGGACGACATGTCCGCCACCAGCGGCACGCCCCCCGTGGACGGCAGTGCATTCCATTGGGTGCCTTCGATCGTGTTGTTCGTGCACATGTAGACGTAAGAAGCGTCCGGGGCGAGCGCGATCTCGCCCTTCTGCGGAAGCCGCGCGAAATTCACGGATTCGGTGGAAGCGGCCAGCCTGTGCTGCGCCACCTTCTTTAGTTCCTCGATTGCTTTGGCGGTCCACGAGCCCGTGTGCAGCATGTCCACCGGCTTCCCGGGCTGATACAGGTTCATCGGCACCATCGCGAATTGCAGGCTGCCTCCGCCTTGCAGGAACAGGACGGCGTAATCGTCCGGAATCGCGAGCAGGCGCCGCAGCCCTTGTTCGGCCTTGTCGTTGATGGCCTCGAATTCGGCCGAGCGGTGGCTCATCTCCATCACGGACATACCCGTGCCGCGATAGTCGAGCATCTCTTCGCGGACACGTTCGAGAACGGAAAGAGGCAACGCGGCGGGACCCGCGTTGAAATTGAAGGCGCGCTTCGTATCGCGCGCAGGAATCGTCGATGGGTTCACGATGAAAAGGGCCTCGATGTATGAATTTCGCCGCGCCCGGCGTATGGACTCCAGGGGCTTGCGGCTTTCAGAATAGCAGAAGTGCCGGATTCTTGGGAATGCGCGAGCGCCGCAGACGCGGGGATGAATTCTAGTGCGCCGGGCATTATAGTTAGTGTACCGCCCGCTGTGGGCGGGCCACCCGATTACGAGGAGAATCCAGAGATGAAGATTTCGCGTACCGCAGCAGTTCGAACGATTCCATACCTGTTCCTTGCGCTGGCCGTGCTCGTCATGGCCCATCCCATGCTTCAGGCACCCGCGATTCATGCGGATGACCAGGCCGTTCCGGCGGTTGGCACCATGGCTCCTGACTTCACGCTCAATTCGCAGGAGGGCACGGCGATCAGTCTCCACAGTTTTCGCGGCAAGTGGGTGGTGCTCTATTTCTACCCCAAGGATCAGACGCCCGGCTGCACGATTGAGGCGCACGCCTTCCAGCGCGACCTGGCGCAGTATGACCAGAAGAACGCCGTCGTGGTCGGTGTGAGCGTTGATACGGTCGAATCGCACAAAGAGTGGTGCGCAAAGGATTCCCTGACCTTCAAGCTCCTTGCCGACTCCAACAAGGAAGTCGTGGTGAAGTACGGCTCCACGATGACCATCCCTCAAGCGCCGCAGTTGGGGACGCTTGCCGCGCGGAATACGTTTCTGATCGACCCGAGCGGAAAGATCGTCAAGGAGTTCATCAAGGTCAATCCGACCGGGCACAGCGAAGAGGTTCTTGCCGCCCTTACGGAACTGCAAAAGGCCGCGAAGTAGCCTTGCAGGCGCGAGCCGTGGTATCAATGGGGCAGGCAGGTTTATTGTGAAGAGTGCCTGCCCCTGCTCCTGAACGGATTGCCACGGCCGTGACCCTAAGAGAACTGAGGCAGGACGAGTTCGAGCGGACCGCGATGCCGCACTCGCGGAGTCTGCTCCGCGTCGCCCGGCGGCTCGTGTCGGACGGAGCCGCAGCCGAGGACCTCGTCCAGGAGACGCTCCTGCGGGCGTGGCGCAGTTTCGATCAGTTTCAGACCGGAACCAACGCGCGCGCGTGGCTTTTTCGGATCATGTTCAATGCTTTCTATGCCCAGGGAAGGCAAGCGCGATCTGCGCCTGTTGTGGTTTCGCTCGACGCGCCCGGCCACACTGCGGAGCCGGCTCGTCCGGCCACTCTTTCCCTGATCGATGCCGCCGAGGTAAACCGGGCATTCGGAGAATTGTCCGAGGAGCATCGGGCCGTCCTGCTGCTCGGGGTCGTTGAGGGTTTTACGTGCCAGGAGATGGCGGACGTTCTCGCGCTGCCGATGGGCACGGTGATGTCCCGGCTGAGCCGGGGGCGCCAGGCGTTGCGCGAGCGGCTCGCGAACGGCTCGGCCAAGGTCTACCGGAGCCATGCCGTAGCGGGAAGCACGCATAAGGAAGCATGATGAATTGCAGCGACATCGCCGAACTCGCTCCACTGTACATCGCGGGGGAGCTTGACCCGCGGCGTGCGGCGGAGCTCGACGCCCATCTGAAGGCGTGTCCCGCATGCATGCGCGAATTGGAAGAGGAGGCGCGTCTGGATGCCCGCCTGCGCGAGGTCGTGCTCGCGGACAAGACCGACGCCTCTCGCGTGGATCGCCGCGTGCGGGAGTTGATCGCGGCGCGGCCGGAGGCCGATGCGCCGGTGATCGCGCGATGGCCGATGCCCCGCCGATGGGTAATCGCCGGGATGGGAATCGCCGCAGCGCTCCTGCTGTCAGTGTTGGGCTATAGCCTCGTGCTTGGAACGAGCGTCGCACGCGTTTACGCGGATGCTGCCGCGGATCATAGGATGGAGGTCGTCGAGCGGCAGCCCAGGCCGGCGTGGCTCGTCGATCCTGCGCAGATTGCCGCGCTGGCCCAGCAACACGGAATTCCGGGCTCGGAAGTGCTCGCCCTTGCGTTGGAAGGTTATCATCTCGATCGCGGGCGAGTGTGCGGGCTCGACAATCGGGCGTTCCTCCACCTCGTGTACTCGAACGGGACGAAGGAATTCTCCGTCTACCTGCGGCTGCGCGATGCCGGGCGCCTGCCGGGAGCGGTCCGCGAAGTAGTTAACGGCAAGCCTCTTCGCATCTGCGACCTGGGCAGCGAGCATATCGCATCGTTCGAAACCACTCGCGTGACGGCTCTGGTGGTCGCCGACGATTCCGCGGACGACGCCCTGCACTTCGCGCGCATGGCCGCCGCTGCGCTCTGAGAAAAATCCTTCAATTCCGTCGCACTCCCTGCCTTGAACTTTTCGCATCCAACCGTTAGACTGAATTGTTAGCTATTGCAGCGCGGAGCCAGGTGAAATGCTTCTCTCTCGGGACTTTGTCGGCCATATGGCAAAAGAAGTGGTCAAGCGCCTCGTGGCCGCCAAGATGATTGAAACGAAGGACGCCGAAAATCTGGCGCAGCAGGTCCGCCAGGTGATGGCCGACGAAGTGACGGTCGAAGACAGGCTGAATGAGGAAGCCCGCGAAATCCTGAGCAAGTATTCCGAGGAAATGCGCCGCACCGGAGCTTCCTACCAGGAAATGTACAAGAAAGTGAAAAGCCAGCTCGCCCGCGAAAGGAAGCTCATCCTTCGATGAGAAGGACTCTGACATGCGACTGAGCCGCGAAAAGACGGTCCGGCTTTCTCACCGCATCATCGACTTCCTCGTTTCCAGCCCCAACGTGGATTTCGTCGAAGACCGGGACACCATCCGAACCGAAATCGTCAACATTCTCACGTCGCTGCTGAAGCTTGAGGAGCAGGTGGACACGGAAGCGCGGGCCAAGATCGGCACGCAGAAGAAAGAAATCCTCGAAGGCAGCGAGGAGTGGGACATCCTCTACCGCAAGTATTACGCCGAGGGGCTCAAGCGCCTCGGCGTCGCCGAGATTCACGCGCACTAGCCGGCCGTTCGAGCCGGTTTCGATCACCCGCAAAAACTAAGGGCGCCCGCTTTCGTGCTGGGCGCCCTTTAACTTTTCACAAGCCGATGATGATCGGCTTACCCTTAGGGCTGTTGATCGTCCGGACGCCGTTTCAGTGTCGGCCGGTCGCCGTCGTCGGACGAGGTCTGATCGGTTCCCGAAGTGGATGTCCCGCCGCCGGATGTCGTGTCGCCGCCTGACTTGGTGTCCCCGCCCTTATTCTGCGCGGTGCGCTTGCGAAGCGTAGGCTTATTCGGCGAGTCCTTCACCTTCATGTTGGCTTCGATCATCTGCAAGCGTTCCTTCACGGTGTCGAATTCGGAGGTCGAAACGATGTACTGCTCGCGGGCCGGGAGAATCGTGGCGATTTCCTTCTGCACGGCCTCGATGCGGTCCGGCGTCGGCGGGTGCGTCGAGAAGACCTTGGGGATCGTTCCCGGCTGCTTCTTTTCCTCCGTCTGGACTTTCTCGAAGAATGAGACAAATGAATTCGGGTCGTAGCCGGCCTTGTACATGTACTGCAAGCCGAGATAATCGGCTTCGCGTTCAGCGTCGCGCGAGAATTTGAGGAATGTGAGCGGAATGGCGAAATTCATGCCCTGGTACATCGCGTATCCAGCCCAGCTGTAGGGGATGAAAATCATCGCCGGGATCGAGGCGAGGTTGATGAGTTCTCCCTTGGTCGCCTGTTTCGTGCCGTGCCGTGCGCACACGTGGGCGATTTCGTGGGCCATCACGCCCGCAAGCTCCGATTCCTCGTCGGCGTGCAGGATGAGGCCGCTGTTGACGTAGAAGAAGCCGCCGGGCAGGGCGAAGGCGTTCACCACGTCCGAGTCGATCACCTTGATCGTGAAAGGCACGCGCGCGTCGGAATTGCGCACCAGATTCTGCCCCACGCGGTTGACGTATTCGTTTACAACCGGATCGTTGATGAACTTGGCGGTCTTTTCCACTTCCTGCGCGAGCTGCTTGCCCAGCCCGATCTCGCGCTCGATCGAATAGAAGTCGAGTCCGTTGCCCACGCCGCGATTGCCGATCGCATTCACGTCGGCCTTGCTGCCGGCCTTGATATTGGGATTGTCCTGCTGCGGGATGGGCTGATCGGCGGCCGGCTTCTGGGCTGCCGCTGGCTGCTGCGCGTTCTCTGGTTGCTGCGCTGGGGCCGGTTGCTGTTGCGGCGCCTGCTGCTGGGGCGGCTGCGGCTGTTGGCCCTGCGGCGCGGCGACGGTCGGAAGCGTCACGAGCGAAGCCACCAGGAGCGTCGCCATCCATCGGGCTGCAAATGATCTCTTCATAGCTGCCTCCAAACCGGATCCGCAGGCATTATACACCCCAACGCATGCGAGCCCCTTCTTAGCGTTCGATGACGGGAACCCGGGAATAGTTTCCTTCTTGTTTGCCGAAATTGCTCTCTCGCCTCCTCCGAAAAGTGTGTCGAGTAAGATGTGTCACTTTTCTTTGTTTTCAGCGAGTTAGACGTCGCATTACTCGGCAGGGTGTGTCGATTCTTTTTGACGCGTGAATCGCCTGCCCGCCGGAGTCCGGAGGACGAAGGAGGGTGATTGGTGACTCGTGCAGAGAAAGGCCGTAGCCGCGCGGACGTGGAACGGCGCGCCAACGGCGCGCGCCAAGGGACCCCGCGCCCCGCTGACGCGTTCGGGAGCTCTCCAACTTCCTGCCGAACTCGGTCTCTTGGACCATGGCTCCACGCTAGCAGAGGGGAAGCGGCTGTCAAGCGTGCGTTCCTGTGGACTGTCTGGATGTCTGAAGTGAGTTCGAAGAGTCAGTGGATCCAAAAGCCCCACCCTCACAAAACGAGGATGGGCCACCCGAAAAATCAAAGGCTAAAGACTTGATCACCCGCCTTAGCAAACGAGAGCTTTCCGGTCTTCCTCGACCATCCTGTTCTTACGTCCAGCATAGTGATCCAGGAGTCGGGCTTCCACGTGCTCTGGTTCCCAAACTGCCGCACGCTCCAACCCGATGCACTCCTGCCGCGTTGCGCGCCTGATCCGACCGTTTTCATAAATGCTGAAGCTATTCTTGTCTAGTGGATCTTGGATGAACGTTGAGGGACGACGGAGTCGCCCATCTAGAGGAACATAACCGGCAACGGGCCAACGTCCGGTTCTGATGGCATGATGCATCACCGCCACGTAAAACAATACCGGTCGTTCAACAATTCGCTCGATTTCCAACTCTTCCGTGCCGCGAGAATCGTAGAGTGCAAATGAAGCCTCTGGAAGAACGCGTGCATATGTGTGCGTTCCGTCGCCCAGAGGAACCTTCACAATGTCCCCCACTCTTCGTCGCTTGGATTTCATGCTTGTTGCATCGCCGATACGGTCATCGTTGCACAGAACAGCCCTTCACGAAAGCGCGCCGCCCGAAAGATCAGAGGCCAAAGCCTGGGCCACCCGCCAAAGCAAGACGCACAGACAGAAGTGTCTGTGCCACAAAGGCAACAGTCGGGTTCATTCGACAATGGCGAGACGAATCAGCCCTCGCGGAGCTGCTGCTTGAGGCGGTCGACGTCCTCGCGGAGGCGGGCGACGCGGCTTGCGACGGACAACTCGTACACGAAGAAGACGGCCCAGACGGCCATCCATGCGGTCAGCAGGAAATGGAAATTGCTCATAGCGCACCTTTCGTGACTGCGGAATTTGGATTGGCCGCGCGGGCGTCGGCGGCCAGGCGAAGCTCATCGAGCTCGTGGCGCAGGCGCTCAAGGCGGTAGCGGTCGATCAAAACGAGAATCATCACGCCCATCACGGCGACCATGCAGACCAGCAGGACCTTCCCCATGGTGGGATCGAGGCCTGAATTCTGGCCGCCGAGAATCACGGGCGACGGGTGCTGGGTCCGCCAGAGGCGGTTCGAGAAGTACACCAGCGGCGCATCGAGGAAAGCGAAGATTCCAAACACCGCGGAAAGAGATGCGCGGCGCTGCGGCTCCTCGATCAGCCCGCGCAGAAGCAGATACGAGATGTAGAGCAGCCAGAGGATGAACGCGGTGGTCAGGCGCGCGTCCCACGTCCACCAGATGCCCCACGCGGGACGGCCCCAGAGCACGCCGGTGATGAGTCCGGCGGTGCAACTGACGACGCCCACTTCCACGGAGGCCACGCCCAGCCAGTCCCATTTGGGATTGCGTGTCACGAGCCAGGCGACGTTCGCCAGGAAAGCGAGCGACAGAGCCGAGAACATGGCCATCCAGCTCGAAAGGTGAAAGTAGAAGACGCGCTGGATCTGGTGCATGGTGCTCTCGTCGGGCGCGATGAAGAGCGCCGCGTAGCCCGCGAAGAACATCAGCGCGGCGATCAGGACCGTGATGGGAATGCGCGTTTTCATTCGATGGGCTCCCCCGCTCATTCTTCGAGCAGAAAATCGCTCAGCAGCCAGGAAGCGGTCAGGAACACAATATCAAATCCCGCGAGGAATGCGAGCCATGTGCTGTCGAGCCCCGGCTGTTCCGCAAACAGCGACGCGGTGGCCTCGACGGCGGCGATCAGAAGGGGCGCGAGAATCGGAAGCAGCAGAAGCGGCAGGAGCAATTCGCGCATGCGCGCGTGCGACGCAATCGCCGAAAACACCGTCCCCGCAATGACAATGCCCGTCGTGCCCAGCACCAGAACGAGGGCCAGACGTCCGACAACGCCCGCGAGCGAAACATTATAAAGAACGGCAAAGACCGGGACGAGGATCAGCTCGGAGAGAGAAAGAAAGATCAGGTTCGCGAGCATTTTCCCGAGCAGGATGCTGAAGGGCGACATCGGCGCCATGCGAAGCGCGTCCAGGGTCTGGTTGGACTGCTCGCGCGCAAACGATGGATGCAGCATCAGCGAACCGGCGAAGAGAAACGCGATCCAGAGCAAGCCGGGGCCGTAGCGGCGGGATTCGACAGCCGTGGGATCGAAAGCGAAGCTGAAGAGCACGACGACGACGAGCGCAAAGACGATCGTCGTATTCAGGAGTTCGCGCGTGCGGAATTCGAGGCGAAGTTCCTTCACGAGCAGCGTGGCGGCGGCGCGAGCGGTGGTCATGCGAGCCTCGGCGCCAGACGCTCGAAGAAAAAGCAGATTCCCCGCAAAGGCATCCGGGGCGCAAGAACCGCGCCTCGTGCGCCCCGGCGGACTCGGGATGACAAGGTGCTCGCAACAGGCGAAGTTGTCATCTCAGGCCTCGGCCCGGAGAGCCGCGAGCAACGGGCGGGGATCGCCGCCCGGGCCGCTGTCGCGGTCGATGCGCCCGGCCGCGAGCGAGACGGCGCGCGTCGCAAGCTCGAGCGATTCATTGCGCGCATGCGTGCTCATCAGGACGGTCACGCCCGCGTCGCGAAGGCGCGCAAGCGTTTCGCCGAGCCATGCGAGGCCCTGACGGTCGAGGCCCGCGGCGGGCTCGTCGAGAAGCAGCAGGCGAGGGCCGTGCAGCAGCGCTCGTGCAATCGCAATCCGCTGGCGCATTCCGCGCGAAAACGTGCGGACGATGCTCGTGGCGCGCGAAGCCAGGCCGCAGGATTCGAGCGCCTGCGATACGCGAGCCGGGATATCGCGGAGGCTATACAGCTCGGCGAAGAATGTGAGGTTTTCGGCGGCGGTCAGTTCGTCGTACATGAGAGTGTTGTGGCCGACCATTCCGATCTGCGGCCTCGGGTCGTCTGATGCGCTGCCGCTAAACCGGACGGTGCCGCCCGTGGGAGTCGAGAGAAGCGCGGCAATGCGAAGCAGCGTTGTCTTTCCCGCGCCGTTCGCGCCGAGCAGCGCGACGAATTCGCCGGGAAGAATTTCGAGCGAGACTCCTCGAAGTGCGAGAAACGAGCCGAAACGCTTGTCGATACGGTCGAAAGCAATGCCCATGCGGGCAGCGCCTGCAGCGGGGGATGCGGATGCGTTTCCGAGCGCCGATGCGGGTGCGGAGAGGGCGCCGGACAAATCCGTCAGCCTTTCACCAGATCGCGCAGGACTTTCTGCACGCGATCGCGTTCACGAGCGTATTCCTCCTGGCTAATGGTGCCGGCTTCGCGGCGAAGTTCGAGGCGGAAGAGCGAGTCCTTCAGTTCGTCGAGGCTGCTGCGGACTTCGCGATCCACGTTTGCGGCGGCAGCAGCCGGCGGCTGCGCGCTTGCCGACGGCGGGTTCTTCGCCGCTTTTGATTTTGGTGCTGCCGCTGGAGACGCGGCTTCGGCGGAGCCGGCGGCCGCGACCTGCGGCTGGCGCCAGAGATAGGCCAGGCCGAGAGCGAAGACACCGACAAAGCCGGCGACCAGAATCCATTTCAGGCTGTCGAGGCGAGCGGGAAGGGGAGTGATGCTTGCCGCGGGCGCCGCAGCGCCGGAATCCGCGCGAGAGTTGACGGATGGATTCTGGCTATCGTCTCCACCGGCCGCACCGCCCGCGGCGGCGCTATCCGGAGCCGGCGCGGGGGCCGTGCCCGAGACGGAGACGGACACGGGCGTATTCGCGGCGACGGACTCGCGCATATACGCGTTGAATCCCTGCTCCTGGCCCGCGGGTGCAAACCCGCCGCCAGTGACCTGGACGGTAGGGGGAGCAAAAACCGCGAGGCGATCGACCGCATAGCGCGAAATGGAGTGGACCGTCGTCTGATTGCCGGGATACGGAATCCTGTAAGACACGCGAACGTTGCTATCGCCCGGGCGAAATGGAAACACAACGGCTTTTTCGTTCTTGCCCTTGTCGATGGGATTCTGCGTCACGGGCATACCGGAGGAGCCGACGGCGGACACGCCGCCGAGCTGCGCGCCTTCGGGCAGCGAAAAGACGAACGAGCCGTCGGCGCGGTAGAACGCGACAGGAGGCTGCGTCTTGTTCGAAATGACGTACTCCTCGCTGATCACGAGGTCCGAGCCGTCCGGCTGCAGAATGATTGCATGAGCCGTGACCGAGAACGCGCTCAACTTGTCCGTGGGTTCGAAGACTTCGATATCCACCGTGGATTTCCCGGGAGTAGCCGGCTCGTGATAGTTCACGCCGTGATACACCGCACGGATCAGCATCGGCCCGGCACCGAGCGACGGGTTGTCAAAGCCGTAGTGGCCCTGGGAATCGGTCTTCGTGTTTGCCACCGGCTGCATGCCGCCCTGGAGCTGGATCAGAATCATCTGCACTCCCGCAGCGGGTTTTCCCGTGGTTCCGTTCTTGACCGTACCGGTGACAGTGCCGGCCAGAGAGGCAGAAGCAAGGAAGCAGGGAAGCAACGAAGCAAGGAAAAATCGAACGCAGCGGCGAGTTGTCACGAGCGGGGGCCTTTCGCGGAGGCGGCCTGCCGCGTTGCGGGGGTGGGAGCTCCGCCTGTCAGCACGTCCATATCGGCGAGCACGCGTGCGGCTTCGATTTCGAGCGACTGCTTGGTCTCATCGTAGTCCTTTTCGGAAAACTTTCCGGCGCGATATTCGAAGCGAAGGTCGCGGAGATTTTCGTAGATCGCGTCGCGCCGCTCCATCAGATGGTCGAGCTTCGTGCGATGCGGCGCGGAGTCCGAGCTTTCCGGGCGCACGCCGAAGACGAAAATGACCGTTGCGATGGCGAGCAGCACGCAAGCGACGGCGATGTCGAGATCACTCATCGATTTCTTTCTCCGCCTGGCGGCGGGCGCGGTCGAGCAGTTCAGGCGAAAGCGCCGGGCCGCCGGCAGGCGCGAGGACAGCGCGGCGGCGCCAGCGGCGGACGACCTGCCAGATCAAGAAGAACGCGAGGATCGGCGCCACGATGGGCATAATCCAGACGAGCCAAGTGAATCCCTTCGCGGGAGGCTCCATGAGAACGGTCGGGCCGTACTCCTGAATGAAAGATTGCAGGATCAAGTTGTCGGAGTCGCCGCGCGCAACGCGATCATCGAGTTCCTTCAGCATCGCGTGCGAATACTGGCAGCCGACGTGGTTGCAGGCGGTGAGGATTTGGTTGCACCCGCAGACGCACATCATTTTTGCGCCGAGCGTCTTTGCGCGCTGAGTTTGCTGCGCTTGCATCGTGGGCACGAACGCGGGCGCAAGCACGAGCAGCAGAAAGGCGGCCACGGTCACGGCGTGCAGGGTTCTTACGGCGCTCGAATGGGGAAGACGGCTAGTCATGGGCACCAGAGCGGCGGACGACCGGGCTGGGGGCCGGCGAGCCTGGCGCGCCTTGGGTGACGGCGCCCCACGACGCTTCTCCCGCAGGGCGGAGAACAAGCGCAGCGCGGCGATTCGGCATCAGGGCCAGACCCGTGCCGAGCACGAGAACGATGCCGCCGAACCAGATCCACTTGACGAGCGGATTGAGATAGGCGTGGATCACAGGCCGGTTGGTTTCCGGGCTGCGTCCCGCGTAGACGACGTAGAGATCGCGCAGAGGCGAGCTCTGGACGGCCACCATCGTTTCGGTGACTTGGCTTGCCAGAAAGAAGCGGCGCTCCGGATAGAGCATCATCTCCGAGCGGCCGTTGCGCAGGATTTCGAGCGTGGCGCGCTCGGATTGGTAATTATTGTTCGACACCTGGTCGAAATTCTGGCAGAGGATCGTGTATTTGCCGATGACGAGCGTGTCGCCGGGCCCCATTTCCTTCTGAATGTCCTGATTGAACGCTGAGCCCGCGATGCCGATGAAGATCAGGACCATGGCGAAGTGCACGACGTATCCGCCGTAGCGGCGCGTATTGCGCATCGTGAGCTCGCCGACGGCGGTGAGCAGGTTCGTGCCGTCACGGGAGGCGATCACGCGGGCGCCGCGATAAAACTCAGCGAGAATCGTCAGCGTGACGAAGACGGACATGATCAGGCAGATCAGCGGATAGAACTCCCGGAAACCGAACGCGAATGCCACTGCCCCGGCCAAGACTCCGCCGCCGAGCGGCCACGCGAAGTTCCGTTGGAGCGCGTCGAGAGACGTCTTGCGCCATGCGAGAAGCGGCCCCACCCCGGTGAGGAACAGAAGAAACATCGCAATTGGGACCGTGACCTTGTTGAAGAAAGGCGGGCCGACGCTGATCTTATTGTTGGTCACCCATTCGGATAGCACCGGGAAGAGCGTTCCCCAGAGGACGGCGAAGCAGGCGGCCAGAAGAATCAGATTGTTGAAGAGAAAGCTGGACTCTCGCGAGACGAGCGAGTCGAGTTGGTTGTCGCTGCGCAGGTAGTCGCGATTCTTCCACCATGCCGCAAGACAGACGAGAAACACGACTGCGAGGAAGCCGACGAACCATCCGCCGATCGAGGACTCCGCGAAAGCATGCACGGAGCTGACCACGCCCGAGCGCGTGAGCATCGTCCCCAGGATGCAGAGCATGAACGTAACGAAGACGAGCCAGACGTTCCAAACCTTCATCATGCCGCGCTTTTCCTGCATCATCACGGAGTGCAGGAACGCGGTCCCTGTGATCCAGGGGAGAAACGACGCGTTTTCAACCGGGTCCCACGCCCAGTAGCCGCCCCAGCCGAGCACGGCGTACGCCCAGTGCGCGCCGAGAAGAATGCCCACGGATTGGAAGCACCAGGCCACCATCGTCCAGCGGCGCGTGATGTGAATCCACTTTTCGCCCGGGTAACGTCCCAAAAGCGCGGCGAGGGCAAATGCAAACGGCACGGTGAAGCCCGTGTAGCCGGAATAGAGCATCGGCGGGTGAATCACCATCTCCGGGTATTGCAGAAGGGGATTCAGACCGCTGCCTTCGGAGAGTCTCGCGACGTGCATCGCGCCCGAGGCGTCGAGCCCGCCGAGGACCTTGAACGGGGTCGCGACAAAGTTGTTCAGCGTCAAAAAGAAAATCTGTACACCGGCGAGCGTCACTCCGACGTAGGGCATCAGCTCTGGATGCTTCTTGCGGTTCAGGAAGAGCGCCCAGAAGGCGTAGATCGAAAGCAGCCAGCTCCAAAACAGCAGCGAGCCTTCCTGGCCGGCCCAGAGAGCCGCGAACTTGTAAAACGGGGGCAGGGCCGTGTTGCTGTGCGCCGAAACGTACGCCAGGGAAAAGTTGTCGGTGAAAAAGAAGTACTCGAGCGATCCGACCGCAAGCGTGACGAGGCCGAAGACGGCCATTCCAGCGTTGAGGGCGCTCTTTGTGAGCAGGGCGCGGCGCGTGAGAATTCCGGCGATTCCGCCCACGAAGGCGTACACGGCGGCCAGAAAAGCGAGAAGCAGTGCGAATGATCCGAATATGTCCAAGCGAATCCCCTCAGGCCGGCCTTAGCTCTTGCCGCCGTCAATCGGCGCGCCGGATTGGTTCATGGACTGGCCCGGCGGGGTTCCCGCAGGAGCCGAGTTCGGCGCCGCCTCATACTTTGATGCACATTTGGCCTGCACCTGTTCGGCGACGAAGCTGCCTTGCGGATTCAGACGCCCCTCGACGAGGGCTTGCGCGCCGTCTTTAAAGGTGTCCGGAAGAGGGTCCCGGCCCACGTAGCTGACGGCCAGATTCTTGCCCTGTTCCTCGAGCACGAAGTCCACGCGGCCGTCGAGATGCGCTATCGATCCTGCGCGAACGTTGCCCGAGACGCGCATGCGCTGGTGAAGCGAAGGCGCAGGCAGCGCCGAGATCTCGGAGATGGTGTGGTAATAAGTCTTGCTCTGCGTATAGCCAACGTAGGCGAGCGCCAGAAGGGTGGCGATTATGATTCCCGAGCCAACAAGGAACTTGCTACGCGTTTTCATGCGGCTGCCCCCAGTGTCTCATGTGGCTGGATCACCGAATTCTAGCACATTCACGGAATGCAGCCTCAACCTTCGGCCCTGGGTGGCGGGTCAATTCAGAAAACGCAACTGTAGCCAGGGGGTACTTGTCCGGTTACCGCGTTTATCGGGACTTAGTCCAGATTGACGCGCTTTCGCTGCGCGGTTGACTTCCCGCGAGCAATGGGTTGATTCTAGCGCCCCAGAAACCTCACACCGCCATGGAAAGGACAAGTGAAATGAGCTCGCAAGCGCCATCGCAGGTCACGCCCCAACACTTGATGCAAACCGTCTGGAGCTTCATGCAGCCTCTCGCCCTTGATGCGGCCATCCAAAATCACGTTTTCGATGTACTCGATGCCGGCCCCAAGACCCTCGAGGAAGTCAGCCACGCGACTGGTGCGTCCGTGCGAGGCCTCGCGGCCGTGATGAACCTGTTGGTGGGCGTTCAGTTTCTCGCCAAGACCACCGACGGTCGCTATTCACTCACTCCGGAAAGCTCCGCATTTCTGGTCAGCACAAAGCCCGGCTATCACGGCGGATTTGTCCACCATATTGTTTCGGGACTGATCACTGACTTTCTGCCACTAGCCGAGGTCGTACGCACAGGAAAGCCGGTTGAAAGTAATGTGGACAGCCCTAACGCGGCGGGATTCTTCGAGGAACTCGTTGCGAATATTCTGCCGATCGCCTATCCGGGTGCGCGAGTCGTCGCAGAGGCGCTGGGTGTTTCACGCGCCGTTCAGCAGGTGTCCGTGCTGGATATCGGTGCGGGTTCAGGAGTGTGGGGCATCGCACTGGCCCAGGCTTCGCCACAGGTACGCGTCACCGCTGTGGATTTGCCCGGCGTGCTGCCTGTCACGCGCAAGATCGCGCAGCAGTTTGGCGTCGCAGGTCAATTCACCTGCGCCGGGAAAGACATATTTCAGGATGACCTCGGCAGCGGCTACTCGGTCGCCACGCTGGGCCACATTCTCCACATGGCCAGCCCTGACAGGAATCGATTCTTGCTGAAGAACATCTTCCGCGCGTTGGCTCCAGGTGGAACCCTCGTCATTGGGGAATTTATCGTCAATGAAGATCGCACGGGCCCCGTGGAGCCTCTCGCCTTCGCGGTCAACATGCTCGTCCACACGGAGCAGGGAAACGCTTACACGCTCGGGGAGATTCGCT
Source organism: Terriglobia bacterium (assembly GCA_020073605.1). Taxonomy (GTDB): domain Bacteria; phylum Acidobacteriota; class Terriglobia; order Acidiferrales; family UBA7541; genus Palsa-295. The sequence goes on from JAIQEW010000005.1 coordinate 51,126, forward strand.
CTTGGCTTCAGGAAGTCGGGTTCGTGAATGTCCGAACGCTGGCCGCTCCCGCTCCGTCGCCGTTGATACTCGCCGACAAGCCGGCGCTATAACCGGACAAGTTCGTTCCATTACCCACTTGTCCGGTTACCGCGTTAATCAGGTGTTGAGGACCGCTCGGATCGTTTCGCTCATGGAGCAGAACCAATAAGCCCAAACCAAAGGCGGAGAAGCCCCAAGCTCAGATACCGAGCACGGGGCACCTGTAAAACCTAGGGCTTGAGCGCGGGCCACCCGCCTGATTCAGGGGCGTTGAATCAACTCAAGGCGGTTACCTGCTGGATCGATCGCGATACCTATCATGATGCCGGTGTTTCCGAACGCACGAGGATCGCCGGCCATCGAGCCGCCAGCCGCCTTGATGGCGGCGACTGTCGCCGCCATATCCTTCACGTTCAGGATCACGTGCGCAATCGGGTCCTTCAGGTCGTCGGAATCGCGATGCGTGATCACGATCGGCTCGCTTTTGTTGGCCTTTGCGGCGTCGGCCGTCGCACCGAAGTTCACGAAGATCTCCGCCCCTCCGGGCACATTGATCCGATTGACCTCCCACATGCCGAACGCGGCCTCGTAGAACTTCGCCAATGCCGCCGTGTCTTGCGCGCCGACTCGCACCGAGTTCAGCGTCACCTGCGCGTGTGCGGCGCTCGCAAGCAGCAGCACGGCGGTTACCGCCATCACAGCTGTGCAAATTCTCTTCATCGAAGTCTCCAGTGGCGCGTCTCATTAACGATCGACCGCGCCGGGATCAACAGTTCACCTGTCCGTCGCCAAAGCTCTGATCGGCCGTGAGATCGTATCCGCCAAAGCCTCAAAGTTCAACCAGGTTCAATAGGTTTCAATGGCAAAGGCACAATGCCCTTCAACGGGAGCCACCCCAGGAGGCTGGAAGCGTAACTCCTGATTGGTCGGATTACCGGACAACTACCCGTCTCGTACTCCAATCGTCCGGTTAGCGCGTTTATCAAGGCTTAGGCTTGGTGGGTCCGCTAACGGGGCATTGGGGGGCTCTGGATGAAATTCTTCGGACTCTTTGGCCGTAATAAAGGACAGCAATTGCTGTGCGTCACCGGGATACGAATTGGTTAGGGCGAAAGAGGCACACTGTGCGCAATATCGCTTTTCGTGATTTTGTAGGGTTTGTGGCGTGATGAGTTGAGTATGCAACTACTTGGTGCGAAACCATGAAAATCATACGCAGAGTATTGTTGGCTCTGGTTGTGCTCGTAGTGCTGGTAGTCGTCGCCGCACTTTCCTACCGCGCGATGCGGCAACATCGAATCGCAAATGAGGTAAAGATCACTTCGCCGAATGGCATTGACGAAGCGAAGTTCATCGAAGTCAACGGGGCGGAAGAATGGATTACGATTCGCGGAGACAACAAGGACAATCCCGTCATCCTGTTCCTGCACGGGGGGCCCTCAGAGGCCAATTCGCCGTTCGTCGAATTCTATACGCCGTTTGAGAAGGATTTTGTATTCGTCCAATGGGATCAACCCGGAGCCGGCAAAACCTATATCAGAGCGGGCAGCCATCAACCAAAGCTGACGATCGAGAGCATGGCAGCCGACGGCATAGCTGTAGCCGAATACGTGAAAAACGAGTTGCGCAAACCGACGATCATCCTGATCGGACAAGATTGGGGAGGAATGCTCGGCCTGCGCATGATCGAGCAGCGGCCGGACCTATTTGCGGCCTTCGCGGGGACGGGCCAAATTGTCGGCATGCTCGGCACACAGGACGTGCTGTATCAATATGCATTGAGCCATGCGACCGCCAGCCGCGACCAGAAGATGCTCGATGCGCTCAAGCAGCTAGGCCCTCCGCCGTACGACACTCTTGAACGCTACGGACAATTTCAAGAGTGCTGCCGGAATCCATTCTGGCCACCCGATGACGTCGCCGGGATAAATCGCATGCGGGGTTTACTGGTCGTCTCTCCAAGCTTGTCGATTGCGGAGGTGTCCGGGTGGATCAAGGGGTTGCGAACGGGCGAAAGAGAACTCGATACAATGCTGATGACGATGGAAGACCTGCGCAAAGCACATACGGCATTTTCCGTGCCGGTGTTCTTCATACAAGGCGGCGATGACAACGTCACGCCCACGAGTCTGGTGGCCGATTACATTTCGAAAATCCAGGCGCCTGCCAAGAAATTGGATATCGTGCCGGGAGCGGGCCACTTTGTGATGTGGACGCACGCAGCCGAGTTCCTCAATTTCCTGCGCGAAGACGTACGATCTGCCTCGATAAAGCCCGGCGTTGCGAACTGACGCACAAACCGAATAGCGCCGTCAGATCAACCCCCGTGTAGACGCCGGCGGGCTCGCCTATTTCGGCCACAGCTACCAAAAATTCTGGAGCCGCTGAAACAACCAGAACGCGGCCGGAACTCCGAGGGCGTAAGCGCCGAGGACCTCCACGCGATTTAGCGCCAACCTGACAGGCTGCACTCCCGCCAGACGGGCGGCGCCGTACCCGGCCGCAATCAATGCGCACACACAGGCAATGAAAACCAACTGGCCTGCTTCGACGCCGGCGTTGAAAAACAGAAGCGCGGCGGCGATCTCATTTCGGGGAAGGCCCACCTCGCTCAATGCGGCGGCAAAACCAAAGCCGTGCAGCAAGCCGAAAGAGGAAGAGACCAGGAGAGGAAAGCGGCGTGCAAGACTCTCGGGGGCGGGGCGAGCGATCTCGCGCGCGAGAAAGAGGATCGAAAGGGCAATCCCCGCCTCGATGGGCGCCACAGGCAGGCGCACAAACCCCAGCGCCGAGAGCGAAAGCGTCACGGAATGCGCAAGCGTAAAACCGGTTACCGCCACGGCAACGCGGCGTGCGGTCCGGGCAAGCAGGAGCAGCCCCGTGACAAACAACAGATGGTCAATGCCCGACCAGATATGCTTCACGCCGAGAATAAAATAGTCGCGCGCAACATTCCGCCAAGTCGTCGCCGGGGGAACAAGCCATTCCGTCTCGTCGGGCGGCAGCACGGCCGTGCGGGTGGTGCCGCTCGCCGAGCTTAACCGAAAAAGAGTTGAAAGCGATGGGTTGAAGAGCTTGTATTGAACTCCGATGCGCTGTCCTTCCAGGCCGGCTGGGCACGAAACCAGCATCGTCTCCATGCCTGCGCCGGCGGCATCCTGGATACTCCCCGGACGAACGGAACATCCGGCCGGCCAGGAGACGCTTGGCCAGTTGGCGGACTCAACCGATGGAGGAATCCGCACCTCGACGAAGTAAACGTGCTCCGGACGCTCGGCGATCATGATCGACAAGGGCCGGGCATCATGGGCACGCGCAAGGCCCGGGAACAGAAGAGAAGACCCGAGGCATGCCGTCAGAAAAACTATCAGCCGCCAAGGCTGGGCCTTTTTTGGAGGTATCACTGTGAAATCGAGCCTCCAAGGTCTTTCTGCACTATTTTGTATTGGCCGGCCAGCTGGTTCAGGGATCTCGAACGCGCGTCTTCTATCTGATCGCGCAGCCAGTCATCCGCCACCTGCGACCTGATTTCGTTGAGTTCCGGGATACGTGCTTCGGTGAGCCGCGTCATCAGGACAACGTGATAGCCATAGGTGGATCGGATCGGTCCGATCCAGTGTTTCTCCGCAGGAGCGCTTTGTTTCAGCTCCGAGACGAAGTCGTTGCCAAAGTGGCTCGCCACGTAATCAAATGTCCTTTCGACATAGTTCTGCAGGAAGGGAAAGCGGTCTCCATACTTTGGGGCATCGCTGAAGGGGGCGCCGCCGGCGTTGAGTGTATCTTTCAGGCGCAGGGCCGATTCTCGCGCCTCCTTGTCGCCACGCACCGAAGAATCGAAAAAAATATGTGTGAATGTCACCGAAGGATCGACGGCATAACGCTTCCTGTTCTTCTGAAAGTATTCGGCGAGCACGGCGTCGCTCGGCTCAGCGCGGCCTTCGGCCACGTCCTCGATTAAGAAGCGCATTTTCTGCACGAGACGCTGCCGGATAACGTAATCACTTTGCTCCAGCCCCATCGCCTTGGCCTCGCGGTAGAGGATTTCCTCCTGGACATACTGGTCCACGAGATCCTTCCGCTCCGCTGGAGTCATTGCCTCAAGCTGCGAGGAGAAGAACTCCGGCTTGAAGGCATTGGAACGATACTGCAAGAAATTCAGCAGCGATTCCTTGTCCACGACAATCGTCTTGTCGGATGCCAGGGCAGACCCGGCGCGGTGCGTCAGGCCGAAAATTCCGAATAGAATTCCGCCGGCCACAAGGAAGTGAAGCAGCGGTTCTCGCAGGAAGCGTCGTAATCTCATTTTGGCGCTCGAGGGGTGTACCAAATCGGCGAAGAATAGGCCCTTTCCTGTATTGTGGCCGGTTGGTGCGTCTCTTTGACATCGATGCCGAGCGCCACGGCATCGTAGGTTGAGTGGCGCGGCGTCGGTATCTCAAGAACGCGGACGTAATAGAACGTCCTCTGCGCCGGATTGAAATCCGGGTCCGTCCACACGGTTGCCAGCTGCGCCGTCCCAATAGTGTTCGAATACGTTGCGGTTCGGACATCGACCGTGTTGCCCACGGCCGGCAGCTTTCCTTCGCTGTTCAACTTGCGCTCGCCGGCCCAGGCAGCGTTGTAGACATGCTCGTGAGTCTGGCCCGAGGCGTCAAGCCAGCCTTTGATAACCTGGATGCGATCGAGGTTGCCGCTCGTAGGATCTTTCACGGCATAGATCAGAAGGGAAGGAGCTTTCCCTTTCGGCGCGTTCCAAAGGTCCCCACCCATGGGAACCCCTTTGCTATAGCCCGCCTTGGATACGTCCTTTGCATCGGCGTCAATCTTCGTAAAGGAATAGCCGCCGAATACGCGCAAGGAGATGCGCGGCCCGGTTGTGGCATAGACTTCCTTGCGTTTGAAAGCTGCGGCAATCGCCTCACGTGTGTTTGCCGTTGCCCACACACCAGCAATGCCGCTCGCCGACATTTCCCAGGCTGGGAATATGACCGGCGAAGAGGGCCGATAGCGCTCTTGAGGCAACGCGTCCATCGCAAGCTTGCCGAGGAAATTGTTCTCTTCGACTGACGAAAGTCCCGTGTGAGAATCGGTGCTTCCGATCATGCCGAACTTGTACGGATTCGCGCCTGTGTTCTGTTCGATCTCCAGCCCGCGCAGAAGGGCGTAGCGCACATAATCGCCCTTATTGGGCGGAGTCGGAGTACCGATGAGCAACTTCCTGCGGATCTCGAAGTCGGCAAATTCGTCGTTGGGGGACAACTCGGGAAGGACTTCGGAAGTCCCTTTGACTTGGGTTGCCTCCACAACGGGTTCCCACCGCATTCGCATGCGGGCGTATTCAGCGGTTATCGTGCGGCCGGCACTGTCCACCATATCGAACATGAGGCCGCCCGAAAGGTTCGAGTTGTGCGGGATGGCTATGAATTCGGCGCCCGTCTCCTTCTCCGTTTTCTCCAGCCAATGCCAAAGGTCTTCCGGCTTTTGGCTTTCGTTCGAACTGAAGGGTATGAATTTCTTTGCCGTGGCGGCATCCGAAGGGGTAAAAATCACGCGGTGCAGGTTTTTCCAGTCTGGAGCGGAGGACCACTCCCACCCCGCGAATGCTGTGAACTTGCCAGGTTCGTTATAGCGTTCAGCCGCATCCACCTGCGCTGCCCACGTTCCCCGGCGAATCTCGATGGTGAAGAGTTGCTTGTACACTTCCTGGCGCTCTTCCGGCTTGAAGTTCATGACGGACCGGCGCGGGTCGGCTTGGAGCTCTGCCCTCAGCCGCTTCCCCCATTCGGTCGCAAGCATCTGCGCATTCCCCTTCAAGAGCTCCGTCTGCAGGCTCATCAGCTCGGCGTGATCCGATACCACGAGGAAATCGAGGGGGCGCGCGATGCGCACGCGCGTCCGGAGGGACGGGTGGAGAACAGGCAATCCCTTGGCGAAGCGATAGGCCGTGTCCGGATCGGCGTTTATGTTTCCCGTGCTGAACGCGTCAATGGAATTCGACGTGTGCAGATGCGTATCCCCCCAATAGAGATGCGTTTCTTGAGAATTCGCGCGGAGTGTTACCAGCATCCCTACAATGACAAGCAATAGAAACCGCAGCAAGATAGTTTGCCTGCTCACGAAGTCGCTCCTATTCGGGTTTTTTGCGATCCCTCAATATCTGCAAGATGTTCAGCGCCATGGGGCGGCTTGCCATCCTCCGAGCCGGAATGAACCGCGCTTTTGCCAGGGGCACCGACAACCCTGTCCGTTACAGGGGATTTATAAGCATCTCTTTCCACTCGCACAAGGGGAAACTAGACCTTGCCACACTGCGGCGGCGATTCTTAGTTCTTATGTGGCAGAAGAAAGCGCGAGTTCCATTCTGACTTCCCCTTATCACCAGCTAACAGTTAACCGGACGTCGATAACTCCCGATTAGTCGGATTACCGGAGAAGTTCGTTCCATTACCCACTTGTACGGTTAGCGCGTTAATCAGGAGTTGTCTCCGCGACGGAACATCAGTTTTCATACTTGCGTAAGCCGCAGTGAACGCATCGCCTCGCAAGGAAACTCAGGTCGTACCACCAAGTCCCTGAGAACCATTTTCCGCAACGAGGACATGGCCACATCCGCACGCGGGTTCCCGCAAACACGAATAGACCCATCCAGAAGAACGCCACGACGAAACCAGGTATCAGCGTGTCGAACAACTTTTTTGAGACAAATGCAACCGTGGCGCATACAGGCACGTAACTGGCGAAAACCAGCCAAAACTGATTCCTGCGCCGTTTATACTCCTGCCAATCTCGTTGGTAATCGCTCATCGGTTGGTACGGGCGCGAGACAACAACCTTAGGGTATCTGCCGCATGCGGACCTCGCAGTGCTATCCGCCAGGGCCTTTTCTCTTGACATCTTAATTATACCCGGATATTATGGTTTTACCAGGAGCGAAATGCTAAGGCCCACATGGTTGAATTTCATACTACACGGTATACCGCTTTCATGGGAACGAAAGCCATCGCCTGTGGCGATGTGCGGGACGTTGCGCTGAAGGCCAAAGCGGCCATCGATCGCTACAAGTGGGCGCAGGTGCTGATTTTTGATGATATTACCAGCGCCTTGGTTGAGGTGGATTTTCGCGGCAGCGCTGCGGACGTTTTGCGGCGAATAGACGCTCAGTCCTCAGCCGGTGCCGCGCGGGTCAGCGAACCGCGTAAAACCGAAGGAGAAACGAGGCACCCCGGCCGACCGAAGTTGGGCGTCATAGCCCGCGAAGTTACTCTGTTGCCGCGGCATTGGGACTGGCTGGCAAGTCAGCCCGGGGGTGCATCGGTCACATTGCGCAAGCTGGTGGAGCTGGCAAGACGAGCAAACCAGGGCAGAGACCGCAAGCGACGTTCGCAAGAGTCGGCGTATCGGTTCTTGTCTGCTATGGCGGGGAACGAGCCAGGCTTCGAAGAAGCGCTCAGATGCCTGTTCGCAGACAAGCGGGAAGAGTTCGACCAGATTGTCGAACCGTGGCCTATCGATGTCCGGGAGCACGCGAAGAAGTTGGCCGCTGTGGCGTTCGAGAGCTCGGAGGGATGAGCAAGATAGATTCGAACCCGCGCAAGGAAACTGTTACGGAATTGAAAGGCCGGAAACCGCTGGTAGGCCTATTCACGGTAACGTGGACAGGTAGAGGCATATTTCGCAAGTCGGGCTCGATGCCGACAAAACGCTCTTTATCACGCGGCGTGAGGTGCGCGGCTCCATGAGTGTGGTTGGCAGACAAGTACTTTGACATGTGATGGTTGTGAGTATTTGAGAGCGGCTCTGCGTGTTAGTTCATGGAGAGACAGAAGACCGCCGCGACGATGAGCGACACGGGTTTGGCACAAGTGCTGTCCCAAGTCCGGGCGGGAGATGCCGACGCCTGGGGCGAGCTCTATCGCCGATACGCGCCGGCAATTTTCAGGTTTTGCCGCCGGCTGATCCCGGCGCGCGAGGATGCGGAAGACGCGACCACGGAAATCTTCATGAAAGTGCGGCAGAAACTCGGGACGTACGATTCCTCGCGGCCTTTCACCGCGTGGCTCTACAAGGTCGCGAGCAATCATTGCTGGGACACGCTGCGTCGCCGGCGGATTCGGCAGGACCTCGAAACCGGCGACGTGGACGCGCTGCCGCTGGAGCATCCCGATCCCGGGCAGCTCGAACGCCTTCAGGCGGAGCACACCAGCAAAGAAGTGCGCACCGGGCTGGCGCGGCTTCCCGATCGCGCGAGGATGGCGCTGGTGCTGCGATATTTCGCGGACATGAGTTACGAGGAAATAGCGGACACGCTGGGAGTGCGGCGCGCGTTCGTAGGAGTGCTGCTGCTGCGCGCGCGGCATCAGTTGCGCGACGCATTGAGCGGGAGCGGCGAGGCAAACACGAAGAAAGCTTCGGCAGGGGATGCGCGATGAAGCAATCCGATGGTCATTTCGATGAGATGTATCTGCTGCTATATAGGCACTGTTTGCTGGTTGATCGTTGTTTCGAATCGCTGGCCCTCAGTCCGGATGATCTTGCTTGCGGAGCAATCGGACTTGATTGGACTCGACCGAGCAACATTAGCGCAAGTAATTCTCTGTACGCAAACTCTTGGCGAAGATCCCGCGCGAATCCGGAAAAATGGACGGCTGGAGATAACACGCCTTATGGTTCTCCGGCCAGCACAAGAATCATTCTGAGCAATTGCCCCTCGGGAATTGGGCGTGCCGTTGCAGAGAGACGAACGCGGTCAAAGCACATTGACAACTACCTCGAAAGGAGTGCGCCATGATCGGTGTATTCGTAACATTTCGCTACTGACATGATTTCGATGAGCGAGGCGTGCGGAAGATCGCTGAGACCGCGCGTGCAACGTTTGAGGGAATGCCAGGATTACGCTCAAAGGCGTTCACGCTCAACTCCGGAAAGCGTGAGGCCACGAACTTTTACGTTTGGGAGTCAGAGGACGCAGCTAAAGCGTTCTTCACCGATGAGCTTCTCGAGCGAGTAACCGGTCTCTACAATGTACGCCCTACCGTAGAGTTCGTGCAGATTGCCACGCTAGTGGAGAACGTTCGAGCATGAAATCCGAAGATGCTCACGCCATATCCCTCCAGATTTTTGAGCTTCTTGGAAGAAGTTGAGCATCTTCAAAGGCGCTAATCACATCTTCTTCTGATTCTGAGGTCTGCTCGAAGAAGTAGAGAGCGGATGGTCGTTATCTCAACTCCCGATTAGTCGGATAACCGGACAAATCGGTACTGGGACCCAACTTGTCCGGCAACACCGTTTATCGGTACGAATTTTCCAAGGTTCTCAAGAATGTGATGCGCGATTACCAACCCACTTGGCGCATCCGCTCTAGGATGAGTCCGCTGTAGTGCTGCATGTGATCGGGCCTTCGCTTCAGGGGCAACGGCAGAATTGCGGCGAGTTGGGCCGACTGTTGCCGGTCGATATTCCGGGCCGAGATTCGGTAGTAGTAACGGCACGCCGACTCCGCACCATAAACACCAGGGCCCCATTCGACCACATTGAGGTAGAGCTCCAGAATGCGCTGCTTGCCGAGGACCAATTCGGCCACCGGGACAAGCGTGAACTCGGCGCCCTTGCGGAGGATCGAGCGGCCGGTTCCGAAGAACAGGTTTTTCACCAGTTGCTGCGTAAGGGTGGACCCTCCGCGAATGCGGCCGCCTTCCATATCGTCTTCAGCAGCGATTTCCATCGCGTGCCAATCGAATCCATGATGCTGGTAGAAGCGCGCGTCTTCCGCGGCGATGACAGCATGCTGGAAATCCGGCGAGATTTGGCTGAGCGGGACGAATTGGTATCGTTCGTGATACGGCGTGTGGAGAATCCAGGCGTGCAAGCGGCGCTCCATGTGCACCGCGGTGGTCGGTGGGTCGATCCAACGGGCAGCCACAAGGATCACCACAGCGAGCGACCAAAGAAGCGCCACTCCGATGAGAAACCATCGAACGAAGGATCGGACAGAGCCTTTCCGGAGCGGGGCCTTGGAGCGTTTGTCTGGATCTTCAGTCACATTTCAGAATAATCGTTTGGGCCGGATTGAGATAGTGCCTGATAAGTCGCGTCGGCTCAACCGGTCGAGTGGTTTATCGACGTCCGGGCGCAGAAACAAGGTCTAGGAAGTGACGCCTCGCCTGAGCGGCTCGCAGACTTTCAGGCTGGTACCAGGGGTTCGACTTCGATGCGATTGCGTCCGTGGTCTTTGGACCTGTAGAGCGCGGCGTCGGCCTGGCTCACGAGTTTGCTGAACTCAGGCGCGGTCTTGCCCCAGAATCCGGCAATGCCGAAACTCGCCGTAACACTCACAGTCTTGCCGCCCCATTTGAATTGCTCTGCCGCAAACTGTTCCCGGACGCGCTCGACCACGACCCGCACGTTGCTTTCGTCGGCGTGGGTCAAGACTTGGAGAAATTCTTCTCCGCCGATACGCCCGGAAATGTCCGAATGCCTCGTGTTCGCTTTCAGAATTTCGGCGAACCTCTTGAGCACCATGTCTCCGGCGTCGTGCCCGTAGGCATCGTTTACGCGCTTAAAGCGATCGAGATCGATCAACACGACCCAGAGCGGAAAACCGTGGCGGGCGGCTCCGCTGAGCTGGCGCTCCGCCCACGCTTCGATCGCGCGGCGATTGGGAAGTCCCGTGAGCGAGTCGGTGAGAGCAAGTTCTTCGAGGAGCCGGTTCTTGGCTTCGATCTGCCGGTGCAGATCGATCAATCTGTGGCCGACACGGACGCGCGCCAACAGCTCGTTTCGATCAAACGGCTTGGTGAGGTAATCATCCGCTCCCGCGGAGAATCCCTGGACGACGTTCTCCTTTTCCGCGTTGCTGGTCAGAATGATGATGTACGTGTAGGGAGAACCGGCACCGGCACGGATCTTCTGGCAGAGTTCGATCCCGGTGAGATCGGGCATCACCCAGTCGGTGATCACGAGGGAAGGGTGTTCGCGTTCGAAAATCTCGATGGCTTGTTGACCGCTATTGGCGAACATCACCGAGCAGGATTCCTGAGAAAGCGCCTGTTCGACGAGCTTGCGGTAAACGGGCGAGTCGTCGGCCACCAGTACGCTGAAGCCACTCATCGAATCCTCGGGGAACTAAACCATCTTAGAAGGAGCTACTGGCCGTTCTGGTCGTCGGGAGCTTGCGGGTTGGCGATCCCATTCTGGCCGAGCTTGGTGCGCAGGCACCCCACGAGTTCAGGAGCGAGCTCGGAAATGTTCATGCCTTCCGAGACGATAAACTTGCAGCTCAGGATGGGCCGGAACTGGTCGTCGTCGGAGAGCTGGCAGTTCACCCGGCAATACTGGCAGTCCTGATTCCAGCAGAAGCGGCCGTACGGAATTGTTTCCGGGCTGATGAATTGGAACGCGCGCAAAAGCGAGTTCCGTTCCGGCACTAAGAACGTCTTTCCCAAGATCGTGATTTCCACGAGTTTTTCATACGGACGAAATACTTCCGACATGAGTGGTGCCTCGCCTTCAGCCATTGGATGATTCCCCTGTGTTTCACGCTAGATCAACGTGCGAAGGGTAGCAACGAGAACGAGATACAGGCGTGCCTAATGCTCCAATGGTGAACAACGAACAGCGGAATATCGACACGCTGGAGGCGCCCCGGCGCCCGTCCGACAAGGACTCGCTGTTCACGGCTTTAGTAAGTTCCTCTGGTATAATGCCGCCGCATTCCGAGCGTGCGACACATGAGACCCAGCCTCCTCGGCACGGCTCTACTTGCTGCACTGTCCCTCCTGGCGCCCGCGCTGCGCGCCCAGAGTGAAGTTGTCGTCCTGCCTTACGCGGGGCCGATCAGCCCCGCCAGCGCCGAATACATTACGCGCGGGATCGCCGATGCCACCGCGCGCAACGCGGCCGCCGTTGTCATCGAACTGGACACTCCGGGTGGACTCGACTCCTCCATGCGGCAGATCATCCAGCGCGAAATGAACGCGCGCATGCCCGTGATCGTCTTCGTTGCTCCCGGAGGGGCCAGGGCCGCGTCGGCCGGATGCCTCATCCTTCTCGGCGCTGACGTCGCCGCCATGGCTCCGGGCACGAACATCGGCGCCGCTCATCCGGTCTATTCCACGGGCGGCACCGTATCCGAAAAGGTGGTCAACGACGCGGCTGCCTACGCACGTTCGCTCGCCGCCGCTCACAAGCGGAATAGCGAATGGCCGGAGCGCGCGGTGCGCGAGAGCGTGTCCGCCACGGCCGCGGAGGCCCTTTCCCTCGGCGTGATCGACCTGACGGCGAACGACCTCACGGAGCTTCTGACCAAGCTGAATGGCCGGACCATACACCGCTCCGGCGGCGATGTGACGCTCGCGATTTCCCGGCCGCAGATTGCGACGGTCGAAATGGACGCGCGCGAGAAGATTCTTGCCGCGCTGACTCACCCGACGCTGGCGTATCTATTCCTGCTCCTCGGCGTGCTAGCGATCGTGGTAGAAATCTCCGCGCCGCACGGATTCTTCACCGGCACGCTGGGATTTGTGGCGGTGGTGCTCGCGCTCGTGGGGCTCGTGAATCTGCCGGTGCAGATATCGGGTGCCGCGCTTCTGTTGCTGGGAATGGTGCTGCTCGGGCTCGAACTGAAGATCACGTCGCACGGGGCGCTCACGCTGCTCGGTCTGGTTGCATTCGTGATCGGCTCGATTCTTCTGCTGCCGCGCATCCCCGGGTATCGAATCTCGCCTTTCGCCATCGGCGCGGTGGCGCTCCTTTGGGCGTTCATGCTGAGCTATGCCGTGCGGCTTGTGTTGCGCTCGCGGCACCAGCCGGTGCTAACCGGCGTCGAACGCGTCGCGGGCCGCGCCGGGATTGCGAAGACGGACCTCGCGCCGCGCGGCGTGGTGCTCGTAAACGGAGAGGATTGGGAAGGGCTGGCCGATACGCCGCCGATCGCGCGCGGTGAGCGCGTGACGGTGGTTTCAGTCGAAGGCTTGACGTTGCACGTTCGCAAGGCTTCTTAAGGGAGAAACGAGAATGGACTTTTCTATCGTGCTTCTGGTCGTGTTCCTGCTCGTCGTTCTCGCGTTCGTGTTTCTCATCGCGAATATGATCCGCGTGGTGCGCGAGTACGAGCGCCTCGTGGTATTCCGCTTCGGCCGGTGCATCGGGCAGAAGGGGCCGGGGATCATTTTCCTGATTCCCGTGGTGGACGTGGCCAGCCGCGTGGATCTGCGCGAGCAATACCTGGAAGTCCCGCGGCAAACCTGCATCACGAAGGACAACGCCTCCATCTCGATCGATTTCCTCGTGTACTGGAAGGTGACCGATCCCGTTCAGAGCGTGGTCCAGGTGCAGGATTTCGGCGGCGCCACGCGCGGCATCGCCATGACCACGCTGCGGGCCGTGGTCGGCGACATTCCGCTCGACGACGTGCTGGCCAAGCGCGAGGAGATCAACAGCGTCCTGCGCGGCAAGCTCGATGAAGTGACCGAGCGCTGGGGCGGCAAAGTGACGTCGGTCGAGATTCGCGAGATCGATCCGCCGAAGGACGTTCAGGACGCCATGACCAAGCAGATGAGCGCGGAGCGCAGCCGCCGCGCGATGGTCACCGCCGCTGAAGGAGACCGCACGGCGAAAATCACGGTCGCCGACGGCGAAAAGCAATCAACGATCCTCAAGGCGGAAGGGGACAAGCAATCGGCCATTCTCCGCGCCGAAGGCTACGCGCTCGCCCTGGGAAAGATCTTCGAAGTCGCCAAAGGCCTCGATGGAAACACGATGAGCCTGCAATATCTGGAGACGCTGAAGAACCTGGGCGCGAGTCCTTCTTCCAAGTTCATTTTTCCGATGGAATTCGCGAGCTTCCTGAAGCCGTTCGTCGCCCAGCCTCCCGCCCCACCGCAAAAGTAAGCTGCGCGGAGAGAGCGGCCTCAGGCGAAGAACTGCCCCATGCGGCGGAACTTGTCGTAGCGCTGCCGGAGGAGTTCCTCCGGGGAGAGCCGCGAGAGTTCGTCGAGTGAGCGGGCAAGCGCGGAATCAAGGAGTTTGGCTGCGGCGGCGTGGTCGGTGTGGGCGCCGCCTTCCGGCTCGGCAACGATTTCGTCGATCAACTGAAGCTGGAGGAGATCGGTCGCGGTGATTTTCAGGGCTTCCGCCGCGACTTCGGCCTTGGTCGAATCGCGCCAGACGATCGAAGCGCAGCCTTCCGGCGAGATCACCGAATAGACGGAATTCTCAAGCATCATCACGCGGTCGCCGATGGCTATGGCGAGCGCGCCGCCCGATCCTCCCTCGCCCGTGATCGTCACCAGGATGGGAACCGGCAAGCGCGACATCTCGCGGATGTTGTGCGCGATGGCTTCGGCCTGCCCGCGTTCCTCGGCGTCGATGCCGGGATAGGCCCCCTGCGTATCCACGAAGACGAAAATCGGCCGCCCGAATTTTGCGGCCAGACGCATCGCGCGCAGCGCCTTGCGGTAGCCTTCGGGCTTGGCCTGGCCGAAGTTGCGGGCCAGGCGCTGCTTCGTGTCGCGTCCCTTCTGATTCCCGACGATCAGGACGGGCCGGCCGTGGAAGCGGGCCATGCCGGTGATCAGCGCGCGGTCATCGGCAAAATTGCGGTCGCCGTGAATCTCGCTGAAGTTTTCAAACAACAGGCGAATGAAGTCGTCCGTATAGGGGCGTTGGGGATGGCGCGCAAGCTGCAGCCGCTGCCAGGAATCGAGATGCGAGTAGAAATCGCGCTTCAGCTCCTCGACCTCGCGGCGAAGGCGGTTGATATCGTCGGAGGTGGCGTCGGTGGGGTCGGCGAGGCGGTCGAGTTCGGTGATGTCGCGTTCGAGCGCATCGATCTCGATCTGCCGTTCGTGCTCGCGCCGTTGCGAAGCGGTGGCGGCGAGCACAGGGGCCTTTGCAGGCGCGGTTTTCTCGGCTTTGGCGGCGGGCGCTTTCGCCTTCTCCAGCAACTTGCGCTGTTCGGCCCGAGCGCGAAGCCTGCGGAGGCGTTCGCGGGCAAGCTTGCGCCTTTCCTTGGGGTCCGTCATTGCACCACCGCGACAGAATCAGCGCCGCAGATTTCGCGGACGCGCGCGACAAGCTCGTTATCGGCCTGCACGGCGCTGCCCGCGTCGATCGTGGCTTCCGTGCCGTCGTCCTGCACCAGCTCGAAGGCGATGCGGCACCGGCCGGGGTGGCTGGCGAACAACTCGTGCAGCCGGTCGATCACTCCGGTGTCGATCGAGCTGCGATTCACGCGCACGCGCAAGACACTCGTGCCGTTGCCGGCCGGTTGTTCGCGGACCTGATCCAGCAGGCGCGCATCGGAGACGATCACGCGCGTCCCCACGTCCTCCACGGCGATGCGCCCTTTGATGAGCAGCGGCGTGGCGGCCTTCAGAATCGGTTCGAGCTTCTGAAACGCTTCGGGGAAAACCAGCGCCTCGCTCACGCCGGTGCGGTCCTGAAGCGTGAGGATCGCCCAGCGCGCGCCGCGGCGCGAGCGCATCGGGCGCAACTGGACGATGATTCCCGCAACGACGAGCTCCTCTCCGTTCCGGCGGCCCTCAAGAGTCGATAGCTCGACGGCTTTCAGTTCCCGCAGCCGGCCCGCGTACTTGTCGAGCGGGTGGCCGGAAATGTAGAAGCCCAGAGTCGAGTACTCGGCGGCGAGGAGTTCGTGCTCGGCCCATTCCGCGACATCCGGCAGGACTTCCGGAGGAGGCGGGACGCTGGCGGATGAGCCTCCGCCGAACAATCCGTGCTGGCCGCTTTCCTTCGCGCGCTGCAATTTCTGCGCGCGCTCGATCGCGCGATCGATCACGGCGATCATTTGCGCCCGGTGAGCGCCGAGGCCGTCGAGCGCTCCCGCGCGCACCAGGCTTTCTAGAACGCGCTTATTGAGCAACCGCGTATCGACGGACTCGCAGAACTCGAAAAAACTCGTAAAGCGGCTCAATGTTTCGCGGGCTTGCAGGATTCCCTTCACGGTATTTTCGCCCACATTCTTGATCGCGGCGAGACCGAAGCGAATCGAATCGCCGACCGGAGTGAAATTCAGGTCGCTCGAATTGACGTCCGGCGGAAGCACGGTGATGCCCATGCTGCGGGCTTCGTTGATGAATTTCACCACCTTCTCGGTGTTGCCCGTTTCCGATGTGAGCATGGCGGCCATGAATTCGACGGGGAAGTGCGTCTTCAGCCACGCCGTCTGGTAGGCGAGCAGCGCGTACGCGCAGGAGTGGGATTTGTTGAATCCGTATCCCGCGAACTCGGCCATCAAGTCGAAGATCTTTTCGGCCTTCTTCGCAGGTACCTTGTGCGCGTGGCAGCCGGTGAGGAACTTCTCGCGCTGCGCGGCCATCTCCTCGGGCTTCTTCTTTCCCATGGCGCGGCGCAGCAGGTCCGCATCGCCGAGCGAGAAGCCGGCCAGCCGGTTCGCGATCTGCATCACCTGTTCCTGGTAGAGGATCACGCCCCATGTCTCGGAAAGAATTGCCTCCAGCTCCGGCAGATCGTACGTGACTTTCTTTTTCCCGTGCTTGCGGCCGATGAAGTCGTCGATCATTCCGCCCTGAATCGGGCCGGGCCGGTAGAGCGCGTTGAGGGCAGTGAGATCCTCGAGGCGCGTCGGCTGATAGCGCTTCAGGATGTCGCGCATGCCGTGCGACTCAAACTGGAAGATGCCCGTGGTGTCGCCGCGGGAAAAGAGCGCGTACGTCGGAGCATCGTCGAGCGGCAGTGTGGCCAGATCGATAGCGACGCCGCGATTCTGCTGGATCAGCCGGACGGCATCGTCGAGCACGGTGAGCGTCGTCAGGCCGAGAAAATCCATCTTCAGCAGGCCGATGCGCTCGAGCGCGTTCATGTCGTACTGCGTCGTGATTTCATCCTTGCTCGACTTGTAAAGCGGGACGATTTCCGTGAGCGGCTGCGGAGAGATCACCACCCCAGCGGCGTGAGTGGAGGCGTGGCGCGCGAGGCCTTCGAGGCGCAGCGCCACTTCGACCAGCTCCTTCACGCGCTCGTCCGTCTTGCGCAGCGACTCAAGCTGAGGCGTTTGCTTGAGTGCGTCCTCGAGCTCGATATTCAGCGTGGTGGGAATCATTTTCGCGATCTTGTCCACGTCGCCGTACGGCATGTCGAGGGCGCGGCCGGCATCCTTCAGGACCGCCTTCGCGGCCATCGTTCCGAACGTGATGATCTGCGCGACGCTCTTCTCGCCATAGGTCTTGCGAACGTAGTCGATCACTTCGCCGCGGCGGCGCATGCAGAAGTCGATGTCGATATCGGGCATGGATACGCGCTCGGGGTTGAGGAAGCGCTCGAAAAGCAGGTCGTATTGCAGCGGATCGACGTCGGTAATGTGCAGCGCGTAGCTGACGAGGCTCCCCGCGGCGGAGCCGCGGCCCGGCCCGACGGGCACGCCCTGCGCGCGGGCGTAGCGGATGAAATCCCAGACGATCAGGAAGTAGCCGGCGAAGCGCATCTTCTTGATCATCTCGATTTCGGCGGAAAGGCGGCGCTCGTATTCGGCGAGCGGATGGCGGAGCTGATTCTCTTTCGCAAGGCGTTCGAGCAGCGGCGCGCGCGAAACAAAGCCCTCGCGGACCACTTTCTCGAAATAAGAATCCGTCGAATGGCCCTCGGGAACCTTGAACTCGGGGAAGGGATTGCTCACGCGCTGGATCTTCACGTTGCAGCGCTCGGCGATCACGACGGTGCGCGAGACGGCGTCGGGAAGCTCGCGGAACACCTGCGCCATTTCCTCGGCGGTCTTGAAATAGAACTGGTCGGTGGCGAACTTCATCCGCTGGGTGTCGCTCATCGTCTTGCCCGTCTGAATGCACATGAGGACTTCCTGCGCGTGGGCGTCCGATTTGGTCAGGTAGTGGGTGTCGTTCGTGGCGACGAGCGGGATGCCGGTCTCGCGGGACAGAGTGACGAGGTCGCGGTTGATGCGGGTCTCGATTTCGAGGCCTTGGTCCTGTACTTCCAGGAAAAAGTTTCCCTTGCCGAAGATGTCGCGTAGGCGATAGGCGTTCGTGCGCGCTTGGTCGTATTTTTCCGAAACCAGCGCGTCGGCCACTTCACCGCGCAGGCATGCAGAGAGCGCGATCAGGCCCTTGCTGTGCCGGGCGAGCAGCTCGTGGTCCACGCGCGGCTTGTAGTAGAAGCCGTCGAGGAAGCCGGTCGAGACGAGCTGAATCAGATTCCTGTAGCCCTCATCGTTTTCGCACAGGAGGACGAGGTGGTTCGAGCGTTCGGCCTCGGCGCCGCGATTCTTGTGGTTGTCCGGCGCGACGTAAACTTCGCAGCCGATGATCGGCTTTACGCCGTGCGTGGTGGCCTGATGGTAGAAATTCGCTGCGGCGAAGAGATTGCCGTGGTCCGTCACGGCGACGGCCGGCATCCCCCGGCGCGCGGCTTCGGCGGTCAGTTCGCCGATTTCGCAGGCGCCGTCGAGAAGAGAGTAGTCCGTGTGCAGATGCAGATGTACGAAGTTTGACGAACTCGAGGAAGCCATGCGAACCCATTCTAAACCAGCTTCACGGAATCGTGTACGCAAACCTCTGCCGTCGCGAGAAGTGAACTGCGGCCTCTGAATTCAAAAAACCGGCGTTAGAAGTCGTCGGTTTGCTGAGCGTAGGTGAATCCGGGGAGATCAGCCGAGGTGGGCGTGTGGTGCACCTTCACACGGATGGGCGCTTCGTCCTCGGAGCCCGTCTTGCGCAGGACAGCCCACGTGGTCAGCGCCTCGCTGTAGATTTTGGTGATTAAGAAGGAATCGCCGCTATCGGTTTTCTTCCAAACCTGGCCGACTTGAACTCTTTTGACGGGCACGGTACGAATGTAGACATATTCGCCGAAGGCGTCAATACGGCACAGTGCGCATGATTCGCCGAAGAACACTCCCGTGGGAATTCGCGGTTTTAGTGGTGCGAGGCGCTTGTCTTGTGGCATCTTAATCCTTGATGAACGCCTCCATGCCAGCCGCAAAGAAAATCGCAGTCGTGCTGTTCCAATTGGGCGGGCCCGACTCGCAGGCCGCCGTCGAGCCGTTTCTCTACAATCTGTTCCGCGATCCGGACATCATCAATTTCCCGGGCTCATTCCTGGCGCGCAGGCCGCTCGCGAAGCTGATTTCGACGACGCGCTCGAAAAAGGTCCGCCAGCGCTACGCCGAGATCGGGGGCGGTTCGCCGATCCGCCGCTTGACGGAACAGCAGGGGAGGGCGCTCGACGCCGCGCTTCGCCCGCACATTTCCGCTCGCACGATTGTGGCGATGCGCTACTGGCATCCGAATACCGAGGAAGCGATCGCGGCGCTCGAAAGCGCCCCCTTCGATGAGCTCGTCCTGTTGCCGCTCTACCCGCACTATTCCTTCGCCACCACGGGCAGCAGCCTGAAGGAATGGAATCGCCTGTACAAGCCTAAGGTGCCCGTTCATCTCGTCGATCACTTCTTCGATCATCCGGACTACGTTGCCGGAATTGTGGAGCGGGTAAACAGCGTCCTCAAGCAGCTTCCGCGCCCCGAGGAAGTCCATCTCGTGTTCAGCGCTCACGGTCTTCCGATGGCGCTGGTGGAAAAGGGCGATCCGTATCCGCAGCACATCGAGGCGACGGTCCGCCTGGTTCGGGAGCTCGGCGCCTGGCCCAACCCGCACCTCCTTTGCTATCAGAGCAGGGTCGGCCCGCAGAAATGGCTGCAGCCTCCCCTCACGGGCACAATCGAAAGAATGGCGAGCGAAGGCGTGAAACGCATGCTCGTGGTTCCGATTTCCTTCCTCACCGAGCACATCGAGACGCTGCACGAGATCAACATTGAAGCGCGCGAACAGGCCGAATCGCTCGGCATCCACGACTTCCACATGATGCCCGCGCTCAACGATTCGCCTCTCCTGATCCGCGCCCTCGCCGATCTCGTGCTTCGCGCCGTCGGACGCCGCTCCGGCGTCGCCTCCCTCGCGCTATAGCCGGTCGCTGCGACGAAGGCCTTTTCGTGCGTGTCGATCTGGGCTCATTCATTGCCGCGCTGCCTTTCCCGCCATAACCGTCGTGGTATAACTGGAACGGGCCATCAGAAAACGCGTTCTTACGCGAGGGATAGTGGAATTCTCGCTCACCGACGAACAGCAACAGCTTCGCCGCACGGTCCGCGAATTTGCCGAAGGCGAAATCGCGCCGCATGTGATGGAGTGGGACGAAGCCTCGCAGTTCCCCTCGGAAATCATTCCCAAGCTCGCCTCGATGGGTTTTCTGGGCGCGATCTTCCCTGAAAAATATGGCGGCGCGGGGATGGGCTATCTCGAATACGCCATCATCATCGAGGAGCTTTCCCGCGTGGACGGCTCGGTCGGCATTACCGTAGCGGCGCACAATTCTCTTTGCACCAATCACATCTTCAAATTCGGCACCGAAGCGCAGCGAATGAAGTACGTGGTTCCTCTGGCGCAGGGCAAGAAGCTCGGCTGCTGGTCGCTTACGGAGCCTGGGGCGGGGTCCGACGCCGGCGGCACGCGCACTGTGGCGGCCAAAAAAAACGGCGCGTGGGTGCTCAACGGCGCAAAGACTTTCATCACCAACGGCCGCCACGCCGACATTTGCGTCGCCATGGCCGTCACCGATGCGTCCAAGAAACATCACGGCATCTCCGCGTTCATCGTCGAGAAGGGAACTCCCGGCTTTCGCCCCGGAAAGAAAGAAAACAAGCTCGGCCTGCGCGCCAGCGACACGAGCGAAGTCGTCTTCACCGATTGCCGTGTGCCTGCTGAAAATCTTCTCGGCTTGGAAGGCGAGGGCTTCGTCAACACCTTGCAAGTCCTCGACGGCGGCCGTATCTCGATCGCGTCGCTCGGCCTCGGCATGGCGCAGGGTGCGTACGAATGTTCGGTGCGCTACGCGAAGCAGAGAAAGCAGTTCGGCAAGGCGATTTCGGATTTTCAGGCCATCCAGTTCAAGCTTGCCGACATGGCCACGCAGATCGAGGCCGCCCGCCTGCTGACCTACCGCGCCGCATGGCTGGCTGACCGCGCCATTGCCGCGGGCGCCACGGGCGGCGACGCCGCGCGCTTCACGCGCGAATCCAGCATGGCCAAGCTCTACGCTGGAGAGGTAGCCGTGCGCGTGGCGAACGAAGCCGTACAGATCCACGGCGGCTACGGCTTCACCAAGGACTACCCTGCGGAAAAGTACTACCGCGACGTAAAACTCTGCACCATCGGCGAAGGCACCAGCGAAATTCAGCGCCTCGTCATCGCCCGCCAGCTACTGGGGAAGCAGTAGTCCCCGGCTTCGGGCTCGGCCGCCGAGTCCTTCTGGATCAACCGCAGTAAGCGTGCTACTTATCCTTGCAAAGAAGATAACCGTTCAGTACACTCCGCGCCACTATGAGTGACTGGTTGAGATGGGGGATCCCCTTAATTCGCGCGGTGGCTTTGGCCATCGTAGCGCGCGCTCTAGTATTGGCTCTGCACATCGCGTGGCATGTCCTCGCTTTGGTCGCGCTGGGAATTTGGATGGTGGCAGAGCTTCCCTTTCTCATTCCCCTTTTGATCGCCAGAAAGGACGAGTCTGTTTCGGAGAATGCTTGGAAGAATGGCTGGCACGGGTTGATCGAGGCAGGCTTGTTGCTGGCGCTCGCATTGGGATATTTCGCCATAGTCCACGAGAAGCCCCAGCTGCCATCACCTCCTGGTCAGATGACGATTCGATTCGAAGGTGATGTCGAGAAAGACCTCGCCGCATTTCTGAGGGCAAGCAGTTCTGCCACAGAGAACAGAAACGGCCTACGCCCGGACCAGCCCAGCTCAAACGAAACGACGATCAAGTTTGACTCTAAGCTGGAGGATGCGCTGACAACCTATCTCAAAAGGCCAGCCGGTCCCGAGGTTAGTCCGATCAGTCCGTGGTGGAGTTTTGCGTGGAATGCCGCTTTTCTCTTGCTTATCCTCGCGGCGATCGGCGTGGTAATTCGAGTCGCCAAGGATCACCCTTCGGTAACGCCCATAGCGGTGGTCAGTGGACTCGCTCTAGCCATCATTCACGAGGCTCCGGGTCTTCCCAAACCGGGGGGATGCGCGTATTGGCTCGTGATAGGTGTAGCCGGACTGACTGGGGCGACCGTCCTCATACGAAGCGGGTGGGATGCGCGGGCCAAGAAGTCGGGAGAAGTGAATGAAGGGCAGGCGCAGGTGACAGCGACAGTCGAAAAGGAAAGTGAAGGAAAGGGCCAAACAGGCAGCAAGAACCCGGAACAGTCGCCGCTCCTCGTGAGTTTCTCTCTCCTCCTCATGGTCTTGACGCTTGCCTTCGTTGCACCGCGGGTTAGCGCACCTGCACCCACTCCGCCACCTTCCTATGAAGTCCGGCCGCTGGGCGAGGTGGGCGGTTTCCATTCCGGTCACCAGGCGCCGACGGATCTGACCACGTTGAACCATCTGAAGAGCGACGATGCGCTGCGGCAAGCGGGGACAGGAGACATTTTGTTGCTTGTGGGCCCTGCCGACTGTACTCCGATGAAGAGCGGCAACCAAGAACTCGCGCGAAATCGCGCCGAGTGGGTTCTCAAGAATCTTCGGGATTCAGATTCCCAAATACCGGCAAACGTGAAAATTGAGTCGTACGCTCCCACGCAACATGACAAGTGCGAGGCGACCAAGGACGTTCGCGCTGTGTATCCCTATCCTGTTCCACACCACGAGCAGCGCCAAGTGAGTTTTGTTCCCCGGGTGTGACGTGCAACTCGGTCGGGCCCTGAGGCGATTGCAATGTGCGCGTCGCGCCGGTCGAGTATGGCCAAGCTCTACGCCGGAGAGGTTGCCGTGCGCGTGGCGAACGAAGCCGTGCAGATCCACGGCGGCTACGGCTTCACCAAGGACTATCCCGCCGAGAAGTATTACCGCGACGTCAAACTCTGCACCATCGGCGAAGGCACCAGCGAAATTCAGCGCCTCGTCATCGCCCGCCAGCTCCTCGGCAAGCAGTAGCGCTGATGAAAATTCGCGAAGTCTGCTCCCTCAAGGTAGGATAATCGCATCCGTCAGAGGAGGACTGCCATGAAATCACATTTGCTGATCGCGGTAGGCCTGATCGCGAGCGCATGGATCGCAGCGGCGCCGGCTCGTGCGCAGGAGGTGACCTCGGAAACGGTCGAAGGCATCACCAACTTCCATCGCCTCGAGACCACGGTCGCCTGCTCGGGCGCGATCAAGCCCCAGGTGGTGCCCGAAATCAAGAAGATGGGGTTCGTATCGATCATCAATCTGCGGCAGGCGAGCGAATCCGGCGCGGACCTGGAAGCGGAGGCCGCCGCCGCGAAAGCCGCCGACATTCGCTACTACAGCGTCCCCTTCAATGGCGCCGCACCCGATCCCGCCGCGGCCGACAAGTTTCTGGACGCGATCACCGCGAAAGGCAGCGAGCCGGCGTTCATTCACTGTGCGGGCGGCGGCCGCGCGGCCACGATGTGGTTCATCAAGCGGATGGTGGTGGATCATTGGGACGTGGAACGCGCCGCAAACGAAGCGGCTTCGCTGGGCGCGATGAGCCCGTCGCTCAAGCAATTCGCCATCGACTACGCGCAGACGCACAAGCGCTAAGGCTGGGAGACGACCATGAAACTCGGAGACATCGCGGCAAAACTGGGCTGCACCGTCGAGGGCGATGAAGAACTCGAAATCACCGGTGTCGCCGGGATCGAGGAGGCCCAGTCAGGCGAGCTGACGTTCCTCGTCAACCGCAAGTATCGCCCAGCGCTCGAGACGACGCGCGCCTCGGCGATTCTGGTGGCGCGCGACGCGGGGCTGGTGCGAATCGCCGCGCTGCGCTCCGCGAATCCGTATCTCGATTTCGCGCGGGCAATCGAGATGTTTCATCCCTCGCCGCGCTACGCTCCCGGCGTGCATGCCACGGCCGTGGTCGCGATATCCGCGAAGATCGGAGCGGGAGCCCACATCGGCCCCTACTGCTTCGTCGATGAGGATGTCGAGATCGGCGCGAACGCCGTGCTGCACAGCTTCGTCTCGATCTATCGCGGCGCGCGCGTCGGCGACGATTTCTTCGCCCACTCGCACGCATGCGTCCGCGAAGGGTGTCATATCGGCCATCGCGTCCTGCTTCAGAACGGTGTCATCGTCGGCAGCGACGGCTTCGGGTTCGCGCGTGAAGCGAGCGGCCGCTGGCACAAGATGCGCCAGGCGGGCATCGCCGTGATCGAGGACGACGTCGAAATTCAGGCGCAGAGCGCCATCGACCGCGCCACGGTCGGCGAAACGCACATCGGCCGCGGCACGAAGATCGATAATCTCGTGCAGGTCGGCCACGCATGCAAGGTCGGAGAGGACACTCTGCTTTGCGGCCAGGTGGGACTTGCCGGCACGACGCACGTAGGGAATCGCTGCATTCTCGCAGGAGGCGTCGGCTCGGCCGGGCACCTCACCATCGGCGACGGCGCCACGGTCACGGCCAGGAGCGGAGTCCCCTCGGACGTTCCTCCCGGCGCGATCTATTCCGGCTACCCGGCGATGGACAATCTCGCGTGGCGCAAGTCCGTGGCTGTCTTCAACCGCTTGCCTGAATTGCAGAAGGAGTTGCGAGAACTCCGCGCGGAGGTCGCGCGGCTCCGGGGAACGTCGAACTAGGGATCCGCTTTTGGGCTTTACCGCGCCGCTGGGGAAGCATCAAACGCTGCGCGCCGAAGAAGCGGAATCCGTCACGGCGCGGCGCACGCGCACGCGCAGCACCTTGCGCTGGTTGGCTTCCAGAACTTCGAATCGCAGCCCGTCGAATTCGACCAGCTCGCCCGTTTTGGGAACGTGGCCGGCGACGCCGTTCAGCAGCCCTGCGATGGTGGTCGCGTCCGAATGTTGCACGGCGGCCTCGAGCTGGACGCCAAAAAGTTCGCCGATTTTGTCCACCGGCACGCTGCCTCGCAGGACCATCGCGCCGCCGCTTTCGCGAACCACGTCGGGTGCGGGCCGGCGGTCCTCTTCTCCAATTTCGCCGACGATCTCCTCGATCAGGTCTTCCACGGTGACGACGCCGGCGAGCAATCCGTACTCGTCGATCACGATCGCCATCTGCTGGTTCTTGCGCTGCATCTCCTTCAGCAGCTCGGAGCCGAATTTCATCTCGGGGACAAACAGCGCGGGCCTCATGAGTTCGCGCACGGTGCGGCGCCCGGCATCGCGGTCGGGGACTTCGAGCATGTCGCGGCCCATTACGATGCCAACGATCTCGTCGAGCGATTTCTCATAGACGGGCAGCCGCGAGAACTTCGTTTCCACTACGCGCTCGCGGAGTTCCTCGAGCGTGGCCTTGGCCGAAATGGCGATGACGTCGGGCCGCGGCGTCATCACGTCGCGCACGCGCTTGTCGCCGAATTCGACCACCTGCTCGATCAGCCGCGCTTCGTCCTGCTCGATGATTCCTCCCTCCGTGGCGGCATCGACGAGCGCTTCGATGGCCTGCTGCTCCTTGACAGGCTTGCTCGGCTCCTCTTCCGAAATCCGCAGCACCGAAATCGCCAATTCGAGAACCGCGAGAATCGGCCACATCAGCCAGAGGACCAATCGCACGGGGGGAAGGAAGGGCGATATCCAGCGCCCGCGGGTGCCCGCCAGCAGGAGCAGCGGAAGCAGTTGCATGGCCAGCACGACTTCGGTGCCGAGGACCAAAACAATCTGCAGGGTGGCTTGCCACCTGTCGGGCTCGAAGTAAGCGATGCCGAGGGCCGTTACGGTGGCGACGAGCACGAGCCACAGCCGCGCGAGCAGGCTGAACGCCAGCGCGCCGCGGCCGCGATCCATTTTCAGGCGCGGCTCGATCTCCGATTCAAATAGGTCGAGGTGTTCGTGGATGCGCCCGGTCGAGACGCGCCCCAGCTCCCGGTAGATCCGGTCGAGATACGACGCGACGACGAGCCCCGCCGTCAGCACGAGCACAGCCAGCGTATAGAGAAGAATCGCCATGGATCAGGCTAATCCCAGTCGGCGGCGAACCCGGCGCTCGCGGCGGTCCATCTGGCCGGTATCCGTCTCGTGATCGTATCCCATCAGGTGAAGCATGCCATGAACGATCAGGATGCGCATCTCTTCCTCAAATGTCCGTTCGAACCGGCGCGCGTTGCGGCGGGCCACTGCCGGAGCGATCGCGATGTCGCCGAGATACGAGGCAGAGGAACGAGGGAAGGGAAAATCGCCTCGGTGTTTGTGGGGTGTTCCGAGTTTCCGTTTTGTCGTGGGCCTGCTTTCCTTCGCAACGGCCGGAAAGGAGAGGACGTCGGTGGGACCTTGCTTGCCGCGGTAGCCGCGATTCCAGCGGGCGATTTCCGCGTTCGTGACCAGGCAGACCGTAAAAGATCCCGGAGGCAGGCGCAGCACGCGGCTCGCTTGCGCGAGAAACTTCTCGAGGTCTCTGACTGAAACCCGGACGCGTCGCTGGCGATTCAAGATCATGGAAGCGGCAGTTGCGAGCGTGCCTCGAAAGGCCGGCTATCTGCCGCGGGACTTTTTCGCGGGCCGCGCCTTCGATTTGGCGGGCGCGGTGCGCGGGTGTTGCTGGGCCGCCCCGTGCGCAGCGGCTGATTTT
Organism: Terriglobia bacterium; assembly: GCA_020073605.1. Classification (GTDB taxonomy): domain Bacteria; phylum Acidobacteriota; class Terriglobia; order Acidiferrales; family UBA7541; genus Palsa-295. Next base: position 77,712 of record JAIQEW010000005.1, read on the forward strand.
TCGTGCTTCGCTTGCGCCCTGGCTCCGATGGCAGCGGCAGCCGCACGGCCTGGCTTGGCTTCGGGCTTCCCCGGTGGAGGCGTGCCCGCCGCGGGAGCGGTCTCGCGCGGCGGCTTGGCACCCTGCTTGGCCTCGGGCGCCGGCGGAGCGGCGGCTTCCGCTTCCTTGGGTTTCTTCTTTACCTTTACCTTTTCCTCTTTCTTCTTCGGCTCCTCCTTGATTCCAGCGAGAGAACGAAGCGCCTTGGTCCGGTCCTCCGGGGAGCGAGCCTTGCCGCGAAGCTGCATTTCGAAGATCTGTTCCAGAATCTTGTCGAACTTCGGGCCGCGCGGCACGCCGAGCGTGTCGAGTTCCGCCACCGGCAGCGCGAGGCGCATCGGCCGCCACTTCTGGATGTAATTGCGAATCTTCGAGACGGCGCGCGGATTGGGCACTTCCACTTCGATGAAAACGAGCATCTCGGGAGGCACCGAAGCCAGATAGAAATAGGCGTCGCGAGCCGAATTCGTTTTCCGGCTCTTGAGGATCTTGACGATCTTCTGAGCCTCGGGAAGAAGATGTGCGATCGCGTCCACTTCGGCCGCGCGAAACTCCAGCCGCCGCAGAACCGCCGCGGCCTCGCGCGCCTTCAGCTTGCCGAAGATGTAGCGCGTCACGGCCACCTGAAGGCGCGGGCGAATCCCCGCTGCGAGAAAATTACCCTTCACGCGGGCCAGCTTGTTGAGGCGGTCGTAGTCGGGCTTGCGGCGCTGTAGCTTGGGGTGCAGCACGGCCAGAAGGTCTCGCGCTTCCCACTGCTTGAGCGTGGCGGCGGGATTGTCGTCGCGAGCGAGCGAGCGAACCTCATGGCCGGCGTCGGCGCCTTCGATGTTTTCCTGGAGGCCGCGCTCCATTGCCAGCTCGAACCATTCCTGCGTCCGTGATTCCATTCGGCATCCCATCCGGGCGCAGTAGCGCAGGATGCGAAGGAGCCGGACGGGTTGGTTCGTAAAGGCGTGAATCGAAAGCGCGCGCACCTCCTGCCTCTCGAGGTCCGCCAGACCGTTGGTGGGATCGAGCAGCAAGCCGCGCGATTGCGTGTTGAGCGAGATGGCGATGGCGTTGATCGAAAAATCGCGCCTCCGCAGGTCCTCCATGATTCCGGCGAAGCGGTACTCGGGCTTTGCGCCGGGGCGTTCGTATACATCGTCGCGGGCCGCGGAAATCGAGCCGTCCGCGTCGCCTGCGAAGATCATCTCGTAGTGGCGCAGCTTCTCGCTTTCCCACGTGACCCGGGCGCCGCCTTTTTCGAGTTCCCGCACCATGCGCACCGGATTGCCTTCCACCGTGAAATCGAGGTCGCGGATCGGCTGGCCGGAGATGAGATCGCGGATGGCGCCTCCCGTGAGGTACACGTTGACGTCCTGCGAACGCGACAGTTCCTGGACGCGTTCGAGCGCCGCTCGCTGCTCGGGAGAGAGCCTGCTTTCCAGCAAGTACATGTAATCGGGCATGAGGTCGTGCTCCTCTTCGCCTGGCCCCGCGAATTCTTTCAGGCGCGCGGGTGATGCGCCTTGTACACCTGCTTGAGCCGCTCTTCGACCACGTGCGTGTAAATCTGCGTCGTCGAGATGTCCGAATGGCCCAGCATCATCTGCACGGAGCGGAGATCGGCCCCGCGATCCAGCAAGTGAGTCGCAAAACTGTGGCGGAGCATGTGAGGCGTGAGAGCTTTTCTGAGCCCCGCCTTGCGGCCGTAGTTTGCGAGCGTCTTCCAGAACGTGATGCGGTCCATCTTGTGGCCCCTCTTATTGAGGAAAAGGTGCGGCGACGAACCTTCGCCCAGCAGCTCCGGGCGGCCCGTGCGGAGATACTCCCGGACCGCGTCGAGCGCCTGCCGGCCCACCGGAACGAGCCGCTCCTTGTTGCCTTTGCCGATGCACCGCAGGCAGCCTGCTTCCGTCTCCAGGTCCGAGACGCTCAGTCCGCACAATTCGGATACGCGCAGCCCGCAGGAGTACAGCAACTCAATCATGGCGCGATCGCGCAAGCCGAAAGTCGATTTCGTGTCGGGCTGCCGCAGGAGACGCTCCACTTCCTCAAGGCTCAAGAACTCCGGCAGGCTGTGGCGGAACTTCGGCGATTCGATCGTGGCGGCGGGATCGTCGTCGATATATCCCTCGATGAGCGCGAAGCGGAAGAAATTGCGGACGGTGACGAGATGGCGCGCCACCGAGCGGCTGTCGAGGCCCTTGCGGTACAGCGAGCCGAGAAAGTCGACAATATCGCCCCGCCGCACGTCTTTGGTGGCGAGCTTGCGCGCGGCCGCGAACGCCGCGAACTTCTCGATGTCGCGGCGATACGCCTGGATCGAATTATCCGCCAGGCCCTTTTCGACCCGCAGGCAATTCAGAAATGTGCGAATCTCGGATTCCAATGCCATGGTCCCCAGCTTCCACTCTTGCGACCAACTCGTACGTGCCCTGCGCCGCGATCCCGCGGAAACCCGTTAGCCCCCGCTTTCGCCGGCAGAAGCCGTTGCAGGCTCGCCCCGTCGGAGCAGCAGGAGAAACTCGGAAAGCTCTTCACACCGCAACAGCCATGCCAGGCCAAAATACACCGCCACCGAACCGAGAATGATCGCGGCCAGGATTCCGGCTTGGGCGAGCAGATGTTGCGCGACTGCGAGATGCGAAAATCGAATGGCCCCGTACGAAACAGCGGCCATCGCCGCAGCGCAAACTCCGATCTTGCCGAGCGATCCCGCGAGCGCGCGCGCTCCCATCCGCCCGTAGCGCCTGCGGAACAGCAGAAACAGCGCTCCGAAATTGAAGTACGCGGCGAGCGAACTTGCCAGCGCGGGGCCACCGTTCGAAAGTGTGCGGACAAAGAACGCCAGGAACACCGCATTGAGCGCGATATTCATGCCCAGCGCATAGGCCCCCACGCGCGCGGGCGTCATCGTGTCCTGCGCCGAGTAATACATGGGCGTGATCAGCTTGACCGCTGCGAACGCAGGAAGGCCGAGCGAGTAATAGAGCAGCGCGTGGGCCGTCAGCGCCGTGGACTCCGCGGCGAATTGCCCATGCTGAAAGAGGACCTGAATAATCGGATGCCGCAGCAGAATCAGTCCTACGGCCGCTGGAACCGTGATGAACGAAACGATCCGCAGCGAAAAGCCGAACGTGTGTTTCATCTCGTCGCGTTTGCCCTCGGCGAGTTGATGGGACATGGTCGGCAGCAGGGCGGTGGACATGGCGATGGCGTAGCTTCCGAGGACCAGTTGCATCACGCGGTCCGCCACGTAGAGCGAGGTGATGCTGCCGGTAGGCATGCGGGCCGACGTGGCAAAAATCGTGTCCACGAAGAGGTTGATCTGATAGACGCCCATGCCGAAGAAGCTCGGTCCCATCAGGCGCGCCACCTTGCGCACGCCCGGATCGGAAAGAGAGACTGCCGGCGAAAAATTCATCCCCCGGCGTACCAGCGCCGGAATCTGTAGTGCCAGTTGCACGCCGCCGCCGATCAATATCCCGATGGCCAGAGCGACTGCGGGAGTCCGAAAGCCTTGCGGTGCCCAAGCCAGGATCGGCCGGTACACCACGGCGAAGGAACAGGCGATCAGCGCGAGATTGAAGAAGATCGGCGTGGCCGCCGGAAGCGCAAACACTCGAAAGCTGTGCAGAATCGCCGCGGCTATGCCCGCCAGGCCGATGAAGAAGATTGCAGGGAAGATGATCCGGTTCAGGTAGATTGCGAGGTCCCACGAGATTCGCTGTCCGCCGAAGGCCGTAATCATGCCGATCAACTGCCTCGAACACACGGAGCCCAGCACGGCGAGGACGGCGAGTACTACCGCCATGCCCCAGAAAAATCTCTGGGCAAAAAGCCAGGCGTCCCGGCGAGGATTGTTGCGCAGATATCCCGTGAACACGGGAATGAACGACGCGCCGAGCGACCCCTCCCCCGTCATGCGGCGTACCAGATTGGGTATCCGAAACGCTAGGACGAAGGAGTCGGCGGCGGGCGAAGTCCCGAGAAGGAGAGCCACTCGTTGATCGCGTAAGTATCCGCAAATCCGGCTGATAACAGTGACGAGAGCTACTACGGAGGCCGATCTTAGAACCTGCCCTTTGCTGTCTATCGATGGGACTCCGCTGCTAACTCTTTAAGCAGCAATAAGTTGACAAAACCGTGCACGAAGATAACATAGTCTGCGGGGATATAGCAACATCCTCCCCGAAAAGGCCTTCCGAACGTGAAGAATCGAGCCCCAGCCTCGACGCACAAGAAGGTAGTTGTGCTCCCTCTGAATCACTCTGCCATCAAGGGTTATCTCAATCCGGCGACGCTTGGTTCCGCGGACACGATCGACTTGCTGACGCTGGACGGCGAACAGAAGTCGATTCGGCTGCAAGACGTGAAGTCCGTTTACTTCGTGCGCGAATTCAAGGACCCCTTCGAGCCGGAGCGGAAGACGTTCCTAAGCCGCCCCAAGCTGGACGGCTTGTGGGTGCGCCTGCGGTTTCGCGATGAGGACGTGATGGAAGGCATTGTCGCGAACAATCTGCTGGACTTACTCGACACGGGCGTGCGCCTCACGCCGCCCGATTTGCACGGCAATGTGCTGCACATGTTCATTCCCCGGTCCGCGCTGAGCGAGATGAAGGTGCTGGGCGTGGTAGGGGTGGCGCGGCGCTCGCCGCGCGCCACGCGGGACATCCGCGCCGTGCTCGAAGCCCAGTCCAAACTCTTCGGCGAATAACCCCCGTTTAGGGGCGTTTTGGCGCCAAATAGACGCCCAAAACGCGCTAAAAATGCCACCACTTCGAAGGATCTCGTGCGTCCATATTGGCTCTTTACGGTCCGAAGATGTACTCTATATTGGCCTGTAGGACGGAGCCAATGTTGCCACTACACCTTCAACCTGAAAGCCACATTCCGCTCTACGTGCAATTGCGCGATCAACTGCGCGCGCTCGTTCATTCCGGCGAGCTGCGCACCGGCGACCGTATCCCGGCGAGCCGCGAACTGGCGGGGCAGCTCGGCGTGCACCGCACGACGGTCGCGAACGCCTACGCGGAGCTCGAATCGGAAGGCCTGATTCGCGGCCACGTGGGGCGCGGCACGTTCATTTGCGGAGCGCCTGTAAAGCAATTCTCCCCGCCACCGCGTTCGAATGGCAATGGCGGCGCGATGCCGTGGGAAGCGCTGTTTGCCGACGAGCGCGGGGAAGAGGGACTGAGCCGTCTGATGCCCGACGTTCCGCCCGGCGCGATCGCATTCACCGCCGCGAGACCGCCCGACGAATTCTTCCCCGTGGAAGAATTCCGCCGTTGCGCGAACGACGTGCTGCGCCGCGAAGGCCGCCGTATCTTGCAACTCGGCTCGACGGACGGCTACGAGCCGCTGAAGCGCGGCTTGCTCGAACTGCTCCGTGGCGAGGGCCTGAACGTTCGCGCGGAGCAGCTCCTGATCACGGACGGATGCCAGCAGGCCATCGACCTGGTTTGTAAGGCGTTTTTGCGGCCCGGCGATTCGGTGGCGCTTGAGAACCCGGCCTATCCGGGGGCCATCGCGATTTTCGCCAGCGCGCGAGTTCGCACGCTTGCGGTTGGCGTGGAAACCGATCCTGCCCGTACGGGACACGTCGGTCTGAATGTGGACGCGCTCGAAACGGTGCTGCTGCAGAACCGCGTGAAATTGCTTTTCATCACGCCCGACTTCCACAATCCGACGGGGACGGTCCTGCCGGTGGCCGAGCGCCGGCGCGTGCTCGAGATCGCAGCACACTATCAGGTGCCCGTGATCGAGGACGGCATCTACGCCCGCGTGAGGCTCCGGGGTAATGCGCTTCCGTCGCTCAAGAGGCTCGACAATTCCGGCAACGTGATTCACATCGACAGTATTTCGAAGATCGCGTTCCCGGGCCTTCGCGTCGGCTGGTGTATCGGAGCGGAGAGCGCGATCGAGCGCCTGCGCCTGGTGAAGCAATCGACCGACCTGCACACGGACCAGCTTTCGCAGGCGACGATGGCAGAGTTCATCCGCCGCGGATATCTCGCGCGGCACATCGGAAAGATGAAGAAAGTCTATCGCAGCCGCCTCGAGGCGATGGAAGAAGCGCTGGAAAAGCACATGCCCGATTCGACCACCTGGACGCATCCGGAAGGCGGCATGTCCCTTTGGGTGACGCTGCCGCCGGGATTCGATGCGGGCGAACTGCTGATCCATGCCCGCGAGCGCGGCATCCTGTTCGTGCCGGGGCGGCACTTCTATTCGCAGCATCCGCAGCCGAACACGCTGCGGCTGGGTTTCGCCGGGGTGGACGAGAAAAGCATCGCGCGCGGGATCGAAACGCTGTGCGATCTGCTGAAGGCCGAGCTCCGGAAAAGGCAGCGGGGCGTGCGGGATGAGTTTCACGCCCGCGTGGCGCTGATTTAGCGATGCTGCTGAAGCCGAACCCCGAAAACAATTGTTTCGGCTGCGGCGGAGCGAATGCTCGCGGCATGCAGCTCACGTTCGAGCAGGACGACGCCGCGAAGCGAATCCGGGGCATGTTTCGCCTCGGCATGGAATACGAGGGCGGTAACGGATTCGTGCACGGAGGCATCATCGCCACGCTTCTCGACGAGGTAATGGCGAAGGTGAGCCGGTTCCAGCACGATTACGCGGTCACGGCGGAACTGACGGTCGAATATGTGAAGCCCGTCCCGGTCGGCGACGAACTGATTGTGGAGGGTTGGGAAGTGGAACGAAACGGGCGCAACCGGCTCCGGCGGGGCGAGATTCGCGACGCGTCGGGAGCCGTGCTGGCTCGAGGCAAGGGGCGCTTCGTCGAGGTGGCTCGGCGCTCGGAGCAATCATCGTGAAATCGAATGGAAAAGGGGAAGAGACGATGGATTTGATGAACAACAATCTTTGGCGCGTGAAAGTCGGGCTGGCGGAAATGCTGAAGGGCGGCGTGATCATGGACGTCACCAACGCCGAGCAGGCCAAGATTGCGGAAGACGCGGGGGCGTGCGCCGTGATGGCGCTGGAACGCGTGCCGTCCGACATCCGCAAGGAGGGAGGCGTGGCGCGCATGGCCGCGCCTCGCGTGATCCGCGAAATCATGGACACGGTTTCCATTCCCGTGATGGCCAAGGTCCGGATCGGCCATTTTGCCGAAGCGCAGGTGCTCGAAGCCCTCGAAGTCGATTACATCGACGAGAGCGAGGTGCTCACTCCGGCGGACGAGGAACACCATGTGTGGAAGCATGGCTTCAAGGTGCCGTTCGTTTGCGGCGCGCGGAACCTCGGCGAAGCGCTGCGGCGCATCGCCGAAGGCGCGGCCATGATCCGCACGAAGGGCGAAGCCGGCTCGGGCAACATCGTCGAGGCCGTGCGGCACATGCGCGCGATCGTCGGGCAGATGAAGAAGCTCACGATGCTCGGCGAGGAAGAGCTGGTGCACGAAGCGAAGGAGCTGGGCGCGCCGTTTGAACTGGTCGCGTGGGTTGCGAAGAATGGAAAGCTGCCGGTGCCGAACTTTTCGGCGGGCGGCATCGCGACTCCGGCGGATGCGGCACTCGTGATGCAACTGGGCGCCGAGGCGGTGTTCGTCGGCTCGGGTATTTTCAAGTCGAGCGATCCCGCACAGCGCGCGCGCGCCATCGTGAAGGCCACCACGCACTACAAGGACGCGAAGATTGTGCTCGAAGCGTCCGAAGAGCTGGGCGAAGCGATGAAGGGTCTCGACATCCGCCAGATCGAGGAAAAGGATTTGCTGCAGACTCGCGGATGGTGACGAAGAGCAGTGGCTAGTGGCGAGTGACTAGTGGCGAGAGAAATGAAAGTCGGGATACTTGCGATACAGGGAGACTACGAGGCGCACGCCGGGGTGCTGGAGCGGCTCGGCGCCGAGCACTCGTTCGTGCGGTTGCCGGGGGACCTTGCCGGACTGAACGGCATCATTCTTCCGGGCGGCGAGAGCAGCACACATCTGAAGGTTCTCACCGAGGAGGGCCTCTTCGACGCGCTGAAACAATTCGCTGCCAACGGCGGCGCGTTTTTCGGCACGTGCGCGGGCGCGATTTTGCTGGCGCGCGAGGTGCACGGCCCCGCGCAGGCTTCGCTCGGGCTGCTCGACGTTTCGATCCTGCGCAACGGGTACGGCCGCCAGCTCGCGAGCGACGTTCACGCCGGCAAAACGAAACTGCGCAAAGAGCCGCTCGAGATGGTCTTCATCCGCGCGCCCATCATCGAATCCGTGGGCAAGGGAATTGAAGTGCTGGCGGAAGATTCGGGGCATCCGGTGCTCGTGCAGCAGGGGCGCGTCCTGGCCTCGACGTTCCATCCCGAGTTGACGGACGACACGTTTGTCCACGAGCATTTCCTGAAACGAATCGCTCAGTGATAAACTGCGCAGACTTCGATGGCTACCGGCGTGGCCCAGTCCGGCGCGAATCCCGCGTTATCGCCGCGTTCCACACGTCCGCACAGGTTCCGAGGATCCTGGATCGTTTGGATTCTAGTTCTGCTCGTTGCCGGGATCGCATGCAACCGCCTTCGGTATGACCTGCGAAGCTACGCGCTCCTGACCCACTTCGTTGACCCGAAATCCGACGGTCCCCTTTTGCGCTATGAAAGCTACCTAGTGCGCACGGAGGAAGTGAGCATCCCGACTCCGCACGGAGCGGTGCGCGGGCGCCTCTACTTGCCGATCGGCATCGCGCATCCTACCGGACTGATGGCCGTGCACGGCATTCACCACCTGGGAATCGACGAGCCGCGGCTGATGAACTTCTGCCGCGCGGTTGCGGAGAGCGGCTTCGCGGTGCTGACGCCGCAACTGGATGCGCTGGCCGACTTCCACGTCGATGACGCGTCGATCGTGACGATTGGCGAATCGGCGGCCTGGTTTGACCAGCGATTGGGAGGCCGCCGCGTGATGGTGACAGGGGTGAGTTTCGCCGGGGGCCTTTCGCTGCTTGCCGCGCGGAATCCGCTCTACGCGCCGCACATGCGCGCCCTCGTGCTTATGGGCGCGTACGACGATCTCGCTCGCGTTTCCCGTTTCCTGGCCACGAGTCAGGAAGAGTTGCCGGATGGACGCTCGATTCCTTTTCCCGCTCACGATTACGGGGCGTCGGTTTTCGTCTACGCTCACCTCGACCAGTTTTTCCCGGCGGCCGACCTGCCCGCCGCGCACGAAGCTCTTCGGGATTGGCTGTGGGAGCAGCCGGAAAAGGCGGAGCAGGTGCTCGATCGACTCAGTCCCGCGAGCCGGGCGACGATGGAGGCGCTGATCGCGCGCCGCATCGATCTGGTGCGCGGGCGGATTCTGGACGCCATCAAGGCGGACCGAGCGGAGCTAGCGGCGCTCTCTCCTCACGGCCAGATTGCAGACCTGCGCGTGCCGGTATTCATCCTGCACGGGGCGGACGACAACGTCATCCCGCCAGCGGAGAGTCTGTGGCTTGAAAGGGAAGTGCCGGACAGCCAGTTGCGCGACGTGCTGATCACGACGGCGTTCTCGCACGTGGACCCGAAGAAGCAGCCGGGACTGTACGAGGAGCTACGGCTGGTCCACTTTCTGGGCTCCGTATTGCGTGCGCTCAGCTAGAAGCCATCTTCAGATGGCCGTGAGTGAGCCCTCCTTTTACCTCAGGGGCTAAAGCCCCTTTTTGGAGCGGCTTCTCTGTCGGAGCTAAAGCTCCGACCCCAAAAACCATTCATGAGATGGCTTGTAGCGGCGCGTGACCGTGAATCAGTCGTAGTATTCGGCGCCGAGGTGGGTGATGAGGTCCTCGCCCATCATCCAGCGCAACGTGTTCTTCAGCTTCATCGACTGGATGAAGAGGTCGTGCTCGGGGTAAAGCTCCCGCGCGCACATGGGAGACTTGAAGTAGAAGCTCAGCCATTCCTGAATGCCGCGCATGCCGGCGCGCTTGGCGAGGTCGAAAAATAGCGCGAGATCGAGAACAATCGGGGCCGCGAGGATCGAATCGCGGCACAGGAAATCGACCTTGATCTGCATCGGGTAGCCGAGCCAGCCGAAGATATCGATATTGTCCCAGCCCTCTTTGTTGTCTCCGCGCGGCGGGTAGTAGTTGATGCGAACCTTGTGGTGGATCTTGCCGTAGAGCTCGGGATAAATCTTCGGCTGCAAAATATATTCGAGCACGCCGAGCTTGGACTCTTCCTTCGTCTTGAACGAGCCCGGATCGTCAAGAACCTCGCCGTCGCGGTTCCCCAGGATGTTCGTCGAGAACCATCCGTTGAGGCCCAGCATGCGCGCCTTGAACGCTGGAGCGAGAACCGTCTTGAGCAGGGTCTGGCCGGTCTTAAAATCTTTGCCGCCGATCGGCACTTCCCGCTCCCTTGCAAAATCCTCGAGCGCCGGGATATCCACGGTCAGGTTCGGCGCGCCATTCGCGAAGGGCACGCCCTCGCTGATTGCGGCATAGGCGTAAAGCATCGAGGGGGCGATCGCGGGATGATTCTCCTTCATCGCCTTCTCGAACGATTGCAAGTCCTTGTGGACATCTTCCTGCTTCATGAAGACTTCCGTGGAGGCGCACCAGACCATCACCAGCCGGTCGAGCTTGTTCTTCTTCTTGAAGTCGCGAATATCCTGGCGAAGCTGCTCGGCGAGATCGAACTTGTTCTTGCCCTTCTTGACGTTCGGGCCCTGAAGCTTCTTCACGTAGTTCTGATCGAAGGCGGCTTTCATCGGCCGGATCGTCTTGAGGAACTTCTGCGCCTTGGCGAGGTCCTTCATATCGAGCACGCCTGCCTTGGAGGCCGCCTGATACGCGTCGTCCGGGAACACGTCCCATCCGCCAAAGACCAGGTCGTCAAGCTCGGCGAGCCGGACGAAGTCCTTGATTCGAGGGACGCGCCCTTCGGTTCGCTTGCCCAGGCGGATCGTGCCCATCTGCGTGAGCGAGCCGACCGGGACGGATTCGCCTCGACGGACGAGTTCGACACCCGCCATGAACGTGGTGCTGACGGCTCCCATTCCGGGAGTCAACACCCCCAGTTTTCCTTTTGGCGGAGCGATACTCGCGGGCTTGCGCATTCAGTTTCCCCCTGGGTCATTCGATGAGTGTACCGTCGGCTCGCCTCGAGTGAAGTCGAAGGGCGTCTCAACGGCTGCTTGAGGCGCTCGCTTTACCCGGAGCGATGCGCCGGACGGAGCAAAACAAAACATGATGCGGCATCCGGCAGACTTTTGCAAATCCAATCAAGCGCAACGAAGAGCGCCGTCGCGCTAAGAGTGCCTTTCGAGCGCCGCACGATCCCAGTTCCCGAGGTTTGCGCCAGCTTCATACGTGCTCTGGAGGAATTCCAGCAGAGCGCCTCTGGGGTCGCTCGCGTTGCGCACGGCGTCGTACGGCAGCAAGAACTCTCCCAGCTTCGCGTGATAGAACGCCTGCGCCGGGCGCACCGGGGCCGCGCTAAACTCGCGTGGCTCGGGAGCGGCGTACGCGTAGAACATCGGCGCGTCAAATCCGCCGTTTCCCGGCCACCAACCGACGCTGGTCACTTCGTGCGAATAGGCTTCCCGCGTCATTCGATCAGCTCCCGGCCGCTCAGGGGCGCGCCGCCCCGAGAATCGCGTTGCAGCCAGGTCGAAGCTTCCCCAAAAGAAATGCACTGGGCTGGCCTTCCCGATGAAACGAGCGCGGAATTCCTTGCAGATCGCGTCGATGGTGACGAGAATCCGCCAAAAGCGGTTTGCGTACTCCGGGTCATAGGACGCGTGCGTGGTGTCCTGATCGAAGCGGATCGGGTCGGGAATTTCGACCGGCATGGGCCAGATGCGTGCCTCAATTCCCAGGGATGCGAGAGTTGATCTGAATTCCTTGTAGAAGTTAGCGACGCTCCGCGGCGCGAGCGGGATCGTTTTCGTTTCGCCGCGGCTCGTCATGAACTTCAGCACGTGAGAGATGAAATCGAACTCGGCTTCGAAAATGCCGAGGCGGTAGGGAATCGGCGACGTCGCGAGGCCGCGCGCGCTCACGTAGAGCGGAACCTCCCACCAGTGATTCACGCGGGGGCTGAGCGCGAGACGCAACTTGCCCACCATCTGAGTCCACATGTGCAGCGTCGCGCGCGTGGCCTCCCATTCGGCGAGCGGCAGGGCGGGCCACGCTTCGTCCCTGGATAGCGCCGGCACGGATCCTTGTTGAGTCATGGCCCCTCCAGCTTTCAGGTGGACATCGCCGCTCTCTTAAAGCGCGGCGGCTATTCAACCATCATGGCGTCGACATAACACCATCGCCAGTCTTCGCCCGGCTCGAAGGATTGGATGATCGGGTGATGCACGGCGCGGAAATGCTTGGTTGCGTGCTTGTTCTTCGAGCTGTCGCAGCATCCCACGTGCCCGCACGTGAGGCACAGCCTGAGATGCACCCAACTGTCGCCCATCTTCAGGCATTCCTCGCACCCTTTGGCGCTCGGGGTCACCTTGCGGATTTCTTTGACATGCTGGCAAGTCGTGGCCATGACGGGGGACTCCTCGGACATGTGGTAAAACATTCGAGCCACAGATCCCACTCAGCGGGTGAATGTAACCCGATGCGCGAGCCTATGCCAAGCAAACAAACGCGGCGGGTCCGACGGCTTCGACGGGCGGAATTGCCGGCCGACACCGTGAAGCTGGCGCGCTACCTGATCGGCAAGACGCTCGTCCACGACCTGCCGCGGGGGCGCGTGAGCGGACGAATCGTCGAGACGGAGGCTTATCCCGTGGGCGACGCGGCGGGACATGCGTTTTCCGGCTTGAGCGCCGCGAACCGGTCGCTTTTTCTAGAGCGCGGGCACGCCTACGTGCGGTTCACGTACGGGTCGTGCTGGTTGTTCAATGTCGCGAGTGACGCACCGGGCCTCGGCGCCGGCGTGCTGATCCGCGCACTCGAGCCGCTCGATGGGATCGCGCAGATGCAGCGCCTCAGAGGGACGGCGCGGCTGCTCGATTTGGCGCGCGGGCCCGGGAGGCTGGCCGCCGCGATGGGCGTCGACAAGCGATTCGATGGCGTCGATCTCTGCGCCGGGAGAGGCGCCCTCTGGCTGGGAACTGCGGTGAGGCCGGCGGGTCGAATCGGCACGAGCACGCGCATCGGAATTTCTCGTGCGGCGCATCGCAAGTTACGCTTCTACGAGCGCGGAAACCCCTTCGTCAGCGGCCCGGCGCGGATGCGGCGCTGAGCGCGCGGTCCGCACCCTGCCACGCTGGACGCAACCCCTTTCTTCAGTTGCAATTGTGACAACTCATCCGGCCCTTCCAATTGACGCTGGCGCCCTTCAAGAACACATTGTGTAGGTACCTCTCGGAGGAGCCGTATGCGTCTTATCGCTCGCTTCTGCTTCGTTGCGCTGAGCCTGGCCGCTCTGTTGAGTTCACCCGCCATGGCGGCGCGTCGAAAAGCCCTCGGCGTAGTGCTCCAGACCGACCGCGCTCGGCTTGACCGCGCGAATGCGGTGGTTGGCGCCGACATCTATTCCTGCGACTCGCTCGAGACCGACGAAAGCGGGGGGCTTCGCGCGCGAGTCGGGTCCGGCCAGATCTATCTTTCGGCTTCGAGCGCGGCGGCGCTTGAGGACGACGTGAGCGCGATCCAGGTGCTGGCAATCCGGGGCACGGTAGGGTTTTCGACGTCTGTCCTCGGCGAAATCACGGTTCGGACGCCCGCAGGGATCGTTCGGGGAACCGGCGCCCAAGCGGCCGGGCAGGTGACGTTCACCGGGCCAAGAGAGCTGGTCATTTCGGCCATACGCGGCGACCTCTTGCTGGACAACGGCGGCGAGCTTCGCACCATACCGGAGGGAAAGTCCGCTACCGTTACATTCGAGGACAACCTCGATCCCGGCTGCCACGACGAGGCGGCCGCGGATCAACAGCCGCAACACCCTCTCGTCCGGCACAAGATCGGCTTCTACATCATCGCGACCGCAGCCGTCGCCGTCCCGAGCTACTTGCTTTGGCGGAACACGACCGAGAGCAATACCCAGCCACCGAAGTAGAGTGCTCGTCGATCGTGCCGCTGCGGAGGGTGGAGATTTCGATTCCAGCCTCAAGGCTTCAGTAAAGAAGGGCGGCTGACGGGCCGCTCACCCCAATAAGTCCTGATTAATGCGCTAACCGGACAAGTCCCCAAGGGCCGCAGAAGTACCGTTCAGGGAAGTTCGAAGCTCCATTTGGAGCTTGTCGAGCCGTGTCGGAAGGCTCAGGAAAAGGGGCCGCTCGAAAATACACGCAGGGCCGGCACGTTATTCCCGGTTTCCGAATACGGCAAATTCTGCGGGAGGCCGCCCAGCTCCCGGAGCGTGCAGGCGACGTAATAGCGAGCCATGTGTTTGCGCCAGGACATGGCAAAATCCGTATTGTCGAGAGGTTTTGCAGGAGAGTACGCCGCCTCTGCGGCGTCATGGATCGTTTCTTCCGTCAGCTTCTTCCCGATAATCGCTTTCTCCGAGAGCGTCACCTCTATGGGATGGGAGCCAACCCCTCCCAAAACGATTTTGGCGTGCTCCACCGTCCCATCGCCCGCCAGGCGCACGCAAGTAGCCACGCCTAGGACCGGGAAATCAAACGAGCCGCGGCGGCGAAGCTTCCAATACGTCGCTCGCCAGCCGTTCGTCGGCGGCAGGTGAATCTCTGTCAGCAGTTCGTCGGGCCGCTTATTGAGGTACTGGATTCCGTCATCCTTATAGAGGTCCGCCGTCGGCAGCACTCTTTCTTCCGAGCTCGAAACCAGCTTCACTTTCGCTCCGATGGCTACCATAACCGGGGCCGAGTCGCTCGACTGCACCGCCCAGCAGCGCGGGCTGGAGGGAGCCACCCAGCAGATCTTGCCGTCCTTCTTCATGCAAAAGTTGATTCCCTTGCGCCACTCGTAGTTCTGGTCGTAATAATTGCAGCGCGTATCGAGCAGCAAGTTTCCACCGATGCTGCCCATGTTGCGCAGCAGCGGCGTGGAGATCAGCTCGGCGGCCTTCGACACGGCCGGATAGGCACGTTGAATGCGGCGGTCCTCCGCAACCTCAGTCAGAGTCAGACCCGCCCCAAGGATCATTCCCTCCGCCGGCTTGCCCTTGGTGGTGCGCAATTGCTTGAGCTGCGCCAGCCCGATGACCACCTTCGGCACCTGCTGGCGGCGCTTCATGTTGGGATAGAGGTCCGTACCGCCGGCTACGAACGCTGCATCGGGCCCTTCATCCGACATCATACGGACGGCCTCGGCCAACGACTTGGGTTGCAGATAGCGAAACTTGGGAAGTCTCAGCATTCTAAGTTCTGCCTTGGACAGTCATCGTCGCTTGTGAGAACAAGAATCCGCAGGCAGCAATGCCTGCCCTACAGCCTGCTGTTATGCCAGAACAGGCTGGCGTTCAACCGCCTTGCCGTCGCCGCCTTCTTCCGGCGTCGGCACAAAAATCGAGGCTGGCATGTCGCAGTGCGGGAACACGGTAGGCCCGTATCTGCCTTCCTGTCCCTTGGCTTTTGCGCGAATCGCTTTCAGCACCTTGTCGGGTGTGATCGGTACCTCATCGATGCGAACTCCTACCGCATCGTAAATCGCGTTGGCAATCGCGGGCGGAACCGGCAACTGCGGTCCCTGTCCGGCTTCCTTGGCCCCGAACGGGCCGTTGGAATCCTGATCCTCTATCAGATAGGTGATCACGTCGCACATTTCCATGGTGGTGGGACTCTTGTATTCGAGGAAAGAGGGGAACTTGTGAACCACGTTTCGGTTCCCGCGGTAGGTCATCTCCTCCATCAAGGCCTCCCCCAGGCCCATGTAGATGCTGCCTTCTATCTGGCCCATCGCCACCACGGGATTGATGCACTGACCGATGTCGTGAGCCATCCAGATGCGGGGGACCACTACAATGCCAGTTTCGGGATTGACCTCTACTTCGGCCACCGCCGCAGAATAGCTGTAGGCGGGCGACGGACCGACTCCCGATCCCTTGAACTTTCCAGGCGCGGCCGGCGGTTTATAGGAACCAACCGTGCCGAGCGTGCCGAACTTCGCTTCGGCAAGCCACACGGCCTCCACAAACGTCACGCCTTTCTCCGGGTTCTCCTTGTCGAAGACGCGGCGATCTGCAAGGACCAGCCGGTCGGCCGGAACCTCCAATTTCGCGGACACCGCCTGGACCAACAGTTCTTTGGCCCGCTCGGCCGCCTGGATGGCGGCATTGCCGGTCATCATCGTGACGCGACTGGAGTAACTGCCGAGGTCCACGGGAGTCAGGTCGGTGTCGGCCGTGACGACGCGGATATCAAAGGGATCGATCCCCAGCACTTCCGCGACGATGTAGGCCAAAATCGAATCGGAACCTTGGCCGATCTCAGTTGAGCCGCAGAAGACGGTCACGCCCCCGCTGCGGTCCAGCTTCAATTGCACGCCGGAGTGCGGCATATTGTTCCAGTAGATGGGAGTGCCAGCCCCGCACATGTAGCCGCTGCACGCCAACCCGATGCCTTTTCCATACGGGAGCTTGCGGAAGCGTTCCTTCCAGTTAGAGCCTTCCACGACCTTGTCAATGCACTTGCCCAAGCCCATGGTGCCGACGCGAAGCCAATTCACCGTCAGCGAATTGGACGGGACCAGGTGCTTCTTGCGCATTTCGGCCGGATCGAGCCCCAACTGCTCCGCAATCTTGTCCATTTGAATTTCCTGGGCAAAGCGCGGCTGGGGAGTCCCGTGTCCCCGTTTCGGACCGCCAGGAGCTTTGTTGGTGAACACCCGGACGGCTTCAAACTTGTAGCGCTTCATCTGATAGGTCGTCGGTTGCAGCACCCCGGTATAGAACGTGCTGGCCACGCCGTGGCCTCCATATGCTCCGCCGTCCAAGATCGTGCGATGGTGCATGGCCGTGATGGTGCCGTCCTTCTTGAACCCGGTCTTGGTGGACATGAGAACTGGATGCCGACCGCGATGGCAATAGAAGACCTCCTCGCGCGTGAGGCAGATCTTGACGGGGCGCCCCGTCATCATCGCCAGTTTCGAGACGATAATTTCATGCGCGAAGGGATCGCACTTTCCTCCGAAGCCGCCTCCGTTCGTGGTGGCAATGACGCGGACATGACTCTGCGGTAGCTCCAGCACTTTGGCGAGCGACCGATGCAGGTAGTGCGGGTCCTGCGTGCAAGTCCAGAGCGTGAGCTTGCCGTCATGACCGAACTGGGCCACGCTGGCGTGTTGTTCCAACGCAAGATGGGTGCTGCCCTCATAAAAGGTGATGTCTTCCCGGACGTAGTCGGCCTCGGCAAAGCCTGCTTCCACGTCGCCGAATTCGTAGACCTGTCTCCGATGGATATTGCCGAATTCCCCATATTCATGGATACGAGGCTCCGGGGTGTCGAGTGCAGCCTGGATCGAGGAGATGGCCGGGAGGAGTTCGTATTCGACATCAATCAAATCCAACGCTTCGGTCGCCACATCTTCATCCACCGCGGCGACGGCGGCCACCGGGTCTCCCATCATGCGGACCTTGCCAATCGCCAGCGCGTGTTCATCTTCGCTGACGGGCAGAGCCCCGTATGGGATCGGCATCTCTTTTCCGAGGAGCACCAGCTTGACGCCTGGATAACTTTCGGCCTTGGAGGTATCGATCTTCAGGATGCGGCCGTGCGGAACTGTGCTGCGCAAAATCTTGGTGTACAGCATGCGGGGGAAGACGAGGTCGTCGGCGTACTTCGTCTGGCCGGTGACCTTCGATGCAGCGTCCACCTTGCGATGGGGCTTTCCTATGACGCGCAGGTTTTTTCGCTCGGCTCCGTTAGCGCCGCCCATAGATACTCTCCTTGCTGGGTTCGGCCGGCTTGCCAGCCATCCGGGCGGCAGCCAGCTCCACTGCTTCGAATATCTTAATGTAGCCGGTGCAGCGGCAAATGTTTCCGGCGAGAGCCTCTTTGATCCGTTCGCGGGAAGGCTGCGGGGTTTCCTCCAGCAGCACTTTTGCCGTCAGGAGAAATCCCGGGGTGCAATATCCGCACTGCGCAGCCCCGAGTTCGGCGAACGCGTCCTGCAACGGATGGAGCTTCGCTCCCTCTGCCATGCCTTCGACCGTGGTGACTTCATGTCCTTCCACGGCGACCCCCAGGACCAGGCAGGAAAGTACCGGACGACCATCCACCAGCACGGCGCAACATCCGCACTCCCCCAACTCGCAGCCGTGCTTGGTGCCGGTAAGCGCCAAGTCTTCGCGAAGGACTTCCAGAAGCGTCTTATGCGGGGCAAACGCCACCTCGACCGGCTCACCATTCACCCGCAGGCAAATCTGCGCCTTCGCCGGTTTGCCATTGGCCTTCTTCTTAGTTGGTTTCATTCCCTTGCCCTTTGATTCTATTCAGAGATTCCCTAACCAAACGAATTCAACAGAATCTTAGCAGCATGGTACACGAACATGCGGAAGCAGCCAAGTTCCGCGCCGGGACGCCCAAGAGCGGCCCGCTGAGAGAATCGTGATCGGGGCTGCTGCTCCGACCCGGCCCGACGCTTCTGCCGCAATACTGCGCCATTGGTCGGTGAGCGCATGTTGCCGAGGCAATGGGAAGAGAACCGGAACAATCGCGGAGGTCAAACCTAAGGCAGTTTTCATCGGGCGCACGCAAGCAATTGTGCGTCGTGGCAGGGCTTCATTAGGCATGAATTCCCAGCCCCGTACTCAAGGAGGTAAGGCGTTACATTCCTTGTGCCCGACAAACGCGGTAACCGGAGAAGTCCCCAAGGGCCTGCAGAAGTCCCGTTCAGGGAAGTTCGAAGCTCCATTTGGAGCTTGTCGAGCCGGACTTGCCACCTAAAGGAGCCTGCGGTGATCCGAACTTGACACCAGATGGCGGGCATATGGTTTCGCGCAAAGATGAAATTGAAATCGGAAATTCCGGGTTAGACTTGTTGAGTACTTCGTTCCGGGCATGGCCTTCGGAGTTGACGATGACCGCGGCGTTCTACCGCACAGACGACCTTCGCATCAAGTGGACGAAAGTAGTTCTCCCTCCAGTGTTTCTCGAGGAAGAACTGCCCGCCACAGAGAAGGTTTCTTCGACTATCCACCACGCTCGCAACCAGATTTGCGACATTCTCGCCGGCAAGGATCATCGCCTGCTGGTAGTCGTCGGCCCCTGTTCCATCCATGACACGAAGGCCGCGCGCGAGTATGCGGGCCTGTTGAAGGGTGCGATCGACGAACTTTCCAAGGAACTGTGCATTGTCATGCGCGTCTACTTCGAGAAGCCGCGCACCACGGTCGGTTGGAAGGGGTTGCTCAACGATCCCTTTCTCGATCAGTCGTACAAGATCAACGAAGGCTTGAGACTTGCCCGGCATCTCCTGCTGGACTTGGCCGAAATTGGAGTGCCTGCGGGGACCGAGTTCTTGGACATGATATCCCCGCAATACGTGGCCGGTCTGGTGAGTTGGGGTGCAATCGGGGCCCGCACAACCGAGAGCCAGGTCCACCGGCAGCTTGTCTCGGGCCTCTCTTGTCCCGTGGGATTCAAGAATGCCACTTCGGGGGACGTTCAGGTCGCCATCGAAGCTATCGTATCGGCTGCCCAGCCGCACACCTTTCTCGGCCACACGAAGCACGGACAATCGGCGATCTTTGTGACCACCGGCAACCCGGATTGTCACGTGATCTTGCGCGGTGGAAGAAAAGCGGTGAACTACACAGCCGATTCCGTCGCCCAGGTGTGCAGGCAGTTAGAGGACGCGGGGCTGCCGCCGCACGTGATGATCGATTTTAGCCACGCCAACAGCAACAAGGACTATAAAAGGCAGGCCCTCGTATGCCGCGACGTTGCGGGGCAAATCGCCAAGGGAGACCGGCGCATCATCGGCGTGATGCTGGAAAGCAATCTGGTCGCTGGGGCGCAAAAGCCGGTCCCCGGCCAGCCCTTGGTGTACGGACAGAGCATCACCGACGCCTGTCTCGGTTGGGATGAAACCCTGCCATTGTTACGGGAACTTGCCGCTGCGGTTCGGTCCGCCCGTTCGTCGCGCTAGCTCGCTTCGTTCTGGACCTTCTCAACCTGTCGAACTCCATGTAACCCCGCGGCTCTTGCGGGTGACGTGCTGGCGATACAACCGAACTCGGCGCCATCCCGAGCTACTCTTTTTGGCGGAACGCGACCGAGAGCAATTCCCAGCCAACGAACTAAGGCGTTCATCGATCAGGCCGCTGCGGAGGATCGAGATGTCGATTCCAGCTCCGACGGTGACCCATGCCTGAAAAAGAGAACATCGAAATTCTGAACCCGCCATCGTCCACCCAGATTTTCGTCGTAAAATGACTCATGCCCGATCCTACGCCCGACGCAGCTGTTACGGCCGCCTCGTCGAATACTGAACGCTTTTACACCCAGGTCAAGAGCTTGCACGAGTTCGATAAGATCGAGGTTCGATGCGTGATCGACAATCTTCTGTCGAAAACCGATGACGAAGCGTGTCATCTCGCGACGTACGTCCGCACCCAGTCCAACATAGAATCCTTGCTTCTATTGAATGCCTCGAAGCACGTCCAAGCCATCGCGATGATTGCTCGAGCATTGTTTGAGCTTGCCGTCGATTCAAGACTTCTTGAAACAATTCCGAACGCATGGATAAAAGCAACGGCTCACGCCGAAGTTGAGAAGCTGCGCCTTGCAAACAGGATCATCAATTTCAAAAGGGCAAACCCCGCCGTGACGACCGACACGGAGGTTTATCAGAACTATATCGACCAAAACGCTGTGCGGATCACGGCAATCCAAGAATCGATCTGGCCGGGTGTCAAGAAAGTCGAGCATTGGTCGGGGATGACTTTGGCCGTCCGTTGCGCGACTCTAAAGGCTCCCTTTGATCAAATGTACGCAGAAGACTATCCCCGGATCAGTTGGTACACGCATCCGGGGCTCACGGGTATTTCTAATGTTCCATTCGTGGCTTTCATCCACGTGTGCGCGTATGCCTATAATCTCGCGGTGAAGTCCTACGAGCAGTCGCTACTGACCGTGATCCGCGTGTTCAAATTGTCGAAGGGTAACGAGCACATTGAAGATCGTTTGGGCGCGGCGATGAAATGTCCGTTTGCCGATACTGACGAACAGAAAGAAGTATTGAGGAAACAGGCAGGACTTTAGTTCCCGCTGGACGCCTGAACCTTCCCTATCAGAGGGACCTTCTGGAAGAAGGTCAGAAGTTATCGCTTTTGAATGGTGCCGAGGGGCAGAGTTGAACTGCCTACGCCGGCCTTTTCAGGGCCGCGCTCTACCGGTGAGCTACCTCGGCACCGGCACAACCAAAGATTCTACGGAAAAGCTGCCGCGCGGCAAAGCGAAAAGCACGTTCGGGAATCAGCCACAGAGGCACAGAGCCACCGAGAAAGGAAAATGGAAAGGGGGAAATGGAAGATCGAAATCCCTAAGCTGCCACCTGCGCGCTAAGATCCGCCCCTCACACTCGAGCCAGATACCTCGCCTGACCGTCATTTCATCGAATCATCAAATTCGCGCATCCAATCCTTAGTTTTCAAGACTTCTCGCGGCTTCGCGCCATCGGCGGGGCCGACGATCCCGTCCTTCTCCATCAGGTCGATCAGGCGCGCGGCGCGGCCATAGCCGATCCGCAGCCGTCGCTGGAGCGTGGAAGTGGAAGCGCGCCCCATCTCGCAGCAGACGCGCACAGCGTCGTGATAAAGCTCGTCGTCGATCTCATCGACGCCTTCGCCTGCCTCGCCGACACCGGCGCTCATCGCATTCTCGTCCTTGGGCGGCCGGAGCAGCTCTTCGTTGTAAATGGCCTTTGCCTGCTCGCGCCAGAAATCGCAGACGGCGCCGACTTCGTTCTCGTGGACGTACGGGCCGTGAATCCGGTGAAGCCTGGACGAGCCCGCCGGCAGATAGAGCATGTCGCCCTTGCCGAGGAGCGATTCCGATCCGTTCGTATCGAGAATCGTGCGCGAATCCACCTTGCTCGCCACGCGGAACGAAATGCGCGCCGGGAAATTCGCCTTGATGAGGCCGGTGATGACATCCACCGACGGGCGCTGCGTCGCGAGGATCAGATGGATTCCCACCGCCCGCGCCATCTGCGCGAGACGCGTGATCGATTCCTCCACGCCGTTCGTATCCACCATCATCAAGTCGGCAAGTTCGTCGATCACGATCACGAGGTAGGGAAGCGGCCGGTGCTCTTCTTCCTCCGAGTTCTCAAAGAGCGAGAGCGACTGGCCCTTCTCGAACGTACGATTGTACTGCTCGATATTGCGCACGCCGCGCTGCGCCAGGAGCTTGAGCCGCCGCTCCATCTCCCGCGTGGCGTTGCGAAGGACATTGGCTGCCACCTTGGCATCCGTCACCACGGGCGTATACAGATGCGGGATATCGTTATAGAGGCCCAGCTCAAGCCGCTTCGGGTCCACGAGCACGAGTTTCAGCTCGTCGGGCGTGGACTTGTACAGCATGCCCATCAGCAGGGAATTGATGAAGACGCTCTTGCCCGTGCCGGTCGAGCCGGCGATCAAAAGGTGGGGCATCTGCGTCAGGTCCGTCGCGCGAATGCGGCCGATCAAGTCCTTTCCGAGCGGCAACGTAAGCTTGGAAGAGGAATGCGAGAATTCGGGCGACTCGATCACGTCGCGCAGAGCGATCGTTTCCCGGCGCGCGTTGGGCACCTCGATGCCGACGGTCGATTTTCCGGGGATGCGCTCGATCAGAATGGATTCGGCGCGCAACGCGAGGCAGAGATCTTCGCCGAGGCTGGTGATGCGGCTGTACTTGATCCCCGCTTCCGGCTTGAATTCGAAGGTTGTTACCACCGGGCCGGGGTTGATCTGCGTGATGTGACCCCCGACCTCGAACTCCGCGCACTTCTGCTCGATGGCCCGGGCACACTCCTTCAGCTCGGCCTCGTCCATCTTTTCGCCGCGCTCGGCGGTGCGGAGAAGCGCCGGCGAAGGCAGCCGGAAGCTGGTCTTGCCGCGCGAGATTTTGGGTTCCGCGGCGCTCTTCTTGGGAGGAGGCGCCGTCTCGGGCTCGTGGAATTGGATCACGTGCGGCCCGCGCTCTCCCTGCGCGGCCGGGGCGTCTTCGATCTCTTCTTCTTCATCCTCCGCCAGTTCCTTCGTGGAAACTCGCTGCTGCGTCACGGGCGGCCGCCCGGCGATCTTGATTTCTTCAACTCTCTTTCGCAGGCGCGTCGCTTCGCGCTCCTCGCGCCACGCTTTCGCGCGGGCCATCCATCCGCCGATCAGGCCCTCGGCGGCCATGGGCTTTTTCATCCAGCCGATGGCGGCCGAAAACGAGAAGCTCGTGGTAAGGAACAGCGCCGTCAGCAGAATCGCCAGCGAAACGAGATGCGCTCCAGGCGTGTTGAAAGCCGCCCGCAGACCCTGGGCCAGCACCTTTCCGAGCAGGCCCCCGGCCGGCAGCGCCCCGCGGACGTCGGGCATGTGGACGAGCGTCAGCTCCGCCGCCAGAGAAAGGAGCAGCAATCCCCAGCCGATCAGCTTCGCGATCTGCGCTTCCATCACCTGGCTGCGAAACCAACGCATGGCCACCAGAAACATCCCCACGGGAAACAGGAACGCGGAGTAGCCGGTGACCTGGAAGAGCAGGTCGGCCAGATGCGCACCTACGGGGCCGATCCAGTTTCGCGCTTGCCCCGAGACCGGCGCCGAGACATTGAACGACGCGTCGTGGGGCGAATAGGAGAGCAAGCTCAGGGCGACTATGACCGCCAGGCTAAGCCCGATGAAGCCGATCATTTCATTGAAGCGTTTGTTATCAGTTGGCGTAAGGACGCGCACAAAAGTCTCCGTTTGATCCGATAGGCCCAATCGAAGGCCGCACGGATGCGTGGCTGGGCAGGGGAAGGCTCCCGTACTCGTCTGGGCCGCGCGGGCGCTGTCGCGCGGAGCCAAAGGGAGGAACGCGGAGACGACTATACCAAACAAAATCTGGAGGTGTGCAGCGATCTTACGCATCGAGTGTGCGTATCGTACAACCTGGGAAGGCGGCCTGAGCTACATTTCACGCCACGTTTCGGTCAGGCCAGCAGGGCGGATCAGGCGGAGAGCCTGGAAATCCAGAACAGGACCGCCGCGCCGACGATGATGCGATACACGGCGAAGGGCGCGAATCCGCGACGCCTCACCCAGGCCATGAACCAGGCCACGGAGCCGTAGGCGACGATGAACGAGACGACGAAGCCGATGGCGAGGACGATCCATCCGTGGGCGTCGATCTGCGAGACGCCGATGGGATTGTCGCCTTTGCCGAGGACCGACTTCAGCAGGTCGTAGCCGGTGGCGGCGACCATCGTGGGCATCGACACGAAGAATGAGAACTCGAGTGCGGAAGCGCGCGACATGCCGGCCAATTGTCCTGCGCCAATCGTGGACATGGAACGCGACGTCCCGGGGAAAACGGCCGAGAGAATCTGGCACGCGCCGATCCAGATCGACTGGCCCGGGCTCATGTCTTCCATGTGCCAGGTGTGAAGGCGGCTCCCCGAAGCGCCTTGCCCGGCGGTTTCCCATTTGGCGTTCATCGCGTCGATGATCCACATCACGATGCCGCCGATGAGCAGGGAAGCGCCCATGATCTTGAGGTTCTCGAGATGCTTGCCGATGACCTTGGTGAGAAGGAACGCAGGGATCGCGGTGACAACGAAAGCGACAGCGGTGAGGCCGAGCGGATGCGTCAAGGGCGTGCGATCGCCACGCTCGCCTCGGGGAAACGTCGAGAGAAATTTGGCGATGCGCTCGCGGAAGTAGACCGGCAAACAGAGAATCGCGCCCAACTGAATGACGATGGTGTACATCTTCCAGTAGCCGCTGGTGAGGCTGATGTGCAGCACGGCTTCGGAGATGCGCAAGTGCGCCGTCGAGCTAACCGGCAGGAATTCCGTCAGTCCCTCGATGATTCCCAGAATTACGGAGAGCAGATAGTCGTTCAAAGAGCCTCCGAGCCCTTTCGGGCTTTCTTAGCGCCTGCATTCAACCGCTTGACCATGGAGTACGCGTCGCGGCCGCCGGAATAGTAGTCCTTGCGGATCCCGCGTGTACGATAGCCATGCTTCTGCCAGAAGGCAATCGCGGCGGTGTTGTCGGTTGCCGTTTCGAGCGCTACCTGGCGCACTCCTTTCGCCGCCAGCCTGCGTTCGGCTCGAGCCAGCAACAGGGTTCCGAGCCGCTGCCGCCGATACGCCTCCAGAACATCGATCGTGACGATGTATCCCCACGCGTCCGCGCTCGCGGTCACGATAAATCCCGCTATCTTTGCACCTGCTTTGGCCACCACGCAGTCCGCTCCGGGAAAGCTCAAATAGTTCCGCAATTCGCGCCTCGAATACGCGATCGCCGGCTCGTAGCACAACTGATCGATTTCGTAGAGCGTTTCGAAATCCTCAGGTTTGTATGAACGCAGTTTGAATATCACAGGAGGGATGAACGGCGCGTTACACTTCGAGAATTACAGGCAGGATGAGCGGTCGCTTGGAAGTCTGCTTATTCAAGAATTTCTTCAGATCGACGCGAATCTTCTCCTTGATCACGCTCCAGTCCATTTTTTCCTCGTCACTCGATTGCTCGACGGTCTTGAGGATGACTTCCCGCGCCTTGATGAGGATATCCTGCCCGTCATCGCTCGGAAGGAAGCCGCGCGTGACGATCTCCGGCGAGATTTCGATTCGCCCCGTGTGTTTGTCGATGGCGATGATGGGGACGACGACTCCATCTTCGGACAAATGCTTGCGATCGCGGACCACGACGTCTTCGATTTCCTCGAGCGAGCCGGAATCGACCATCACGCGGCCTGCCGGGACGGGTTCGCGTTTGAGCGCGCGGCCGTCGGGCGTGAACTCGATTGGGTGCCCGCTCTCGAGCAGAAAAATCTCCCCCGAAACCGCGCCCACCTGCTCCGCAAGGGCTGCATGCTGGAACAATTGCCGGTATTCGCCGTGCAGCGGAATGAAATACTTCGGACGCACGAGCTGCAACAGGAGCTTCATCTCCTCCTGGCTGGCGTGTCCGGAGACGTGAATCGGCGCCGAGCGCCCGCCTTCGTAATAGACGAGAACGCGGCGGCGGAAGAGATGGTCGATCATCCTGAAGATCGCCTTTTCGTTTCCAGGGATGATGCGCGCCGACAGGATCACCGTATCGTTTTCACCGATGCTCAGCAGGCGGTGGTTATCGACCGCGATTCGCGAGAGCGCCGACATCGGCTCGGCCTGCGTGCCGCTGGCGAGCACGACGAGCTTCTTTGGGTCGAAACTCCGAATGTCCTGAGGACGCACGATGCTGCCATCCGGGATGCGTAGCTTTCCGAGGCCGTGCGCGATCTCGATGTTGCCTTCCATGCTGCGGCCGACGAAACCCACTTTTCGGCCTACGCCGCGCGCCACGTCGATGACCTGCTGGATGCGGTGGATCGAACTTGAGAAGCACGAAACGACGACCTTCTCCGGGGCGGCGCGGAACAGCTCTTCGAGGCGCACTACGACGGCCCGCTCCGAGGGCGTGAATCCTGGTCGCTCCACGTTGGTGCTGTCGCTGAAGAGCGCGAGGACGCCTTCTTGGCCGTAGCGCGCGAAGGCGTGCAGGTCGAAGGGTTTCCCATCCACGGGGGTGGGATCGATCTTGTAATCGCCCGTGTGGATGATGACGCCGACGGGCGTGCGAATGGCGAGCGCCACGCAATCGATCGTGCTGTGGGTCACGTGCAGGTATTCGATCTGAAAAGGCCCGATTGTTGTTTTCTCGCCGGGCGCGACCTGATTGAGTTTCGCCGAGTCCAGCAGCGCATGCTCTTCGAGCTTTTTCCGCACGAGCGCCAGCGTGAACTCCGTGCCGTAGATGGGTACGTTGAGGTCGCCCAGAATGTAGGGGATCGCGCCGATGTGGTCTTCGTGCGCGTGCGTCAGCACGATGGCGCGGACCATGCGCTTGTTCTGCTTCAGGTAAGTGATGTCCGGGATGACGATATCCACGCCGAGCAGTTCCTGCTCGGGGAACATCAGGCCGGCGTCGATCACGATGATGTCGTCGCCCGAGCGGAGGGCCATCATGTTCATTCCAAATTCGCCCAGCCCGCCCAGCGGAATTGCCAACAGCGAAGATGTACTTGAAGATGTGCTCAAATGCGTGTTCCGGCTTTCTCGTTCAATTTGTCCAACGGCTAGCTCACGGTGTCCGTAAAGGGGGTTGACTCAACTGCGTGTGCTTTCGTCAGCCAGAACGTTATCGTACCACACCCTGCGAGGGGCCAGACGGTAAGACCGACACGCCGAGGGGGACAAACGCGACGTGGGAACACCGCGCGCCGCGTGCGGATGCCGCGGTGTTCCCGAGATGAAGGACGGGTTGCTGGTCCTTACTGTTCCGTTGCGATGGCTGCTTCGATTTTGTCGTGCGCCTTGCCAATGTACTGGAGCACGCGACTCTGCAAACCTGGCGAAGCCGCGTCGTCCGCCTCTTTCTGGACGTCGTCGTGCGCCTTGTTCAGTACGTCGGCCGCCTTGTTGAGGCGAGGGATCCATCGCTGATGCGAGTCGATTCCCGGGTGGTCGTCGAGGCTCTTGCCGTCGTCGATCCCCGCGGCCTTCATTTCTGCGATAGCTTTGTCGATCTGATCCATCGCTTGCTTTTCCGGATCGCGCAGTACGCCGCTATCCGGATGAGCGATCAGCGCGCGGGCGTAGCGCAGATTCCCCAGAGCGTGCAGATACCCGGGGTGCTTATCGGGGGCCGGCTTTGCGCTCGCAATGGGCGCCAAGGCCAGCGCCACCACGAATGCAGCTATCGCGAACCTCTGCGTGGCTCTCATCTCTCGATTCTCTCCTTAGCCGGCAGGACCTCAATGCCTCGTGATGGTTTCCCATTCTTCCGGCAAGACGCGCAGCCGAAATCCGGTGATCCCGCGGCGCGCCTAATCTAACACCGCAGCACCTCCTGAAGATAGTTCGCAGCAGGCGAGCAGCAATGACAACGTCGGTCACATGGCCATTCGCAAAATTGAGCAAACCCCTATAAAATTGCGTCCGCCTCGGAAGGACACAACAAGCTCACATGAAACGCATCGCCATTCTGGGATCGACGGGATCGATCGGCCGCCAGTGTCTGAAGGTTGTGGACTCGCTGCCCGGCAGCTTTGAAGTCGTCGCGCTTGCGGCAGGTTCGAATACTCGACTGGCCGCCGAACAGATCGCGCGCCATCATCCAAAGCTCGTCTCCGTGGGCAGTGAGGAGGCGGTCGGCGAGCTTCGCGCCGCCCTGACGGCTCGCCGCAGTCGAGAGAACAACCGCCCCTTGCCTGAAATCCTCTTCGGAGCGGAGGGCATCGAGCGCGTGGCCACGCACCCCGAAGCTGAAACGGTGCTATCGGCGGCTGTCGGTGTGGTGGGATTGCCCGCCACTTACAAAGCCATTGAGTGCGGCAAGAATATCGCGCTTGCCAACAAGGAAGTCCTTGTCGCCGCCGGGGAAGTGGTGATGGCCGCGGTCGCGCGGCGCGGCGTCTCGCTCCTTCCGGTGGACAGCGAGCACAATGCCATTCACCAGTGCCTTCGCGCGGGCAGCTATCGAGAGGTGAAGCGACTGGTTCTCACGGCCTCGGGCGGCCCGTTTCGCAAGACGCCCATCTCTCAACTCGCCAAAGTGACGCCCAAACAGGCTCTGGCGCACCCGAACTGGAAGATGGGCCACCGGATCACCATCGATTCCGCCACGCTGATGAACAAGGGTTTCGAAGTGATCGAGGCGCGGTGGCTATTCGGCATGGGCCTCGACAAGATTCACGTGGTGATCCATCCGCAGTCCACAATTCACTCCATGGTCGAATTCGTGGACGGCTCCATCCTGGCGCAGCTTGGCCCGACGGACATGCGCATGCCCATCCAATACGCGCTAACTTATCCGGACCGAGTTGCATCCAATGAATGTGCGCTTGATTGGTCCACGCTGCGCAAGCTGGAATTCGAGGACATCCCGGCGCGGAAATTCCGCTGTTTCGAGCTGGCTAAAGAGGCTCTTCGCCAAGGGGGTCCCTTGCCCTGCGCGTTGAACGCCGCGGATGAGATCGCCGTTGCGGCGTTTCTCGAACGCCGGCTTCCATTCCTGGGGATTGCGGCCGTGATCGAGAGCGTGCTGGAAAAGATGCCGCGCTCGGCGTTGGGAAGCATCGACGACGTGCTGGCTGCGGACGCGGAAGCGCGGCGCCTGGCTCGCCTGGAAGTGGCGAAACGGTCGAAACGATCGCGCTGAGCCGCAGGGAAATCGGCGGTTCTTGCTTTTCGCACCAGTCGCGAGAGAAGCTATTTTTCGGTGCGCCGTTTTTCTGTACTATATATAGGTTCCATGACCGATACCCTAAGAAACGTGCTGGCCGGTGGCGTCGTCCTCGGCATTATGGTCTTGCTCCACGAGTGGGGCCACTTCCTGGTCGCCAAGCTGTGCGGCGTTCGCGTGGACGTTTTTTCGATCGGCTTCGGCCCGCGCCTGTGGGGCGTGAAGCGCGGCGACACGGATTATCGCATCAGCGCACTGCCGCTCGGCGGCTACGTCCGCATGGCCGGCGACAACCCTGTCGAGGAGCGCACGGGCGCGCCCTACGAGTTTCTCTCGCGGCCCCGGTGGCAGCGCTGCTTGATTGCCATTGCCGGACCGGCGATGAACGTGTTTCTCACCTTCGCGATCTTCTGGGGAATCTACTTGTTTGTCGGCATGCCGGTGGAGACGTATCTCCGCCAGCCCGCGGAAGTCGCGGCCGTCCCGCAATCTCTTCCCGCCTCCTCGAGCGTGCAACCGGGCGACCGGATCGTCGCGGTGAGTGGCGTTAATACACCGACATGGGAAAACGTTTTCGTCGAGATTGAGAAGGCGAAGCCCGGCGACTCGCTGCCGGTGACCGTGCTTCGCGGCGGCTCGCGCCAGACGCTGAGCATCAAGATGCCCGACAACCGAACTACCGCGAGCGCCGTGGTCGGATATCCCGCGTTGCCCGCGATCGCCGATGAAGTGGCGATCGGATTTCCGGCGGAAAAGGCCGGAATGAAATCGGGCGACGCAATCGTTTCGCTGAACGGCCAGCCGGTAGTGAGCTGGATGCAGCTTGTGGATCAGGTGCGCAACTCCAACGGGAACTCGATTCACTTCGTCGTTCGCCGCGACGGCGCCGACGTCCCACTGGACATCACTCCCGTTCACATGATGACCGCCGACGGCACCCTCGCATGGCAGGTGGGCGTCACGGAGAAGACGGAAGATGCCTACGAGCGCCAGGGATTCGGCGAATCGGTGAAGGACGCCGGATACGCCACGCTTGCCGGAATGCGCCAGATCGGACAGGTGATCGGCGGCCTCGTGAGCGGCAAAGTCTCGGTGCGCGATTTGCAGGGCGTGGTGGGAATTGCCCGCGAATCGGGCCGGGCCGCGAAGCGCGGTCCGCTGACGCTGCTCGAGCTGACCGCGGTGATCAGCTTGAACCTCGGGCTGCTTAACCTGCTGCCGATTCCGATTCTCGACGGGGGCCACGTCCTGATGCTGGCGATTGAAGGGATGATGCGCCGCGACCTCAGCATTTCCTTTAAGGAGCGCTTCGTTCAGGTCGGACTGGTCTTTCTCCTGGCCCTGTTCGCGTTCGTGATGTACAGCGACATCCTGCGGGCCATCCAGGGCCACCACTAAGAGCGGTCATCGATCGAGCCGTCTTCGGCAGACGATCGCCGGCCTTCTCCGCTTTCCACGAACTTGGCGGGGGATTTTGGTACAATACCTTTCAACGACATGTCCGCCACACCCGCACATCGAGTCTCGACCGGCGAACGCATCAACGATCAGGAGCCGGCAGGCCGCCTCCAGCGAGAGCTGGGCGCGCGCAGGATCCGTCTGACGCGCCAGCGCCGCGTGGTGCTCCAGGTGATGGAGTCCGCCTTGCGCCACATGGATGCCGAGGAGATTCTGGAACAAGCGCATAAGATCGATCCCGACATCACACGCGTGACGGTCTATCGCACGCTCGACCTGCTCAAGCGCCACGGCCTGATCGACGAGCTCGATCTGCTTCATCTCCGCGGCCATCGCCACTATTACGAAAGCCATGGGCCGCGCGACCACATTCACGTTGCGTGCGTCCGTTGCGGCAAGGTGCGTGAAGTCGAAAGCGAACTCTACGAGCAGCTGAAACAGCAGATTTCGCGCGACTGCGGCATCGAAATCAGCGTCGCCCGCACCGAGATCGGCGGGCTCTGCGCCGATTGCCGCGCGAAGGCATGATTGGTGAGTCGTTCTCTGTCCTAAGTCGTTTTGCGTCCTGATTCCAGGAAGTACGCTTTCGCTTGCTCGACATCCTTAAAAACTTGCTCGCGCAATTCCGCAGGCCCTGAGAATCTCCGCTCGTCCCGCAGCCGCTTCCAGAACCGCACTTCCAGCTTGCCGCCCGTGAGATTCTCGTTGAAATCCAAGAGATGCGACTCGATGGTCACGCGCGCGCCATTGAACGTGGGTCGCACGCCCACGTTCGTAGCCGCTCGGTAGGTCTTTCCTCCGACCAGCGCTTCGGTTGCGTACACGCCACTTTTCGGCAGGGCTTCCTGCTCCGTGGCAAGATTGAGCGTCGGCACCACGAGTTTTCGCCCCTGTCCGGTGCCCGTTTGAATCTGCCCCGCGAGCGCATAGGGCCGTCCAAGCATGCGCCTCGCGTCCTCGACGCACCCTTCGAAGATCGCTTGGCGAATCGCCGTGCTCGACACAACGACGCCATTCTGAACCACCGGCATCACGACTTCGACCTCGAATCCAGATCGTCGCCCTAATTCGCCGAGCAGCTTCACGTCTCCTGCTTGCTGGTGCCCGAATCGGAAATTTGCTCCGACGAACACGGCCTGCGCGCGAATCGTCTCGACGAGGAACCGCCGGACGAAATCCTCCGCGCTGACTTGCGCGAGTGTCAAATCGAAGCGCATGACGAGCACTGCGTCAATTCCCGCCGCTTCCACCGCCGCGAGCCTCTGCTCGAGGGTCAAAAGCAGGTTGGGAGCCTCTGCCGGCCGCAGGACACGCGCGGGATGTGGATAGAACGTCAGCGCGGCGCTCATCGAACTAGCGTGACGGGCTCGATCACACACGCTCCGCAGAATCTTCTGGTGGCCCAGGTGCACGCCGTCGAAGTTTCCGATGGTCACGACTGCGGGTTTTCGGGCGTCGCCGAACCGGGCCAGCCACTCGTCCGCCGATCGTACGATTGCGAGCGGCATCAGAGTCCCACCTCGAATGTCAGTCCATCGTACGCGAGGCGCACATTCTCCGGCAGCCGCGCGTTCGTTTCCACGTGTCCAAGATCGTGGCAGATGTGCGTGAACCACGCCCGCTTCGGCTTTAGGTCGGCGACGAGCGCGAGAGACTGTTCGACGTTCGAATGCGTCGGGTGCGGCACGTATCGCAGCGCGTCGAGGATGAAGTCGTCGAGTCCGCGCAGCAGAGTCTTCGAGCTCTCCGGCACTCTGCTGAAGTCGGTCAGATAAGCTGCTTTGCCGAACCGGAACCCCAGCACCGGCTGGGACCCGTGCATTGCAGGAATGGGGATCACGCGCGCGCCGAACAGATCGAACGGTCCGTCGATGGTGTGCAAGTCGATGAGTGGGATCGTGCTCTCTGCGGGCGCATCGTCGAAGATATACGTGAACTGGCGCCGCAGTGTCGCAAGTGTTTCCGGCGCGCCATAGATCGGCACGGCTCCTCGCTGCTTCAGATTGAAAGGGCGGATATCGTCGAGACCGAGAATATGGTCCGCGTGTGCGTGTGTGTAGAGGACGGCATCGAGGCGGTCAATCTTCGCCCGCATGGCCTGGTACCGGAAGTCGGGCGTCGTATCGATCACCACGTTGCGGCCGCCGAACCCGAGCACCACCGAGGGACGCGTCCGCTTGTCACGCGGATCGGCCGACTCGCACACGACGCAGTGGCACCCGAGCGTCGGCACGCCCATCGACGTTCCCGATCCCAGCACTGTCAGTTGAAGTGAAGCCATGAACTCAGAGGAAGGTTACTACTTCTTTCCCGACTTTTTCGCCATCGCTTCGGCCGCCGCCTTCGAAATCTCCATGAACGTCAGCTTCAGGCTGCCGACCACTTCCACCAGCAAGTCCTCGTCGACTTTGGCGAGGTTGCCGCGCGTTGCCTCGCGCAGCGCGTCGAGCATGTCGATCACCTCGCGCGCTCCCTCGAGATCGACGTATGCTTTGCCGGTCTGCGGATCGGCCATCCCGCCCATCATGGCGGCGGCGTTGCGCGTCAGGAAGTCCACCAGCATTTGGAAACTGCGCGACGGAGCCACCGTCTCGGCGGGTGCCTCTCCGGCCTTTTGACCGGTTTCATGGGGTGCTGGAACGCCCGCCAGGTGAGGGCCCTTCGTGGCGGCCTGCGCGCTCGCTGCTTTGGTCGCGGCTGCCTCTTCCTCGCGCCGCTCCTGCTCGACGGCGTCCTCGCGGAGCTCGCCCTCTTCCGTGAAAAGCCGCCGGTCTACGACCTTGAAGCCTTCATCCTGTTTGGGATCAGCCACGCGAAGCGTCCTTAAGCGCGAGAATCGGTCTTTTACCGGCGTTCGGTTCTTTGACGGGTAACTTGCTTCCTAAATCTTGGCCGCAAAACGCAAGTCTAGCATCCGCTTCCGTCTACGACAAGGCAGGCTCGCGGGAGCGGCTTTGAACTTTCTTCCCGTCCCAATTGCGCTATTTCTTAGAGCCCTTGGCGGGCATCCGGCAGACGAAATTGGCGGCGACGTTCGTGTCGCCGGCCCCCTTGTAGTGCGCCTCTTTCGGGTAGGGGCACAGCGGGCGCGTCATGGCGACACCTTTAGCCGGATTGCCGTCGACGAAGCCGGTGGCGATGATCTGGTCGGGAGCCACGCCCTGCTCCACCCAGCGGTCAAGAGCCAGCACAACGTCATTCGTAGCGTCGGCGTGGGGGACAGGTACGCCGTTACCAAAGTCGTTCGCGCCAAGGCCGCCTGCGCAGTGCGACATTCCCGGCACCATGAACAGGCGGTAGAAATCCTGCGTTCTCTTCCCCGTCTTGGCCAGCACGCTCTCGTAATAGTCGACACTGCTCTGCGGCGCGATCGCGGCATCGCCCCAGCCGTGGTACTGGATCAGCTTGCCGCCGCGCGTCTTGAACGGAGTCATGTTCGGGTTCGTGGAGTCCAGGACAGACGCAAACTTGGCGTCCGCCATCTTGACGTCGCTGTCAAAGTTGAGAGTGCGGAAATCCCACTTCGGATTCTCGAACACGAAGTCAGCGAAAAATGAATTCGCGAAGGTCGATCCGATAGTCGCTTGCCCGGGTCCTACCCCCGTCATCCAAATCAGCCAGTTCGCCGGCACGGCCTCGGCGCCCATCGCGTAGCCCGGGAAGATTTGTGCGCCGGTGCGAGGATTCCGAGCTCCGCGGTAGATCTTTCTCGCGGCTTCCACTTGCGGCGCCGTCAGGCAATTCGGCGCATCCGCGTCCTTACACTGGGTCACGGCGGGATCAAAATGGCAGCGCGCCGGGTTGCCGATCAAGCCGTCTTTCACGCCGTCGAGCGCATCGCACGCGGCCACGGCCGCGTTTTGCAGCACCGGCAACTTGCTGGGGGGGATGCTACTGGCGGGAGTTTCGTGCAGCGCACGTTCGTTCCAGACGCCCGCGAATTGCAGATGTGTCCACGCATTGGCAGGAGCGCCAGCGACGATGCCGATGAAATCTTCCGGAAAGCGCTGCGCTTCCATCAACCCTTCGCGGCCTCCGTCCGAACAGCCGACGAAGTACGAGCGCGCAAGATCCTTTCCGTAAAACGCATCGAGGATCGCTTTGGCTTGCACCGACGTCTCATGCACGGCCCGATACCCGAAGTCTGCGACTTTTTCGGGATGGCCGATGGCCCAGGAGTTGTCCATGCTGGCGGCGTGGCCGTCATCCGTGCCTGCGGTCGCGTAGCCGCGCAGTAGCGGCAATGCCATGGCGGACAGGGGAATCGTGCCGGCGAACCCGCCATTCCCGACTTGCTCGAACTTGCCATTCCAGCCGGTAGCAGGCAGCCAGACTTCAAACTTGATTTCCGAATCGGAGGTCGGCCTGGCGACGCCAGCGACGCGGCAGAACGCGGGCAGATCGACATTCGGCGCCGCTTGGCCCGGAGCCGCCGGCGGTTTGAAACCGCCCGTTGGAACGGAAACCGCCGACATGACCGTGGCGTTCGTAAGCGCGAGAGTCGTGAGACTCTCACACGAGCGTTGAGCGGCCAACCGGCCGGGGAAAAGCACCAGCGCGAACAAGCAAATCAAGAACGCTGAGAGCACGACGCGGCATTTCATTGCGATTCCTCCATTAGAAGCTTGCCCGGGACTGGTTTTAGTTGCGCAACGCGACAGCGCGCAAGTATCCGACTTCACCGACATCCCCGTCAACACTCCGCTGGGAACTCACACACGCCAGCAGCGACCGGGCACTCTGCGCTTGTCACTCGGAAGCTGCCACTGTAAATTGGCGTGTCACTCAGGAGCGAACTCTCAGTGTCCGCCCGCCGCAGAAGTCCCAGCAAGCATCGACGAAAGGCTGCGCCTCGGAGGAAGGTCTACAATCAGGCCCGGATTTCCGTCGGAAAGCGCGACAAACTCGCCGGCGAGTGGTTCGCGAAGCTCGTCGCGCTTCAGGCTCGGCTGCGCGCTTCGAATGGCTGTCCCTGGGACCGCGAACAGACCCACGAATCGCTCCGCAAATTCCTGATCGAAGAGAGCTACGAAGTCCTCGACGCGATGGATTCAGGCGACGCCCGGAAATTTGCCTCCGAGCTCGGAGATTTGCTCCTTCAGGTTGTATTCCACGGAATCCTGGCGGAAGAGGCCGGAAGCTTCACGATCTCGGACGTCATCGAATCGGTGCACTCGAAAATGGTCCGTCGGCATCCCCATGTCTTCGGCGATGTGACGGCCAGGACATCCGCGGCAGTGTTGAAAAAGTGGGAACAGATCAAAGCTGAAGAACGCGCGGCGGAACATACGGCAACCGACTCCTCCGCCGGCTCCATCCTCGCAGGCGTGCCGCGATCGCTTCCCGCAGTGCTTGAGGCGTATCAACTGACGCGCCGCGCCTCACACGTCGGATTTGACTGGGAGAATTTGTCAGGCATTCTCGACAAGCTCGAAGAGGAGAAGCGCGAAATTCAATCGCTCCTGCCGCCTGTCGCAGAGGCGGGTGCGAAGCCCGGCGCTGCGAATGCGGAATTGACGCGACACCTCGAGGAAGAAATCGGCGATCTGTTTTTCGTGTGCGTGAATATCGCGCGCTTTCTCGGCGTGGACCCCGAAATCGCCCTGAAGAAATCGAACGCGAAGTTCAAGAAGCGTTTCCAATGGATGGAGTCTGCCGCGGCCCGCGAAGGGCGGCGCTTTGCGGACCTGCCCCGCGAGCGTATGGAAGAGCTCTGGAATCAGGCCAAGGCGGGCGACTAGATGAGTCAGCCCCGCTCCAACCGCGAAATCGAAATCCGCCATTGCTCCACGCTCGCGGAGTACGACGAATGCGTCCGCCTTGAGAAGGTCGTCTGGGGCGGAGATATTGTGGTGCCCTCGCCGATCTTCGTGGTCGCGCATCACACCGGGGGCCAGGTGCTGGGGGCGTTTAAAGGCACGAAGTTGATCGGGTTTACCCTGGCGCTCGCCGCCGTGCGTGCCGGAAAGCCTTATCTGCATTCGCACATGACCGCCGTCCTTCCCAAGTTCCGCGACAGCCGGACCGGCCGCCGGCTGAAGCTCTTTCAGCGCGAGGACGCACTCAAGCGCGGCATCGATCTCGTCGAATGGACGTTCGATCCGCTCGATCTCAAGAATGCCCACTTCAATCTCAACATTCTCGGCGCGGCCGCTCGCCGGCTCATTCCGGATTGTTACGGCGTCACGGAGAGCCCACTGCACGGAGGTTTGCCGACCGATCGTTTGGTCGCCGAGTGGTGGCTCGGATCGGGGCGCGTGAAGTCGATCCTCGCGGGAAAGCGCCGCCCGGCAAGCAAGCGCGCCCAGCGGATCGCGCTTCCTGAGAATATGGAAGCCATCAAGGCCGGCGACCGGGCCGCTGCCGCGCGCATCCAGCGGGAAACTCGCGAACAATTTCAGCAATGGTTCGCGAAAGGCTTCGTTGCCACGGGCGTTGAGACGCGCGATGCTGAGACGGCGTATCTCCTCGAACCCGCGGCTTCGATCGAGGGATTGCGCCTGCCGAAGTTCGCCGAGGACTGAATCACTAGAATGCGAATCCGCAAAATCACGCTCCGCGAAATTCACCTCCGGCTGCTCTCGCCCTTCGAGACGAGCTTCGGCAAGTCGGAGCTTCGTCGCATCCTTTTGCTCGAGGCGGATGTGGACGGCACCTTCGGCTGGGGCGAATCGACGGCGGGCGAAAATCCGTTCTACTGCTACGAGACGGTCGAGACTGCCTGGCTGATCCTGCGCGAATATCTCTGGCCGATCGTGCGGGGCAGGGAAATCGCGTCGGCGGAGGAAGTCTGGGACCTGCTTGCCCCGGTCCGCGGGCACAACATGGCCAAGGCCGCGCTCGAAATCGCCCTTTGGGATGCCGAAGCAAAGCAGAAGCGGGTGCCGCTTGCAAACCTGCTCGGAGGCACGCGCGATGAGATACCCTGCGGCGTCTCGATCGGCATCCAGCCGACGACGGCAGGCTTGATCGCGAAGGTCGAGGAAGCGCTCGCCGCCGGATATCAACGCATCAAGATCAAAATCAAGCCGGGCCTCGATGTTGAACCGGTCCGCACGTTGCGCGAGCGATTTCCGCGCATCCGCCTGATGGTGGACGCAAATTCGGCTTATCGCCTGGAAGACGCGCCGCTGTTGAAGCGGCTCGACGCGTTCCACCTCATGATGATCGAGCAGCCGCTCGGTTGGGACGACATCTACTCGCACGCGCAACTTCAGCGGCAACTCGAGACGCCCATCTGCCTCGATGAGTGTATTCACGACGTGGAGCACGCCCGCGCCGCGATTGAAACCGGAGCCTGCCACATCATCAATATCAAGCTCGGCCGTGTGGGCGGCCACACTCCCGCGCGACGAATTCACGACCTGTGCCATGCGAAGCCGATTCCCGTGTGGTGCGGCGGCATGCTCGAATCAGGCATCGGGCGCGCGCACAATATCGCGATGTCCTCGCTTGAGAACTTTTCGCTTCCGGGCGATGTGGCGGCCAGCGCCCGGTATTGGGCCGAGGATATCATTCAGCCGGAAGTGGAAGTGACGGCCCAAGGCACGATTCGCGTTCCGACCGCGCCGGGAATTGGGTACGAGCCGCGCTTCGACCGGATCGAATCGCTCACGAAGCGCCGCGAGGTCCTCGAATAGGCCTTGCCTCCTGACGCCCCCATGAATGACAGCGGACCCTCCGCTCGTCCCAGTTCCTTCCTGCTCGCGGCGGCGCTTGCGGCGCTGCTCCTGGTCTGGTCGCTCAACTACGTGGCTGGAAAGATCACGCTTGCGCATCTCGACCCGCTGACCCTCGCATCTCTCCGTGCCGAGCTCGTTGCGATCCTTCTGCTGGCCATCTACTTCGCGCAGCGCAATCGCACGCCGCTGCGCGCCCGCGACGTATGGACGTTCGCCTATCTCGGTTTCTTCGGATATGCGGTGAACCAGGGCTGCTTCGTGCTCGGCCTGGGCCGCACGACTTCCGAGCATTCGGTGGTGATCATCGCGTCCGCGCCGATCCTGATTCTGCTGCTCGCCAGCGCCTTGCGGCTCGAAAAACTGACGGCGGCCAAAATCCTCGGGATGGCGATCTGTTTCCTCGGCGTCATGCTGCTCGAGACCGAGCACGGCTCTCCAGCACGCTCGCCGTTGCTCGCGGGAGATCTGATCACGCTGACGGGCATTCTGGGCTTTTCGATTTACACCGTGCTCGGCAAGAAAGTGGCTCGCACGTACGACACGGTCTCGATGAACACGTTCAACGCGGTTGCAGCCGCCGTGCTGTTTTTCCCGGTGGCCGTCCGGCAGGGAATGCGGCTCGATTGGAAGAGCGTCGGCTGGGTCGGCTGGGCGGGACTGCTCTACATGGCCATGCTGAGCGCCGTGGTCGGCTATCTGCTCTTTTACTGGCTGCTGCGCCACATGGAAGCTTCGCGCGTCGTGGCGATCAATTACTTCCAGCCCGTGGTGGTGTTCCTGCTCTCGATTCCCCTGCTCGGCGAGCGCCCCACGGGACGATTGCTCGAAAGCGCGGGACTCGTGCTGCTGGGCGTCTATCTGGCGGAACGTGCCTCCCGATGAGATCCCCGCGTGAAAACAGAGCGGCCCGAAGGCTTGCGCCTCCGGGCCGCAAAACGCTCTCGATGTTGGGGCCGAAGATTACTGGCCGGCCGGTTTCTGCTGGACCATCTCGAGATCGATCGTGATGGCAACTTCGTCGCCGACCATCAGCGAGCCGTTCGCAACTTTCATCGCCCCGTACGTAATTCCGAAGTCCGAGCGGTTGATCTTGGTGGTCGCCTCAGCGCCGCGCCGGGTCCCGCCCATGGCCTGGATGGGCGCAGTCGGTCCGGTGACGTCGAATGTGACTTCCTTGGTGACGCCGTGAAGCGTGAGGTTGCCGGTCATCTTGACGCTGCCGTCGGCGGCCTTCGTGATCTTCGTGGACTGGAAGGTCATCGTGGGATACTTCGCGACATCGAAGAAGTGGTCGCTCCGGAGGTCGTTGTCGCGCGCCTCGACCCGCGTGTTGACCGACGCGAGATCGATGGTGGCACTGACGCTCGACTTGGTGATGTCCGCATCGTCCAGCTGCACCGTCCCGCTGAGTTTCGTGAACTGACCGTCGACATTCGAGATTCCAAGGTGCCGCACCACAAAATGCGCGTTCGAATGGTTGGGATCGAGTTGCCAGGTGGTCGTTGCCGCAAGCACCGGCATCGCCAGAACCGCCGCCAGTCCAACAGCCAAAATCCATTTCTTCATCGGTGATCTCCTCAGTATTCGGACACAGATTGAAATTCGGTGGTCTCGTACAGCCGGGTTGAGCATGCAAGAAGCCTGCCGGCTGGCCGGCAGGCTGGAACTGTCGCGGCGTCCCCAGCCCGGCGAGAGTATATACCGGTTTCCGCATGCGTCAACACGTGGGACGTTGCGGTGGGGTTTAGCTTGATGGCGGCTGCGGCCGCTGTCTGGCGGTGGGGGATTGATGATATCGTGGCACAACCCGGCATGGAAGAATTGTGATGCGCATCGCAATCGTGTCTGACATCCACGGAAACCGAACCGCGTTTGAGGCAGTCCTGGCGGATCTGCGACAAACCTCTCCCGACTTGATCCTCCACGGCGGCGACCTGCCTCACGGTGGAGCAAGTCCCGCCGAAATTGTGGATCGCATTCGCGATCTCGGTTGGCAAGGCGTGGTTGGCAATACGGATGAAATGCTTTGGATGCCCGAGTCGCTGATGGAGTTTGCGAATCAAATGCCCCAACTGCAACCCATGTGGGCAGCGATCCGGGAGATGGCTACGGCAACCTGCGAAACCCTTGGCGAAGAGAGACTCGCATGGTTGCGCGGCCTGCCTCGAATCCAGATTCATGGTCCGATGGCGCTCGTGCATGCCAGTCCCGAGAGTCTCTGGAGCGCACCCGCGCCGGAAGCGAGCGATGCTGAGCTCGAATCCGTTTACGGACCGCTCGGCCAGCCGATTGCCATCTATGCCCACATCCATCGCTCGTACGTTCGGAGCGTTTCTGGAATGATCGTCGCCAACACAGGCAGCGTTAGCCTTTCCTACGACGGTGATCGGCGCGCTGCATACCTCTTGCTGGATGATTCCAAGCCAGCAATCCGTCGCGTGGAGTATGACGTCGGCAGAGAACTTAAGGCTCTTGCCGCTTGCGGCTTCCCCACGCCGATTGGCTTGCAAG
Source organism: Terriglobia bacterium (assembly GCA_020073605.1). Lineage (GTDB taxonomy): Bacteria > Acidobacteriota > Terriglobia > Acidiferrales > UBA7541 > Palsa-295. The sequence continues at coordinate 118,613 of JAIQEW010000005.1, forward strand.
GATCCTCGATAGCGCTAGCCCGCAAATGCCCTAAGCAACGCGCTCTAGTCCGTTTCACGACTTCCGCTGCGTTGACACTGCCCGACTCGCATGCTACGTTCCGCGACGCTTATGGCCGAACGCTCTCGCTCCGCGAAACGCATCGCGATCATCCCCGGCGATGGCATCGGCAAGGAAGTCATCCCCGAAGCTGTCAAAGTCCTGAAAGCTGCCGCGGCGGCCGGCGGCCGCGAACTCGCGCTCACGGAATTCGACTGGGGCGCCGATCGTTATCTGCGAGACGGCACGACGCTCCCTGCGGATGCTCCCGAAATGTTCCGCCGCGATTTCGACGCGATTCTTCTGGGCGCGCTGGGCGATCCTCGCGTGCCCGGGAACCAGCACGGGTCCGACATTCTGATCGGCTTGCGCTTCAAGCTCGACCTCTACGTCAATGCGCGCCCGTGCGAGCTCTTCGACCGGCGGCTCACGCCGCTCAAGGACCGCACGGAGAAGGACATCAACTTCATCGTCTTTCGCGAAAATACAGAGGGTCTTTACTCCGGCGTGGGCGGCTTCTTCAAGAAGGGAACTGCCGACGAGATCGCCACGCAGGAAGACATCAACACGCGCAAGGGAGTCGAGCGGATCATTCGCTACGCTTTTGAATTCGCCCGCGGCCGTGGCCTCAAGCGCGTCTGCATGAGCGACAAGTCGAACGCGCTGGCGTTTGGCCACGATCTCTGGCAGCGCGTGTTCACCGAAGTCCGCCGCGAGTACACCGAGATCGAATCGAGCCACATGTACATCGATAATCTGCTGATGCAGATGATGCGCGACCCTTCGCAATTTCAGGTGATCGTCACGTGCAATCTGTTCGGCGACATCGCGAGCGACCTGGGTGCCGGGTTGATCGGCGGACTCGGGCTTGCGCCTTCGGGGAATATCCATCCCGGCGAGGTCTCGCTCTTCGAGCCGGTTCATGGTTCGGCGCCCGACATCGCGGGGAAAAACATCGCGAATCCGATGGGAGCCGTCCTCGCCGCCGGGATGATGTGCGCCTATCTTGGCTGGACAGCCGAAGCTCAGAACATCGAGAAGGCAGTGCGCGCCGCGATCCGCGAAGGCAAGACCACGGCCGATATCGGCGGGCCGCTCGGCACGCGGCAGGTGGGCGACTGGCTCGCCAACCGGGTCGCTTCGTCCTAAGTTATCCTTCGCTGTCCATCACCGCCTGATCTTTTCGGTTTTGCTCTTCTCGCCGTTTTTCTTTATGCTGTTCCGGATTCGGAATGTTCTGGAAAAACGTCGCGCGGAGGACTCAATCGATGTGTGGAAGAGCAGCCGTGCTGTGCGCGCTGGCCATCCTGGCTGGAGTGATCCCCTGCGCCGGACAAACATCGACGCCGCCGGCCCCGGCCCCTGCGCCCGCGCAACTCTCCGCCTCTCCTGAGCAGGCTCGGCTCCTCAAGTCCACCGAGGCTTTCGTGCGGGAACTCTTCGGCTGGGCTCCGGACGTCAAAGTGACTCTGGGTCCCCTCGGCCCATCCGCCGCGGCGGATTTTTACATCGTGCCGATCGTCGTGAAATTCGGCGATCAATCGCAGTCCGGCGAAGTGTATGTGAGCAAGGACGGCAAGGCGCTGCTGCGAGGCGAGATCTACGACATGGCCGTGGACCCTTTCGCGGCGAATCGCGCGAAGATTCACGTCGAGGGCAATCCTTCGAAGGGCCCGGCAAACGCTCGCGTCACGGTGGTCGAGTACGCGGATTTCCAGTGCCCGCATTGCCGCGAGCTTTCCGAAGCCATGAAGGCTATCGAGACGCAATATCCGCAGGTCCGCGTCGTTTACAAGGATTTCCCTCTCACTCAGATCCATCCCTGGGCCGAAACGGCCGCCGTGGGAGCCCGGTGCGCGTTCACCCAATCGCCGGAAGCATTCTGGAAGGTTCACGACTCGATCTTCGAGAATCAGGACGTGCTCTCCGCGGAAAATGCCTGGGACAAGCTGGTGGAATTCGCCACGCAGGCCGGGTTGAACGCCGACGCCTTCAAGGCTTGCCTTGCATCGCCCGACGCTCAGAAGGCAGTTGCTGCGAGCCGCGCGGAAGGCGAAGCGCTGGGCATCAGCAGCACTCCTACGGTCTACGTCAACGGCCGCCCTCTCGTGGGCGGTGATCCGGCAACGCTCGTGCAGTATCTCGATTTCGAAATCGCCGCCTCGAAGAAGTAGCGGCTTCGTTTCTTTTCCCGCGCGGCGGTCGCCTAAGAGCGGTCTTTCGTCTCTGCCTTCAGCTTCTCAATCAACGTCTCGATTTCCGAGGCCGGTGTTTCTGCACCGCCGAGGTAGATAGTCCAGTCCACGTCGGGGAATCCCATGCGGGTGGTTTGTGCGGGCAACTGGGCTTGCAATGCCTTGAGGTCATGGCTCCGAATTCGCGTGAGCGCTTCGAAAACCACTTTGTGCTCGGGCTCGCTCCACCGGTAGTCCTTCAATTCCGCGACGATGCGCTCCAAGAGCGCCCGGACGCTCGTGCCGCCGCAAAGCGCGCGCAAAACGCGTCTCTCGACACCGGCAAGGATCTCCGGCGGGCTGCCATGTGGTGCGGACGGCCGAGGGCGATTGCGCATGCCGTATTGTAGCGGCTTGCGGCCTCAGGCAGACAGATCGGAAGTGTGCAGGGACGTGCAGGACCGTAGCGATCCACTCAAGTTCTGTAGCGAGACGCCGGGAAGGGGGATGAAGCCGCTCTAGGCGGCCGCGTTTGCTGCGACAGGACGAACGAAATCGATGCGGTCGATCGTAGCCGCCACTCCATAGACGGCCGTCGCCTCGCCCTTGAGCGCAGACACGCGGAGAGCCTTGGCGCTGGCTCGCACCAACACGGAGCTTCCGCTGCTCTTCTCCGTGGGCAGCGCAAACGTAAGCTCCATGCCTGTGCCGGGTTCGACGGCTACTCCCGAGTGGAAGTAAACGCCCGACCGGGAAATATCCCGAAGCTGAGCGGTGTAGAATTCTGCGGGTCGCTGGTGCGATGTGCACACCTGCAACGGCAAATAGAGGTCATACCTTCTGGCTTTTCTGCGTTCTCCCATAGGTCCCCCTGTGCCTCACGAAGGTGCACGAACGATGCCACCTAGGGCAGGCAGAGGCTCGTTGATTACAAGTGACTTAGAAATTGCATGGGCTACCAATGTGAACCCAACCGAGGAAAAACTTCCTTGATTGGGAAATTGCTGCACGGCGGTCAGTTAGTAGCGGTTCTAGAACTCGCAGGTTTTGAGACTTGGAGTGTGCAGCGATTTTCCGCTCAAATCACAGGATCGAAGAGCACGGAAGCCCCCTCGGCTTCCGTCAGCATTCCCTTTCCGACCAGTAATTGAACCAGGCGGACCAGAGCCGCATGATCGACCCCGCGGCCCAGCGCCGACTCTCCGGCTGCACGCGCGTTATCGAGGAACAGGCCATGCCGTGCGCCCGTGAGTTCCCTCAACCACGTTTCGAGAGCCTGGCTCTGTTTCGGCTCCAGCGCATCGAACGCAATGCCCATCCCAAGCCCGGTCTGCGAATAGACCACCACTCCGCCGGTCTCGAACTGCGTCTTGCCCTTCTGGACGTTCACACGAACCTTCGCGCCTACGGGGAAAGGGAGCATCGTATCCACAAAGCATCCGCCCGGTCCCAGGTCCGTAGTGCGCGTCGAGAACCGAGCCCCCGAACCTACTTCGACGACTTCGGCCGAAGCGGTGAAGACGTGGCGGTCCGCGCTGCGGCGGTTGGCCTCCCCCGTTGCTGTCGATTTTCCGGATACGTCGTCGCGCGAGTATTTCTTCTGGCCATGGTCATACATGATCGGGGATACCTGCCTTCCAGCCTGGTTCTATGCGTATCTTCCTAGCTCCGTGGGCACAGGATGCCCGGCTGACACTCAACTATTGTCCCCGGCGTCGCGCGCGACTGACAAGCGCAATCCCGCCAACCTTGCCCAAAAGCCAATCACGCCCCGGGGGTTCGCACGATTTCTGTATGTGCGAGGTAATTGCCACGTGAGACGAGTTGATCGAAGCCTCAATTCGCAGGCCACCCTACAGCAGGAACCGCACCGCTACTCCACGGCTCTCGCTTCCGAGATGCTCGAGCCGGACCACGGATCCCAGGAACTTCCTGTGCGCGGAGATCTTGTCTCCATACGGGAACGTCACGATCAGACGCATCCCCACGAAGTAATGCGGCATGCACGTCTTGAAGAACAGCCCGTCGCGCGTGAAGTCAACCACTTGCCCCACGTCCTCGATCTCGGCGTAACGTGCGTCAAAAGGGCGCAGGTGGACCGGAAGCGAGACCTTGATGCGTTTCCTGCCGCGCGCATCCGCGGACGTCTTCCGCGCCTTTGGCGCTGGCGGCTTCAATGCGGGCCATACGGCCGTGCCCATCTCGGTCCTCCGATTCGCACTCATCGACCTTCATCACTTTACGAAGAGGCTCCGGGGGCACCAATAGGACGGGGGTACTACCGGGTTCCAATCCATCATCAGTCAGGGATCCCTCATCCTGGCAGGAAGCACCACACGAAGACTTCCTTGACAGACCGAGCTTGCGGGGGGTAAGTTAACTTCTGTCGAATGCCTCTGGGTAACGAGGCACTCAGCGGCCAGACGCGAGCGCATGAACACAATCACCAACTTGAGCCGACTTACCCTTGGTATTGTAGTAGTACGCCTCGTATTCGCGTCTCGGCCTGGAGGGCATCACTGAGCTGAGTGACAAGGAATCTGAAAAGCTCATGAAACCCACCTGCCAGAGACGCTGGTAAGGTGGGTTTTGATTTTTATGAGGGTGAGAAAGGGAATCCGATGGACAGCAAAAAGCCGATGATGACCGGGGCAAGAATTCTGTGGGAATGTCTGGAGCGCGAGGGCGTGAAAACCGTCTTCGGCTACCCTGGGGGCGCCATTCTGCCCGCCTACGACGCGCTGCAACACAGCTCCATTCGCCACATCCTGGTGCGCCACGAGCAGGGTGCGACGCACATGGCCGATGGGTTCGCGCGCGCCACGGGAGGCGTGGGCGTGGCGGTGGCTACGTCAGGCCCGGGCGCGACGAACATGGTCACCGGCATCGCCACCGCGATGATGGATTCCTCTCCCATCGTCTGCATCACGGGACAGGTGGGAAGCAAGCTGCTCGGCTCCGACGCTTTTCAGGAAACGGACATCACCGGTGTCACGCTTCCCATCACCAAGCACAACTATTTGGTGACGCGCGCGGACGAAATCGCGCACGCGGTCCGCGAAGCAATGTACGTGGCGAAGTCCGGGCGGCCGGGACCGGTGCTGATCGACATCACCAAGGACGCGCAGCAAAGCTCCTGCGAATTCGATTGGGAAGGCGCGGCTCCCCGGATGCGCGGCTACCGCCCCGACCTCTCGCCCGCGAAGGAAGAGTATAAGAAAGCGCTCGAGTTGATTCGCGCCGCCAAGAGGCCGGTGATCCTGGCGGGACACGGGATTTCGATTTCCGGCGCGGAGCACGAAGTGCAGGCATTCGCTGAGAAGACGTGCATTCCCGTGGCGATGACGCTGCTGGGACTCGGACACCTCCCGGCGTCCCATGTGCTGAACCTCGGCATGATGGGCATGCACGGCGAGGCTTGGGTCAACAAGACGATTCAGGAAGCCGATCTGTTGCTGGCTTTCGGCATGCGTTTCGATGACCGCGTGACCGGCACGCTCAAAACCTACGCTGTCAACGCGAAGAAGATCCACGTCGATATCGATCCGGCAGAGATCAACAAGAATGTGAAGGTGGACGTGGCGCTCGTCGGTGACCTGCGCAATATTCTGCTCGAGTTGCTGCCGCGCGTCGAATCCGCCAACCATACGGAATGGATCGAGCACATCCACAGCCTCAAGGGCGAAACGGCCGTCCGCGACATTCAGAATCTGCCCGACAATGGCCATCTCTACGCGGCGCACGTAATCAACGATTTGTGGCACGAGACCCGCGAACACGAAACGATCATCGTGACCGACGTCGGCCAGCACCAGATGTGGGAAGCGCAATACTACAAGCACGAGCAGCCGCGCTCGTTGATCACTTCCGGGGGCCTGGGGACGATGGGATTCGCTCTCCCCGCGGGCGTCGGCGCAAAAGTGGCGCGGCCGGATGCGGACGTTTGGGTCGTCGTCGGCGACGGCGGCTTCCAGATGACCATGGCCGAGCTCGCGACCATCGTGCAGGAAAACCTGAAAGTGAACATCGCCATCATCAACAACGGCTACCTCGGCATGGTGCGCCAGTGGCAGGAGTTCTTCTACGAGCGCAACTACGAGGCGACGCCGCTGCTGAATCCCGACTTTGCGAAGCTCGCGGAAGCGTACGGCATTCGCAGCATCGTGGTGAAGCACCGGTCCGAGGTGGTGCCGGCGGTGCGGGCTGCGCGGGCGCACGAAGGGCCCGTGCTGATCGATTTCAAAGTCGAGCAAGAGGACACCGTGTACCCCATGGTCGCGGCGGGTTCGGCGCTCCACGACATGATCCGGCGGCCAAATCCCCTGGTCGAAACGGCCGAGGACGAATAGGAAAACCATGCTCCATACAATTGTCGTCTATGTGGAAAACAAGCCCGGCGTGCTCTCGCGCGTGGTGACGCTGTTTCGGCGCCGCGCGTTCAATATCGACTCGCTCACCGTCGGCCGCACGGAAAAACCCGAAGTCTCGCGGATGACGATCGTGACCGACGCAGATGAGGACCAGGCGCGGCGCATTGTGGCGAACGTTTACAAGCTCGTGAACGTGCTGCTGGTGGACGATGTGACCCACCAGCCTGCCCTGCTGCGCGACTTGGCGCTCGTCAAGGTCAGCGCCACGGGCGAGAAGCGTTCGCAGATCCTGGAGCTCGCGACCGTGTTCAAGGCTCGCGTCCTCGATATCGCTTTGGACTCGATTACCCTGGAGCTCACGGGCGGCGAGGAAAAAGTCGATCGCCTGCTGGAATTGCTGAACCCGTTTGGGCTGCTGGAGGTTGTCCGCACCGGCATCGTGGCCATGCGCCGCGGCGCCAAGTCGCCCGACGTCACAACCAAGGCCAAAAGGATCGGCCCGGTGGACGACAGCGCCGTCTCGTATTCCGTCTAGCCCCGCCACTACGCGGATTTTCGCTTCGCGACAGGTTTCTTCGCGGCGTGCGGCTTGGGCCGCAAAGCCGCGAGGAAATGATCGAGCGGCAGGGTATTGATCACGTCTTTCTTCTCAATCCATCCCCGCCTCGCCGTTTCCACGCCATATTTCATGTAGAGCAGATGGCGCGTGGAATGCGCGTCGGTTGAAATCACGATCTTCACGCCCCGCTGTTTGGCCATCCGCAGGTGCACGTCCTTCATGTCCAGGCGGTCCGGGAATGCGTTGCACTCCATCGCCACGCCGTGCTTGGCCGCTGCATCCAGAATGCGTTCCATGTCGTATTCGAAGGGATCGCGGCGGAGCACGAGCCGTCCCGTCGGATGCGCGATGATCTGCGTGTAGGGGTTCTCGATGGCGGCGAGCATGCGGTCCGTCATCTCAGCCCGCTCCATGTTCATGTAGGAGTGGACCGACGCGACCACCACGTCGAGCTCGGCCAGCACCTCGTCTTCCAGATCGAGTGAGCCGTCCTTCTTGATGTCCACTTCTATGCCTGCGAGCAGCCGGATTCCGTGGACCCTCGATTGCGCGGCGCGAATCTTCTTGATCTGTTCGAGTGTGCGCTTTTCGTCCATGCCGTTGGCCACGGTGACGGCCTGCGAATGGTCGGTGAGGGCGATGTATTCGTAGCCCAGGCCGCGCGCGGCCTCGCCCATCTCTTCGATCGAGTTGTGCCCGTCCGACGCAGTCGTGTGCATCTGGAGGTCGCCGCGGATGTCTTCGAGCGTGACGAGTTTCGGCAGTTTGCCGTGTTCGGCCGCGTCGATCTCGCCGGTGTTTTCGCGCAACTCCGGCTCGATATAGGCGAGCTTCAATTTCGAATAGATTTCCTCCTCCGTCCTGCTCGCCACTACCTTGCCGCCCTTGAGCGTCGTGAGGGCGTATTCGTTCAGCGTCCAGCCCATTTCGTTCGCTCGCCCGCGCAGCGCGACGTTGTGTTCCTTCGAGCCTGTGAAATAGAGCAGGGCGGCGCCGAAGCTTTTCTTTTCGAGCAGCCGCACGTCCACTTGCAGGCCGCTCGTGAGCCGCACGCTGACTTTGTTTTCTCCGTGCGCGAGGGTTTGCTCGATCTCCGGGTATTTCAAAATATGATCCGCGACGGCGTCGACGTCCTTCTGCTTGTCGTGGCCCGGCCGCATCGTGATGAGAAGATCGAGGTCGCCAACGGTGTCTTTGCCGCGGCGGAGCGATCCGGCGGGCGTGACGGATTCGACCGCGACGCCGGCCTTGGCGATAAACACCGCGAGCTTCTGCGCCTCGTCGTCCGCCACATTGAGATGGAAGCGCCCGGAACCGGACAGGTGCTTGAACTGCCCGGCGGCCTTCAGAATGTTCTGTTCGCTCTTTTCGCCGAACCCGGGGATGTCGTGCAGCTTGCCCTCGCGCGCGAGCTTCTCTAGGCCGTCCACGGTGGCCACCTTGAATTTCTTCCAGAGCAGCGCCACTTTCTTGGGGCCGAGCGAGTGCACTTCCAAAAGATCGAGAATCGTGGGCGGATACTTTTTCAGCAGCTTTTGGCGAAGGCTGTAATCGCCGGTCTTGAGGATTTCGTGGATGTGCGCGGTCATGCCTTCGCCCACGCCCGGAAGCTCCTGAAGCTTCTTGTCGTCCTTGGCGATGTCCTCGATGCGCTCCGTCAGGCCGTCGAGCAGCTCGGCGACCTTTTCGTAGCTGCGGTAGCGGCCGATGATCGCTCCATCGATTTCGAGCAGTTGCGCCGTCTCGCGCAGGATTTTCGCGACCTCTTTGTTTTCCATGATGAGCCTATGCTTTTTGCGCGACAAACTTCGCGTAGTAGAGAATTCCCGCCACCGACTTCGAGTCGATGATCTTGCCGGTGCGTATCCACCGCTCGGCCTCGCGCAGCGTGACGGTTTTCTGCGTGATCTTCTCGTCGTCCTCGGGGCGGGCCTTGCCTTTCGTCAAACCCTCCGCCAGAAATATCTCCATGCGCTCGCCCAGCAGACCCGGAGAAGGGAAGACGTCCAGCAGCCTCTTGATTCGGCGCGCCCGATAGCCGGTCTCTTCCTGCAATTCGCGGTGCGCGCCTGCAATCGGGTTCTCGCCCGGCTCTTTGTGCCCCGCCACCAGCTCCCAGAGGTATTGCCCGGCGGCGTAGCGGTATTGGCGGATCAGCACGATGCGCCCGTCGGGCAGCACGGGCAGTACGACCACCGATCCGTGATGCACCACAATCTCACGCGTTGCTTCCAGTCCGCTTGGCTCGACCACTTGATCGCGCCGGACGGAAAACACGCGGCCCGTGCACAGGACCGTGCTGCTCAGCACGCGCAATCGCCCGGCTTTTCTCGCTTTCGGCATTCTCGCGCTCGCTCCTTTGCTTCTTGGCAGCCGCAATTCTACCCTATGCCCTCGCCTCGCGTCCCCCACGCCGTGCTACGGCTTGGAGCGTCTCATCCGTGCCACCACGATTTCCTCTAATTGCTCCGTCTCATCTATACTGGATGCAGGGCATTCATGCCGATCAATACCGTTATCGTTGACGACGAGCGTCCCGCGCGGGACGAGCTTGCCTACCTGCTCAAGGGCTTTCCGGAAGTAAACGTCGTGGCGCAGGGCAAGAACGGGCTCGAAGCCGTCGCACTGATCAAAGAGCACGATCCCGACCTCGTCTTTCTGGACGTGCAGATGCCCGGCCTCGACGGTTTCGGCGTGATCAAGAAGCTCGTCGAGCGCAAAGTGCGCTTTCCGCAGATTGTTTTCGCGACGGCCTACGACCACTACGCCGTCCATGCCTTCGAGGTGAACGCAGTTGACTACGTGTTGAAGCCTTTCGACAGGGCCCGCATCGCGAAGGCGATCCAGCGCGCGAAGAAGATGGTCGATGCCAATACCTCGCCCGTCGAACGTTTGGAGACTCTGGTCGGCCAACTGGGCGCCGGAGCGCCGAAACGGGGCGCCGCGCAGCCTGTAAAACTCCTCGTCAAGTCGCAGTCCCGCATGATTCTGATCGATGCCGACGACATGATCTACGCGTCGATTCAGGACGGTGCGATCACGATCTTCTCGCGCGAGATCGAAGGCGTCTCGAACTACCGCACGGTCGAGGAGCTGATGGAGGCTCTCGACCCCGCCGTCTTCTGGCGCCCGCACCGCTCGTATCTCGTCAACATCAATCACATCAAGGAAGTCGTGCCGTGGTTCAAGTCGAGCTTCATGCTCAAGATGAACGACAAGCGCGCCAGCGAAATTCCCGTCTCCCGCAACCAGACCAAGCGCCTCCGCGAGCTCTTGAAGCTGTAACCGCCGCGCGCTGCGAACGCCGCCAGGCAGCACATGCCCGCCGAACCGGATTTGCGCATCACGCGGAGCAATGTGACAATACGTCCATGCAAAAATCCTTTGTCACGTCACTCGTGGTTTTAGCGGCTGGGCTGGTGCTTGTGGGCAACGCCGGGGCACAACAAACTCCACCGGCAAAGACTCCGCCGAGTGCTGCCGCAAGCGCTCAGAAGGCGCTCCCGGCCGCGGAAGCGCCAGCGCCCGCGGCAGCAAACCAGGGTGCTCCAGCACTTACCACACAGAAGGAGAAGGGCAGCTACGCGCTAGGAATGAATATCGGCAGAAGCCTCAGCAGGCAGTCGCTCGATGTCGACTCGGCCAGCCTGAGTCGCGGCATAGAAGACACTCTGGCCGGCGGCAAGATGCTTCTGACGGACGACGAAGCGCAGGCCGCGCTCACAGAGCTACAGGCCGAGGTGCGCAAGAAGCAGGAAGCAGAGGCTCAGGTGGCTGGGGAGGCCAACATGAAAGAAGGCGAATCTTTTCTCGCGGACAACAAAACGAAAGAGGGCGTGGTCACGCTGCCCAGCGGTCTTCAGTACAAGATTCTAACGCCGGGCACGGGAGCGAAGCCCTCGGCCAGCGACACCGTGGTTTGCAACTACCGGGGCACGCTTATCAATGGAACGGAATTCGACAGCTCCTACAAGCGCGGCCAGCCGGCGTCGTTTCCCGTCGGCCAGGTGATCAAGGGCTGGACCGAAGCGCTACAGCTGATGCCGGTGGGATCGAAGTGGCAGCTCTTCATTCCGCCTGATCTTGCCTACGGCCAGCGCGGGGCGGGCGGCGCCATCGGCCCCAACGCCACGCTTGTTTTTGAGGTAGAGCTGCTCTCGATTCAGGGGAAGTGAGTAGTGATTGGTGAGTAGTGATTCGTGGCTCGCGTTCTGCGAGTCGTGTGTATTGGTGGGGTTTCGAGAGAGTGCTTCTTAACTCTGAACCCTCAACTTTGTGCTAGCATCGCCTTTGTCATTTTCTATTTTCACTTTTCCGTTTTCAGCACCGGGGGATTTTCTCTAGAGTGGCGAAGCGCAAACGAGTTCTGAGCGGCATGCGGCCCACCGGCCGTCTCCACCTCGGCCATTACTTCGGCGCCCTCCAGAATTGGCTCAAACTCCAGGAAGAATACGAGTGCTTCTTTTTCGTCGCCGATTGGCACGCCCTGACGACGCACTACGAGGACACTTCTTCCGTCGCTGAAAACACGTTGCAAGTAGCCACCGACTGGCTTTCGGTGGGCCTTGATCCCGCGAAATCGACGATGTTCGTCCAGTCGAGCATCATCGAGCACGCCGAGCTGCACGTGCTGCTTTCGATGATCACACCGCTTTCGTGGCTCGAGCGCGTACCTACCTACAAAGAGCAGATCGAAAACCTGAAAGACCGCGACCTCGGCACCTACGGCTTCCTCGGCTATCCGCTCCTGCAATCGGCGGACATTGTGGTCTACGACGCCGACTTTGTTCCGGTGGGCGAGGACCAGGTACCGCACGTCGAGCTGACGCGTGAAGTTGTCAGGCGGTTCAATGCTCACTTCGGCCTGAAGGTCAAAGACGCCTTATTTCAAGACAGTTATCGCGACGATCTTCACCATGTCCTCATGAAGATGGGCGAGCTCGAGAAGCCAATGCCATTGTGGAAATTGGTGGAACAGGGCGGTATGCGCGCCGAAACAAGGGCTCTTCTTCGGAGTGAGATGCGAAAGCACGCCGCTGAAGTGGGAATCGACAATTTTCGACGCTCGCTCGGCACGCTCAAGAAGTATTTTATCTGGGGAGAAGTCTTGCACGAACCGGGGCACTTGCTCACCGAAACGCCGCGTTTGCCCGGTACGGACGGCCGGCGAATGGCCAAGAGTTATGGCAACGCCATCTGGCTCTCCGATCCGCCGGACGAAATCCGCAACAAGGTCCGCAATATGATGACGGACCCGCAACGCCAGCGCCGGACCGATCCCGGCCGCCCCGAGGTCTGTCCCGTGTTTGCCTGGCACAAGCTGTTCTCCGCGCCGGACTTGGTCGCGCGCATTGACGGCGAATGCCGCACGGCGGCGATCGGCTGCGTCGACTGCAAGAAGCTGATGGCGGAAAACCTGGTCACGTGGATCGAGCCGATCCAGGAACGCCGCAAAGAATTGGAGGCGCATCCGCAGAAAGTTTGGGATATCCTCGACGCCGGCGGGAAGAAGGCGCACGCGGCCGCGCGGCGCACCATGAAGCGCGTCCGCAACGCGATATTCAAGTGGGACGAGGCGCGCCCGCCGCGGCGGGCCGGGGGCAACTGACGTGGCGTCACCATCACCCTATCGCATCAATTTGCCGGCGTACGAAGGCCCGCTCGATCTCCTGCTCGATATGATCCGCAAGCAGGAGATGGACATCCACAACATCCCCATCGCCAAGGTCACCGAGCAGTATCTCGACTACCTGCACCAGCTCGAAACGCTCGATATCGACGTCTCCGCCGACTTCATCTATATGGCCGCGACTCTGATCCACATCAAGTCGAAGATGCTGTTGCCGGCCGACCCGCTCGCCGGGCCCGACGCGCAGGAAGATCCGCGCGACGAGCTGGTCCATCGTCTGCTCGAGCACGAAAAGTTCAAGAACGCCGCGCAGCTTCTCTATCAGAAGCAGCAAGTCGAGGCGAACGTGTGGTCGCGCCCGGACCGCGAGCTCTATACCGGCGACGCGATCGAAGGCGAAATGGTGGTTTCGCTCGTCGATCTCATCAAGACGTTCCACGAAGTGCTCGAGCGCCGCAAATCCGTCACGAAATTCGAGCTGCACCACGAAACGGTGACGATCGCGCAGATGATGGACCGCCTCCGCCAGCGCCTGACGGTGACCGACGATCCCGTTTCGCTCATCGAGTTCTTTGGCGCGTGCGAGACGCGCAACGCCATGATCGTCGCGCTGCTCGCCGTGCTCGAAATGGTGCGCATGCAGGCCGTGATTCTGGTGCAGTCGGAGCTTTTCGCCGACATCGGCCTGCGGAAGCACAAGATGTTCGACGCGGTGTTTGCCGGGCCCGACGCGATGTCGAAAATCGAGGAGCAGTATCTGTGACCATGACACCACAAGAAACCCAAGCCGCACTCGAAGCCATCATCTACGCCGCGGACGAGCCCGCCACGCTCGACCAGATCGCGAACGCGCTCGGCATGGAGAAGACGGAGGCCCGCGCGGCGCTCGATCTTCTCGTCGCTGCCTATTCGACGGACGACCGGGGCATCGAGGTGCGCAGGGTCGCCGGCGGCTGGAAGTTTTACACCAAGCCGCAGCACCACGACGCGGTCCGCAAGTTCATCAAGAGCCTTCAGCCGCCGCTGCGCCTCACGATGCCCGCGCTCGAGACTCTCGCGGTGATCGCGTACAAGCAGCCGGTCACCGTGCCGGAAATCAACGAGATTCGCGGCGTCCACGTCGGCGGCGTCATCAAGACGCTGCTCGAAAAAAGACTCATCACCACCGCCGGCCGCAAGGAAGTGATCGGCCGGCCGATCCTTTACCGCACGTCGAAGCAGTTCATGATGCGCTTCGGCCTCTCCGATCTCGACGAGCTCCCCAGCCTCAAGGAATTCGAGCAGCTTGCCCAGGCCGCGCTCGGTTCCGATTCGGGGATCGCGCCGGCCGAACCGGAAGCGGCCGCCCCGGAATCGCCCGAAGCCCGCGCCATTCGCGAATCCGGCGAAACCAACGACCTTGCCGAACTCGCCGACGATGTGCCGGAATCTTCCGAGCAGTCGCGCACGGCTGCGGCTGGCACATCCGAGACCTCCTAGCGCGCGACGAGTGTTTTAGCAGGGCTTCCCTCCGCCCTTCTCGACTTACTTCATGTAGAATGTGCCGTCGCAGGTAACGGCCTGGCCGGGGCGGCGGGCGTGAAGGGACGTTTTATGCGCACCACGAGATTCCTCGCTGCTTTTGTACTTCTTTGCGGTGTTGCCGCAGGACAAACGCCCTCGGCGCAGGCGCCGCAGCAGAATCCGCCCAAGGCGCAGCAGCCGCCGCAATCCGCCGCGGCGCTCACGACCAGGACGCGCCTGATCACCGTGGATGTGGTTGTCACCGACTCGCACGGAAAGCCCATCCGCGGCCTGACGCGGGACGATTTCCAAGTCTCGGAGGAACACGGCGGCCTACAGAGAATCGAGAAATTCCGCTTCGTGGACGCGTCGACAAGCGCACCGGTGCCAGCCAGCGCCGTTCGGCCGTCCGGCGGCCGCGTTTACTCGAACCAAGCCTTCGATAAGGTAACCGCACCGCCTTCGATCTTGCTGATGGATGTGCTCAACACGGAAATCGACCAGCAGGCTGAAGTGCGCCGTCACATGCTGATGCTGCTGAAGACTCTGCCCAACAGCACGCCGGTAGCAGTGTTCGTCCTCGGGCATACGCTCCATGTGGTACAGGGCTTCACCACGGACCCTGCGCTTCTGCGCGCGGCTGTCGACAAGGCGCTCAGGCCGCCCGACATTGCACAGAATCCGCAAGACGATGCAAATAGCCCGTCGAACGTCGCGCTCGATCAGAACGGCGGCCAGGAAACACCCTCCATTCAAGCACTCGAGGACGTCGAGAAGACGGAATACGAAGCCCAGATGGCCGTTCGCGTGGGCGAGACGACGGACGCGATGGTATCCATCGCAAGATATCTGGGAGGCTATCCCGGGCGCAAGAATCTGCTGTGGTTCTCGGCAGCATTCCCCAGTTGGATTGCACCGGCCACCGATTTCGGCAGAGATTCGTTCGCTGGTACCGCTGCGTACACGGACAGGATTCGCAAGGCTTTTGAATCCCTCACTGACGCACAAGTCGCCGTGTACCCGGTGGACGCGCGAGGCCTCGAAATCGCGCAACTGTACTCGACCACGCAGAATCCACACATCAACCACAACAACCCCGGCGCCGCCTTTGGGCGCCAGCTTACCCGGGACGATACCGCGCGCCTCGCCGCTCAAGCCACGATGGAACAAGTCGCCGATGAGACCGGTGGTAAGCCGTGCGAAAACACCAACGATCTCGCCGGATGCGTGCAATCGGCGCTCAACGACGGCTCGTCCTACTACGAGCTGGCTTACTACCCGGAAAACGTCAAGTGGGACGGGCGCTTTCACAAGATCACAGTGAAGTCGAATCAGCGCGGGACCAGGCTGCGCTATCGCACCGGCTATTTCGCCACTGACGAGGCAGCGCTCGCCAGGCAGCAAACTCCGGAGAAGCTTCTACAGCAGGCCTGCGTGGGGCCGTTGCCCTCGACGTCGATTCCGCTAACGGCCATGGCTGTCGAGCCGAAGCAGGCGCAGGGGCAAACGCAAGCGACCCAGGCCAGATATCTGCTCACAATTTCGCCCGGTGCGCTCACTCTGCCCGCCACGGGCGCGTTGCGCGAGTTGCATCTCCAGATGGCCGTCTGCGAGTACGGCCCCAAGGGCGACTCATTTGTGTTCTATCGGCGCGATTTCTCTCGAAGCGTCTCGGATGCGGAGTATCAGGGCTGGCAAGCCAACGGAATCCGGAACATATTCGACTACGATGCAAAACCCGAAAGCCAGCGCCTGCGCTTCGCCGTGCTCGACCTGCCGAGCGGGACGACCGGTTCGGTCGAGGTCCCCGCGCATCCGAGCGAATTCGGCCCTATGCCCGGACCCGTAGATCCCGAGCCAACCGCGGCGGCGCCGCCCGCCGCTGGAGCACCCGCTGTCGCACCGCCCCGCGAGGTCTTTACGAGCCTCACGTTCAAGTCAAGCTCTGGCGCGTCAAGCAAGCTCGATTGGAATAATGGCATGGTTTCGTATCATGGTGACCTGGGCATCGATTTGGGAGCGTCTGCATTCTTTCAGAAGACGGTCGGCGCCCAGTTCCATTGCCAGGCTGGCGCCCTTGTGCCGGACGACCCTAAGTCCACTGCGGTCCCGAAGCTGATCGTCGTATTCGAGTCCTCTAAAGGGTCTGTTGCCCTCGTCGACATGACGGGGAGCGAACCCAAGTATTCAGGAAGCCTTCCTGTCGATCCCAGCGCGAAGCCATTCTTTGATCAGGTCTGGAAGATCTGCCACTGCCAGCAGCCTTAATCGTTCGTCATCCGCTGCTTTTCCGGTAATCTATCTGCATGGAAGAACGCCTTCAAAAAATTATCGCTCGCGCGGGCCTTGCATCCCGCCGCCACGCGGAAGAGATGATCACCTCCGGCCTCGTCACCGTGAACGGCCGTGTGGTCACGGAGCTTGGCACCAAAGCCGACGAGTCCCGCGACCACATCAAGGTCGCCGGGAAACTCCTCCGGCCGGAGACGCAGAAAGTCTATTTGATCTTGCACAAGCCAACGGAGGTCGTCTCCACGCTGAGCGATCCCGAAGGCCGCCGGTCCCTTCGCGACCTGCTGCACGGAGTCTCTGAGCGCGTTTTCCCGGTCGGGCGGCTGGAGTATCACTCCTCGGGGCTCGTGCTTCTCACCAACGACGGCGATTTGGCGAATCGCATCCTTCAGGCGCACCATCTGCCGCAGACGTATCACCTGAAACTCAAAACGCTCCTCACGTTCGAGGAAATCGAGAATCTCACGCGCTCCACCGGCGCTCGAATCTCGCGGCTTCGCGGCAAGGATTCACCGTGGTACGTAGTCACGCTCTCTGAGGCGCGGCGCGATAGCTTGCGCAACAGGCTTTTCCAGACCGGACATCCCGTCGAGAAGATGCGGCGAGTGGGCATCGCCGAATTGGAACTTGGCTCGCTTGCGCCCGGGCGGCATCGCGCGCTCTCCTCTGCGGAAGTCGCGTCGCTTGGCCGCGCCCTCGAAGGCCGGCAGCCGGCGCGCAAGCCGGCGCGCCGAAAGGCATAGCTCCTCGCAAATCCTCGCTTTCCTTTTTTTCTATTTTCGTTATCATGGATTCACAGTAGGGCGGGGGAATCTCTCAGAGCGCTTTTACTGGGACCGTTTGAATGGAAGTGCGCCGCTGTGGTGCGTTCGATTGTTTTCGGACGTATCCCGGGCGCAGTGCGGCCCACGCGTGCGCGCGAGAGTAGTAATCCTGCCAACGGGCATCGCCGGAATCAAGTTTCAGCGGCGCCCACAATCGAAACGCACTTGAAAGGAACGGAATGCATAAACTCACACACGATCCGAACCGCGGCGTGAGTCGCCCGCAGGCCGCGCCTGCCGGAGATCCCACCAGTGAGATTCTGAAAACGAGCCACACAATCGCCGTCGTCGGCCTTTCGAGCCGCCGGCACCGCCCGAGCTACGGAGTTGCGCAATACCTCCAATCGGCCGGCTACAAGATCATCCCCGTAAATCCTGCCGAAACGGAAATTCTCGGAGAAAAGTGTTACGCCCGCCTGGAGGACATTCCCGAACACGTGGACATCGTCGACATCTTCCGGCGTTCGGAATTTGTTCCCGAGATCGTCGAATCCGCCATCCGGATCGGAGCGCGCGGCGTGTGGATGCAGGAAGGCGTCATTGATTCCGAGGCTGCCGAACGCGCCCGCCGGGCAGGACTCTTTGTCATCATGAACGCCTGTATTTTGAAGGAACACATCAAGCGCTTTCGCCTGCACTAGAAGGCCGAGCTTGCCGGTTTCGAAACGCCCGCGTGGAATCGGACGCGTGGGACGGAGCGGCCCCGAGCGGCTCCGGCAACTTACTGCAGCGGAAAAACCTTCAGCACTCTCTTCCCAGGTACCGTCACCGCAATGGATTCACCGCCCGGCGCAATTCTGAAGTCGCGAAACTGAAGGTCGTGCAGGATGGATGCGATCTTCCCGTCATAGAGTCCAACCCACAGGAGAATATTCGACCGGTCCTCCGGCCCGCGCTTGAGCAGCACGCGCCGCTCGTCCCGGCTCCACTCGAATCGCCCGAATCCTGCCCGCACGCGCACCGGCTTTCCGGGATGCGCGAGGTCGAGCACGTCGATTGTGTCACCGTCCTCGAAATAGCCGATCTTCGTGCCCGAAGGAGAAAGGCTAAGGCCGCCCTGGTAGCTTTCGATCGGAGCGATCTCTGTCACGCGTTCGTGCTCCAGGTCGAGCTGCACGAGCGTCAGCCGTCCTCGAAGGCTGAGGCTGTCTCCCACTGCAAACGCCCGGTTATTCTTGGCGTCCCAGATGACCGTATTGAAGGTGTGCCCTTCAAAGAGTGTTTTGGTTTGTCCGTCCGACGGGCGCACACGGACGATCGCGTAGGGTCCTCCGCCGCTTAAATATGCGACGGTCGAGCCATCCGCCAGCCACGTACCGTTCACGGCGCCTTCGATGAATCGAGTCTTCGCCCCCGCTACTTTGATCTCTCGGCCATCGTCGTCGAGCAGCGCGATCGCGCGGCCGCCTCCCACGCCCGGGATTGGGAGGTCTTCCTCGCGATCTTCTTCATGATCCTTGTCTTTGTCTTTCTTCTTTTCCTTCTTCTTGGCTTCTTCCTGCGCCAATTTGTCGGCGTAGCCCGGCGGGGCGCCTTGGAGCGTCATATTCACGGCGATGTGTTTGCCGTCAGGCGACCACTTCAGCGAATCAATGACGTATCCCGCTGGAGGCGGAATAGGCATGAACTTGTCCGCTTCCACGATCCGTCTTACCTTCCCGGGGCCTTCCGAGATCGAGATGTCATCGCGCTCGATGATGAGCCGCTTGACACGCTTCATGCGCGGCACGGCGTACACGATGGAGTTGTCCGCCGAGATGTCGAAAGCCTGGCAATCCTCGTCGATTGCGAACTTTGGAGTGTCCTGCGCGCGCAAAGGCGCCGGCTGCAGCAGAAAAATTGCGCCTATCGCGGCGGCCGCAAGCAGGGAAGCGGGCTGTGCGCGTTTCCAAGTTCGCCTGTTTTCTGGAAGGACTGTCCTCACTCTTCGCCTTTCGCCGCCGGATTCTTCTTCTGGATTCGCCGAATCTCTTCGAGCCTCTGGCGGATGCGCGCTTCGAATCCCTGATCCGTGGGCCTGTAATACGTGCGACCGAGCAAGCTCTCCGGCAGGCAGGTCATGTCGGTCACTTTCTCCTCGGTGTTGTGCGCGTATTGATAGCCCTTGCCGTACCCGAGATGGCTCATCAGTCCCGTCGGGGCATTTCTTAGATGCAGCGGAACGGGTTCCGCGATGGTGCTCTGCAAATCTTTTTGGACGGCTCCGTATCCCGTGTACAGCGCATTCGACTTCGGCGCAAGCGAGAGATAGACCACGGCTTGCGCGAGGGCCAGGTGCCCCTCCGGTGGCCCGATGAAGTCGAAGGCTTCCTTCGCAGCGATCGTCACGGCCAGCGCTCCGGGTTCCGCCAGACCGATATCCTCGCTCGCCATTCTCACCATCCGGCGGGCGAGATAGAGCGGATCTTCGCCGGATTCGATCATCCGTGCGAGCCAATAGAGCGCCGCGTCGGGATCGGAATTCCGCACGGACTTGTGCAGCGCGGAAATGAGGTTGTAGTGTTCCTCGCCGGCCTTGTCGTACGGCAGGAGCTTCTTTTGCAGCACGTCCTCTAGCCGCGCTTCGGAAAGCACGCGCCGGCCGTCTGCGCCGGGCTCGGTCCCCAGCACAAGCGCTTCCAGCGTGTTGTAAGCTGCGCGCGCGTCGCCGTTTGCGAGGACGGCGATGCGCTCCAGAATTTCGCCGCTGGCCTCGACCTGTTCTTTTCCAAGTCCGCGCACGGGATCTTCAATCGCTCTCCGGAGCAGCGCGACGATCTGTCCCTCCGACAGCGCGTGCAGCACGTACACTTTCATTCGCGAGAGCAGCGGCGCAATCACCTCGAACGACGGATTGTCCGTCGTCGCGCCGATGAGGAGAATATTTCCGGCCTCCACGTGCGGCAAAAACGCGTCCTGCTGCGCGCGGTTGAACCGGTGCACCTCGTCCACGAACACGATGGTCCGGCGGCCGTAGCGGCGCGCGCCTTCGGCCTTCGCCATCACTTCCTTGATCTCTTTGATTCCGGCCAGCACCGCGCTGAACGGGATAAATTCGCTCCGCGTGTGCTTGGCGATGATCCGCGCGAGCGTCGTCTTCCCGCACCCCGGCGGTCCCCAGAGCAGCATCGAGCTGAGCTCGTCGCGCTCGATCTGCGTCCGCAGCGGCTTTCCCGGACCGAGCAACTCCTCTTGCCCGATGAACTCGTCGAGCGTCTGCGGGCGCATCCGGTCCGCCAGCGGCCGCCCCGCCTGCGGTTCTTCTTCCGGTTCGATCGCGCGAAACAGTCCCATTTGTCCTTTACTCTACGCTTTCCGGCTCAGTTCTTGCTTCCGCTGCCGCGCCACTTCGTACAGCACGATCGACGCCGCCACTCCGGCATTCAGCGACTCGACCGTCTCGCTCGTCGGAATCGAGATCGTCGCGTCGGCCGCGCGCTCGACCT
Organism: Terriglobia bacterium; assembly: GCA_020073605.1. Lineage (GTDB taxonomy): Bacteria > Acidobacteriota > Terriglobia > Acidiferrales > UBA7541 > Palsa-295. Next base: position 139,428 of record JAIQEW010000005.1, read on the forward strand.
CCGGCGGCACCCCGCTCCCCTCGCTTCCGATGAAAATGGCCGCCGGCTGGCGGAGATCCGCCTGCCCCGCAATACCCGCGGGACCATCCGCATCGCTCCGCGCCCCCGAGCTCGCCGCGTAGATCTTCACGCCCGCGATCCGCAACTGCGCGAGCAGGACCGGAATCGACATCCCTCGCAGAACCGGCAGCCGGAGAGCCGATCCCGCCGACGCGCGCAACGCCTTCGGTGACCACGGGTCCGCCGTACCGCGCACCGCCACCGCTCCCGTCGCGCCAAACGCTTCCGCCGACCTCAGGATCGTGCCCACGTTTCCCGGGTCCTGCACTCCTGCCAGCACGATCACGAGCGGCGAGCTTTCGCGCATTGCGCCAGGGCCGCGCAGGACGTCATCGAGTCCCCACGCGCGTTGCCGGAAGAGCGCCGCCACTCCCTGTGGTGCGTTCGTGCCCGCCACGCCCTCGAAGAGCTTGTCCGTGGTCCGCAGGACGCGCGACCTCGGAATTCCGGCCTCGCTTTCACCGGCCGCGCGCAGGATTCGCGCGCCTTCGCGCTCTCCCGTCTCGCTCACGAGTAGAGCCTCAGCCTCGAGCCCCGAGCGCAAGGCCTCCTCGACGAGCTTCGGGCCTTCGACTCCGATCGGCTCGCCGTCGCGCGGTCCCGATCCGCGCAGCGCCGCTCGAAACGTCTTCAGCCACTTGTTGTCGCGACTCGAAATCATTTTGCCGGGGGGACGGGCCTGATCTCGGCGCCACGTGCCACCCTCTCGCAAGCCTAGCAAACGCCCAACCCGGCGTAAACCTGGAGCGCGCGCCGCAGCCTCTCTTCGTGGCCCCTAACATCTTGCGTGCGTTGGTCTTGCTTCGCCCGTGGCGCCTGTGCTAGTTTTCCCAAGAACCTCTGGCGCGACCCGCCGCGAGCGAACATTGCCCGTCGAGATCCTCAAAATTTCATCCGAAGCGCCCGAGCGGCACGTGATCGAGTACGCTGCCAGCTTTATCAAGCGCGGCCGCATCGTCAGCATCCCGACCGACACGTTTTACGGCCTTTGCGCCGACCCCTTCAATCTCTTTGCGGTCGAGCGCGTCTTTCAGGTGAAGGGGCGCCCCGAAACGCGTGCGCTGCCGATCCTGGTTAATTCGATCGAGCAGGCGGTCGGGCTTGTCCGCGACGTGCCCGATGTGTTTCTCACGCTGGCGAACAAATTCTGGCCCGGCCCGCTGACCCTGGTCGTCGAGGCGACTCACCGGCTTCCGCTCAAAGTCACCGGCAACACCGGCCGCGTCGCACTGCGCTGGGCCGATTCGCGTATCGCCACCGCGCTCATCGAAGCCGTGGGCGGGCCCGTCACCGGCACGAGCGCGAATCTCTCGGGCCATCCTTCGTGTACGAACGTCGCCGAGCTCGTCGCGCAGCTCGATGACCGCATCCCGCTTATCCTCGACTCGGGCGACACGGGCGGCACTCTCGCCTCCACGATTGTGCGCATCGATGGCAACGACTGGTCCATCGCCCGCGAAGGCGCGCTGCCGAACTCCGAGATCGAGAAGGTCTTGCGCTCTTAAGTCGTGAGATCCGATAGCGCCCGCGGCGTTCCCGTTCGGCCTCGAGCCGCATAGCCGGCCTCCTCCGATGCGCGAAATCAAAGTGTACGACGAAGGGCGGATTCCGCGAGATTGGAACGCGCTCCTCAAACCCTCGCAATGCGCGGTTTTCTTCCGGCGCTTTGGTTCTGAAACGCCCGTGTCGTCCGATGGCGTTCCCTTCGCGCGGCTTCGTGACAGCACGTTTCTCCTGTTCGATAGTCTCGGGGAGGCGCAGGCCTTCTGCGACGCCCGTGTGCAGCAAGTTCCCGATCTGTGCTGCGAGGTCTTCGACTGCAAGGGAAAAGCGCAGCCGCCGCTCCTCGTCATCGTAAACTCCAAGAACGCTTCGAAAGACGAACTCAGCGCAACCGCCGTGCGGAAGCGCAAGATGGCCGCCATAGTGTTGGTGCTGGGCGCGCTACCGCTGTTCTGGTGGGACCATAAGGCTGGGGGTAGCCTGGTCGCGCCCACGTACATCGGGTTCACCATGATTCTGACCGCGATCCGGCTTTTCTTTTGGAATCGCGGGAGAAAAGAGCATGGGGAAGAACGGGAAAAGCGTATTCAGGAACATCTACTCCTGGAGAAGCAGGAATCCGGGAATGCGAAGTTATCCGACTGACGTGCCGCAGATGATGCACGAATACGGCGCGAAGTCGTACGTGGCGAGGGTATCGTGAACAAGTTGCGAACGGCGCTCATCTACACTGCGATGCTCGCGTTTAGCGTCGGAATATTCTTCTTAATCCAGCGCTATGGGCGCTCGCTGGTTGCCTCCGGACCGCGCACGCCTTTCGGCACGGCCGCAACATCCGGTGGCGATGTGCTCACGCACGTGCTCCTTGCGCTCGTCGTGATCATCGTCGCGGCACGAGCTCTGGGCGCAGTGTTCCGATGGATGAACCAGCCGCCGGTGATCGGCGAAATGATCGCGGGCATTCTGCTGGGACCATCCCTGCTGGGCCGCGTGGCGCCGGGACTTTCGGCTCACGTGTTTCCTTCACTCGTCGTGCCGTTTCTATCGGTCACTTCCCAGGTCGGCGTCATCTTGTTCATGTTCCTGGTCGGCCTAGAGCTCGACACCGGGTTATTGCGGCAACGCACGCGAGCTCCGGTGGTCATCTCCCATGCGAGCATCATTGCCCCTTTCCTGCTCGGGGCCACTCTGGCGCTCTGGCTGTATCCGTCGCTCTCTTCGCAAGACGTTTCGTTCACGCAATTCGCGCTTTTTATCGGCGTGTCCATGTCCGTGACTGCGTTTCCGGTGCTGGCGCGAATTCTCACCGATCGCGGGATGCAGAAGAGCCGCATCGGCACGATCGCGCTCGCGTGTGCGGCGGTCGATGACGTCACGGCGTGGTGCCTGCTGGCATTCGTCGTGAGCGTTGCTAGGGCCCAGCCGGAACGCATTTTCGCCACGCTGGGACTGACGGCCGCTTTCATCATCGTGATATTCGTGTTGGTGCGGCCCGCCGCTCTCTGGCTCGTTCACAAGCAAGCCACGAACCGGCTGGCGGCGCAGAGCACGTTTGTGATTGTGTGCGCCGCGCTGCTGCTTGCGGCCCTGGCTACGGAGCGAATCGGCATTCACGCGCTTTTCGGCGCTTTTCTGATCGGCGTAGTCGTCCCGCATGATTCCTCGCTGGCGCAGGACGTCCGAAGGAAGCTGGAGGACGCCGTCGTGGCGCTTCTTTTGCCGGTGTTCTTTGTCTTCACTGGATTGCGGACGCAGATCGGCCTCGTGCACGGCTCGCGGAACTGGCTCATCTGTGCCCTGATCATCGCGGTGGCTTCGCTCGGGAAGTTTGGCGGCAGCTTCGTGGCGGCCCGTCTGACGGGCCTGAGCTGGCGGGAGGCTGCGTCGGTCGGCATCCTGATGAACACCCGCGGTCTGATGGAGCTGATCGTGCTGAATGTAGGACTGGATCTCGGCGTGCTCTCGCCCGCGCTCTTTGCGATGTTCGTGCTGATGGCACTCGTGACCACGTTCGCGACCACGCCCATCTTGCAGGCGGTAACTCGGGGCCGGCAGCCCGCACCCTGATGCCCGCACTCAAGGCGCGTGTTTGAAGTCGCAGAAGCGGGCCCGTTCTACTTCAGCTCCGCAGTGTCGAGAAAGTCGTAGCCTCCGCCCGGTGCAATCGCGATCCCGGTCACGCGTGCCCGATGCACGCAAACGTTGTCCACGTACCACAAGTTGATGTACGGCTCGTCCTCGGCGACGATCTTCTGAATCTCGGAGAGAAGCTCCTTGCGCTTCGCCATATCCATTTCGACGCGCTGCTTGTCAATCAGCGCATCGAGCGTGGGATTGCGGTAGTGCCCGCGGTTCGCCCCGTCGGGCGGCATCCTCTTCGAGCTGAACACGTAGCGGAAAATATCCGGGTCGTTGTTCGCTCCGATCCAGCGAAACGTGTAGAGCTGAAAGCTGCCTCGCCCGATATCCGCGACGAATGTCGCGTTCTCAAGCGGCCTCAGCTCGAGTGCCACCCCCACGCGCTTCCACTGGTCCGCCAGCGCTTCACCGAGCAGCCGTGCCGATTCCTCCGTCGAAGTCTTCAGCGTCAGATGAATCCGGACGCCGTCCGCTCCGCGCGCAAAGCCCGCGGCGTCGAGCAGTTGTTCCGCGCGCGCGGGATCGTATGCATACTGCTGGACGTTCGGCTCATACGCCCAATGGTTCGGGGGTAACAGGCTCGATGCAGGCCGCGCCTGTCCTCGCAGCAAATACCGAATCAGCGTCGTGCGGTCGGTAGCGTAAGCCAGTGCCTGCCGCACTTCCCGGTGGGCCAGAATCGGATCGTCAAAGTTAAGGGCCACGTAGGCGAACGTCGTCCCCGGCTGCTCCTCCGCGATGAGTTCCGGCACTTTGGTCAGTGCCAGAACCATATCCGGCGTCAGGGAATTGACGCCGCCGATGTCCGCGGTGCCTTTGCGCAGCTCCAGCGCCCGTACGATCGCTTCCGGCACGACCCGGAATAGCACCCGATTGATTTTCGGCGCGCCGCCGAAGTAGTCCGGATTCCTCTCCAGCACAATCTCTTCGTCCTGGGTGATGCTCGCGACGCGGAAAGGCCCGGTGCCGACCGGCTTCTGCGCCTCTTCCTTGCCGGAGCCTGCCGGCACGATGCCGATCCCGGGCAGCGTCAGATTCCACAGAAACGACGAGAAGGGCTCGCGCAGGTGAAAAATCACCGTCGCTTCATCCGGTGTCTCGATCGATTCCACCATCGGGAAAGTCCCGCGCTTGGACGACGCCGCCGCTCCCGAAATGATCGAATCGAACGTGAACTTCACATCGGCGGACGTGAGCGGTCTGCCGTCATGGAATTTCACTCCGCGCCGCAAATGAAACACATACGTGAGCGGGTTGGGAATGTCCCAGGTCGTAGCGAGGTCCGGGATGATTTTCATCTGCTCGTCGAAAGCCACAAGGCTGTCGAAAATAAGACCGTGCAGATGTTGCGACTGCGCCTCGGTGCCGATCCGCGGATCGAGGTTGATCGGCATCGATTCGATCAGAAAGTTGACGGTTCCCGGATCGGCCGCCTGCTGCGATCTTCCGCATCCACCGGCCAGTGCTCCGAGGGTTGCCAAGAGAACGGCGAGCCTCGCGATTCTCGGCAGGTGTCGCGCTCCTCGCTTGTGCGGATTGGAGCTTCGTATCGAACTGGCGACGATCAACGGCGCCCTTTCGCTGGCGATTTGGCCGCGCGCACGATCTTCCCGAGCACTGCCGGATGCCTCGCCCCCGTTGCAGAAGGCAAATTTGACGGCCGGCCGTGATACGTCTCATACGCAAGCACGGCGAACGCGAAAGCCTCCTTGGCTTCCGCGGGCACGCCGAACCTGCTCGCCGACACCACGTCGATTCCCGGCAGCGAAGCAGCCAGCTGCGCCATCATCAAGGGATTGAGCGCGCCGCCTCCTGCAACGATCAATTCATCGACTTTGGTCCGCGGCAGTATGAACCGGCGAAATGCGTCGGCAATCGTCAGCGGAGTGTACACGGTCGCGGTACGCACCAGGTCTGCGTGCCCGGCGTGGTGCTGACTTCCCCACGCGAGCAGCCCGTGCGAATATGCCTCCCCGAACTGTTCGCGCCCGGCCGATTTCGGTGGTTTCTTTCTAAGGTACGGCTCGCGCATCAGCCGGACGAGCAGCTCGGGAATCGTTCGCCCGCTCAAGGCGATGCGTGCGTCGCGATCATACGCGGCCTTTTTTCGCGTGATCCGCTCGACGAGAGCATCCACGACCATATTTCCCGGGCCGGTGTCGAACGCGAACACGTCCTCGGCCCCAGCGCCCGCCGGAATCACCGTCACGTTCGCGATCCCGCCGATGTTCAGCGCCGCGCGGCCCCTCAGCGCATCACGATACAAAAGGTAGTCCACAAAGGGCACGAGCGGCGCTCCCTGGCCGCCTGCCGCCATATCGGCGGTACGAAAATCGCCGACCGTCGAAATTCCGGTGCGCTCGGCGATGATGCTCGTCTCCCCGATCTGTAGCGTGGAGGGCGCCCGCACCTTCCCTTGGAACCGAGCCGCTGCGCCCATGTGAAACACGGTCTGGCCGTGCGAGCCGATCAGCGACACCTCTTCGAGCGGCACGCGCCACTTCTTGCATGCCGCGACGGCCGCCCGCGCGAGCTCAGCGCCGAGCAGAAAGTTCAACTCGCTGATTTCTGCCGTGGTGGTCGCCGCGCCATTGGCGAGCCGCAGGATTCCTTCGCGCATGTAGGCGGGGAAGGGAACGTGATGGTGTCCTTCGAGTATTGCGATGAGCGCCGGGGGCGCGCCCGATATCCGCACGAGCGCGGCGTCGATTCCATCCGCCGACGTCCCCGACATCATGCCGAGCACCCGCATGGCTTGGTCCTTCATCCGGCGCTGGTCATTGCAATTGTTTCTGCAATGCTGCGAGCAGGTTCAGCGCCTCAAGGGGAGTCAGCTTGTTCAAATCCGCGCCGCGCAGCGCTTCGAGAACCGATTCGTCGATGGCCGCGAAACTCGTCTGCTGCGGCGCCGGAGGAATTGCTCCCGGAGAGAGCTCCCGCGTCAGTTCTTCTTCGCTGCGCTCGTGCCGCCGCAGGATCTCCCTCGCCCTCGAGACCACTTCGTTCGGCAGCCCGGCCAGGCGCGCGACTTCGATGCCGTAGCTTTTGTCGGCGCTGCCCGGCTCCACGCGCCGCAGAAAAACGATTTCGCTCCCCGCCTCTTCCACGGACACGTGGACGTTTTTCACGCCCGGCAGCAACTGCTCGAGCTCCGTCAGCTCGTGGTAATGCGTCGCGAAGAGCGTCCTCGGCCGGGCGCCCGCGTGCAGCGATTCGACCACCGCCCACGCAAGCGAGAGGCCGTCAAACGTCGCCGTGCCGCGCCCCACTTCGTCGAGCAGCACCAGGCTTGCCGGCGTCGCCGTGTTCAAAATCGCAGCCACCTCGCTCATCTCAACCAGAAAGGTTGATCTCCCCCGCGCCAGGTTGTCCGATGCGCCGATCCGCGTGAAAATCCGGTCGAGCAACGGCAGCTTCGCTTGCTGCGCCGGCACGAACGATCCCATCTGCGCGAGAATCGAGATGATCGCCGTTTGCCGCAGGTAGGTGGACTTTCCGCCCATGTTCGGCCCGGTGATGATCAGGAGAAACGGCGCCTCGGCTCCGAGATACAAATCGTTCGGCACGAACCGCTGGCCCGTCTCTTCGAGCAGCTTCTCGATCACGGGATGCCGCCCGCCGGCCACCAACAAGTCTCCTCGCGGTCCCTTCCTGGACACTTCTCTCTCGGTGAACTCCGGGCGCGCGTAATTCCGTGCCGCCGCGATTCGCGCGAAATTCACGAGCACGTCGAGCTGGGCGATCCCCGCCGCTGTGCGCCGCACGCGCCCCGCTTCCCGCGCGATCGACTCGCGAATCTCTCCGTAGAGCCGCCGCTCGATTTCGAGCACGCGCTCCTCGGCCGACAGCACTTTGCGTTCGTGTTCCGCAAGCTCGCGCGATGTGAACCGCTCCGCGTTTACCAGCGTCTGTTTGCGGTCGTAATCCGCCGGGACGAGCGAAAGATTCGGCTTCGACACCTCGATGTAGTAGCCGAACACCTGGTTGTAACGGATCTTCAGGGAAGCGATGCCGGTTCGCTTTCGCTCGCGCTCTTCCATCGCGGCGATGGTTTGGCGGCCGTGCTTCAAAATGTCGCGCAGCTCATCGAGTTCCGCGTGGAAACCCGGCCGGATCACACCCGGATCGTTCGGCAGCGCCGGAGGGTCGTCCGCAATTCCTCGCGCGATGATTTCGCGCACGTCCGTCAGCTCGTCCATCTGTTCGCGCAGCGCGTAAAGTCGCCGGGTTTCGCGTCGTGTAGGGGCGGATTTCAAACCCGCCTCTGCGGATGGCCGTGGCGTGTCTCCGTCAACGATCAATCCCCGCAAAGCGGGTATCTTTTCGAGCGATCCGCGCAGGGCGTTCAGGTCCCTCGGTGTGGCAACGCCGAGAGTGATGCGGCTCGTCAGGCGCTCGAGATCGAGGATGGCTTCGAGCTCCCGGTGAACCTCCTCGCGCGCCACGGTCCGCGCCTTCAAATCGGCCACGGCGTCGAGCCGCTCTTCGATCTCCCGGAGCGAAATCTCCGGCCGCAAGAGCCACGCGCGCAGCAGCCTCGCGCCCATGCCAGTTGCCGTCTCGTCAATTGACCTGACCAGCGTCGCCGAAGCGTCGTCTCCCGCTGCCGGCTCGACGAGTTCCAGGTTCCGCACGGTCACCTGGTCGAGGATCATCGCATCCTGTTGCTCGTAGTAGTTGATGCGGTCGAGGTGTTCGAGGCCGGTCCCCGCTGGACGCAACGAGGGGATCGTGGCCATGTCCTCCGGTTTCCGGGCACTGATAGCGGATGTCTCGCGCAGGTAGTGGACGATCGCTCCCGCCGCCGCGGTTGCCTGCGGATGCCCGGTCAGCCCGAATCCTTCGAGTGCCACCACGCGAAAATGCTGTTCGAGCTGCCGCGCCGCAAAGTTGGTCTCGAAAGCCCAGTCGTCGAGCCGCGTCTCGACTGCACCGAGCCCGTTCGCACTCGATGGCGCTGCCTCGGCGAAAAGCGTCACAGGCCGCGGCAGCAGAATCTCCCGTGGCCGCAGGATTTCCATCTCGTCGCGCAGCCGCGCCTCGGCTTTTTCTCCCGTGAATTCCGTGGCGCGGAACTCTCCGGTGGAAAGGTCCACGTATGCAAGTCCGATTTTTGCCTCGGTTTGGCGGCTGGCCGGGCGCCCACTTCCAGCCGCCGCAGCGCTGGTAGCCGCGCTCCGCGCGACTGCCGCCAGAAAGTTGTTCTCCTTCGGATCGACGAGCGACATGCCGGTCGCTGTCCCCGGAGTAAGCACGCGAATCACCTCGCGCCGCACGAGCTTCTTCCCCGGCCCGGGTTCCTCCATCTGTTCGCAGATGGCGACCTTGTGCCCGGCGCGAATCAGGCGCGCGATGTAGTTTTCCGCGGCGTGGTAGGGAACTCCGCACATCGGCACCGGCTGCCCCTTTTCTTTGTTGCGGGCCGTGAGCGTGATCTGGAGGATGCGCGACGCAACGACGGCGTCGTCGAAGAACAGCTCGTAGAAATCTCCGAGCCGGAACAGCAGCAGCGCCGCCGGGTGCTGTTTCTTCACGGCGTGATACTGCTGCATCAATGGCGTGGCAGGTTCGGTCATGAACGCGCGCGATACCGCGACAGTGAAGCGATTATGCTGGCTCGCCCGCACGTTTGGCAACATGCTTCCTTCTGGGTATCAGTGCGGTTTGCGAGATGTTGATAGACCACTTGTCAGGTTTATCCGACTTATCAGGAGTTGACCGCGCGGTCGAGAGTGCAATTTGGCGTGCGGGCTCAGATTCAAGCCACCGCCAGCGCGCTGATTCTCAGGAACGGCAACACGATCATCGTGAGCTTCTTCATACCGCTCATTCACCGTCGAAAGCCTGCTTGAGCCGTATTGCCATCGCCACGGCAGCTTCCTGCGGGATGTTCGTAAAACTCAGCAAAAGCCCCTGACGGTCCTCGCGCTCGATGACCCACGGTGACAACGCAGCCGGCGCGAGGCCCCGCGCTTTAGCACGCGCAACGAGATCGCGGTCGTTCTTGCATCCCGCGACGCGCGCCAGCAGGTGCATGCCGCCCGCTTGAAGTTGCACGCTCATTTGGCCATCGAAGACTTCCGCCAGCGCAGCCGCGAGCGCCGCGCGGCGTTCCGAGTACAACGCACGCATCCGCCGGATATGTCGCGCGAAGTGTCCTTCCGTCATGAAGTCGGCCGTAATCGCCTGGTTGAATATAGGCCGGTCCCGGTACAACAGCTCGTAAATCCGGCCCAATCGGTCGATCTGCGATTCTGGGACGACCACGTAGCCAAGTCGCAAGCCGGGGAACAGCACCTTGCTAAACGTTCCAACGTAGATCACGCGCCCAGCTTCATCCAGGCTCTTCAATGCCGGCAGTGGCGGACTGCCATAGCGGAATTCGCTGTCGTAGTCGTCCTCTATGATCCATGCGTCTGCGCTTGTCGCCCAAGACAGTAGATCCAGTCGCCGCCGCGAGCTTAGAGCCACGCCCAGCGGAGCTTGATGCGACGGCGTGACATATGCGAATCGGGCTCGCGTCGATCGCGCCATTGCTGCTGAAACGTCCAGACCCTCATCGTCCACGGGCACAGGTACCAGCTTGGCGCCCGCAGCTTCCAGTCCCAATCGGATCATGAAATAGCCGGGGTCCTCGAACCAAACCTCGTCATCAGGTTTAAGAAAAGCCCGGGTGATCATTCCCAGCGCAGCCTGGAAACCGGACGTAATGATCACCTGCTCCGTCGAGCAAAGAATTCCCCGAGAAACTGCAAGGTAAGAACGGACCGCTTCACGCAACGGTTCGTATCCCGCCGCGCTCGGAGCGCTCAATTCATGCACTTTGATAGAGCGGACATGCCTGATCGCAAGCCGCGACCATAGCTTTCGCGGAAAGGCATCGAGCGCCGGCAGGCCCATTTGAAACGGTTGGCACGCAAGTATCTCAGTCGCGGGCTCGTCCCAGCGGCGCTTTGGTGCACTGGGCGATTTTGGAGGAGGCTTGAGGGAGCTGGCCGCCCGAGCCACCTCAGTCCCCGCGGCCCCTTGGCTTACGACGAGCCCTTCAACAGAAAGAAGGCTGTACGCCAAATCGATTGTTCCGCGCGAAGTGGAAAGCTGGCTCGCCAAGCTGCGGGACGAAGGGAGCCGTTCGCCCGGGCGCAAAATTCCCTGTGCTATCGCATCGCGAAATCGCTGATAGATCTGCCGGTAGAAGGGTGTCCGGCTGTGACGATCGAGTTTCAGGCGCATCCGCTCGGATGTGTCGCGGGAATTCATCATGGCTCGGTTATTTCGTTCGGTCTTGGCTCTTCTCATCGTATAGGCATCCGTGCGATATGAATCAGGTTGAGTGACCGGAAGCCGGTCGTGGAGAGCTCCATGAGACTGAAATACGTTCAGAGCCTGGCGATTGTTGCAGCCGCTGTTGGCATTCTTGGCGGCGGTTCGGCGCTCGCTAAGGGTACATCACCGCAGAGGATGCCGTACACCACCGTTGATCATCCGCAGTTCGTTCCCGCATCAGAGGCGACCTTCATGTCCGCCGGCGACGTGCTGATAGGTGTTTCAAGCGGCGACGTTGCCAAGGCTTATCCAGCCGCTCTACTTGCGCAGCACGGCGTTGTACAGGACCAGATGGCGGACGGGCCCATCGCCATCACCTGGTGAGGGTACTGCAACACAGCCCTCGTGTTCAGGGCTGAAGCCAAAGGCCAGGCACTCCATTTTGATCCCGACGGCGACGTCGGTGGGAACGAGGTTTTCAAGGACCGCGAAACGGGCAGTCACTGGCAGCAGTCGGTCTCTACCGCCACGTCCGGACCCCTCAAAGGAACGCGCTTGGCGATCTACCCGTTCTTGATGACCACTTGGGGCGAATGGAATAAACAGCATCCGAACACGCTCGTGCTGAAACCCGAGCCCGGTTACGCGGAAATCATGCCGAACATGAACAAATTCATCAACCGGGGAATCTCGGGGGGCTTACCGGATCCAAAGGATGCGCTCAGCCACGACGATCGCCTGCGTCCGCGCGAGATGGTGCTCGGCCTTGAGGTTGGAAAAACGGAGATGGCATATCCGCTCTCGGCTCTGCGAGAAGTGCGCGTCGTCAACGACCGCATCGGCGGCAAGCCCGTGCTGATTGTCCATCAGCCCGCGTCGGATACCACCACGGCGTTCGTGGCCGAGTGGAAGGGCAAGGTTCTGCGATTCAAGCCCGCGGATCAAGAGGCCGACCAGCTCTTCGACCTCGAAACTCATTCTTCGTGGAACGCATACGGGCTCTGCCTTTCGGGGCCGCTCAAGGGCTCTCAATTGAAATCGCTCATCCTCGAGCCGGAATTCTGGTTCGCATGGTCGGAGTTCCACCCGAAGACGAATGTATATCGGCCGGCAAACCGGCCAAAGAACGAGCCGGGAAACGAAACAAAGAAGGTGCAATGACCTGCACCCGAACGTGACGACCGCTTGCCAAGGAGAGTCTCATCATGATCACTCGCCGTGAACTGAACAAAGTCATGAGCCTAGCTTTCGCCAGTCTCTTCTCAGGAGCCTCGTCGGAGCTTCTCGCCGTTCAGGCGCCGCCTCAGCAAAATTCACAGGACCACGGCGCACCCGTGCGGCCTTCCCCACCGAAGCCGCTCATCGAAGAACCTCTCGAAGCCTTGCCCGAGTCCGTAGCCAGCCTGCTCATTCTTAACATTCCCGCTCACAATCCTTCCTCGACACGCGCGTTTACCGGACACCAGCACTCCGGTCCCGTCTTCGCGTACATCTTAGAAGGAACCATCGAAAACCAAGTCGAGCCGGACCCGCCGAAAACGTATGCTGCCGGCGACGTCTTTTTCGAGCCCACCATGCACGTCCATCGCATGCTCCGCAACTTGAGCGAAACACAGCCCGCAAGGATCTTGGTCTTCCAGATTGTGCCGAACGGCAAGGCAGGGGCCATTGCCGTAAAGTGATCGGCTGCCCCTGTTTGGGTACGTTCCTTCTTCAGCGGCTCTATGGCCAAGTTATACTCAGCCATGCTTTCCCGAGGTCGCACGGTTCGCGAAACCGAGGTCAAACTCCGCGTTAAGGACGTTAATGGCCTGATCCGCAAGCTGAAGCGCCTCGGTTGCCACTGCTCCGGCCGCGTCCTCGAGCGAAACACTCTCTTCGATACGCCGGATTCGGATTTCCGCCGCCGTGGCCGGCTTCTTCGGGTTCGGACCGAGGCCCCCGCTCCTTCCAGGCTCGTTCGGGGTGGATCGCGGCGAACGTTGATGACTTCGAAGAGTCCTGCTCTGGCCTCCGCTGGCTCGCGTTACAAGGAAAAGCTCGAGAGGGAACTGGTGGTGCGATCGGCGGCGCGCTGGCCGGCCGCCCTTCGCTCGCTGGGCTTCCGGCCCGGATTCTCATACGAGAAATACCGCACCACTTTTCGGCTGCCCGGCCTGCATCTGGACCTGGATGAAACGCCGGTGGGGGTGTTTCTTGAGCTCGAAGGCTCTCCCCGGGCCATCGATCGCGCGGCCAGAAGCCTCGGTTTTTCGCGCCGCGACTACATCCGGGGCACGTATTGGGACCTGTATGCCGCCGAATGCCGTCGGCGCGGCCGCGTTCCGCGAAATATGCTGTTCGCCGCGTAAAAATCTCGCAAAATGCGCACTCTTTGCTTGACAAAGTTTCCATCTGCCTTTACTAGTCGAACCGGGGACAAATGCATCGCAATGGAAGCACGTTCGTCCAATTCGGAGCCTGGAGGTAGTCGCTCCGCCGGGTCTGTCGCGATTGCCCGGGCGGAGTCGGCCATTTTCGCGCTCGTTTTCGTTCGCTGCTCCCGCGCTGTCGGCGAGACGCGCAGTTTGCTTGCCGATTGGGTTTCCGGGAACAGGGAGGCGAGGCCCGGCCTGAGGTAATCTGAGGGCGGTTTTCCGTCTGCCCGTGGCCGGATGAATTGCCGGTCCCGGGCATTTTTTTTGTCCTGTCGCTTGCCCTGATGAATGAAGGAGCCAGAGATGCTGCACGCAACCGAAATTCTGGGCGCCGAAACCTACGACTCTTTCGGCAATTTTGTCGGCCGCGTTAAGGAGATGTTCGTCGTTCCGGACGAACAGCCGAACCGCATCTCTCGTCTTCTGCTCGGCCGCGGCAAGTTCCGCCCGCTGGTGGCGCGCTACGACCAGATCGAGTCGGTCGCCCCGGGCCGCGTGCGGCTCACCACGGACGAATCCGCCCTCGAGCTCTATCACCCGAACGAAGCCTGGCTCGCCGTGCAGAAGGACCTGCTCGACCAGCAGATCATCGACACCAACGGCCGCAAGGTGGTGCGCGTGAACGACGTCGATCTGATCGACCAGCGCACGAATGGCAACACCGAACTGCGCGTCACGCAAGTGGATGTGGGCATCCCCGGAGCGGTCCGCCGCCTGTTGCAGGGACTCGTGCCGCCGATGGGCATCCGCCGCATTCAGAGAAGGCTCCCGCAGAGGACGATCCGCTGGGAATTCGTCAACCTGATCGAGCCGGACCCGCTGCGGCGAGTGAAGCTGCGCATGTCGAGCGACAAGCTGGCCGAGCTGCACCCGGCCGATCTCGCGGACATCATGGAGGAGATTTCGCCGGCCGAGCGGCAGTCCATCATCGATTCGCTCGATGAGGAGACCGCCGCCGAGACGATCGCCGAGCTGGACAAGCGGCTTCAGACGCAGGTGGTCGAAAAGCTCGATACTGAGAAGGCGGCCGACATCATCGAGGAGATGAACCCGGACGAGGCCGCCGACCTGATCCAGAGCCTCGAGCCCGCAAAATCCAAGGAAGTCCTCGACGAGATGGAACACCGCGAGGCGCACGAGGTGAAGGAGCTGATGCGCTTCGACGAGAACGCCGCCGGCGGCATGATGACGACCGAGATCGTCGTGGTCGGCGAGGACGCCACGCGCGGCGAGGTGATCGACTACATCCGTTTCCACGAAATCTCGCTCGACCAGCTCGACAACATCGTGCTGATCAACCGCGAGGCTGCGCTCGCCGGCACGGTCCCGGTCGCGCGCCTGGTTCTGGCCGACGCCGACCAGCGCATGGCCGATCTCGGCTCGGAGCCGTTGCTTTCGGTTCCGCCGGATGCGAGCGACAAGGATGTCTTCGAGATTTTCGACAAATATAATCTGCGCAGCCTGACCGTGGTCAACGAGATGAATTGCCCGATCGGCGCGATTGCCGTGGACGACATCGTGAGCCGTCTGCGCGCCAGGATCTGAAATTTGGGATTTTTCCATAGAGTTCGATGAATACGTGGGGCACATTGACGGACACCTTCTCGCGGCTGGCGAGCGGGGGCAGGGAATTCAGCCGGCGCACCCGCACCGTGCGCAGGCGGCTCGCTGTGTTCATGGCCGTGGTCGGGCCGGGATTGATCACGTCGAACGTGGACAACGACGCCGGCGGCATCAGCACGTACTCGGCCGCGGGCGCTCAATTCGGCTACACGCTGCTGTGGTCGCTCATTCCAATGACGATCGCGCTCTACGTGAGCGAGGAGATGTGCGCCCGCATGGGAGTGGTCACGGGCAAGGGCCTCGCCGACCTGATTCGCGAGGAGTTCGGATTCCGCTCCACGTTTTTTGTGATGATCGCGGCTTTCTTTGTGAATCTTTTCAACACGGTCGCGGAGTTTTCGGGCGTCGCCGAAGCCTCGGAGCTCATGCACGTCAGCAAGTATGTTTCCGTGCCCCTGGCCGCAATCGCCGTCTGGCTGCTCGTCGTCTACGGCACGTATCGTATTGTGGAGAAGATCTTCCTGGTCGCGTGCGCGTTCTATCTTTCCTACGTCATATCGTCGTTTTACGCCAAACCGGATTGGCTTTTTGCGGCGAAACAAATGGTGGTTCCATCCGTCCACATGAGCTCGGCCTACCTGCTGATGTTGATCGGCCTTGTGGGAACCACGATTGCTCCGTGGCAGTTCTTCTATCTCCAAGCCGGATTCGTGGAAAAGCGCGTCGCGGCGCGCCAGTACAAACACGCGAGACTCGACGTTCTTGTCGGCAGCATCTCCTGCATGGTGATCGTGTTTTTCATCATCGTGGCTTGCGCGGCGACTCTCAACAAGCACGGGCTCACCAACATCTCCAGTGCGGGGGAGGCCGCCCAGGCTCTGGTGCCCCTTGCCGGGAAATGGGCCGGCGGGCTCTTCGCGTTCGGGTTGCTGAACGCGTCGCTCTTCGCCGCGTCGATTTTGCCGCTGTCTACGGCGCACGTGATCTGTGAGGGACTCGGATTCGAGACCGGACTCGACCGGAAATTCAAGGAAGCCCCGGCGTTCTATTCGCTCTACACGATGCAAATCGTGGTCGGAGCCGGGATCATCCTGATTCCCAGGGTGCCGCTGTGGAAGATTCTGATTTACTCGCAGGTAGGCAACGGCATCTGGCTTCCCGTGGTGCTGATTTTCATTCTGCTGCTGGTCAACCGCCGCGACCTGATGGGCGATCACGTCAACTCGTGGGGCTTCAACGTGATCGCGTGGGCGTCGAGCATCATCATGATCGTGCTGACGCTGATCCTGATGTACACCGCGATCTTCCAGCCATCGAGCGGTCTTTCGGGCTTCCTGCTTCACCTCTTCCACTTCCACTGATCGCGGGGCAGCAAGACTACGGAGTCTCGTTTCTTGGCGATTAGAAACGCCTGCCGTCTTGCGTTTTCTATGGGTTAGCCAGGTCTCTAATAAATGGAATTGGCGATTAGAAATAGAGCGTCTGGCGGTGGACGCTCGTCGCACGGTGCCATCAGCCCTTCGAAAAGTGTGACACTTTGCAGGTGACACAATTGTTTGTTTTCTGTGGGTTAGGAGGAAAACTACTCGGCTAGGTGTGTCGATTAACTTCGCACCGGGGAGTGCTGAAATCCCGCGACTAGGAATGGGGCGGCTGGCGGTGGCTCGTGAATGAGGGCGGCCTGCGTCGACGGGGCACAACGGCGTAGGGGCGCCCGCCCCGCCTTCGCGACGGCCGAGTTGTACAGCGTTAACCACAGGGCACGGTAGCACGGGGCGAATCGGGTGTCTGTCCGTAGAAATACCGAGGAAACGGTCGAGGCAGGGAGGAAAGGAAGCGCGGAAGACGCGAGGCAGACTCGCATCAATCCTTGCGAACAACCCCAGTGACGCCGGCGGCAAATAAGGTTGCAAGAACCCAACCGAGCAGTATCTGGAATCGTCGGAAGCCGCGCAGGAAGCCGGGTGAAACGACGTATCGACTGACGCGCCGGATCAAGCCCCTTGCGGGGGCGTGAGACTCGGGTGGGGTTGGGTCGGGCTGCCAGCGGTCGACCTGTCCCAATTTCACCAGAGGAAAAGAGTTTTCGAGTGAGTATATCGACGCAGAGAAACGTTCATAGTGTTCCGGGGGATAGCGATCCCTCTTGAAGTCCGAGTATGCATCTTTGTCGGTTGGCGCGATGTTCCGGGAGAAATAGCCGTATCGAAATAAGGGCCATCCGAGAGCGACGAACAGCAGTAGCAGGGCGAGCGCTCGTCCGGGATAGTAGCCGTGACCGATCGTCAATCGCAGCGTTTGATTCCAAACGTGATTTGCCAGCGTCTTCACGAGGTGCCGAAAATAGCTGAATGCTTTTCGTGTGTGACCCTGGTGCGTCGGAGCGTTCCATACGCGTTTCTCTTCGCTGCGGCGCTGGCACTCCATCTTGTAGAGGACCTGCCGCGCTCCCGCGTCATCGCCCTCGTCTCTCAGGACTTTGGCAAGTTGGCGGTAGGGTTGCGGTGTGAATTCTTGCTGGCGGGCTAGCCAGTCTAGGCGGCTGTGATGGTCCCTAGGGCCTTGTGTTATGCGCCGGTAGACGAATCCGTCCAGTTCCAAGTGGCCCTTCAAAGGCCAGCTCTCGACATCATCTAGAATTCGAGAGGCCGATGTATCATCAAGAAGCAGTGTAGCGAGCTCCGGGTTCTTGATGCCAAGCCAATGGAACCCACCAGCGATGGATGCTCCGTGCGTAGCTACTCGGCCTCGGAATGTACTGCCGATGCATTCCAAATTCTTTTCGACGCGCGCTCCTAAGAGTTCGACGTCGCCTTCCGCATAGAAGCTGTCCCGAAAAAAGATGCAACCCTTGACTTCGGCGCCGTCGGCGGCGAAAACTCTTGCGTTATCCGAGAAGCCTACTTGGAGGGGGTTGCTGAATCTGGCGCCGCTACAGTCGAGATTCCCGGCTATCCGTGCACCTAGGAGGCGGACTTCTCCCTCGGCGCTGAATCCTTCGTCCAGATGGACGTCGCCGTTTACCGCGATTCCATCCGCAGTTAAGGCGAATCTGTAGTTTTTCTGCGCATCGGCGCCAAGCACGTCTGGCCTAATTTCCGCGAGCTTTGTTGGCCCAATGAAGCAGCCCCCACCGCAAGTAAAATCTCCCCCTATCTTGGCTCCGGGAAATCGGACTTCACCCTCGGCGCGGAAACGGCGGTTCAGAAATACCCCGTCTCCCACCGAAATGCGGTCGGCGGCTATCGCGATACCTCCGCCGGGAACATCGCGCGGCCCGGAATTCAAGAACGTTGCATCGCTGCAGTCAAGTTGTCCGCCGATCGACGCTCCCAATAGGCTCACTTCGCCATCCGATTTGAAGCCACTCCGGAAGAAGACATTGCCCTTAACTTGCATTCCACTGGCTTCAATCCCGGGCACCGTCGTTCCGTTTAGAATGAGGTCAGGTATCTCAGCTTGTCGGAGGGTCATGCAGCTCATGATGCGGCAGTTAACGATCGCTAGAGGAAATGGCACTTTCGCAAAGGAAAGTTCCAGAGCGCCGGATACTTGGGCGCTCCACAACTGGATTCCTTCAGGGTGTACGAGTGCCCTGGCTGAAGCGTTGGTGCAAAGCCACCAAATTAGGTCGGCACGAACCTGCCGTTGTAGGCCCCACTCCTCTGCTCTGGCAGGTTTCGCCGCTGAGTCAGGAAGGTCCCTGCCGCAATTCGCAATGCCTCCCGTTTCGGCGGCGCGGACGAGTTTGAATTCGGCTTCTGTTAATGGAGGATCAAGAAAGCGCGCACGGGCAAGAGTTTCGAGGTCAGCTTCAGGAGGCATCCTGTGGATTTGTACATCATCATCAACATATTGTGAATGGTCATTTCTTGCCACCCAGCAAATCTAATTGACTGGGTACCTATCCGAGAAGAAAATGGCGGCCCCTTCTCCACGGGGTCGGTTGCGTTCTGCGCCGCACATGGTCAGTTGTTTCCGCGGGGAGCGGGTACCAAACGGAAGCGAATTACAGGGAGGTGCTTGTGAGCACTACAGTGCGCAGCGAGACCGGGCCGTATCGACCAGAGTTGCTCGTGCAAGTACATGTGGCCGAGTATCAAGCGCTGATGGAGAGGCTGACGAATTGGATTACTCTTCAGTGTTCTCTTTGGGCCGTGTTCGTGTTCTATCTCGCGCTCGTCGCGCAAGTGTGGCAGTCGTTCCAGAACAAGTGTTTGCTGGTATGGGTAAGTGTATTCATCTTTGAGGTTGTGGAACTGTATTGGTGCTACTGGCAAATGGAGACATACCGAAATGTTGCATACGTCGAAAAGGTGCTGCGCCCCTTGGTCGAATCTCAGGTTGGCCATTCGCCGTTTTGGCGGTATGAGCGACACATAGCGTGGACGAGAGGCGAAGGTTTCATATGGTGGGAGTGGTCGAATGTTGTCTATCCCGTCCTCGTGCTTGGCGCAGCCGCGATCTGGCGGCGTCCGTGGTCTGCTTGGGACAGTCTAGGGCTGATTTTTGCTGTGCTGATGTATGCTGGTGTGGTCGTGGTGGCTGTCGACATGCTGAAAACGCGCCGCAGTATTTTTCGGTAGTTGACGGGGCCGGTCGACCCGGCCTTCGCCTGTATCCTCGGGTGTTGCACGCTGTTTGCCCCTGTGCTACTTTCGCTCGCGGACGATTCTTGAGCGATTCCCAGTGAAAACCAGCGATTTGTTGAAGCCCGCCAGCCGCGAGGAAGCGCAGCTTCTCGAAAAACTCGATCCCGACCGGCTCCCCAAACACCTGGCCGTCATCATGGACGGAAACGGCCGGTGGGCCGAGAAGCGGCACCTGCCGCGCATCGCGGGGCATCGCGCGGGAGTGAAGGCCGCCCGGGAAGTGATCGAGACGTGCGCGCGGCTGCACCTGCGTTGCCTGACACTCTACGCCTTTTCGCTAGAAAACTGGCGCCGCCCGCAGGCCGAAGTCGATTTCCTGATGCGGCTGCTTCGTGAATACCTGAAGCGCGAGCTGCCTTCGATTCACAAGAACAATATCCGCTTGCTCGTGATCGGCCGCTCCGAACAGCTTCCCGAGGGCGTGCGGAAAGACATTGACGAAGCCATGCGCGTCACCGCGCGTAATACCGGAATGAAGCTCGTGGTGGCGCTCAACTACGGCGGGCGCGCCGAGCTCGCGGACGCCTTCAACGCCCTGCTCGACCACGTGCGCGCGCACGGCCTCTCCGCTTTCCACGCCGACGAGCAGACGATCTCCGACCACCTCTACACGGCCGGGCTTCCGGACCCCGATCTCCTGATCCGCACGAGCGGCGAGATGCGCGTGAGCAATTTCCTGCTCTGGCAGATCGCCTACGCGGAAATCTATGTGACCGAAACGCTGTGGCCCGATTTTTCGCGGGCGCGTTTGCTCGAAGCGCTGGTTGATTTTCAGAGCCGCGAACGGCGCTACGGTGGGCTGGGATCCGGCAAGGGCCGCGCGGGTTCGGGCGGCAACGGCAACCCGAAGCGCTCCGGGCATCCGGTGCGAGGCTAGCGCGGGATGCTGGCTCGCATACTCACCGCTGCTGTCCTGATTCCGGCCGTCATTGCGCTCGTGTGGTGGGGGCCGCTTGCGCTGCTGGCCGCCGCCGCGGCGTGCGTCGCGATTCTGGCCCTTGTCGAGTTCTTCCGGCTTGGGGAGCGCGTGGGTCTGCGCGCATTCCAGAAGTGGACCATCGCCTGCGTTGCCGGACTCTTCTACGCGCAGTATTCGACCGGCCTCGTCGAAACGCACTCTTTGGCGGGAGGCATTTCCATTGTCCGCGACGCGGCGGGCGGGACGCTTTCGATCGAAGCGCTCCTGCTGATTTTCGTTTTCGGGGCCGCGGGAATCGGGCTTGCGACGCGACGGCCGCTGCACGATGTCTTGCCCGCGATTGCGATCAGTTCTGCGGGATTGCTGTTCGTGGCGTTGCCGTTCAGCTACCTGGTCCGCATCAGTGAGATCGAGCGCGTGGGCCGCCAACTGGTGCTCCTGACGCTTTCCATGATGTGGGCGGGGGATACGTTCGCCTATTTTGTCGGGCGCTCGATTGGGCGACTGCCGATGGCTCCGGCGCTCAGCCCGAAGAAAACCTGGGAGGGAGCCTTCGCGAATTTGGTCGGCTCGCTGCTGGTCGCGGTCTTATTCGAGCACTGGATGCATGTGGATATGCTGAGCCTACTGATAATCGCGGGCCTCGCGAATATTGCAGGGCAGGCGGGAGACTTGATTAAGTCGGCTTACAAGCGAGGAGCCGCCGTGAAGGATTCGGGGACGCTGCTGCCCGGGCACGGCGGCGTGCTCGACCGGATCGACAGCCTTATTCTTGCCAGCCCGGTCGTGTGGATCGCCTGGCAGTGGTTGGCGTCGCGCTAACGCGAAGCGCGAGCCAATCCTATTCCGACGGGCCGCCGGCAAACAGCCGCCCGATCGCCACGAGTACGATAGCTCCGACAGTCGCCGCCGCGAGGCTGCCCCAGAATCCCCAGGGCAGGATTCCCAGCCGCGTAAAGATCCAGCCGCCGATCACCGCACCGATCAGCCCCAGAACGATATTCGTGATGCAGCCGTATCCGCGCCCGCGCGTGATTTTTCCGGCAATCCATCCGGCAAGAAGTCCGATAACGATCCAAGCGATGAAGCCTTGCGCATGCACGCCGATGAAGATGCCGTCCGGCGCAGCAAGGATTGCTGCCAGGTGACCCATCATGAGAGCGCTGCCTCCGCGCTACGCTTTACAAAAGACGTAGCCGAGGCATTTATACACCAACTTGGCCGCAAGAAGGTCGGAGGAGAGGCCGCCCGGATGGGGCAGAAGACCGACGACGTCGAAGCCGACGATCTTCTTGTGGTCGGCAACGGCGCGCAGGAGCGATGTGACTTCATGCCAGGCGAGGCCGCCCGGCTCCGGAGTTCCCGTGGCGGGCATGATGGACGGATCGAAGCCGCCGAGGTCGATCGTCAGATAGATGGTTGCGCCCAAATCGTCGAGCACTTTCGCGATCCAGCTTTTGAGAGGGGTGCGCGCGATATCCTTGGCCCAATAGATCTTCGTTTGCAGTTGCGGGAGCGCCCGCGCCTCTTCGGCTGAAATCGAGCGAATACCCACTTGCACCGCCGGGCACGTCTCGACCACGCGCCGCATCGTGCATGCGGGGCTCGCGGCATAGCCCTGATACTCGTGGCGCAGTTCGGCGTGCGCGCCGATGTGCAGCACGTTCAGGCTTTTGTACTTTCTTGCGACGGCGGAAACCAGCGGCGGCGTCAGCGCGTGCTCGCCTCCGAGACCAACGGGGAACTTGTTGTCGTCGAGCAGGCCGACCGCGGCCGTATAGAGTTCGGTGATCACTTCGCCGAGCCCGCCATCCATCGTGTCGATGGGAGGCAGAGTGTGAATGCCGATTTCCTTGTACGGCTCGGTCTCAAGCTCTTCGTCGTAGAGCTCCATGCCGCGGCTGGCGGCCAGAATCGCGGACGGGCCGTTTCGCGCACCCGGCTGGAGCGAGGTGGTGCGCTCGAGCGGCACCGGAAAGATGACGGCGCGCGAAGTCTCGTACCGGGAATGCTCTTCCGGGATTCCGCCGAAATTGTCCGGCGGCACAGGTGTGTATCGGCTCATCGTCGGTTCATGCTTCCTTGGAGAGATTTGAGCGCTTCGATCGTTGTTAGACAACGTTACCTGCGGGCTGCGAGGATGGCAAAGAAAAAGGGGCGTGGCGCTTCGCATGTAGCACCACCCGGATAGGGCGGTTTCGCGCGGATTGTTTGGGAAGCGGTTGAAACGGGCGGGCGGCTGTAACTAGTCGTCTTCGCCGAGCAGGATGGCCGCGGCGAGGACGGTGGTCCACAAGCCGCGCTTGTCGCCAACAGCCGACTGCGTGATGTTCATCGTGCGGACAATCTTGTTCGAGATGCGATAGACCTCTTTTTTTTCGTCCCAGGAAAGATCGGGATCGAACTCGACGTTAAGGGTCGTCGCGAGCATCTCGGCCGCGAGCTCTTCGGTGTATTCGCCGGCGATCTCTTCGCTCTCGCCAAAGGAATGGTGCTCGGAAAGGTATCCGTACATCGACTTATCGGCCGGCAGCGCCAAACCAACGCCTGCGGCGATCAGGCGGTGCGGCTCTCGCGTCTGATTCTCGCTGATGACCGTGAAGGCCACCTGGCCGGGCTTCAAATGCTTGAGCCCTTCGCTGCGCGAGATGAGTTTGCAATAGGGAGGGAAGATCGACGAGACGCGAACGATGTTGCACGCCGCAATCCCTGCGTTGCGCAAGGCGAGCTCAAAGCTCGACAGGCGCTCGCGGTGCTTTCCGACTCCCTTGGTGAGAAAAATGTTCTTCGCGACGAACGCCATGTGCCGTGCCGGTTTGCGGTGCCTCTCGTTTTCTGAATCGGAAAGATTGGCGCTCGAAAATTAACAAGCACGCGCAGTGATGTCAACTCATTTCACAG
Source organism: Terriglobia bacterium (assembly GCA_020073605.1). Taxonomy (GTDB): domain Bacteria; phylum Acidobacteriota; class Terriglobia; order Acidiferrales; family UBA7541; genus Palsa-295. Next base: position 162,848 of record JAIQEW010000005.1, read on the forward strand.
CTCTCGATGATTGCAGTTGTGTGAAGCCCGGCGGCGGGACAGGCGAGCGCAGCATCCGAGCGCCCGGGAGGCAGAGTCCGAAGAGCGTCACTCCTTGTTGCAAAGCAAAATGCAGGGAGCAAGCGCGTCGGAAATCGTTTTCAGCTCGCGGAGCTGGGGATGCGTGAAGTCCGGACCGGCGTCGGCCTGGACCTTGCCCTTCCGGGAAACTTGCACGACACCGATCACCTTGTTCGCCGCCATGATGGGCGAGCTCATGATTTTTTGGATCGGGTCGCCGCGCAGCTCCTCGGTGATCGGCACGGCTTCGAAAACGGACGCGTGGGGCACCACGCTGAAGTGGTTGATGAGCTCCGGGCGCCTTTCGCGAAAGGTGCGGGCCGCCAGTGCATTCGCGCTCGATAGGGGAATTTGCCCGACGGTCCGCAGATTATCCGGCGCGAGGAACCTCAGCGATCTTTCGTCGGGCGTGAGCCCGAGGATAGCCACTTCGTGCGGCTGCACGGCAAAATTCTTGCTGATCAACTCGACGGCGCGGTTCAGCTGAACGGATTCGCCATTGCCGCCCGTGCGGGTTGCGTCGGCCGCCCACTTCTTCAGTTCGCCGAGATGTTCGCTGGCCATAGTCGTGGCGCGATTTACTGGACGCGCATCTTCACACAGGATACTACCGCCGAGGTTTTGCCCACAGACTGCTCGCGGGATGTGTTCGCGTGGTGCAACTCAGCCGGGAATACCCGCCAGCGCCGGACTGCCACCGCCGGTTCGAGTTCTGATAGACTTTTGCGGGCCGGCCCGCACAGGAGTTCAGGCCCGGAGGGATTTTGGCGCTGTCAGCATCTGGCTCGCAATCAGGCATCTCCTCCAGGGCTCGCGATCTGCATTTCCGCTCGATCGTCATCGACACGCACGCCGACACGACGCAGCGCCTCATCTTCGACAACTTCGATCTGGGCGCGCGCCATGCGGATGGCTCGATTGATATCCCAAGGATGCGCGAGGGCGGGTTGGGCGCGATCTTTTTCGCAATCTGGGTGCCGGCGACCACCACAGGGCGCGGTGCGGTGGAGCGCGGGCTGGGCCAGATTGCGGCGGTCCGCCGCCAGGCAGAGCTGCATCCGAATGACCTGGCGCTCGCGAAAACGGCGGACGACATTCGCCGGGCGCGCGACGCGGGCCGAATCGCTCTCCTGATCGGAATCGAAGGCGGCCACCTGATGAATCACGACCTCGGAGTGCTTCGCGAATATGCGTCTCTCGGCGCGAGCTACATGACGCTCACGCACACGCGCAACACCGATTGGGCCGATTCCTCGACCGATAAGCCCGCGCACAACGGCCTGAGCGATTTCGGAAAAGACGTAATCCGGGAAATGAACCGCCTCGGGATGATCGTGGACATCTCTCACGTTTCCGACAAGACGTTCGATGATGTGCTCGAATTGAGCGAGGCGCCGGTTTTCGCTTCGCATTCCTCCTGCCGGGCGATTTGCGAAGCTCCGCGCAATCTTTCCGACGGCGCGATCGAAGCTCTTGCGGCGAAGGGCGGCGTGGTGCAAATCAATTTCCACGTGGGATTCCTGAGCCGGGAATTCCGCGACGCGGAGAAGGCGCAGCCTCACCTCGAGACGCAGGTCGATTCGGAAACGGCAAGGCGCTGCGGAGAAAACGTGGCCTGCAAGCTGCTCGAATCGGATAGAATCATGCGCGCGTGGATGGCGGATGGGAAGCTGCCCCGCGTCGAGTGGTCGAAGATCATCGAGCACATCGATCACGCCGTGAAGGTGGCCGGGATCGACCACGTCGGATTGGGCTCCGATTTCGACGGCGCCGTAATGCCCTATGGCATGGAAGACGCTTCGCATCTGCCCCGGATCACCGAGGCGTTGCTTGAGCGCGGTTACGTCGAAGAGGAAATTCAGAAAATTCTCGGTGGCAACACGCTCCGCCTCATGCAAAATGTGGCGTCTGCGACCAAGTGAGGGAAAGGAATCATCGCATGAAGCGCTTTGCCGTTTCGTTCTCGCTGTGCATCATGGCTGCTCTTGGGCCGGCCGCTCGCGCTGCGCAGGCGCCGTCCGCGACGCCTCCCGCAGCACCAAAGGCTCCAACTACCACACCTCCAAGGACAACACACATGACGACCGATCCTGCTTTGTTGCACCCGGCCACTCTGACTGCAAAGGCCCCGGATGTTTTCAACGTTCAGTTCACGACCACGAAGGGTGATTTCGTCGTGGAGGTCACGCGCGCGTGGGCTCCGCTTGGCGCCGACCGCTTCTACAATCTCGTCAAGCACGGATTCTTCACCGATGCCGCGTTCTTCCGCGTCGTGCCCGGCTTTATCGTTCAGTTCGGCTTGAGCGCGGACCCGGGCGTCAACAAGGTTTGGCACTCCGCCAACATCAAGGACGATCCCGTCACGCAGAGCAATCGTCCCGGGACGATCACTTTCGCCACCGCCGGCCCGAACACGCGGACGACACAGCTCTTCATCAATTTCGGCAACAACGCACCCCTGGATCGCCAGGGATTCTCTCCCTTCGGCCGTGTGACTTCCGGAATAGACGTTGTCCAGAAGCTCTACGCGGGATACGGAGAGCAGCCCGACCAGGGCTCGATCACGGCACTGGGAAAGGCTTATCTCGATAAGAATTTCCCCAAGATCGACAGCATCCAGAGCGCAAAGATTGTTTCGCCCGCACCGGCGCAGTAGCGCAGCGGTGCGGCATCGGCGCCAATGAGCGAGGCTCGAGTCGCTGAATTCGGAGGGCGCTCCGCTGCGGGGGTGCGAGGCCGCGAAGTGGCGGTGAATGCCACGGCCATCCTCGCGGGCCTGGCCGCCGCGAGGCTGCTGCTGCAATTCGCGGGGATTCGCCACTACGGCTTTTTTCGCGACGAGCTTTACTACATGGCCTGCGGCGAGCATCTCGCCTGGGGGTACGTCGATCAGCCGCCGCTCATCGCCGGGGTCGCCTGGCTCGTGCGGCACGCGCTGGGCAGCTCCCTCGTCGCGATTCGGATCTTGCCGGCTCTCGCAGGCGCTGCTGTTGTCTTTCTGACCGGTGTGCTCGCGCGCGAACTCGGCGGTGGCCGCTTCGCCCAATTTCTTGCCGGCGTCGCGATTCTGTTTGCGCCCGCCTATCTCGCGTTCGATAGTTTTCTCTCCATGAACGCCTTCGAGCCGCTCCTCTGGCTGCTTTGCGCTCTGATTGCGATCCGCATCGTGAAAGGGGCGTCTCCGAAGCTGTGGCTTGCGTTCGGCGCGGTCGCGGGCGTGGGCTTGGAAAACAAACACACGATGCTGGTCTTCGGCCTCGCGGTTGTGGGCGGACTGCTTTTGTCGAGTGAGTGGAGAATCTTCCGTTCCAGGTGGATCTGGATCGGCGGATTGATCGCGCTCGCGCTGTTTCTTCCGAACCTTTTGTGGGAAGCACGGCACGGATGGCCGCAGATCGAAGTGGTGCGCAATGCCCAGCTTCACAAGAATCTGCCCATATCTCCGCTGCAATTCATCGGCGACCAGGTCGCATTCCTTCATCCCTTGGCCTTCCCGGTCTGGGCCGCGGGGCTGATGTGGCTTTTGTCAGGGCGGGAGACAAAGCGATTCCGGTTTTTCGGCTGGGCGTATTTAACCGTCATGGCAATCTTCATTTTGTCGCACGGAAAGTCGTACTACGCTCTGCCCGTCTATACATTGCTGATGGCTGCGGGCGGAGTGGCGATTGAGCGGTTTTCGGAGAGCCGCGCGCGTCCCTGGCTGCGAGTCGCGTTTCCGGCTCTGTTGATTCTCGGTGGCCTGGTCGCGGCGCCGTTTGGCGTGGCGTTACTTCCGGTGGATGTGTTTCTGCGCTACGCGCGCGCGTTGCCCTACTCGCAGGTGGCGAAGACGGAACGGGACGCATTGCAGGCCGAGCTCCCGCAGCTCTACGCGGATATGTTCGGGTGGGACAACATGGCTTCAACGGTGGCAGGCGTCTATCACTCCCTGCCTGCGGCGGAGCAACAGAGCTGCGCGATCCTCGCGGGGAACTACGGAGAGAGCGGCGCGATCGATTACTACGGTCCGGCGCTCGGCTTGCCCAAGTCGATCGGAGGGCACAACAGCTACTACTACTGGGGGCCGCGGAGCTATTCCGGCTCCTGCGTGATTGTCTTCGGCGAGCGCTCCGGCGATTTCACCAAGCTGTTTGACGACGTGCAGCTCGCCGCCACGATCACGAGTCCGCACGCCATGCCGAACGAGCAGTCCGTGCCGGTGTACATCTGCCGCAAGCCGCGCGCTCCGCTCTCCGTCCTCTGGCCCAACTTCAAAATGATTATCTGAGGATGGGCGGTCTGGCCAGGATCGTCGGCGCCGATACGCTTTAGCAGCTCGTAAAAGTCCCTATTTGCATGGCCTCAGGGGTTAAAACCCCTGAGGGAAAGGGACAACTTACGGCGGGGCTGAAGCCCCGCCCTTCCAAGTTGCGGGGCATTTTCAACCAGCTGTCAGGTGAGCGGGCCGCGGCGCGGGAAAAGCGCACCCAGTTCCAGCTTCGTTGTGTCCAGTCCCATCTGCGCCAGCCTTTGGCTGACTTCCGATCCGTGGCTTCGGGCAATGCAGAGCAACACGCATTCGCTGGTCAGGATCGGTATCGCCTGGCCCTCCATGCGATCGCGAAAGGGCGCGAGGATTTCAGCCTGCTTCAGCACCGCCGCCAGCGCGTCCGATGGCTTGAGAGCGGCTTCATTGGGCGGTTCGGCCTTTTGCCTGCGCAGTGTTCGCCAGAGCCGAAACAGCGGCGCGCTGTGGCGCTCGTGGTCGTAGAACTCCATCCAGTAGTGCCATCTCTGGGGACTGATCCGGCAAATTCCCCGGAGCCAGTTTTCCACTTCTTCCCGGTCTTCCTCCTCCCAGTATTGAGAGAGCCGGTCCCAATTGCAGATGTACATGCCCGCGAGCAGATCCGTGACCTCAATGGTGCGGGACGCGCGGCTATGCGCGAGCATCGCGGCAAACGTCTTCGCGCGCGCGAGTTCGAGCGTCATGCGGTGGGACACCGGCTCGGTGTCGCCATCCCCGTCCGCCAAACTGCCGCGGAAGCGAATCCCCGCGATGCCTTTTCGACCGAAGAATCTCATTGTGGGTGGATGACTTCCCCTCATCTCAGCTTAGCAGATTGCGTAACGGCTCACGCGCGTGGTGACCTAAGCGTTTGTGTATAGCCTCCAAACGCCGGGCGGCAAAGAAAGAAGGCGTCCCGGCCTTGGTGAATACGCCGCCCTTGCGCGTCGATAGATATTGCGAATGGGATGGATTCACAATTCCGTGGGTTCGGCTTAGGACTTCCTTACGGGTCGCCACGCACACTGCATTAGCGGGTAGGTCGCGCCCCGCTGGTATGCGAGGAGGGGGAAAGATCGCCGAATCCGGCGCATCCATTCTTTGGATTGGACGATTGGCCGGCCGGCGCGATACTCTTGTGGGCGAGTTTGGGCCCGCTGGCCGGGATGAAGTCCGCATTAATTCTGGAAACTACACCAAACCGAAGGAGATTCATGTCCAACGAACTTCGTAATTTTCTAGAAATTCCGTACGCCGAGCTGGAAGACTTGAATTTGAAGGCCAAGGAACAGCGGTTCGGCCGCGTTCCCACGCAGAAGATCCAGGAAGAGCGGCTGAAGTACCTGACGGACGAGAAGAGAATCAAGGCCGTGACCGTGCTGTTCAGCGACCTAGAAGGCCGCCTGCACATGCTCGATTACGACAAGAAGTTCCTCGTCAAGAGCTGGGACAACCTGACGTTTGACGGGTCCTCGATCCGCGGCTTCACGCCCCAGCGCGAGAGCGACCTGCGCCTCGGGATCGACTGGAGCGCTTTCTACTGGGCGCCGGCCGACTTTTTCGGTCCCGGCAAGGTGCTTGTGTTCGGCGAGGTGATCGACAAGGACGGCACGCCGTACACCGCCGACATGCGCGCCATGTTGAAGACCTTTTCGGACGCACAATTCAAGAAGGACGGCTTCACGCTGAACGCGGCCAACGAGATTGAGGGATTCCTTTTCGCCGGCGCGGACGCGGAGAAGCACTACCACAAGACCCTGAAATTCGAGTACGTCAACACCGGCGGGTACTACCATTCGTTGCCGAGCGACCCGCTGCGGTCCTTCATCGACACCGTGGCCGAAGTCCAGCGCGCCATGGGCTTTCAAAACGAAAAGGACCACCCCGAGGTTGCGCCCTCTCAGTTTGAAATCAATTACGGCTACGGCGAAGTGGTTGCAGCCGCCGACCAGATCCAGCTCTACAAGCTCATCTGCCGCCAGGTGGCGACGAGGGCGGGCATGACGGCCAGCTTCCTGCCGAAGCCGGTCGTGGGCGTCAACGGCAGCGGCATGCACACCAACGTTTCCATCAGCAAGGACGGCACGAACCTCTTCTGGGATCCGAACGGGCAGGAAAAGCTCTCGAAATTCGGATGGGAGTTCATCGACCGGATTTTGACGCACGGCAATGACATTTGCCTCGCTCTGAATCCTAGCGTAAACGCCTTCCGCCGCCTCGACCCGCACTTCGAGGCGCCGAACCAGATCAAGGCGTCGGCCGTCGATCGCGGTTCCATGATCCGCGTGCCGATCGGCAACCACCGAAGCATGCGCGTGGAAGTCCGCTCCGTTGCTCCGGATGCGAATCCCTACCTCGTGATGCTGAGCATTTTCAAGACAGGTTTGCAGGGTGACACAGCGAAGATCGCCAACCTCCGCCAGGCCGAGCGCTATCTGCCCGACAACATCTACACCGCGCTCGAGGATTTCCGGAAGGCGGAGTGGAACACGAAACTTCTCGGTGCGGATGTAAAAGCCCGGTACGCCGACCTGAAACAAGCCTCAGCCGATCGCTGCCCGCGGCTTCTGGGCACGTTCGTAAAGGGCCCCGAGGTGCAGTTCCACCACGAGGTCTACAACCAGTACCTGTGGAACGAATTCTAAAATCGGCACCGTAACGCGAAAACGCCCTGGCCGGGTCTCCGGCCAGGGCGTTTTGCTTTTTGGGCAACGCGACGCTGGGGGCGTCAAAGAGACCGGACGGGAATCCGAGCCACGTCGTCGAGCTGCATTACTTCCTTCACCACGAAGCCTTCGGCGTATTTCACGCCGATCATGCGCCCGTAATGGCGCGCCACGAGGTCCATCCTGCCTTCCAGCTCGTCGAGCGGAAGAGCCACCTTCGACCGTTCCTTTTTCACCGGCCGGAATTGCGAGGCGTACGCCAGGATCGCGCGGCGCCGCCCGTCGTATTGTTTGGTGATGTCCACGGCGATGGTAGGCCGGACGTCGGCGTACGCTGCTGCGTAGAGAATCTTGAACGGGCGAAACGCTTGGCCCTCGAGCGGATAGTTCTTCAGCCCGGCGACGAAACAGCCCTCGTAGCCCAGCCTCGCGGCCGTGTAGTGGTCGGGGTGGCGCCCCTCCCAATAGGGGAGGATCACGGTGTGCGGTTCGAGTTCGCGAATCACGCCGGCGACGGCGGCCTTGAACTCGTCGCTCACCTGAAGGTGCGCGTCCGGCAATCCGAGATTGCGCCGCACTTGGACCCGCAGAATCTTTCCGGCCCGGGCCGCTTCCTTCAGACGCGTATCGGGATTGCCGCGCGTCCCGGTTTCGCCGCGCGTGAGATCGAGAATTCCCGTGCGATAGCCTGCCTGGGCCATCTTGAGCATGGTGCCGCCGCAGGTGAGCTCGACATCGTCGGGATGCGGCGCAATCGCCAGCAGATCGAGTTTCATTCGCCCTCCGTTTCGCGCTCCGATTCTACATGATCGGCGTTGCCCGCGAATGCGGGCCTCTGGCGCGAAGGGCTAAAGGCGGCTTAGCGCGGGGAATCCGAAGTGCAATCGCGCGGCATTGCCCGCCGTGTGGTCCATCTGCATCGTTATGTGGGTGCGGATGACGGCCAGGTTGCGAAAGTAACGCCCGAGCGGCGCAGTCTTGGACGCGGCGGAGGTCCCGCTGGTGCGAAACATCAGGTCGACCGCTTCCCAGCAGAGCCGCACGCATTGCTGCTCGATCTGAAGGAACCTGCGGTCCTGCTCATCGGAAAAGATCACGCCGTCTTCCGCTTCGCGCCGGGCGCATTCTGTGTAGTCCGCCGCCATTTGCAGGAGTGCGGATTCGGCCGTGTCGACAAGGGACTGTGCGACTCCGAAGTGGCGCTGGAATTCCGGTTCCTGCGAGCGCGGCCGGAACGGCGGGAAACTTGCACTCTTGGCGCGAAGAATCTCCTCGTAGATGTCCAGCGCTCCGCGTCCGATTCCCACGCATACCGCGCCGATTTCGGAAACGAGCAGAGATGCGATCCTCCCGCGGTACAACGGGTTGCTGTGCAGCAAGCTTCCCGGCCGCGGGTGAATGGTCTCGCCATTCGCATTGGATAGCAGCAGCGCGCGGTGCGCCGGCAGAAACATCTCCTCGATCACCACGCGGCGCGAGCTCGTGCCCTGCATTCCGATCACGCTCCAGTTGTCGATGATCTTGTATTGCTCGCGGTCAAAGAGGGCAAAGAACGTGCCGAGCGGAGCTGTGGATTCCGGCCCCGGGATCACGCATGTGCCGATGAAATGGGTGGCGAGGTCGCAACCCGAGGCGTAGTCCCAGGCGCCCTTCACGCGGTAGCCGCCGTCGACAGGAACGGCCACGCCGCCCGGCAACGCCACGCCCGGCGCGCGAAACTCTCCTTTATCGCCAAAGCCCTCACGTTGCCCCATTTCCGGAAAAGACGCCATCAGGAACGCATGACCCGCCGTAAGGGCCAGCACCCATCCGCTTTCCGAGCAGCCGCGCGAAATCGCGATCATCACCTTGAGAAAGGCGGGCAGGCCGAACTCGTATCCTCCAAAGCAGCGAGGCTGAAGGATGCGGTAAAACCCGGCCTCGATGAATCTGTTGTTGCTGTCGACCGATACCTGGCCCGCTACCTCGCACGCGGCTTGGCGTTCGCGCAGCATCGGGCGCATCGCCTCCGCGCGGTGCAAGACTTCTGCGGGCGTGAGACCCGGCTCCGGCGACGGAATGTCTTTCGCCGGTTGCGCGGCTGCCGATTTCGTGACGTTAGGCATACGATTGGGCGACATTATGTCCGAGTGAACGCCGCCACGCAAACGCCCAGTGTTCCCGGAAGCCCAGCTAGTGCTAATGTGTCGGTCTGTACTTTGGAGGCTTGCTCGAATGGCGGAAAAGCCGCTCGCAAATCAGGTTGCGCTGGTCACGGGCGCGGCGAAACGCATCGGCCGCAGCATCTCGCTGCGCCTCGCGGCCGACGGCGCGGCGATTGTTGTGAATTACATGACGTCGAAAGCGGAGGCGGAATCGCTCGTGCGCGAGATTCAGGGGCGCGGCGGGCGCGCGACGGCGATCCAGGCGAATGTCTCGAAGCGGACGGAAGTTGAAAAGTTATTCGCGGCGGTGGAGAGGGAATTCGGCCGGCTCGACATTCTTGTCAACAACGCCGGGGTCTTCTTCCATGCCAAGTTCCAAGAGCTGACCGATGAGCAGTGGGACCGCATCCTCGATGCGAACCTGAAGTCGCAATTCCTGTGCTCGCAGGCCGCCGCGCCGATCATGAAGCGGCAAGGGCGCGGGCGGATCATCAATCTTTCGTCGCTCGGCGGATTGCTCGCCTGGCCGGGCTACACGCACTACTGCGTTTCGAAGGCGGGGTCGATCATGCTGACGCGATGCCTGGCGCGAGCGCTGGCGCCTGAAATCCTGGTGAACAGCGTTGCGCCGGGAACGATCGAGTTTCCGGGAGAGGCGCTCGGCGATCCCGCGCGTGCCCTGAACGTGAAGGAATATATCGAGCGCGTCCCGCTGCATCGCACCGGCACGGGCGACGACATCGCCGACGCCGTTGCTTACCTCGCGACCGCCGACTTCGTCACGGGCCAAGTAATCGTCGTCGATGGCGGCCGCGCTCTCGTGTGATTTGTTGGGGTGGCTCTGTGGATCGTGGCTGAGGGAAGCACGTTCAGCCGTATACTCGGCGGCGCGAGGTGCCCTGATGGGAATTCGATGGCAATCAACCGCAACATTCTTAGACCGACCTCTCGTCTGCGTGGCGGTGGGACCTGACCCGGCGAAGAACGAGGCTCGCGGACACGCGCGCGGCATCGTAGCCATCGGCGACATGGCAACGGGCTTTATCGCCGTGGGAGCGCTCGCTCGCGGTTTCGTCGCCGTCGGAGGCCTCGCTATCGGCGGGATCACCCTAGGGGGACTCGGCGTCGGCATACTCGCGTTGGGGGGATTGGCGCTGGGATGGCTAGCCCTTGGTGGACTGGCGGTCGGCTACATCGCCGTGGGAGGTTTGGCGATCGGAGTCTACGCTCTGGGCGGAGCGGCCGTGGGCAAGTTTGTGTGGAGCGGCATGCACAGCGATCCCGAGGCCGTCGAATTCTTTTCTCGATTTTGGCATGGCGTCCTCGTGCCGCAGGGCCTAAGATCGACTTTCAGGTGATTCGCGCGGTTCGATGGTTTTGCCAGTGCGAGAGATGCACAGAAGGACTTGGGACATCGTGACACCAGAGGCAGGGGGTCGACGGACATGAGGATTTCACGCGAATGGGCGCGACGGGGCGCGCAAGTCTTTCTTGGAACTCTGCTCACGTTCGCGTCGGCGGGAGCCTTGGGCGCGCAATCTCAGACGGCGCCCAAGCCCGCAACCCAACCAGACCAATCCACGCCGCTGATCCGTTCATTGGAAGGTCCGGACCTATTTCGCGCCTACTGCGCCTCTTGCCATGGCGTGGACGCCAAAGGCAACGGCCCCGCCGCCCGGGACTTGAAAGCGAAGGTAGCCAACCTGACGGTCCTTTCAAAGAACAACAAAGGCAAGTTTCCGGAGGCGCGCGTCCGCAAGGTGGTCATGGGCGACGACATCGTTGCGGGACACGGCTCTCGCGAGATGCCCGTCTGGGGACCGATCTTTCATCAAATCGAGTGGGACGTAGACCGCGGGAATGTCCGGCTGGACAATCTGGTGAAGTACCTCGAATCAATCCAATCGCTGAAGTAGCCATCGCTGACGTCGGGCGCATTGGCATCCGCACGGATCACAGCAAAAGCCAGGGGCGCACATGCCGACACTGATCGAGAAGCCGACGCGCATCGAGGCGGTCGGCACGAAGCCGAAAGTCATCGAGGAGTTCGTTGGGCACGTCAACTCGAAGACGGCAGCGGTGAGCGTCGCTCACATGCGAAGCCCCGCGGGATGGCTCGAGCCGGGACAGACTCCGGAGTTTGACGAGTACACCGTGGTTCTAAAGGGTGCGCTGCGGGTCACGCACAAGGGCGGAAGCCTGGATGTGCGCGCGGGTCAGGCCGTGGTGGCGCATCGCGGCGAGTGGGTGCAGTATTCGACGCCCGAGGGTGCGGAATACATCGCCGTCTGCCTCCCGGCGTTTTCGCCCGCCACGGTCCACCGCGACTGATTTAGAAGTTGTCGCCGATGCGGCTCGTGGCCTGATCGAGCGGCGCCGCGCCGCCGTCGCGCGACCACATCCGCGCGACCGCATGGGTCAGCTCTAATACGCGGCGAGCTTTTCGGCGGTGGCGACGATCGCGCCGGTATCGACGTTCCAGGCCTTGTCGAGCGGCGGCGCGAAGGGAATCGCGGGAACGTCGGGGCCTGTGACGCGCACGATCGGCCCATCGAGATCTTCGAATGCTTCCTCGCTGACGATGGCGGCGAGTTCGGCCCCGAATCCCATCGTGCGCTTGTCTTCGTGCACGATCAGGACCTTGCTGGTCTTGCGGACGGAATTCAGGATGGTTTCCTTGTCGATCGGCGCAAGCGTGCGGATTTCGACGACCTCGGCCTCCACGCCCTTCTGCGCCAACTGCCCGGCGGCGTCGATGGAAGGCTGCGTGAGCGAGCCGTAGGTGAGGATCGTCAGGTCGCGCCCCTCGCGCCGCACGGCTGCCGGGCCGATGGGCACGGTGTAATCGCCTTCAGGAACTTCGCCCTTGGCGGTGCGGTAGAGCCGCTTGTGCTCGAAGAAGATCACGGGGTCGGGATCGCGGATGGCCGAGAGCAGCAGCCCCTTCGCGTCGTATGCGGTCGAGGGCATCACGACCTTCAGCCCCGGCTCGTGCGCGAACCACATCGCGTTTTCCTGCGAATGATACAGCCCGCTGCCGCCGCCTCCGCCGCAGCACACACGGATCGTGAGATGGCAAGAAAATCCTCCGGCGCTGCGATACCGCAGCTTCGACGCCTGCTGAATGATCTGATCCATTGCCGGCGTGATGAAATCGGCGAATTGAATTTCCGCCACCGGCCGCCATCCGACCAGCGACGACCCAATCGCCACCGCAATGATCGCTCCCTCGGCGAGCGGCGTATCGAGGACGCGGTCCTGGCCGAACTTGTCGAGCAGCCCGGCGGTCGCTTTGAAAACGCCGCCCGACCCTCCGATATCTTCGCCGAGGAGAAAAACGCGCTCGTCGCGCTCCATCTCCTGTAGCAAGGCTTCGTTGACCGCTTCGATTAAAGTCAGTGTGCGCGCCATCGCTCCGCTCAAGTCCCTTCCGTGCTATGCGCCGCGCTCCGCCCAGACATGGTCCGCAAGTTCGGACGCATCCGGATAGGGGCTTTCCTCGGCGAATTCGACCGCCGCGTTGATTTCGGCCGTGATTTCGGATGCGATCTGGCCCTTCTGGGCCTCGGTGAGAATCTTCTTGTCGAGAAGCTGCTTTTCGAACGCGGCGAGGGGGCACTTCTTCTTCCACCCCTCCACTTCTTCCTTAGTCCGGTACTTCGCCGGATCGATTTCCGAGTGGCCGTACCAGCGATAGGTTTTGCACTCGAGCAGCGTCGGCCCTTCACCCGCGCGGGCGCGCGTGACCGCCGCTTGCGCCGCGTCGTGCACCGCGAGCACGTCGTTCCCGTCCACGGTGACACCCGGGAACCCGTAGGCCTTCGCCCGGTCGGAGAGATTTTCGAGCGCCGTCTGCAGCCGCAGCGGGACCGATTCCGCCCAGCGATTGTTCGCGCAGACGTACAGGCAGGGAAGCTTGTGCACTCCGGCGAAATTCAGCGCTTCGTGGAAAGTGCCCGTGCTTGTGGCGCCGTCGCCGAAAAACGCGACGACCACGGAGTCGCGCCCGTGCTTTTTCAATCCGAAGGCGACGCCCGTGCCCACGCTCAACTGTCCTGCGATGCTGCTCGCGGGCGTGATCACGTTTAGAGGCGGATATCCCATGTGCGCCGGGGAAGAGCGTCCGCGGTCTGGGCTGGTCGCTTTGGCGAAGAGCTGCGCGAAGCAAAACTTCAGCGGCGCGCCCTTGATGATGTTGGAGGTCCAGTCGCGGTGGGACGGCGCGATCCAATCGTCGTCGCGCAGGCCGTACGCTGCGCCGACGTTCGTGGCTTCCTGCCCAACTGCTGAATAGAAGTTGCCGCCGTATTTTCCCTGGCGGAAGAGGATGCGGGCCTTTTCGTCCGAGATTCGGCACTTCAGGAGCAAGCGGTAAATCCCCAGCAGAAGTTCCGGCGAGCGTGCCGTTGTTCCCGGACTTTTGTCCGTCACAGCGCGGCTGCTTTTCGGCGGCATGTCAGCTCCTGAGAGCGGCGCGCGCTCCTTAATCCTACGGATCGAAAATATAGCACCGATTCATGCGCCGACGCGCCCACGAGATCCGCGCCATTTCGATAAGATTAAGATCGGCGGATACCTTCTCTCGCTTGAGCGATTCCCGCCGTCTCCGTTCGAAGTGAGATTTTTCGTGCGAACGCGCAAGCGGCTCGATCGGGCGTGCGCGCGATTTCTTCAGATTCTTATTTGCAAATTGCGCATTCTCGAATATTCTATCGGCGTTGGGGGGGAGCCAAATAGGGTGGCGGATTCTTCGGCTGTTAAGGAGTTGACTCGCTTCGGCAGTACCCAGCGCCGCGACGCGTGGTGGATCGAAATTATTCCAGCTCTCGTCATCTTCAGCGCATTCATCATCTACGCCACGTGGCGGGCATTCGAGGGCAAATTTTACGAGGTCGGCCCATACCTGTCGCCATTCTATTCACCTCTCATCGATCCCGAGCACCATTGGTGGCGTTTTTCTCCCGCGATTCTGATTCTGGGCGGCCCGGCCGGATTCCGCGTCACCTGCTACTACTATCGCAAGGCATACTACCGCGCGTTCGTGATGCATCCTCCCTCGTGCGCTGTCAGTGAAGGCGAGCACCGGGGCTATCGCGGTGAAGCGTCTTTCCCGCTGATCCTTCAGAACGTGCATCGCTACTTCTTCTTCATCGTCGCAGTATTTCTTTGTTTTCTCTGGTATGACGCCGTCGTGGCCTTCAAGTTTCCCGAAGGTTTCGGGATCGGCGTCGGCTCCGTCATCATGCTGGTCAACGTCCTTTTCTTGACCACGTACTCAGCTTCGTGTCACTCGCTGCGCCATCTGGTGGGAGGAAAGGTCGACTGCTTTTCCTGCGTGACGCTTGGCGCGCCGCGCCATTCGGCATGGCGCTTCGTGACGATACTCAATGAACACCACATGCTCTGGGCCTGGCTGAGTCTTTTTTCCGTGGCGCTTACGGATCTTTACATCCGCCTCGTGGCTTCCGGCGTTCTGAAGGACATTCGACTGCTGTGACCGCCTCCTCTCAACACGAGACACACGAACACGACGTACTGATCATCGGCGCGGGTGGCGCGGGCTTGCGAGCCGCAATCGAAGCGCTGGCACAGGGCGCGCGCGTGGGCGTCGTGTGCAAGTCTCTGCTCGGCAAGGCGCACACCGTGATGGCCGAGGGAGGCCTCGCCGCGGCGATGGCGAACCTCGACAAAGAGGACGATTGGCGCACGCATTTCCGCGACACGATGCGCGGCGGCAAGCTGGTCAACAACTGGCGCATGGCCCAGCTTCACGCGCAGGAAGCGCCGGACCGCGTGCGCGAGCTCGAGCAATGGGGCGCGCTCTTCGACCGCACGGAAAACGGCGAGATCCTTCAGCGCGCTTTCGGCGGACATACCTTCAGGCGCCTCTGCCACGTCGGCGACCGCACCGGCCTCGAAATGATCCGGACCTTGCAGGACCGCGGCGTGCACATGGGCTTCGACGTGTACATGGAGTGCACGATCACGAAGCTCCTGAAGGATGGCGACCGCGTGGCCGGTGCATTCGGCTATTGGCGCGAGACGGGCAAATTTGTCACCTTCAAGGCGAAGTCGATCGTGATCGCCACGGGCGGCATCGGCAAGTCGTGGAAGATCACTTCGAATTCCTGGGAGTGCACGGGCGACGGCATGGCGCTGGCTTACGAAGCAGGCGCCGAGCTTCTCGACATGGAATTCGTGCAGTTTCATCCGACAGGGATGGTATGGCCGCCGGGAGTGCAGGGACTTCTGGTTACGGAAGCCGTGCGCGGCGAGGGCGGCCTGCTCCGCAACAAGAACGGCGAGCGCTTCATGGAGAAGTACGATCCGAAGAAGATGGAGTTATCCACGCGCGACGTGGTGGCGCGTTCGATCTACACGGAAGTAAAGGAAGGGCGGGGCAGCCCGCACGGCGGCGCGTTTCTCGACATCTCGCACAAGCCGGCGGAATACGTGAAGCGCAAGCTTCCGAGCATGTACCACCAGTTCAAGGAACTCGCCGACGTCGATATCACGAAAGGGCCGATGGAAGTCGGGCCGACATGCCACTACGTGATGGGCGGGATTCGCGTGGACGCGGAAACGGGCCGGTCGTCCGTGCCCGGACTTTTTGCGGCAGGTGAGGCAGCGGCGGGGTTGCACGGCGCCAATCGCCTGGGCGGCAATTCGCTTTCGGATTTGATCGTGTTCGGCCGCCGAGCGGGATTGGCCGCTGCGGAGCACGCCAAGAAGACCGCGGCGCCCACGCTCGACAATTCCCAGATCGAAGCGACCGAGCGGGAAGTGCTCGCGCCTTTCGCGCGAACGAGCGGTGAAAGCCCCTACCAGATTCATCACGATCTTCAGGAAATGATGCAGAATCTGGTTGGCATCTTCCGCACGGATGAAGACCTGCGCAAGGCCCTTGCCGCACTCGAAAAGCTGAAGGCCCGCGCATCAAAGATGCGTGTCGAGGGCTCGCGGGTGTTCAATCCGGGCTGGCACCTTTCGCGCGACCTCGCGTGCATGCTGACGATCTCCGAAGCCTGCACGCACGCCGCCCTTGCCCGCAAGGAAAGCCGCGGGGCGCACAGCCGTCTCGATTTCCCGAAGAGTGAGGATGTGTGGGGCGCAAAGAATCACGTGATCGTGAACAAGGGCGGCGCGATGACGCTCTTCGAGGCGCAGCGCCCCGAGATGCCTGCGGAACTGAAGCAGATTTTGGCGGAAGATAAGTAGCGGAGGCGAGTAATGGCGGAAGTGACCCTGCGAGTTTTTCGCGGCGACCGCGACGGCGGTAAGGCCGTCGATTATCAGGTGCCACTGACTGAGGGTATGGTCGTACTCGACGCGATTCACTCCATCCAGGCGCACCAGGCACCCGACCTCGCCGTGCGCTGGAACTGCAAGGCCGCCAAGTGCGGGTCGTGCTCGGCCGAAGTGAACGGCAGGCCGAGCCTGATGTGCAAGACGCGCATGGATGCGCTCCCGCACGACCAGCCCATCACCGTGTATCCGATGAAGTCGTTCCCGGTGATCAAGGACCTGGCCACCGACGTTTCCTGGAACTACCGGGTGAACAAGAAGATTCCGCCGTTCCAGCCGAGGCCCGGCGTCGAATGGAAGATGGACCAGCGCGACGTGGACCGCGTGCAGGAGTTCCGCAAGTGCATCGAATGCTTCTTGTGCCAGGACGTGTGTCACGTCCTGCGCGATCACGATAAGAAGCAACAATTCGGCGGGCCGCGTTTCTTCGTTCGCAGCGCCGGGCTCGAGATGCATCCGCTCGATGGCGCCAGCCGAACGCGCATGCTGAAAGAGGAACTCGGAATCGGATTCTGCAATATCACGAAGTGCTGCACGGAAGTCTGCCCCGAGGAAATTCACATCACCGACAACGCCATCATCCCTCTCAAGGAGCGCGTCGTGGACGAGTTCTACGATCCGGTGGCGATGATTGTCCGCAAGATCTTCGGCGCGAAGTAGCGCCGGGGAATCGCACTCTCAACGCATTTCAGGGATTTGAATCCTGCCGGTCGCGAGTCCTTCGATCAGGTCGCGGTCCGCGGGCAGAAAATCAAGCTCCGGCAGTCGCTCCGGCGCCCGCCACTCGATCCGCTCGAACTCCAGATTCTGAATCTTTTCAGGCGCCACGCTCGCGGCGAAGAACACGATCTCAAAGGGCTCGCGCATCTGCTCGTACCGGTGTTGGATGCGCAGCACCTCGGGGCCGATCTTCGCATGCACGCCCAGCTCTTCCCGCAGCTCGCGTGCGAGCGCAGCTTCGAGCGTTTCGCCCGGTTCCTTCTTGCCGCCCGGGAATTCCCACAGCAGCTCGAACTTGGAGCCGCGCTTCCGCTGGCACGCCAGCACCTTGCCTTCGGATTCAATGAGGGCTGCCACTACGGTCAGCACGGGATCGTCCTCGGTTGAATTCTGAAACAACTTCTGCCGCGAAAACAAAAACGCGCCGGAGAGCGGTTGCTCCCCGGCGCGTTCGTTTCTGAAGATTCGACTACTGATCCGCCTGAACCTTCGCGAGCGGCGGTTTCGGCATCTGCCAGATCAGCTTCGAGTCGTCGGCTGTGTGCGGGAAGAATTGCGACGACTTCTTGCCGGAGGGCAGGAGCACGATATCCGCGCGGCGGTTGTAGGCCAGCCAGTCGGCGCGCACGTCCTTGAGCCGCGCCTTCGGCGGCGTATTGGGATTCGTGCTTTCGAGTGCCTTCACCGACGGCTTGTCGAGCGGGCGCTCTTTTCCGTAGGCGGCGGTTTGAATCTTGTCGGCCGCGATGCCCTGGTCGACCAGATACCGCTTGATTCGCTCCACGCGGCGTTCGCTCAGGTCCTGGTTGAACGGCTTTGACCCGCGTTCGTCCGCGTAGGCTTCGACAGACAGCTTTGCGTCCGGATCGTATTCAAGATACTTCTTGAAGCCGCCCGCGAGAGTGGCGAGCGCCAGTTGCTGGCTGCGGACCAGCCCGACCTGCGGGTTCCTTTTGTCGGGATAGTCGGTGGGGTAAAAGATGCTCTGGAGCGTGACCGTCGGAATCGGTTCCACTGACCCGACGACGTGCAGCCCAGCCGTCTGGGTGGACGACCCGCCGCAGACGTTCGTGGCGTTGAGTGTGAAATTCTTCGTTTCGTCGATCGTGCGCGCCGGCTGTCCCTCGGGAACCTGCGATGAATCGGCCGGTTCGGCCTTCACCGTCTGGCTGCCGCTGGCATCCACTTTGTTGTTGTTGAGCGTCACATTGTCGGCATTCGACGTTTGCCAGGCCAGTGCTGAGGAATCCTGCGTGAGAACCTTCTCGCCGATCTTGCGGTAGTGCACTTCGGCCGGGGTGGCGCTCAGGCTCGCATCCACCTTCGTGTTCACGTTCACCGTCCCGGTCCCCTTGACCGTTCCTCCGGGGCCCGCGGCGCTGAAATCATAGGTTGTCGTCGCATGCGGCGAAACCGACTGGCTGCCGCTGAGCGGCACCGGGCCGATTCCGCTGATACTGGCGTCGACCGTTTCAGTGGTTTGCCATGTCAGCGTTGAGGACTGCCCGCAATTGATGTTCGCGGGCGCAAGGCTGAAGCTGCCCGTCACTCCGGCCACCGCGATGGTGTCGCTGATCCAGCCGCCCTTGTAGCGGGGCTCGCTGGTGCGCTTGGCCAGATCCTTCTTGTCCTTCGTTTTCGATGTGCCGTTCTTGGAAACGTCGATGGAAATCTTCTGGTTCGCGGCTACCGTGGTGTCTCCGGACCAGACGTCGGTTCCATTCCGCGTGGCGGTCACATGATAGGTCCCCGGCGGAACGAGCAAAATCCGGTGCCACCACCAGTCGTGGTTCATGGCGCCGACGTGGCCCACGAAGTAGGGAGGCGTCTTGCCGTTCAAGAGCACGGCCGCGTGGCTGTCGCCCTTGAGTTCGATCTGCCCGAACGGGCCGCTCACCGGGCCGCCGTAGGCGTCGAGGGCGACCGTCAGAGGCGTCGTCTTGCCCGAGTCGACGTTCACTTCCTGGGTCGAGATCTTGTAGCCGTAGTTGATCACCACGACGGTGTGCTTGCCCGGGCTCAGCGGAATCGTTTGGTTTCCTTCGCGAATGGCCTTGCCATCCACAAATATGTACGCCTTCTTCGGCGTAACCTTGACCTTCAGCTTTCCATCCTGCGCGAAGCCGGCAGTCGCGCCGAGCGCGAGGGCCATCACGAGGGTGAAGAGGTACACGAGTCGTCGCATCTGAATCTCCCCAAATAGTTTTTTAGGCGGATTGAATGATCGTCCCCTCGCGCCCTGACGAGAGAACATTGGCTAGGAAGATTTAAAGTATCCCCTAAGCCCTCTCCTGTCAATCAGATTCAAAGAAGTGGCGAAAGGTTGCGAGGCCTCGCTCCGAACGGCGATTCCGCGGTAGGCGTCACGCTGGCACATATCTTGAGCGCGAGCCGCTGTGGCTTATACTAGCGTCTGTGTTCAACGACGCCGTTCTCGACCACTTTCGCAATCCCCACAATGCCGGGGATCTTCCCGACGCCACCGCTATAGCTGAGGTGACGAATCCGGTCTGCGGCGACATGCTGCGCCTTTCCGTACGGCTCGAAGGTGGGAGAATCGCCGCCGCGCGTTTCAAGGCGCAGGGCTGCGTTGCCGCGATCGCTTCGAGTTCCGTCCTCACCGATCTGCTGGGGGGCAAGACACCCGCCGAAATCCGTCTGATTACGCCCGAGAAGATCTCCGAAGCCCTCGGCGGCCTGCCCCCGGCCACGTTTCACGCCGCCCAGCTCTGCGCGGACGCTCTCGCCGCGCTTTTGCGAAAGATATAGAGCTGTCTCCCACCGTTACTTGTCGTCCTGACTGTGCAATGCTCGATCGAGGGTCGCCGGATCGTTGATATTCAAAATGACGCCTTCTTCCTCCGTGGGAATTTCGAGCACATCCGCCGCGTGCGCCCACACGACCTGTCTCGCGCCCACCTCCGGCGAAGCCGCGAGTAATTCGTCATAGAGCGTTGACCGGAAGACGACCGGGTGCCCGCGCTTGCCGTGGAAAGTTGGAAGCACGATCGGCTTGCTGCTCGAATCGAACGCGTCGATCAGTTGAGCGACCAGCGCCGTCGAAATGATCGGATGATCCACGGGGCAGAGAATCATTCCTTCGGTGCCGCCGGCGGGCAGGCTTCGAATCGCCGCTTGGATCGACGAGAGCTGGCCCTTCTGCCAATCGGGGTTTTCGACGGCGAGCGCGGCGAAGGATCCCAGCTTTTGCCGGATCTCGCCGGAATGGGCGCCCACGACGATCCGAGTCAGGCTGACGCGCGGGTGCTGCGTCATTTTGAGGAGGTATTCGACAAAGGTTCTTCCGCGGTAGGGAAGCAGGGCCTTCGGCGCGCCCATCCGGCTGGATTCGCCGCCCGCCAGTATCACTGCTGCAAGCGGCCTTCGGTGGATGACCGCGGAAAGTGGCATTTTCGGTTTAGTCGTGATGTGCGGCTGCGGCTTGCGAAAGCTTGACGGACTTGTGCGGCAGGTTTTGCGCGTTGCGGCGCACGGCGATCAATTCCGCCGTGATGCTGATGGCAATTTCTTCCGGCGAAAGCGCGCCGATATCGAGTCCCACGGGCGCGTGCACCCGCCCGAACTCGCCTACGGAGTAGCCTTCTTTTTCGAGCGCTTTGTACACGGAAAGCACCTTGCGTTTGCTCCCGATCATTCCGATGTACCGCGCCTCCGTGCGCACGGCCCACGCCAGCACGCGCATGTCGTCCTTGTGTCCGCGAGTCACGATCAGCAGGTAGCTCGAAGCGTTCGGCTTGATCTTTGCGAACGCGTCTTCGTAGGTGGTGTAAATCTCGCCCGCCATGGGGAATCGCTCCGCATTGGCAAAAGTCTCGCGGTCGTCTGCGATTGCGATTCCAAATCCCACGGAGTTTGCCGCGCGCGCCACCGCCGATGAAATGTGGCCTCCGCCAAACACGTAGAGCACCGGTTGCGGCAGGAGCGGTTCCACGAAAATCTCGAGCGTGCCGCCGCAGATCAGCCCGGCGTCGTAGGCCGCTTCGTGGTTCAAATTGAAGGTCATCTTGCGGGGCTGCTCGGCCTTCATCACGTCTTTCGCCGCCGCCCAGACTTCCGCTTCGACGCAGCCGCCACCGATCGTCCCGGCGATCGACCCGTCTTCGCGCACCAGCATCCGTGAGCTTTCATAGCTCGGAATCGAGCCGTTCGTGTGGACGATCGTCGCGAGCGCCCCTCGCTCGCCCGCCTTCCGCATTCGCACGATTTCTTCGAACAGGTCCATGTCGTTTAGTCGAGCGTACGTCGCCCCGCCCGGCGCTGTCAATTCAATGTGCCCTTGGAGCATCGTCTGGACACTGTAGGGTGACGATGCTACTTTAGCCCGCTCGATCGGGAGGCATTGATGAAGGCGGTGGTGATTTCCGAGCACGGCGGTCCCGAGGTCCTGCGCTACACGGACTTTCCCGAGCCGGCGATCGGCGGCCACGAAGTCCTCGTACGCGTCCGGGCCTGCGCGCTCAATCACCTCGACCTATGGGTCCGCCGCGGTCTTCCCGGGCGCTCGATTCCATTTCCGCACATCCCGGGCAGCGACATCTCCGGAGAAGTCGCCAAAGTCGGAGAGAGCGTCAAGAACGTGCGCGTGGGAGAAAAAGTCCTGCTCGCGCCGGGGCTTTCCTGCGGCCAGTGCGCGCAGTGCATCGCCGGCCGCGACAATTTCTGCAAGGAATACACGCTCTTCGGTTCCGGAGTGCACGGCGGCTGCGCCGAGTTCGTGAAATCGCCCGTCTCCAACGTCATCCCGATTCCGGGCAATCTCAATTTTGAGGAAGCCGCCGCGATTCCGCTCGTTTTCCTCACCGCGTGGCACATGCTTTTCTATCGCGCGCACCTCCAGCCCGCCGAGGATGTGTTGGTGATCGCCGCGGGCAGCGGCGTGGGCAGCGCCGCGATTCAGATTGCGAAAGCCACGGGCGCTCGCGTGATCGCCACTGCCGGTTCCGAGCCGAAACTTGCGAAAGCCAGGGAACTCGGCGCCGATGAAGTCCTGCTTCACGGGGGCGAATTCGCGCGCGAAGTGAAGCGTCTGACGAACGGCCGCGGCGTGGACGTCGTCTTCGAGCATGTCGGCGCGGCCACGTGGGACCAGAGCGTGTACAGCCTGGCCGC
This sequence comes from Terriglobia bacterium, assembly GCA_020073605.1. Classification (GTDB taxonomy): domain Bacteria; phylum Acidobacteriota; class Terriglobia; order Acidiferrales; family UBA7541; genus Palsa-295. The sequence goes on from JAIQEW010000005.1 coordinate 185,140, forward strand.
CGGAGGGCGCCTCGTCACCTGCGGCGCGACCACGGGCTTCGATAGCAAGATCAACGTCGGCTATCTCTTTGCTCGCCAGCTTTCGATTCTCGGCTCGTTCATGGGGCACAAGGCCGAGCTTTTCTCTGTGTTGGAGCTTTTCAAGCGCGGATTGCTGAAGCCCGTGATCGACTGCGTTCTGCCCCTCGAACGCATCGCCGACGCGCACAAGCGCCTCGAGAATCGCGAGCAGTTCGGCAAAGTCGTCCTGAAGGTCCCGTAAATCAATTTCAGGGCGGCTGCGATCGCTAGACGAGGGAACTGTCTATGGGAGCATTCCACGCGCTGCTGGTCGAAGGCGTACCCGGTATTGGCAAGTCCACGCTGATAGACACTTTGATTCGCCGCCACGTCGATTCGTCCGATCCCAGGCGCATTCGCTCGTTCCTCCATCTCTCACAAAGCCACACGTATGGCCCTCTGGCGCCCGCGGAGGATCGTGGTTCGCTCACTCTCGACGCGAACCTTCGCCTTCTGGATCGCGTCGCACAAACGCTCGAGTGGCTTCATGCCGACCTGCAATACAGCGACAAACCGTGCTTCGTTTTGATCGATTGTCTGCACCTCACGCACTGTCTGCGTCCGGGCATCCTTACGTGGGATGAAGCCGAGCAAATTGATAGGCGCCTCGCGGCAATCGGCTGCAAGCTGCTGCTCCTGAAAGGGAAGGAAGAGACGATCCGCTCGCGCACGATTCACGGCCGGAGCGGCTCGCAATTCCTGACGGAGTACGCCGTCAAGTTCGGCGAGACCTTCGACAAAATCCATGCGTACTTCGTCCGCGAGCAGGCAGAGTTCGTTCGCATGTTCGAGCAGTCCGCGTTCGAAAAGAGAATGCTTGAAAACGACGGAAGCCTCGATAACATCGTTGAGGAAGCCTACGGCTTTTGGATGCAAGGCGAGCCCAAAGGAACGCGCTTCCTGACGAAGAACGCGTAAGAGAACCGACGATGCGTAGAGAAGCTACGAGCGTTTCTCAAGAAGACTATCTGAAAGCCATCTGGGAGCTCGTGCAGGAGGAGCAGACCCCGATCAGCGCGCGTCTCGCCGAGGACCTCGGCGTCACTCCGCCGGCCGTCACCGCCGCGCTCAAGCGCATGGCGCGTAGCGGATATCTCCGCGTGCAGCGCGACGGCCGCATTTCGCTCTCGGCCAGAGGGAAGGGAATCGCGCAGCACCTCGTCCTCCGCCACCGGCTTGCCGAAAAGCTTCTCACCGAAATCATCGGCCTGGAGTGGTCGCGCGCTCACGAAGAGGCTGAGCGCCTCGAGCACGGCATCTCGCCCGAAGTCGCGCGACTGCTCCTCGCGCGTTTTGGACGCGACAGCCGCTGCCCGCACGGCGTCCCGCTTTTCGGCGGCATGTCGCGCCTTCGCCGCAAACACGGCGCCGTGCGCCTCTCCGATGCCGAGGTTGGGCATTCCTACGAAGTCCTGCGCGTCTATGAGAAAGATCCTGCGTTCCTCGAGTTTCTCGAGCAGCGCCATCTGCGCCCTTCGGCTCGCGTCCGCGTCCTCGATCGCGAGTATGACGAAACCATGTCGCTCACTGTCGCAGGGCACGGCGCGGCGCGCATTCATCTCGGCAAGCCCGCCACCGAGCGCCTGTGGGTTCGTCGCCTGGCATGATCCGATGCTGAACGCCCTGCGCTACTACTGGATCATCTCCAAGGGCCACCGCCTGCGTCCATGGACGTCACCTTACATTCAGTGGCGCATGGAAACATTCTTCGGCCATGAAGCGGCCGACCTCGACGCCCGCAAGTTCTTCAGCCTGATGTGGCGCAATCGCGCTCGTATGGAGCGTTTCCTCGACTGGGTTGCCGAAAGCCGCCACAGGATATCGCAGCGATCTTCCATGTGAATGGTGCGCGAACGCCCGGATGGGAGTAATCTCTCGGGCGAAAGTCTGGAGGTGCCGCCGTGCGCAAATCCAAGAACGACTCGGTCAACCGTCGCGATTTCTTGAAGGCGGCGGCCACAGGCACAGCCGCAGCCGCGCTTGCCGCGACGCCGGCAGCCGCCGCGGCGGCAGCAGCGCCGGCCCGTAATGCCGCGCCTCCTCCCCTCCTGAAGGCGGCCGATGCCGCGCCTGCGAATGCGGAAGTTCTCACGGTCGATCGCCCCGGCTCCGACTTCATGGTGGACGTTCTCAAGTCGCTGAATTTCGAATACGTCTGTGCGAATCCCGGCAACTCCTTCCGCAGCCTGCACGAATCGCTTATCAATTACGGCGGCAATCAGCGCCCGGAGTTCATCACCTGCTGTCACGAGGAGTCCTCCGTCGGCATGGCCCACGGCTATGCAAAGATCGAAGGCAAGCCTCTTCTGGTCTGCGTCCATGGCACGGTCGGTTTGCAGCACGCGTCGATGGCCATCTACGACGCCTTCTGCGACCGCGTGCCCGTCTACATCATCCTCGGCAATTTTTCCGACGCCGCGCTGCGTTTCGGGCAAGTGGACTGGACCCACAGCGCGCAAGATCCGGCCGCGATGATCCGCGACTACGTGAAGTGGGACGACAACCCTCTCTCGCTCCAGGCATTCGCCGAATCCGCCGTGCGCGCCTACAAGATCGCGACGACGCCTCCGATGATGCCGGTCGCGCTGGTCGCCGGCCACGAGCTGCAGGAGGACCAGGTTCCCGACGGCGCGAACATCGGCGTGCCCAAGCTCACCATGACGTCCCCGCCTGTGGGCGATTCAGGCGCGGTTGCCGAGGCGGCGCGGCTCCTGGTAGAGGCGGAAAGTCCGGTGCTGGTCACCGATCGCGTGGCGCGCACTCCCGCGGGCCTCGCGCGCATGATCGAACTCGCCGAGCTGTTGCAAGCGCCCGTCGTCGATCGCAATGGCCGCATGAATTTCCCCACGCGCCATCCTCTCAATCACACCGAGCGCGCCGGCGCGACCATTGCCAGCGCCGACGTGATCGCCGGCCTCGAACTCACCGATTTCTGGAGCACGGTGAATTCAGTGAGCGGGCAGGTTTCCCCCACTTGGCGCCCGTCCACGAAGCCCGGCACGAAACTCATCAGCGTCACCGCCAACGATCTCTTTCAGAAGAGCAACTATCAGGATTTCCAGAGGTACGCTCCCGTCGATCTTGCGATCGCGGCCGATGCCGAAGCGACTCTTCCGTCGCTCATCGAAGCCGTCAAGCGCCAGGTTACCGATGACCGCAAGCGCATGTACGCGGATCGCGGCACGAAGCTCGCTGCCGCCCACCAGCAAGCCCTGCAGGCCGCGCGCGAAGCCGCGACCTCCGGCTGGGACGCCAGCCCCATCAGCACCGCCCGCATGTCGTCCGAGCTTTGGGCGCAGATCAAGAACGAAGATTGGTCGCTCGTCTCGAATTGCCAGTTTCAAAGCCGCTGGCCGCTGCGCCTGTGGGATTTCAACAAGCACTATCACTACATCGGCGCAGAAGGCGGCTATGGCGTCGGCTACGGCGCGCCAGCCTCGGTGGGCGCGGCGCTCGCCAATCGCAAGTATGGCCGCCTCACCGTCAGCATCCAGAACGACGGCGATCTGATGTTCGCCCCCGGCGTGCTCTGGACGGCCGCGCACCATCGCATCCCGATGCTGATTCTCATGCACAACAACCGCGCGTACCACCAGGAGCTGATGCAGATCCAGATCATGGCCAACCGGCACAATCGCGGCATCACGCGAGCAAAGATCGGCAACGTTCTCGACGATCCCGCGATCGATTACGCGAAGCTGGCGCAGAGCATGGGCGTGCACGGCGAAGGCCCGATCAGCGATCCCAGGGAACTCGGCCCGGCGATACGCCGCGCCATCGAAGTGGTGAAGAGCGGTCACCCCGCGCTCGTCGATGTCCTGACGCAGCCGCGCTGAGAAAGGCGGAGACTTCGTGCGCCAACTGACCCTGATCGCGATGGCGTTGACGTTCGCGTGCCCCGGCGCGCGCGCGCAAGCTCCCGCCGCGAAGCCTGTCCCAAGCGCCGAGAACGGCAGGAAGATCTATTCGCGCGCAGGCTGTTATGCATGCCACGGAGCGCAAGGAGAAGGCACGAACCTGGCACTCGCGATCGCGCCTCCGCCGGTGGAGCTTTCGGCCATGATCAGCTACATGCGCCAGCCAACCGGGAAGATGCCTGCGGTCCCGATTGCCGCCGCCTCCGACCAGCAGCTTGGCGATGTTTACGCGTTCCTGAAATCGCTCGCGCCTGCATCCAGCAGCGAATCGCTTGCCGGAAATGCCGACAACGGCAAGAAACTTTTCGCGAGCTACGGTTGCTACCAGTGTCACGGACATCAGGGCGCGGGAGCGGCCACGGCCCCGCGCATCGCCGCCACGGCCCTGTCACTCACGGCTGTGATCCGCTACGTTCGCGCGCCCACCGGCCAGATGCCGCCCTACACGAGCAAGGTCGTGTCCGACCAGGACCTGGCCGACATTTACGCCTTCCTCAAAACATTCTCACCGCCCGCTCCGGCGTCGAGCATCCCGCTCCTGAATCCGTAGGGCCACAATCCAACGCGGCGGATGTCCAGTTCACATCCGGGCATTTGCGCTTCGGGCACCGGCGCACCGCGGAAACCAACCAGCAGGGCCGCTTCTGGTTCGCATCGCTCCCCGAGGGGCAATACGGTGTCCGAGCGTCTTATCAGGGACGCGTGTCCGAATGGCGTCAGAACGTTTGGGTTGCACCGGGCGAGCAGACCAATGTCGTTCTCCACTTGCAAGCGAAGAAATCGGCACTGAGCAATCGTCCGCTGCCTCATGCGGGTCCGGCGCATGCGGGAATCAATTCGCGCGCGATTTCAGTCCTTTCCTCGCCGGTCTAGTCCGGTTCGGCGATCGCGCCCGCGACGCCGTTCGACCGAGGCAATCCCCCAATTCGTATTTCTGCGGCACGTGTGGCAATACCGTTGGACGGACCCTTCCTTAGCCTTCTGTGGCAGCTCGTCTTCGTGGACCTGGAAGGACTGGTAGCTGGCGCAACATTCGCACTTGAGGACGTACGCTGGCATCGTGCTGCGGTTCGGCCTATCCGTGCGCGATGGCGGGAGTGGTCAGTGCGCGAGCCGCGGACGGCCTTACGGATACCGGTCCGGGCGCGCTGCGCGTGGTCGAGCGGTCGAGGCTCTCTTGCAGGTTCATCAGCGTCAGGAACGTGGTGAGAACCCGCTTCTTCATTTCGTCGGTCAGAGGGGGACTGATCACCGCGACGTGGGACAGCTTCTCGGCGGTGTCTTTCACGTAGGTTCCGATTTCCGACCGGCGCAGGTTGTTGCAGCCGCCGATCACCGTTTCGCGGCGCATCCCGGCGCAGGTGTGCTCGACGCGCAGGAGAAAGTGAAGTACGCAGAGGTGCTCGGCTTCGAGCTCGGTCGGCACAGGGGTATGGCAGCCCGGCAGGCAGGTGATCGGTTGGCCGCTGTCTTTCACGGACGCCCCCAAGTTGACCCCGTTAAGTTGCTCATATGCAAAGGAAATACCAAATCCTCCGTGCTCCATTCGCGCGTCGCATGGAGCTCCGCAAAGGCTCGGGGCACCCCGAACTCTTCGCGCGATTTGCCCAGGAGCCTCCTGCAAGCTCCTCCGGGCATGTCTCTACAGCGCGCGAGTCGCGGCGCCAAACGATGTTCGACCGCATTCGCTTCCGGCTCTAACTTGCTAAGAAAAAGTCAGTTACATGGCAGAAGATGAGCGCTCCTGTGGGAGTCAGCAGTTCTACGGATCGCGGAGAACGTAGCCCAGCCGGATTCTCACAGTCTTGGAAAATAGTCTGCAGGTTCGCGTATGCGCCCGGCTTGAACTTCCCACCGCGCCTCTCTGGTACTGGTTCTGTTATCAATCGCTTGGCAGGCCGGCGTAAGCAACTGAAAGTAAGTGCCCTAAATGGGAAAAGTACTTCCTAGGCGTCCTGTACCATCGGTCCTATACCTAGCTCTAAGATCCATGCTGGATGGACCTTACGGAGTCGTGGCGCTTCTGTCGGGACTCATAGTCTCCGCCTGATCTCGCTTTCGAAGTTCGGGAAATACCGGCCAATCACGGTCAAATCGAACTTCCCGAGGATCGATTCTTTCGGCTCATTCTCGAGCAGGAACTCGAACGACTTTCGCACCAGCTCCGCCGGCTCGACTTTGCCGCCCGCGATTCGCTCGCAATCCGCCGCCTTCAGCGTGACGCGGTGCGACGTCAGGTTCTTGCCTTCGACGACGCGTACCTGAAACTCGCTGTCGCCGACCTTTTCGACTTCAATCTTCGCGGCCATAGTGTTCTCCGATGTTTCTGATTTCTCTGGACAGTGCTTGTCAGCCTCTATCCTGCCAAAAGTCCGCACGTCCTCGCACTATTGTGGCAACGTAAGAATGTCACCTTAACGGCCCGATGAAAACCTCAGCTCCTGTGAAGTTAGTGACATGTCTCCGGTCTCATAGGGTGACATTTTCAGGTAGCCGCTAAGGGGCGGCAAAATTATGGAGCTAAGACAGGGCATCGTGCTGCCTCTTGACAACCGAGGAGGGAGCAGCCATCTTAGTTGACTTTACTCTACGTGAAGTTTTGTTCCGGAAGCGCAGGCAAAACGGGAGAACGGTTTGAAGGTTCGCGTCTGTTTTCACGACAAATGTTTTGACGGGGCGTCGTCCGCGGCGATTTTTTCGCGCTTTTATCGCGAACGCATCGATCCCAATGCGGAGTTTCTCTACACGGGAATGACGCACAAGGCCTCGCAGCCTTTCGAGGACGGCATTTTCGACGGAGATGAGAATGCCATCGTGGATTTCAAGTATTCGAGCTCACCCGATCTCACCTGGTGGTTCGACCACCACCAGAGCGCGTTCCTGAAGCCCGAGGATGCCGAGCATTTCCGGCGGGACCATTCGGGCAAGAAGTTCTACGATCCCTCCTACAAGTCCTGCACGAAGTTTCTGGCTACGATTGCCTCCGAGAAGTTCGGTTTCGACGCGAAACCGCTCGCGGAACTGATCAAATGGGGAGACATCATCGACGGCGCGCAATTCGCGTCGCCCGAAGAGGCGGTCGGGCTGACCGCGCCGGCGATGAAGCTTGCGCTCGTGATCGAGGCGGCGCCCGAAGCCAACCTCGTCCCGCGCTTGATTCCGGATTTGGCGGAGATACCGCTCGCCGAAATCATCACCCTGCCGCTGGTGAAGAATCATCTGGGCCCGCTGCTCGAACGGCATCGCCGGTCGATCGACATCATGCGGGAGCGCGCCGATTTTCGCGACGGCGTGATCTACTTCGACGTGAGCGATCTCGATCTCGAGGGCTACAACAAGTTCGTGCCGTATTACCTATATCCGGATGCGCTTTACTCGGTGGGCGTAAGCTCTTCACCGTCACGCGCGAAGGTCTCGGTGGGCACGAGTCCGTGGAAGGAAGCCTCCGCGGAGGTGAATCTCGCCTCGCTGTGCGAAAAGTACGGCGGAGGCGGCCACGCCCGTGTTGCGGCCATTTCACTCGGCCCGGGCGACCTTCAGCGGGCGCGGCAGGTGGCGAAAGAAATCGCTACGACGTTGCGCCGCTAATCGCTGATGGGGCGTCTTCCGCCGCGCGGAGGACGCGATGTATCGTGGTAAAATGAAGGTTTGCTGGGCCGGTAGCTCAATGGTAGAGCAGCTGACTCTTAATCAGCGGGTTGGAGGTTCGAGTCCTCCCCGGCTCACCAGTTCTTTCCAGTAAGTTAGCCTCATCTGACTTGTCCGCAATAGAGGACTGTGGCCAGTTTTGTGTCCACCCTAGGTAGGGAAGCGCCCCGCCTGGCCATGAATGGCAACATATTGTTTCGGCGCAGCGGCTTGCGTCATACGAAACACAGCCCCACGGTTGGACGCCCCAGGGCGCCTGAGTTCGGGATAACCTGAAGGCTGGGGTCAGGCGCACGTGGGACTTGGGGCGAATAACTCGAATGGCGCGCGGGCGCGCATGACGCCCCGCCTGTTAGGCTGGCTATTCTTCGCCGGGGCAATTGGCGTTCTTGCGCTGGCCGCATGGCTGCGGCATCTTCCCGTGGGGCTTGATCTGTGGCTCTATGGCGAAGTCGAGGTAACCACAGGATTCCTGGCTCTCACGTTTGCGGCGATCGCGCTGACGAGATTCCGTGGAACCGGCGACCGCCTGTCGCTTGTTCTCTCCTGCGGATTTGTGATCGTCGGCGTCACCCGGATCAGCTCGAGCTTCGTCATCTTTCGGTATCCCCAACCTGATTCCGATGAAACGCTGCGGGACCCGACGACCTGGGTGATTGGCTGCACGATCGTAGCCCTTCTGATGGTGGCGGCGGTTTACGTGGAGCGCCGCCAGCCGACGGCTCGTCACCCGTTCCGCGAGATCGCGATCGCGTTGTGTGCCGTCCTGCTGCTGGCCGTCGCGCTCAGCAGGACGCACGGATGGTTGCCCGCAGATTTCGTTGTGCATCCCGGCGGAGCGTTCCCGAGGCCCGGGAATCTGTTTCCCGCGTTGCTCTTTGCAATCGCAACGGTCGGATATTATCGCCGCCTGGACTACGCCCATTCCGCATTCGATCATTCGCTATACGTGACGACAGGATTGAGCGTGGCGTCGTGTCTCGCGGCGAGCCAATCGGAGCACCAGCTTGACGGTCCATTTGCGCTGGCGGTCTGGCTCCAGTTCGCGAGCTACGCCGTGCTGCTCGGAGGCGCGTTGCTCGACAATGTGAAGCTATTCGAGAACGTCCGCCGATTGGCGGCGAGCGATCCCTTGACGGGACTTTCGAACTACCGGCGCCTGGTCGACGCGCTGGGGAACGAGATCGAACGCACGAAGCGCACGGGGAGACCGTTCTCACTGGTGCTATTCGATCTCGACGGGCTGAAGCGGATCAACGATGAGTACGGACACGGGGTCGGCAGCCGGGCGATTTGCCGCCTGGCTGACACCCTGCGATTGAACTCCCGCGCGATCGACACGGCCAGCCGGTACGGCGGAGACGAATTCGCACTGATCTTGCCGGAAACGGGAAAGGACGCCGCGCGCGATGTGGCGCACCGCATCTGCGAGAGCCTCGCGAAGCAAGAAGAACTGCCGCGCATCACGGCGAGCGCCGGCGTAGCCGTCTATCCGCAAGATGGGGACTCGCTGCTGGCTATCTTGGCCAGCGCGGACCGCGCCCTCTATCAGGAAAAGGGACGCACGATTCGAAGCCTGACGAATGTGATCTAGCGATAGACGCCGTATTCCTTGCCTGTGTCGATCATAGCGTGCAGGTTCGCAGGGATGGCATCGTCGATCACCGCGCCTGTCGAGAGAATGTATCCGCCGTCCTGCCCTACATCGTCGATCAAGCTCTTGACGTGTGCCTCAACTTGCGCCGTCGTGCCGGCGACAAGCAGCGACGACGGCACGTTGCCGCCAAAGCAAGCCCAGCCCGTGAAGCGCTTCTTCACTTCCCTCAGCTCTGTCTGGTCGAACATCCAGACCGTCTTGCCGGCGGGAATATCCGGATCGGTGACGATGTCGAGACGTTGGTTGTAACCGCCTTCGGCGAACAGCTGCACAATGATCCCCTCCTTGATCAGGCCGAGGATGACCGCTTTCAGCGTGGGCCAATAGAAGGTCGAAAAATCCTTGCGGGACATGAAACTATCCGCGCCTTTGTGCAGAGGCATGAACACAGTCGGAATGCCGGAATGCTTTGCCGCGCGCACGCCGGTGTCGATTGCAAGGGGCACTAATCTTTCCATCGCCGCGAGGAGTTTCTGGGGCTGGCGGAATTTATCGAGCATGACGGAGCGCGTGCCGCGCAAGGTGTCTCCGACCATGTCAAAGGGCGCTTTCGCAAAGCCTCCGATCCAGCCGGGGAGGCCGAGAGTGGACTTCGTCGCCGTGTCGATGCTCCGGCACGCTTGGATCCATTCGATTGCGGCTTCGCCTGCTTCCATAAGACGCTTGAGGGCCTGCTGCATTTGCGGCATGCCAAACGCAAGGGCAGACAGTCCAGCGGATGGGAACTCAAGAATATCCGTGAATGGTTCCAGAGCCCGCAAGGGGCCGTACGTTCCAAAGACGCGCGGCAAGTAGGTCCGCAAGAAGAAGTCGCTCGGGTCGTTGATCAACGATTCATATTCATCGGCCCGCATGTATTCACCCTCCACGCACTGGTATGGTTCCGTAGGGGGAACACCATGGCCGGGCCAGCGATAGAGCTTGTAATCGAGGAGCTCGAGGGTCTTGCCGGAACCATAGATGGCCGATCCGGCCAAATTGTCCGGCTGGAAATCAACGTGGAATTTCTTGAGGGCGTAGCCCAGCTTTTCGTAGTCGTACATCACGTCTTTCGGCGTGACCCCTGCGTAACCACATGGAAAGAAGCCTGAGGAGAAGCAAACCGGGATACGCTCAGGCTTCTTGAGCGTCATGGCGTCGATAAACATCTGGACGCGGCGCTGATAGGCTTGTTCGACAGCCGGACTCGCGAATTCGACGCCCTCGGGGAATTTCCACTTCTTTACGCGCTCTACGAACTTCTGGGCGGGCGTCAGATCTTGCTGTTGCGATTCCATGGATGAACTCCCACGTACCACTTCGTCCGGGCAAGAGCCTTCAGTGCAGATGCCCTGGACGGTGTTGCGGCGCCCGCTTCTCATTCCCAGCGCTGAAAGCGACAGGATAGTATGGGCGAAAGACCGCGCTAACTCGCTGTCTGAGCGGAGGGCAGCTCGATGCCCAGGAGCTTGGCCGCGTTGTGCAGCAGAATCTTGGGGCGGACACTGTCCTTCAGGGGAAGCGCGGCGAACTCGCTGAGCCAGCGCTCGGGAGTCATCATCGGAAAATCAGTGCCGAAGAAAGCCTTGTCCTGAACGAGCGTGTTGATGTTGTGAACCGTGGACTCCGGAAAATACTTGGGCGCCCAGCCGGAGAGGTCCATGTACGTATTGCCCTTGTGGCGCAGGACGGCGAGCTGATCGTCGTGCCACGGCCACGAGGGATGCGCCATGATGATGCGCATCTCCGGGAACCACGCCGCGAGATTGTCCATGTAAGGGATCGGTTTGCAGTACTCGAGCGTGATGCCTTTTCCGCCGGGCGAGCCTGCCGCAACGGCGGTGGTTCCGGTGTGAAAAATGACGGGCAGATTCAGTTTAACGATCGTTTCATAGATCGGGAAGAAGCGCTCGTCGTTGGGATTGAATCCCTGAGCGGCTTGCTGGAACTTCATGCCGCGCAGGCCCATGTCCGCGCAGCGCTTCACTTCGTTTTCGGCAATCTTGCCTTTCCAGGGATCGACGCTGCCGAATCCGATGAAGGTGTTGGGATACTTTTTCGCCCACGCGGCCGTTTCGGCATTGTCCATCTTGACGCCCGAACGAGTCTCGCCATCCACGTCGAAGATGACCGCCATCATTTCGAGGCTTTGGTACATCTCCGCCATCCCGTCGGGATCGGAGGCCCACTTGCCGGTGCTCATTGGAAGCCCGGCCTTGACCGCCGGGGCCCAGCCCTGCTTGGCGCGCTCGCCAGTCAGGATGTGCACGTGCATGTCGATCGCTTTCAGCAAAATGAAGCCTCCGGCAATCAGCGAGCGGCCGGCGCCGCGAGGAAATTGGCCGGGACGTTCATCTCCTTGCAGTTCGGAGAGACACGCAACGGCGCTTCCGTGTGCGACTGGATCGTCTTCGGATCGAGGCCCGGCGCCACTTCGCGGAGAACCAATCCCTCCGGCGTCACGTCGATCACTGCCATGTCCGTAAAGATGTGCGTGACACAGTGAGGCGCGGTCAGGGGGAGCGTGCACTTGCTGAGGATTTTCGGTTTGCCCTTGTTGGTGATGTGGGTCATCGTGACGATGACGTTGCGCACGCCGAAGGCGAGGTCCATCGCGCCGCCGACGCCCGGCACCTTTTCGCCGGGAGTGCGCCAGTTCGCCAGATCGCCGTTCGCCGCGACTTCCAGCGCGCCCAGCACGGCGTAGTCAACATGGCCACCGCGAATCATGGAGAACGAAGTGGGATGATCGAAGACGCTCGCACCCGGAAGGAGCGTCACGTACTGCTTCCCGGCATTAACGAGGTCGGGATCTTCGTGGCCGGGCTGCGCCAGAGGGCCCATGCCAAGGATTCCGTTCTCGCTGTGGAAGAAGACCTCTTTGTTCGGGCCAATGAAACTGGAAACGAGGGTCGGAATGCCGATCCCAAGATTCACGTAGCTGCCGTCCGGCAGCTCAGACGCGACGCGATACGCGATACCTTCCCGTGTGAGCGACATTCCTACCTTCCTTCCGTGGTGATCTTCAGATATTCGGGATGACGGACCACCTCAACGACATGATCGACGAAGATTCCCGGTGTGTGAACATCCTCCGGATCGATGCCGCCAACCGGCACCAGCTCGTCGATCTCAGCGACCACGAACTTGGCGGCGGTCGCCATGGGCACGTTGAAGTTGCGCATGGCCATGCGGTAGTTCAGATTGCCCAGACGGTCGCCGCGGTAGGCGCGTACGAACGCGAAATCGGCGTGAAGGGCTTTCTCGAAGACCATTTCACGCCCGTCGAGGACGCGAGTCTCTTTCCCCGCAGCGAGGTCTGTGCCCGCGCCTGTGGGAGTGAAAAAGCCTCCCAGGCCGGCGCCGGCCGCGCGGATTCGCTCTGCCAGAGTGCCCTGCGGCACGAGTTCGAGCTCGATCTCGCCCTTCAAGTACTTCTCCTGAAAAGACATGTTGCCCGGATTGCTGGGGAACGATGCGATGAGCTTGCGCACCTTGCCGTCGTGAATCAGGCCGCCGAGCGAGTGCGTGCCCCCGCCGGATCCGTTGTGGACAACCGTGAGGTTCTTCGCGCCCTGAAGCCGGAGCGCTTCGAGGATTTGCCCGGGCAAGCCGGGATCACCAAAACCACCGAGCAGAATCGTGGCGCCGTCGAACACGCCCGCCACCGCTTCTTTGCACGTCGCTAAAGTCTTATTGACCATGTCCCCTGTTCCCACCCTTCCTGAACATTGACCGGGCAATTTAGCACGCGCTGCAGGTAAGAATCAAATCGAGGGTTACTGGACCGCAGTGCGATTTCCCCAATCGGCTCAGCTTTCCTTCGGAATCTTCGCCGGCCAGCTCATGCCCCATGAGTAGAAGGCGAGGATGATCAGTACGTCGACCGGCAAGCCGAAGACAATGTAGAGCAACGGCATGAACAGGATCGACTTATGGAGCACGAGCGCCTGGAGGAGAATCTGCAAAGGGAGGAATAAGGAAAGATGGCTCATGGTCATCGCCGTGAGCAGAGTTTTTCGAATCAGGCCGAAGTCGAAGATGTAGTACGTGAGGCCGAATAGAATCGGAACGAATGAAATGAGCGCGATGGTGTAGCTCACGATCCCCTCCATATAGCTATCTGGTGTGTGGGGAAAGCGCGCGGGCGCCCACAGAAAAAAGGCCAGCGCCGTGGCCTGGATGAAGAGGACGGCGCGCAGCAAGTAGGTCACAGGCTTGAAGTTCTGCGAGAAAAAGAAACTTGCGGCGAAGATTGCGATGACCACGGCCGCCGTAACCCACCACGTTTGCGTATCGGGAGCGAATCCTTCCATCCGAGGGTAGGGAATCGAGAAGCGGATGAAGGGCGTGATCTGATGCTCCCGGAGACCGAGGCCGATATTCAGCGCCAGAAACTTGAGTCCGAGGGCCAGCGCAAACCGCCACATGCGGCAGAGCCATGGCAATGACACGATCCAGAGAAACGAAAACAACAGAACCATCAGGGCCGACGTGAGGAGGTCGAGGGGTCCGAGAACGTACCGCGCGAGCGCGCGGTGCATGTTGATGACGCCGCCGCGATGCCCCCGGAAACGGCCGCGGTCGGCAAATCTCGGAGATTCGCTCGCGCCGGCAGGAGGCGCGCGGCGATCAGAACTCTTTGAAGAGTCCAAGGCTGCCACCACCTCGCTGGTAGAACGGGCTGTGATAGTAATCCGCGACGAGATTGAATCCCCAATTCTTGCCGACCCACTGACGCCAGGTGACCGTGAGGGTCTGGCTCGCGAAGCGCGTCAAAACGGCGCTGGGACCGATCAACTGATACGCTTCCTGTCCGAAGCCGGCGTTGACGGTGACGTAGTGTTGCTTGTTGCGCCCTTCGGTGACCGCGACGAAGCCGGAAGGGGAGAAAACCAGGCCGGGATTGCTGATATTGAAGCGGACGCCGTCCTCGATAATCCACGGCCGCTGGAAATAGTACGTGGTGCCGAGGAAGAAACTGCGGTCGCGGTGAACGTCTTTGGCGGCGTAGTAGCCGAAGCCAAACGTGGTGATGAGCTGTTTCCGCTCGGCCCACTTCCGATTCACGAATGCGTCGGCCCGAAAGCGCGGCCAGAAAAATCCGCCGACGCTCGAGCCGAGCGTGAGCGAAGCGTACCAGTCGGAGTTAAAATTGTACGTGTCGCCCGCGGCCAGATAGACGCCGGCGTCGCCGAATTCATGCTGGCCGTTCACTTCGCCGTTCCAGATGTTTTTCCCTTGCGCGACAACGCCCCGAGCGTAGCCGCCGCTCCAGCGGCCGAAGCCGTTTGAGAGCTGGCGGTAGCTTCCTCCGGCCTCCACGTAGTTCGTGAGGATCTTCTCGGGCGCCGGAGCCGGGGGAGTCGCGGTGCCAGGAGTTTGCTGAGATGGCTGAGGAGGATCAGCGGGGATGGCATCCTGCTGCGCGCTCGCTCGCAGCGCGAGTGCGAGACCCAGAATGAGGATCGCGACGATGTGTTGTGGAAGCCGGCGGCTCATCGGTTTGATACCTTGGCCTGCACCTCAAGCTGATTTCCTTCACCCGCGACGACAAGCCACCCGCCGTCATACTGCGCGACCGTGGCTGAGCCACGAACGACCGTAGGCTGGCCGAAGCGATTCGTCGGAAACCTCCAGGCCTGATGAGCTAGCGATCCGGAATCGGCAGCTTCCAGAGAGGCGAGCCCTTCGTGTTCGGTCAGTTTCCACATCACTTTTTTGCGAGAGTTCAGGAAATTCGCGACCTGAGGCATTGTGTACCAACGAAAGCGCCCCTGCGCTTTGAGCTGCGCCGTTTTTTCCAACCAGTTATGAACCACTTGGCGGTAGGGGAGAATGCCGGGGGGGTGAAAATACGCGAGCCGCACTTCCTGGCGGCTAACGACGAAACCTGTGAGTGCCGCGAGCCATTGTTGTATGACGGGGAAGGAAACATCCTCTCCACTCAGCTCTTCGAAAGAGGCAGCGCGATCCATCTGGACGATGGGGAAAGACCAGATGTTCTGGCCCGACCGCCGGCCATCGCGATACCCCTGGGTGGGGCCCATACCGGCGTCGCCCGTGAAGTAGTAGGCGACGAAGCCGTGCGCTTCCAGCCATTGAGTGACCCATTCAGGTTGATCGCCATTCGGCGCGGAATACTCGACGACCGGCTTTCCCGCGACCTGCTCGAGAGCGTCCTTGTTGAGCTGAAGAAGCGTTTCCATTTCGCTGCGATCGCCGGTTGCGACCTGGGCGGCGAAATAGTTGTGAATCCATCCCCCGTGGCTCCCGATTTCTTCGCCGAGGCCGACGTATTGATGGACGAGGTCCTGGCTGGCGGCGTTGTGCAAGACGTCGAAGCCTTTGTGGTCGCCGATCGCGTAGGTGTCCGGTCCGGCGGTGATGTCGATCGAATACGGTCCCTGTTGCAAAATCTTCCAGGAATTCATTTCCTGGAGGGCTTTGATGGCGGCATTGGAATCCACGTGCCAGTTGAGCACCATGCCTCCGACGCCGTCCGGAACGGAGAGCAAGCGCGGCAATGAAAGCATGTGCGTGGCGAAGTAATTCAAGAAGGAGTGCAAAGGAAGCCCGTCGGTTTGCGTCTTCAGATAACCGACCGGCAGATTCACGAACAGAATCGAGCCCTTCGCATAGCGATGGATTCCAGCAGCGATGCCCGCGCTTGAGCGGAGCAGGACCTGGCCCGCATAGTCTCCCGAGGTGACGAAACTGGGGTATTCCAGATTGCCGTACTGGTAGCGCCTAATCTGGACCTCGAGGGTGTCGATGCTCGCGGGTTTCGACTTCGCCGATTCCGCCGAGAAGGGGAAGTATTTCCCGGGCGGGATCCCCAGCTGGTCCATCGCTGGGATCGTCCCGCTGACGTCACCCGAGCGAATCATTGCGCCACCCAGCGTCTTATAGAGGGCGTAATCAACGCCCGCGAGTTCCGAGAGCCGGGAACGGTCCCCCGGGTAATACCCTTGCAGCGACTCCGTCGCGGCATCATAAACGAGCATTAGATTTCCGCCTGCGGCCACGTAGTCGCGGATCGCGCCGACCAGCAAATCGCTGGCCCGCTCGTGGATCGAGTCGGGCAAGATCACGCCCGCGCATGGCGGCCTGCCAAAGACAGGCCGGAGGAAAGCGGAATCGTGCATGGCTACGACATGGAGCCCTTCTTCGCTTGCGGCATCCAGCCAGACCGTGACGCGCGGATTGGAAAAGCTCGTTTCATCGGGAACCAAAAGAATCAGGCGGTCAGCTCCGGGGCTGAAATGATCGCGGGGACGCAGCACGAGCCATGCGATTGCGGCCAACAGGAGAAGCGCAGCGGCGACGACGATGGGGCTTCGTTTCTTCATGCTTTGGGGACCACGCGCCCTTCGTCTCGCGCCCACAGCGTGCCGAAAACCAGCGCACCCTCTTCGATTTCGATCGTGGGTGCGCTAACCGTGGTTTGTGCGTGAATGGCGCCGCACCGGGTCCCCGATTCCACGACGATGCCACGCTCCGCAACGACCGGGCCTCCAACGCGGCAGTCACGACCAATGTGCATCGTGGCGGCGCTGATGAGGCTGCCTTCCACGCATGCGCCGGCATCGACGATCATGGCGCTGTCACTTTTGGCGCTACCGAGCACTCGAGCGCCTGCACCGATGCGCAGCTTGCCGCGAGTCACGATGCTGCCGGGAATGACTGCGCCCGGGGGAATGTCGAGGTCTTCGTCGTACAGCGTGCGGCCGGCCGGCGCAGACGAGGATTGAGGACCGGCAACGGCATCGGGCGCGCCGGAGGTGACTTGGCCGAAGTCAGCAGCCGCATCCCCGAAAGAAATGCGAGGCGCGTTCAGGCGCTGGAAGACGCAGCCGGATTGCAGGTCGATCTCCCGATCCGAGGAGACGCGTCCATACAGGTCGCAATCGTGTTCCGCACGAAAAGCCCCCACGGCGTGCGCCCAGCGAGTTACTTTGCTCGTGCGCTGCAAGCGAACGTCTTTTTCTCCGAGGATGGCGCGGTAGGTGTTGCCGTTCCCGCCGATCAACTGGCCCGCCGCGTAGATTTCCTTCACGAACGTCATTCCATCTGGAAGGGCGGCGTCTGCTCCCGCAGCGACAACCACGCGGCAGATTGCCAGCGGTTTTCCGCCTCGCGTCCAAGTCTCCTTGTCGACGCGTCCGATTAGGAGGTATTCGTCGCCATCCGGCAACTTGCCCGCTGCGGTGGTGCCCAAGGCGACGCAGTCGCGCAGCGGGCCCTGCAACTCCACCGCTACCTTGCGGAAGCCGTTGGCGAAGTATCGAATCTCTCCGGCGTGTTGCTGAATGACGTTCAGGGGTTGTGCGTCGCGCTTCAAGCGCAGTTCGACGATTGCGGGCAGCAGCGGAAGCATGAAGATCGCGCCCGCGAGCGCAACGAGAACCAGAGCTGCAAGCGGGGGATTCACGGCGTGGTCCGAAAGCGTTCGGTCTTGTCCCAATGGAACTGGGCTCCGGTGAGCGGGGCCATCAATTGAGAGATCACCGCACGCGAGACCGAGAAGATGCTTACGCCAAATCCCAGCACGAGGAACGGGAGCAGGCAGATGCGCTGGCGCGTGTAGTCGAGCCGGGCCGCCGCGGCGATTTCGAAAAACGCGGCAAAATTCCCCGTCGCGGCGTAGGCAGTGAACGCCAGCAGCGCGATGACGCCGTGAAGAGGAGCAATTCCTTCGTAGAAGAGAGCCAGGGTCAGGAGCCACCCGATCATGGTCAGAGGGGCCATGGCGTAGACCCCGAGGAGCAATACGCCGTCCGTGCGCTCCCGGAAAGTTGCGCGATGCTTTCCGAAGAGGAGGTGGAAACCGTAGGCGACCAGTGCCTGATTGTGACCCTTGGCCCAGCGCATGATCTGCTTGATGCGCACTGGCCACGTCTCGGGAACTTCCTCGTAACATTCCGAGCGATTCTGGTACACGGTTTTCCAGCCGGCCAGCAGAAGACGAAACGTGAGATCGGTATCTTCGGTGAGCGAGTTGTCGTTCCAGCCGCCGATTTCCCGCAGAGCGCTGAGCCGCACGCCCGCCACCGTGCCGCCATGCTGGGGCACGAGGCGTAGGTTCATGCGCGCCTGTTGGTCCACCTGGTAGCCGCCGGATCGTTCGAGGTCGAGCAGCCGGGTGAGCAGATTCGTCCCAACGTTGAGTGGGACCACGCGCCCCATCACGCCGCCCACATCGGGATCGAAGAACGGCGCCACGAGCTGCTTGATCAATCCACGGCCCGGGATGTAGTCGGCGTCAAAGATGAGGATTACCTCGGTCTCGACCAGCTCCATCGCGTCTTTGAGCGCGGCCGCCTTGCCACCTTTCCCTCCCTGACGGTGAAAGGCATGGATGCGGCCCGGATGTTCGCCGGAGAACTTGTCGATGATTTCGCGCGTCCGGTCGGTCGAACGGTCGTTGACTGGAACGACCAGCATTTTTTCAGGGGGATAATTGACCGCCATCAGAGCCGCCAGAATGTTTGTGATGACCTTTTCCTCGTTGTGTGCCGCTACCAGCACGGTCACCTTCGGCCATTCCGCCGTATCGATGTCGATATAGGGGTGGCGCTGAAATCCGAAGAGACGGTTGAGCGTGAAGCCATAGTGGCGCACCGTGTAGATGGAGATGAGAGCGACAATGGCGAAGAGGCAGTAAATCATCTTAGGCGGCCAAGGCTACGAACGGACTTTTTCGGGAACGGCTTCCCTCGCGTGTTCCGCAACGTCGGTCTTGCGGCGCCGGGGATGAGGCCTCGGCGGCAGCTTGAATTGCTTCTCCGGCTCGAGCAAGGGCGTCTTTCCGTGGTGCCAGCGAATGATGGCCTCGACGATTCGCTCCGAGGCCTTGCCGTCACCGTAGGGATTCTCGCCCTCGGACATGTCCTGGTACGCCTCCGGGTCGGTGAGGAGACGCTCCGCTTCGTTGACGATTCCTTCGCGCGACATGCCGACGATTTTGGCCATGCCGAACTGCGACGCTTCCGGGCGCTCCGTCAATTTGCGAAGAACCAGCACCGGCTTCCGGAACGTGGGGGCTTCCTCCTGAATCCCGCCCGAATCGGTGAGAACGAGGAAACAGCGGCGGAGAAGGCTCACGAAAGTGATGTAGTCAAGCGGCTCGGTGAGGTGAATGCGCTCGACTCCCCCCAGGAGCGCGTTGATCGTGCTTTGCACGTTGGGGTTCATGTGGACTGGGTAAATGACGCGAATGTCTTCGTGACGCCTTACGAGATCCTTGAGGGCGAGGCACATGTGCTCCTGGTCGCTGCCCCACGACTCCCTGCGATGGGAGGTCACCAGCACCAGACGGCAATGATCGGTGGGAATGCCGGCGAGCGGAGTGTTCTCCCAGGAATGGTTTAGCTTGCTCAGCCCGCGCAACGCATCCACGACCGTGTTTCCCGTCACCACGATCTTCTCAGCCGGCACACCCTCCGACAGCAAGGCATCGCGAGACAGCGCGGTGGGCGCGAAGTGAATCTCGGTTACGACCGATACGAGCCGCCGATTGGCTTCCTCGGGAAACGGATTGTAGATGTCGTGGCTGCGAAGCCCCGCCTCGATATGACCGACCGGAATCTTGCAGTAGTAGGCGGCCAGAGCCGAAGCGAAGGCCGTCGTGGTGTCTCCCTGAACCAAAACGATATTGGGATTGAAGCGGCGGCAGGCGTTCTCGACCGTATCGATGACGCGCCCCGTGAGCGAGCTCAGCGTCTGGTTGGGACGCATGACGTCCAGGTCAAAGTCGGGCTTGATCTTGAAGTATTGGAGGGCCTGGTCGAGCATCGTGCGGTGCTGGCCCGTATGCACGACCGCGGTTTCAAATTCGTCCGAGCGGCGACGCAGCTCGTGAATCACGAGAGCCAGTTTGATGGCTTCCGGCCGCGTGCCCAGGACAGCGATGATTCGGCAAGGCTTGGTTACGTGCATTTTCTTGTACCGCCACAAGCATCTTCCCATGCCTGAAGGTCTCGAAACCGTTCTCGTGGGTGAGAGTTATGAAATGTGACGAATCGTCTAATGGAGAGTATTTGCGCTTACAATTCCGAGCAGGGGCAATCCCTGATTTTGAATTTCGTGCCGATTTGGAATTCCTCATTAAGACCGAGCCAGGTTTAGCACCGAAAATATCCAAGGTGCCGATGTGGGCCGCAGCCCGTCTTTCGTCGGCCTGTCATTTCAAGAACTTACGGTCCGCTCGTCATCGGCCAGCCAGTGGTTCTCATCGTGCAATTGGGACCGAAATGCCGCCGAGAGCCAGCGGCGCTCATTCGTTCCGTGCGTTCCGGGCGCACGGTGGAGCAGCAGATCCCGGCAGGAGCCTCCGTGCAGTGGCGCAGATCAAGCGGCCCCCCGCTTATACAGGACCCGCTTCAAGACGGGACCTATGCAAAGTTCCGCCGAATCGAGAGACGCGAATGGTGGCTGTGGGCATCCGCAGTCATCGTTACGCTGCTTTTGACGGCAGGGTTGGGTTCGTTCATCTTCCCCGGGTTTTGGAGTTCTGACGATAAATTAGCGCTGTTTTCTCTTCCTCAGGCCGTGCGCGGCTTGGTGGGACTGGTTCTAATTTTCGACATCTACACGATCTACCAGCAACTGCAAATCCACAGAATCCGAAATCAACTCGTCGAGCAACAGGAGTTGTTTCATCTGGTCAGCGAGAATGCGGCTGACATGCTCGCTGTTGTGGACATGAACGGGCGGCGACTCTACAACAGCCCGGCCTATCGGAAAATCCTGGGGTACACGAGCGAAGAACTGAGGGGATCGCACGCACTGGAGCAGGTGCATCCCGCCGATCGCGCGCGCGTAAAGGCCGCGGCCGATGAGTCGCGCCGAACCGGCATCGGCGTCAGCCTGGAATACCGGATGCGCCACAAAGACGGATCGTGGCGAGTTCTGGAGTCGGCTTCGAGCGTGATCCACGATGCGAAGGGCGAGCCGGAAAAGCTCGTGATTGTTAACAGGGATATCACCGAACGAAAGCGTGCTTCCGAAGCCCTGCGCCTTTCGGAAGCCAGTTTCCGTTCCGTGGTTGAAAACGCCCCGTACGGAATCTATCGCGCGAGCGCCGCGGGGCAACTGCTCCGCGTCAACCCCGCGCTGCAGAAGATGCTCGGATACGAGTCGCAAGACGAATTGCTGCGGTTGAATGTGGCTACCGATCTCTACAGCGATCCGCAGCAGCACCAGCACATCCTCGATTTGCTTGCCAGCCAGGAGAGTTTCAGGGACGTCGAAATCGAATGGAAGCGCAAGGACGGCACACTCGCCAAGGCGCGCTGCAGCGGCCGCCTTGTGAAGAACGAGGGAGAGGAGGGGGACTATATCGAGGTGTTTGCGGAGGACGTCACCGAGCAGCGCCTGCTGGAGCGCCAGCTGCGGATGGCTCAAAAGATGGAAGCCATCGGAAGGCTCTCCGGCGGAATCGCACACGACTTCAACAATCTGCTCGGCGTGATCATCGGCTACAGCCAGGTCCTCAAGCGCAGGCTGGGCGCCGGAAACGGCTTATTCGAGCATGCGGAAGAAATCGAAAAGGCGGGGCAGCGGGCGGCTTCGCTCACGCGCCAGCTTCTCGCGTTCAGCCGCCAGCAGGTGCTGGCGCCCGCGGTGCTGAATTTGAACACGCTGCTCTCGGACATGGAAAAGATGCTGCCTCGCCTGATCGGCGAAGACATTGAACTCGTGCTGAGTCTTGATCCCGGGCTCGGGTGCGTGAAGGCGGACCAGAGCCAGGTGGAACAGGTTCTGATGAATCTGGCGGTGAACGCGCGCGACGCCTTGCCTCAAGGCGGCAAGCTGACGATCGAGACGGCCAACGTCATCTTGGACGAAGCGTACACGCACCACCACCCGGGATCCAAACCGGGGGACTTCGTGATGCTCTCCGTGACCGATACCGGCACCGGAATGAGCGCGGACACGCTCGCCCATCTTTTCGAGCCTTTCTTTACCACGAAAGCGCGCGGCAAGGGCACGGGACTGGGCCTTGCGACCGTGTATGGAGTGGTGAAGCAGAGCGGCGGGTATGTCTGGGCGGATAGCGAAGTGGGGAAGGGAAGTTCGTTCAAGGTGTACCTGCCGCGGATTGAGGAAGCCGTAGCCGAGGCGAAAGCTCTCGCTCCCCCGGTCGAAGCCCTTCAGGGAGCGGAAACGCTGCTCGTGGTTGAGGACGCCGACGCGCTGAGAAAGCTGGCGCAGGCGCTGCTTGAGGAACACGGCTACCGCGTGGTGGCGGCCGCGAACGGAGCCGAAGCGTTGCAGATCGTCGAGCAGCGCAAGGTGCCGATTGACCTCCTGCTGACGGACGTCGTCATGCCCGGGATGAACGGGCGGGCGCTCGCCGAGCGTCTGGGGCAGCTCCAATCCGGATTGAAAGTGCTCTACATGTCCGGATACACGGACAGCGCAATTGCGGATCACGGAGTGCTCGATCCGGGCACGCATCTGCTTCACAAGCCGTTCACAGAAGAAACCTTAATCCAGAAAGTGCGCGAGGTGCTGGATGGCGGCAAAGGGAGCCCGGCTGCCGCGAAAGAAGCTCCGGTGCTCGCCGGAAACGAAGCGGGCGACAGGCGATAGGGGGCAAGCGCGACGTGCGAAGACTGCTGATCGTGGACGATGACGAAGCAATACGCCGATTGTTCCGCCTGAACCTCGCCGAGGGCTACGAGATCATCGACACCGATGACCCCGAACAAGCGCTCGCCCTTGCCCTGGAGCACAAGCCCGACGTCATCCTGCTGGACCTGCGAATGCCCAAATTTTCGGGCTTCGACCTGTGCCGTACATTCGGCTCGTTCAGCCAGACGCAACTGGTTCCGATCTTCGTCATCAGCGGCGAGACGGGAGAGGAAATGAAAGAAGCGTGCCGGAGGCTGGGCGCGGCGGCATTTTTTGAAAAGCCGATCGATTTTGACGCGCTCAAGGCCCGCCTGGCGACCGTGAAAAGGCACACCATGATTCCGCGGAGCGAAATTCGCGTGCGAATCAAAGTGCCACTGAAGCTGCGCGGAACCGACGTGAATGGAACTAATTTCGAGGAAGTCACCGAGGCGGAGAACGTCAGTCTGAGCGGATTTGCCTGCGGATGCGCAGCGCCTCTTCAAAAAGACTCCGTCGTGGAGGTTTATCTCGCGAAGGGCTCCGCTAAGCCCGTGGGAACGGCCCGCTGCGTCCGCCGCGAGGAGCGCGACGGGCACTCCACGCTCTACGGCTTCCGATTTACCGAGAAAACGGGAACATGGATTCTGCAGTAGACGAACGCGCGTAGCGGCGCTTGAATCGGCGGAGGAAATTCAGCGCGGGCGGGTGAGGTACTCGTCGATCGCTTTGGCGGCGCTGCGGCCCTCCGCGATCGCCCAGACGACAAGCGACTGGCCCCGGCGCATGTCGCCGGCAGCGAAGACGCCCGGCACCGAACTCATGTAGTTTCCCTTCGTGGCGATGTTGCCGCGAGCGTCCAGTTCAAGGCTGAGCTGCTCCAGCATGCCCTGCTTCACCGGGCCGGTGAATCCGAGCGCGAGAAGGACGAGATCCGCGTCGATCGTAGATTCAGTTCCGGGAATGGGCTCGAACTTGGGCGGCGGGCCCACGCGGATGGCATGCAGCTGCTTCACGTTGCCGTGGGCATCGCCCGTGAAGCTGGTTGTGTTGACGGCCCAATCCCGCACGCCGCCTTCTTCGTGAGCGCTCTCGGTGCGCAACTGAAGCGGCCACAGAGGCCAGGGAGTGCTGGGTGCGCGCTCCGCGGGAGGCATGGGCATGATTTCGAATTGCAATACCGACTTCGCCTTTTGCCGGTGGCATGTGCCGAGGCAATCCGCACCCGTGTCTCCACCCCCGATGATCACGACCCGCTTGTCCGTGGCCAGAATCTGTTGCGGGACGTTATCGCCGGCGACGCTTCTATTCTGCTGAGGCAAAAACTCCATCGCGAAATGGATTCCCCTGAGCTCGCGGCCCGGCACTTTCAGGTCCCGGGGGCTTTCCGCGCCACCCGCCAGCAGGATCGCGTCGAATTCCTTGCGAAGATCCGCGGCGGGCACGTTGCCGCCGACGTGGGCGTTCGTCTTGAAGACCACTCCCTCGGCCGCCATCTGCTCGAGCCGGCGGTCGAGGATGCGCTTCTCCAGCTTGAAGTCGGGAATGCCATAGCGCAGGAGGCCGCCGATGCGGTCCGCTTTCTCAAACAGAGTAACCAGGTGGCCCGCTCGATTGAGTTGCTGGGCAGCCGCCAGTCCGGCCGGTCCCGACCCAACAACCGCGACACGCTTGCCGGTGCGCGTCTCGGGAGGTTCGGGCTTGATCCATCCTTCTTTCCACGCCCGTTCCACGATCGTCTTTTCGATTATCTTGATGGTGACGGCCGGCTCGTTGATGGCGAGCACGCAGGCCGCTTCGCAAGGAGCCGGGCAGATGCGACCTGTGAATTCCGGAAAATTGTTCGTCGAGTGCAGCACGCGGATCGCTTCTTGCCAGTGGTCGCGATAGACCAGATCATTCCAATCCGGAATAATGTTGTTCACCGGGCAGCCGGTGTGGCAGAAGGGAATGCCGCAATCCATGCAGCGCGCCGCCTGGGTGCGCACTTTGTCGTCGGGGAAGGGCAGATAGACTTCCCGGTAGTCGTTGACGCGCTCATCGACGGAGCGGCGCGTCGGAGTCTCTCGCGTGTACTCCTTGAAGCCTGTGACCTTACCCACGGATCACCTGCCCGCCCGAATGTTTCCCGGCCTGAGCGGCCAAGACGGCCGGAGCAACCCGGGGTATGCCGAGCACTCGCTTGTATTCGTGTGGAAACACCTTGATGAACTTCGGCAGCGTGGCTTCCCAGTTTTCGAGGATCCACTTCGCCTGCGGGCTGCCGGTCAGCTCGCCGTGGCGCGAGATCAACTGAAACAGCATTTCGATATCCTTCTGATTCGAGACCGGCTCGAGGTCCACTTCCGCCCGATTGCAGCGGACCGACGGGAAATCGCCGAACTGGTCAAGCACGTAGGCGATTCCGCCCGTCATGCCGGCCGCGAAGTTCCGCCCCGTCCGCCCGAGGACTACGACCAAACCGTTGGTCATGTACTCGCAGCCGTGGTCGCCGACACCCTCCACGACGGCTGTACCGCCGGAGTTGCGCACCGCAAAGCGTTCGCCGGCCATGCCGCCGAAATAGGCTTCGCCGCTGGTCGCGCCGTAGAGGCAGACGTTGCCGATCAAGATGTTTTCTTCCGGCACGAACTCGGACTTGCGCGGGTGGTAGATCACCAGCTTCCCGCCTGAAAGCCCCTTGCCCACGTAGTCGTTTGCATCGCCTTCGAGAGTCAGGGTCACTCCCTTCGCCAGAAATGCGCCGAAGCTCTGCCCGGCACAGCCGGTGAAGTTGACCTGAATCGTATCGTCCGGCAAGCCCGCGGAGCCATACCTGCGGGCGATCTCGCCGCTCAGCATGGTGCCAACGGTGCGATGAACGTTGCGAATCCGCAAGCTGAGCGAAACCGGAGTGCGATTCTCGATGGCCTCCTGCGTCATTTCGATCAGCTTGTAGTCCAGGGCTTTCTCAAGGCCGTGATCCTGCGCCATCATGCAGCGGCGTCCCACGTGGCTCGGCATCGGCGGATCGTAGAGGACCGCGGAGAGGTCGATCCCCCCGGCTTTCCAGTGCTCGATATCGGTCCGCTGGACCAGGGAATCGACGCGGCCGACCATCTCGTTGACCGTTCGAAAACCCAGCTCCGCCATGATTCGTCGCAAATCCTCGGCGACGAAGAAAAAGAAATTGATCACGTGCTCGGGTTGTCCCTGGAATTTCTTCCGAAGTTCGGGATCCTGCGTCGCGATGCCCACCGGGCAGGTGTTCAAGTGGCACTTGCGCATCATGATGCAGCCCATGGCGATGAGTGGCGCGGTGGAAAAGCCGAACTCCTCGGCACCGAGCAGAGCGGCGATGGCCACGTCGCGGCCGGTCTGCAGTTTGCCGTCAACCTGCAGGCGCACGCGGCTGCGCAGGTCGTTGAGCACCAGGACCTGCTGCGTCTCGGAAAGTCCGAGTTCCCAAGGAACGCCGGCATGGCGAATCGAACTGATGGGTGAAGCACCTGTGCCGCCGTCGTAGCCGCTGATGAGGATCACGTCGGCGTGGGCCTTCGCCACACCGGCCGCCACCGTCCCCACGCCGGCCTCGGCGACGAGCTTCACCGAAATCCGCGCTCGAGGGTTGGCGTTCTTGAGGTCATGGATGAGCTGAGCCAGGTCCTCGATCGAATAGATGTCGTGGTGCGGCGGCGGTGAGATCAGCCCCACGCCCGGAATCGAGTGGCGGACGCGCGCGATGACCTCGTCCACTTTGTGGCCGGGCAACTGGCCGCCCTCGCCGGGCTTCGCGCCCTGCGAGATTTTGATCTGCAGGTCGTCCGCATTCACGAGGTAATTGGTGGTGACTCCGAAGCGGGCCGACGCCACCTGCTTGATCGCGCTGCGGCGGAGGTCTCCGTTCGGGTCGGGATGGAACCGGACTTCATCCTCGCCGCCCTCGCCGGTATTAGACCTTGCGCCCATGCGGTTCATCGCAATCGCCAGCGTCTCGTGGGCTTCCTTGCTGATCGATCCGAAGGACATGGCGCCGGTGGCGAAGCGCTTTACGATTTCGGCTGCAGGCTCGACATCTTCCAGCGGAATGGGCGAGCCGTTCGGCTTGAAATCGAGCATGCCGCGAAGCATCAGGAGGTCGCGGTTTTGCTGGTTCACAACATTCGCGAACTCCTCGAAGCTTTCTAACTTGGACTGCCGGACGGCGTGCTGCAGCTTGCTCACCGTGAGCGGATTCAGAAGATGCCGCTCGCCGCGCACGCGGTACTGATATTCACCGCCGACGCGAAGTTCAGTTTCCGATTCGCTCGGCGGCTGCATCGCGAACTCATGCTTCATCAGCGCTTCGCGGGCCAGAACTTCGATACCCACGCCTTCGATCCGAGAGGCCGTTCCCGTAAAGTAGCGTTCGACGAGGGCCCGGTTCAAGCCAATGGCCTCGAATATCTGGGCGCCCTGATAGCTCTGGAGGGTGGAGATTCCCATCTTGGAGAAAGTCTTCAGCAGGCCCTTATCGACGGACTTCATATAGCGCTTGAAAACTTTGTCCCAGTCTTCGCCGGCTGGAAAACTACCGTCCTTGTACAAATCCTCGAGCGTCTCGATGGCGAGGTAGGGGTTGACGGCGCTGGCGCCATAGCCGAGGAGCAGTGCAAAGTGCATCACTTCGCGTGGCTCGCCGGATTCGACGATCAGAGCGACCTGATTGCGCGTCTTTTCGCGGATCAGATGATTGTGGACGGCCGAGAGCGCGAGCAGGCTGGGAATGGGCGCGTGGTGCTTGTCGACGCCGCGGTCGGAAAGAATCAGCAGCGTGTAACCGGACTTGATTGCGGCTGAAGCGCGCTCGCAGAGCGTGTCGATTGCTTTTTCGAGTTCCTGCACTCCGCCTTCCACGCGGAACAGCGCGGAAAGCGTGGTGGCGAGGAAATCTCCCCATTTCACGCTGCGGAGCTTCTCGAGCCTCCAATTCGAAATAATCGGATGGCGAAGCTTGAGCGTGTGGCACTGCTTCGGCGTTTCATCGAGGAGATTTCCTTCGCGTCCGATGTACGTGTTCAGCGACATCACGAGATCTTCGCGGATCGAATCGATCGCGGGATTTGTGACCTGCGCGAACGTCTGCTTGAAATAACTGAAAAGCGTCTGCGGCTTGTCGGAAAGGCAAGCGAGCGGCGTGTCGATGCCCATCGATCCGACGGGCTCTTCGCCCTTTGACGCGGAAGGAAGAAGGATCGTCTTCAAGTCCTCGTCCGTGTAGCCGAAGGCGCGCTGGCGCATCAAAATCGTTTCGTGATTCGTGTTCTGCACGTTGGTGGGGCTGGGGAGATGATCGAGAGTGATCTGGTTCTCCTTCAGCCACTGCGCAAAAGGCTGCCGCGACGCGAGCTGCTTCTTCACCTCTTCGTCCGCGATCAGGCGCTTCTGCACTGTATCGACCAGCAGCATGCGGCCCGGCGCGAGCCGCCCCTTCATGCGCACTTCTTCCGGCTTGATGGGGAGCACGCCCGCTTCCGAAGCCATGATGACGAGTCCGTCCGCGGTGACCACGTAGCGGCCCGGGCGCAGCCCATTGCGATCGAGCTTCGCGCCGATGACGCGTCCGTCCGTGAAGGCGACAGCAGCCGGGCCATCCCACGGCTCCATCAACGACGCATGGTATTCGTAGAATGCTTTAACGTCCGGCGGCATCGTGGGATCGTTGTCCCACGCCTCGGGGATCAGCATCGACATCACGTGCGGGAGGCTGCGGCCGCCCAGCGTGAGCAGTTCCACGGCGTTGTCGAGCATGGCGGAGTCGCTGCCGCCCGGAGCGATGATGGGCAGAAGCTTTTCAATGTCCTTGCCGAACAGAGGGGAAGCCAGCACGGACTGCCGCGCGTACATCCAGTTCACATTGCCGCGCAGAGTATTGATTTCGCCGTTGTGGCACACGTAGCGATACGGGTGCGCCAGTTGCCAGCTCGGGAACGTGTTCGTGGAGAAGCGCTGGTGGACCAGGCACAGCGCGCTCATCACCTCGGGATCGGAGAGCTCCTTGTAGAAATTCGTGATCTGCGGAGCGAGCAGTAATCCCTTATAAACAATCGTGCGCGATGAAAGAGACGGGATGTAGAAGAACTCCTTCTCCTTCAGGTCGGATTCCGCGACAGCGGTTTCCGCGGCCTTGCGCAGCACGTAGAGCTTGCGCTCGAGCGCGTCCTGATCCATGCCGGGCGAGCGCCGGATGAAAATCTGTTCGATGTAAGGCTGCGAGTTGCGAGCCACGCGCCCGATCATGTCGCCGTTGATCGGGGTGTCGCGCCAGCCGAGAACCTTCAGGCCCTCCGCCTTCGCGGTTTTCTCGACGATTCCTTCGCAGAGAATTCGTTCCTGGGGATCGACGGGGAGGAAGACCATTCCGACCCCGTATTCTCCCGGTGGTGGAAGAGTGAAACCAAGCTGCTTGCATTCGCGCTCGAAAAACGAGTGGGGAATCTGGATCAAAATGCCGGCGCCGTCGCCCGTCTCCGGATCGCACCCGCAGGCGCCGCGGTGCGTGAGGTTGATCAGGATCTGGATGCCCTTCAGCACGATGTCGTGAGACTTCTGGCCCTCAATGTTGGCCACGAAACCGACGCCGCAGGCGTCGTGCTCGTGCTGCGGGCGGTAAAGTCCCTGTGCTTTGGGCAAGCCCTGGAACGGATAGGTTGATTTGATCGTCTTGCGCATGTTCGTCCTGAAGTTCTGCCTGGGCGAGACAGCATTTTAACATCTTTTCGTTCGGCTGTTCCCCCTGAACTGCGTGTCCGGGCATGCCACGATTTTTCCGATTTGACGCATCAGGAATTTTTATCGAACCGAATTTGCGTGTCTGGCCCGGTGAGATCAGGTTCTGAGACGGCTAGGACTTAGCCTGGCGGGGCTTGCCGTGCGCTGGCCGCCTATTCGGGCTGGAGGTGGGGTTGGCGAGCGCCGCTGATGATTCCCGAAATCACCGAGAACCCGGCGCCGAACAACAACGCGAGTTTGGCGCCGTGGAGCGTTGCGCCGCCCCGCGCCGAGAGGCTGAAGATGACCGCCACGACGGACACGCCGATCGATTGCCCCAGCAGCCGGGACATCGTGCTGATGCCGCCGGCGCCCCCGCTTCGTTCCCGCGGCGCGCTGGCAACCATGGCCCTGTTGTTGGGCGCTCCGAAGAAACCGAAGCCCATTCCTCCAAAAGCGGCTCTCCAAATGATCTGAAGCGCCGTCGGATGTGGAGGCAGCGTTGCAAGCAGCAATAGTCCGATGGCCATTGCCGCCATGCCGACCGTGCCAAGCACCCTGATCGGATAGCGATCGGCCAGGCGTCCCGCCACATGAGACGCGATGCCGCCGGCCAAAGGCCAGGGCGTCAAGAGAATTCCCGCCCATACTTGGGAGAATCCCAATCCGTCGATGAAGTAGAAGGGAAGAACCACGAATGCGAGTCCCTGCCCCATGAAAGTGCATAGCGATGCAGCGCTCGAGAGCGCGAAAATCGGCCGGTCGAAAAGGTCGATCGCCAGCATGGGGACGTCGAGGGAAATCTGTCGCCGTACCAACAGGAAGCCGAAGATGAGTGCGCCAATCAATTCGGCGACCACGACGGAGACGCGTTCGAGGTTGCCGACGCCGTCGATGCCCCGGATCAGCAGAATCACCGTCGCGGCATTCAGCACGGCGCTCCACAAGTCCCAGCGGTGCCGCGTGCCCTCGGCGGGAGCCAGGAATCGTTCCGAAAGGCTGAGCGACAAGAGACCAAACGGAATGTTGATCGCGAACAGCCAGTGCCACGACGCGACAGACAGGATTGCCGAGGCGATCGACGGGCCGGCGGCCGCGGACGTAAAAACGACCATTCCGCCGAGGCCGATGCCGTGTCCCAGCACCGCGCGCGGGTACGTGTACCGCATCACTGCGGCTGACGTGCTCCAGATGCAGGCGGCCCCGACCCCCTGGAAGACGCGCGCCAGGACCAGCGTGTTCAACGAGTGTGGAAGAGAGCATCCCACCGACGCCAGCGTGAAAAGCGCCAGGCCGGCCTGGTACACGCGCTTGTAGCCGATGATGTCCACAAGCGACGACAGCGGAACCACGCAGATGGCGACGGCCAGCAAGAACGCATTGACGACCCAGATCGACGTGGCGGGGCTTGCATGCAGTTGTCGCGCAATATTGGGCAGCGCCGTGTTGGCGATATTGCCGTCGAGGACCGACATCGAGAGCCCGATGCAATACGTGAGCATGGCCCAGCCGCGGCGGCCTGCGGGCAGGCCGTCGGTCGCGTCCACGCCACCGGGAACTGCGATCGTTACCTCGGACATTTCTCCTCTATTGGCCCAGATTCCAGAGGGATTCAGGCATGAGATGCTGCGCGGGCGCCGGCTCGAAGCACACAGCGTTCCCTTGGGATCGAGTCAGTTTCGCATATTCTTGAGATGTTGTGACGGGAGTGCCGAAGCTCAAGTTCGTCGCTCGCGAATCATGCGAATTGCATCGGGAAGCCCCGCGTCTCTCGCGCCGGAGGCGTCCGTTTCCGCATTCGCGCCCGGGATTTCTTCCGGCTCCGAGCCACCTTCGCCGGGAGCGAGGAAGAGATTCGTTTCGATGCCCTGCTGCTTCGTATAGAGGTTGTAGTAGCGTCCTTCGGCGGCATAGAGCGAAGCGTGCGTGCCGCGCTCGATGATTTGTCCCGCTTCGACCACCAGAATCTGATCGGCGCGGCGAATCGTCGAGAGCCGGTGCGCGATGACGAAGGTCGTGCGCCCGCGCATGAGGTAGCGCAATCCTTCCTGAATCAGCGCTTCCGACTCGGAATCGAGGCTCGAAGTGGCTTCGTCGAGAATCAGGATGCGCGGGTCCGCCAGAATCGCGCGCGCAATCGAGACGCGCTGCTTCTGGCCACCGGACAGCTTGACGCCCCGCTCGCCGACCACCGTGTCGTACTTTTTCTCGAACGTCTCGGCGAACTCGTCCACGCGGGCAATCCGGCAGGCCGCGAGAATCTCCTGCTCGGTCGCGTCCGGACGCGAAAAGGATACGTTTTCACGAATCGTGCCGTCGAAGAGGAAAGTTTCCTGCAGCACGACTCCGAGCTGGGTGCGGTAGGAATCGAGGCGCACGTGCGCCAGATCGATTCCGTCAACCAGCACGCGGCCCGCTGTCGGGACATAGAACGCGGCTATCAATCCGATGATCGTCGATTTCCCCGCGCCCGAGGGTCCCACCAATGCCGTCACGGTATCGGGCGCCGATTCGAAGCTGACGCCGCGCAGCACGGGCTTCCCGGGATCGTAGGCGAAATCCACTCCGTCGAAAACGACGCGGCCTTCGACGCGATCGAGGCGCTCCGTGCGCCGCGGATCCTGATCCTCGAGCTGTTCGTTCAGTACTTCGCGAGTCCGTTCCAGTCCCGCCAGAGCTTCCGTCATCTGCGGCCCGATCGACGCAATTTGGGCCACGGGCGCGATCAGCATCGCGAGCAAAGCCATGTAGGAAACCAGCAATCCGGGCGTCATCGTGCCGGCAAGAATATTTCGTGCGCCGAGGAACATCATCGAAGCGCTGACGATTCCCATGAGCGCCGTGGCGGAAAAGCTCATCAGCGAAGTTGCCGTCAGAGTTTGCAGCACATTGTCGAGCAGCTTCTGCACCCCGCTTTGAAAGACCTTCTCCTCGCGCTCCTCCGCGTGATACCCCTTCACGACGCGCACTCCGCCGAGCGATTCCGTGAGCCTTCCGGTCACCTCCGCATTGAGTTTCGGCCGCGCGCGATACATCGGGCGGATTTTCTTGAGCGCCCGGCTCAGCCCCAGGCCGAAGATCAACACGGCCACGAACGCCGCCGTCGTCATCGAAACGCTCACGCGCAAGAGGTAGCCCAGCGCCAGGACCGCCGTGATGATTCCGCCGAGGAAGTCGATCAGGCCGGTGCCGATCAGATTTCGGATGCCCTCGACATCGCTCATGATCCGCGAGACGAGCACGCCCGTCCGGTTTGCGTCGTAGAACGAAACCGGGAGCCGTCCGATATGCGCCTGCACCTTGACGCGCAGCTCGGTGATCATTCTCTGGGAGGATTTCGAAAGCAACTGCGTGAGCGAATAGGACGTGAGTCCCTGGACGATCGTCGCGCCGATCACTGCCAGCACGATGCGCGGCAGCAGGTGCCCCTGATGCTTGCCGATCACGTCGTCGAACAGGTACTTGAGCGATAAAGGAGCCACGAACCCCGAAACCCGATTGATCATCATCAGCACGAATCCGACGGCGAGAATCCCGCGGCGCGGCTTGATGAGCACCCAGACATCGGGCAGAAGCTTCCAGAAAGGCTGTTTTGAGGGACTGCTCTGTCCGGCCGGAGCGGTATGCCCGAGCCGCTCGGCCCTTCTCGCCGCGCCGCCCGAGTGGGTTGATGGAAAAGCTGGCATCCTAACCGATCACGTCCATTTGAAGTGCATGCGTCCGCGGTGATTTTTTCAAGCAGCTCGGATTATAGCGGAACCGCTCGCTGAGCGCGACTTTGGCCGGAGCGAGCGGAAAGCCGAATGGATGGCTTCTGATTTAGGAGAGATTCCGTTCGGGCTTCGTATGCAACCGCTCAGTGGCCTATAGCGTTGCGCTCATGTCGCTCGACGTGCCGCCCGCGGCCGGGACGTAGCACTTCAGCGCGTAGTCCATCACCATGCGGTCGGCATTGAACCGCCAGCCGAGCGTCCGGATGGTCCGCTTCATGCGCTTGATCCAGCCGCGCGGCAGACCGTCGCGGTCGCGCTGGTAGTAGAGCGGAATCACTTCTTCCTTCAGAACCCGGTAGAGTTCGTCGCCGTCGCGCGTGTCGTGCACATTCATGTTCGTGTGGGTGCGGCCTGTCCCGATCGCAAAGCCGTTGAGGCCGTCGTACGCCTCCGCCCACCAGCCGTCGATGACGGAGAGGTTGAGGCCGCCGTTCAAGACCACTTTCTGTCCACTGGTACCGGAAGCCTCGAGGGGCCGACGCGGGTTGTTCAGCCACACATCGACGCCCTGCACAAGATGGCGCCCAACGCTGATGTCGTAGTCCTCGACAAACACAAACCGGTCGGCGAATTTCGGATCGCGCGTCAGCGCCGACACCTGCTGTAGCACACGCTTGGCGGGTTCGTCATTCGGATGCGCCTTGCCGGCAAATACGAACTGCACAGGGCGTTTCGGGTCGTTCACCATCGATGCCAGCTTCTCGATGTCCGTCATCAGAAGGTTGGCCCGCTTGTAGGTCGCGAAGCGGCGCGCGAATCCGATCGTCAGCGCGTCGGGACTGAGCACGCCGCTGAGCCTTTCGAGGACTTCCGACAATTCGCCACGGCGCACGGCCTGGTCCACGGCGCGGCGGCGCACGAATTCCAGAAGCTGCAATTTGAGGCTCAGGTGCGTTTCCCAGAGCTCGCCGTCGTCGACATTCTCGATGTTTTCCCATATTTTCTGCTCGCTGCTGTGCTCGTGCCAGCCGGTCCCGAGGTGCCGGTCGTAGAGGCGGAACATCTGCGGCGCAAGCCATGTAGGAACGTGCACGCCGTTGGTGATATGACCAATCGGAACGGCATCCTCGGCCTTGCCTGGAGCGAGTCCTTTCCACATCGCGCGCGAGACTTCTCCATGGAGGGCCGATACGGCGTTGGCGCGCCGTGAGAGTTTTAGACCCAGGACTGTCATCGTGAATTCTTCTTCGCTGTATGGATCGACACGCCCAATTGCCATCAGGCCTTCGTGGGACAGATTTAGCTGATCCCGCAGAGGGCCGAGGTGTTCCTCCATGAGGCCGGCGTCGAACCGGTCGTGGCCCGCGGGCACCGGCGTGTGGGTGGTGAAGACGACCTCTCTTGACACGCGGGGTGCGGCGTCCGCAAAGCTCAGGCCTTCCTCCTGCATACGGGTGCGGATCGCTTCGAGCACCGCAAATCCGCTGTGCCCTTCGTTCAGATGCAGAACGCCGGGGGTGATCCCCATCGCCTTCAGCGCGCGAAATCCTCCGACTCCGAGCAGCAGCTCCTGGCGTATGCGAATGCGCCGGTCGCCGCCATAGAGCCGTGAGGTGAGCTCGCGATCCTCGGGCGCGTTTCCTTCCACGTTCGAATCAAGCAGGAAGAGATCGCAGCGCCCCACGTTGACGCGCCAGACCTTCGCGCGGATCGATCCGCCGCGCGTCTCGACCTGCACCATCACCGGCTCGCCGCTCTTGTTGATGGCGGGCTCCATCGGGAGCTGACTGGTGTCGGTCTGCAAATATTCTTCCCGCTGCCACCCATCCTTATCGAGCCATTGGCGAAAGTAGCCCTGCCCGTAGTACAGGCCGATACCGACCAGCGGAATTCCCAGGTCGGACGCGCTCTTGATGTGATCGCCGGCCAGGACGCCGAGTCCTCCGGAGTAGACCGGCATCGACTCGTGCAACCCGAACTCCGCCGAAAAATAGGCGACCGGGCGCGGCCTCAGAATGCCGGTGTGCCTCGCTCCCCATGTGCGGTCCTTCTCGAGATACTCGCGGTGACGACGGTACGCGTAGTTGATCCGGCTGTGCAGCAGTAGCTCGCTCGCCCGCCGTTCAAGCCTCGCCAGCGGAAATTCGCCGAGGAGCGTGATCGGATTGTGATTGAGTTCGGTCCAGCGCACCGGATCAAGGTCGAGGAAAAGGCTGGTCGAGTCGTGGTCCCAGCTCCACCAGAGATTCAGAGCGAGCGACCACAGCCGCTCCTGAATCGGAGCGATGAAGCGATCGAGTGTGCGCGCTTCGCTCACCACCGGCGCGACCTCGGCGGCAGCCTCCGCCAGATTTCGAATCTCATCCTCTCGAAACACGCGCGGTTCGACTGTTTGCACGACCAGAACGCCCTGCAAAACGCCGCGGTCGATCAGGGGCACGCCGAGAAACGATTCGTACTTTTCTTCGTCAGCTTCCTTGAAATACTTGAAGCGAGGGTGTTGCTTTGCATGTTCGACCGCCACGGGCACTACCTGTTCCGCCACGAGGCCCGTTAAGCCTTCCTGGATCGCCATTCGCAGGGTGCCGATGCATTGGCGGCGGAGTCCGACCGTCGCCGCAAGCACCAGGTTTGCCCGGTCCGGCTCCAGCAGGTAAACCGAACAGACCTCGGTCTTAAAGTGTTTGGCAATCAGGGCGACGACGTTCATGAGGGTCTCGGCCGGCTTACCGCTCTGCCGGGTGAGATTACTGATCTCCTCGAGAGTCAGAACGTATTGGGTGTCACCAACTCGAGCACTTTGGCTCATTTCCGGGATTCCATCTTGATATCGTTTCAGTCGGACGCCTGGTGGCGCCATCGCGCCCACCTTTCTTTATCTCATGGCGATAGGGTTGACACGCAAGTCCGTCGTTGCGTGTCGCGGACATGCAACTCCCCAATGTCCTGCAAGCAGCCTAAACCCGTGTGCAGCGAGCCTTTCGCTTGGGGAGCCGCCTCCGGTGAAAACTCTAGAAGCCGCGTGCGTGCCAAGTCCAATCGAAATTGTTGATTATCTACATCAATCGAAATCTCTGAGGCAACGCTCGGGCAACTCGATCCTCGTTCGAGGACTGCTACAAATGGAAGACGAGACTGATGTCCCTCTGTGTTTCAATCGGCCTGCCATTCAGCAAGGTCGGAGAATAAAGCCATTGGCGAACGGCGCTCCTTGCCGCTTCCAGCAGCAGCGACGGGCCGCCCATGAGCTCGACGCCGCGAACGGCGCCGTCCTCGCCTATGGTTATGTGAAGTTTGACGGTTCCTTCGACTCGTTGTTCCTTTGCAAGCAGCGGATAGACGGGATCGACGCGGTGAATCAGCACACCCTGCTCCAAGGTTGTGGCGGCGTGTTCCAATTGCTGGGCTGGAGGAGGTGGCGGAGGCGCCAAGGTACGCGAATCAGCTAACCTGGATGGATCGATGGCGCCGGAGCTATCGGGCGAGTCGGACACGGCCGGTGGACTTGAGTTGTCGGCCCCTTTCGCGGCTGACGGCCCGCTCGCAGTATGGGGCGGAGTCAGAACCCACGTGCGGAACGCAATCTGTGGCTTCCGTGCCTGCGCCTGCGGGGCCAACTTTGCTGGCATCGGCTGGCGAGGACTTTCCACCATCGAGCTCACGGGGCCGTCGAATGGAATCGTCAACCGCTGATTGTTTGCGTCCACGACTTCGATCTCCGAGACGGGCGCGACAACAGTTGCGGAGGGTGCCGGTTCCGGTGCGCTCGCACGGGTAAGCCAGGCGAGCCTGCCAACTTTCTGGAGGGTCTTGTCCCAGCCCCCGCGACCAAATTCCCATCCAGCCACCATTGAACCGAGTGCAAAGAAGGTGAGCAGTGCAGCGATGGCCGCGTAGTTACGACGCGCTCCTTTAGCCTTGGGAGTTCCTTTGGCTGTGGAACCGCTCAAGCTCAGCGTCGAGTATTGTGCCCAGCCGGGAGTCCGACTGGGAGCGCGCCCCGCCGGAGGCGCTGCTGCTCTCGCCGCGCTGACGATTGGGATAACTTCCGAAGCAGGTGCGGGATGGGCCGCAGGCTGTTCATTCTCGCTTGAGAAACCGGGTGCTTGCGACGGATGCATGTCGAGCGCAGATTCGCGGGATATCCACTCCCTAATCTGCCCCGCCGCTTGATCGGGGAGGTCAACGAACGCGAGTCCTACTACCTTTTTCGATTCACCCCGCCATGCGATGCGCGCGCCCGTT
Organism: Terriglobia bacterium; assembly: GCA_020073605.1. Lineage (GTDB taxonomy): Bacteria > Acidobacteriota > Terriglobia > Acidiferrales > UBA7541 > Palsa-295. The sequence continues at coordinate 222,708 of JAIQEW010000005.1, forward strand.
TCGATCCACTCCCGGGACCCCGACAACTGAAATCGCACGCTCGGCAGGGCATCCTCCACCAGGCTTGTGACGGCCTGGACGGAGAACCCGCCCTCGCTGATGTTCAGGACGATTCCGCCGTTGCCCTCGTCGAGGACCACGTACGCCAGAGACCTGAGCTGCTGGCGAGTGTGCAGACGACGTTCGGATGCGGGGAAAGAGTTTTCCACAGATGCGAGGGCGCCAGACATAAGAACCGCTGTTTCCTTAGGTTGCGGGGGGCGTTCCGCAACAGACTGTCGATTTGCGGTATTGTACGGCCTGGTTACCTGCAATTCAAGGTCCCGAACCGCGGCCGGGGGGCTCCTAGGCCTCTAGGCTCGGTCGGGAACAGCGAGTGGTCAGTTCTGTCCTGAGGCCACAGGTGGGTGTTCAAGCTGCGGCGAAATGGTCGGGAGCTCAATTTGATATCGGGCCATCTGATCGAAGAGCACAAAGCCGGTCAGGCCGGACACCTGACTGGCAACCAGTTGCCTGAAGCTCTGGTCTGCAGCGGCGTCCTTCTGCACCGGCCAAGCGAAAGACCGGGCCAGTTCCAGCGTGATGCGAGTCCGATTCCTTGCAGGAACAAACGCGGAGGACTCCAAAATCGCCGGCCGGTCTGAGCTCAAGGTCCCATCGGCGGCCAGACGGCTCATGATGACGACGTTCGGCCCGTTGGTGAGCCGGTAATCCGTATCGGTCTTGTTCTCAAGATCGTAAGAAAGCAGCACGGCCGCATGGCTTGAATCGACTTCTTGCACGCGGACTCCCGCGAAGGTGGCCTGGATCGCGCTGGTGTTCCAGGGCGCGGCCCTGGTAGCCCACTTGGGGAGTTTCCCGAGAAACGAGAGCAGCAGGAGCAGGAGAAGAGACGCGACGACGACCAGGAGACCGGCCTTTTTCCATCCCGCCATGTCGCCCGAATCTATCACATCGGCCCGAAGCGTGACATTCTTACGTCGGTACGAGAGTGGCAGTGCGTGGGCGTCGATTGACTTCGGTGGGAGAGTCCCCTAACCTAACTCGCTTACCGCGCTGCTGCTTGCGCGAATCTGCTGGCGTGCCGCCTTACCGCACGGAAAAGAGCCAGGAAAAAGCATGTCGGACCTGAAGCTGACGACGCGCGCGGAAGATTTTTCGGAGTGGTACAACCAGCTCGTCCTGCGGGCGGAACTGGCGGACTACGCGCCGGTCCGCGGCTGCATGATCGTGAGGCCGTACGGTTGGGCGCTTTGGGAAAACATCACGGCGGCGCTCGACCAGCGCTTCAAGGCCACCGGCCACGTCAACGCGGCGTTTCCGCTGCTGATTCCGCGCAGCTTCATCGAGAAGGAAAAATCGCACGTCGCGGGATTCTCGCCGGAGCTGGCGGTGGTGACGCACGGCGGTGGCGAAAAGCTGGAAGAGCCGCTCGTGATCCGCCCCACTTCGGAGACGATTATCGGCCACGCCTACGCGAAATGGATCCAGTCCTATCGCGACCTGCCGGTGCTGATCAATCAGTGGAACAGCGTGGTGCGCTGGGAGCTGCGCACGAAACTGTTTCTGCGCACGCTCGAATTCTTCTGGCAGGAAGGCCACACCGCGCACGCGACCGCCGAGGAAGCCGAAGCGGAAACGCGCCAGATGCTCGACGTGTACACGGACTTTGCCGTGCGCGAAGCGGCGATTCCCGTGATTCCGGGGCGCAAGTCGGCCGCGGAGCGCTTTGCGGGCGCCGATCAGACGTATTCGATTGAAGCGATGATGGGCGACGGCAAAGCTCTGCAGTCTGGCACGTCGCACAACCTCGGGCAGAATTTCGCCAAGGCGTTTGAGATCCGCTATCTCGATAAGGGCGGCGTGTTGCAGCACTGCTGGACCACCTCGTGGGGGCTTTCGACGCGCTTTGTGGGCGCCATCATCATGGTTCATGGCGACGATCAGGGGTTGATCCTGCCGCCGCGGCTGGCGCCGTTTCAGCTGGTGATCGTGCCGATCTTCAAGACCGACGAAGAGAAAGCCAGCGTGCTCGAAAATGCGCACCGGCTCCGGCGCGAACTCGTCGATGCAGGCATCCGAGTGAAGATGGACGAGCGCGAAGGGATGAGCCCCGGCTTCAAATTCAACGACTGGGAGATGCGCGGTGTCCCGCTGCGGATGGAGCTCGGCCCGAAAGACGTGGCGAAGAGTTCGGTGGTGCTCGCGCGGCGCGACCGTCCGGGGAAAGAAGGGAAGGCGTTCGTCCCGCAGCAGGGGATTGCCGCCTCCGTGAAGCAAACGCTCGATGAAGTTCAGAAGGCGCTCCACGATCGCGCGCTCGCCTTTCGCAAGGCGAACACGGCCGAGCCCGCCGACTACGGCGAGTTCAAGCAGGCCGTCGAGAAGGGCTTCGCGTTTTCCTGGTGGTGCGGCCAAGGCGGGTGCGAAGAGAAGATCAAGGACGAGACGAAGGCCACCATGCGCTGCATCCCGCTCGAACAGCCCGGCGGCTCCGGGAAGTGCATTTACTGTGGCGCGGCTGCGGCTGAGAAGGCGATTTTCGCCAAGGCGTACTAGCTTTCAGAGGACGCAGAGAGATTCGAAAGCAAAGGCAGAAGCGTGGCACGGGTCGTTCCGGGGCACTCCATACTCCGGGTCCGCCACCAAGTCGCAGGCAGCTCGAGCGTGAGCTCGCTGCGGCGGGAGACCCCGAGCGCGCAGTGTTTGTCGCCAAGTATTTCAAGACGGGCAAGGGCGAGTATGGCGAGGGCGACCGGTTTCTCGGCATGCCCGTCCCGGTGCTGCGAAAGATTGCGCACAGCTACGTAGCCCTCTCCTTCGACGATCTGGCTCGCTTGCTGGCCTCACCCATTCACGAGCATCGTCTCGCCGCGCTGGACATCCTTGTCGCTCAATACGAGCGTGCGGACGAGAGCCGCCGCGAGAAGATCGTCGCGTTCTACTTGCGGCATACGCGCGCCATGAACAACTGGGACCTGGTTGACACGGCGGCGCCGTACATTCTAGGAGAGCACCTCAAGACGCGTTCGCGGCGGATGCTCGACCATCTGGCGGCCTCACGCAATCTCTGGGAACGGCGCATCGCGATCATCTCGACTCTTGTCCTTATCCGCGGCGGCGAGACCGGCGACACGTACCGAATCGCGAAACAATTGCTCCCGGACGAGCACGATCTAATCCATAAAGCCGTGGGCTGGGCGTTGCGCGAGACGGACAAGGTGTCCCGCACAGCGCTCGTAGAGTTCTTACGAAAGAACTATTCCGCTCTTCCTCGAACCACCCTGCGTTACGCAATCGAACGCTTCCCGGCTGCACAGCGCAAGCGAATCCTAGCCGGTAAGTTCAACTGAGCCCGCCCGGAAAACTCCGGCGGCCGCGCCGCGGCAACTCCGCGTTTACTCATCGCGAACAAACGTTCTTCTCGGACTGCCCGCCGGCTAGGCGTCGTGCTAGCTTCGAGCCAGAGTCTGGACCGAGAATCCGTTCGGGAGGGCAAGTCGTTTCCATGTCACAAGCAAGCCATGTCGGACAGCGCGGGGGCTCGAAGCTGAACTTCCTGCTGACGGTTATCGTTCTGGGAGGGCTGGGCTTCACCGCGGTCAAGATCGTTCCGGTTTACTTCGCGAGCTATCAGTTGCAGGATTCGATTGAGACCGAGTCCCGCTTCGCGCTAACCGGCTATCCCAAGAAGAGCGTGGAAGATATTCGCGACGACATCTTTAAGAAGGCCCAGGACCTGGGCATTCCCGCGAAGAGAGAGGATATTCGCGTAAACGTTACCAATGGGGCCGTGGAAATAGGACTCGACTATTCCGTGCCCATCGACTTGAAGGTCTATCAATTCACGCTGCAATTTCATCCCCACGCGGACAACCACAGCATTTAGGATAGTATTGTAACGGTACGGGGTCGTTCGTCCGGAACCGGCGAGGTCCGGCCCCCCTCTGTGCCGCGTGCGCCCAGCCGCGGCTTCCGGCGCATCATAGAATTCAGCAGGATCGAGCGGAGAACGGATTGCGGATTCGAGTCGCCCGCGGCTTTTGGACATCCCGGTTTGGAATCGCGCTGCTGGTGTCGATGCTGGCCCTTCTGCTCGGCGCCACGATTACTTTCGCTTATTTCTACGTTCAGTTTGGGCGGATGATCGACGAGCGCCTCACCGGACAGGTTTTTCAGAACACTTCGCGCCTCTACTCCGCTCCCGGCCACATCTTCACCGGAGAATCGGTGCGCGCGAGCGACCTCGGGAGTTACTTGCTGCGCGCCGGGTACCAGGAAAGCGCCGTGGCCGGCTCGCCGGGCCAATTCCGCGCGACAAACTCCTCGGTCGAAATCCGTCCATCCGCTGATTCTTACTTTCAGGGCCACAATGCGCTGCGCGTGAGCTTCTCGGGAACCGAGATTTCGCAGATCGCGCAACTCTCCGACGGCACACAGATGGATTCCGCAGCGATTGAGCCGGAGCTGATCACCAATCTGTTCGATAGCTCGCGCGAGAAGCGCCGCGTCGTCCGCTTTGAAGATCTGCCGCCGGTGCTCGTGCATGCAGTGCTCGCGGCCGAGGACAAGCGCTTCTTCGAGCACGGCGCGCTCGACATGGTCCGCGTGTTCGGTGCCGCATTCTACGATGTCAGCCGCGGCCAGAAGGCCCAGGGCGCGAGCACGATCGACATGCAGGTGGCGCGCACCTTCTTTTTCTCCACCAAGCGCGAGTGGCGGAGGAAGTTGAAGGAAGTCCTGATGGCCGCCGAAATCAACGAGCGGTTTTCGAAGCAGCAGATTTTCGAGCTCTATGCCAACGACATTTACCTCGGCAATCGCGGCAGCTTCGCGATTCGCGGGTTCGGCGAAGCCGCTCAGGCGTACTTCGGCAAGGACGTGCGTGAGTTGACTCCCGGCGAGGCGGCATTTCTCGCAGGCATTATTCGCGCTCCCAACCGCTACTCGGCCGCCGAGCGCCACATGGACCGCGCAGAAGAAGCGCGCGACCGCGTGCTTGGGCAGATGGTCGAAAATGGCTACCTCAAGCCGGAGCAGGAAGCGGCCGCCAAGCATTCGAAGCTCAAGTTCGTCAATGGCGGCCTCGGCAGCAGTTCGGCGCCGTATTTCGTGGACATGGTGAAGGATCACCTGCTCGAGAAATATTCGGAGAGCGACCTCGAGAATCAAAGTTACCGCGTCTATACGACGCTCGATCCCGATCTGCAACGCGCGGCCACGGACGCAGTCCAGATCGGCGTCCAGGAGATCGATAAGCTGCTCGCGCACCGCTATGCCACTTGGAAGAAGAAAGGCGAGCCGGTTCCGGAGGCGCAGGTGGCGGTCGTGGTGCTTGATCCGCATACGGGCGAGATTCGCGCGCTCGTCGGCGGGCGCAATTACGGCGAAAGCCAGCTCAATCACGCGCTGGCGCGGCGGCAGCCCGGGTCTGCGTTCAAGCCGTTTGTTTACGCGGCCGCGTTCAACAATGCCGTGCAGGGCTTTCAGCCCGTCGTCACGCCGGTGACGATCGTGGACGACAGCCCCACCACGTTCGAATTCGAAGGCAAGGAATACACGCCGGACAACTTCGGCCAGGAGTATTACGGGCCGGTCACCGTCCGCGACGCCTTGATGCATTCGCTCAACGTCGCAACGGTCAAGGTCGCGGAGCTGATCGGCTATCAGCGCGTGGTCGATCTGGCGCGGCAGATGGGGCTCGGTTCCAACATCCAGCCCACGCCTGCCGTGGCGCTGGGCGCGTACGAGATGACGCCGATCGACGTCGCCGCGGGGTACACGGCGTTCGCCGCAGGAGGTGTCCGCGCCGAGCCGCTCTTCATCCGCAGCGTGGTCTCCGCTGAAGGAAACGTCGAGGAATCATCCGGGCCTTCGACGCACGCCGTGCTCGATCCGCGCGTCGCGTATCTGGTAACCAGCCTCATGGAGGGCGTGATCGACCACGGCACGGGCTATCCCGTGCGGGCGATGGGATTCAACGCGCCGGCCGCTGGCAAGACGGGTACTTCGCGTGACGGCTGGTTCGCGGGATACACGTCGAACCTGCTTTGCGTGGTCTGGGTGGGCTTCGACGACAATCGCGACCTGGGACTCGCCGGCGGCCAGGCGGCCGCGCCGATCTGGGGCGAGTTCATGAAGCGCGCCGTGGCCCTGCCGATGTATCGCAACACCCAGACGTTCGAAGCGCCGCCCGGAATCATGGAAGAGTCGATCGATCCGCAGACCGGACAGCTCGCCACGCCGTCGTGTCCCCAGACGGCCAGCGAATACTTCGTCTCCGGGAGCGAGCCCATACAGTATTGCCAGCTCCACGGCGGGGCGATGGCGCAGTCCGGCCAGGGCTCGTGGCTGACGCACCTTTTCGGCAAAGGGGAGAACCCTCCGGAGGGGGCGCCTCCCGGCGCCGCCAGCGGCCCGCTCGGCGCTTCCAATGAAGCGCGCGGCAAAGCCGTTCCGGGCGCGAAACCGGGAGAGGAATCCAGCACGCAGCCGTCCGAGGAGCAGGAGAAGAAAAAAGGTCTCCTGGACCGGATATTTGGTATCTTCGGAGGAAGCAAGCAACCCGCGGACAAATCGAAGCCCCAACAATAGACAAAATCGCACGAGCGCGGGTGCCAAGGAGACCGGCCATGAAGCGCTTGGTCCTCTTCATCATCGTCGTTTTGATGCTCGCGGCTGGCACAAGCCACGCGCAGCAGGTTCCTAACGCACCGATCGGCACTACCACCCAGGAGAATTCCGCGGCACAGGCCCCCAATACTCCTCCGATGACGCCGCGGGAGATCGCACTGATGCGCGCGGACATCCTGATGGCGCGCAAGGACTACGGCGGGGCCGCCAAAGCCTACCAGGACCTTTTAAAAGACGATCCGAAGAATGGCGCGCTGCTCAACAAGACCGGCATGGCATACCAGTTGAATGGCGACTCCGATGAAGCCGAGCGCTTCTACAAGAAAGCGATCCGTGCGGACAAGACATCCTGGAACGCGATCAACAATCTCGGCTCGGTCGAATACGGCCGGGAGCGCTACGGCAAAGCGATCAAGTACTACAAGAAAGCCATCGCCGGAGGGGACAATCTGGCCACCGTGTACAGCAATCTCGGCTACGCCTATTGCGGGATCAAGGCTTACCGGCTGGCGCTCGAGCATTTCAGCAAGGCCCTGGCGCTCGATCCGGAAGTTTTCGAGCGGAGAGGCAGCGTCGGATCGATCGTGCAGCAGCGTACCGCCACCGATCCTGCGACGTTGCACTTTCTCGTCGCAAAATCCTTCGCGAAAACGGGCGATGCCGAACGCGCGGCTCGCTTCTTGAAGATGGCTCGAGACGAGGGCTACAAGAATCTTCTTTCGGCGCAGACCGACCCCGATTTCGCGAAGGTAATCAAGGACCCGCGCGTGCAAGAGGTGCTGCGCGTCCGCCCGCCCTACGCCGAGCCGCCCGCGAAGCCCGTCCAGAACTGAGCCGTGCGATTCTCTTCGATACTCCTGCTATAATACGCGGCCGAGATGACTGTCCCGTCATTGCGGCGTTGGCTGCCGGTTGTATGCGCTGTCGCCGGGATGTCGCTGGCCCTCGCCACTCGCGCAGCGGCGCCTCCTGTTGCAGCGTCCGATTCTTCCGCTCCCGCCAAAGTCTTCGAGCTCCGGATTGACGGCGAGATCGAGCCGATCCTCGCCGAATACATCGTCCACGGCATCGAAGAGGCGGGCCGCGAACACGCGAGCCTCATCCTGATCACGATCAATACGCCCGGCGGTCTCGACACGTCGATGCGCTCGATCATTCAGGCGATCTTGCAATCGCCGGTTCCCGTGGTGAACTTCGTGAACCCCACGGGGTCACGCGCCGCTTCCGCCGGATTCTTCATCCTGCTTTCCGCCGACGTCGCCGCGATGAGTCCGGGGACGGACACCGGCGCGGCTTCGCCGATCATGGCCATCGGCGGGCAGCCCATCCAGATTGACGACACGCTCCACAAGAAGATCGTCAACGAAGCCACCGCGTACCTGCGCAGCTACGTCGCCAAGCGCGGGCGCAACGTGGATCTCGCCGCCACGGCGGTGACCGATGCCAAAGCTTTCAGCGAGAAGGAATCGCTCGACGGCAAGCTGATCGATCTCGAAGCCAATTCGACAGAGGATTTGTTCGCGAAGCTCAACGGACGCACGATCACGCGCTTCGACGGCTCCACAGTGCAACTGGCGCTCTCGCATCGGATGGTGGTGGCGCGCGAGATGACCCCGCGGGAGAAGTTTCTCTCCTGGGTCGTGCAGCCGGATGTCTTCTTCATACTCCTGATCGTGGGCGTACTCGGGATCTACACCGAGGTCACGCATACGGGCATGTTTGCGCCCGGCGTGATCGGCGGCATTGCGCTGGTGCTCGCGCTCTTCGCCATGCATCTGTTGCCCGTGAATCTCGCCGGAATCGTCCTGATCGCGCTCGCTTTGACTCTCTTCATTCTCGAAGCCAAATATCCGACGCACGGCATACTCGGCGTCGGAGGCGTGGTCGCCATGGTTCTCGGTGCGCTGATGCTCGTGCAATCGCCGTGGACGGGCATGGGGGTGAGCCTCGGCGCGGCGCTCGGCGTGGCCATTCCGTTCGCCGTGATCGTGATTATTCTCGCGCGCCTTGTCCTGCGGTCGCGCACCTGGAAGCCATCGACCGGCAGGGAAGAGCTCGTCGGCGAGGAAGGCGAAGTAACCGAGGCCGTGGCTCCCGGCACTACGGTGGGAATGGTTCGCGTTCACGGGGAGCTGTGGCGCGCCGCTGCTTTCGGCGAAGAGATTCCCAGGGGCGCGCGCGTGCGCGTCAAGAAAGTGGACGGCCTGACTTTGCAGGTGGAACCCACAAAGGCGCCGCAGTCGTAATTTCGATCTCCGAGGTGGGCGCGCCTCTCGGCGCAAACGATATCTGGCAAGCATCGAAGGAGGCAGGAATGGATTTTGTGACGATTCTGATGGCGGCTGCTGTCGTTATCTTTCTTTTCTGGCTTTTCAATTCCATCTACGTGATCAAGGAATGGGAGCGCGGCGTGGTGCTGCGTCTCGGGCGGATGCTTCCGGAGCCCAAGGGCGCGGGCCTTCAGCTCGTGCTCTATCCCATCGACAAACTGACGCGAATTTCTCTGCGCATCGAGACGCTGGATGTCCCGCCGCAGGACGTCATCACGAAAGATAACGTCTCCGTGAAGGTAAACGCGGTCTGCTATTTCCGCGTCGTGGACGCCAACCGCGCGCTTTCACAGGTGCAAAACTATCTCTACGCTACCTCGCAGCTCGCGCAGACAACGCTTCGCAGCCTTATCGGCCAGTTCGAACTGGACTCCCTCCTGTCGGAGCGCGAAAAGGTAAACTCCAAGCTGCAAACAATCCTTGACCAGGATACGGAGCCTTGGGGTATCAAGGTAACGAAGGTTGAGGTCAAGCAGGTTGATATCCCGGAGAATATGCAGCGCGCCATCGCGAAGCAGGCCGAGGCCGAGCGCGAACGCCGGGCTAAGGTCATTCACGCGGAGGGCGAATTTGAGGCCTCGCAGAAGCTGGCGGATGCCGCGGAAGTGCTGGAAAAGCAGCCCGCTGCGATCCAGCTCCGCTACTTGCAGACGCTGACCGAAATCGGTGTTGAGAAGAATACGACCGTCGTATTCCCAGTGCCGATCGACCTTATCTCGCAGTGGATAAAGCCGAACGAGGGGAAGAAGTAGGAACTCATGGCTGGAAACGGAAGACGCGGCGGCGGTGACCGGGTGCTTGAGAGCAGGCATCTGGTCGGGCTTTTTCTGGGTGTCGTGCTCCTGTGCGGCGTTTTCTTCACGCTCGGCTACGTCATGGGCAAGACGCAGTATGGCGGGCCGGTGCACGCTGCCGACTCTCTCGAAAGAATTGCGCCGGCCATTCGCAACGCGGTGAAGCCGAAGGACTCCGACACTTCGCCCTCGCCGGCCGCGCCCGCGAACAGCGAATGGGACTTCTACGCCAAGAGCAACAACAACCGTATTGATCCCGCCATGAAGACGTCCGCGCCCGCTGCGGCTCCTGCGCCCGTCGTCTCGACGCCCGCGGCGAAATCGATTTCGCCGGCGCCCGCCGCAAGCGCCAAGTCCGTGCCGGTTTCGGCGCGCTTTCAAGTGCCGCGGATGGTCAAGGGATCCGTCGTGCTCCAGATCTCGGCGCTGACGCATGAAAGCGACGCGCTGGCGATGGCCGACGTGTTGCAGCAGAAGCATTTCCCGTCTTTTGTCGTCACTCCCTCCACCGACAGCTTCTACCGCGTGCAGGTCGGCCCGTATCCGGATGAGAAGTCCGCCGAGTCTGCCAGGAACGCGCTTGACCGCGCTGGTTTCAAGGCTATCATCAAGCGCTGAATGAGCTTTTCTTGGCACATGCGGGTGTTGCTCGCCCTGGCGAGCGGCGCCGCCCTAGCCGTTTCATTTCCCAACTACAATTTCTCGCTCCTGGCCTGGGTTGCGGTGGGCATGTTGGTGCTCGCGTCCATTGGCGAGCGGCCGGCGGTCGCGCTGCTCTATGGCTTTCTCCACGGGCTGGTCTTCTACCCGATCTGTTTGCCGTGGATCGATGTCGTCGTGCGGCAGTACGGCAACGTCGGCTTCTGGACGTCGGCGGGCCTGCTCGCGCTGATCGGCGTGGCGGGCGGAATCATCTGCGCGATTTTTTCTTGGGGCGTGGCATTCGCGTCGAACAGGGGAGGGAAGTTCGCCTGCGGGCTGGCGCCGTTCCTGTGGGTGACGGTGGAATTCGCGCGCGCGCATTTGCCCATCATCGCGTTCCCCTGGAATCTCACCGGCTATGCTGCTAGCGGAAATCTCGCGTTCGTGCAGCTCACCACCGTCACTGGAATCTACGGCTTGAGCTTCGTTATCGCGGCGTACGGCTCGCTCGTTGCGTACGCCGTTCTCGCAGGCCGGCAGCGTGTGTGGAAGGCAGTGCTCGCCGTCACGGCGGCGCTGATCCTGATCTCTTTTGGAGGAAGATATTTCGTGCCTTCGGCGGCGGCGCATCACGTCGCGCATCTGGTGCAGACGAATTTCTCTCAGTCCTACGAGTACCCACCCGATTGGATGCCGACGCATGCGGGCGATCTCGACCAACTCGAGCAGATCAGCGTGGATGCGGCAAAGCGGATGCCCGGCCTGATCGTCTGGCCGGAGGTTCCCGCGCCGTTCAGCCTTCAGGATCAGGCCTTCGCCGCGCGCGCCCAGCGGATCGCGCGGAATTCCGGCGTCGATTTTCTGGTGGGCGTCGAAGATTGGAAAAAGGACGCGGCGGGGAAGTGGCTCGCGACGAACAGCGCGGTGCTTCTCGGTCCCTCGGGCCAGCGGAGTTTCACCTACGACAAAATGCGCCTGGTTCCTTTCGGCGAATATGTTCCGCTGCGGCGCTGGCTCACGTTTGCCGGCAAGCTGACGGCGGACATCGGCGATTTCACTCCGGGCTCAACGTATAGCGTCGGCAACTTGCCCGGTGGCAGATTTGGCGCCTTCATTTGTTACGAGGCGATCTTTCCGGAGCGCGTGCGCCGCTTCACGGCCGGCGGCGCTGAGCTGCTGGTTAATATGTCCAACGACGGATGGTTCGGGCGCTCGGCCGCTCCGGCGCAGCACCTGATGATGGCGCGCGTGCGGGCCGTGGAGAATCGCCGCTGGCTGCTTCGCGACACGAACAACGGTTTCACCGTCGCGGTCGATCCTTATGGCCGGTTCGCAGCCCAGCTTCCGACCGACATTCGAGGCCAGCTTGACGCGCCCTACGATTTCCGCAGCGATGAGACTCTCTACGTGCGCTTCGGCGATTGGTTCGCCTGGCTCTGCGTCCTTGCCTCCATCGCCCTGCTCGCAATTGCAATAAGCAGAGGGAAGGGCGGGAATCTATCTCCGCCGTAGGAACCTTAGGTCTGAGAGGGCTTCAACTCCTGAAGCCTAACCGAGTTTCGATCTTCCAATTTCGCTTTTCGTCTGTAGAATTAAGATATGGCTGAACACATCGAAGATCTCCAGCAACGCTACGCCGAGCTCCAGAAGCGCATCGGGCTCGTGCGGAGCTATCTTTGACGCCGAGTCTGCCCGCAAACAGATCGCCGCGCTCGAACAGAAGATAAACGCTCCCGATTTCTGGGGGGACCAGGAAAAGGCGCAGTCTCTCTTGCAGCAGCGCAAGTTGCTCGAAGAGCGCGCCAACGGTGCGACCGCGCTCGATAGCAAGACGAGCGACCTCGAAACCTATTTCCACCTCGCCCAGGAAGAATCGAATACCGCGCAGCGCGATTCTATCCTCGAGGACCTCGCGAAAGAGCTTGCCGCCGCCGACGCATACGTGGCGGACCTCGAGACGAAAACGCTTCTGGCCGGGGAGAGCGACGCCCTCAACGCCATCGTGACGATCAAATCCGGCGCGGGCGGCACGGAATCCCAGGACTGGGCCGAAATGCTCCTGCGCATGTACCTCCGCTGGGCGGAGCAGAAGGGGATGAAAGCGACGGTGCTCGATTCGTCGCCCGGGGAAGAAGCGGGCGTCAAGTCCGCGACGCTCCAGATCGTGGGCGAGAACGCCTACGGGATGTTGGCGGGCGAAAGCGGCGTGCATCGCCTCGTGCGCATTTCGCCGTTCGACCAGCAGGCGCGGCGGCACACGTCATTCGCTTCCGTGTTCGTGATCCCGGAAATCGACGACCGCATCGAGATCGTCATCAATCCGGATGACCTTCGCATCGATACCTACCGCTCCGGCGGCAAGGGCGGCCAGAACGTCAACAAAGTCGAAACGGCCATTCGCATCACGCACCTTCCCACCAACACCGTCGTCCAGTGCCAGAGCGAGCGCAGCCAGCACAAGAACCGCGAAACGGCTATGAAACTCCTTCGCTCGCACCTATACGAGCAGGAGCTCGAGAAGCGCCGCGAAGAGGCCCACAAGCTCGACGCCTCCAAGCCCGAGATCAGCTTCGGCAGCCAGATTCGTTCCTACGTGATGCAGCCCTACCAGATGATCAAGGACCACCGGACGAAGTTCGAGCGCGGCGACGTCCAGAAGGTGCTCGATGGAGACCTCGACCCGTTCATCCGCGCCTACTTGCTCCATCGCCGCGAAGCAGCCTAGAGCGCCTCGGCTAGAGTACATCTCAGATTTAGGAAAGCCGGTGCTCTGCTAACTGGTTCGAAGAGTTTTGTTGCTACAATTTCGGGCCATTTTGAGACTTTTTCAGGAGGGCGGATCGGTAGCCAGCACCCTTCTTCGTGTCGATCTGAACGGAGCCGCTGTCGATGCTGTCCGTTGCTCCCCAGAATACTACCGTGAGATTCGTGAACCGCCATTCCGCATAGTGGGACATGAAGAGAGCTCCGAAAGTGTTTTGTTTTGTGTTCTCCTTAAAACGCGTCGGTTTCCCGTACTTCTTCTCTAATGCAGCGAACACCTGATCCTGAGATTTCAATCCTCCTGTGAAGAACCAAATTGATTCGAGGGTTCCATCCACGACCTGCCCGTATACGTCTAAGCCGCTAAGGATCGCGGGCGACTGATTGATGGGCAATTCAATCTTGATCTCCGCCGTTACGACCGGAGTGTTCGCGTTCACGTAATCGGTGATCATGTGCGGCCACTCGAAACATGGGGAGGAGCGCTCAATGGCGGTGTACTGCTCGGGGCTGTCCCCTTTAATTTGTTCCGCGAAACGCTCGTCTTCACCCCGGAGGGCGTCGGCGTCTCCGTTCTTTTTCATCATCTCTCGGTTCGCCTCATGCAACTTCTTGAGGAGCGCCAAGCTCCCATTCGTTTCACGCGCGCATTCGGGCAGAGCAAACATTCCGCCGAGGCGAAGTCCAAAGGCGGATGTGTCCGGCGCAGTTCCTGTCGTCTGAGCTGACGCGCCCATCGCCAACAGTCCGAGGATAGTGCCTACTAGCAATGCCTTCATTGTTGGATTCCTCCAAGGTTGACTTGGCCCTTACTTGCGTTCTGGCAGTTCGCCAGATTGTAGAATTTGCTTGATCTGATCCAGAGTCACAATCAAAACGCCTTGATTCGTAGCTTTTTCAACCTTCGCATGCCCTGGATACTGGCCTACACACAAGAAGGAAAGGTTTTTGGTTACCGATCCAACGACAGCTAGTTCGGCTTCCATCGCCAGCCTGGACAAGTCGCTCTTTTCCGACTCCGAGAATCCAGTAAAACAGATTTCACGGCATCTTTCGTTCTTCGGCGTTTTGTTCTTGTAGACCCAGCGCCAGCCATCTTTCTCCGTCATCTGAGAGATTTGGTCTTCGGAAAACTGGCTCTTGGACCGAAGTATGCGGGTTAGTTTTTCGCTTAGCATCTATTCCCATTCCCAAATCTTTCGTGCTCCGTTACTTCCTAAGGTAAACCCTGGTCCCCACTATTCAATGAAGGTCGATGTTTATTGTGTCCAAGCATTACAGAGACTTCACGGCGCGATGAATATGAATCTGATGGTGCGCCGGGGCTCGCAATGCGAGATATGTTGGGTCGCGGCCCCCGCGCACGACGGTATTTGCAGTACTTTCAGGGGCTTATAATGCCGTTCAACCTCGATTTAAGGCCCTTCAGGGCATAAGATTGACAATACCGAGCGGCGCATCCTAGCGTTGCTAACTTCGATTACACCGATAGAGCAATAGAACTCACTGATTGCCTTACATTTAGCCGGAGGACACTTGCTTCACACGGGCAGACAACAGGCGGGCCTTGGACCTACGCGACAGGAGTGAGTGCAAGAGAGGATTGGCTAGCAGCAGAGCCGTCCCGCTGAGGAATTGCAAACGCTGAAGCGCCGAGGGCCAAAACCACAGGAAAGCAAACGATCACGTAGCGCGGCTCGACGGTTTGCAACTGCGTCAATAAAGCTGTGCGGACAACGACGAAAGTAATCAGCAAAGCCAACGCTGGATGGGTGCGGCAACGCCACGCGCCCATAAATGCCAGTCCCAGATAAATGCAATTCAAGATTCCGAACCCAAACGTCACGCCGAAATCCATTCGATTGTCTCGCCACTTCTCCCCCGGCGGCCAGAGCTTCCCCGAGTACGGGAGCAATTCGATCCGCGGTGTAAACCAGATCGTCCACGCTCGAGTTATAGGAATGAAAAGATATGTGCGCATGGGATGCCGCGCCGTTCGTTCGCGCGCGAGGAGCGCAAATTCGTGATCGAGCGTAGGCGTCATTTTCAAATCGCTGTTGTAGCGGCTCAACAGTGCTTGGACGCGAACGCGTTCGGCCGCAGAATCGAACGCGGAGACGGGCAGCGTTTCGACGGGGATCGGAGCCTTCCCCAACTTCCATGACACAAGATAAGCATCCTCAAATTGCACCATCCATGTTCGAGTCCACGCGTAGAAGCCGCGGGGAATGAAGTCACCTTGAGTCTCTGCATAGCGTGGAGCGAGGAATTCGATTCGGCCCATTGTCCGTGCGTTCCGGACGGCCCAGGGCATCAAAGGCAGAAGTAGACCGACGGCCATCCACGAGACCGCCAGAGCCAGCTTCAACCAATCAGGGCGACGGCGCCAGCGGACACAAAGGACCATGCCCATTGCGATAAGTAAGAGGGGCGCCTCCGGGCGCACCAAAGTTCCCGCTCCCACGACCACTCCGCCGAGCAGAAACCATCCGACAGCGGAAAGGAGAGAGCGCCTGGTGAATGAACCGAGTGGGCGATCCATTGAGGGATGTCCAAGGACACAGACGAAAACGAAAATTGCAAGGATCGTCAGGAATGTGGCGAGAACCTCGGTGAGCACAACTGCGCTGTAGTTTGCGGTGAATGGACAAAGCGAGGCCATCCACAGAGCGGCAGTCGCCGCAAGATTTCGTTTGGCGGCAGGTGCAAGACGCGCGGCAGTTAGGGCGGCCAAGATGCAGGTCGTCAGATCGACGGCCACTTGAACAAGCATGATTGCTTTGTTTGCCCGCCCAAACACGGCGTAAATGGCGGCAAGAAATGCGGGGTATCCCGGCATCCGCATGTCGACGGGGATGAATTGGCCGTGGACGAACAGCCCATACGTGCCGTGGTCCAACCAGTTGCGTGCTAGTTCCTCATAAAACTTCGTGTCACCTGCGTAAGGTGAGAAATGAAAGACAAAATACAGGCGCAGCGCAAGCCCGGCCAGCAGGGCCGCGGCTAAGTGTTTGTAAGACGCAGGCGGAAAGATCAGTGTGGTTTTGATGGAATCAGCTTCCGTTGAAGTCAATTGTTCAATCGCAGCGTCCCTGGCTCGCCAATCCCACGAATATCATAGAATCAGCCAAGATCTGGGGCTGTTCTGTTCAGTACACTCTTGGGCGGGTGAGTTTTATCGCCGTATACGAATGTTGCGAGTCAGTCGTGCAGCACAACACTCAGAAGGGAACTGTTGATCTGAAGGCCGTCGTTGTACGTAATGAAGCCCATCTTCTTGAATTTGTTCATGAAGAGATTCACTCTCGAGCGCGTCGTACCGATTGTGTCTGCCAGCGTTTCTTGCGAGATCTTCGGAAGAACCCTCTGAGGCTTGTCGTCTTTTCCGTATCGAGCAAGCAGCAGGAGAGCTCGCGCCAGCCGTTTCTCAGTAGAATTAAACAGTTGATCGACCAAATCCGCCTCAACCCGGATGTTCCTTGTGAGCATATAAGAGATAAAACGGTCGGAGAACTCGTGTTCGGCATGAAGGACGCGAATCATCTCATTCTTGTCTATGACGAGTACCGTGGTCGGCATAGTCGTCGTCGCCGCCCCGATACGGATCGGCTGCGCCGCAAGACAACCTTCTCCGAAAAAGTCGCCAGGCCCCAAAACCGCCACGACCGCTTCTTTGCCAACCCCGTTGACCACCGATAGTTTCACGCGGCCTTGTTGAATATACATGACAGCGTTGGCTGGATCGCCTTGCGCAAAGACGGTCGATTTCTTGGGAAACTCGACGATCTTTCTTGCCACGCCGGCTGAATCGAGAAACACCTGGGCATCAAAGGTAGGCTTTTTGTTTGTTTGCATACGGCTTGGGGCGGAGCCCATGTTGGGAATCCGTGAGCTAGGCCCATTGTAGCACTTCACCATGGTTGTGTAACGCAAATAGGCAGCCCGAACGCCGAAATCGGATGTGTCCGCAACGGGACAGATATCCTTTCGCGATGCGTCTAGCATAGGGTTGTGTAGGAGAGCAGCAGAGCTGTTTCGCAGATCAGTCCGCCCGGTTCAGCCTAATCGCCTCGGCTTCACACCTGCACGCGAAAGAAGGAATGGGGGAACAAAATGTTCTGGACGATCTTTCTAGCCTTGCTTGTTTTGTGGGCATTGGGAATCGCCACTTCTTACACGCTGGGTGGCTTCATCCACATTCTGCTGCTACTGGCCGTTGTGACCATTCTCATCAGGGTCCTCCAAGGTCGAAGGATCGTCTCCTGATCACGGAGCCAAAAATATGAAACCAATCTCAATAGCTGGGATTCTGCTGATCGTTCTGGGTGCGCTGGCCCTCGCCTATCAAGGCATCACGTACACGCGTCAAGAAAAGGTCATCGATGTCGGGCCGATCCACGCCACGGCAGACACGCAGGAACGAATTCCTATTCCTCCGATACTCGGAGGCTTGGCGTTGGTGGGAGGAATTGCTCTCCTTGTCGCCGGTGCGAGGGAAACAACTTAGCGGAAGTCTTCGGTTGGGGATAGTTCGAGAAGTGACTGCAATACGCGAGCTTCCCCGGCTAATGGCGCGGTCTAAAGCGCCCTCACAAAGGTTTCGGAGAGAGCCAACTTCCGCAGCCGCAATTCTGACCCTGGAGGTCAAAGATGATTCGTAAATCAATTCTCGTTGTCTGTTTGGGACTGGTCGCAACCGCACCACTCTTTGCGGCCAACAAAGAACAAAAGCGCCTGCAAAATGCCGGCATCGTGATGCAGGAAATCATGAACACACCCGAGAACATCCCTCAGGAAGTACTCGAGAAAGCCGAGTGCGTCATTGTTTTCCCATCCGTTCTCAAGGCGGCGTTCGTGGTCGGCGCAAGCTACGGCCGCGGAGCGATGGTTTGCCGAACAGGGAAGGATTTTCAGGGACCGTGGGGCGCGCCTGCAATGTACGCGCTGGAAGGCGGCAGCATTGGACTTCAAATCGGCGGCCAGGCTACCGACCTCGTCCTGTTGGTCATGAATCACAGAGGCGCGAGTTCCATTCTTGACAGCAAGGTCAAGTTGGGCGCCGATGCTTCCGTAGCGGCAGGTCCCGTGGGACGTGACGCCGCGGCAAACACCGATGCGTACATGCGAGCGGAGATCCTCAGCTACTCGCGTTCGCGCGGTCTCTTTGCCGGCATCTCGCTCGAAGGTTCCACTCTTCGGCCGGATGACGACGCCACTGCGGACGTTTATGGCCACAAGTTCACGGCAAGGCAGGTAATTTTCGGTGGAGAAGCGCGGGTTCCTTCATCCGGGCGTCTCCTGGTTTCCGTGTTGCAGAAGCATTCACCTCGCAATGAATCGAAAGCGGAAGGCAACTAGGCGCGACTGACGATTTGCCGCTCCTCCTTCATCGAGGCAAGAAGTGGGCTTCGGGAGGAGCGGAGCTCGGCTCCCGTAACCGAACCCTGGCGCTCCGGTACTTCACTTCTCCGGTAACTCCCGATCAGTCGGATTACCGGAGATTTGAAGTAGTACTTCACTCTTCAGGCGGACGCATAGGACGCTAGGGTGCCTTTGAAGTTCGACCTACGACGCACAGCAGTTCAGTGACTTCGAGAAGATTCACAGTCACGGAGCGCTTCTTCAGACCCTGTAGGACGGAGGCGTGATGCCTTTATCGCGGAGGTAGACTTCCGCCTGGCCGCGATGATGTGCCACGTGCACATAAAGAGCGAGCAGCACATCCCGTCCGGACATCCTGCCGTCAGGAGAATTGTGCAAGTTACTGAGCTGCTCGTCGTTCAAGTTGGAGATCGCGGCAGAGCAGTACTCGAAAGAACTGCTCAGAAATTTTACGACAGCGGTCTTGTCGCTAGGTACTGGGGTATCAGGAGGAGCGGAGTCCTTCAAACCGGCACAGAAGGCATAGTTGGTTGTCGCAATGTGCGACATCACTTCACCAAAGCTCATGGATCCGGGGTCAGGGCGGAAGGCGTATTGCTCGGGCGGCATGGCCTCGGCGACGGCGACCGAGAGTGTGCTCAGGGCGCCGAAGTGCCTGGAATACTCTGTATCCGATCTCGCAACGCCGCCGGCGGCGTACATCGCGTGGGGCGCAAACGCAAATAACAGAAGCGCAAATGCTACACGGGAGCGGGATATCATACGTTCTCCTTGAAGGCTATGCTCAGATTGTGGGACCGATCGGGTACTCCTCTGGATCACTTCCTCTCGTGATCCATCGCAGTGATATAGACGCCGGTTCGCCCATGGAGTTAGCCGACGAATCTCGGATTACCCGACAAGTGGTCGATCAACATCTCGCAAACTGAGCCACTACCCGCCTCCCCCGCGCTTCTCGCGCGATTTCAGCCGCGTAATACGCCGTTCAACCTCGATTTGAGGCCTTTCAAGGCAGAAGATTGACAACGCCGAGCGGCACATGCTAGCGTTGGCAACTTCGATTACACCGAAAGAGCAATAGAACTCACTGATTGCCCTACATTTAGCCGGAGGACACTGTTTTGGCACACGCGCATGAGAAGTTCCTGTTTACCTCGGAATCCGTCTCCGAAGGCCACCCCGATAAGATAGCGGACCAGATTTCCGACGCCGTGCTCGACACGGTGCTCGCGCACGACCCGATGGGGCGCGTCGGCTGTGAAACCATGCTGACCACCGGCCTCGTGGTCATTGCCGGCGAGATCACGATCAAGAAGGAAGCACGCGGCGTCCTCGAATACGAGCGCATCGCCCGCGACGTCATCAACGACATCGGTTACAACCGCGCCAAATACGGCTTCGACGCCGAGACGTGCGGCATTCTTTCCGCCGTCAAGCCGCAATCTCCCGATATCGCCATGGGCGTGGACACCGGCGGCGCCGGCGACCAGGGCATGATGTTCGGCTATGCGTGCGATGAGACGCCCGAGCTGATGCCCATGCCGATCCAGTTGGCACATCAGCTCATGCAGAAGCATGCGCAGGTTCGCAAAGCGAAGGCGGTCGATTTCTTCCGGCCCGACGCGAAGTCGCAGGTCTCGATCGAATATGTGAATGGCCGCCCCGCGCGAGTGGACACGGTCGTCATCTCGACGCAGCACAGCGACAGCGTCTCGCAGAGCGACCTCCGCGAGGCGGTCATCGAGAAGATCATCAAGCCGGTCATTCCCGCGAACATGTTCGATAAGGACACAAAGATCCACGTGAATCCCACGGGCCGGTTCGTCACCGGCGGACCGATGGGCGATGCGGGTCTCACCGGCCGCAAGATCATCGTGGACACCTACGGCGGCTACGGGCGCCACGGCGGGGGCGCCTTTTCCGGAAAAGATCCCTCGAAGGTGGACCGCTCGGCTTGCTACATGGCGCGCTACGTTGCGAAGAACATCGTCGCGGCTGGCCTGGCCAAGAAAGTGGAAGTCCAGTTCGCTTACGCGATCGGCGTGGCCGAGCCCGTCTCCGTCATGGCGGACACGTTCGGCACCGGCACGATCCCGAACTCGCAGATCACCGAGCTGATTCGCGCGTTCTTCAAGCTCACGCCCAAGGGAATCATCGAGACGCTCGATCTCCGGCGGCCGATCTACCGCGCGACCGCGGCCTACGGCCATTTCGGCCGCACCGGCCCGGGTTTCACGTGGGAGCGCACGGACAAGGCTGCCGCCCTCAAGGAAGCGGCTTCTCGCGGCTCCGTGGCGGTGTCGCGTTAGTTTTCGTCTCCAATCAAAATCGAAAGGGAGTTTATGGTCGAAACAGCAGCCAAGATAAAGGGCGATGTGAAGGACCTTGCCCTCGCGGAAGCGGGGAAGCGCAGGATCGAATGGGCGAATCAGCACATGCCCGTTCTACAGTTGATTCGCAAGCGTTTCATCAAGGAGCAGCCGCTCAAGGGCATCCGCATGGCGGCCTGTCTCCACGTCACCACGGAGACGGCCAACCTGGCCATCACCCTGCGCGACGGCGGCGCCGATCTCGTCGTCTGCGCCTCGAATCCGCTCTCGACGCAGGATGAGACCGCGGCTTCGCTTATCAAGGACTACGGCATCCCGACGTACGCCATCAAGGGCGAGGACAACGCCACCTACTACGCGCACATCAACGCCGCGCTCGACCACAAGCCGCAAATCACGATGGACGACGGCGCGGACCTGGTCACCCAGCTTCTCACCAAGCGCACCAATCAGATCAAGGACGTGATCGGCGGCACCGAGGAGACCACCACCGGCGTCATCCGCCTGCGCGCCATGGCCAAGGACGGCACGCTGAAGTTCCCGGTGATCGCCGTCAACGACGCGCTCACCAAGCACTTCTTCGACAATCGCTACGGCACGGGCCAGTCAACGATCGACGGCGTCATCCGCGCCACCAACCTGCTGATCGCCGGGCTCAAAGTTGTCGTCGCGGGCTATGGCTGGTGCGGACGCGGCATCGCGATGCGCGCCAAGGGCCACGGTGCGGACGTCATCGTCACCGAGATCAATCCTACGAAGGCGATCGAAGCTGTCATGGACGGTTTCCGCGTGATGCCGATGAACGAAGCTGCCAAAATTGGCGACATCTTCATCACCGTCACCGGCAACAAGTCGGTCGTCGCGCACGAACACTTCGAGAAGATGAAGGACGGCGCGGTGATCAGCAACTCCGGCCACTTCAACGTCGAAATCGACATTCCGGCGCTCGAAAAGCTTTCGAGCGGCCACAAGATCGCTCGTCCGTTCGTCGAGGAGTACACGCTCAAGGATGGCCGCAGGGTCTATCTGCTCGGCGAGGGCCGCCTCATCAATCTCGCCGCCGCCGAAGGCCACCCGGCTTCCGTCATGGACATGAGCTTCGCGAACCAGGCGCTCGCCGCCGAGTACATGGTGAAGAACGCGAGCACGCTCAAGGCCAATGTGTATCCCGTGCCCGAGTACCTCGACCAGCAGATCGCCAAGCTCAAGCTCGAATCCATGGGCGTGCTGATCGATAAGCTCACACCGGAGCAGGAGCATTATCTCGCGTCCTGGGACGAAGGCACGTAAACCGTTCTCGTTGTCATCCCGAGCGAGTCCGCCTGTCTTTGGCGGACCACGAGGGATCTGTTGTTGGACCTTCTATAACCGGAAATCAAGAGGCCTCGCGTCATCCGGCGCGGGGCTTTTCTTTTTGCGCTCGCCTGCAAGGAGGATGCGATGGCAGAGTTTTGGTACGACGCTGATGGTGTGCGGCTGTATGCAGTCGAAGATGGTTATGGTCCGGTCATCGTCATGCTGCATGGCGGAGGGGCGACCCATCAGGCAAGCCTCCCCGTCATTGCGCCGTTGAGCGCGCGTTATCGCATCATCACGCCCGATCTGCGCGGCAGCGGCCGGTCGCGATGCGGGAATCCCATCACGTGGGATCGGCTCGCAGAAGATATCGGAGCTTTGCTCGATCACGTCGGTGCAGCGCGCGCCGTCGTCGGAGGCATTTCCATGGGCACGGGAGCCGCCCTTCGGTTCGCGCGCCGATTTCCGGAGCGCGCGGCGGGACTCATCATGGTTTCACCCGTCTATCGCGGCGAAGAGAGAGGGTTCACCGAGTATCAGGCCGCTACGTTCGGTTCATTGGTCCCCATCGTCGCGAGAGCGCGTGATGAGGGTTTTGAGGCGTTTCGTCCGCTCTACAAAGGTTCACCGGCGATGGAGGCATACTTCGACGCCATGATCGGTTCCACGGATCTGGCGAGTTTTGTCGCGACGAACGAGTTCATGGCCTCCGGTGCCCAACCCTTTGTGTCGGACGCCGACCTGGAAGCGATTGCCGCTCCCACGTTGGTGGTTCCGGGAAACGATCTCATGCACCCTGCGGAAGTTGCGGAGCTGTACGCGGCCCGAATTCCGCGGTCCGCCACAGTCGAAGTGTCAGACACGGCGGACTACATCAGCCACAATGCTGAGATTGCCGCCGCTATCGGCGACTTCTGTGAACGGAGCGCCGTTTGGTGATGCAACGATGCACGGGGCCGGGCTTCGGCGAGCCGTCGTTCGCCATGCGCGCTAAAGACAATCCCGTTCGTCGCGATGTAGAATCTCGGTTTCCATGCTCTCTCGATACATGGCTATCGCCTGCATTCTGATCGCGAGCTTCAATCCGTTCCGCGCGGCGGCTCAGAAGGACGAGACGCGCGCCGCTCGCGAAGCCGCGTCCGTTCCCGGCACGGGGGAAATTCGCTTCACCGGCGAAGCGGTCCGCGGGCAGCCGTTCACGCGCGACGTGGGACACAATCTGACGTTCCGCCTGACTCCGGCGGCTTCGGACGAAGGCGGCGGCTGGGTGATCGAGATTTTTCCGCTGGTGGATCAGCCGGACGATCCCGTGGAACTGTCCACGATCGCCACGCCCCCGTACCACGCCTACAACGACCGGTACGTTGCAGGCGCCTTCGGTTATTCCACGAAGGAAGCCATCAAGACCCCGCTGCGAAAGTTCTACTTCGTTCAGTCTGTGAACGACGAGCACATCGCGAATGAAGTCGTGAACGCCGCGCTTTTTCCCAGCACGGTTTCCGAAGCGGATAAGCTCCGCATCTCCGAGGAAGCCGCCGGAGTCAAGCTGGGCCGCGGCGAGCTTCGCATCCTCCATTCCCGCATCACGCCCGGGAAAGGCGAGCCGGACACGATCGCTTGGATGAAATTCGAGGTCGTGCTGGATTTTTCGCCCGGCGTCACGCTACAGGACGTCCTCGCCCCGAAACCTCCCGCCGCTCGTTGATTCCCACGTATCTCAGGTCCGCGGCGCGAATGGCGTAGAATGGGCCGACATGAGAGCGGCGCGGCACATCCTCTGCGTGGTGCTGCTTGGCTTGGCGTTGTGCTGCCCATCGCGCACGCAGAACGCCCAGACCAGTACAATTCACGAAAGCTCCGCCCGCCCGGCGGTGGAAAAGCTGATCCAGCAAAGCGGCGCTGATGTCTCCGTCGCATTTCGCTCTCTCGACGGTGCGCAGGAGCTTCTCATCGAAGCAGACAAGCCGTTCGAGGACTCGCTTGCGATGAAAATCCCAGTCATGGTCGAGCTGTACGCCGAAGTGGAAGCCCGCGAGCTCCGCTGGAGCGATTCTCTTCCGGTGCACGCAAGCTTTCGAAGCATCGCGGACGGGAGCACCTACCACATCGACCCGAGCAAGGATCGCGATCTTTCCAGAAGCGTCGGCAGGACGATGACGCTCCGTCGCCTCTGCGACGCGATGATCGCGGATGATAGCGATCTGGCCGCAAACCTCCTGGTCGAAAAGCTCGGCGTCGACCGGATTCGCCAGCGCATCCACGCAATGGGCGGAGACGGGATGGAGTTCGCCGGCAGTTTTGGCGATAGCGAAGCCGCTGCAAAGGGCCTGAAGAACCTTACGTCCGCGCGCGCCCTGATGGTTGTGCTCTGGGCTTTGGCGGGGAACCGCGTCGTCGGCGCCGATGCGAGCATGCAGATGATGGGCCTCATTGCCCACTCCGGACTGCAAGGTGGCGTCCCCGGCGTGACGCCTGCGCAGGCGCCCGCCCCGCGCAGGATGCCCTCTGTCGATCACCACGACGCGACCGTCATCATCGGCGCGCGCTCGTTTGTACTCGTTACCGACGTCCGTGGCGTAACCGATCCGAGAGCGAGCTCGGCCCTCGTCGCTCAAATCGCCCACGCCCTTTCCGCTGCGATGTAGGATTCTTACGCCGCGTTTTTTCCGGCAGCGCGTGTGCTATAAAGACGGGCTGATTCGGAAACAACTTGCCGTTCGGAAAGCGGTGATCTCTTGAGATCTTTCGTTGGAAACCTGCGAGTGGCCCATCTCCCCGAGAAATTTGCAGGGTTCTTGCTTGGCGTCGCCATTTTGTTTTCCGCCTCATTCCCGGCGGCCGCGCAACAACAAGCCGAACAGCCCCCGCCGTTGGTCGGCCCGCCGGCCCGAATGGCGGCTCAGGCGCTCTTCAATAGCCGCTGCGCGAGCTGCCATCAGAACGTGATGGCCGCCGCCGTAAACCCCACGCAAGTCAAGACCGCCCCCAACACCGAAACGCTCGGGCAGATGACGCCCGAAGCGATCTACGCGGCGCTCGCCACAGGCGTTATGGTCGGTCAGGCGCAGGGATTGACCGACGATCAAAAGCGGATCATCGCCGAGTTCTTCGGCGGGCGTCCGCTGGGGAATGTGGACGCGGGCGACGCGAAGAACATGACCGGCCACTGCTCCGCCAATCTGCCACTTGGCAATCCGTCGTCGCAAGCCGGATGGAATGGCTGGGGCAACGGCTTGTCGAACACTCGCTTTCAGCCGGCAAAGGGCGCCGGGCTCGCTGCCGATCGCGTCCCTCGCTTGAAGCTGAAATGGGCCTTCGGGCTTCCCGGCGGAGCGGAGACCTACGGCCAGCCCTCCGTCGTTTCCGGGCGCGTTTTCTTCGGCGACTACAACGGTTTCGTCTATTCGCTCGATGCCTCCACCGGATGCGTCTACTGGTCTTTTCATGCGGACGCGCAGGTGAGGACGGCGATCGTCGTGGGTCGCGTCCGCGGCAAAAGCCCCGCGAAGTACGCCGCCTACTTTGGAGACAAGAAGGCCAACATTTACGCCGTCGATGGGCGAACCGGCAAACTTCTCTGGAAAGTGAACGTCGAGCCGCGGCTTCTCGCGCATATCACGGGAGGCGCGGCGCTCTACGGCGGACGCCTGTTTGTGGGAGTCGCCGGTTCGGAAGAAATCGTATCCGCGGATCCGCACTATCCGTGTTGCACGTACCGCGGCAGTCTTTCGGCGCTCGATGCAAACACCGGGAAAACGATCTGGAAGACCTACACGATTGCCGAGGAGCCGAAGCCGACGAAGAAGAATTCTCTCGGCACGCAGCTCTGGTCGCCGGCCGGCGCTTCCATCTGGACCACGCCGACCATCGACCCGAAGCGCCACGCCGTGTACGTGGGAACGGGAAATGCCTTCGCGGCGCCCGCTGCCAAAACGTCAGATGCGATCGTCGCCTTTGATCTGAAGACCGGAAAGATACTTTGGTCCTACCAGGCCCTCGAGAACGATGCTTCTCCCGCCGGCTGCGGAGGGCCCGGCCCCAGAGGCGAACAGTGTCCCGAGAATCCGGGACCCGACTGGGACTTTGCCAACTCTCCGATTTTGCAGACGCTCTCGAACGGCAAGAGGATTCTCGTCGCCGCGCACAAAGGCGGCCTCGTTGTCGCCGTCGATCCTGACCGCGAGGGCGCGCTGGTGTGGAAGACCGATCTTGCCGAGCCCAACGCGGGCGCGGCGATTCAGATCATGTGGGGCGGCGCGGCGGACGCGCAAAACGTCTATTATCCGCTCAAGTCCGGCGCCGTTGCGGCGCTGCACTTGACGGATGGGAGTCACGCGTGGCTCGCGCCGATCGAGCCGGCCGTGATTCCTTCGGAAGCGGGCCGGCGTCCGCGCCGCGGCTTCGACGCGGCCGTCACCGCGCTGCCCGGAGTCGTGTTCGCGGGCGGTTGGGACGGAGTGCTTCGCGCGCTTTCAACCGACGACGGTCACTCGCTCTGGCAATACCAAACCGTGCGCGACTACGCGACCGTCAACGGCGTTCTCGCAAAGGGCGGTTCGCTCGGCGCGCCCGGCCCAGTTGTTGCCGGCGGGATGCTCTTCGTTGGCTCGGGATACGTCGGCACCGGCAACGGCGTTCCCGGCAATGTCCTCCTCGCCTTCTCGGCGCAGTAGCATGGCCTTACGGGCCAGTTGTGGGTCAGTGTCCTGTGGCAGAGTTAATGAGGCACGTGGGTTGCTTCCGGGTACGCCTTTATCAGCCCGCAATAAGTGGCAAGCTTCAATTGGACCCTCCGACTTTCCACAAGCGGACTGCTGGCCCGCAATAACTTCCGGCTAGTCCGTCAACCGGGCACTCGCCGTCTATGCCGTCAAAGACGCTGCGTTTCTTCAGTAGAGGAAATCCACTCTCAGTTTCTGCCCACCACGGTATGGTTAACGCTGCTAATAGTTATACTATGTGACAAGATGCATACGAATCTGCGGCATACCTGCAGTCATCCGAGGTCCAATTGGAACAGCAAGAGCGCAATCACGGTGCCCGTAAACTGATAGCCGCGATCTCGTTCTACGACCTCGGCCAGCGCAAGCCCTCGCCTGAAGAGCTGGTGGAAATGGTCAAACGGTTCAACTACGAGGCTGGTGCTGCGTTTCTGGCGCGGTTAAACGTTTGCCTGTCGCTCGCAATGGCTTCCAGTGACGACAAGGTCGTCGTCGAAACACATAAAAAGCTGACCTCGAACGTCCTGTCGCCGTTACGACTGCAGGAAATCGTAAGCGCGCTCGGGGACAAGCTGTACAAAAGCGCAATCCTTTTGAACCGAGCCCAACTCTTGTCCGGCATCAAATTGCTCGCACTTTACGCCCAGCGCGAAGGCGGCAACACCCTCGAAACGGAAGCGGAGCGACACCAACTAGGAGAACTCGCTCTCACAATCAATTCGTTCTACGGTCCTGACATCGGGGAGCCGAACTGGCCAGCAGGTGACGTATCAGCCCAGCTCACGGCGAGCGTCGAACTTAACAACCCGGAGCAAATCTTGAACGGTTTAGTACGCACTAGATGTCTCCTTGGGCCGGTCCTGGACGATTATCAGCAGCACCTCAAGGGTCGGGTTCCCCCACCGCCGTTCGAGAGGATCTTCACACTTCTGAATGGACTTAGCTTCAGAGATTTCTTAGACATCACGCTGTACCTGCACATCGAGCACAGCCGCATGTTGGACGAATTGATGTCTACGGATCAAATGGCGTACGTCGATGTACGAGAGCCTAAGAGATATGTCTCGGGCGAGAAACTGAAGAGTTGGGCCGAAACCATGGCTACGAGCCTGGATGACTTGCCATCCTTGGTGCGCGGCTCCGAAGCCGATATCGCATTCTTCTTTGATATGACCATCTTTCGCCAGTTCCCACTCTGGCGGTCCGGTAATTACAAATATTTCTTAATCGACCCGATGTTCATAGCCGAAAGGCTTTCCTCTTATGGATTCCACTGGACGGTGGTCAACGGACTCGCCGACGATCACCTCCGTTATCAATTTCAATGCCTCTGGGGAGAGCTCGTCCAGGAATACGTGCGCCAGCTCTTGAGCGAATCATTTCCGACCGAGTCACAAAGTTTTCTGCGCCGCCCCACCTATGCCGACGACAGCTCTGAAGTTTTCGACTGCGCAATATTCCTTGGCGATGGTTTAATTCCGATCGAGATCAAAGGGTCGGTTCTTCCAATCTCGGAAAAGTATGCTGCAAAAGCTGAGCCTTTCTATCAGGGGCTTTCATCGAAATTCGGCAGTGGCCCCGGGGCGGCTGTCGAACAACTCCTTAGAAATATCGAGCACATTCTTTCCGCAGAGCATCCGCGCGAATCGCCCCAGATACCGTCGGGCCGCATCCGTCGCATACTCCCAATTGTGATCGTGCACGAGCCGATTTTTAGATTCGGGGGGCTCGCTAAAACGTTGGCGACCGAATTCACCAAGGGCCTGAAGCGACTCACAATTCGCCCACCCATTGAACCTCTCTATGTCTATCCGTTCCAGCTCCTGACTGTCGAGGAACTCGAACGCCTCCAGCCGTACATCCAGGACGGCGATTTTGACCTCTTCAATTGTGTGCGCTCGAAGGCGAAGGAAGACCCGGATTATCAGCTAGGGTTGTGGGAATTCATTACAACTAGATTTCTACAAGCCAACGGCATTAAGCCGCGCGCGAACGAGAAAACGATTGGCCGCTTTAAATGGCTGACAAAGGCCCAGTCGTGGCGAGTCTACCGGGGCGATTATTACGACCACTCCCTCGCAGAGCGGCGAAAGGCGACCGACTACGCAATCATTAGTGCTAGGCCTATTGGCGGTGACAAATTGCTTTGGGACGAAGTAATAGCATACAAAGAGTTCCCATCGGCGCAGGAAGCCTACAAGGCGATTCGGGCAATCGCTGCGACTGAATTTCCCAAACAGCCAATCTCGGCAGATGGGTTCGAGTGTTGGGTGGTTGACGAGTTCGGGGTCCCAATTGCGGAAGCTACATGAGGGAACAAGCACCGCGATAAGAAGCATGCTGGCCGTAGTGGCGGCATCTACGTGCTTCGGTACGGACCAGCGTCCGTACCGCGGTCTCCGCTTTGTGTCAGATTCCGAGTCCCTAAGCTCTTGCCAGCCGGCAAAGGCTCGCAATCGGACGTGTTGTTGGCAAACCGGAAGTCATCCAGAAACGGGGTTGCGGGAAGCGAAGGATTGGGTTCCGGGCGGATAGTCGGATAACGGAAAACCGACCCGTAACCGACGCGCGGCTCGCCTTGGCGCAAAAGTTCGCGGGCCGCGTCGGTCTTCCCGCAAGCCAATCCCAGTTCTTTACACCAACGATCCCTTGACACACGCCGCCCCGTCCCTAAGATGGTTGCGTGACAATTGGCAACACATCGACGAAGACGCAGCGCGGCCCCAAGAAATGCAGCCGCAGTCGCCACCTCTCCGCTGCACATCAGGGTGCCACACCCTGCCGACCACTTTCCGCGCTAAGTGCTTATAAACAAAGGGTCGCGCCACAGTCAGGTCGACACACTTTTTCACAGGCGAGGCTCGGCCGATGATGCGGGATTGGGCCAACCTGGCGATCGAAACAGCGACGCGCCGCGGCGCGTCCTACGCCGACGTCCGCGTGATGGACATCCGCCACCGCGAGATTTCGACCAAGAACGGCGAAGTCGGCACACTCCTCGAATCGGAATCGCTCGGCATCGGCATCCGCGTGATCGCGAGCGGCGCGTGGGGTTTTTCTTCCACGGACAGGCTCACGCGCGATGGAATTCAAGAGTGCGCCGCGGAAGCGGTCGCCATCGCAAAAGCCTCGGCGCTCGCGAAGCGCGAAAATGTCGCGCTCGTTCCCGAACAAGCCCACGTCGATACCTGGCAGAATCCCTTTCTCAAAGATCCCTTCCGCATTCCCGTGGAGCAGCAAATCGATCTCCTTCTCGCGGCGGACAAGGAAATGCGCCGCGTCAAGGGCGTCACCGTCGCCGAAGGTTCGATGTCATTTCGCAAGATTGACCAGCTTTTCGCATCGAGCACCGGCTCGTCGATCCATCAGATTAAGATGCAATCCGGCGCGGGCATCGTGGCCACCAGTTTTGCGGGCAGCGAAATCCAGAAGCGGTCGTATCCCAATAGTTTCGGCGGCCAGCACATGCTCGCGGGTTACGAGCTGATCGAATCGCTCGATCTGGTGGGCAACGCGCCGCGCATGGCCGAGGAGTGCGTCGCGCTGCACACCGCCGCGCAATGTCCCGAGGGCCAGAAGACGATCATCCTCGGCAGTTCGCAACTCGGCTTGCAGATTCACGAATCGATCGGCCATCCCATCGAGCTCGACCGCGTTCTCGGCATGGAAGCGAATTTCGCGGGCATGAGTTTCCTCACCACGGAAAAGCTGCGCCACCTGAAATACGGCTCCGACATCGTCAACGTGGTCGCCGACGCGCGGCTCGAGCACGGCCCCGGCCTCGGCACGTTCGCCTACGACGACGAAGGAGTGCCCGCGCAGTGCACGCCGATCATCACCAACGGCCTTTTCACCGGCTACCTTAGCAGCCGCGAGACCGCGGCGTCGATTGGCGAGAAGCGCTCTGGCGGCACAATGCGCTGCGAAAGCTGGAATCGCCTGCCGATGATCCGCATGACCAACATCAGCATCAATCCCGGCACTTGGAAGTACGACGACCTCATCGCCGATACCGACGACGCGATCCTGATGGAGACGAATCGCTCGTGGTCCATCGACGACAAGCGCTACCACTTTCAGTTCTCGACCGAAATCGGGTGGGAGATCAAAGGCGGCAAAAAGGGACGCATGATCAAGCATCCGAGCTACAGCGGCATCACCACCGAATTCTGGAACAGTTGCGACGCCATCTGCTCGCGCGACTATTGGACGCTCTGGGGCACGCCGAATTGCGGAAAAGGCCAGCCGCAGCAGGTGATGGGCACGGGCCACGGCGCTTCACCTGCGCGCTTTCGCAACGTTAAGGTCGGCATCGCCTTCGCAAAGTAACCTAGCCAACATGCCCAACAAAAACCCGAAATCGACGCAAGCGGAACTCGAGCGCATCGCCGAGCGCATATTGAAGCTCAGCGAAGCGGACGGGACCGAAGTGGACGTCAGCTCGACCACGGACGCGCTCACGCGCTTCGCCAACAACACGATCCACCAGAACGTCGCCGAGCGGACGCTGGGAATTTCCGTTCGCGCGGTCGTCGACGGCCGCACGGCGCGCGCCGGGACGAACAAGACGGACGACGAATCGCTTCGCCGCGTGGCCGCCACCGCCGTAAGCCTG
The DNA here is from genome assembly GCA_020073605.1 of Terriglobia bacterium. GTDB lineage: Bacteria > Acidobacteriota > Terriglobia > Acidiferrales > UBA7541 > Palsa-295. Next base: position 254,214 of record JAIQEW010000005.1, read on the forward strand.
GCGCGCAACGAGCCTGAGAATCCAGACCTCCTGCCGATGCTCAAGTCGGAGAAGTATCAGAAGGTCGCGCGGTACTTTGCGTCCACGGCCGGGACAACCCCGGAGGACCGCGCCCGCGCCGTCACGCGCGTCTGCAAAATGGCTGATAAGCAGAAGCAAACGGCTGCCGGAATCTTCGCGAGCGGCTCATCGCAATCCGTGATGGCGAATTCGCGGGGGCTTTTCGCGCACTACGAGCAGACGCGTTCGGAATTCTCGGTGACGATTCTGGAAGAGAATTCCTCCGGCTGGGCCAAGTCGAATTCGCCCGATATCCATAAGATCGACCCCGGGGCGCTCGCCGAAAAAGCCAGCCGCACGGCATCTGATTCGCGCCAGCCTCGGGAGATTTCAGCGGGCCGCTACACCACGATCCTGTCGCCCTCCGCCGTCCTCGATCTGGTGGGCTTCCTTTTCTATGATTTTGCGGGCACGGCGGTGCTGGACAAGCGCTCCTGCCTGACGGGCCGCATGGGCAAGAAAGTGTTCGGCGAAAACATCACCATCTGGGACGACGCCTATCATCCGCTCCAGAGCGGGCCGCCCTACGACGGCGAGGGGCTTCCGCGGCAAAAGGTGCTGCTGGTCGATCGCGGCGTCCCGAAGAATCTTGTCTATTCGCGCGCGACGGCGAAAAAGATGAAGACGAAGCCGACCGGCCACGGCTTTTCTCTGCCCAACGAATACGGCGAAGCGCCGATGAATCTGGTTTTCGCGGGCGGCGACAAATCGATCGATGAAATGGTCCGCACCACCGACCGCGGCATCCTCGTCACGCGGCTTTGGTACATCCGCGAGGTCGATCCCTACGAAAAGATTCTCACCGGGATGACGCGCGACGGAACGTTCCTGGTCGAGGATGGCCGCATCGCCGGCGGCATTCGCAATTTCCGCTTCAATCAGAGCGCGATCGAGATGCTCGCGAATGTGGAGATGCTCGGTCCCGCGGTGCGTGCGGCCGGGGAAGAGTCCTTCGAAATGGTCGTTCCAGCGATGAAGATCCGCGACTTCCACTTCAGCGAAGTCACGAAGTTCTAGTGGAGCACTCAGAGAGTTTCTATGTCATCCGGAGTCCGCCGCGGCGGGCGAGGGATCTGCTTTTTGCTGGAAAAGGTCGCGCTACTGCTCGGCGAACTGAAGGCTTGAAATCGCGCGGGCGATGACGTTTTCCTGAATCTGCACGAGGTCGTTGTCGGCGCGGGTCATCCCGAAAATCGTGTAGAGCTTTGGGCCGCGCGGCACGAGGACGACCACGCCGGACCAGTCGTGCTGGTCCACGCTGCCGCGAAAGCGGTGCTCGGTTGCGGCGGTCCCGGATACCGTGATGTGCTCCTCGCCAAGCGGCCGGAAGTTTTCCATCACCTCGCGCAGGCGGCGCTCGGTGGAGTCCATGTCGGTCGCGAGCGATTTTCCCGCCGGCTCCTGCCCGATCAGAAGATAGGTCCTGTCATCCGAGGTTCCCATCGCGGTGATCGCTCCGGGAAGAACGGCGGGCGCCGCCGCGATCACTTCCCACGTCGGCGGCTTGTACATCCGGAAGCGATACGTTTCGTTGACGTAGGTATTGCCCGTCACGGTTTCGCGAATCGGCTCGGGACCGGGCGCCTTCAGTTGCGGAGCGCTCGCCACCGGCACAGTCGGAGCAGGCGTGGCTGCGGCAACGACTGGCGGCACAGGCGCAGCAGTAGGCGCGAGCTTCTTCGTGACCAGCGGCACCGGAACAGCAGCAGAAATTGCAGCAGGCTTTGGGGGCGCTGGAGCCGGAGTTGGAACGGCGGCAGCAGCTGTCTTAGATCTTTCGGGCGCGGCAGGCTTTTCAGCAGCAGCCTCGGGCTTCGCGTCGGCGGCAGTCTTCGTCGCATCGGACATGCTGATGGATACGACCTGGTCCTTTTGCACGACGGCGTAGCCGTAACTCGTCTTCACCTTGAACGAGTTCTCCTCGAAACCGACGATGGTGCCGGAGATCTTCGAGCCGTCCTTGAGCTTCAGATCGTCGGCTTGCGCCGCATGTTCCCCGGACACAAGGAGCAGCGCGGCAACGCACAGGAATGATTTTCGCCGCTTCATGAATTCGAGTATCGCTCCGGGAGATGCGGGCGGCAAGCCTGCCCGCGGCGGCGTTGTTGGGTTAGTCAGCCTCAGCGCTTGCGGCGGGGACGGGAGGCCGCACGGCGGCGAGTGGTTCGTTTTCGTGCGGGCTTGGCGCCCACTTTCAGCGCGAGGAGCTCGCGCCGCAGGCTTTTGAATTCGTCTTCCAGCGCGCGAAATTCCTTTTTTGCTCCGTCGAACGCGCCCTCGCGGCCCATGGACTGGAGCTTTTCCGCGGCCGCAACCGCTTTCTGCGCGCCAAAGAGTCCGATCGAACCCTTGAGTGCATGTGCGATCGAAGCGAGTGCCTCGGCGTCGCGGCGCGCGATGGCGCGGCGCAGGATCGCTAGTTTCTTCGGTGCATCCGCGAGGAAATTCTTCACGAGCGAGCGGAGAATCATTTCATTCCCCCGGGTCGCGCGGAGCAGGTGCGCCGCCAAATTGTCGGAGTACGAACCTTGCGGCACCAATTCCACCTGGTCGGAAGTGGGCGGCTGCGAACGGCGCGCGAGCACAGCGAGCAAACTGAAGAGCTCCCCCATGCGAACGGGCTTGGCAAGGAACGCGTCCATGCCCGCCGCGAGGCAGAGTTTCTCATCCGTCTCCGTGCCATTTCCTGAAAGCCCAACGATGACGGGGCGCTTTCCGCCGGGAGCCTGCTGTTGGTGAATGGCGCGCGTGGCGTCGATCCCGCTCATGCCGGGCATTTCCTGGTCCATGAACACGATTTCAAATTCGCCGCGTTCGAGCGCGGCGACGGCTTCGCGTCCATCGCGGGCACTCGTGACGGTATGTCCGCTCTTCTGGAGCAGCTCCGTCAAGAGCTTGCGAGTGGTGTCTTCGTCCTCGGTGACAAGAATGCGCATAAGCGTTCCAGCCGCGAGAGGGGGAAACGGGAAGCGGCAGGTCTTCCTCAACAGGATCAACTTGTCGAATGGCCGCCGCAAGAGTTTTTGTGGTTGGGTGAGTTGGACGCGTTACTGCGCTATGTGACGCCCGTTTCGGGAGTCAGCGGTCGAGAAAGGCGCGAAGGCGGGCGTGGCCTGCGCGGCTGACAGGGAGCTGCGCCCCGGTGGTCAGAACGGCAACGTGGGTGTCCTTGCCGTACGGCTCGATCTTGACGACGCGCTCGAGATTGACGATGTAGGAGCGGTGGATGCGCAGAAAGCGCGAGGGATCGAGCGCGGTTTCGAGGCTCGAGATCGTCTGCTGCTTCAGGTGCTTCTTGCCGCCTGAAGCGAGGGCGACGTAATCGTCCTGTGCCTCGGCGTAGTCGAGCTTCGCAACCGGGATGATGAAGACGCTCGTGCCGTCGCGCACCGGGATGCGGTCGAGATATTGCGACGGGGGGCGCGCGGCGGCGGCCAGCTCCATGGCGGGGAGCAACGCGGACGGCAATTTGCCCGACAGGCGCTCCTTGGCGCGCTCCAGCGCCGCTTCGAAGCGTGCAGCGCTGATGGGCTTCAGCAGGTAATCCACGGCGTGCACCTCAAAGGCGCGGATGGCGAACGTGTCGTAGGCGGTGACGAAAATGACGGCGCGATCGGCACCGATCAATTCGAGCACCTCGAAGCCGTCGAGCTTCGGCATCTGGATATCGAGAAACAGGAGATCGGGATCGAGCTCCGCGGCGCACTTTACGGCCTCGAAGCCGTTCGCACATTCGGCGACGATTTCGATTTCCGCGTGCGCGGAGAGGAATTCGCGAAGCACTTGGCGGGCCAGGTCCTCGTCGTCCACAATCATCGTCCGTATCTTCTTGTTTTCCTCGCGAGTCACGAAGATCGCTCCTTGGTTTCGGCGGGAAGCCGGATCGCGACGCGAAAGCACTGGCCTTCGATGTTGGTGCCAAAGCTGGCCCGGCCGGCGTAACGCGCTTCGAGCCGCTGGCGAACGTTGGCAAGCCCAACGCCGTTTCTGCGGCGCGGCGGGGCCTCGGGATCGAAGAGATTTTCGACGACGATCGAGATATCGCCGTCACGGCACTCGGCCGAGAGACGAATCCAGCCACCTTCGACGAGATTCGCAATGCCGTGCCCCACGGCGTTTTCAACGAGCGGTTGGAGCAGGAGCGGCGGCACTTGCGCGGTCAGGGCCTCGGGGTCGATCGCTTCTTCCATACGAAGCCGGGCGCCGTAGCGGATTTTTTCCACGGCCAGGAATGCGTGAACGAGGGAGATCTCTTCCTCGAAAGGAATCGACGGCTTTTCGCCGAGGCCCAACGTGCGCCGCAAAAAGTCGCCGAGCAGGATGCACATCTCGCGGGCCTTCGACGGGTCGGAGGCCGTGAGAGCGCTGATCGAATTCAGGCTGTTGAACAGGAAATGAGGGTTCACCTGGGCCTTCAAGGCTCTCAATTCCGCTTCGCGCGCGAGCACGCTCGCCTGCATTACGCGGGCTTCGGCTTCGCGGGAAGCCTCAACGGCCAGCAGCACGTAGTGGAATCCGACGGCAAGCAAGTAGAGAAGGACGCCGGTTCCGAACAGAAGAGGGAAGTCTTTAGAGAGCCGGACATCGACGCCGCGAAATTCCTCGAGCCCGGTAAGCATCCGGCCAAGAATCCTCGCCGCCAGCAGCCAGATCGCGCTCGCCACGAGTGCGGCGGCGATATGCGTCGCCAGAAAGCGCGGCAGGCTGGAGCGTTCGAGCGGTGTGGCCTGGCATGGATACCACGCCGCGAGACACACGAAGGCATACAGCAGACAGAGAATCAGGGATACGGTGGCTGCTTCGAGCCAGCTCAGGCCGCCGGGCACGGCGAGCAGATACGTGAGCATTCCGGCGAGAGGAATCCAGCCCAGGAGGTAGAGCAGAAGCCGGCGGAGTTGGGCGAGAATGGGGTGCATGAGAGCGGTCAGTTCTTGACGTTCAGGCCTCCAAAAATCGAGACGCCTTTGATGATCAGTTTTTTCGGAGGGGGACCGGCCGGTGATCCTGAGCCGGATGGGGATTGACTCGGCGGCTCCGGATGGCGAGTTCTGTCGCTGGCGCCTCCAAAGATTCCGACGTTTTCGAGGACCACTTCCCAATTCGCGGGAACGCGAATCTCACCGCCGCCGAAAATGGTGACAATTTCAATGTGAGTTTCGGGGCCTTGAATGTCGGCCTCTGTCAGATCGATGTCGAAGCCCCCGAAGATAGAAACAACCTCGCCGCCAAGGAAGTTCTTGGTGACGTAGCGGCGCCGCCCTCCCCAGAAGACGTTGACCAAGTTGAGCCGTGGTTCCGACGTTGCAGACCAGTTGCGGGGAGCTTGCCATGAGCCGTGCATGCGCCCACGGTAGTCATCCGTGCGCTGCTGAAAATCATTCCAGGGTCTCGCGGATGAGCGCATGCGCTCGCCGAATTCATCCATGCGGCGGCCGAAATCACGCCACGGATCCGCGGGCTCGCGCGCGCCACGGGCGTAATCCTGCCCGAAGTTGGCTTGTGTTTGCGGCCCGGCACCTGGATGCGGCCCGCCAAACGGAGGCGGCACGCTACCGGGCGGTGGCACATCCATTGGAGGCGGCACGCTACCCGGGACGTTCGGAGTTCCGGCAGCGGGCGGCGGCACGTCAATCGGAGGCGGCGCATCGCTCGTAACATTGGGAGCTCCGGGAGTGGGTGCGGGGGGCGGCACCGGATGGTCCTCCCAGTTGGATCTGTTTTCGTACCTCCGCAAGATCAGGAGCACGCCCACGCAAATCAGAAAGACGGGCCAAATCGTCGCGATGCGGATGTAGTTGAACCCGAGTTCCTCGAGTTGGAAGGAAATCCCGAGGAGGGTGAGGAATCCACCCCAGAAGCGCCCCACCGAATTCTGATCTCCGAGAAGTTTCCTTAGACCGAAGTAGATCAGGATGAGAGGCCAAAACAGAAATACCTTGCCTGCCTCGACGAATCCGAGCTGGTCGAGCAGTAGCACAAAGCCCAGCAACACAATCAGCACGCCGATGACGAGATGGCGGCTTGGGTGCCGTGGCTCAAACACCGGGCTTTTCTCCTCTGGAACGAACGGAACGCCCGCGTGTCTGGCCGGGTAGAACCACCGGCAGGAGCATGGCGATGCCGACGGCCACCAGAAGCGACGGCCAGAATTCACAAACGGCCGCGAAGCCCGTGAGATTGAAGCGCGCGGCCACAAGGTTCCAGGCCGTCGCGACGATCATCGAAACGGGCCAAAGATTGGGTGAAGTGGCATGCTCGTAACCAAGCATGCCCAATTGAATCACAGTTCCGAGGAAAATCAGCGCACCAGCCGGAAACAGGACTGCTGTCCGGGAAATTGACTTGCCGGAAACGAACTGGGATTCCGCTGCGGTCATTGCCATCTCCTCCGGTCCAAACTCAGAACTGAACATGGCGGGAGATTACCGGCAACACCCCGGGCCGTCCCGGACTTTTCGGCGAATGGCGGCGGATTACCGGCGAATGGCGGTTGCAGGAGAGCGGGCGCGACCAGCTGCCGGGCGGAGTCCTCAGCGGCAGCCCGCGCCCTGAGCAGGGCAGACCGGCTGTCCAGCGATTCCGGCGTTGTGGACGGCGAGGACGGAATGGAGGGCCGTGTTCGCCGTCGCGCCAACCATCCAGAATCCCTTCGCTCTCCCGGTCCGTTCGGAGCGCGCTTTCGTGTGGTGCTGCAGGAGAAGCTGGACTCCCGTGAGCGCCATGCCGATGCTGTACATCCTCGCGCGTCCCGGACGGCTTCCGAAGAGGGGATTGATTTCGTGGACGCGAGGGTTGCTGCTGAGAGCCCACTGCGTCGTCTCTATGTCGGCGATCGTCGCCCCGATCTGGAGCCCGGCGAAAATCCAGAATTTTTTGTCGGCGACTTTTGGATGTGATTTCAGAGCCGGTGCGTCAGGCGATTTGGGAGGATCCGGTTGAGTCTCAGATTGCGCCTTAGCCGGCGCGACAGCAAAGCAGAGAAGCATGATTGCAATTGCGAGGTTCCTTTTCATGGGCCCTATTCCTTTGGGATATTGGTTTCCTGTGGATAGATTTGCAGCTAATTGCGCGGAGGTCCTGGAGAGTGCGGGTCGATGGGGATTGCAGTGCGACGCACTCGATCATAGCGTCATCCCAAGCCAGAAGGCCGCCACGAGGACTCCCGCGAGCAGGAGCACGAGGCGCAGCCGCTTCTTCCTCGCGGCATACACAATAGCTCCCATCGCGCAGAGGAGAAACAGGAGCTCGGGCCAGAAGAGCCGGGAGTCGAATGCGCCGGGCCACTGGCCGGCCTCGTCCCGGAGCCAGATCGATGCGAACGAAGTGGCCGCAGCGAGTGAGATGGCGATGACGCCCCCGAGCGCCATGCCCTTCGCCCAATCCGGTATGACCCAGTCCCGTCTGGTCTCGCGCCAATCCAGCCACGTCAGCGCGACGACCAGCCCCACCAAAATCAGAACGAAAACCGCCACGTCCCCTCCCAAGCTCGCGCGATTCCGAGTTGCTGGAGCCGCGCGAAGGCCGCTGGCGTCGATTCACACCCTCAGAGCGGCGCCGCGTGTTTCCCCCGACGGATCCGCTGCCTCGACGACTACCTCCACCTCTTCAAATCCGAGCCGTACTGTTACGCAGGCCAAAATCGCGCGCCTGCATGTCCGAGAGCCTTGCAAGCGGTGACATCAATCCCTGAATGGATTGGCAATCCGCCAACCAAATGGCTAATACGACTCCCGGGACGGCGACCTGCTATGTGCCAGTGGCTCAAGGGGATGGCGTCGTCGGCAGAGAGTGCCGAATAGGGAACGGCGGTAAGTGCGGATTTCGCTTAGCTGGAGTTCCCAAACCCGGCAACTGGTTAGATTAGAGAAGAAGGCCTTTGCACGTCAGGGGCGCTTCGAGGGCTTCCAATGCCGCCAAGAAATTGGGTACTAGTAAGGGGTCCCGTTGCGCTCCTCACAACGAGCCGGAAGGGGCGAGATTGGCGATCTGATCCGATCTGCTACGATAAACGGGCACATGCGAGCCCCTTGGATCATCGCGCATCGAGGCGCTTCGGGCCACGCGCCGGAGAATACTCTGGCTGCGTTCGAGCAGGCCGTGGCGCTGGGGGCGCAATTCATCGAGACGGACCTGCACCTCACGAGGGACGCCCGGTTCGTCGCCATACACGACAGCACGCTTGACCGGACGACAAACGGCCACGGGGAGGTGCGCAACTTCACGCTGGCGGAGCTTCGCAAACTGGACGCGGGCATGTGGTTCGACCGTTCGTTTATGGAGCAGCGCATCCCGACGCTCGAGGACGTGCTGGCATTCGCCCTGAAGCACGACGTGGTTTTCTACCTCGAGATCAAGTACGAGGCGGCCTGGGGGATGCATCACGCCCTCGCCGCGGCTTTGCAGGGAACCGACAACGCGTCGCGGACGATCGTGATTTCATTCGATCCATCGACGCTGGCTTCGCTGCGGCGGCTCAACGCGTCGATCATGCTGGGGCTGCTCGTTGAGGAGCCGAAGCCCGGGATGGTCCAGGAGGCGGTGAATGCGGGCGCGCGGCAGGTTTGCCCGCGCTGGGACCTGGTGACGCGCGAGTTGGTGGAGGAGGCGCACCGCTCGGACCTGCACGTGGTGACCTGGACCCTGAACGAAGCGGACAAGATGCGGGGCGCGATCGAGGCGGGCGTGGACGGGATCATGACGGATGTGCCGGACCGGCTCCGCGCGGTGATCGAAGACAGGTAGCCACGAAGGTTTCCCCCCCTCGCAGCCATCACCCGGGATTCAAATGAGATTCGCAAATAGCGCGGCGAAGTGCGCGAGTGTGAGCTGCTCGGCGCGCGCGTCCGGACGCAGGCCGCAGGCGGCGAGCGCAGCGTGGATGCGCTGGTCCGGCGCCATCGCGCGCAGATTGTTGCGGAGCGTTTTGCGCTTTTGCCCGAAGCATGCCTGCACAAAAGTGAGGAATCTCTTTTCATCGGCGACATGCAGGGAAGCGCGCTCGCCGGGAAGGGTCATGGAAACGAGAGCCGACCTGACGCGCGGAGGCGGGCGAAATGCGCCGGGCGGAATTCGCAAGGCGATTTCGGGCTTTGTATAGAACTGGCACGCAGCGGAAAGATATGCGTACTCGTGGCGACCGGGGCGCGCCACGATCCGCTCGGCGACTTCGAGTTGCATGACGACGTGAATCGAGGTGATTCGTTCTGCGTAGCCGAACAGGTGATGGAGGATCGGCGAGGTGATGTAGTACGGCAGATTGCCGTACACGCGGAATTTGCCGGGGGCCAGCTTTCCGATGTCGAGCTTGAGGACGTCGCCGGCAACGACTTCGACGCCGGGCCATTTCTCCGGCTCGGCGCGAAGGCTTTGCGCCAATCCTTCGGCGAGGCGCGCGTCGGCCTCGATGGCAACGACGCGGCTCCCCTCGGCGGCCAAGAGATGCGTCATCTCGCCGTGGCCCGCGCCGATCTCGATCCAGGTTTCGTCCGGAGTGCGCGGCAGGGTATCGAGAATGCGTTGTTGCCAGCTTGCGTCCGCGAGGAAATGTTGACCCATCCGCTGTCGCGCCATCGTGGGATTGAGTGTAGCAATGCGAAACAGGAGTAACAAATGCACCGTGACCGCCGGAGATTGGCTTGACGGATGCGGAAGCGTCCGCTACCGTTTTTATCTCGACTGACCGCGCATGAAAATCCTGTTCGTATCCTCGGAAGGACTTCCGTATTCAAAAACCGGCGGGCTTGCGGATGTGGTCGAAGCGCTGCCCAAGGCGCTGCACGGGATGGGCCACGAGGTGGCTATCCTGCTGCCGAGGTATCACGGAAACAAGATCACGTCGACGCTGGTTTCGAGCGTGACGGTCGCGCTGGGCGACAGGCTGCGGTTTCCCGCGATTTGCGAGGGACCGTCGGTCGAAGGCGTCCGGTACTTCTTCGTGGATGATCCCGCGTTTTTTGACCGCGCCCAGCTCTACGGCGACAAGACCGGCGATTATCCGGACAACGCGGAGCGCTTCGCCGAGTTTTCACGCGCGGCAATCGAGTTCATGAAGCGCGTATGGCTGCCCGACGTGGTGCATTGCCACGATTGGCAGTCGGCGCTCGTGCCGGTGCTTTTGCGTACGCAGCATGCGGCCGATCCGGTGGTACGTTCGCTGCCCGTGGTCTTCACGATTCACAACCTGGGATATCAGGGAGTGTTTCCACAGGAAGCGATGCGGAAAATCGGGCTGCCCGACAATCTGTTCACGATGGACGCGCTCGAATTCTACGGCAAGGTGAACTTCCTCAAGGGCGGCTTGATCTACGCCGATTATCTGACGACGGTGAGCCGCCGCTACGCGAAAGAAATTCAGACGCCGGAGTTCGGATCCGGGCTGGAGGGCGTCATCCGCAACCGGGCCGAACGGTTGGTGGGCATCCTGAACGGAGTGGACTACGGCGTTTGGAGCCCCGAAGCGGACAAGCTGATCGCTCAGAATTATTCGGCGCACAATCTCGACGGAAAGAAGGCGTGCAAGAAGGATCTTCTCGCGGCGTTCAAATTGCCGGAGGAGAATCTGGAGCGGCCGCTGATCGGGATCGTTTCGCGCTTCGCGGACCAGAAGGGATTTGACCTGATCGCGGAGATTGCGGGCGACCTGATGAAAGAGAATCTCGCGATCGTCGCGCTGGGGACGGGCCAGCCGGAATACGAGAAGCTCTTCAAAGCGGTCGCGGAGAAATATTCGGCGCGCGTGGGCGTGAAAATCGGTTACGATAACACCCTCGCGCACAAAATCGAGGCCGGAGCGGACATGTTTTTGATGCCGTCCCGCTACGAGCCGTGCGGGCTGAACCAGATTTACAGCCTGCGCTACGGCACGGTTCCGGTGGTGCGCGCGACCGGCGGACTCGACGACACGATTCAGAACTTCGGTTCGAAGACACAGCAGGGAACTGGGTTCAAGTTCGAGGAGTACGACGGAGAGGCGCTTCTCGCGTGCGTTCGGGCCGCGCTCAAGGCATACCGCGACCCGAAGGCGTGGCACGCGGTGCAGGCCAACGGCATGGCAAAGGATTTTTCGTGGAAGACTTCCGCGGCGGCGTATGTCACGCTATATGAAGCAGCTAAGAGAGCTCGAATCCCAAGGGTAGCTGGATCATCTAAATAACGGCGCGAGAACCGGCCGAGCGGTCCGGAAGGCGCTGTAAAGGGGAATCATGGCAGACAACATCCAAGCCGTAACAGACGCAAGTTTTCAGGCCGACGTAATCGAAGCCAGCAAGACGCAGCCCGTGATGGTCGATTTCTGGGCCGACTGGTGCCGGCCGTGCCACGCGCTGACACCCACGGTCGAGGAGATCGCGCGGGAGCAAGCGGGTAAGATCAAGGTCGTGAAACTCAACGTCGATGAGAACATGAACGTGCCGGGAAAGTTCAACATCCGTGGCATACCGACCCTGTTGCTCTTCAAGGGCGGGCAGGTGGCGGACCAGATCGTCGGCGCGGTGCCGAAAGATCAGATCGTCAAGGCCATCGAGCGCCACACCTCCTAGGCGCGATTCCTTCTCGAGTTGAAATCCTTCCAGGGGGCGGACCACGGTCCGCCCCTAAGTGTTCCGCTGCGAGTTTGAGCTGCGCGACCGCAGCATGAACCAGTTTCTTGCGCCGACCACGGTGTCTTCGGCCACGATTAGAAACCTGACCTTTTAAATTCCGCCGGGTGAGTTGTCACCTTCTGTGAAGCTATCCACCGGAGTGTTGGAGTCTGGTATCCCCGTAATAGATCGCGCCCATATTAGCCGACACGCAGTGTGCGTCGTTGCGGCGCGCAGATCGAGACGGGAGTATAATTAATGTGAACGGTAATCTCCCATGCAAGACCTGAAAATTCTCGATCCCGCCTCTTCGCTCCACGAAGCCCGCTGGTGGGAGCCTGAGCCAAACAACAAGGTGCACTGTTACCTTTGCCCGCGCCACTGTCACATTGGCGAAGGGCAGGCCGGGTTCTGCTTCATCCGCGCGAATCAGGGCGGCAAACTATACAGCCTTGGCTACGCGCATCCTGCCGCGCTACAGGTCGATCCCATCGAGAAAAAGCCTCTCAACCACTTTCTTCCCGGCACGCGCGTCTTTTCGATGGGCACGGCCGGCTGTAACATGGGCTGCTTTTTCTGCCAGAACTGGAGCATTTCGAAATCCCGCGCCGATCAGGTTGGCTCGTCGGACATTCCGCCCGAAGACGTCGTCCAGCTCGCGATTCGTTACGGCTGCCCGTCGATCGCTTTCACCTACAACGAGCCGACCATCTGGGGCGAATACGTCATCGACATCTGCCAGGCCGCGAAGGAATACGGCATCAAGACAGTCATGGTCTCGAACGGCTACGTCACCCGTGAAGCCTTTCACGACATCTACGACCACATCGACGCTGCCAACATCGACCTGAAGGCATTCACCGAGAATTTCTACGGCCGGATGACGCTCACGCACCTTCAGCCGGTTCTCGATACCCTCCAGTGGCTGAAGAACGAGACGAAGGTCTGGTTCGAGATCACGAACCTGATCATTCCGACGCTCAACGATGCTCCGTCCGAGACCCGCGCCCTTGCGGAATGGGTCCTCGAGCATCTCGGGCCGGATGTGCCGCTGCATTTCACGGCCTTCCACCCCGATTTCAAGCTGCAGGACAAGCCGGGCACGCCGCCGGAAACGTTGCATGCCGCGCGCGCCACAGCTCTCGAGGTCGGGCTGCACTATGTTTATGAGGGCAACATTCACAGCGATGGCGGGCACACATTCTGCCCGTCCTGCAAGACGCTCCTGATTCGGCGCTCCTGGCACGATGTGCAGCAGAATCGCCTCAAGGACGGCTGCTGCCCGAACTGCGGTTTGGCGATCCCCGGCCGTTGGACCAACACGCGGGCTGACTTGGAAGGAAGCGGGCGCCGAAAGGCAGCAGCATTCGCATCGGAACGGTATGAGGATCTGAATCTCTAGCCGGTGAAGGAATAAAGAGCGCCGGCAACGCGGCCTCTGCCGTGACAGGCCGTCATTCAACCCCAAGCCTGGTAATTATCCCCACAAGACAAGTAGGCCAAAATGTGGTACTTTTGGAGGTGACGGAGATGATGCATCTGAATGTGAAGGTGCATCATGAAGGGATGCACTCTCTTGGAACTCCTGCGCTTTTACGCTGAAGCCTATCTTCGGCTTGCGAAGGAACTGCAAGACTTAGAAATGTGCCTCTATGCCGATAGACTTGAAAACGTTCATGCTGGAAAAGAAGAATCGGTTCTCCATGAACCAGAACACGCGAAGTTGGTATTAATTAGCGCGAAAATGTCGTGTGAGAAGATTGGGTTACAAGTGTCCGCTGTTCATGCTGGAGAATTGTTGACTTCCGTTGCACGCAAGCGCCTGACTTCGAGCGATGTGAAAGCTCTCCATGAAAACATTGATCGGGAGTTGAGCTGTCATTTCTTTGTCGGAATATCAGAAGATCGAAAAGCCTTTTACTGTGAAAGTCTCAAGGGGTGGGAGGAAATCACCGCGAAGTTTCCAGAAGCAACGGAAGATATAGAAGAAATGAATAAGTGTTTCGCGCTCTGCCGATATTCAGCGGCAGTCTTTCACTCCCTTCTCGTAATAGAACATGGCTTGGTTAAGTTCGGAAATCTGTTGGGGGTGATCGATCCGAAGGTAGGTTGGGATGCAAGTTATAGAAAGCTAGAATCAATCGTCAACGCTGGCAGGAATGAAAATAAGACTGGCCTAGAATTCAGTTCGCTTGAGCAATTGAATGTTTGCGTTCAGGCCATGAAATTGGCGTGGCGCAATAAAGTAGATCATGCCGCTGGGAAACCTCAAGTAATGGGTGGTGGATTTGCGCCTTATGTAGCAGAAGAAATCATTTCTACGACCCGTGGGTTCATGCGCCGATTGTCAGAAATTTCTTGAGAGCATGTTCCTAATTTGCTTTAGGGGGTTTTTCTTCAAATGGCCCGAACTGGTGTTCAACAAGCGCTATTGCTAGCCGAAGAGTTTGCAAGGGCTGAGAGAGAGCTTCTTGCTGCTTTTGGTCTAAGGGACTGTTCAGATTATCTTGAAAAGCCTGCTTTAGTTCCTCAGAAGGAAGCAGCGTCAATCGCAAGGCGCGTAACTCCAAAACGAAAGCATTCAAGACCTGCTGTAAACCCGCCATATTCGAGAATCCGTTCCTGACGTGTAATGCTAGGTTCTTCGTTTCGTCTTGCATCGCTTCGCCTCCTTTTGATCGTGATAGACTAGGCCTATGACGCGAACGAACAAGGAACTAAAACCCAGGGAAGAAACGCAGAAGAAGATGCATGGTATCACGCGCACGGGATTCCACGCTCTGTTACGGAAAGCCTCTAAACCTGCCTCGAAGCCCTCTCCAAGATCGACCTGAATTGCTGGTTTCCCATGTGCCGCCTGTTGTACCGGAAGCAGTATTCATCCAAGTAGGTCTGCAAATACTCCGGCGAAACCGAGTGATAGACTCCGCCTATTCCGCGCTTGATTAGGCTCCAAAGTCCCTCAACGCTGTTGGTATGGATGTGGCCTTGAACGTAGATTCTCCGATCATGCTTGATTGTGTAGTGGCGGAATTTGGCGGGTTTGCGATCACTGGTACGCATTGTCCCGATACCGTCATAGCTGCGGTGTTGGTCGGTGTAAATTGTGCTTCCGGGCAGGACGTGCTTGCGAATCTGCTTCAGCAAGGTAGAGCCTTTCACGTCTTTGACTACCTTGGCGACTACCAAGCCTTTGCGTTGCACGATGCCGATAACAGGGGTTTTCTTCTTATCCCCGCGCATCGGTCTGCCAGTTCCGTACTTACGGACCCCGCCGTAGTACATTTCATCTACCTCGACCGTTGGTCCCTCCAATTGCAGATCGCCTTCTGACAACAGACTGCGGACCTGCTTGAAGATGCGCCATGCGGTTTTGTAGGTGACGCCAGTCTCGCGCTGGACCTGCTTTGCGGAGATGCCACAGCGTGTAGAACCCATGAGATACATGGCATAGAACCAAGTTTTGAGCGGGGTGCTGGACTTCTCGAAGATAGTCCCCGCCAGCGGATAGATGTGGGAGCCGCAGGACTGGCACGCATACGCGGTACGATTGCCAACGCGATAGTGCTTAGTCGATTTGCGGCACTTCGCGCAGGGAGCCATGCCGTTCGGCCAGCGTTGCTCTTTGATGTATTCCAAGCACGCTGAATCGTTGGGAAACTCGTTATTGAAGTCCCGCATTGAATAGCGTAGTTCTGCGGGTATGTGCTGCTTAACTTTGCCGTCGTTTGCCATGTCCTATCCCTCGACAGGATTCTCTCAAATGGCCTACTTGTTGTCAAGGGATACTTACCCCAAGCCTTTACTTTCGCTTTCTATTCGCCTACCATCGTAATCGTTCTCGACAGCAAGCCACCATGATCTCTCCCGCCAGCCCGACATGCGCAGACGTCACTAATTCCCCAGCGCCGTGGGTGCTGCCCGGATCGGGCCTCTCCGTATTTTATGGCCGGCCGGAAGCGCCCCGGCTTTCGCACTACTTTTTGCCGCGCGTCTTGCTGAGCGGCAGGCGCGTGCTGTACGTGGATGGGGCAAACCGCTTCGATCCGCTGCTCCTGGCGCGAATGGCTCGCCAGCGAGGACGAACGCCAGCCGAGTTTTACGAGCGGGTGCGCGTGGCGCGGGCCTTCACCTGTTTTCAACTGACCGAGCTGCTGGGCCGCGTGCCGCGCCTTCTTGCCGGATTTACCGCCGAGGCCCTGATCGTCACCGGACTGCCGGAGTTGTACTTCGATGAAGATGTGCACGAGCGCGAAGCGCGGGTTTCCTTTCGCCGCGCGCTTACTGCGCTTGGCGCGTTGCGTTCTCTGCCTTTGGGCATCGCGCTTTTTTCCGACGCCACATCGTTTCAAACGCCGCGGCGCGGGATGTTCCGCGATCTGACCTCGCAGGCTTCGCATATTTGGCACTTCGATCTCGATAGCGACGGCAAGCTGCGCCTCCTGGGCGAAAAAGCGGCGCTGCCACTTCCGGCGTGAGGATTCGTCATGGGCCGCACACTCCCCACCTTTGTCCAGTTAGTCGAAGAAGCGGCCCAGAAATGGCGGAAGTTTCGCCGCGCCTTGCGGCGCGAAGACCAGGAACACTTTGACCGGCTGTTTCATCGCGTCCGCTGCTACACGCAAGCGGCGACGTACCAGTGCAACGACAACCCGATGGAAGCCATTCTGCTTTCCATTGCACTAGACCAAGAGAAGCGGATTGCGACGCTCGAAAGATTGGCAGGGTGCGAACATGCGTCTCACGGGATGGATTCTCGACCTTTACCCTTGCCCGCAGGGGATGACGCTCTGGCTGCTGACCCCGAACCAGACCACACACAAACTGACTGACGACTCTTTCCGGCCTTCGTTCTACGTCCATGCGGACGAATCTGCGTTGCAGCAGCTTGCTCACATAATCCCAGGTCGGTTCCGCGCAGACTGCCGCCGAATAGAACGCACGGACATTTGGCAAGCGCAGCCGATCCGAACGCTCGAAATCGCCGTGCACAACCCGATGCTCTTTCGTTCGGTGGTCCATTTTGCCCAGAGCGTGGATGCCGACGCGCGTCTCTATAACTCCGACCTGATGCTCGCGTCTCTGTACTGCTGGGAGCGGAACCTGTTTCCGCTGGCGCGCGTGGAAGCGGACGTTGATGAAGAGGGACGAATTCTCGGCCTTGCCTGTGTGGACGATCCCTGGGCGCTCGACTACGAGTTGCCGCCGCTCCGGATCATGGAGATGAGGCTGGCGGGCCTCTCGCACGTCAACCCGGCCCACGGGCGGAGGGGCGCTCTCGAAGTCGAGATCGACGGCGAGGCTCACTCGCTCGACGATTCCGACATACCCGCTGCTGAAAACTTCGCCCGGCTGCTGAAACGATACGATCCCGATCTTCTTCTCACCGACTGGGGCGACTCGGCGGTGTTGCCGCACCTGCTTCAGCAGGCGGAACGCTGCCGCATCCGGCTCCCGTTGAACCGCGACTCTTTGCCTATCCAGCAGAGCCGCGGGCGCAGCTACATGAGTTACGGGCGGATTCTGTTCAAGGAATCAGCCACGACGCTTTTCGGCCGCCTGCACGTGGACGGCTCGAACTCTTTCATGGCCAGCAAGTGCGAACTCGCGGGGCTGTGGGAGTTCGCGCGCGTGACGAAGCTGCCCATCCAGTACGCCACGCGGACGACGGCCGGCACGGGCATTTCCTACATGCAAATGGAGCTTGCCTGGCGCGACGGCGTGCTCATCCCGGCGCAGAAGGCGGAGCCGGAGGATCTGAAGACGCCGGATGAGCTGCTCTGCGCGGATCGCGGCGGCCTCGTCTTCACGCCGAAGATCGGCTTCCACGAGAACGTGGCGGAACTTGATTTCGTCAGCGAGTACCCGAGCATCATGGCCAGATTCAACATCTCGCCGGAGACGGTGAACTGCCACTGCTGCCCGGATACGCCGCGCGTTCCCGAGCTGGGCTACCGTATCTGCCAGAAGCGGCGGGGCATCACCAGCCGCGTCGTCGAACGGCTGATTGCGAAACGCACCGCGCTGAAGCGGCTCCAGCGCGCCGCCACAGGAGACGCGGCGCAGCGGTACAAATTGCAAAGGGACTCGCTCAAGTGGCTGCTGGTCTGCTGCTTCGGGTACACCGGCTACAAGAACGCTCGATTCGGAAAGATCGAGGCCCACGAAGCCATCAACGCCGTCGCGCGTGAAACGCTTCTGGTCGCCAAAGAGATTGCAGAGGGCCAGGGCTACGAACTTCTGCACGCCCTCGTGGATTCGATGTACGTCCGGAAACCGGGCGCCACGCCGGAGGACTACGAAAGGCTCGCGCAGGAAATCGAGACGAAAACCAATCTGCCGATGGCAGTCGAGTCCGTCTACCGCTACGTTGTATTCCTGGCTTCGAAGCAGTATGCGGATGTGCCTGTGCCGAATCGTTTCTTTGCCGTCGGCGGCGCGGACGGATTGAAAGTGCGAGGCCTCGAACTGCGCCGGCACGATACGCCGCCGATCGTATCCCGAATGCAGCACGAAGTTTTGGAAATCCTGGCCGAAGCGAGCGATTACGAGACCTACTGCCGGAAGCTCGAAGATGCTCAAAGAGTGCTCGATCGTTATCTGGAGCGTGTGGAAGAGGGCAGCGCCACGGTGGAGGAGTTGGTGATCAGCAAGCGAATCACGAAGCCGCCCCGCGACTACGAGAAGGCCAGTGTCGTTGCCATCGCCGCGCAGCAACTGTATGGACACGGCGTGAGGCTGCGGCCCGGGCAAACCATCGAATACGTCATCACGGATGCGGACAATCGTGTCCCGAACGATCGCGTTCGCGCATACGCGCTATGGGAAGGATGGCGGGGATACGACCGGGGAAAATATCAGGAGATGGTGCGCGAGGCGTTTGCGCCGTTCGAGCAGTTCGTGCGCTCGTTTATCCGCTGACCTATGACGGCCGCGGCAGGCCGCATTGGGTTGAAAGGCTCGTCTGACATTCGCGGGAAAAAATGGCGGGGACGACGAGACTCGAACTCGCGACCTCTGCCGTGACAGGGCAGCGTTCTAACCGACTGAACTACGTCCCCGCGGTATCTTCACCAGATGGTGGGCGGTCAGCGATTTGAACGCTGGACCTTCCGGGTGTAAACCCGTTCCCACCTGCCATCTCACACTCTATCAGAGTTGGTAAGCGCCTATCAAATCTGTGATTTTGCTAGAATCAGTGATCGGCCCTGATCTACTCGGATAGGCAGTGAGTTACTACGCTTTTCACCACAGTTCGGAGCCGCGAGGTAGGACGTGTCTGAAAAGAAGCGCGGGCAGAAGACGGACCAAGCCGATGGGGTCGTGCGGATAGCTTATCCGCGTGGCGATCTTGAAGCCTATATCAAAGCGATTGAACGCGGACAACACGAGGCCGTCGAGGAACTTGATCGTGTTAATGAGAATCGGAAGGGTAAACGCAAGCTGCGCCTGCCAATAGAAGTGTCGTTTCTCGACGCGGCCGGAAACAAAGAGTTCACCTTCTCCACTTCCGGCAGTCCACCACCAGAGGTGTACTTCGAAAGAGGGCTAAGCACTGCCGACCTTCCCAACTTCGCTTATGTGGTCGCAACGGACGGCAGGGAAAAAATCGTCATTCGCATCGAGTTTGAAGATGCCGTTGTGCAATGAGACGGCCCGCTGTTGACCGTCCGATGAAAGTGTCGTAAACGTCTATGGGTTGAGGACTTTGTCCCACGATGAGCTGGACAGATCGATTCGATGACATTCATACCCTGAGGATGTTTGTTGATGTTTGCCAAGCGGGCTTGTCAAGCGCTTTGCATGCAACCCGGGTAGTTGATGTATTGAAAGATAGTCATGAGAAATATGGCAAGCCGGAGCGATTTGCGTCGGACGAGTATTACCGTGCAGCGAAGAAACAGGCGGAGAGGGAACAGATATTTGCCAGTGACCAGGAATCGAAAGGCTTCACATACCTTTATGGTCTAGCTTCAATAAAACTCTGGAGCATTCTCGAATCGACGATCGACGATGTCGCGTTGGAATGCGTTCTGAGCCCTGAGAAATGTAGCGACGGAAAGCTGCTAGCGGGATTAAAAGGGCCACTCCTAGAGTTTTTCACATCGTCTCCTGATGAACGTGCAGAACTTCTCGTTCGGCAGTTGAAACAAGACGTTAGGTCAAGCATGCAAAAAGGAATAGGACGGTACGAAGCGATTCTCGCGCCATTGGGTGTCGAAGGTGCCGTTCCCGACGCGGTGCGACGGGTGATATTCGAACTCGCGGAGGTGCGAAATGTCCTTGTGCATCGTCGAGGATTTGCTGATAAGCGATTCGTTTCGAGTTGTCCGTGGTTTGGTGCCACTCTAAATAACGAGTTGCCACTGAAGGAAGAACACTTCCTCCGTTACGAACTCGCGGTGAGCTGTTACCTTCTCGAAATAGATTTGCGCTTTCGTCGCCGGGACCATCCTCCTGATTTCGAACCAGAGACGAAAAATGACGTCATCAACCTGAGGGATGAACTGCTAAAGAGGCTCGAAGGCGCACTTGCGCAATAGAGGACGCTTTCCTGCGCATCACACTGACGACGCCGTGGGCGTGGGATGTCTCCGTCTCCATTCCGCGCGAGCTTCATGGAGTTGGATGGAGAACGCCCCAAGGCAGCAATCGATCTTATCGCCGACGCGAAATGCGCTCAGATTCGAGCCTACGAAGCGGAGTTTGGTCCGTGGGACGGATTAAGAACCGACTGCGCAAGAGCGAATGAAGTCCAGTCCCTTTCTTAGCAGCGCATAACGGCTTGGAGGATCAGCAAAAACATTTTGGTTGTTCGGCTGTTGCAGTCGACTTACGAGACCAAAACTCTCTAGTTTAGCGAACGCGCTTTCTCTCGCTGGGTCATGTGAATCAGCCCAAAATCCTTGGGGCCAGCGTTGGTATGCATCATAGTGGCTGATTCGTCCTTGCACACGTACGGTGTCGCCATGGATACGAACCAGCTCATTGAGGAGCTGCACCTCGTAGTCCGATAGTTGAGTCGCCGTTCGCATCATCTCTTCGACATCATCCGCTTCTGGCTTTGGAACCAGCGTAAGCGACTTCGCCAAGATTCTTCCGATGCGCGTCACTCGAGATTTGGCCCTTGTTTGTTCGGCTTTTTTCAACCCATCTTGTAGAAGTGTCAACCATTCGGGCAGGCGTTGCGGATCTTTTCGGATAACCTGAAGTTCCTTTTCGTGTCTTCTAACTTCGTCCTTGACCACTTCGAGCGTCAGTTCGATCTTTTCCAGTCGATCAGCCGCTACGCGCCCGATTATCTTCTCTGCGGCCGATCCGAACGGCCACGGAAGACCTAGCGCCTCGGCAAACGCGGCGAGTCGCGCAACAACCGGATCGGAAGCCAGTGCTTCGATTTCGAGGTGAGTCTCTACGGCGCTGATAGGGTCGTCGATAGCCATCCTGGAATCGCTACATTTTCCACTACAGTGAAAAGTTGGCGACTGTAAGTGGTGGGCGGTCAGCGATTTGAACGCTGGACCTTCCGGGTGTAAACCGGATGCTCTAACCGCTGAGCTAACCGCCCATCGAGCCATCGTAGCAGAAGCCAGACGCTGGAGGCTAGCGCTTGAACGTCTCCAGCTTGATCCCGGGCGCTTCCGACGAAGTTCTTCGCACACCTATCGGACACATTCCATGAAGTCCGGCTCGCTCCTTCCGATGAATCCATAGAGGGCTCGCGTCTCGACTGCCGTTTTCGGTCAACCTGTACCTTGGTACAGGAGCAAAATTTTGCCTGTACGAAGGTACAGAGTACCGTGCGGCGGATCGGATGTTAGCTGATTCACTACGAACGGCGCAGCGCGTCGCCAATTTCCGGCCGGGTGCGTGCTACGCTGCAATCTCGCGGGGTTCTAGTACCGCCCACGCACAACCATGTCTTCGAGACTCGGTGAAATACTCGTCAAAGACAGCCTGATCTCCGCGGATCAGCTGAAGCAGGCGCTCGACTACCAAAAGAAAAATGGTGGCCGGCTGGGCACATGTCTCGTCAAGATGGGTTTGGTCAGCGACGACGACATCACTGCGGTGCTTTCCCGCCAGTACGGCGTTCCCTCGATCAATCTGAAGTTTTATGAAGTCGATCCGGCGGTGATCAAACTCGTGCCGCAGGAGACCGCGGTCCGCTACCAGATCGTTCCGCTTTCCCGCGTGGGCTCGACGCTCACGATCGCGATGACCGATCCGACGAACGTCTTCGCGATGGACGACATCAAGTTCATGACCGGGTTCAACGTCGAACCCGTCGTCGCCTCGGAAACCGCGATCAGCGAGGCGATCCACAAGTTCTACGGCGAAGTCGAGAGCGTCGAAGAGCTCGACAAGGTAATGAAGGACCTGACGGGCGAGGAAGTGGACGCTCTCGAGCTTGCAGCCGAAGAATCCGAGATGGACCTGGCGAGCCTCTCGAAGGCCGCCGAAGAAGCTCCCATCATCAAGTTGTGCAACCTGATTCTCACCGACGCTGTCAAGCGCGGCGCGAGCGACATTCACGTCGAGCCCTACGAAAAGGAATTTCGCGTCCGGTTCCGCATCGACGGAATTTTGCAGAACGTGATGGCTCCGCCCTTGAAGCTCAAAGACGCGATGACGAGCCGTATGAAGATCATGTCCAAGCTCGACATCAGCGAGAAGCGGCTGCCGCAAGACGGCCGCATCATGATCAAGTACCTCAAGGACGGGAAGAGGAAAGAACTCGACTTCCGCGTTTCGACCGTCCCGACGCTGTTCGGCGAAAAGATCGTTCTCCGGTTGCTGGACAAAGAAAACCTGCGCCTGGACATGACCAAGCTCGGATTCGAGCCGGAGGCGCTGGCCAAGTTCGAAAAGCAGATTCTGAAGCCCTACGGCATGGTGCTCGTCACGGGGCCTACAGGATCGGGAAAGACGAACACGCTGTATTCCTCGGTCGCGCGCCTCAATACCGCGGAAACGAACATCATGACCGCCGAGGACCCGGTCGAATTCCAGCTCCCCGGAATCAACCAGGTCCAGATGAAAGAGCAGATCGGGCTCAATTTCGCGTCTGCCCTCCGCGCTTTCCTGCGGCAGGACCCGAACATCATCCTCGTCGGTGAGATTCGAGACTTCGAGACGGCGGAAATCGCCGTCAAGGCCGCGCTCACCGGCCACCTGGTGCTTTCGACCCTGCATACGAACGACGCGCCATCCACGATCAGCCGGTTGATGAACATGGGTATTGAGCCATTCCTGGTGGCCACTTCGGTCAACCTGATTTGCGCGCAGCGGCTCGTTCGCCGCATCTGCGTGCAGTGCAAGGAGCAGTTGCAGATTCAGTCGCCGGCGCTGATCGAAGCGGGCTTCACGCCGGAAGAGGCCTCGAAAACCACTGTGCAGCACGGCAAGGGCTGCGCCACGTGCAACAACACCGGCTACAAAGGCCGCGTCGGCCTGTATGAGGTCATGGAAATCAACGACGACCTCCGCGAGCTGATTCTCGTAGGAGCTTCGGCACTCGAACTCAAGAAGAAAGCCCTGGAACAGGGAATGATCACGCTGCGACGCAGCGGCTTGCAGAAAGTGGCCGCCGGCTTGACGACCATGGAAGAAGTATTGCGCGAGACCATTCTGTAATCGGAGGAGAAGATGGCTGGCATCACACTGAGCGAGCTACTGAAGAAGATGCTCGACATGTCGGGGAGCGACCTGCATCTATCAACGAATAGCGCGCCGCGCGTGCGCGTCCACGGCAAGTTGCGCCCGCTCGACATGCCACCGCTCACAGCGGCGGACACGAAGGCGCTCGCCTACAGTGTGCTGACCGACGTGCAAAAGCACCGCCTGGAGGAAAATCTCGAGCTTGACTTCTCCTTCGGATTGAAAAGCCTTGCGCGTTTTCGAGGCAACATCTTTCACCAGCGGGGCGCCGTCGCGGCCGTTTTCCGGACGATTCCCTGGGAAATCAAAAGCTTCGATGCTTTGGGTCTCCCGGCGATCGTCCGCAGCCTGTGCGACAAACCCCGCGGACTCGTCCTCGTGACCGGCCCGACCGGTTCGGGTAAATCCACGACGCTCGCCGCCATGCTCGACAAGATCAACAACGAGCGCGAAGAGCACATGATCACGATCGAGGACCCGATTGAATTTCTTCACAACCACAAGAAGTGCCTGGTCAATCAGCGCGAGGTTCACTCGGACACGCACTCATTCGCAAATTCCCTCCGCGCCGCTCTTCGAGAAGACCCTGACGTGGTGCTGATCGGCGAAATGCGCGACCTTGAAACGATCGAGTCGGCGCTGCGCATCGCCGAAACCGGCCACTTGACATTTGCGACTCTGCACACGAACTCCGCCGTATCGACCATCAACCGTATTGTGGACGTTTTCCCGGCTCACCAGCAGCCGCAGGTTCGGGCGCAACTCTCGATGGTGCTCGAAGGAATTCTTTGCCAGTCCCTGCTGCCGCGTATCGATGGCCGTGGCCGGGCCATGGTGATGGAGGTCCTGATCCCGAACGCCGCGATCCGCAACCTGGTTCGCGAGGACAAGATTCACCAGATCTATTCGGCGATGCAGACGGGAACCGGGCAGACCGGAATGCAGACGTTCAACCAGAGCCTTTCGAACGCCTATTTCCAAAAGTTAATCACTTTGGAAACGGCGCTTTCGAGATCCTCGAATCCAGACGAATTACAGGATTTAATTAACCGTGGGGTGACCTCGCCGCCTGCTGGCGGCCGAGTTCCTGTCCGGCGGTAAGAGGGAGAGGGAGGTAACAGATCATGCCGGTTTTCACATATCGCGGAGTCAACCGCGCAGGCGCAAAGATTACGGGAGAGCGCACCGCGGAGAACAAGGCCCAACTGGCGGCGATGCTGCGCCGGGAGCAGATCAACGTCAGCAAGCTCTCGGAAAAGGGCAAGGAATTCAATATTCCGACCTTCGGAACGGGCGTGGAAGCGAAGGAGTTGGCGATCTTCACGCGACAGTTCTCGGTCATGATCGATGCCGGCTTGCCCCTCGTCCAGTGCCTCGAGATTCTGGCCGGGCAGCAGGAGAACAAGACCTTTCAGAAGATTCTCAACAGCGTGCGGGCTTCGGTCGAGGGCGGTGCCACCCTCTCCGCCTCGATGAAGCTGCACGAAAAGATTTTCGATCCGCTCTACTACAACATGGTCGAGGCCGGAGAAACGGGCGGTATTCTCGATACAATTCTCCAGCGCCTTTCGACTTACATCGAGAAGAACGTCAAGCTGAAGCGCGCCGTAAAGTCGGCGATGATCTATCCGGTCGCGGTCATTTCGATCGCCGTCCTGGTTATCGGGCTTCTGTTGTGGAAGGTCGTCCCGATTTTCGTGACTCTGTTCAACGGCCTTGGCGTTGACCTGCCCCTCCCCACCCGCATAGTCATCGCTCTCAGTAACTTCGTCGGAAGCATTTACGGCGCGCTGGTTGTCGTGTTCGCAATTGGTGCCGGCTTCGCCGTGAAGTTTTGGTATGGCACGCCGCCAGGGCGGATGATGGTCGATAGGTTGCTGCTGAAGGCCCCGGTAGTCGGAATCGTTTTGCGCAAGATCGCAGTGGCGCGCTTCACGCGCACGCTCGGCACGTTGATTGCGAGTGGCGTGCCCATCCTGGAAGGCTTGGATATCACCGCTCGCACTTCGGGCAATGCGGTCGTCGAAAAGGCCATCTCGCAAACTCGCAAGGCCGTCGAGGCGGGGCGCTCGCTGGTTGACCCTTTGAAGGAGACGGACGTTTTCCCCGGCATGGTGACTCAGATGATCGGCGTTGGCGAGCAGACCGGCGCGATGGACGCCATGCTCCAAAAGATTGCCGACTTCTACGAGGACGAAGTGGACTCTGCCGTGAAAGACATGCTGACCGCGATCGAGCCAATCATGATTCTTTTCCTGGGCCTTGTCGTCGGCGGAGTCGTCATATCGATGTACTTACCGCTGTTCTCGTTGATCGGCAAGCTGTCTGGACACTAAATCGCAGTTTGTCGCAGCCTCCGCGGCGGGCGCGCAGAAAGGGCGTCCGCCGGTTGCGGGTCCGTCGGCCAACCTCTTCCGCAGCCACTGGGGTTCAACGCGGAGTTAGAAACCATCGGCGAATCTGAAATGAAACCCATACCCAGCGTGAGTGAATGGCTTCCCTGGCTGGGCCGCGTCCGTTTCCTGGTCATCACGTTCCTTTTGGCGGTCGTCGTGGTCGTCCGCCAATGGACACCGCTCCCAGTGCCGGTATTGCCCCTGTTTGGGCTGGTGGCCCTGTGGTACACCATCGCGACGCTCGATCTGATTCTTCAGCGTGAGGCTCCCCAAGCGCTCTGGGTGGCGCCGGTTCAAATCGCTCTGGATCTCGGGATCATAACCGGCGTCGTGTATGCGAGCGGCACGCAGGACAGCTACTTCGTTTCTCTGTATCTCCTGGCGATTTTGATGGGAACCATTCTGTTCTCGCGCCGAGGCGCGTTTTTGGTGGCGGGCTTCAGTTTTGTGCTTCTCGGATGCGTGGTCGAGTTGACCTATTACGGCATGATTTCGCGCACCGCGATTTCGATGCCTGCTCCGCGAGCGCTCGAATCGTGGCTGGCGAGTAACTTTTTTGCGTTCTTTGCGGTGGCCTATTTGGGGAGCTTGCTTGCGCAAACCATTCGGACCAAGGGCGTCGAACTCGAGGAGAAAAGTGAAGCCCTGAAGGATCTGCAAGCTTTCAACCGCGACATCATTGAATCGATGCGCGGCGGCTTGCTCACGACGGACCTCGAAGGGCACATTCTGCTCGTAAACCGGTCCGGCGCGGAGATTACGGGGCACGGGTTCGGCCTGCTTCGCGGGGAAAAAGTGGCGGACGTATTCCCCGGATTCTGGCCTGTCGAGATGGACGACACGGGCAATCCGTTGGCGCTGCGCAAAGAGGTCGAATTCCGCACTCCCGCCGGTGTGACCCGATTCCTGGGCGTGTCGATTTCGCCGCTACGGACGGGTCACAACCAGGCCAGCGGCTTTGTGTTCAACTTCCAGGACCTGACGGAATTGAAGCGGCTCGAACGCGAAGTGCTCACGAAGGAGCGGATGGCTGCGCTTGGGCGGCTATCGGCGGCCATCGCGCACGAGATACGCCAGCCCCTCACGGCCATGACAGGAGCGCTCAAGGAGCTCGCCCGGCTCGCGCCTCTTGAGGATGACGACAAAAAGCTGGTTCAAATTGTCAGTCGCGAGTCGCAGCGTTTGAACCAGATCATCACCGACTTTCTGGACTATTCCCGTGAAAAGAGCTACGCGTTTGCGGATGTCGATATCGTTCCACTGATCGAAGAGACGCTGCTGCTGATCGAGCGGCATGCGGCCACGTCGGGCAAGGTTCGCGTGGAGCGCAACTTCCTGACACGCAGGCTTCGCGTGCGCGCCGATCGCGATGCGATCAAACAGGTTCTTTGGAATCTCTGTAACAACGCGCTGCGAGCGATGCCCGAGGGTGGCGTTCTTTCAGTAGTCCTCGAATCGGAAGGGGAGTTGGCGCGAATCTCGATTCACGACACGGGAACTGGATTTGATCCGCGCACCGCGGCCCGCATGTTTGAGCCTTTTCAGTCGGGTTTTCCCGGGGGGACGGGACTTGGTCTGGCCATCGTGTACCAGATTCTTCAGGCGCACCACGGGCGGGTGCGCGTCGAAACGGAGCCGGAGCTAGGGGCGGAGTTTATTGTCGAACTTCCCCTGGTGCAGCGGGTTCGGGCAGGCGCTCGTCGGGAGCAAGGGGCCAGCGGCGAAGCTCCTGCTCCTCCGCCGGTGGAGCGCATGGTAGGGAAGGCATAAGAGGCACATGGCGCACCTGCTGATTGTCGATGACGAGCATTCCATCTGCGAACTTCTGGAGATCAGTTTCCGGAAGGAGGGCCACAAGGTTGAAACAGCCACCAGCGGAGAAGCGGCCAAGCGGCAGCTAGCCTCGAGGATATTTGACATCGTCGTTTCCGACATCTGCATGCCCGATATGGACGGTGTCGAATTGCTGCGCTACTGCAAGGAAACCGCCCCAGACACAACTTTCATTCTGATCACCGGTGTGCCCACCATCGACACGGCAATCGCTGCCGTGAATTTCGGCGCGGATCGCTACGTAATCAAAGGCGACCGGCTGCTCGACGAGCTCCGGCCGGCCGTGCGGCAGGTGACTGAGAATCTGGCGCTTAAGAAGGAGGCCGGCTACCTGCGCCGCGAGCTCCGTCGCCTCACCGGGCTGGATCACATGATCGGCACGAGCCCGAAGATGCGCGTGATCTTCGAGCTGATTGAAAACATCGCTCCGCAGCCGAGCCGCGTCCTGATCACAGGTGAAAGCGGCACGGGAAAAGAACTCGTCGCGCGTGCCATTCATGAGAATAGCAATCGCGCCAAGCAGCCGTTCATCACGATCAATTGCGGCGCATTCCCGGAGACCCTTCTCGAATCCGAGCTTTTCGGCTACATGAAGGGCGCTTTTACGGGCGCAAACGAAAACCGCCGCGGATTGTTTCATGCCGCCCATGGCGGCACGCTCTTTATGGACGAGATCGGGAACATGAGCGTGACGATGCAGGTGAAGCTATATCGCGTTCTTCAGGAGGGCAAAGTCCGACCCATCGGCAGTACCGAAGAAACGGAAGTGGATGTGCGGGTGATCGCCGCAACGAATAAGAACCTCGAAAAGGAAATTGCCGAGGGCCGCTTCCGCGAGGATTTGTACTATCGGTTGAACGTCATCCCCATTCATCTTCCGCCGCTGCGCGAGCGTCGTGAGGACATTCCGCTCCTCGCCCGGGAATTCTTGGGGCGCTTCGCGAAGTCGATGGGCAAGAAAATTGACGGCATCGAGCCCGAGGCGATGCGCCTGCTCGAAGTCTACGAGTGGCCCGGGAACGTGCGTGAACTCGAGAACACGATCGAGCGCGCCGTGGCCTTGGAAAGCGGAAGCCGGATTTCGGCGGAATCTCTGCCGGACCGCGTCCGCAACCATTCTCAGGCATCCGTTCCGCATGCTTCGCACAACGGCGACGGAGGCTCTCTGCCGGACGAAGGTTTGAATCTTGAGGAGCATATCCAGCAAATCGAGCGGTCCTACCTGCTTGCCGCTTTGGAGCGTTCGGGCGGTGTGCGCACGCAGGCTGCCGGGCTCCTAAGGATGTCCTATCGCTCGTTCCGGCACTATGCCAAGAAGTACGGTGTTTGAACCCGCCCTCGCTAAACTCCCCTTCGCCCCGGACCGATATCCTTGACCAGGCCTGCTGGCCAGCCGTTTTCGTCATTCGCACATGTCAAAAATTGTCGCTTCCGCGAGCTTCCGCGGCGGGGCGACGGATCTCTCGAGTCGGTTGAAGGGAATGGGTTCCTGTATCTATCTGAGAGCACACGGTATAATGGATTTGTGTTGCAAGAGTAAACTTGCGTTGTCCAGCTGGCATCACCCTTGCGAGATATCCAGGCGTACCCCGCCAGGGAGTACTCTAAAAGAGATTATGGAGCAAGGCTCCTAGGAGAAGAGAATGAACAAGAGACAAAAGGGCTTTTCACTTATCGAATTGCTGATCGTCGTGGCGATCATCCTGATCATCGCGGCTATCGCAATTCCGAACCTGCTTCGCGCCCGCATCGCGGCCAATGAGGCATCGGCTGTGGGTTCGGTGCGCTCGATCGTGACGGCGGAGATTTCCTATTCCTCAACGTGGGGACAGGGATTTGCCGCAACGATCGCGAATCTGGGAGGCGCCACGCCGTGTACCGCGAGCGCGGCTACCTCCTGCTTCCTCGATCCAGTCCTATCGGTTGCTCCTTTCCAGAAGAGCGGATACACGCTTTCAGCGGCCGGCTTGGGTGCGGCCTGCACGGCAGCCGCTCCTTGCACGCGCTTCGTGGTTGGGGCTGTTCCGATGACGGTGGGCCAGACGGGCCAGCGCACCTTCTGCAACGACCAATCCGGCGTGAGTCGTTTTGACGCCGCAGGCGGCGGTGCACCAGCGACGGACACGGCTTGCCAGGCGTTTCCGGCGCTCGGAAACTAGTAGTTTCGGCGCTGTTCGAGGCGGGGAGGAAGTCGAACTTCCTCCCCGGTTTTTCCAAAGAGGGAGTTCGTTCCAGACTGAAAGGTGCATCGGATCATGAGAATCCCAACCATCGGCCGGAAGAATAACCAGAGACGCCGTCAACAGGGCTTCTCCTTGATCGAACTTCTCATCGTTGTTGCCATCATTCTGATTATCGCGGCCATCGCCGTCCCAAATCTGCTCAGAGCGCGCATCTCGGCGAACGAAGCGGCGGCGGCATCCGGCGTGCGGACGGTTACAACGGCTGCAATGAGCTATAGCTCGACATACGGAAACGGTTATCCGCCTGATATGGCTACAATGGGCGGGGCCGGCGTTGCGAATTGTAACCAGGCAATCCTGTTGGACCCACTCATGACGAACCCGCCCAATCAAGAGGAGGGTTTCATATACGGGTACACAGCTGTTGGCGCGCCAGTGACTGCGCCGGCCGGGTGTGCCGCACCGGGCGCGTCTGGATATCTCGTGACAGCAACCCCCGCCAGCCCGGGTGTCACGGGCGTGCGGAGCTTCTGCAGCTACCAGCCCGGGGTCATCCACTTTGACAACAATGGTGCTACCGCAGCCAGTCAGGCCGCTTGCGAAGCGTTGCCCCCGCTCCAATAGGCCCCTTCGGTTGTCTTCTTGGTCGTACAGAGATTATGGCGAAAGGGTTTCCGGCGCTCGGAAACTGATTGCCATAGCATCGTACGTCGCAGGAATCGCCGGTTGCACACGGGCAAGAGGTGTCTCTGTTAAACTCAGCCGATGCTTCGCGGCGCATTCGGATTGATGCTCCTTCTGGTTGCGGCGGGTTCCTTTCGAGACGGCGAATCGATTCGCCGGGCGCTCGAAGCGCGATATCAACACGCCCGCACGCTGAAGGCTGTGTTCTTCGAGCGCTACAGCGATGGACACGGTGGCGCGATCGCAGAGTCGGGCACGGTCTATTTCTCCCGTCCAGGGCGAATGCGCTGGGAGTATGAATCCCCGGAGCCGAAACTCTTTCTCGTGGATGGCTCGAATGCTTGGTTTTACGTCCCCGCCGATCGCACCGCGAGCCGCGCGAAAATGAAGGAAAGCTCCGACTGGCGGACGCCTCTCGCCTTGCTCGCGGGCAAGGCTGACCTTTCGAAATTGTGCCGAAGCCTTACGGTCGTCGCCCCCGGCTTATCGGTTGCGGCCGCCAGGAGTGCTGAGCCGCTATCCCCCGGCAATGCGGTCCTGCGATGCGCTCCGCGTCTCGATCAGGACGAGTCAGGGGGCGTGAAGGAAGTTCTGTTTGAGGTCGATTCGGAGGCACGGCTGGTTCGCGTGGTAATTCGGGAGGCGGGTAACGCCGAGACGGAGTTCCGCTTCTCCAACTGGCAGGAAGACATCACAATTCCCGAAGCGAAATTCCACATTCAGCTGCCCCCGGGCGTCGCGATCGTTGACGAGGAATCTCTGGCAGGCCAGATGAGGTGAGGTTGTAGTCGATCGTCAGTCGCGAAGAAACGCCGTCGTCTCCCGCAAAAAGACATCGAGCTGGTCATGGTGTAACCAGTGGCCGGCGTTGGGAATCTTCACAAGGCGGCTGTTTCGAATCGCTGTCTTGCGCCGGTCGGTTTCCGCGATTGGCAAGAAACTCTCCATACCCGAGAAGAACAAAACCGGGCAGGCGATCTGACCGAAGAGCTGGATGGTGTCGTCGATGTGGTATCCGTAGGGAGGGAACACGCGGACGTAGTTGTCGAATTTCCAGACAAGCGATCCATCCGCGTCCCAGTTTGTGCCGTGCAGCGTGAGGTGCCGCGCCACTTCGTCCGACAGGTGCGGATTGGCTTCCTGCATCCGCGCGACGGCCGCAGCGAGGTTGGGATAGGTTTTTGTCTGGCGCTTCTCCGCGTCACGCACCGCTTCAATCCAGGTACGTATGCGTTCCGATGCGGGATCGTGCGCCACGTGATCCGGCGCGAATCCCAGCCCTTCGATTGACACAGCCTTGCGGACACGATCCGGGTATACGCCTGCGTAGTGCAACACGACGCCTCCGCCGAGTGAATGACCCACCATGCGGATAGGGAAGTCGTTGATAATATCAAGCAGCGCCGAGAGATCGAGAACGTGCTCAGCGAGGCTGTACATTGCCCCGGGCGCCCATGCGCTGTTCCCATGGCCGCGCAGGTCGAGCGCGTAGACGTGATAGTGTTCCCGAAGAGACCGGGCCACCCAGTCCCAATTGCGGGCATGGTCGAGTCCGCCATGCACCAGCACAACGGATGGTTTGCCGTCCTGCCCGTAGTCCCAGAATTGCAGCTTCAGGCGGTCGGAATAGAAG
Source organism: Terriglobia bacterium (assembly GCA_020073605.1). Classification (GTDB taxonomy): domain Bacteria; phylum Acidobacteriota; class Terriglobia; order Acidiferrales; family UBA7541; genus Palsa-295. The sequence continues at coordinate 286,243 of JAIQEW010000005.1, forward strand.
AAATGAGAGATAGGTTCCATGGTTCTTTCGGCAAGTCCTCCGGAATCCCGCACCGAACGCGACTTTAACATAGGTGCTTCGCGACTCGACCCGCGGCCGGAAATTTCGTTCCAGAAGACCCTTTTCCCCGTTGTCACATCCTATTCACAGCCCGTTTTCACGGCCTCAGTCTTGGTCCGGAAGGGGTATGCTAAACTTTGCGTGAGTCGCCTCCCACGGCGGCACGCCGATAAATCATAATGGCCGAATTCGTTTGCAAAGTCGGGGATGCCTCCGGCCGGATTTTCCAGCAGGTGGAAACGGCCCAATCGGAGGACGAAGCCAGGCAGAAGCTCGCCGACCGGGGACTCTACGTCTTCACGGTACGGAATCATTTTGATGTCCTCGCCCAGTTCAGCCTGACGCGCAGGGAACGGAAGATTCGCCCGACCGACTTCTTGATCTTCAACCAGCAGTTCAACACGCTCATCAAGGCAGGCCTGCCGATATTGAGATCCCTGGAGCTATTGGCTGAACGTGCCGCGGCGCCGCGCCTGCGTCCTATTCTGGAGGAAGTGCGGCAACGGGTCCGCGACGGGGCCCTTTTGTCTGACGCGCTTGGAGCGCAGGGCGCGTTCCCGCCGGTTTACGTGACGGTGGTCAGCGCGGGTGAGCGGAGCGGCAATCTCACGGGAGTGCTCGAACAATACATCGCTTACTTGCGCGTGAGCACCGGTTTTCGCAGCCGCCTGGTGACGGCCCTGATCTATCCGACGGTGCTGGTTGCGGTGGCTTTCATTATCGTCACCTATTTGGCTACGTACGCGCTGCCGCAGTTCGCGGATCTGTACCAGCAGCTGAACGTCCCGCTGCCGGCGACCACCCGAGTATTGCTTTCCATCGCGATGCCGTTGCGCAACTACTTCCTCGTGCTGATGGCGGCGCTGGCGTTCGCTGTCGCCGCGCTTTTTGTGTGGACCAGGTCTGATCAGGGCGCGCTGGCCGTCGACCGCGCAAAACCGCGACTCCCTTTCTTTGGCGACATCTGGCTCAAGGCGCAGATCGCGCAATTCCTGCGCACGCTCTCGACTCTTTTGGGAGGCGGAACGCCCCTGGTTCCGGCGCTGCACACCTCGGCAGCGGCGATTGGCAGCCGGCTAGTGGCAACGTCGGTCGATCAGGCGGCCGAGCGCGTCAAAGAAGGGCAGTCGCTGCATGCGAGCCTTGCCGAGACTCGGCTGGTTCCCGAACTCGCGCTCGAGATGATCGAGGTGGGCGAGGCCTCGGGCGCGCTGACGGCCATGCTCACGAGCGTGGCTGAGTTCTATGAAAACGAAGTCGATACCGGCCTGCAGCGGTCGCTTTCGTGGATTCCGATCGTGATTTTGGTGGTCATGGCCGTTGTGGTAGGCTTCATTTTGATCTCGCTGTATCTGCCAATGTTTTCCCTCCAGGTCGGATCGGCAGGGGGATAGGACTCGATGGCCACTACCGGCAATAATCCGGCACCCGCGGACGTCGCGAACGACGCCGCCGAACGCGAACAGGCACGGCGCCTGGCCGAACGCTACCGGTGCCCGTTCATCGACCTGACCGAGCAGCGCATCGATCCGGATCTCTTCCGCAGCATCCCGGCCGAGATGATGTTCCGCTACAACTTTGTCCCGCTCGCGGCGCACGATTCGACGCTCGTTGTGGCCATGGCCGATCCGAGCCAATTGCAACTCACCGACGAACTCCGGCTGCTGCTCGGGAAACGCCTGGAGATCAAAGTTGCGACAGCGTCGCAGATCGGCGACCTCCTGAAGCGCACCGAACAGTCGCAGCGCGTTCTCGACCAGGCGACCGAGGGCTTCACCCTCCAGGTTGTAAGCGAGGAAGAAGACAGCGACGAAAACATTTCGATGGAGAAGCTCACGCGGGAAACGGGCGCGAGCCCCGTCGTGCGGCTGGTGAACACCGTTATTTTTACGGCGCTCGAGCGGCGCGCGAGCGACATTCACATCGAGACGCGCAATTCGGAAGTGGTGGTGAAGTACCGCATTGACGGCGTCCTTCAATTCGCCATGAAGCCGCTCGACAAGGAATGGCACGCAACGATCCTTTCGCGCATCAAGGTGATGAGCGAGCTCGACATCGCCGAACGCCGCGTTCCTCAAGACGGCCGTTTTCGGGTGCACTACAAGGGCCGCGACGTCGATTTCCGCGTTTCGATCATGCCGTCGGTCCACGGCGAAGACGCCGTGCTTCGCGTGCTCGACAAGGAGACACTCGGCGAGAAATTCCGCAATCTGACGCTCGATGTCGTCGGTTTCGAACAGGTGGAGGTAACACGTTTCCGGCGCTACATCCACGAGCCGTATGGAATGGTTCTCGTCACCGGCCCGACCGGCTCGGGAAAGACGACGACTCTCTACGCCGCCATCAACGAGATCAAGAACGACGAGGACAAGATCATCACGATTGAGGACCCGGTGGAATACCAGGTCCGTGGCATCACCCAGATCCCCGTGAACGAGAAGAAGGGCCTCACGTTCGCCCGCGGCTTGCGCTCGATCCTGCGGCACGATCCGGACAAAATCATGGTCGGCGAAATCCGCGACCAGGAAACCGCGCAGATCGCAATCAACTCCGCGCTCACCGGCCACCTCGTGTTCACCACCGTGCACGCGAATAACGTGACCGACGTGATCGGCCGGTTCATCAACATGGGAGTCGAGCCTTACAACTTCGTCTCCGCGCTCAATTGCATCCTGGCGCAGCGCCTGGTGCGCGTCGTTTGCGACAACTGCAAGAAGAAACTGACGTACGCTCCCGCGGTGCTGAAGGAGTCGGGCCTCGACCCTGCCGAATGGAGCCAGGTGCAATTCTGCGAAGGCACGGGTTGCCTGGAATGCTCCGGAAGCGGCTATCGCGGACGCACGGCCATCACCGAGCTTCTCGATCTTTCCGACCGCATTCGCGAGATGATTATCGACCGCCGTCCGACCTCGGAGATCAAGCGCGTGGCCAGAGAAGAGGGCATGACCTTCCTCCGCGATTCGGGCTTGAGCAAGGTCCGCGCGGGAATTACGACGCTGCGCGAGATCAATAAGGTGACGTTCCTTGAGTAGCTCGCCGAGCCTGGGCACTACCGCAACTCCTTTCTATCAGTCCGGAATCTTTCGCCGCTTCGACCGCTGGCTGCACGCCATGCCGCACCCGCCGCTCGTCGTGGAGATGGCGGGGGATCATGTGGCCGCGGCACGCTGGGGGAATGTGCGCGGGCACCTCGAACAGGTTGCCGCGGAATCGCTGCCTGCGGGTTCGGTGATGCCTTCCACGGTTGACACGAACATCACGCAGCCCGAAGCGGTGCGCTCCGCTCTGCGCCGGGTTTTCACCCGCGTTCCGGACCGGGGCGCGCCGGTCGCGCTTCTAGTGCCGGATCCGGTGGTGCGCGTTTTCATATTGCCGTTCGATACGCTCCCGCGGAGCGCGGATGATGCGCTGCCGCTGCTTCGCTGGCGGTTGAAGAAGAGCGTGCCGTTCGATGTGGACGAGACGGTTGTTTCCTGGATGCGGCAGAGCGGCCGCAACGGCAACCTGGAAGTCATAACGGCGGTGGCGCGCCGTCAAATCATTCGGGAGTATGAAGAGATCGTGGAGTCGCTGGATGCCCATGCCGGCGTGGTGCTGAGCTCGACGCTGGCGACGCTGCCGCTCCTCGAGGAGCGCGGCACGACTCTACTCGCCCGGCTCTGCGGGAGGACGCTGACCACGGCGATTGTTTACGGTCCGAATCTGTGCGTCTACCGCTCGACGGAAATGCCGGCTGAAGCGGCTTTGCTCGATCCCCAGGCCATGCTCGACGAGGTTTTCCCGGCGGTCGCGTATTACCAGGATACCTGGGGCGCCTCCATCGACCGCGCGCGTCTGGCGGGTTTCGGCGAAAGGGAAGACCTGTTCGGCAGTGCTCTCGCCGGGGAATTGAAGGTCAATGTCGGCCCGATGGCCGACGCGGAAGGCGCGCGCGATCTCGACACGCCAGCCAAGGATTTGATTCGCCACGGCCTCGATGCTCTGGCCGGGTGGATGCTGAACGGGAAGTCGTGATCTGCCGGCCCAAATGGATGAGGGGCGCTTCCCGGAAGCCGGCGGCGATGGCCTCTGAGTACCGAAGATGAAGTTACAGCTCAATCTCGCCACTGCGCCGCAAGCCAATAACCGGCCGTTCCTCGCCGGCGTCGCTATTGGCGGCACAGTCGGTTTGGTGGCGCTCGTGGTGCTGTCGCACGCTGCGTTCAGGTCCTGGGAATCCAACCGGGAGCTCCGTGCGGACACCGCGCGCTGGGAAGATCAAATTCGGGTGGACCAACATAAGCAACAGGAGCTGTCAGCGTATTTTCGCGAACAGGCGGCGCAGCAGGTGCTGGATCGTTCCAATTTCCTCAATTCCCTGATCGACGCGCGTAGCTTTCCGTGGACGAAGATTTTCATGGATCTCGAGGAGACACTGCCACCCGGTGTTCGTGTGGTTAGCATCTCTCCCCGGCTCGTGGACGGCCGCGCCGAGGTTGCGCTCGAAATCGGCGCCACGAGCGACGAAGGGAAGATTCGTTTCCTCGAGGCCATTGAGAAATCGAAGGCCTTCACCGGCATGGTTATGAAGGACGAGCGCCATCCCGATCAGGCCGGTTCGGCCGATCGGATCGTGCTGGAACTCACGGTCTGGTATTCGACTACATGACCATAAAAGTTGACTGGCGAAACTGGAAACTATGGACCGGCATCGCGCTGGCACTCGTGCTGGCTGCCGATCTGGCCCTCGGTTTCGTGCATTGGAAGGACTCCAGCCAGGGCCCGCAGGCGATGCGCGTTGAGCGGGATCGTCTGGCGATCCGGGCAAAGCTGCTCCGCGCGGACGTGGACCGAGGCGAAAAGATCCGTGCGTCTCTTCCGCAGGCGGGGAAGGACTGCGAAACGTTCTATCACGAATCGTTTCTGGACGCCGCGACAGGCTACTCCCAGATCGAATCCGACCTCGCGGCCATTGCTTCGCATTCGGGTGTGAAGACGTCCGGCTTCAGTTTCAAGCAGAAAGAGATCAAGGATCGCGGGGTCACCGAGATATCGATCGACACGGCCGTCGAGGCCGAGTATCCCGCTGTGATTCAGTTCATCAACGGCGTCGAGCGCTCCAAGAACTTCTACCTACTGGACAGCCTCCACCTGGCCTCGGTGACCACGGGGGGAATCCGGCTGCAACTGCAGCTGCACACGTATTTCAGGACCTGAACGATGTCGCGTCGCACGGAAATCTATCTTCTCGCGGGGCTGGTGGTCATACTGGCCGCGATTCTCTATTTCCGGAACCGTTCCGATGTGCCCGGCATCGCCGGCGTCTTCGCGGCGGACACGAAATTCGTGCCTCTCGATGTGCAGGAGCCGCAGCTCCGGCTGAACCAGCTCGAGAAGCTTCGCAAGCTCGAGTATTCCGGCTCGCACCGGAACATTTTCGTGGCCGCGCCGCCGCCGGTCCCCAAGCCGGTGGGCCAGGCCGCGGCCGCCCCGCCACCTTTCGTGGGGCCTATGAAGCCTCCGCCCCCGCCTCCGCTGCAAGTGCCGGGAGAGTTTTTCGGGTACGCCGCGCAGCCGAAGACGGGGCGGAAGTTCGCCTTCATCGCCAGTGGAGACGATATCCTCGTCGTAGCCGAAGGCGACACATTCTTGAATAGCTTTCGCGTCGTACACATTGGAAACGACTCCGCAGACGTCGAGGAGATTTCCACGGGACGCCGCGCGACCGTTCCGATGACTCAGCCGCCGAACCAGGCGTCGAATCCATGAGCGTGAGTTCAGCGCGCCATCCGCGTACAGCGCCCGCGCGGCGCCGTTCCGGCGAGTCGGGATCGGCCTACCTGATCGCGCTGTTCATGGTTCTGGTGCTGGTGATTACGTCGCAGGCTGCGATGAAAAACCTCGTGACGGAGGGCCGCCGCCAGCGGGAAGCCGAAACGGTCTGGCGCGGCAATCAGTACGTTCTGGCGATTCAGCGTTACTACCGCAAGACCGGGCACTACCCCCAGAACCTCGACGATCTGAAGAACGGTCTCCCCCAGCTTCATTTTCTTCGCCTCGCGGCCTACAAGGATCCGATGAACAAAGACGACGGCTCGTGGCGGCTGATCTACGTCAACGCGTCCGGGCAAATCATCGGCAGCACGAAATACGCCACGCTGCAACAGATGGCTCTGCTCGATCTCAATGGCGGCCAGCTTCTCACAGCACAGCAAGGGGCGATGCCGGGCATCCCCGTCTCAAGCATGGCTTCGGGCACGAGCGACACGAGCAATCAGAGCGCGCAAGGCTCGCAGCAGGGCGGAACTTCGACGGGCCAAGGATCCACCGGAGGCGTCACTGACAACTCCGGTGCCGCAGGGCAGAGTTCCGGCCCGGGCCAATCGGCTGGATCGAGCCAGCCCGGCAATCCGGCGGTCGAGCTTAAGCCCACCGGCCCGGTCGACGGGCCCGTGATAGGCGGCTTTGTTACGGGCGTCGCCAGCAGGGTGGATAAGCCCTCGATTAGGGTGTACAAGGGCGGGAAGAAGTACATCGATTGGGAGTTCATCTGGAACCCGATCGAGGATCAGGCGCGCGCCGTGCAGCAGGGGCTAACTCCACAGGCGCCACAGCCCGGCCAGCCTGGGCAACCGATTACTCCCGGTTTCGGTGGAACGATCATGCCGGGGCCTTCGACTTCCCAGCCTCCCGCGCAATCTCCTTGAGGTTTCGACATGGCAGCCGACCCCGAAGTTGATCCAAAGCTGCGAGCGGGAATCCGCACGTACCTGATTGTTTCCGCTGTGTTCCTCGCTCTGGGTCTAGCGTACGTGGGCTGGGTCTTCTTCTCTCGCTGGCAGGGGAATCGCGCGATCGAGGAGCGCGCAGCCGCCGAAAGGCGCGCCCAGGCTGAGCAGACCTTCGAGGGAATGGGCGGGGAGCGTTTCGAGATTCTTACGTTCTACGCGCTGCCGGGCGAGATTCGTCCGGGCGAGGAAGTGGACCTGTGCTACGGCGTGTCGAACGCGAAGTCCGTGACGCTCGAGCCGCAGAAAAACGCCGTCTGGCCCTCTTACAGCCGTTGCGTTAAAGTCTCGCCCCGGAAAACAACAACCTATACGCTGACGGCCACCGACGCCGCCGGCCACACGAAAACAGCGACCGTCACCGTGGAAGTACGATAGCGGGATTTGCCCGGCGCAAGCAGGCGGGGCGGTCAGCCTACTCCCCTCTGGGCTCCCAGAGTTCGATGCGATTGCCGTCAGGGTCCTTCGCCCAGCCGAAGCGGCCGTTGGGTTCGTCGTCGATCTTGTCATCCACCTTCACGCCCTCCTGTCGGAGCTGCGCCAATAACCGATCGAGATTCGCGACGCGGAAATTGATCATGAAGGAGGAGCGGCTCGGCTCGAAATATTTCGTGCGTTCGGAGAAACATGGATAGCACAGTCGAGCCGGCCTTTTCCGGATGGTCCTTCTGCCTCCACTGAAACGGGTGATATTGGGGTGCGTCATCGCCCGGCCCAGCCTTTTCTAGTTCGATACCCAGATGCTCGCGATACCACTCGCCGAGCTTTCCGGGGTTTTGAGCCTTGAAGAAGATTCCGCCCACGCCCGTCACCCGCAGCGCATCCTTGTCGCCGCGCGACGCGCGCGCCGATTCCAGAGCCATTCCCAGGATAAAGCTGAACGCTACGGTGCCAGCAATCCACATGTCTGATTTCACGTTTCTTCCCCGTTGATGAATTGTCGGTTTGAGTCTCCGTCGCCCCCGGAGATGTACTCCATTGCAAACGCGCCCGTCAACGTGCAAAATGGTTTTGTAGGAGCAGGCCAAGCTGTCTTTGTTTAGGAGCTGTGCTTAACGATGGCCGTCGAACTCGCGAAGGGCGTCACACTCGAAAAGCCGGGCGAGGTTGAAAACTTCCTGAAGGACGAAGGCATTCTCTTCGCCTCTCTCGATAAGGTTGTCAATTGGGCGCGCCGCAGCTCGATCTGGCCGATGTCCTTTGGCCTTGCGTGCTGCGCCATCGAGATGATGTCGATGGCAGCCTCGCGATACGATATTTCGCGCTTCGGCGCCGAAGTTTTCCGCGGCTCACCACGCCAGTCCGACCTGATGATCATCGCCGGCCGCGTCTCGCAGAAGATGGCGCCGGTGATCAAGCAGCTCTACGCGCAGATGCCGGAGCCCAAGTGGGCCATCTCGATGGGAGCATGCGCCACGTCCGGCGGCGTCTTCAACAACTACGCGGTTGTCCAGGGCGTGAATCAGGTGATTCCGATCGACGTGTACGTGCCAGGCTGCCCGCCGCGTCCCGAGGCTCTTCTCTACGCCGTCTTTCAGCTTCAGAAAAAGATCGACGCCGACCGCGGCAGCTTCCTGCGCTCCCTCAACTTGAGCAAGAGCTGAACGTCCAGCCAGGGTCTCTCTTCACAAGAATCACGATCCGGCTTGAGGCAGCACCACGGCCGTCCCACCTTCGAATTCGACGGCGCTCCCCGGCGTGAAATGCTCGCGGCGTAGGTACGCCATTCCGATGGCCCTGCCTTCCGCGGGAGAAAACGCAGAGCTCGTCACATAGCCTACGTCCGCGCCATCTGCGCGAAGTTTCGTGCCCGGCAATGGCGGCGCAGCGCTCGAAAATTTCAGACTCACGCGCTTGCGGTTGACTTGCCCGCGCGACCGTACGCGCTCGACGATTTCCTGTCCCGTATAGCATCCCTTTGAAAAGCTGATGTGCGTGTTCTCCAGCACCGCTTCGTGCGGGATCATCGAGTCGTTGAAATCGACGGGGAACCACGGCACGCCGGCCTCCAGCCGCAGCGCGTTGAGTGCGGCCATCCCGATGGGCTCGCCTCCGTGGGCGCGGATGCCTCCCAGCAGCTTTTGCCACAGCGAAGGCAGCCAGTCTCGCCGCGCGACTATCTCCACGCCCGTTGTCCCGAAGTGCGACCGCCGCAGGACCTGGCACCGGATGTGCTCGATGGCTACGTCGCGGATCGACATTTCGGGAAGGTCTTCAATCGCCAAGCCGCAGGCCTGCTGGATGATCGCGGCCGCACGCGGTCCTTCCAGCGCAAGGCTGCCGGTGGTTTCCGTGGCATCGGCGATCTTCACGTCGGATGCGATGATGTATTTCTCGAGCATCGCCACCGCGCGCTCCCGCGCGGACACATGCGTGCGCACCAGCACCTTTTCCGGCTGCAGATAGATTTCAAGCTCGGCGAGAATGTGCCCTTGGGGATTCAGCAGCAGGGCCAGAGCCCCGCTCCCTTCCGAAAGCGCCTGGATGTTGTTGGAAGTGATGGCGTGGAGGTACTTCACGCGGTCGCGGCCGGTGAGCACTAGCACGGCGTGCCAGCTCGTATCGAAGAGCGCCACGCTGTGTCGCGCGGCGTGGTATTCCTTCTCGAAATCCGAGAAAACTTCGGGCAGCACGCAACCCTGAAACTCGGCGAGCCGTGCTCCCGCCGCTCGATGCTCTTGAATCAGTGGCGTGTCCATTGTGGTCGATTGCCTGGAGCAAGTGCTTGACGCGTCAGACCTGACTCTCTGGAATCTATTCTAGCAGATGCGTCCGCCCTGTGCGTTCGGGTTGCCCGGTGTGCTAAATTCGAAACATCCCATGAGCGTTGGCGTTTACATCCAGGTGCCCTTTTGCCAGACGAAGTGCACGTACTGCAATTTCCATACGGGCGTGGTTTCGCGCGATCGATACGAACCTTACGCCGAGGCGGTGTGCCGCGAGATCATCGAGTCGACTGAATCCGCGGCGCCGGCCGTCGACACGGTTTACGTCGGCGGAGGCACTCCGAGCCTTCTCGATCCTGCCGCGCTGGCCAGAATTCTAGACACACTTCGCCGCACATATCCCGGGGAGCCTTCGGAAATTACTCTCGAAGCCGATCCGGAAACGATCACGCCTCAGAAGGCCGCTGCGTGGTACTCGTTCGGCTTCGACCGAATCAGCCTCGGCGCGCAGTCCTTCGAGGATCGCGAGCTTCGCGCTGCCGGTCGGATGCATCGCCGCGAGGACATTTGTCGCGCCGTGGATCTGCTGCGCGCTGCCGGTTTCCGCAACATCAGCATGGACTTGATCGCCGGCCTTCCACACCAGACTCGCGAATCCTGGGAAGCCTCGGTCAGCCAGCTCCTTCGCGTTTTCCCCGAACACGTTTCGATCTACATGCTCGAGATCGACGAAGGCAGCCGCCTCGGCCGGGAATTGCTCGAGGGCGGCACACGCTACAGCGCCGAAGCCATTCCGAGCGACGACGCGATGGCCGAATTCTACGAGTCCGCCTGTGCGCGGCTCGCCGCTGCGGGCTACGAGCACTACGAAATCTCCAACTGGGGCTTGCCGGGCCGGGCGTCGCGGCACAACCTGAAATACTGGCGCCGGGAGCCATACTTCGGCTTCGGCGCGGGCGCGCACTCGTTCGATGGCGTCACGCGCTGGGCCAACGTCCACGATCAGGCCCGCTACGTCGCGCTAATCGAGCGCGGCACGTCGGTGCGCGAGCAAATGGAGACCATCCAGCCCCTGCAGGCGTTCCACGAGGAGTTTTTTCTTGGCCTGCGCCAGCTCGAGGGGATCGACTTCGAGCAGATCGCGCGCGATTACCAACCCCACCTGGGCAATCTGATTCTGACCGTGCGCGACCGAATCGACAACCTGCGTTCGTGCGGATTCATACAGCTCGAGGGCGAGCGGCTGCGCATTGCCCCCGATCACATCACGGTCTCGAACGAAGTCCTGGTTCAATTGCTTGGCTGATGGGTCGGCGCTGCTGCGAAAGCAGAGCGGTAGGCAGCGATGCTAATTCTCAAGACCGAGGGTACGGATCTTCGTGAGGAGAGTCTTGTACGACACGCCGAGCTTTTCGGCCGCGCGCGTTTTGTTCCACTTCGATTCGCGCAGCGCATTCTGAATCTTGAACCGCTCCACATGCGTCACCGCGCGTTGAGAGACTTCTTCGAGCGGTCCTTCCCATAGAAACTGCTCTTCGAGCATGCCGTCAGGCATGTCGTCACGATTCGGCTTCGGGGCAGGCAATTGCAGCGCTTCGGTGCCGATCTCTGAGCCGTTGACCAGAATCGCCGCCCGTTCGATAGTGTTCTGCAATTCGCGAACGTTCCCAGGCCACGGGTAGGTGCGCAAACGCGCGCGCGCATCTTCACTGAGCGATAGCGCCGGCTTGCGGAATTCGCGCTTGAACCGTTCAAGAAAATGTTCCGCCAGCAGCAGGACGTCGTCTCCCCGGTCGCGCAGCGGCGGAATGGTGATGGGCACGGCTGCAATCCGAAAGTACAAATCCTCTCGAAATGTTTTGTCCGCAACGGCCGCGCGAAGGTCCTTGTTCGTCGCGGTGACGATTCGCACGTTCGCTTCGATTTCCTGCGTGCCTCCGACGCGCTCGAATCGCCTCTCCTCCAGCACGCGCAGCAGCTTGCTCTGAATCGCCAGCGGCAGCTCTCCGATTTCGTCGAGAAACAGCGTGCCGCGGTGCGCAAGCTCGAGCTTGCCGATCTTGCGCGCTCCCGCTCCGGTATAGGCCCCGCGCTCGTGGCCGAACAGTTCGTTTTCGACCAGGCCCTCGGGAATCGCCGCGCAGTTCAGCGCCACAAACGGCTGCGCCGCTCGCGGGCTCAGGTGATGGATCGCGCGCGCGAAAAGCTCCTTGCCCGTTCCGCTTTCGCCGAGCAGCAGGACGGTCGAATCGGTCGCGGCGACGCGCTGCGTCATCTGGCTCGCTTCCTTCATTGCCGGATGCTCGCCCACGATCCGCGGAAAGCCGTAGCGTTCGGCGTACTCCTCGCGCAGAAGCAGGTTCTCGCGCAGCAGCTCCTGCTGCCGGGTCGCCCGCTCGAGCAGCAGTTTCAAGTGGTCGAGGTCCACCGGCTTCTGGATGAAATCGAAGGCCCCTTCCTTCATCGCCGTGACGGCCTCTTCCACCGAGCCGTACGCCGTCATGATGATTACGGGAAGAGTCGGCTCGACGCGTCTCGCCTCGCGCAGGACGTCGAGGCCGGAATGTCCGGGAAGCTTCAGGTCGGAGAGGACGAAGAGATAGCGCCGGCCGCGCACCTTGTCGATCGCCGCGTTTCCGTCGGGCGCCTCTTCCACGGTGTAACCCGCGCGCTCGAGTGCCTTGCGGAGCATGGCCCGCAGCTCAGCTTTGTCCTCGACAAGGAGTACGGGTTCCATGGCAGAAAGTTTCTAGCGGGCCCAGCCGGAGTCGCCGCCCGACTTGCGCAGGTCGTCTTCCGCATCGGAGATAGCCTGCTGGTCCGCCGCCACTTGTTTCTTCTTCCCTTCGATAGCGGCGGTCTTCTTGTTGATGTCGTCGCGGGTCATGCCTTGCTGCATCGCCTTGACGGGGTCGCTGTAATTCTGGAGGTTCAAGACGCCCAGCTCCCGCTCCATCACATCGAGATCCGCCTGATCTTGCGCGAGTTTGCGCCGCAGCTCGGCAAACTTATCGCGCCAGGATTTTTCGTCTTCCGCCGTCCCGGCAGTTGGAGTGCCGCCCGCCGCTGTGCCTTCCGCCGCCGCTTCGCCGCCCGGAGCGGGTTCCTTGCCGACCGTCGAGACGCCGCCTACTGCCGAGAGATTATCGTTCGTGAAGACTTTCGCAGACTTGGGCGTCTCCTTTTTCTGCTCGCGCGCCTTGCGCGCCGCGTCGCCGAGGGATTGCTGCTGGGGCGCGGACGCCTGCGCCGCCTGGGGCTGAGCCGCCGCGGTGGATTGCCCGCCCGCTTGCGCCTGATTTTGGTCCTGCGGCTGGCACCAGCTGCTCGCCGGAATCACAAGCATCGCCGCGACTACCCACGGTCGTCTGCGCATGGCTACGCCTCCTGAAACGCTCGATTGCCTAAGCCATCTATCAGTTTAGATGCGTGCTGCCTGGGAGGGGAATAGAGACGGCGAGGGCTCCTGCCGCAAAGGTAACCACAGGAGGAACTCTGCCCCGCCACTGGCCCGATTGCGGGCCTCGATGCTTCCGCCGTGCTGCAGCGCCACCTTCTGGACCACGGCGAGGCCCAGCCCGGTGCCCTCGGACTTCGTCGTATAGAACGGCAGGAATATCTTGGGCAGGTCGCGCTCCGGGATGCCCGGTCCGTTGTCCGCGACGCAGATGCGCTGCCACTTCCGGCCGCCGAGATCCTCCATCGTGCCGGAGATCGTCACGCGCGGATGTTTCCCGGCTCCCCGCGCCGCTTCGGCCGCGTTGCGCGTCAGGTTTACCAGCGCCTGCCGGAGGAGCGCCTCGTCTCCGGGCAGCTCCAGGAATTTGCCTTCGCGCGCGACTTCGCACTCCGGGACGGACTCTTGCAGCTCGTCGGCCACGCGCTCGACCAGTGCGTCCATGGCTACCGTCTCGTACACGATTTCGAGCGGCTTGGCAAAACGCAGAAACTCCGTGACGACGTGGGTGAGCGCCCGCGTCTGTTCCAAAATCTTCTCGGACGAATCGCGGATTTCTCCCGGCTTCGCTTCACTGCGGATCATCTGCGCGTAGCCCGAGATGGTCGCCAGCGCGTTCTTGAATTCGTGCGCGATGCCTGCGGACATCTCTCCGAGCGCAGCGAGGTTTTCCTTCCACCGGATCTGCTTTTGCAGCGCCGTCAACTCGGTTAAGTCGCTCATGAGGCAGAGCGCGCCGCTCACCGTTCGCTCGGGCGCCGCCGGAGGATCATTCAGGCTCCTGCGCAGGGCCAATCGCGCATGGCGGTAGATCGGCGATATCGTCACGCCGAGCCGCCGCACTTCGCCCTGCGCCGTTAGGTGTTCCACTTCGCTGCGTTGAAAGGTTTTTCCTTCGCGCAGGCACGCCGTCAGCATCTGTGAAAGACCGGAATCGTCTCCTAGAATCTCCTTGTACGACCGGTACCGCACGGGCCGAAGGCCGAGCGCCTGTTCCGCGGCGGCGTTCGTCGAGCTGATCGCCCCCGTCGCGTTGACCAGCAGCAGGCCGGTCGGCATGTTCCGGGTCACTTCCTCGGTCATTCGTTCGGATTCCTGCGCGCGTTCCTGCGCCATCACGTGCAGCCTTGCCAGCTCTTTTTCCTGCGCGCGGAGTTTTTCGATCACGCCCTGCATCGACGCGGCCATGAACGCGGAGGCATTATCGGTGTCCGTCTTGGGATTCGCCCAGTCGTCCTTCGGTCTGATAGGTCTGCCGCGGATGATCCTTCGCGCGACCCATACTAGTGCGACGACCGCGCCGAAGAGGAACGCGAACATCAGCACGATGTCCACGATCCCGAGATAGGATATCCCGGCGGGATGAGCAGGTAGGGGCGCTGTCATCTGCAAGACTCTCGTCGCATCGCCATTATCGCACCATCAGCATCGAGGCGTACCAGTCCACCAGCGGCGTCCCGAAGAACACCACCAGCAGCGCCGCCATGCCGAGAAACGTGCCAAACGGTAATTCGTAGTTCGAATCCTTCCGCCGCGCCAGAATGAATACGATGCCCAGCACGCTTCCGAGCACAGAACCGGCGAGGATGGTCAGCAGCGTTCGCTTCAATCCTAGGAACGCGCCTGCCATCAGCATCATTTTCACATCGCCGAGACCCATTCCTTCGCGCCCGCGCAGGCGAAAATACGCCTCCGAGAAGAGCCACAGCACGCCGCTCCCGAATGCCGCGCCGAGCAGCGCATCCGCGATCGATACCACCGGCGCCGGGGGAGGGAAGTCAAATACGCGATTCGCGAGCCAGAGCGCCGTTCCGTCCGAAGGCTTTGTAAACAGGCTCAGCGCCAGCGCCAGCGCGAAGCCCGTGTAGTTCACCACATCGGGCAGGATTCTTTCGCGCAAGTCCGTGAACACCAGCACGGTCAGCAGCGCCGAGAAAATGGCCCATTTCAGGGCCTCGGGCGTCAGCCCGAACGCGAGATAGCATCCCCAGAAGAGCAGCGCCGTCAGCAGCTCGACCACCGGGTACATCCACGAAATCTTCGTCTTGCACGCTCGGCATTTCCCACCGAGCAGCAGCCAGCTCACCACCGGGATGTTGTCGTACGGGCGGATCGGCGCGCCGCATTTCGGGCAGGCGGACGCCGGCATCACAATGGACTTCTTTTCAGGGATTCGCACGATACAGACGTTTAAAAAGCTGCCGATGATCAGCCCGAACAGGAACGCAAATATGCCGATTAGCGTTGAGGGAGCCACCATTTGATTCTGCAACATCGCTGGACGCCTCTCAAGCCGCCCCCGCCCCGTCGTGCCCGACTGCTAACACACTCCGCAAGGCTATACTGGCCACGGGTCACTCCGCCGCATCCGCGCGGCCTGAAAGGAGTTCTCATGAAGAAGGCCAAGCCGAATACCGCCAAGCGCCCAGCGCTGCGCATTCGCCGTGGCACCGTGCGCGACGTCCCCGCGATCTTGAAACTGATCCGAGCGCTCTCAAAATACGAGCGTTTGACTCGCGAATGCCGGGCCACCGCGAAGCGCCTGCGCCGCGATGGCTTCACAGGGCGCCCCTATTTCGAGACCCAAATCTGCACGCGAGGCGGCCGCACCGTCGGCTTCGCGCTCTATTTCTTCACATATTCGACTTTCCTGTGCCGCCCGACCCTGTATGTCGAGGATATTTTTGTGCTGCCAGAGGAGCGCGGCAAGGGCGTGGGCAAGGCACTGCTGTCAACCCTCGCCCGCATTGCGATTCGAAAAAGCTGTGGCCGCATGGAGTGGGCCGTCCTCGACTGGAACTCTCCGGCGATCAAGTTTTACCGCCGGCTCGGAGCGCGATTGCGCAAGGAGTGGGTGCTCACGCGCCTCACAGAAGCCCATATTCGCCGCCTCGCCCGCTCGACCTGAGTGCTGCGGCGCTCGTAACTGGGTTGTGGGGGCGTTGGCTTCTGGCACGGTCGCCAGCTGTGTTAGACTCCGGGTAATGTTTGAGTCCCTCAGCCTTGCGCTCGCGATTTCTTTGATTCTTGGCCTGTCCGGTGACGGACAAAAGGACAAGCACTCTGGGCAATTCGGTGCGTTGGTCGTTACAGCGACGGCGATTGTTAGTGCCGAAATCAAGAACGACGACTGGCACGATGTTGCGATCTTCGTGAACGTCAAGAACACTGGCGAGAACGCCGCATGCTCTTCTTTCTCAACGAAGCTGAAGGGCGCTTACGACCTTGAGTATGGCGAGAATTCACTCGTGGGTCTTCGTTCTCACGTGCCCAGTCCGCCACGCGTTTGGCAGATGTTGCCTGGAGAAGAGTCGAAGGGCGCATACGTCTTTTACGTAAAGAACGGAGTTGATCCCATCGAGTTAGTGGTGAAGTTGGAGTCTAGGAGCATCCGCTGCGATTCCGCGCAGGGCGGGAATAGGGATGGTGTGATTCTTCCCGACGAAATTAAGCTGGACGTTCATGACCTTCCAGCACCGAAGACTACTGAGTACAGCGCGAGCCAGGAGTACGGCCCAGACAGCGGTGTGCCGAACGCCGGAGCGCGAGGGTACCGCGTCCCCATGTGTCTCTATTGTCCGCCCGCCGAATACAGCTCTGAGGCCATGGCCGCGAAAGTGCAGGGCGTCGTAGTTCTGATGGCGACTATTACAGCGGACGGTGACGTGACAGACATTCGCATTACAAAGGGGCTTGGCTACGGTCTCGACGAAGAAGCTGTCGACGCGGTTCAGCGGTGGCGCTTCCGGCCCGCGCTCGGCCCGGATGGCAAGCCCGCTGCTGTTCGACAGGCCATCCAAGTCTCGTTCCGGTTGCGCTGATCGCCTGAGTTGGGAGAGGAATCGCGCCGCCGGTCGATCCTCCCTGATTTCCCGGGAAGGAAGAAATCTCTCGACCTCGGCTGGTTGTTCAGGGTGACGTTCCTCCGAACAGGTCGTCAGTTTCGGCAGCACCCGCGCTAAGATATATTCTTCTCCTCCCCACATGACATCTTGGCTGGAACGAAAAATTCATGGCTATGGGCGCATGCGCTTCGCACAGGAGCCGAACCGCCGCACGCTGTCTTTCGACTGGGGCCTTGAGCACCTCGGAGGCGACGCAGCCCTGATGCTTTTTCGCCGGCATCCATTCCACACAACCACATCCTTGAAACCGTGCGCGCAATGTGCCAGCCTAGAATTGGAATTTTGGAGTTCGAGATTTGAGCGTGAAGAGTACAAGGCGAAGACAGGTCAACGCGTCAGGCGGATGGGCGGATTCTTACCAAACTTGGTCGACACACCCTGCCGGGCAAACACCCAGCCAACTCATTGAAAACAAAGGTTTGGGGCACAAGAAGGGTGTCACACTTTTTGAGGCGCCGCATGACACCGCCGCAGACCCGATAAAGCCCCGCCCGCTCCTCGAATCCTCCTCTTTCGCTCCTCATCCCTTGCACCCACACCATAAGGTATATTCATCTTCTCGCCCAATGACATCCTGGCTTGAACGAAAAATCCATCGCTACGAGCGCATGCGTTTTGCGCAGGAGCCGAACCGCCGCACGCTGCCGTTCGACTGGGGGCTCGAGCACATCGGCGGCGCCAGCCACCCGGAACCTCGCGCCTTCCTTGAGCGATTTGTCACGGAAGCCGTCGCGCAGAGCGACGACTGGTACGCGGTCACGCCCGCCAGCGACTACGCGCTTGCCGACAACGTCCTCACGTTCACCAGCGCCATTGCTTCGCCTTGGCCCGAGAACAACCGCGTTCACGCCCAGCTTTTTCCCGCGCGGCGCAACGACAAGGCGAAGGGGCCGGCGGTCGTGGTCCTCGCGCAATGGAACGCGCGCTGGGAAGAGCAGCAGAACGTCTGCCGCTGGCTGAACCGCCTCGGCATCACGGCGATCAAGATGAGCCTGCCGTATCACGACCGGCGCGCCATCCCCGGTCACCCGCGCGCCGACCACCTCGTGGGCCCCAACATCGGCCTCACGATGCAGGCGGGCCGCCAGGCGGTCGCGGACGTTCGCCGTACGCTCCGCTGGCTCCAGCAGCAGGGCTACAACCGCCTCGGCGTCCTCGGCACGAGTATCGGCTCGGCGATCGGATTCATCACCATGTGCCACGAGCCTGCCTTGCGCGCGGGTGCCTTCTTGCACGCCTCGACTTACTTCGGCGAGGTCGTCAGCCATGGCCTCACGACGCAGAACGTGTGGGAATCGCTTCAGACCGGCGTCTCCCGCGAGGAGTTGCGCCACTATTGGTCACCCATCAGCCCCTTCCCGTACATCTCGAAGCTGCGCAACGGGAACGGCGCGGGCAAGAAACTTCTGCTGATCACCGGGCGCTACGACCCGACATTCTGGCCCGAATTCACCGACGCGCTCTTGGAAAAGCTCCGCGGCGAGCAAGTGGAATTCGAAAACCTGTCGTTGCCGTGCGGGCACTACTCATTGGGGGTTGCGCCCTTCAGCTACGTCGCCGGCCTTCGCTTTGGTAGATTTCTTCGACGGGCTCTTGCAGAGTGAGGATCGTCGCTAGCGGAGCAATGCGATGAATTTCCCGGCGGCAATAGCGCGTGCGACCGCTTCGATGTCCGGAGCCAGCGACCGGTCGGCGTTCACGGATTCGGAAACCGACCGCACGATATCGTAGGCCTTCTTCGTCTCCGGGCCGGGCCGCAGCGGCGATAAGAGGTCGATGCCCTGGCATGCCGCCAGCAATTCGATCGCGAGAATATTGCGCAGATTGGCGAGCATCGGTTCGAGCCTTCGCGCCGCACCCATTCCCATCGAAACGTAATCTTCCTGGTTCGCCGACGTGGGAATGGAATCCACGGAATGAGCGGCGGCGAGCGCCTTCATCTCGCTCGCGAGCGCCGCGGCTGTGACCTGCATGATCATGAAGCCTGAATTGAGCCCGGCGTGGCGCACTAGGAACGCCGGCAACTGGCTCGTCTGCGGGTTCGTCATCTGCTCGGTGCGCCGCTCGGAAATTCCCCCGAGCGTCGCGAGCGCAACGGCCAAATGGTCCGCGGCCATCGCGAGCGGCTGGCCGTGGAAGTTCCCCCCGCTGATCACTTCGCCGGAATCAGCAAAGACCAATGGATTGTCTGTCGCGCTGTTGAGCTCGATCGCGAGCGTGGCGCGGACATGTGCCAGCGCATCGCGCACGGCCCCGTGTACCTGGGGCGCGCAGCGCAGGCTGTAAGGATCCTGCACGCGCGAATCTTTGTCTGGCGAGCGGTGCGACTCGCGGATTTCGCTGCCGCGGTTCATCCGCTCGATGTTTCGCGCTGTGACGGCCTGTCCGGCATGGGGACGCACCTTCGCGATGCGCGCATCGAACGCCGAAGGGCTTCCGCGCAGCGCATCGAGCGACAGTGCCGTCGCCACGTCCGCCGTGTCCACTGCGATTTCCGCCTGGCGCAAGCCGAGCGCCAGCAGCGCGAGCATCGCCTGCGTGCCGTTGAGCAGCGCGAGGCCCTCTTTCGCTTCGAGCACGAGTGGGGTGATTCCGGCCAGCCGCATCGCTTGCGCTCCGGTCATTGAGCGGCCTTGAAAGGTGGCATGCCCCTCGCCAATCACCACCAGCGCGAGGTGTGCGAGCGGAGCGAGGTCACCCGACGCGCCGACGGACCCTTGCGAAGGAATGATGGGATGCACGCCGCGGTTCAGCATGGCGACGAGCGTCTCCGCCACCACGGGCCGCACGCCCGAAAACCCTTTGGCGATTGCATTCGCCCGCAACGCCAGCATCGCGCGGGTGGCGTGCTCGCTAAGAGGCGCGCCAACGCCGCACGCGTGGCTTCTCACGAGATTGAGCTGGAGATGGCGGATTTCGTCGTGCGAAATCCGAGTGGTGGCCATCTTTCCGAAGCCGGTGGTCACGCCGTACACGGCCGCGTCATTCTCAATCAGCCGCGCGATCACGGCCCGCGAGGCGTTCATTCGATTGTGCGCAGCTAGGGGAATTTCTGCTTCGGCGCCGTCGAAGACGATGCGATAAAGATCCTCGAGCGTGAGGCGCTCGCCGTCGATTTGAACCCCACTCACGTCCGCACGCCCGTGCCGATCACGATCTCGAGCGGCATCGTGATCACTTTGCCGTCCGAGATCTTTCGAAGCCCGGCGAAGATCTCAGCCTCCGCCTTCGCGCGGGTTTCGGGAGTCAGTTTGGCTACGAGCGGTCGAAACGGCGCCGCAACCTCCGTGAACTGGTGCCAATACTCCTCCGGCGATCCCGCCCAACGCCCCTGCACCGTTCGCACTTCTTCCTTTACGTCCGCAAATCCAGCGGCCTTGAGCCGGCTTTCGAGCAGGCCGCGCTCGCCGAACATGAACGCATGCGGCGCATCGGGATCGGGCGGGGGCACTTCAACGTACTTGAGCAGGATGCCGACTGTCGTCGAAAAAAACGCCTGCTCTCGGGTGCCCCAGACGACGAACGCGACGCGCCCGCCGGGCTTCAAGACTCTGCGGCATTCCTGGAACGCCTTCACCTGATCGGGGAAGAACATCACGCCGAAGCGGCAAGTGACGACGTCGAAGGATTGGTCCGGGAAGGGAAGCGACTCGACATTGGCGACCCTGAAATCGATGTTGCGCAGCCCACGCGCGCGCGCCAATTCCTCAGCGAGGCCGATCATTCCCGGGCCCAGGTCGGTGGCCGTCACATGGCCGGACGGTCCTACGGCCTCGGCAACCGAAAGCGCCGGATCGCCCACGCCGCTCGCCAGGTCCAGCACGTGCATTCCGGATCGCAAGCGCGCCGCTTCGAGAACGGCCTCGGTGGCGCCGCGTGTGAACGCAGCCATCTGGGCATGCCATTTCCGCCATGCCGCGACGGTCTGCTGGTCGGTCCACTCCTCGCGCAGCTTTTCGCGGAACTTTTCAACCTTTGCGGGATCAATAGCGCTCATTAGCGGCCTCCATGGAGGAATCGGATCCCCGCCTTAAGGCGCGGGGTGCTTATGCGTGCCGGTGTGAAAATACTTCAGGTACTTCTCGGGAATCGATTTCGGCCGGCCCTGACGATCGCAAACCACGTGCAGCGTTTCGCCCGTGGCAATCAGCTCGCCCGATCCCTGATGGATGATCTCGTAGCCGAAGCGGAGGGTGCGCCGGTGCGATTCGACAACGCGCGTCCGCACGGTGAGGAGATCATCGAAGCGCGCAGGGCGCTTGTACCGGCAGGAAGCCTCCGCAACGACCATCAGGCAATCATCCTCAATTTCCATCTGCTTGTAGGTGAATCCCAGGTGCCGGCAAAGCTCCACGCGGCCGACCTCGAACCACGTGAAGTAGTTGCCGTAATAGACCACGCCCATCTGGTCCGTTTCGGCGTAGCGCACGCGGATCGTGGCGTCGGCGTAGTCTTTCATCGCGCGCTCACCCTCCTCCCCACTTAGGCGGCCTTTTTTCGAGGAACGCTGCGATGCCCTCGCGGAAATCGGGCGTCGTGCGAATGTCGGCGTTGGCTTCTAGGGCGACTTCCAGTTCCGCGCGGATGGCTACCTTGTCGAAATTCAGGAGCAGTTTCTTCGTCTGTGCGACGGCAGTCGGGCTCGCTGCGAGCAACAGGCCGGCGATTTCACGCGCCCGCGGCATCAGCGCTTCCATTGGGACCACTTCGGTAAGCAGCCCGATGCGGTGCGCCTCCGCCGCGTCGATGATCCTTCCGGTCAAGAGCAGGTCCCGCACGTGCTTGTCGGAGATCTTCCGGCGCAGGAAGACGGCAACGATCGCAGGCATGAACCCGAGCTTGACCTCGGTGTATCCGAACTTAGCCTCGGGCACTGCGAGCGTCAAATCAGCCAGCGTGGCGATTCCGCATCCTCCGGCAATGGCCGAGCCGTTCACCGCCGCGATGATCGGCTTCGGAAAGCTGTACAGCCTGTAAAACATCTTCGTGATGCGCCGCGCATCTTCCAGGTTTTTCTGTTGTGTCTGCTTTGCCAGGTGCTGCAGCTCATCGAGATCCATCCCGGCGCAGAAGGCTTTTCCCGACCCGGTCAGAATCACAACGCGCGCCGAGCCTTCTTCAGCCTGATCGAGCGCGCCGAGAAGGTCCGTCACCATCTGCGCGGAGATCGCATTGCGCTTCTCCGGCACGGTCAGCGCGATCGTGGCGATCTGATCGTCGCACTGGTACGTCAGTGTTGGATAGCCCATTTCCCGCCTGCTCCAAAGATCAATTCGGCTTTGCAGCCTCGGATTCGTGCGCGTACTTCTCGCGCAATTCGCCGGTCATGGCGCACGCCACAGCGAGCGACTTCGTATCGATGCCGGTCGCGACACCGCGCGCCGCCAGGGTCGGGAGCACGATCTCGGTCGGAATATTTCCCGCGAGCGCATCACCAGCAAACGGGCAGCCGCCGAGTCCCGTGAGGGCGCCGTCGAACCGTCTGCAACCAGC
The DNA here is from genome assembly GCA_020073605.1 of Terriglobia bacterium. Taxonomy (GTDB): domain Bacteria; phylum Acidobacteriota; class Terriglobia; order Acidiferrales; family UBA7541; genus Palsa-295. The sequence continues at coordinate 308,591 of JAIQEW010000005.1, forward strand.
CTCATACGCCGCGAGTACTTTTTCGGCAGCGCTCTCGGGCCGGCTGTGCAGATGGACGCCGATCTCGACTCCCGCGACGCAGTCTTTCACCGCGCGGTATAGATGCGCGACATCCTCGGGCGACGCGGTGCCCACGGTGTCCGCCAGCGAAACGGTGCGCACGCCCACGTCCTTCAGCCACACGAGCGCATCTTCGACGATTTCCGGACCCCAGGGTTCGTCGTACGGGTTGCCGAACGCCATGGAGATGTAAACCACCAGCTTCCTCCCCGCCGCCTTGGTCTCGCGCTGGAGTTTTTCGACCAGCGCGCGTGATTCGGCGCGTGACATGTTTGCATTTGCGCGCCGGAAGTAGGCGGAAATTGAATACGGGTAGCCGAGGGTCGTCACGCCGGGAGCGGAGAGTGCGCGGTCAAGCCCCTGGTCGTTGACCACGATGCCGATGATCTCCGGCGCTTCGCCCGAGGGAAGCTTCACCCGGCTTAGCTCTTGCATCACGGCGTCGCTATCCGCCATCTGCGGCACGTGCTTGGGCGAAACGAAACTGACTGCGTCGATGTGGCGAAAACCCAGCTTCACGAGCCCGGTCAAATACTTCACCTTCTCGTCCGTCGGAATCACGTGCGTCAGGCCCTGCCATGCATCGCGCGGGCATTCCACGATCGTCACCGTATCCGCCATCAGGTCTGCAACACTCCCGTCTTGAATTCGGCGACGTGCGGATTCAGGGCGGCAGACTCCAGCGCCTCGATCAAGGCTTCGCGCGTGTGCGCCGGGTCGATGATGGCGTCCACCCACAATCGCGCCGCGGCGTAGCGCGGATCGGTTTGGCGCTCGTAGGTCGCGCGGATCGATTCGTACAGCTCTTTCTTGTCTTTCTCAGTTAGCTTCTTGCCTTCGCGCTCGAGCTGCTTGATCCGGAGCTCCACCAGCGTCCCGGCGGCCGATTCGCCGCTCATGACGGCGTAGCGCGCCGTCGGCCACGCGAACATGAACCGCGGGTCGTACGCCTTTCCGCACATCGCATAATGGCCCGCGCCGAAAGTGCCGCCGCAGATCACGGTAATCTTGGGCACCACGCTGTTCGCCACCGCGTTGACCATTTTCGCGCCCGCGCGGATGATCCCGCTCCCCTCGGCTTCCTTGCCGACCATGAATCCGTTCACATCATGCAGAAAAATGAGCGGCACCAGGTGCTGGTTGCAATCGAGGATGAACCGCGCGGCCTTGTCCGCGGATTCCGTGTAGATCACCCCGCCGAACTCGATTCGCTTTTCGCCGCTGCCCGGGGCCGCGACGGTCACGTTCTTCTTCTGGTTTGCGACGATTCCAACCGCCCAGCCACCGATCCGCGCGTATCCGCACACGACCGTCTGCCCCCGTTCCGCGCGGTATTCTTCGAATTTGCTGCCGTCCACCATCCGGGCGATGATTTCGCGCACGTCGTACTGCTTCGAGGGATCCGCGGAAAAAATCCCGTAGATCTCGTCCGCCGGGTATGCGGGCGGCTCGGCTGCCTTGTGGTCGAATGGCGCCCCGGGCGGATGGCCAATCTTATCGACGAGCGCTCGCAGGCGCTCGATGCAAGCCACGTCGTTCGGCTCGCGGAAATCGACGGTCCCGCTTGTCTGCGCATGCATCTGCGCGCCGCCGAGCTCTTCCGCCGAGCTTTTCTGTCCGATGGCCGCCTGCACCAGAGCAGGCCCCGCGAGAAAAAGGCCGCTGCCTTCGGTCATCAGGATGTGGTCGCACATGACGGGCAGGTACGCGCCGCCCGCGACGCACATGCCCATGATCGCGGTGATCTGCGGGATTCCCATCGCGCTCATCACGGCGTTGTTGCGGAAGACGCGCCCGAAATCGTCGGTGTCTGGAAACACATCCTCTTGCAGCGGCAGAAAAACACCCGCTGAATCGACAAGGTAGATCGTGGGGATGCGGTTTTCGATGGCGATGTTCTGCGCGCGGATCACCTTCTTGGCGGTCATGGGGAAGAACGCGCCGGCTTTCACCGTTGCGTCGTTGGCGATGAGCATAACGCGGCGGCCCGCCACGCGACCAAGCCCTGTGACCGTGCCTGCAGCAGGAGCGCCGCCCCATTCCTCATACATTTCGAACGCTGCGTAGATCCCCAGCTCGAAGAACTCGGTCTTGGGGTCGATCAATTTCGCGATGCGCTCGCGCGCCGTCAATCGGCCCTTCTTGTGCTGCGTTTCAATGGCCTTCGGACCGCCGCCCTGCCGGATTTTCTCTTCTTCGTTCTTGATTTCGGTGAGCCGGTCGATCAGCGCGCGGCTGTTCTTCTGGAACGAGGCGGCTTTGGTATCGAGGCGTGTTCCGATGACTGTCCCAGCCACGGCGCGCGCCTCGTCGGAATCTGTCTTCAGCGTCAAATCAGGCTCCCTGCGGGGCGGCGGCCACGCGCTGGCGAATGAAATCGACGCCGCGATGCCGGCCTTTTTCAATCCCGGGATGTCGGCCTCCGGGATGATTCCGCCGATCAGCACGGTGACGTCCGTCATGCCCTTGGCGCGCAGGAGGTCCATCAGCCGCGCGCAAAGCGTGTTGTGCGCGCCCGAGAGAATCGAAAGGCCGATGACGTCGACGTCCTCTTGAAGCGCCGCCGATGCGATCATCTCCGGCGTCTGGCGCAGGCCGGTATAGATCACTTCCATCCCGGCGTCGCGCAGCGCGCGCGCGATCACTTTTGCGCCGCGGTCGTGCCCGTCGAGGCCCGGCTTCGCAATCAGCACCCGTATCTTCTTGTCCACCATGTTCGTGCAAGGATACTTCAAAACCTTCGGAAATGTGTCTGGGCAGGTGTGTTTGGTGGGGCCTTCCGAAAGGCCTAGGTGATCGCGGTTTCTTCGTAAACGCCGAAGGACTCGCGCATCGCGTCGCAGATTTCACCGAGAGTGGCGTACGCCTTCACGGCTTCGTAGAGATGCGGCATCAGGTTCTCGGAGCCGGGGGCGGCTTTACGCAAGGAATTCAATCGCCGCTCGACTTCGTCGTGCGACCGCTCGGCGCGCAGTCTCCGCAGCCGTTCCGCTTGGCTTTGCGCGACGGTCTCATTGATTTGCAGGATCTCGATCGGTTTCTCTTCGCCCACATAATCGTTCACGCCTACGATGATTTTCTCTTTTCGATCGACCGCCACTTGATACAGGTACGCCGCGTCCGCGATCTCGCGTTGCGGGTAGCCGCGCTCGATGGCCGCCACCATCCCGCCGAGAGCGTCGATTTTGTCGATGTAGTCCCGCGCGCCACGCTCGATTTCGTTGGTCAGCGTCTCGACAAAATACGAGCCCCCGAACGGGTCGGCCGTACTTGTGACGCCGCTTTCGTGCGCGAGGATCTGTTGCGTGCGAAGGGCAATCGTCGCGGCGGATTCGGTCGGCAGCGCCCATGCTTCGTCGAGGGAATTCGTGTGCAGCGATTGCGTCCCGCCGAGCACGGCAGCGAGCGCCTGCACAGCGGTACGCACCACGTTGTTGTACGGCTGCTGCGCGGTGAGGGAGCATCCCGCCGTCTGCGCGTGGAATCGCAATGCCCACGATCTCGGATTCTTCGCGCCGAATCGTTCGCGCATCACGCTTTGCCAGATGCGCCGCGCCGCGCGGTACTTGGCGATCTCTTCGAAAAAGTCGTTGTGTGCGTTGAAGAAAAACGAGAGCCGCGGAGCGAAGTTATCTATCGCGAGCCCGCGCCGTACGCAATCCTCGACGTATTCGATGCCGTCTCGCAGCGTGAACGCCAGCTCCTGGATGGCCGTCGAGCCCGCCTCGCGAATGTGGTAGCCGCTGATGGAAATCGGATTGAATTTCGGCGTGTGCTTCGCGCCGAACTCGATCGTGTCGGTCACCAGGCGCATCGACGGAGCCGGCGGGTAGATGTACTCCTTCTGCGCGATGTATTCCTTCAGGATGTCATTCTGGAGCGTTCCCGAGATCTTCTGCCAGCTGGCGCCCTGCTTTTCCGCGACCGCAAGGTACATCGCCCAAATCGGAGCCGCGGGCGAATTGATCGTCATCGAGGTCGTGACGTCCGCGAGCGGAATGTGGTCGAAAAGCGCCTCCATGTCCGCGAGGGAACTGATCGCCACGCCGCACTTTCCGACCTCGCCCTCAGCCAGCGAGTGGTCAGAGTCGTAGCCCATCAGCGTGGGTAGGTCGAATGCGACGGAGAGCCCGGTCTGGCCCTGCGAGAGCAGGTAGCGGAAGCGGCGGTTGGTATCCTCGGCGGCGCCGAAGCCGGCGAACTGCCGCATCGTCCACAGCCGCTCACGGTACATCGCCGGATGGATTCCGCGCGTATAGGGAGGCGATCCGGGCGCGCCGAGGTCGCGCTCCGGATTCCAGTCAGCCAGGTCGGCCCCGGTATAGAGTCGGCGGATCGGATGGCTTGAGACCGTGGTGAAATCAGCACAACGATCGGGAGACTTCTCGATCGCGGGCCGCAGCGTTCTTTCTTCCCACTCGCGTTCGGCGGCCGATGCCTGTCTCTGGGCCGCGGAAGCCGGAGCCTTCGGTTCTTTGCCGGCGTTCTCACTCACGAAGCTGCGTCTCCCGATGCGAAGCGAAGGGAACCGCTGCGCGGCTTCAGACTAGCACGGGTTACCGGCCGGAGTGCACATCCGCATCGGGCGTACCGGGAATATTGGGCTCGCCCGATACCCTTCCGGCGAGGGCGTCGGCCAGCGTGATGTTGTTCACTTCGAGCGTGCGGCCCACGGCTTGATTGAAGTTCACGGCCGCTTCGACCAGGTTGATGCGGGCGCGGAGTTCCGTTCCCTGGGCCGAGGTGAGGTCACGGGACCGCAACACGACCTGATAACTCGTCGAAGATCCGAGCTGGTACTTCTTTACCTCGTCGTCGAGCGTTTGTTGCGCGAGAGACCGCGCCTTCTGCGCCGCCGCCACCTGCGCGCGGCCCTGTTCGAGAGCGATTTGAGCGTTGCGCACGTTCACGAAAATGCTGTTCTGTAGCTGGCGGTACTTCACTTCCTGCGAACGCTGGTTCAATTGTGCCGTGGCGTTGGCAGCTTGCGCGGCTCGGTTTCGGACGGGCAGCGTGAGATTGAGTCCGCCTTCGAACGTTGGGAACTTGCTGTGGATCAGTTGGTCCCAGGAGTCGCCGAGCCCGCCAGGTACAACGGTCCGCGTCGTAGAGGCTGTCGCGACGAGCGACTCGAACGACCCGGGAATAGGCGTTCCCGTCGCATCGACGACCGGAGCGTTAAGGTTCGGGGCAAACGTTAGTGGGGTCGTGGTGACGATTGTCCGCGTTCCATCGAGGCCGGTTGAATTGTAAAAGCCAAAAAGATTGAGCGTCGGGAGGAGCAAGTTCTTCGTGGCCTTCACTTCGACCCCGGCGTTTTTCAGGTTCAGATCCGCCTGCTGGAGCTCGGGGCGCTTTTGGTACGCTTCCTTGACGGCATCTTGAATGGGAATATTTTCGGTGACGTCGGGCGGCGTGATCGGAGTGGTCGGAACGATTTCCACGCCTGCGAGGGGACCCGCGAGCGGGTCTTTCGTGATGGCGTTGAGCAGGGTTGTCTGGTCCTGCAATTGAACTGTCTGGGCCACGATCAGGTTCTGCTGGTCGGTCGCGAGCTGGGATTCGGCCGTCAGTACGTCCAGAGGCGCCATCGTCCCGATCTCGAGCTGTTTCTTGTTGTCTTCGTAGAGCTTCTGGGAGACGCCCACCGCGGCCAACTCCACGTTCACGTTCTCGCGGGCGTACACCAGCTCCCAGTAGGCGTTCGCTACCTGCGTCACGGTCGTCATCACCTGCTGCGCGAACTGGGATTCGCCGACCTTCACTGTATTTTTCGCCTCGATGATGTATCGCTTGTTAATCAGACGCCCAAAGCCGTTCAACAGCGGCTGGGTCAACTGGACCTGAAGCGATGTTTGCACCGACGGATTGAAAGAGTTAAACGACGAAGTCGTGGATGAACGGGAATTGTCGAACGTCACTTGGAGCTGCGTGCCGGGTTCAAATCCCTGGGTGTATCCGAAGTTTCCAACGGCGGTGTGGTTGATAATCGACGACGTCGCGGACCCGAAACCAACTCCCGCGAAGAACGGGTTGTTGATCGGAATGGTCTGTTCCTCCAGATAGAAGTTCGACGTGACGGAGGGGTCGAAGACCGTCTTCCCATTGGCTCCCGATTTCGCGAGGAGCAAATTCGCCTCGTCAAGCCAAGGCGTAAAGCGCTGCACCGCGATGTCGAGGTTATTCTCGAGCGCGAGCGATATGGCGTCCTCGAGACTCAACATCAGCTTGCCGTTGTCGACCAACTGGCCGATGCGCGGGGAATTCGTGAGGATGGGTTGCGGCGCATGGATCGGACTATAAGGCGCGACGAGGTTCGGGAACCACCTGGGCCCTTTCGAATAGTCCGGCCCCATCGATAGGTTTAGACTGCGGGTCCCGCTCGTTGTCTGGGCTGCCGTCTGAGCCTGACCTTGGGTGCCCTGAGCCTGCGTATAGACCGGCGAGACTACCAGCGAAGCCGCCGTCAAGAGCGCCAGCGCTGCGTGCGTTAACCTTCGACTCATCGTGTTCTTCCTCTCCGAAAGGATCATGTCCTCAGAAACCTGCGCAATGCCCCAGAGTATTGAAACGTGCGGGAGCCTCAATTTGTTTCAGAAACCGTCTTTTAGATGCGCCGCAGCGGCCACGCGTGTCCCCCTGATCTTGGACGGTTAGGCGGGAATTTGGGCGCCCCGGAATTCGTTCCGGGAAGCAACCAAGCGCGTTCAAACGGGCGGACACGTGAGTGTAGCATCGCACCCAATGGGTGACAATTGCTCCGCTGTGCGGTTTGTGGGCGCTTCAGAGCGCGTTGACACCACTCCCGCTCCGCTCTACCATGACCGGGCTGACTCCCTGATGACTCCCCGCCCGCTTTCGAGCCCGCTTCGATTGACGCAGGTCAGTTGCTTCCAGCTTTCCTGTGCGTATAGGGAAGTGATGCGTGGCCACCATTGGATTCTTGCTCTGTTGTGCGCATGCTTGCTGTGGGTCCCAGCCTCCCGCGCGCAGTCGGTGGACCAGGTCGCCCCTCAGGTAAAGGCTGCCGGCTACGTCACGGACTTGGCCGGAGTGTTGAGCCAGCCCGCGCGCGAGCAGCTCACGGCGCTGTGCACTGAAGTAGACCAGAAGACGCAGGCGCAGATCGCCGTCGTCACTATCAAGTCACTTGAAGGCCGAACGGTGGACGATTATACGGTCGACCTTGCCGAGCGTCTTGGCATCGGTCCTAAATCATCGAATCGCGGCGTTCTGATCTTGGTGGCGCCGAACGATCACAAATATTGGACGTCAGTAGGCTACGGCCTCGAGTCAATCCTACCCGACGGGAAGGTCGGCGGCTATGGGCGCGAGGCTGTTCCCTATTTTCGGAACAACGATTACGACGCCGCGGTATTTCTGATGACGCGACGAGTCGCCGACGTGATCGCGGCCGATCGCGGCATTACCCTTTCGGGATCGTCTCCCGAGGTGCCCGCTACGGATCGTGATCACAGTGGGATAAACGCGACCACGATCATCATCATTGCGATTGTGCTCATGATCCTCGCTGTGCAAACTCGATACGCCAAGACCCATTCGGGTCGCCGCTTTGTTGGTGGCCGGTGGATTGGCCCCATGGGTGGCGGATGGGGAGGCGGATTCGGTGGGGGAGGCGGCGGGGGCGGGGGATTCGGTGGCTTTGGTGGCGGGGGCTTCGGTGGTGGCGGAGCGGGCGGCGGTTGGTGACAATCTAATGAGGATTGTCATCCCGAGGGAGTCCGCCGTGGCGGACGACCGAGGACTCTCTCTTTCGACTTTGTCTCGCAGCGAGGTGTTCTAACTCATGGAAGCAAAACTTACTGAACTCGTGGGGCGGCTCAAGTCCGCGGCCGGGGATAATCTGAAGGCCGTTGTGCTGTACGGCTCGGCGGTCACCGGAGAATTCCTCGAAAAGCACTCGGATCTCAACGTGCTCTGCATGGTTGAACACGCCGGATCCGCGGACCTCGAGCGGCTTCATCCCGTGGCGCAGTGGTGGGGGCACCAGGGCAATCCCGCGCCGCTCATCTTCACACAGGACGAACTTGTCCGCTCCGCCGACGTCTTCGCGATCGAGCTTCTCGATATGAAGCGCCATCACCGCATGCTCTTCGGCCCCGATTTCCTTGAGAATCTTGAAGTTCCGATGCGGCTCCATCGCTTGCAGGTCGAGCGCGAGCTGCGCACGGACTGGCTGCGTCTGCGCCAGGCGGTGTTGGCGGCTCCGCAGAAGAAGAAAGTTCATCTTGGGATTATGCTCGGGTCCGTGTCGGCCTTTTGCGCGCTTTTCCGCCACGCCCTGATCGCTCTCGGCCAACCGGCGCCGCACACGAAACGCGAAGGGGTCGATGCCGTCGCGTTGTTGACGGGCGCAGACCCTTCCGGATTCCACAGCATTCTGGATTTCCGGGAAGGGAAGCGCAAAGACAGGGAAATCGACGTCGAAGCGACGCTGCACACGTATCTGGAGTTCGTGGAAGTGGTGACCAACGAAGTAGATCGCCGTCTCGAAACTTCCTAGGCCGCCGCGGCGTATCCAGAGAAGGGGTTCGCGGTTGGCACAGGGGTTGTGTGTTAGATTCTTCGCCGGAGGCATTTCATGAAGCAACTCGTCGTCGTTCTCGTGGTTCTTCTGGTCCTCGGGCTTCTGGTGGGCGGCATGTATGTTTCGCGCCGCAACCAGATGGTCGCGCTGAATGAAACGGTCAAGTCCGACTGGGCGCAAGTCGACGTCGTCCTGCAGCGCCGCTCCGACCTGATCCCGAATCTCGTCGAGACCGTCAAGGGCTATGCCGCGCAGGAAGTGACCGTTTACGACGACATCGCCAAGGCCCGCGCCGCCCTCGGCGGCGCTCGGACGCCGCAGGATAAGATCGCCGCCAACGGTCAGCTCGACGGCGCGCTCAGCCGCCTCCTTCTCATCGTGGAAAACTACCCCCAGCTCAAGTCGAACGAAAACTTCATGCGCCTCCAGGACGAGCTCGCCGGCACGGAAAACCGCATCGCCGTGGAGCGCAAGCGTTACGACGACGCGATTCAGGCCTACAACACGTACATCGCGCTCTTCCCGAACAACATTTTCGCCGGCTGGTCCGGCTTCCAGCGCAACGACGCCTACTTCGCGGCCACGGAAGCTTCGCGCGCTGTGCCCAAGGTCCAGTTTCCGGCCCCGGTGTCGCACTAGCCTGATGCCCGGAGGGGCGGCGTTCGTATCGGTTACAAATCGATGAATTCTCGCGCGTCGGCTTGACCGGCTTTCAGGCTCGCGCTACGCTTGATTTGTAGCCACAAACTTGATGAAACAAACCGTCCGAATCGCCGGGGGCATCAACGAGCTTTTCGGTCCCCTTGATGAGAATTTGAAGTTTTTCGAATCGTCCCTTCGCGTCACCACGCATTTGAGGGACCGCGACCTTGAAATCGAAGGCGAGCCCGCGCAAGTCGAGCGCGCCGCCCGCATCCTCGGCGCGTACAACGACCGCATCCGCGAAGGCCGCATCCCGGACAGCCAGGAAGTGAAGGCGCTGCTCCGCACCGCCGCCGACGAGCATGTTTCCACGCTGCACGGTGCGTTTTCTCCCACGCGGATCCGTTCCTTCGGCAAGAAGAGCATCGCTCCTAAGAGCGCGAACCAGAAGCGCTACATCGAGGCGCTCGAAACCTACGACATGGTTTTCGCCATCGGCCCGGGCGGCACCGGAAAGACGTATCTCGCCGTCGCCATGGCTGTCTCGGCTCTGCTCGCAAAAGAGGTCAACCGGATCATCCTGGCGCGACCCGCAGTCGAAGCGGGCGAGCGCCTGGGCTTTCTCCCCGGCACCATTCAGGAAAAAGTCGATCCCTACATGCGCCCGCTCTACGACGCGCTCCATGACCTTCTCGAAGCGGATAAACTCGAGCGCTTCCTCGAAAAAGACATCATCGAGGTCGCTCCACTCGCCTTCATGCGCGGCCGCACGCTCAACGACTCGTTCGTCATTCTCGACGAGGCCCAGAACACGACGAGCGAGCAAATGAAAATGTTTCTCACGCGCCTGGGCTTCAATTCGAAGGCCGTCATCACCGGCGACGTCACGCAGATCGATCTTCCGGAGTCGCGCAAATCCGGCCTGGTCGAGGCCATCGACGTGGTCGGTAAAATCGAGGGCATCGCACTGATCTATTTTGACGAGCGCGACGTGGTGCGCCACAGCCTCGTGCAGCGCATCATCAAGGCGTATGACGAATACTCCGGCGGGCAGTCGGCCGCGAGGTCGCCTCGCGAAAATCGTCCTCGCGATTAGCCACTCAGGTTACACTCGCAATCTTGTCTCTCGAATATGGCCGGCAATCTTGAAAACTGGGCGGCGGAAATTCGCGCGGGAGACGTCCGCGCGCTCTCCCGCGGCGTCTCCGCCATCGAGAATCGCGCCAGCGAAGCCGAGGCGCTCCTAAAGCTCCTCTTTCCCTATACAGGCCGTGCCTTCCGCGTGGGCATCACGGGCGCTCCCGGCACGGGAAAGAGCACGCTGGTGGACCGCCTGACGGCACACTATCGCTCGGAGAAGAAGAGCGTCGGGATCATTGCCGTCGATCCGTCCAGCCCGTTCACGGGTGGCGCGATTCTGGGCGACCGCATTCGCATGCAGGGCCATTCGGCCGATGAAGGCATCTTCATCCGCTCGATGGCCGCGCGGGGATACTTGGGCGGCCTGGCCCAGTCCACAGGCGACGCGACGCTTTTGCTGGATGCGGCGGGCAAGGACATGATTCTCGTCGAGACGGTCGGCGTCGGCCAGGGAGAAATCGAGATCGTCCGTCTCGCCGATTGCACGATGGTCGTACTCGTCCCAGGCATGGGCGACGACGTTCAGAACCTCAAGGCCGGACTCATGGAAATCGGCGACATCTTCGTCCTCAACAAGTCGGATCGCGAAGGTGCCGGCCGGTTCGAGGAGCAGCTTCGCGCGATTCTGCAACTCGTCCCGGACCGCAGCGGCTGGAGGCCTCCGGTGGTTCGCACGGTCGCAACCGAAAATGAAGGCGTTGCGGAAGTCGCGCGCCAGATTGGTCTCTTCCGGGCGCACTTCGAAAAATCGCAAGATCGCCCCGCACGGGAGCTTGCTTACTGGAAGGATTGGCTGCTCCGCCTGATCGAAAGGCGGCTGGTCGAGCGCGTCCTGGGTGATCACGCGAGCGCCGAGCAGTTCGAAAGGGCCGCAGCCGAAGTGGCTGCGCGCAAGAAAGATCCGTACGCAGCGGTGAACGAAATCCTTTCGAGGAGTGGAGCGTGAAGCTCGGCGACCTCGAATTCCACGTAATTTCGGCCGGCCACTTTCGGCTCGACGGCGGGGCCATGTTTGGCGTGATCCCGAAGCCGATGTGGGAGAAGAAAATCGCCCCCGACGCGCGCAACCGGATCACGCTCTCGATGAACTGCCTGCTGATCCGCGCAGGAGGAAAGCGCATTCTGGTCGAAACCGGTGCCGGCGACAAATTGAGCCCCAAACTGCGCGACATCTACGGGCTGGAAGGCCCGGTTTTGTCGGACGGCCTTCAACGCTACGGCGTGCGCCCCGAAGACATCGACATCGTGATCGACACGCATCTCCATTTCGATCACTGCGGCGGCAACACCCGCATGGAGAAAGACAAGGTCGTGCCGTCGTTTCCGAACGCGCGCTACTTCGTCCAAAAAGGCGAGTTCGAGCATGCGATGCATCCCAACGAACGCGACCGCGCGAGCTATTTTCCGGACAATTTCGCGCCGATCGAGGCCTCGGGAATGTTCACGCTCTTCGAGGGCGATAGCGTGATCGTTCCCGGCGTCGAAGTCGTTCGTGCCCCGGGGCATAACGCCGACATGCAGTGCGTGAGGCTCACCGGGGGCGGCAAGACCGCCTTTCTCTTCGCGGACCTCGTGCCCACGACCGCGCATCTCCCGCTTCCGTGGATTATGGGTTACGATCTCTACCCGATGACGACGCTCGAAAACAAGAAGCGCTGGATTCCCGAGTCCATCCGTGAAGGATGGCTCGCGATTTTCGGGCACGATGCGCGCGTTCCCGCCGCCTATCTTCGCGACCGCGACGGCCAATGGGAACCCGAGCCGGTGACCATCGATTAGGCGGAGGCTTTTGTAGGGATCGGCTGTTGTTTTTCGTTTCTCTGTTATCCTTTTTGTCCGAACTAGGAGAACACCTCACTTTCTTATGGCGAAGACCACCAAATCAAAAGGCAAATCGAAGCAGGAACCGATCAAAATCGGCATCATCGGCGGCAGCGGCCTGTACCAGATGGCCGGCCTCACCGGCGCGCGCGAGGTGCGCGTGAAAACACCCTTCGGAGATCCCTCGGATGCAATCGTCGTGGGAACGCTCGAGGGCCGGCGCATCGCCTTTCTTTCGCGCCATGGCCGAGGCCATCGCGTCTCTCCGAGCGAGATCAACTACCGCGCCAATATCTGCGCTCTGAAGATGCTCGGCGTCGAGCAGATCATTTCCGTGAGCGCGGTCGGGTCGCTCCGCGAGGATCTTCCTCCGCTCGATTTCCTGATCCCGGACCAGTTCTTCGACCGCACGCGCGGCCGCATTTCGACGTTCTTCGGCGGCGGCATCGTGGCCCACGTCGGCTTCGACAAGCCCACATGCCCCCGCCTCGCGGCGCAACTGGCGGACGCCTGCGGCCGCGCCGGAGTGAAAGTGCATCGCAGCGGCACCTACGTCTGCATCGAGGGCCCGCAGTTTTCGACCATCGCCGAATCGCACACCTATCGCCAGCTTCGCTTCGACGTGATCGGCATGACCGGCATCACCGAAGCAAAGCTCGCGCGGGAAGCCGAGCTCTGCTACGCCACATTCGCGTTGATCACGGATTACGATTGCTGGCATCCGCAACACGACGCCGTCACTCTCAATGAGATTCTCGCGAACATGGGGCGCAATACGGACAACGTGCAGCGCGCCATCCGCGAGGCGGTGAGGGCTCTGGGGGACGAACGCGGCTGCAAGTGCGGCTCCGCCCTCGCGCATGCCATCGTCACGGACCGCAAACTGATTCCCGCCGCGACGAAGAAACGCCTCGCGCCGATCGCCGGCAAGTACTTGTAGCGTCGGCTTCTCGCCGGCTGTTTTGGGCTTTTGCATGTCATCTCAATTCGGGTTTGCCGTTAGGCGCAGCCCGCTGGAAATACGGAGCGCTCATGTCACTTCTCGTAGTTGGATCTGTCGCTTTTGACGCGATCGAAACGCCCTTCGGAAGAGTCGATCGCACGCTCGGCGGGGCGGCCAGCTATTTCTCCCTGGCCGCGAGCCATTTCGTGCCGGTTCGCCTGGTGGGAATCGTCGGAGAGGATTTCACGCAGAAAGACGAGGCCATCTTTCAGGGGCGCAAGATCGACCTCACGGGGCTCGAACATGTCGCCGGGAAATCGTTTTTCTGGTCGGGCCGCTACAGCCAGAACATGAACGAACGCACCACGCTCGCGACCGAACTCAACGTCTTTGCCGCGTTCCAGCCCACCCTTCCTGCCACGTATCTGGACTCGCAGTACATTTTCCTTGGCAACATCGATCCGACGCTTCAGCGTTCGGTGCTGAAGCAGATTCGCCGCAAGCCCAAAGTCGTCGGCCTCGACACCATGAACTTCTGGATCGACGGCACGCCGGCCGAGCTGCGCGAAACGCTCAAGCACGTCCAAATTCTTACGATCAACGACGATGAGACGCGACAGCTCACCGGCGAGCACAACCTGTTCCGCGCCGCCAGACACGTTTTCAAGATGGGCCCCAAGACGCTCATCATCAAGCGCGGCGAGCATGGCGCCGTCATGGTCCACAAGGATTTCGTGTTCTCCGTTCCCGCGTTTCCTCTTGAGGAAGTTCACGATCCCACCGGGGCGGGCGACACGTTCGCCGGTGGTTTTATGGGCTACCTCACGAGCAAGGGACGCATCAACGAGCAGACCCTACGCTCCGCGATGGTCTATGGCTCGGTGCTGGCGAGTTTCACGGTGGAGCGTTTCGGAGTCGAGCGGCTCGCGACGGTGAAGCGCAAGGAAATTGTGGCCCGAGCGCGCCAGTTCGCGCGTTTGACGTCGTTCAAGCTTTAGTTCCGATTCGTGCAACGGTCCGGAGAACGATGTAAGATTCCTCCGCGTCGTTTCGTCCGGGGGTGCTCATGTTGCACGATCTGAACGTCTATGTGGTCGGCCGGCTTCTGCTCGCGGCGGTTCTGGGCGGCGTGGTTGGCCTCGAGCGCGAGTTGAGCCACAAGCCCGCCGGCATTCGCACCAACATGCTGATCTGCCTCGGCGCCGCTCTGTTCACGATCATTTCCTACGAGATGGCAAGCAGCTTCGGCGGGGACCACACGCGCATTGCCGCCCAGATCATTCCCGGAATCGGATTCATCGGCGCGGGAGTGGTGATCCGCGAGCGCGGCACCGTGATCGGCATCACCAGCGCGGCTACGATCTTCGTCGTGGCGAGCATCGGAATGGCGGTCGGCTCTAGCCTGTATGTCACGGGAATTTTCGCTACCCTCGTGCTGCTCGCTTCGCTGGTCGTCATCGGCAACCTCGAGCAGCGGCTGGGCTTGCACCTCCAGCTTGTGAATTTTCGCGTGACGGCTGCCGCCAGTGCCGATATCGTCGAGCGCGTTCGCCGGGTCGTGGATGAGATGGGAATCCAGACGCGGACGTGGAGCACGCGCAGAAATGACGAAGGTCTCGTCGTCGAATTCCAGGCAGAGATTACCGTTCCTCAGGAACGCGACCTCGTAAGCCGCTTTGGTGCGCTCAACGCGAAGGTCGAGTCCCGGCAGATGCGCCCGGTCACGGCTTTGTGACGTTTGTCGGTGGCCGTGGCCTTTCGCGCCGGCCGGACGATATTCACCCAGCCATCCTCCTGCCGCTTTTCCGAATCGAAGTTGACGTGCTGCGGGGCGGAGTGCTATCAATCTTGTCGTATTCGCAGGGGGATTTGCAGGCGGCTTCATGTTTCCCTCGTTCCGCTTTCCCGGCTGCTGATGGCGAGCGGCCCCGGGATCCCCGTTGAAATTTCATAGGAGGCTGGTTTGAAGCGTTCGCGGTGGGCCGCGCTCACGTCGATTGCAGGGATGCTCGTGCTGCTCGGGAGCTGCGGCGGCCAGAAGGCGCCTGCCTTCCCTCCCACGCCAACCCTTACAGACCTTTTCCCCTCGAACATCACCGCAGGGAGCGACGGCTTTGTCATGTTCATCCGAGGCACCGGATTCATGTCGAGTTCGAAGGGCGTGTCATTCGCCTATTGGAACGGCTCCCCGCGATCGACGACGTTTGACCAGGTGGCGAACCAGCTCGTTGTCCAGATATCGGCTTCAGACGTGGCCAGTGCGAACAGCGTCAACGTCACGGTTGCAAACCCGGAGCCGGGAGGGATGTCCCAGAGCTTTAGGACGTTTACGATCGAGCCAGTTCACGCTGGATTGACCCTCACGCTCCCATCCGCGCTTTCTCCTTCAAGCGCCTCCGCGGGTGGCGGCGATTTCACGCTCACCGTCAACGGCACGGGTTTCGCTCAAAACGACGTCGTTACGTGGAACGGCAGCCCTCGCCCGACCACCATTGCTCCGATGAACACAACGGTAGCCACCGCCCAGATTGCGAGAGCCGACATTGCGACTTCTGGAATCGCCAGCATAGCCGTAAGTACGCCCAATCAAGTGCTCGCCACTCCTTCGACGACCTTTACCATTACTGGTCCGAATAATCCGTCTCCAAGCGTCTCTTCGCTTTCTCCTTCGAGCGGGACGGCTGGCAGCCCAGACCTCGAGGTTTTCGTGAAAGGCTCGGGCTTCGTCTCGACGTCCGTGGTCGAGTGGAAAGGCTTCCCGCGTGCGACGGCATTTATCAGCGCATCCCAGGTGGTGGCGTTGATTCCGACGGCGGACTTGTCCTTGGGCGGCACAGCGGACGTCACAGTGACGAACCCCGCTCCGGGCGGGGGCACCTCTTCCGCCGCCACGTTCACGATCAATTGAAGCGAGACCGAAGCGGCTTCTCACTTCCGACTCTTAACTCTTAACTCCCTCGACTGGTCCTGCCGCTAGACTCGTCTCTCCAAATTCCTTATTCTCGATTCCGCCACATGCCGGAACTTCTCAAGCCGCCTGCTCTGCGACCCGGCGACGCAATTCGCGTCCTTTCGCCGGCAAGCCCCGTCCAGGAAGAGCGATTGCGAAAAGGCTGCGAGGAACTCGCGCGTCTGGGCTACACGCCGAAGATCGACCGCGCCAGTGCGCTTTCGCACCAGAGTTTTTTCGCCGGTTCCACCTCCGACCGGCTTGCCGCGCTGAAAGAAGCCTTCGCGGATCCCGCGACGCGCGCCGTTTTCTGTTCCCGCGGCGGCTACGGATCGAACTACTTGCTCGATGGCTTGACCGTAGCGCCCACGTCACCGAAGATCTTTCTCGGTTCGAGCGACATCACCTCGCTCCAGATATTTCTGCGGCAAAGGTTTCGCTGGGTGACCTTTTACGGCCCGATGGTCGCGTCCAATTTCGATCGCGGCGCCGGCGCTCCCCACGGATACGACCGCGCGAGCCTCGCAAGCGCCCTGACGGAGACGAAGCGGGGTTGGGAGGTTGACCTGCAAGGAGAATCGCTCGTTCCTGGCATGGCGGAAGGAGTTCTCCTCGGCGGCTGCCTGACGCTCGTTGAGGCGTCGCTCGGCACCCCCTGGGAACTCGATACGCGCGGCACAATCCTGCTTCTCGAAGACCGCGCCATGAAACCGTATCAGGTCGATCGCGCGCTCATGCATCTGAAGCAGGCCGGAAAACTCCGCGGAGTCGCCGGAGTGCTCCTCGGCGATTTCCCGGAATGCGAGCCGCCCGAGGGCGGTGAAACGGTCAAAGAAGTGGCACGCCGAATTCTCACGCCGCTTGTCGCCCCCGTTGTTTGGGGCGCGCCGATCGGGCATACGGAGAGGGCCGCTCTCACGCTTCCGCTCGGAGTGCGTGCGCGGCTGCTGGCTCCCGAGGGAGTCGGCGTCCCGGCGCGGCTCGAAATCCTCGAGCCGGCGTGCGTGTCATGACATCGATCCTGCAGAAGCCGAGGGCCGGCCACGTCCATCTTCTCGGCATCGGAGGCGCGGCGATGGCCCCTGTCGCCGGCATGCTCGCCGAGCGCGGCTTTCACGTCACCGGTTCCGACGTGAATGTCTACCCGCCCGCCTCGACGCTGCTTCGCTCTCTTGGCATTTCGTGGAACGAGGGCTACCGCGAGGAAAACCTGAAGCCCGCGCCCGATCTCGCCGTCATCGGCAATGCGATTTCGCGCGGCAATCCCGAGCTGGAGCGCATCCTGGACGACAAGATTCCTTACTGTTCCATGCCCCAGCTGCTTGAGGACTACTTTCTTCCGGGCCGCACTTCCATCGTTGTTGCTGGCACGCACGGAAAGACGACCACCACCGCCATGCTCGCGTGGATTTTTCATACGGCGGGCCGCCGCCCTGATTTCCTGATCGGGGGAGTCGCCCCCAATTTCGGCGACCGCAGCTACGGGCTCGGCGGTGGGGAAGAGTTCATCGTTGAGGGCGACGAATACGACACGGCATTCTTCGACAAGGCCCCGAAATTTCTGCACTATCATCCCGACGAACTGATTCTCACGTCGCTCGAATACGATCACGCGGATATCTACCCCGACCTTGCGTCGATCGCGCTTCAGTTCCGCCGCCTGGTGAATCTCGTGCCGCGCCGCGGGCGAATCCTGATCTGGGGCGAGAGCCCCGGCCTGCGAGAAGCCGTCGCGAAGGCGTTTTGCCCGATCGAAAGCTTCGGCCTTACGCCTGATTGCGATTGGTGCGCGGGCGACATTCTCTGGCACGACGAAGCCACTGAGTTCCGCGTCGCCTATCGCGGCAGGGAGGTCGCGCGCATCCGCATTCCAGTCGCCGGGCGGCACAACGTCCTCGACGCGCTCGCCGCTGTCGCGCTGGCCTATGGCCGCGGAGTGGAATGCGAGGCCATCGAGCGCGCCCTCGCGACGTTCGAAAGCGTGCGCCGCCGCATGGAGATCAAGGGCGAAGCGAACGGCATCCTCGTCGTCGAGGATTTCGCCCATCACCCGACCGCGATCCGGCTCACCCTCGAAGCCGCCCGCACTCGCTGGCCCGGGCGCAAAATCTGGGCCGCTGTCGAGCCCCGCTCCAACACGATGCGCCGCAGGATCTTTCAGGACGCTTTGCCGGAAGCTCTTTCGCTCGCCGACGCCGTGTTATTCGGCGCTGTCAATCGCGCGCAGCTTCTCGAAGAGAAGGACCGCCTCTCGCCGGAAGCCATCGCCGAATCCCTCCGCGCTCGCGGCTGCTCCGCAAAAGCCTTCGAATCCGCCGACGCCATCGCGGATCATATCGTCGCGAACGCCTGCCACGGCGATCTCGTCCTCATCATGTCCAACGGCAGCTTTGACGGCCTCACCGGAAAGTTACTCGAGAAACTCAGCGCGCGCGCCGGTGCCCGCGCATGACGCCACGGCTGCCCGGTCTGGGTGGTTTCGTAGCGGCCGCCTTAAGGCGGGCGCCGTCGCCTGTGATTTTCATTCTCGCTGCGCTGTTATTCGTTCCGCGCCCCGCCTCCGCGACCATCAGTTACCGGGTTTCTTTGGCGCATGGCGGCCAGCATCGGATTGACGTTCAGATGACCATCCCACATCCTTCCGCCGGGATGAGCGTTGCGATGCCGGCATGGAACGCGCTCTACCAAGTGCGGGACTTCTCTTATCGGATCCAGTATGTTCGCGCCTTCGGCAATGGCACAGTCAACCTGGGATATCCTGTTCCGAAGTCGGATAAGCAGACCTGGAGGATCGAATATCCACGACTCGGACTGTCATCTGAAACTCGGGACCTGTTCGTTCTCTATTCGATCGAATGGAACGACCCGGGCCCGTTCGATACTCAACTCAACGATCACCATGCTTTCATCAATCTCGCGGAAATCCTGATGTACGTTCCCGATCGCCGCGCCGAGGATACGTCCGTGCAATTCGGCGAGCTTCCCGCGGATTGGAACGTTGCCGCCGAACTAGCTAGGGGCTCTGCGGCGGCCTCCTTTATCGCCCCCAGCTACGATGCTCTTGTAGATGCGCCCGTAGAGGCAGGGAAGTTCGACGAATTTGAGTTCGATAACGGTGGCGCGCACTTCCGCGTCGTCGTTGATGCGCAAGACTGGAACAAGCGGCTTCTCGGTGATGCCCTCAGTCGCATTACGGCCTATGAGCTGAATCTCATGGGCGGCCCGCCCTTCGATACGCCGCGGAAGGAATACACGTTCTTCTTCCACATCGGCCCATACGGCGAGGTCGGCGGCGGAGGCATGGAGCATGCGAACTCCACAGCCATCGCAGCCACGTCCGTCGAAAACGCCGCCTCGATCGCCGCGCACGAGTTTTTCCACGCGTGGAACGTCAAGCGCATCCGCCCGCAAGCCCTCGAGCCGGTCGACTACACCAAGGAACAGTACACGCGCGCGCTCTGGTTCGCTGAGGGCGTCACCAGCACGTACGCCTCATTCGCGCTCGAACGCACCGGCCTGTGGTCGAAGTCGCAGTTCTACAGTGATCTCGCTTCAGAGATTGGCCGGCTTCAATCGCGGCCTGCGCACGCGTGGCAGAGCGTTGAGGAGTCGAGCCTCGACGCGTGGTTTGAGAAATACGACGACTACAACGCTCCAGACCGAAGCATCTCCTACTACAATAAAGGCCAGATTGTCGGCGTGCTGCTCGATCTCGCGATTCGCGACGCCACCGACAATCGAAAGTCCCTCGACGACGTAATGCGGCGCATGAATGACGAGTACGCGCGGCAGGGCAAGTTCTATGGCGAAAGCACCGGCATCCGCGCCGTGGTCGAGGAAGTGGCCGGCAAAAGCTTCGAGGAATTCTTTCGGCGCTATGTTTCAGGGACAGACGAAATTCCATACAACGACTTCCTCAGCGTGGCGGGCCTTGAACTCAAGATAGAGACGGCCGCAGGAGCGCCCGGCATGCCTGCTGCGGTGCACGCGTCGATTTCGGAAATCGGGCACGCCTCCGAGCGCCAGCGCCGCATCCGCAATGGACTCCTCCGCGGCTCA
>JAIQEW010000018.1 GCA_020073605.1 Terriglobia bacterium
CGGCGCTATGTTTCAGGGACAGACGAAATTCCATACAACGACTTCCTCAGCGTGGCGGGCCTTGAACTCAAGATAGAGACGGCCGCAGGAGCGCCCGGCATGCCTGCTGCGGTGCACGCGTCGATTTCGGAAATCGGGCACGCCTCCGAGCGCCAGCGCCGCATCCGCAATGGACTCCTCCGCGGCTCAACGGACTGATAGGATGCACGCCTCGGCCCTATCCATGAACGTTCGGTTTCACGATGCCGTTTCGCCCTGCGCATGATTCGGACAATCCTTGTCGGTTGCTACTACGCTTTGGCCGTAATCCTCGTGCTGCCGTTTCTGATTCTCTGGAGCGTCATCGCCGGCAATCCTGAATTCATGTACGGTCTCTCGATGAAGGCCGTGCGCTTGGGCAATCGCCTCGCCGGAATCCGCGTCCATGCCGAAGGCTTGGAGAACATTCCGGCACGTGCCTGTATCTTCGTCGCGAACCACGCCTCAAACTTGGATCCGCTCGCACTCTTTCCCGCGATTCCGCGTCGCGTCGGAATCCTCGTCAAGCGAGAGCTGTTCCGCATCCCGATCCTCTCGACTGGGATGCGCCGTGCGCAATTCATCCCTGTGGACCGCGCGGCAAGGGAAGCGATTGAAATCGCGGATGTAGCGGTGCGCAACATGAAAGAGGGGCTTTCGTTCGCCATCTTTGTGGAGGGCACGCGCAGTCCGGACGGCCGCCTGCGCCCCTTCAAAAAGGGCGCTTTCGCCATGGCCATTCAGGCTGGTGTCCCTATCGTGCCCGTATCGATCGCGGGCGCTCATCGCTTGATGAGAAAGGGGGATTGGATTGTCCGGCCTGGAGTGGTGACGATCCGCTTTGGCCCCGCTGTGGACGCATCGCGGTACACGATGGAGAGTCGCGCGGAGCTACTGGCTCGCGTCGAGTCGCTTGTTGCCGCCGGCCTCCCGCCCGATCAGCAGCCTCTTCCTTAGCCCCTTCCTTGAGCAGAAGGTGACACGTCGCTATCCCCCGAAGAGGCCGCGCGTCGTCAGAGCTCCATTGGGAGAGCGCCTTTCCTTTGCTGCTATACTCGATGGCGGTGCCTGAAAAACTCATTCACGAAGTCCTTCCCGTCGGCATGTTGCAGTGCAACTGTTCGATTCTGGGAGATCCGACGACAGGCGAGGCGATCGTCGTCGATCCCGGCGACGAAGTCGAGCGCATCATCGAGATCCTTCACCGCCACAAATTGAAGGTCCTCGCCATCGTCAGCACCCACACGCATATCGACCACGTCGGCGGTCTCGCCGCGCTCCATCGCGCCACGGGCGCGCCCGTCCTGATTCATGAAGCCGATCTCGGTCTTTACAAGACTCTCGACATGCAGGCGCAGTGGCTCGGAATCCCCACGCCCGAGACCGTGAAAATACGCGATTTCGTGAAAGAAGGTGACACGCTGCGCTGGGGCGGCTTTGCTGCCCGCGTTCTGCACACGCCGGGACACACGGAGGGCAGCATCAGCCTTGTCGTGGAACCCGGAGCGACGACGCACGCACATAAAGTTCAACCGGCGGCTGCGCTACTCCTCGCCGGCGATACTCTCTTCCAAGGGAGCATCGGCCGCACCGATCTTCCCGGCGGCTCTTTCCCCAAGATCATGCGCTCGCTCCACGAGAAGCTCATGGCCCTGCCGGACGAAATGATCGTGTACCCGGGCCACGGCGACCTCACCACGATCGGCGAAGAGCGGGAGCACAATCCTTTCCTCCGCTGATTGGCGCACTTGAGATGCAACTTCCCGCTGAGGTAATGATATCTTCGGTCCCGCTTACTCCGCCCAGCGCAAAGAGAAGGAGCCAGCATATGAAGATTTCTCGAATTCCAAGATTCGTGCTCGTGGCGCGCGTGTCGCTGCTGCTGTTGGCGGCTGCGTTGCTGATGCCCGCTGTCGGGCGCGCTCAACAAGCAGCCCGAAGAGGCCACTCCACAGCGGCTCGCGTCCAGCGCCTCGAAGACATCGAAGAAATTCGAAACCTGCTGATCGATTACGGCCGCGACCTCGACGCCCATGATCTGGCTGCCTACTCCCATCTTTTCGCCCGGGACGGAGAATGGGTGGGCGGTTTTGGCTCGGCCAAAGGGCCGGCGGCGATCCAAGCCCTCATGGAGAAGAATCTCGGCGTCACTGCCAGGAGCAAGCCGGGCTCGACCTATCACCTGCTGACCAACTTCCGCATCGACGTTCACGGCGATACGGCCACGGCCTGGTCCCGCTGGAATTTCGTCGTCACGAGCGCTGAAAATCACCCTTCAATCATGTACGGCGGCCATTACGATGACACGCTCGTCCGCGAAGACGGTGCCTGGAAATTCCAGCGCCGTGTCGCGGTCAACGATATCCCACAGTCCGCTTCAGCCGAAACGAAGTAGAGGGAACGAAACGGCACGGTTTTGCACCCTGGTTCTAGAACTATCTATTGCGCGCTACGGAACAGCGAGCGCTGCGCCGCCTTTACTCCTCTGCGTTCCCACAGGATAATCAGCCCGGTCGTCTATCGCTCGCTGCGCCAGCTTGCGTCTCTGTTGAGTTGGAATTAGAGTATCGGATGGGGAACCTGAGCTTCTCGGCTACATCGCTCTGGCTGCAAAAGCCTGAGTTCATTCGAGAACCCCACCAGAGCTTCATTGCCGCGCAAGAGCGAAGTTTTCCCGGCCGGGCATTGCCCGCGCCGATGGCTCGTAAGGTTTGCGGGGTGATCGAAACATGAGACGTTCCGACTTAGTGAGAAATGCAAGCAAGAACAAGGCTGTGCGCACGTCCCAGATTGTTTTTGGCGAAAGGCAGCATCTGTTGCGCGTGCTCGATTCGGTCGAACGCAGCGCATTGCCCGCCGCGCGCCTCGATCAGGAGCGCCGCGTCATCGAGCAATTGATCCACGCCCGCACGCAGGAGCTCAACCGCATCAATCCGGGTTGGGACGAAAAAGTGGGCACGGTCCTGAGCGCGGAAGTAAAGCCCGATGCGCTCGACCAGCTCTCGCGCCAGGCGCCCAAGGAAGATTACTATCTGCTCCGGTTGATCAGCGAGCATCCGAAAGTCACCGCCAAGACTCTCGGCCGCCTCTCGCACCACCCGTATTCGGCGATCCGCGAAAATATCGCGCGGCATCCCAATAGCGACGCCGCCACGCTCTCCCGGCTCAGCCGCGACCGTTCGCAGCCGCTCTGGTATCTTGTAGCGTTCAACCCCAACGCCCCGGCGCCGCTCCGCAAGAAGCTTCAGGAGCGCATGCGCCGCCTGGGCGAAAAGTCCGCCACGCAGTAGTTCCGCCGCTCGTCGAAGTCGCGCTTATGCCCGCATGTTGAGAGGCAAAGCGGAATTCCGCGTAGCCTCACCATGTAACGGTGTTCCACGCAGCACAGAAGCACTTATCCGTTTGTCCGACAAATCGGGCACTAGTCCCTTTCAATCGTCCTCGGTAAGCATTGTGACCAAAGTCACAGTGATCGAAGGTACGGTTTGCCATAATCAGCCGGCTTGAGGTTTGCCTTTTTGGGCGTGCCGCCGGGACGTGAATTCACGGCGAATTAATGTAGAATACACGCCGTTTCCGAACTGAAGAAGGACGCCTCGGATTCATCACGTCAGGAGAGGAGGGAGTATGACCGCACTTGACCAGCAGGTGGCGGCCGCCAAGCAATGGTTCGCGAGCCCCCGGTTCGCCGGCATCGTCCGCCTCTACTCTCCGCGTGAGGTGGCTGAACAACAGGGCACGATTTCCAGCGACTACACCGTTGCGCGACAGACGGCAGAGGAATTCTACGCGCTTCTGCGCGTGCTGTTCGAGCAGCGCAAGCAGATCACGACCTTCGGTCCCTATTCACCGGGCCAGGCGGTCACGCTGAAGCGGATGGGGATACAGGGCATTTATC
Organism: Terriglobia bacterium; assembly: GCA_020073605.1. Lineage (GTDB taxonomy): Bacteria > Acidobacteriota > Terriglobia > Acidiferrales > UBA7541 > Palsa-295. Next base: position 3,917 of record JAIQEW010000018.1, read on the forward strand.
TTGGCGGCTGGGCGACCTCCGCCAAGGGTTCGATCTCAGAGGATCCGGGACCGGATCTGGCAAGCTACCCGCTTAGCCAGGTGCCGGACGAGGCAGCCGGGCTGGTCCGAGCACTTCTCACGGCCGACAAGAACCAACACTTCGCGCGGATACGGATGAGCAAAGAAGAGCGCAAGGCGACTCCGGCAGTCGATTATCGGCCCTTTATCATTGCCGATGCAGACACCGGCCACGGCGGGGATGCGCACGTGCGTAACCTGATCCGCCGCTTCGTGGAAGTCGGGATTCCCGGATATCACATCGAAGACCAGAAGCCCGGAGCGAAGAAGTGCGGCCACCAAGCCGGCAAGGTGCTCGTCTCCCAGGACGAGCAGATCAGGCGTCTAAATGCGGCCCGCCTGCAGCTTGACGTCATGCGGGTCCCTGGCATCATCGTGGCCCGAACCGATGCCGAAGCGGCGACGTTTCTCGATAATCGTAGCGACGAGCGAGACCAGCCCGTCATCCTCGGCGCAACCAACACCGAGCTGCCAAGTTACCGGGTGGGCTATCTCGCCATTCTGAGAAAGTTGTTCGAACTGGGAGTCGAAGTCCGTGGACACCTCCTGTTCGCCGTGTCGGAGGCTGAGTACCGGGCAACCTCTGCCTGGCTGGAGCAGGTGGGACTCATGTCGATGATCGCGGAGACTGCCCAGGGCCTTAAGCATGCGTCGACAACGGAACTCGACGCCGCGCTCGAGAAGGTCGACACCCGCTATGTGGAAATCTGGCAGACAGAAGCCGGGCTGAAGTCCTATGGGCAGGCGGTCGCCGACGTTATGAAGTCCCGCACGGACGAAGGCAACCGTTTCGACATGAGCGTCGAGGAATGGCAGGCGTTCTCAAAACGCGCTTCCTTCTACGAAGTGCGCGAGCGGGCCAAGTCCATGGGTATCCAGATCGTCTGGGATTGTGAGCTGCCCAAAACCCCGGAAGGTTTCTATCAAATCCAGAGCGGGATCGATTATGCCATCACCAGATCGCTGGCTGTGGCGCCCTTTGCGGACTTGTTGTGGATGGAGACCAAGACGGCGGACCTGGAAGACGCCAGGAAGTTCGCGCAAGCAATTCACGCGGAATTTCCCGACAAGATGCTGGCGTACAATTTGTCGCCCTCGTTCAACTGGGATACCACCGGCATGAGCCCCGAGGAGATGAAGCGGTTTCCGGAGGAGCTCGGAAAGCTCGGGTTCGTCTTCAACTTCATCACGTACGGTGGACACCAGATCGATGGCTTGGCCGCCGAGGAGTTCGCGACTGCACTAAAGGAGGACGGAATGCTGGCGCTGGCGCGCCTGCAGCGCAAGTTCAGGCTGCTGGAGTCCCCCTATCGCACGCCGCAGGCGCTTGTGGGAGGACCGCGGCTGGATGGCGCATTGATGGCTTCGTCGGGACGTACCGCGGCAACGAAGGCGATGGGCAAGGGATCGACACACTACCAGCACCTGGTTCAGACCGAAGTTCCTCCGAAGCTGCTGGAGGAGTGGCTCGCGGAGTGGAGGAAGCACTGGAAGCATCCGGCGAAGATCCGGGTCGAGCTGCGTCCCCACACCGCCGGCTCGGAATTGTTGGAATTGAACGTGCTCGATGAGCCCAGCGGTCAAAAACTCGCCAACATCGTCTTCGCCACCGTCCAGGATCGTCGCGGGCGGAACTTGCTCTCGGTGCGCGACCAGAACACGGTCGCGCCGCTGCGCAAGAAGAGAGTGATGATGCTCATCCAACTGTTTCTGATCCACCGCTACAAAGCCAGCTCCGTGCACTACCTCACTCCGACGGAGGATAACCAATTCCAGACACAGAAGATGAAGAGTATGGGGATCTTCTCCGACGTGCACACGGAAGTTGGGCAAATCATCGTTGCGGACGTCAACAAGCAGGTTGTGGACGAGCTGCTCAAGCCTGACCGGGTTGCCCTCTTGGAGATGATCCGGAAAACATCGCCCCCAACGGTGCAGTCGTCGGCGGTAGCCCGTCATTGAGATCTTGAGATTTTGCCCTCTCACTTCCGGGCGTACCCTGGGCGGTTCCGTCGCGCTTACTTGGAGGTCTGAAGAGTCAGGCTTGTCGTGATCTGTCTCACGTAGTTCCGCGTCTCGGCGAAGGGCGGGATTCCGCCGTAGCGATCGACCATTTCAGGGCCTGCATTGTAGGCGGCGAGGGCGAGGCGCAAGTTGCCCCGATATCGCGCGAGCAGGTCCTTCAGGTAGTGCGTTCCCGCGTCGATATTCTGGGCGGGATCGAACACGTTGGTCACCGAGTATTGTGCGGCGGTGTTGGGCAGCAACTGCATCAATCCGAGCGCCCGCTTGCGCGAGACGGCCTTCGGATCGAAATTTGACTCTGCGGCAATCACTCCAGCGACAAGTCTTTCGTCCACGCCGTGTTTCTGCGCCGCCACATGAATCAAGTTGGCGTACCGCGCACCGAAGTCAACATTCGCGGGTGGCGGGGCGGGGAACTGATCTTCCGGCTCGACGTCAATCAATTCGCTCGCGGAAATTTCGACCGTCCCGCCCGCCACGGTAAGCCGCACGCGGTCACCCACTTGTTCGTAGCTCGTCACGTGAAGCCGCGCGCCCGACCGCAGCACCGCATAGTCCGCCTTCGCCGCGGGCGCTAGCAGCCCCGCAGCGAGCAGCAGAGCGGGCGTTAGAAAGGTTCTTGCCGTCATTCTGTCTTACGGTTTTGCGGGGGGATTCGCCGGCGGGCGCGGCCTGCTCATCGGAGGCACCTCGCCGTTCATGCGCAGATACTCGACCATCTGGCCGTAGTGATCCATCGCATGGGTGCAGGAAAACGCGGCCAGCGCGGCCCGCGTGCTCAGGAAGGGAACCGCGGGATCCTTGAGTGGCGTGACCATGTTGTCTGCATTGATCGTCGCGATGGCTTTATGGCCGCGCGCGAAGGAATCTTTCAAATATTGGAGAATCTGATCTTTGGTTTGAATGGCGTCCGGGCCGTTCGAAGTTACGCCTTCGTCCGGGGCCACGGGAGCCGTCACGCCAAGGATCGAGTCGAAAAGCCGGTCATTGGCCGTGGCGATGTGCTTCACCTGCTGCGCAAACGTGCGCACGCCCTTGAATTCGCCGTTCGTCGGCGCGAAGGAGTACTTGTCTTCCGGCATCGCTTGGGCGGTGTTAACGACTTCGAACTCGACGATCGTGAGCTGCGTCTGGAGCACCGACGTAATTGTGGGCGGCGCCTGCGACACCGGAGGCCCCCCGGCTGGAGGTCCTTGCTGTGCCGATGCGGCACTCCCGCAGAGACAACAAGCCATCGCTGCCAGTCCTATCCCCAGGAAACTCTTCATGGCATTCCCCTTTTCGTGGTGTCTTGTAATGGGTCGTTTGACGCGCCGCCGCGCTCTCTAGTTTCGCAGAGCGTGCTTTCGAATGGCGTCGGCCACCCCGCCCTCGTCATTCGAGAGCGTAACCGTCCAGCCCTGCGATTTCAACTCCGGAACGGCATTTCCCATGACGATCGGCAAACCTGCAAACTCGAGCATTTCGCGGTCGTTCCAGTTGTCCCCGATGGCCATCACGTCGTCGCGCCGGACGCCCCGGCGGCGCGCCCATTCCGCGAGCGCCGCGCCTTTCGTCACGCCGCGCCTCAGCACATCCAGCATCGAAAGGTTCCTGTGGGGGTACTCCGTCAGCGCGAGCGTGTATTCCTCCGTGGCCTGAAGCGCCTCGAGAGCGCTCATCGCGCGCCGTATCTTCTCGCACTCGGCCAGGAACAGAACCTCGACCGGGTCTTCTCCGTTGAGGCACGCCGTCAACGGCGCGACTTCGCCCACGTGCTCCCGGTGCCGCCGCAGATACGCTCCGACGAACGGCCCCTCCCAGTTCACCCGCTCGAAGATCACCTGGTTCGCCAGCGGCCGGTCGAATATCACGCCCGCGCATGAGCGGAACTCCTGCGTTGCTTCCAGCACGCGCTGCGCTGTCGTGGCGGGAAGAAGCTGCCGTTGATGCGTTTCGCCGGATTTCGACTTGATCAGCGCGCCGTTGCTGACGATCAGGTGGACGTCGCATGCCAGCTCCGCCGCAATCGCCCGCGCCGAATCGAATCGCCGCCCCGTTACGATGACGATCTCGATCCCACGTGCCGCCGCTTCGGTGATCGCCGCGGCGTTCTCTTCCCGCAGCCTCGACTGGCTGTCGAGCAGCGTCCCGTCCAGGTCCATCGCAATCAGTTTGACTGGCACGGTCCCATTGTACCGTGCCGCGCCGCCACGCGGCAGAGAGGGGAATTGGCAGGTGCGCGAATTCTCACGCGATAAAGTCCGGAAACACGATTGGCGGGCGTGCGCTCGTTTGCTAAACTTAATTTCACCGTGGGCGTGTAGCTCAGTTGGGAGAGCGCCTCGTTCGCAACGAGGAGGTCGGGGGTTCGAGCCCCCCCACGTCCACCATACGATGCCTCGGATTGTTTCAGGGCGATGTTGTCTCGCGGATTCCCACTCATGGGCAAAGTGAAGAAATCCAAGGCTCAAAAGTCAGGCCTGCGGAAAGAGTATTTCCGCGATGGAAAGCTCTCTAGCGTTGGCGCATACCGAAATGGCGTGAGAACGGGTGCCTGGAAGTTCTACCTCCGCTCAGGAGGTTTTCGAGCGATAGGCAGATTTTCGAACGGCCAATTGGACGGCTTGTGGAAGTGGTATCGCGAAAACGGAAAGCCGTTACAGGTTGGCCGGTTCAAGAGTGGCAAACAGGTGGGTCTTTGGAAGAGGTACCGCGCGACCGGAAGACTGTATGATGTCGGCAAGTACGTCGGCGGCAAGAAATCGGGAGTTTGGAAAATCTACGATCCTAGCGGGAAGCTAACTCGTTCGAAGAACTACTAGACAGCTAAGCGTATCCACGCGGTTCTCCCACCTAAACCTCGAAACAAGTCATCGGATGGTTAGATGTGCTCGAATTCGGGATCCATCGCGTGGCTGGATTCTTTCTTGCTTTCGGCTTTCGGCGCCGCAGCTGCTTGATTGAAAGGGCTGTCGGGCGGCTCGAGCAAGTCGGCGAGTTGAAGCCGCATGTTGCCGGCGTTCGTCGCATAGGCAAGGCCCGTCTGGATGTCGATCGCGCCGGAACGAATCAGCTTCTCGATCTCGTCATCGAAGCACTGCATTCCTTCCGTCGATCCGTCCCGCATCGCGTCGAGCAGGGTTTTCCCCTCACCCTCGCCCTTCTGGACATACTCGCGAGTGCGAAGCGTCGATTTCAGGATTTCGAATGCGGCCACGCGTCCACCGCCGTCGGGGCGGGGAAGCAGCCGCTGCGAGATGATGTATCGGAACGATTTCGAGAGCCGCATGCGAACCGCAGCCTGATCTCCCAGCGCAAACGCCCCGATGATCCGATCGACCGTCTTCGACGCATCGATCGTGTGCAGCGTCGAATACACCAGGTGTCCCGTCTCCGCCGCTTCCAGCGCCACCTCAATCGTCTCGCGGTCGCGCATTTCGCCCACCAGGATCAGTTTCGGGGCTTGCCGCAGTGCCGCGCGCAAGGCCAGCGCGAAGCTCGGCGCATCGGTATGCAGTTCTCGCTGATGCACCGTCGCCCGCTTGTGCGAATGGAGGAACTCGATCGGGTCCTCGATCGTGATGATGTGGCAGGCTCTCTCCTCGTTGATCTTGTTGACCAGCGCCGCCAGCGTTGAGGACTTTCCGCTTCCGGTCGGCCCGGTGACGAGCACAATGCCGGGCCGAAGCTCGGCCGCCTCGGCCATCTGCGTGGGCAGGTTCAGCGTCTTGAAGTCCGGGACGGTGCTCGCGATCACCCGCATGACGATCGCGCAGCTTCCTCTCTGCGTGAATACATTGACGCGGAATCTCGACACCTTGGCCAGGCTGTACGAAATGTCGCAAGAGCCTTCGCTCTTCAGCTTCTCCAAGGCATGCGAGTTCCGCCCGATCAGGTCCGCGGCGATTCGCGCTGTGGCGTCCGCGGTCAGCACGCCCACACCCGGAATCTTCAGTTGCGCGAGTTGGCCGCCCGTCTCCACTTGAGGCGCCCGCCCGGGCGAGAAGATGAGGTCGCTCGACTTCTGTGCCGCGTGAAGCATCGACGCAATGATATTGGCAGTCGGTACGGGCCCCGCGGTTTCGGCGGCTTTGGGCGGCTGTGGCGGCGTCGGATCCAATTTGTGCCCTCCTCCCGCAGGCCCGTGAAGCTGCGCCGGGATTACCTTACGGGGTACTAGTATCTCCGGAAACGGGCCGTCCCGCTGGACGAAGGCGAGCCATGTTTTCAAAAGATTAGCGTCGGCGCCTTGATGCCATCTCCGCTCCAAAGTTTCCGCTACCCTGCGGCGGTCCCTGCGCTCGAGACGGCCCCGAACAAAAAACAATTTTCACCGTTGGACCGAAAATGGATTACCATCGAGCGACAATGGCAGCGACCGGCATACAGCCCGGGGTTTCCGCTGCGAACCGGTCGCACAACGGCCGGCATCGCTTCTCCCGTATCGCGCCTTTTCGCCCTGCGTTGGTCTGTGCGTCCCTGATTGTGTTCTCAGCCGGGGCCGCCATGGCCCAGAAGAACTCTGAAACCCCTCCCGATGGCATGTCTGCTGCTCAGCCTGCCCCTGCACTGGCTCCCACATTTTTTGACTTGGCCAACGAACGAAGTAAGGACATTTTCGGAGGCTCCGGACGTCTTCCCACTCCGGCGGAAGTGAGCGAGATCAGCGACCTCGAGTCCTGCAATACCTGGACCGAGTCCGCGGTACATAGCCCTACGGTGAGCACCGCCAGACTCGCAGTTCCCGGCAAGGCAAGTGGCGAATATCAGAAAGGTTGCGGAGCCTTCAAGGGCCGGAGATTTGAGGACGCCGAGGATCACCTTCGCAAGGCCATCGGGATTTATCCGAATTACGCCGCCGCGTGGGTGGTATTAGGGCAGGTATTGGACGCCCGACACAAGAGAGACGAAGCTCGGGATGCTTGTGAGCGCGCCAAGAGCGCCGATCCGGACTACGTGCCGCCTTACCTATGCCTTGCGGATTTTGCCGCCGCCGACAACAACTGGGAGCAGGTCGCCAGCCTATCGGGGCGCGCCCTCGAGCTGGAACCCCTGACCAACATGTACTCGCTGTATTACGCCGCGAATGCTGCTTTTCATTTGAAGGACTTGCATGAGGCGGAAACGAAGGCGAACTCGGCGATCAAGCTGGATACGTGGCACCATCTGCCGCAACTGCACCTGTTGCTGGCTCGCGTTTACGAGGCCACAGGCGATTCTCGCGCCGAGATCGCGCAACTCAAGGAATACGTAAAGTCGGCTCCCAGCTCGCAGGAATTGAATGACGCGAAAGTTACGCTGGCCAAGCTCGAAGCCAAGTCCCCGCGGTAGAGTCCCCCCGGATTAAGGACGCCCAGCCGCGCCGCCGGCTTCCCGCTCCGCGACAATCTTGCGCGCATTGGCATAGAGCGCCCTGGCTTGCGGGATCGACTCAATAGCCTTGTCGAGCTGCGGGTCGTTTTCGAGCGCCACGCGGTATCCATCGTTCAAGCCGAAGACGGTGGTAAACACCTCCCGCTTGATCTCCCACTTCAGCCACGAGAGGTTGTCCTGGATCTGCTGGTCGGTGTAGGGAACGTGCTGTTCGGTAAGGTATTTTCGGAATTGCGCGATCACCCCGTCGTCCACCACGAAGTCCTTCGTGACGGTCGGCCGTCCGCCGAGATAGTACCGCGCGAAATCGCCCACGCTTTGCGGCAGCGGATAGAACACGCCCCGGCGCTCGAGCAACTCCTCGAATTCGTTCGGCTTTGGCGCGGCCACGGCTACGTCCGGCGTGATGCCGCCCTGTCCAAACACTTGGCGCCCGGTGTCTGTCAACTTCACTTCGGGGGCGTGTGGCGGCTTGGGATTGTAGTGATAGTCGTAAAGGGTTTCGTTCTTGTAGTCGCGTTGGATCAGGCGGCCGCTCGGCGTGTAATACCGCGCCGTGGTCAGCAGCAGCGCCGTGTTTTCGGGTAGCGAGAACTGGGTCTGCACGAGCCCTTTTCCGAAGCTCGTCTCTCCGACGATCAATCCTCGATCGTGGTCCTGGATGGCTCCCGAAACGATTTCCGAGGCCGAAGCGCTCTGCCCGTTGACGAGCACGATCAGCGGCACGTCGATCCCCTGATTCCCGCTCAGGACGTAGTAAGGGCGCTCGGGGGACGACCGCCCTCGGTGCGAAACCACCAGCTCGTTCTTGTCGAGGAAAATATCCGCCATGCCGACGGCCTGGTTCAGCAAGCCGCCGCCGTTGTTTCGCAGATCGATGATGAGGCCGTCGAGCTTGGGGAAATCGAGCTGCTTCAGCGCTTCCTTCAGATCGCTGTCCGTCGTTTCATTAAATGTGAAGACGCGCACGTACCCGATTCCGGGCTTCACCATCTCGGAAAATTCCACGCCCGGCCGCGGAATTTCATCGCGCACCACGGTCACTTCGATCGGCTTGTCCCAGCCCTCGCGCCCGAGCGAAATGTGGACCGGCGTACCCTTGGCGCCCTTCAGCATGTCGGCCACTTCGGTCGTGGTCAGCCCGGTGCAGGTCTTTCCATCGACTTTGAGAATGATATCGCCCGGTCGAATTCCCGCCTTATAGGCCGGTGAATTCACGAACGGGGCCTGGACCACGGTCTGATTCTCGCGCTGCGATACCACCATTCCGACGCCGTAGTAGCGGCCCTCTTGCTCCTCGCGGAACAGCGCGTATTGCTTGGGATCGAAGAAATTCGAGTGGGGATCGAGCACGTGCAGCATGCCGGGGATCGCGCCGTCGTAGATGGCCTTGTCCGTATCTACGGGGTCGGCGTAGTTGCGCTCAACCACCGAGAGGACGCGCGTGAAGCTCTTTACGGAGTCTTGCGTGTCGTCCGAGCCGTACGCCGTCGCGCTCGCCGATGGCCCGTAGAGGCCCCCAAGCAGCGCCGAAACCAGGAGCACGATTCCCAGCAACACGATGCCGCGGGACGATGACGCAAAAGACTCCGTCGATCGACCCTGGCCGCTGGACGTTCCAACTCGCGACGATTTCATGCCGCCTCTTTCTGCCCCTCGATACGAAGTATAGCATACTCGCTTTGGGCCGTTTGACACGCCCGAGAGCCTCTTCTATGATGCGAAAACGGCCCGCACGCGCGCCGCAGAGCCCCGAATGCTCAGCATCCCTCATCTCATCGTCATCTTCATCGTCGCTCTGGTCGTTTTTGGACCCGAGAAGATACCGGAGCTTGCCCGTAATCTCGGCAAGGTCATGGCCGAATTCCGCCGCCACACGGGCGATCTGCGCTCCACCTTCGAAGGGCACCTGCGCGACCTCGAGCGCGAAGCGGACACCCGCCGCATCGCCGCACCATCTCCGGCGCCGGCTCCAGCGCCCGCCGCGGAATCACAGCCCGCGTCTACAGCACCCGGCACCGTTCCTTCTGCTCCGCCGAATGCCTCGGCTCTCGCGGCTCCGAATCCCCCCACCATCGATCCCTACACACACGAGCCGATGGAGGACCCGCTCCTTCAATCAGCGGATTTCGAAGCGCCGAGGAACGAGCCGGCCGCACCGCCTGAACCAGCCGAGGCCGAAAAGACTCCCGAACGAGTGACTAATGGCGACGTCCGTCCCGCCTGAGCGCACGGCGCGCCAGCGCTCCGAGGAAGAGTCCGGCTCGGCGATGTCGTTTTTCGACCATCTCGTCGAGCTCCGCAAGCGGATCATCAGCGCGCTGCTGGCAATCGGCATCGGGATGATCCTGGGCTTCATTGTCGCGAAGCGGTTCATCTATCTCATCATCCAGCCCATGATGGAGGCGCTGCGCGCAAACCATCTCGCTGACAAGCTTTACTACACCAGTCCCGCGGGCGGCGTCAGCCTGATCATCAATCTCAGCATTTATCTTGGGATCGTGATCGCCATGCCCTGGGTGCTGTATCAAATCTGGCTGTTCGTGGCACCGGGCCTTTACAAGCACGAACGCCGCGCCGTCGCGAGCTTTATCGTTTCTTCGATGGCGTTGTTCTTATGCGGCATAGCGTTCGGCTACTTCGTGATGCTCCCCCGCGTCCTCACGTACATCATTCATTTCATGAATGACGGACCGATCGAGCCCCTCATCAGCGTCAACGAGTACTTCAGCCTGATCGTGGTCGTCCTGGTGGGGTTGGGAATCATTTTTGAAATGCCCGTGGTGATCTTCATTCTTTCGCTCTTCAACATCGTCACGCCGAAATTCCTGCTGAAGAACTTCCGCTACGCCATGTTATTGATCACCGTAGCAGCCGCGATCGTCACGCCCACCCCCGACGCCACCACCATGCTGGTCTTCATGGCGCCGATGGTCGTCTTGTATTTCGTGGGCGTGCTCGTGTCATACGCCGTGTTGCGCCGCAAGCGCGCCCGCGCTCTCGCCGAAGGCGAGGCCCACTAGCGTGCCGCGGCTTCTGAAGTCTCATTGGGTGACTGGCGCTGCTACCGTCGCAGCTGTTCTCGTTGTCGCGTGCGGGCACGACGCCGCGCGGCCCAGCGCATCTGTCGATGCATCCTCTTCGAATGCCACGCCCGTTGCGGCGCCAACCGCCGTTCCGGCTGCCGAGCTCGCCCCTCCCGCCGCGCAGACTGGCGGCTTTGACGGCGCGAGAGCCTACGATCAAGTCGCGAAACTCGTCGCCTTCGGACCTCGTCCTCCGGCCTCGGACGCGATTCGCGCCACCCAGAAATATATCCATACGCAGTTGCAGGGATTCGGATGCGCTGTTGACGAAGACGATTTCACCGCCCAGACGCCCATTGGTCCGATGGCGATGAAAAATATCGTCGCCAGGATTCCGGGCACGGGGCAGGGAATCATCCTCCTGCTGACGCACTATGATACGAAGCGCGTGGACAACTTCGTGGGTGCGGAGGATGGCGGCTCTTCCACCGGCGTGATGCTCGAGATGGCTCGCGTGCTCTGCGGCGGTCCGAAGCAGCCGAATGCGGTCTGGATCGCGTTTCTCGACGGCGAAGAAACCCAAGCGACGTTCGAATGGTCGGATACCGATAGCGTGTACGGCAGCCGCGAGCTGGCCGCGCGCCTCGCGGTTTCAGGCGACATCAAGCGCGTCCGCGCGGTCATCCTCGCCGACATGGTCGGCCAGAAAGATCCGCACTTTCCGCGCGAATCGGATTCCACGAAATGGCTTAAGGATCTTGTTTGGAGTACGGCGGCGCGCCTCGGCTACAAGGATGTTTTCGTTTCCCAAGACGAGGAAGTTTCGGACGACCATCTTCCGTTTCTCCATCGGGGCGTCGCAGCGGTCGACATCATCGACCTCGATGACTACACGAATCAGGGAAACTGGCACACCGCGTCGGACACCCTCGACAAGATCAGCCCGCGCAGCCTCGCCATCACCGGCCACGTAATCCTCGAATCCGTCAACGCGCTGCAAGCCAAATTCCGCTGACAACGTTCCGCAACCTTCGTTGTCGAAGGTGGTTTTGTAGCGGCCGACCCCGGCTTCATCGGGGTCGGGCGGGGTTGTCTTGGGTTGATGGGAACTACGCTCTGCGCGGGCCTCGCAGCACTCGCGCGGGCAGCAGGATGATCGCGCGCACCAGTTCGAGCACGCCCTCCACGGCGATTCCCAGCAGCCGAAAGGGCAACAGAAGCAACCACACGATCGGATACAGCACGAGCGCCACCAGCGCCAGCGGCCAGCAGAGGATGAGAAGAATAAACCACAAGACAAAAGTGAGCATTTTGCCGGTTGACCTCCCGCACCATAGATACGCGCGGACGCGCCGATTCGTTTCGCGGGCCGCGATCATTCGCGGAAGGCGCCATCTCGAACTGTGCTACATTTTCTTTCGAGATCATGCCGACCATCCGCGTATCCAGCTCGTCCGGCCCCTATGACGTCGTCTGCGCCCCCGGCGCGCTTTCCCGTGCGGCTTCCCTGATCGCGCGCCTCGGCGATTCCACCGGCACGTTCATCGTTTCGTCTCCGCGTGTGTGGCGCAATTGCGGCCGGGCGATCGCGTCGAAGATTTCTGGAAAAGCCGCAAAGAATCCGATTTTGTTCGACGACCGTGAATCCTTGAAGCGCCTGTCGGCGGTCGAATCAATTTCACAGCAGCTCATTCGCGCGGGTGCCGACCGCGGAGCGATTCTCGTGGCCGTCGGTGGCGGCGTAGTCGGCGACGTCGCCGGTTTTGCCGCTGCCAGTTATCTCCGCGGCGTCCGCCTCGTTCAAATTCCCACCACGCTCGTCGCGCAGGTGGATAGCGCCATCGGCGGGAAGACGGGCGTGAATCTCCCAGAGGGAAAGAATCTCGTCGGCGCGTTTTACCCGCCGAAGCTCGTGATCGCCGATCCTGTGCTGCTAAGCACGCTCCCGCACCGCGAATACCGCTCCGGCCTCTACGAAGTCATCAAGTACGGCGTCATCGCGGACCGCGAGCTTTTCGTGTTCCTCGAACGCCAAATGCCTGCGGTACTCCGCCGCGATCCTGACGCGCTCGGCTGGATCATTTCCCGCTCGATCGCGATCAAGGCTCGCGTCGTTGGCGCGGACGAGCGCGAAGGCGGCCTCCGCCAGATCCTGAACTTCGGCCATACGCTCGGCCACGCCCTCGAAGCCGCTACGGGCTACCGCCGTTTCCTTCACGGCGAGGCGGTTGGCTGGGGCATGATCGCCGCCACGATGATGGCTCTCGCCACGGACGGCCTCGCCCTGATGGAGGCGTTCCGCATTGTGCGCCTGATAACCACCGTGGGGCCCCTGCCGAATGTCCCGGCGATTTCGGGCGCGAAGCTGCGCTCCATCGTGGCCGGTGACAAGAAGGCCCGTGGAGGCCGCGTCCTGTGGGTCCTGCCGCGCCGCATCGGCAAGGCGGAGTGGGGAATCGAAATACCGTGGCCGGTGGTCGAGAGAAGTTTGCAAAGCCTCCCGGAAATCATGGCCGAAACCCAAACCGGTCTTGCTGCCGCTCGCGCCCGGCACGCGAAATCGTGACTCGCCGCTTTCGATGACCATGACTGCTCAAAAGCCGCTTCCGCTCCCCGGCACTCGCCCTCAGGGCACGAGCGGAGAGCGCGAAGCCGCGGCGCGGGTGCGCGATATGTTCACGCGCATCGCCCCGCGCTACGATTTCCTGAACCATCTGCTTTCGTTCTCGCTCGACCGCATCTGGCGACGCCGCACGGCGAAGCGCTTCCTCCACATCCTTCGCCGGCCGGATGCGCGCGTCCTCGACCTCTGCTGCGGCACCGGCGATCTGGCTTTCGCGCTCGATCGCGCTCGCTCGGAAGGGCGGGGTTTCAACCCCGCCGTCACTGGCGAGCCTGATTCAGGGGTTTCAACCGCTGAAGCGGCTAGGCGCCGTGTGCCAATCATCGGCAGCGATTTCGTCGAAGCCATGCTGGCGCGAGCGCAGGAAAAGGCGCACAGCAACCATCATGCCGCAGTTTTCGCCGCAGCCGACGCGCTCCATCTCCCGTTTCCTGATGCGAGCTTCGATCTCGTCACCACCGCCTTCGGCTTTCGCAACCTCGCCAACTATGAAGACGGCCTCCGCGAATTCGCGCGCGTTCTGAAACGGAGCGGGGAACTAGGCATCCTCGAATTCACAGAGCCGGGCTCGGGTCCGCTGGCCGGCATTTTTCGTTTCTACTTCCGGCGCGTCCTCCCCGTCATTGGCGGCACGATCTCCGGGGACCGCGAAGCGTACGCCTATCTTCCGAACTCCGTCCGACAATTTCCGTCTCCGTCCGAGCTTGCCGCGCTGATGGAAAGAGTCGGCTTCACCGATGTCCGCACTGCCTCTTGGAATTTCGGCACCGTCATCCTTCACTCTGCCCGCCGCGTGTAGTGTTGGAAACTGTCGCTGACGTGGAACCATCCTGGGTGTGTTTTCAACCCCATAATCAAGGTGTTTGGATACGAGGTGCGCCAAAGTGAAGCCTCAACGTTTTCTCCCTTGGCTATTCCTAACCATCGGCCTTCTCGGAACGATTCCGTTGGTAGTTCTCGATGTCGTCGCACAGCAGGCCACAAAGCCAAAACTCAAAGTGGCAGCGGACGGTTTTCCCAGCGGTCACGACTCGCCAGAGGGCGCAGCCTGCGACGTAGTCAGGTCTCTAATCAACCGCGACGAGAAGCTTTTCTCCAGCACTTGCGTCAGGCTCTATGGCGGTGGTGTCGGACGAGACGAATACGCGAAGTTCCTTCGCCAGACGATCCAAAACATTCGACAAGAAGCTGCCAAAAAAGAACCGTCGCCGCGGGGCCCGAAAAGCATTGGAAAGGTCTTTGCGGCACGCCACCTTACCAAAAGTGGCGCGGCTTCTTACGGCTACGCAGCTTTCGACTTTCAAGATGTCATGTTCGTTGATGTCGGCGTTTACCTTCAGGAGGGTGACCGCTCGATGATGCGTACCCTGGTTATTAAGGATCATGACGGTAAATGGTATGTCCATCCGGCACCTTCTACGTCGCCTCTTCTGTGCGAAGGCCTCGACGAAGAGAAGGACTCCGTTCTCGACTTGACCGACGTTTATGATCTAGAGCCGTAGCCGTAGAAGTCGCGCTATTATTGCCTCATGTCATCAGCTCCCGCGCCGCAATCCGTGATCGACCTTCGCAGCGACACCGTCACGCGTCCCACACCCGCGATGCGCCGCGCCATGGCTGAAGCAGAAGTTGGCGACGACGTGTACGCCGAAGACCCCACGGTCAACCGCCTGCAATCCCGCGCCGCCGAAATCTTCGGGCGCGAAGCCGCGCTCTTCTTTCCCTCCGGCACGATGGCCAATCTCACCGCCATCAAGACTTGGACGCACCACGGCACCGAAGTCATCTGCGAAGCGCAGGCGCACATCTACCTCTACGAAATGGCCGGCATCTCCGCGATCGCGGGCTGCATGCCCAATATCGTGCCCGCGCCGGGCGGCGTTCTCACCTGGGACTTGATCGAACCGTTGATCCGTCCGCACATCTACTACCGCGCGCAGACTGCGCTGATCGAACTCGAAAACACGCACAACATGCACGGCGGCACGGTGTACCCGCCCGAAATCGCGAACGACGTCTGCGAGCGCGCGCACGCCGCCGGCCTGCCGGTGCATCTCGACGGCGCGCGCATCTTCAACGCCTCGGTCGCGCTGGGCCGCAGCGTCGCCGACCTCACCCGCAAATTCGATTCCGTGATGTTCTGCCTATCGAAAGGGCTCGGCGCACCCGTTGGCTCGATGCTGGTCGGCTCGCGCGACTTCATCGACAAGGCGCGAATCACGCGAAAACTTCTCGGCGGCGGCATGCGCCAGGCCGGCGTGCTCGCGGCCGCGGGCCTGATCGCGCTCGAAGAGACTCCGAAAATCCTGCATTGCGACCATGAGAACGCCCGCCATCTCGCCGAAGGCCTCGCGCGCATTCCGGGCATCTCGATCGATCCGAAGAAGGTCGTCACGAACATCCTGATTTTCGACGTCCAGAGCACCGGCCGCACGGCCGCGGACCTCTGCGGGGAACTGGCGAAGAAGAATGTCCTCTGCTCCCCGACCGGCAAATTCTCCATCCGCATGGTCACGCACTACGACGTGGACCGCGCCGCAATCGACCGCGCCCTCTCGCTTATCGGGAGCGCCCTCCAGCGCTGAAGCGCTGCGACAAATTCCGCCTAGCCTCCGTGCTCTCCGTGTTTTCTCTGTGTTCTCTGTGCCTTCTCGGTGTTCTCTGTGTTTCGCCCTGGTTTTGTTCCTCCCCTTCGCTTCCTCTGTGTCCTCTGCGTCTCAGCGGTGAATCTTCCTTAAGTCTTTGGCTGTGCTTTGCTAACATCATGTGTCTGACGAAAGGGAATTTCTAACTTGAGAACTCGGGTCCGGTTCTTTGTTCTCGCGGTCGCTCTACAACTCACAATCATCGGTTGCAGCAAGAAGGAATCCGGCGAACCCGCCGAACCGCCTGCCCCCACGGCGGTGGTTGACCCGTCCACTGCAGGCTCGATCACTGGCACGGTCAAGTTCGAAGGCGCTCCGCCCGCATTCAAGCCCATCGACATGAACGCCGAGGCCGCCTGCGTGCAGGCGAATTCGAAGCCGGTAATTCCGCCGATCGTCGTGACGGGTGAGAAGGGCGCTCTCGCGAACGTCGTGGTTTACGTGAAGTCCGGCCTCGGCGGCTACCGCTTCGACGTCCCCGCATCGCCGGCCGTCCTCACGCAAAAGGGCTGCATGTACGAGCCGCGCGTCCTCGCTGTGATGGCGCGCCAGACTCTCGAGATCAGGAACGAGGACCCCACGATCCACAACGTTCACCCGATGCCGCGCGAGAATCGCGGGTGGAACAAGTCGGAGCCCGTCGGCGATCCTCCGATCGAGGAGAGTTTCACGAAGCCGGAGCTGGCTATTCCGATCGCGTGCAACATTCACCCTTGGATGCGCGCGTATCTCTTCGTCTTCGCGCATCCCTACTTCGCCGTCACCTCAACGACCGGCGCGTTCGAGCTGAAGAATCTCCCGCCCGGCACATACACGATCGAGGCCTGGCACGAGCGCTTCGGCATGCTGGACGTTTCCGTCACCATCGCCCCGAGAGAATCGAAGTCCGTTTCCTTCACGTTCAAGCCCGCCGAATCTCACTGACCTGCCGCCCAGCGCAGGGAGTCGGTTTCCGATTAACGCGTTTGTTGGGAATTGACGATCAGGTGGTAGGCTTGTGTCATGGGCGCGGATCAGACAGATAGTCTTTTCGCTCAAACGCTGAAACCGTAGGACTGGGGACGCGCGGTGAAAGTGATCGATCTCGAAAGCGTGCCGATGGTTGAGCGGCCTCACGTCCGCGAAGGCGTGCTGCGCTCGCGGCGGCTTTTGACCGGAGAACCCGGCACGCCCGGTAATTTCTCTCTTCAGCTTTCATTCACTCCGACCTACTACTCGCCTCGGCACCGCCACAACTTCGATCAGGTACGCTTCCAACTCGAGGGCGTTTTCGACTTCGCGTTGGACGGCGAGATGAAGCCCGGCTGGGTGGCGTACTTTCCCGAGGGCACTCAGTACGGGCCGCAGTCTTGCCAGACTGGAAGCACCACGCTCGTGCTGCAATTCGGAGGCCCGAGCGGCAGCGGTTACCTTTCGGCGGAGCAGTACGAGCAGGCCGCCGCCGAACTCGCCAAGCATGGCACGTTCGCCAAGGGCGTGTACACGCAGGCCAAGCCCGATGGCGGCAAGATCAACAAAGACGCCTACGAAGCCGTCTGGGAGCAGGTGAACGGGCGGCCCTTGAAATATCCCGGCGAGCGCTATCTGCGTCCCGTGTTCATGGATCCCGAGAGTTTCGACTGGATTCCGATTGAGGACCAGCCGGGCGCGAGCTGCAAACCCCTGGGCGAATTCTCCGAGCGCCGCACGCGAATTGCGTTGTACAAGGTCGAACCGGGTGCTTCTCTGAAGCTCGATGAGCATTCGATCTATTTCGTCGTGGCCGGGGGCGGCACGGTGGATTTAAGGGCGTTTCAACGGCACGCGACAATTCATCTCGGGGTTGGCGAGCAGGCAACCGCGATTGCGAACGAACCGGCCGAGCTTCTGCAGATCGGCTTGCCCCGGTTTTGGTAGCGCAGTAGTAGCGCCGCATCTGCTGAAGTGATATACAACCCGCTGCTTCATAAGATGTGATCAAAGGGGAGGAAAGCGCACGATGCTCTTCAAGAACCGGCGTCCTTTGATGGGAATTGCCTTTGTAGCGGCCGCGATGGTGCTGGTCGCGGGATCTTCTTTGCGAGCGCGGGCGCAGGCAACGAATCAGGACGAGGTGATCAAACTTCAGAAGCAATTTCAAGACGCGGTGATCAAGGGCGACACGAAGACGGTCGGTTCGCTGATGACGGACGACGCCTTCTTCATCCACGGCAACGGCGCGATGCAGAACAAGACGGAGTTTCTGGCGGCAATCGCCAACGCGCCCTTTTCGGGATACGACCTGAAGGACCCGAAGGTGGTCTTCTTTGACGGAGGCGCGATCGTCTCAGGTCTCGTGGATATCACGTTCAGTGGGCCGGCGGGCGCGACGGCGCCGCCGCGCGTGATCCACATGCGCGGCTCGTCCGTATGGGTCCACAAATCCTCCGGATGGCTCCTGCTTCTCGATCAGGATACGTCTATCCCCGAGCCACCGCACATGGTCCCCGCGACGCACTGATCGTTTCGGCCCGGTGCCGATCCTCATCCTGCTGCCGCCTGCCGGTTAAAAACCCCCGAGCGGACGCGGCGGTCACGTTCACGGGTCGCGTTGGTCGCGGAAGGGCAGCTTGAATTTGCGGGCGATCTCCGGCCAGAACTCGCGGAGCACGTCGAATCCAGCGTCGCTCGCAACTGCATAGCCCACCCGCTGCGCTGCCGGAGAAAATCCGCGCCGGTTGTCCGGATGGTAGGTATTGCCCAGCACGACGGCGCTCGTGGTTCCCAGCCATTCCGAGAAATTGAACATTCGCGAGCCGTCCTCCCGATATCCAACCACGGAGTGTTCCAAAGCGTGGAGGAGCCGCGTGCGGGTGCGGCCATGTATCAAGCGATAGTAGCGAGGGTCCTCCGCGAATATCGAGGGGTAGACAAAGTCCTTGAAGAAGTCAGAAGAGGCCTGACCGATGAGGTTCGCACCGAAACGATGCCCGTACCCCGCGAACCCTTGACCGAAGCTGGGGTCATCGTTTTCCGCCTGGCTGATTCCGGAATTGAAGCCGGCGCTGAGAAAGGTGACCGGATCAGCCGTATCCTGGGCGAACAGAAAGAACTTGTCTTTCAGCCCGAGAGTACACAGCTTGGCACCGGGTTTGTAGTGCGGCGGGTGCACCTCTCTGCGTTCCAGTCTGCGGGCGAAGATGCCGACGGTTTTCTCAAGCGGCCCTTGATAGTCGCTCCAGCTCACCATCGGCGCGGGCTGAACGCAGGTTCCGGTAACGTTTGGTTGGGCCGGCTGATTCTGAGTGGCCGACGCGGTGGGCGACGGCGGGGCGGTCGGGGGCTCCTGCGCTTGGGCTGCGCCTGCACAGGTCAACAGGGCCAGTAGGAGGATTCCTGCTGATGCGCTGGTTGGGCGGGCAAGGTTCACAGGCGACAGGTGAAAGTTAACAGATAAATGCTCATGGTGGTATAGCGCACGAGCATGGGGAGTCTGACCTTAGTTTTCGGCGGGAATCCTCGGCTCCCCTTGGTCGCTCCCTTCGCTGCGCTCAGGGCAAGCGGGATGACGATCCTCATCGGATCGTCAGTGCGGCAGAGAGCTGAGCGCGCTGCCCAGATAGTAAGGCCACAGCACGAGCGCGAGGATGCCTTTCCACAAAGTCAGGTGCAGAAACCCAAGCGTGAAGAGCCACGCTGCGAACCACACACTGCCTATGAATCCATGCTTTTCGCTAACGACAGTTAATTGGCCGGCCATGCTACACCTCTCAGGTCAGCGAACGATTGTTAGTGACTGGCAGGGGCTCTTCCAGCAGCCGGGACCGCCTGCTCAAATGGAATCTCTTTTCCGCCGGCATCGATGTAGTGAATGTCAAACGCGCCGTCCCCGGAAAGGTAAAACTGGCACGCGGTTACGCAAGTAAAGTGATGTGCGTGGCGTGCAGGCGCAAGGGCAAAACCCCCGGCCCTCAGGATTCTAGGTTTCTCGCCTTTCATCAGCATCCGGCCCGTGCCGCCGACCATCATTACCTGTTCTGCCGCCGAATGAAAATGCAGCGGCACGTCGCAACCCGCGGTGCCTCTTACGAAGATCGTGAACGGCTCTTTGAAAGGATCGCCTCGTTCGATCGACGCCGTCAGGCACGTGGGCACATTCGGGATGTTGATGAACTTCATGTCGGCGGGATTTTCCATTTTCGGCTGCATGCCGGGGTTCTGGGCGGCGCATACCAGCGCGGTCGCGCAGAGCAAAAGAGACAGGCGGAGCGTCTTCATACGTACCTCCGAGGTCAGACTGTGCGCGCATGCTACACGCGTGCTCTCCCGCCAGTCAATCCCTAGCGACGGTGAGCGAGCGGGGACAGTTCATAGTCCACAGTTGAGAGTTCAGGAGCCCCCCCACGCTCGCCGAGGCGAGCACCCTTCGGCTACGCTCAGGGCAAGTGGGGCACCCGAAAAATCAGCAGCCAGCGTGTAGGCCACCCGCCCACCCGCCTAAAGTACGGAACCAAGTCGCTTATTTGGCCGAGTCTATCCGAATGCGTCTTTCTGACGGAACTGCTTTTAGCAATGTTCCTTCCGCATCCGTGAGCAGTTCGCGCATTCCTATCGGTATATCCTTCTCAATTTCGCAGTACCATCCGCCGGAGCCATTCACAAAGAAGACCAAGTAGCGTCTATCTCTGATGCAATCCGGACAACTTACGGTGGCGGTGCCAACAATTCTGTCATTCGGTTTTACGATGCTTTGCACCGCCGGGAACGTAGACACTATAGGCCTAGGTATGAACTTTTGACCTCCCTTTAGAAAATCTCCAGAATCTGAAAAAGCCGGAATCGGCAAGATGTACGGAAGTGATGTGCCATCCTTGAGGACAGTCCTCGGTCCATCAATGTCCACCAGCACGAAGGTGTACTTCGGATCGCGCAAAACCACATCCTTTGACAGGTTAACCATCCGAAACGCCACGTCGCCCGGATTGACAAACTCCATTCCAATGTCTGGTCTTGGAACGAGTTTCCCCACGACAGTGGGCGGCGGGGGAAGAGGAGGGAAGAAAAGCAGTTTTGTTATAAGTGCCTGTTGCCATGTGTCTTTTGTTTCCCGAGCAAGATCGGATTCGGCTATTCTAAATTGCTGCCAGAACGTAACAAGCACTCCGACAAGAAAGAGAATCCAGAAAAATGCCTTGACCTTTCGGCCACGCCTTCTGTCGCCGATGGCCTCGGCAGCCAAATGCCCTCCGTAGGCTGCAATAATTCCCGGCACTATCGCCAAAGCAAGGACGTTGATGACCATGTCCAGCCAATCGAGGCCAAGGCCCATACAACCGTGCTCCTCTCCACGCTCAAACCGAAAGCGTAACGCTGCGGCTTAGCTTGCGCAAAGGGGATAATCGCGCAAGAGCACAGGCATCCCTTGGCTCAGCTCGGGACGAGGGAGTGCCTGTGCCACGAAAGGCAGACTGCACCGGCAAATTGAGCTGCGGGATGGCGCAGAGAAGTCTTTGCGTTTTGGGGCGCGGGTACATACAATGATGGCTCGTTTTCACCGGTGATGGCAGAGAATCCACATCAGACTCCTCGCAGTCTCTACCGCTTCGCGGTGGCTACTTCGTTTTGCACGATCCTGCTGCTGATGGCGGGAGCTCTGGTGACCAGCAACGACGCCGGGGACTCCGTGCCCGACTGGCCACTGGCGTACGGCCGCGTGATCCCTCCGCTGGTCGGCGGAATCCGGTACGAATACTCGCACCGCGTGCTGGCGGGGATCGTGGCGGTGATGACGCTGGTGTTGGCCCTGTGGATGACGCTCGCGGAGCGGCGGCCGTTCGCGCGGAGGTTCGGCTGGACGTCGGTTTCACTGGTGCTGGCGCAGGCGGCGCTCGGCGGATTCCGCGTGCTCGAAGGCTTTCCTGCGATTTCCGCGACGGCTCATGCGGCGCTCGCGCAGGTGTTTTTCATCGGCATCGTGGGGCTGTCGCTGTACCTCAGCCCGTGGTGGCAGAGCGATCTGGCGCCGCTCGAGGATAGCGGCTCGCCGCGGCTGCGCTCGCTCGCCACGTGGACGACGGCGGTGATCCTGGTGCAGCTGGTGCTGGGCGCGGCTTTCCGGCACGGCGCGTTTGGGATCATTCCTCATCTCGTCGGCGCGGGAGTGGTGACCGTGATGGTCGTATGGACGGGAGTGGCGGCGAAGCGGCGGTTCCGGCAGGTGCGCGATCTGCGCCGCGCGACGATCCTGCTGCACTCGTTTTTCGGGCTTCAGATACTGCTGGGCGGCGCGGCGTGGTGGGCGGTGGTGGCCGCGGCCGATGCCGTGCAGCCGACATTCGTGTACGTGTCGCTGACGGTGGCGCACGTGTTGGGCGGCGCGCTGACGCTGGCGGCGTCTGTGATCATGACGCTGACGTGCGTACGGCTGATTCGTCCGTCCGTGCCGGTTGCCGCCAAGGCTTCCGTTTCGGGCACGACAGAAAAGGCCAGGGCATAGAGAATCGATGAACGAGCTGCGCGCCTCCGAAACGCTCTCCGCCTCGGAAAAGCCGTGGGCCTACGTCGTCCTGACGAAGCCGGACGTGACGTTCCTTGTGGTGATCACGACGGTGGCGGGATTTTATTTGGGCTCGATCGGCCCGCTCGATTGGCGGCTGCTGCTGAATACGGTTGCGGCCACGATGCTCGTGGCCGGGGGCACGGCGGCGCTCAATCAATACGTGGAGCGCGAGATGGACGCGCTGATGCGGCGGACGGCGGCGCGGCCACTGCCGTCGGGCCAGTTGCAGCCGCGCGAGGTGCTGATTTTTGGAGTGGTGGCCATCGTCGTCGGCGCGACGTGGCTCGCGCTGGTGGTGAACGGGCTGTCGGCGCTCGTGGCGCTTGCGACGTCCGTGCTCTATCTGGGCCTCTACACGCCGCTCAAGACGCGCACCACGCTTTCGACGGCCGTGGGTGCGATACCCGGAGCGCTGCCGCCGCTGATCGGTTGGGCCGCCGCGCGCGGGTCGCTTTCGCTCGGCGGATGGGTGCTCTTCGCCATTCTCTTTTTCTGGCAATTCCCGCACTTCATGGCGATTGCGTGGATTTATCGCGAGGACTACGCGCGCGCCGGGATACGCATGCTTCCTACTGTGGACCCAAAGGGCAACGCGACGTTCCGGCAGATCATCATGGCTTCGGCGATTCTGGTGTGGGTGAGCGCGCTGCCGTCGGTGATCGGAATGGCGGGAATGCGCTACTTCTTCGGCGCGTTGATTCTTGGGATGTTTCTGCTTCAGGTGGGGCTGTGGGCCAATCGTTCGCGGACCAACGTGCGCGCGAAATGGCTGATGCACGCGACCATCGTGCACATTCCGGTGCTGCTGGCGTGGCTCATCCTGGACAAGCTGACGACCCGATGAGGGCGATCGCCCCGCTTCGCAGCGCTGCATTTTTCTGATGATATTGCTCCCCCTCAGGTCTCTCCCGGCCGTAAATGCCACGCTTAACGGAGCATGCACTTTGCTGCTTTTGGCGGGCTATTCGTTCATCCGCCGCGGGAAGATTACTTTGCACCGCGCGTGCATGGTGGCGGCGTTTCTTTGCTCCACTGTGTTCCTCGGCCTCTATCTCTACTTTCACTTTCACGCAGGGGTGATCCGCTTCGGAGGGCAGGGCTGGATTCGCCCGGTCTATCTCGGGATTCTGATCACGCACACCACTCTGGCGGTGGTGATCGTCCCGCTGATCCTGATCACGTTTGCACGCGCGCTGCGCGAGCGGTTCGACAAGCATCGCGCCATCGCACGCTGGACGCTGCCGTTGTGGCTGTATGTGTCGGTGACCGGCGTGATCGTTTACTGGCTGCTGTATGTGGCGTACACGCCGATTTGGCCGACGTAGGGCGGGCTGGGCCCAGAAGCGAGATCCTTCACCCGGCCGACTGCTCCGGGTTCAAGCCCTTCGGCGAGCCAAAAGCGCTCGCCTCAGGATGCCAATCCTCGTCGGATTGGCAGATGACCATCCTTATCGGATGGTCACTTGTAAGAAACCACCGCCTGGCCGTTCTGGACTTGAATGTCGCTGATGTCCGCAGGCAGCTTTAGTTTCTCGCGGTTTTCGGGCGAGGCCATCATCTTCTGGACCGCCAAATCGAGCATGGACTGCGGCAGCGGCATCGAGCCGAGTTTCCCCGCGACCGGCTCGAACTTCAGATAGCCGCCCTGCGAGGCGAGGTGGCCGTCGAGCTCCAAGGGCAAGTCCTGTCCGTGGAAATTGAACACAACGTAAGCCTTCACGAGATCGCCATCCATATCGACTTTCACGTCCTTCACCGACGATTGCACTTCTTCGAGCGACGGCTGGTCGGCTCCGCTGAGCGCGCCGACAGGAGAGGCGGCGGAGTTCCCGGGAGCGGCGGCTGGAGCTGACGCGGCGGCCGCTGCCGCTGAGCCGGCGAGCTCGAGGTTCTGCTGAAGGTAGGAATTCAGCTCGGTACGATCAAGCTGCACCTGAGCGGGTTGCCCGGCGGCTTTGGCTTGGTCGGCGGCGGCGAATTTCTGCTCGACGCGGGCGGCTGCGCTGGGATCGTAGGGCATGTCCGGGGAAGGCGACTTCCGCAGGATCAGAGCGAGCACAAGGACGAGTCCGGCCAGGCTCGACCACGTCAGAATCCGATAGATTGTCTTCAGCGGCGATGGGTTGGACATAGGACCTCCCCTCAGACTCCAGTCTAGCAAGCCCGAGCGCTGGGGGCCGCGCGGTCCTGCTTAGGCGTCCTGAATCCAGCACTAGCCGAGCGAGCAGGGAACTACGGGGTTGAGATCGCGTCCGAGGGTCGAAAATTCATCCCCGGAACCTGGGGTGAGTTTCACGGGGTACTATTACCGTCCGAGCACACGCTCGGGCACCCTCGTTGACACTTCCGGCGTCGACCCCTAACTTGAGTCTAGAAGCCGTAGGCGGGTCCGACTAGGCGGCAAGTCGCAGGTTCAGCAAGGGTTTGAGGCCAGTGATGCTACCGCTATCTCCAAATTCGCGGCGTAGCAAGCGGCGATTCTTCGCGGCGCTACTGGCGCTCTTCCTGGCTCCGGTTGTGCACGCCCAATCGCAGGGCCAAGATTCCGAGGCGATCAGCCCCGTGCCGGTGTTCACGATGGGCACGGGCTTCATCACCACGTTCGAGGGTGGCACGCCACATCTGGGGCCGCTGGTTGCGCCGCTGATTCTCGTGCCGGTGGGGCAGAAGTGGCTGTTTGAGACGCGCGGCACGATCGAGGCAGACCTCGCCCCGCCGCCCGGCAGCGACGACTTCAAAGGCTCGGCGGAGAAGAGCGTCGATTACGTACAGCTCGACTACATCGCCAACCGCTATCTGACCGTGACGGCGGGCCGCTACCTGATTCCGTTCGGAATCTACAACGAGCGGCTCTATCCCATATGGATTCGAAACCTGCAAACCGACCCGCTGATCCTGCCCATTGGTGGGAGCGAATACGGCGCGGGGACGGGAGCTATGGTGCGTGGTGGATTTGACCTGGCACCGCGCGTGGAGTTGAACTACGCCGCGTACTTCTCGGCGCACAGCAGCGTGTCGCACATGGAGTCGGACCGCAGCGCGGGCGGGCGCGCCGGGATTTTCCTGCCGGGTCCGCGGATCGAATTGGGCGGCTCGTTTCAGCATCTCCTGCAGGAAGATCGCACCAACTCATTTGGATTTCACTTCGAGTGGCAGCCGCCGCCGGTCCCGCTCGACATCCGCGCCGAGTACGCGCGGTCGCACGACGGGAGCGGCTACTGGATCGAGTCGGCGTACCGGCTGAGCCAGTCGCCCGTGTGGCAAAGCGCGCTTCGCCACGTGCAGGTGGTCGCGCGGATGCAGCAGTTCTACGCCGGCGCCGGCGAGAGCGACGAAATGGCCGACGTCGATACCAACCAGTTCGAGTTCGGCCTCAACTACTACTTCCGCGATGACATGCGGTTCGTCAGCAGCTACGGCAGGCAATTTTCTCCAGACGGGAACGAGAACATCTGGACGCTTGGGCTCACGTACCGGTTGGCGCTGCCACTGTGGCCGGGAGGTGGAAAGTGACCGCACGCCGCCCCATGCTCCTGCTGGCGCTGCTCCTGGCCGCGAGCACGCTGCCACTGGCCGGAATGGCGGCAGGCCAGGGAGAGGCCAACGCTACGAATCCTCCTCCTGCGGCGAGCGCGAGGGTGCAGCACGAAGACGACGAGAACGCGCGAGCGGAGGGCGAGCGCCGATTCCACGCGAACTGCGGCCGCTGCCACCAATCGCCGCACAAACTTCCGCCGCGCATGATGGCCACCATCGTCCGGCACATGCGCGTCCGAGCGACCATCACGGATGAGGACATGCGGCTCATCCTGCGTTACATGACGCAATAGGAGCAGCGAGATGCGCGGAAGGCGAGTCTGCCTGAACATGAAGGGAACCCGATCGAGCAGGTTCGCTGCTTTCGCTTTGGCGTTTGCATTCACTCCGCATGTCCCTCAAGTCCAATCGCCTCAAGTGATCGAAATTCTGGCCGACCACGACAGCCGTTTCAAGATGGCGGGCCAGAAGGACCCGGTCGTCACGATGCATGCGGGGGAGATGGTGACGCTGCGTATCACGGCGGTGAAGGCGAAGAACCACAACCGGGACGGGTCGATTCACGGATTCGAGCTGTTGCGGGCCAAGGATCGCTCGCGGGTTCCGGGATGGGACCTTCTGTTGAGGCCCGGCACACAGGAGTTCATGCTGGCGGCGCCTGCGGAACCGGGAGAGTACGTGGTGGTCTGCACGGTGATTTGCAGCTCGGATCACGAAGGCATGCACATGAAATTCGTAGTTCTGCCGTGAGCCGTCCGCTCGGTTTCGGCGGGGGCGCAGGCGCCGCACGGGCGCGGGGAATTCAGCGGCACGGGGGAGAAGAACGATGAAAGCAAACAGATCACGGGCAGCGACCATAGCGCTCGTCATTGCGGCGGCTTTCGGCTGCATGGCGGGCGGGGGAACGGAACAGGTATTCAAGGGCGAGATCGGGGACTCGCAATGCGCGCTCAACGTGCATTCGCTCAGCCGCTCGCACGAGGAAATGCTGAAGAAGAAATCGATCGGCACCACGGCAGCCGATTGCGCCCGCTACTGCGTGAAGAACCTTGGCGGCGTCTTCGTGCTTCAGGTGAAGGACAAGGTGTACAAGCTCGACAATCAGGACCTCGCCGAAAAACACGCCGGGGAAAAGGTGAAGGTGATCGGCGCGCTCGATCCTCAGACGAATACCATCGCAGTCCACTCAATGGAGCAGATCAAGTAGCGGGAGAGGACCGAATCAGGCCGGGCCGCCGGCACCAAGGGCAAGGGCCACGCAGGACAATCGCGGTGCAGGCCAGATCAACCGTTCAGAAGTTTGTTCACCACGTCCGCAGCGTGGTAGAGCGGCTCGCCTGGCGGGAGAAATCGCGTAATTCCGGTCAGGTCGTCCCCGGACGTCACTATTCCACTCTCAACGTATCGGCCGGCCCGAACCTGGGGATGTCCAATCGTTGCCACCAGCGCGTTGCAGAGGCACGTCCTCCCGACTGTATTCTCTTCTTTTCCGCCCTTGGAGAGGTACAGGCTCACAGGCTCGCCGGGACAGCGGTAAGCGATTTTGCCGTCAGGGCCTTTGTAGGCCTCGCGCAAATAGCCAAGATCGCATATGCGCGGCCTCGCCGAATAGACGTCGCGCTCTGATAGCGTGCCTTCCAACCGCACGACCTTGAATGGGAAACCCGTGGGCGAGGCCAGCGAATCGGTGAGGACACTTGCATCGCCCGAGAGAACCTTTGCCAGAAGGGCTTGCTTGTAGTCATCCCTCAAACCGGACTCCGCGCAATACGCAAACGCGGTGCCTACCTGAACGCCCGCCGCCCCGGCGGCCAGGGACTCGCGAACTTTTTCGGGTGAACCATATCCTCCTGCAAGCCAAAACGGCAGGCCGAGTTCGCGTATCTTTTCGAGGTCCACCTGATCGCGCTCTCCATAGATTGGCTCGCCTGCTTCATTGAGCTGGAGCTTCCCGCGGGGAGGGGCGTTGTGGCCTCCGGCGGTTGGCCCTTCGATCACGAATCCATCCACTCGACCGTTGGCCCTCTTCACCATGGTTGTGGCCAGGGTGTTTGAAGCAATGATGGCAAGAAACTTGGGCCGAGCGAGCGGCGCAAGATCGCGTTCCATGAAGTCCGAGGGGACAAACGTCATCGTGGTGTCGTCGCCCTCCTCCGCGCCAGTGACATGGAGGGAGTACGTTGCGGGTTTGTGGCAAGCCAGGAGATCGAGCACTCCGGGAATCTTCAGCGGAACGCCCGCGCCCATGAGGACGTACCCGACACCCGCGAGCATGGCGCCATATAAAGAAGGCAAATGCGGAATCTGAATCTTTTCCAGATAGTTGATTCCGACTGGATTCTCGTGGCCTTCGCGGGCGAGAAAGATTTCAACAAAATTGGCGACGATGCACAGCTCGCTCAGCTCTTGCGGGGTGTCTTTTGTGTGCATCGGGACGGTCTTGTAAGACGCGTTCGCGGGCTTCCCGCCGGGAACGTAGAACTTGTCCCACGCGCGTTCGGCCATTAGGGGGAAAGGGAAATAATCGAGGGCGCGGCGCATGTGCCCTCCGGGATCGCCGTCTTGCAGGCGCCGGGCGAAGATCTGATCCATAGCGGTTCCAGAAACCACCCCGAGCTGGCCGAGCCGCGATACTGCCTGGGCAAGCTGCCAACTGGATACTCCCGCCCCCATACCACCTTGAATGATCGTAGGAAGATTGCTCATACGAACAAGTATTGCCCGTCCAGAGCCTCCCGATTGTCATAGTTTTGTATTAATTGTCGTGTTGGTTCTCCACAGGTTCGCTGACCGCGCACCCATGGCGTGGGAACACGATTGGCGAACACCCTTTCGCCCACGCCCGCCGCGATGAAGTTCGGCGGCCTCCATCCAGATACCATCCTACACGCGCGGCTGCGGCTATCTCGGCTCCATAATCAGAGGCAGGCCATTCTTGGTATTGCCGATGATCACGATCTTGGCGTTGTTGCTGTCCGCGAGCTTCTGAGTAGCCTCAATGCCTTTCCACTCGAGCAACTGCTGGCTGATGCCCTGACTTACGGTTTGCTGAAAGTCGCGAACGCCCTGGGCCTCGATGCGCTTCCGGTCTGCTTCCTGTTTCTCTTTTTGCAGGACGAAGGCCATGCGCAGCGAATCCTGCTCGGCTTGCTGCTTCGCTTCAATGGATGTCTTGAGCATCTGCGGCAATTGAATGTCGCGCAGCAAAACGCTCTGGACCTCGACGCCCCTGGCGCTTAGCTGGCGCACAAGCTCCTCATAAATCTTCTGCGCGACCTCTTCGCGGCCCCCGGTATAGAGCGCGCTGGCACTGTGCGCGGCCGTCACCGAACGGATCGCCGAACGCATGTTGGGCTCGACGACCACATCGATGTAGGCGGGCCCGATTTTCTGATAGACGTCCGCGGCTCTCTCCGGATTCAGCCGGAAAAGCAGCGACGTGTCCAGCGTCATCACCAACCCTTCATCCGACGGCACGCTGGCCGTTTCCTTCAGCTCTTGCGTGCGGATGGACATCGTGTTGTTTCCCTTGAAGGGATTCACGAGATGCGTGCCCTCCGGCAATACTTCGCCGGTGACGCGCCCCCATAGCGTGAGCACGCCGACGTTCCCCGCCGGCACGTAGGCCACCGACGCATAGAGCAGGATCAGCAGAACAACCAATATCGAAACCATTCCAAGCCCGCCGGGCAGCCAGCTTCCTACCTTGCCCACGAGTCGGCGCGGCAATTCGTGGTCATCTTCCTGATGAAATACGGCCATGGTGCCTCCTATCGTACGCGTGTGTTTCCGCGTATCGCTGCGGCATTCTACACGGCAATGCGGTCGCGCTAGTGCCTTTCCGGTCGGCCGCCTAACTCCTGGCGGGACGAAGAACTGGCTATCTGTCGAAGCGCACTTGTGCACTTGTCCGGTTACCGCGTTAATCAGGATTTCCTCGGGCCACGCCGCTAGACAGCCAAAGGGCTGGCCTCCAATCTTCAACGGGATTGTAGCTAGTTTCGGGGTTTCATTTAGGAGGTACAGGGAGGGCTTGATTCAGCGACAGGCGGCCACCATCCGTCGCTTTATCGCTGATCGGGTGCAGCCGATTGCCGCTAGAGCGAGTTCGAGCTGGCAGCGGCGAGCTCGTCGACCGTGCTCGATACCGCGCGAATCGGAGTGGACACGTGCACGGTCTCGCCGGCATCGTCCACGTCCACAACAATCGAGCCGCCTGACTTCGCAACCTCCACGTGTTGGCCGGGCCCTTTCACCTCAACAAACACGACGTCGTCTGAATCGCGCATGCCGTCGACCGCTGCGCGAATCGCCGGCATGTAAGGCTGGATTTCCCGAGCCGCTCTCGCGAGAGCGGGCTGCGGCGCGAGGTGCACGGCAATCGGAGCCAGCATCGCGGGGGCAATCACGCGGATGTGAAGGCCCTGCGGCTGCTTCTCGATCACTTTCACGTAGACGACACCTTCGCTGCATAGAACGCCCGCGCTTGCCAGCCCGACGCCGGCCATTCCCAGCGCAACCTTTGCGAGCAGTATCATCGTCTCACTCCTAACCCTCGGTTTTGTCCCCTCTCAGCTGTTCTGGTTCTCTCAATAGCCTCCCTCAGTCCTGCGTATTCCGCGAATCCACCCAAACGCGGACCTTTTCGCTCGAGTCCTGCACAGTAACCAACAAGACGTCACCTGCATCACTCAAGGCCCGCAGTGCGGCCGCAATGTCCAATTCGTCGTTCTTCGCGGTGGAAAAGAGCGCGTCGACGACCTTGAGAGGAACTGTCACGTCAACCCTTTGCTGCTTGTTCTTTTTGTCGATCACATGAACGATGATATTTCCGTTCGCCTTGGCTACGCGGACATCCGAATCCTTGTCCTTCACGGTGACGAACTCGTTGTCTGGGGCGGTCCGCACCGCATCCAGCAGCGCCCGAACGTCCACACCGTTCATTTCCGCGTTGTGAATCGAGACCTTGCCGTAGTGCAGGTCGTGATTGTTGATAGCCGGCAGAATCTTCTCAGCCATCGAGAGCGGCACGTTGACATTGACGCTCCCGCCCCTCGTCGGATCCTCGACGTTCACGTGCAGGTACTTTTCCGCAGGTGCCGCCATCGCAGAGCCCACCAGGGCCATCATTCCCGCCGCGAGCATACAGAGCACCGTCGCGATTCGCGTTCGCCTTCGCATGGTTTCTCTCATCTTGTGTGGGCCTCCTCCGCCCGTCTTGTAAAGAAGTACGGAGTGAGCGCTCGAAATGTTCCTTGGAATTCGAGCGGCATAGCTGGTCTTTGCCGCAAGCCGGTACGGCGAGCAGCACGGGCGATGGGTATTGGTACGGGTAGAAAAAGCGAGGATGAGGACTGTGCCCGCCGCCGGGCGACACTTGCAACTGCTAGTGAAGATCGCTGTATACGATGCGACCGCCCACCACCGTGAGCACGGATTTTAACTGCTTGATCTCTTCATCCGAGACTCTCTTAGGATCGAAATAGTTGTCGCTCAGGACGGCCAGATCGCCGAGTTTGCCCGTTTCGATCGACCCCAGCTCGTTCTCCTCGTGGAAGAACCAGCCGTTGTCCGCCGTGTACATGCGGAGAGCTTGTTCGCGCGTCACCTGCTCGCCCGAATTGATCAGCACGCCGGTGCAGTCTTTGCCGGTCACCATGTAATAGATCTCGAACCAGGGATCGAGCACGGAAATGTCGCCCGCGTCCGAGCCCGCGCCGACGTGGATCCCGCTCGCGAGGATGGTGCGATAGGGCGGACCCGCTGGTTGTCCGGCAGGCGTGCCCTGGCTGCCCTGAAGATATCTCCAGCCATGGAGTGCCATGCCTACGCCGATCGCTTTCATGGACTGGAGCGCCTGCGGGTAGCAGGCGTTCGGTCAAGATAGGCAGGGCCATCGTTTTGTCCATCGAGATCATGAAAAGCCGAACGCGCTCGTCGAGCTTGTGCTGGTGGTCGAGCGCGAGAATCTGGTCGTAGACGGTCCAGGGGTTGGCGCTAGCAATGCCGGGAAACGTAAAGCTGTCCCGCAAATCGGGGCTGTCAGGGTCATTGAAAACGCCCATATCCGCGCTGGTCGTAAGACCGTAACGCAGCACATACGCCTGCGCGTCCTCGGCGCTGCGAATCCTGTCCTCGGGAGTCTGCATCTTGCGCAGAGCACTTAGCGCGGCATTGGCGGCGGGGCCTTCCAAAGCGCCTGTGGCGGGGTTAACGGTGATGCCCTTGCTTTCGAAGAACTTCTTCCCCGCGCTGTTGGTGACCGCGGGACCGAACGTGGCGAAGAATACGGGATGATCCGGCACCGCCTGATCCAATTCCGGCAGCGTCGGCATCCGGTTTTCCGCGAAGAGCCGGGGAGTCCAGTCGCCAATCGCGGTTACCCAGGCGCCGGCGGGGACCGTTCGGGCTCGCTCCTTGAGCAATGCCATCGCTTGCGGGATGCTGGTGGCAGTCTCAACCATCACGTTATAGCCGGGACGCTGGCTGAACAGCACGAAATGGTTGTGATTGTCGATTAGACCCGGGACGACGACGCGCCCGTGTAGATCGATCACTCTCGTGCACGGATTCACTTTGCGATTTCGCAGCGGACCGATATACGCGAAGCGTCCCTGCTGAATGGTCACTTCGCTAACGACGCGATCCTGCGGATCCAACGTGTGAATCTTGCCGTTGACGAGGCGCAGGTCGCGTGACCAGGAGCAGGCGTCCTGGCCCGCGGCGGGAACCGCCGTCGCCAGCACAGCCAGGAACATCAGTACTGGGAATCGCATTTTGCTTCCTCCGGAAATTTCGTAATGGTTTCTGTTCACCGATCAGCGAAACAGACTGTGCTGCCATAATCGCCGAGTCATACTACTCCACACGCTCATTTTTGGCGATTGTACGGGCTTCTGGATTTGTAAGTCCCGATGAGTCGGATTACCGGACATCTCCCTTACGAGTACTCCACTCGTCCGGATAGCGCGCTCACCAGGACTTAGGGGATTAGTTCCCACTGGCCGACCATCCACCCGGAATGGGCCGGTCCTGAACGCCATCCGTTGGGCTGGCTACTCCCAGCACAATGCGATACGCTTCCCGTCGATGCTTGAACACTTGCTCAAACCCGCCTTCGCAAAATCAATTGGCAATCGAGCAGCGGGAAGCCGCCGCGCTCCAAATTCCGCAGGCTTGCGGCGCAGAAGAAGCTGGCCGCGCCCGTGCCTCCTCATGCTCATCGCCACGCTGGCTGTTTCCCCTTGCCGGGCGGGCGATCCGCCCTCTCCCGCCCAAAATGCCAAGGATGCCGATCCCGCCGACGCGCAGCGCTTCTGGGTGCAGACCGATTATCTCCTTCGCTGGACACGCGGCAACTCACTGCCGCCGCTGGTCACTGCAAGCCCCGCAGGGACCGCACGCAACCTCGCAGGAGTCCTGCCCGGCGCGCAAATCCTGTTTGGCGGCAGCAATGTTGATGGCGAGGGACGTCACGGCGCGCGGCTGGCGTTCGGCTACTGGCTCCAGCACGACCGGCGCTACGCCATCGAAGTCAGCGTGGATTGGCTCGGGGACAACGGCGGGACGCATTTCGCGGCAAGCTCGAGCGGCGCATCATTCCTCGCACGGCCGTTCTTTGACGCAAACCTCGACGCGCCGAGCGCTCTCCTGGTATCTGCTCCCGGAGTGTTTTCCGGGGCAGTGTCGTCCTCCACGTTCACGCAAGCCCTCTCCGCCTCCGCCGGCCTGCGCAAGAACTGGCGCCAAACCGGCCGCTGGCGAATTGACCTGCTGGGCGGATATCGCTACTTCCAATATCGAGAAACGCTGAAGGTTCAGCAAAGCTCCACCGTCATCGGCGGCCAGCTTCCCCTGGGCACCACGATCTCCGGCGCCGATGATTTCAACGCGAAGAACGATTTTCACGGGGGCGAAGCGGGCCTGGCCGCCGAATGGCATCGCGACCGCTGGTCGGCTAGCATGACGCCCAAGGTCGCCCTCGGCGTGGTACACAAACTTTCGCGGATCAACGGTGACACCGCTATCGACGGAGGCGCCCCCCTCGTCGGAGACCTTCTCGCGCTCTCCAGCAACATTGGAAGCCGCTCGGAAAATTCCTTTGCCGCGCTCCCCGAAGCGCGCCTCGTCGGACGCTACGATGTGTCCCGGCATCTCGGTTTTACGCTTGGCTATACCGTTCGGTATCTCAGCAGTGTGCTCCGCACCAGCGGCCAGATTGATCTCACCGTCAATCCCAATCTCTTGCCCCCCGGAGTTGGTGGCGGCCCGGCGAGGCCGCAGCCGCAAATGAATACCAGTGGTTTGTGGTCCCACGGCCTCAATGCCGGCCTCGAATTCCGGTTCTGAATCGCGCTTCTGTTTGTGATTCCGCGCGCAGCGAGAGGCGGATTTACTCCAAGACAGGGGGCATCCAACCGGTTCCCCTACCGAAGAGTTCGAATCACGCTGTCCGTGAATTCCGCCGTCGTTGCCGTGCCGCCCACGTCGCGCGTGAGAGATTTTCCTTCCCGATAGACCTTGTGCAGCGCGTCTTCGACCTTTCGAGCCGCGTCTAGTTCGCCGATGTGGTCGAGCATCATGATTGCACTCATGAGCAGGGCCGTGGGGTTGGCGATGCCTTTTCCGGCGATGTCCGGCGCGGTGCCGTGGACCGCTTCAAACAGCGCCACGGTCTCGCCGATGTTGCCGCTCGGGACGACGCCGAGGCCCCCGACGAGTCCCGCGGCGAGGTCGCTCATGATGTCGCCGTAGAGATTGGTAAGCAGCAGCATGTCGAACTGATGGGGATTCAGCACCATCTGCATGCAGGCGTTGTCGATGATGAGTTCCTTGTACTCGATCTCCGGGTACTCGGGCGCGACCTTGCGGATCGAATTGAGGAACAGGCCGTCGGACAACTTCATGATGTTTGCTTTGTGAATCGCGTGGATTTTCTTGCGCGAGTGCTTGCGGGCGTACTCAAAGGCAAAGCGCGCGATGCGAGTGGAAGCGCGCTCGGTGATGATCTTCAGGCTCTCGACCACGCCCGGCACGACCTCATGCTCGAGCCCGGCGTAGAGGTCTTCCGTGTTCTCGCGGATCAGAACCACATCCACGTCCTGATAGCGCGACTGGACGCCCAGGAGGTTCTTCACGGGACGCACGTTGGCGTAGAGGTCGAGCGCCTTGCGCAGGCCCACGTTGATGCTGGGGGGGCCGGCCGCCACCGCAGTCATGAGAGGGCCTTTGAGAGCCACCCGATTCTTCCGGATGGAGGTGAGCGCGGCGGATTGCGTGAGGTCGGAGCCGCGGCGGTCGATATCGCCGCGCGCGGAGGTCTCTTCCCATTCAATCGCAACGCCCGCAGCTTCGATGATTTTCTGAACTGCTCTGGAGACTTCTGGTCCTATCCCGTCGCCGGGAATCAATGTGATGGTATGTTTCATGGTGACTTAAGCAGTGTATACGGATTCGGCTTCCGGCCAAACCCTCCTGACCTGCCCGGAGTTTCGCTTTTATTACTGCCCGCAGAGTATGGTGTGAAGAGGAATTCCCGATAGGGAGGTTGTCCCACCAGCGATTCGGGAGACCTCGCGGAGATTTGCGATCCGAGCCGGCGGCGCATCGAACAAGTTGAGGGACGGTGGAGAAATCGAAAACGTGCGCTACGTGCCGGGCGGCAGGGAAGTAGGAGGAGCGTTGCGGATCAACATGGTCCATAGGTTCGCGGTCGCAGTTCTGGCCGCTTTGATGCTCGGAATAATGTCCCTTGCCGAAGCACCATCGATGGGGATGGCGGGCGCGACCGCAAATGCGTCCGCGCAGAAGCTTTCGCCCGAAGGGGAATCCGTCTTACGCAAGATCGTCGACAGCGCGCACGATACAGACTTGCGCTGGCCCGACTTCCCGCTGTATCGGGACGAAGTCAGCATGCTCTATGAGGAATCCGAATACGCACTAGTGTGGATTCGTGACGGGCGACCGACGCCCCAGGCCCTGGCTATTAGCGGGCTTCTGAGAGACGCGGATGAGAAGGGCCTGGTGGCCGAGGATTACGACGGGCCGCAATGGGAGGCACGCCTGGCCAGGCTGCAGCAGCCCTCCTCCGATCCCGACCTGGCGCGCTTCGATGCCGCATTGACGGTCTCGGCGATGCGTTACATCCGCGCGATGCAAATCGGCCGTGTGAACCCCAAGCAGCTCGGTTTTGAGCTGGACGTCGAGGGCCGCGAGTACGACCTCTCTGAGTTTCTGAGGACGAAAGTAGTGAACGCCAGCGATCCGGTGGCGGCGATCAATGAGGTGGAGTCACCCTTCCTCGGTTACCGCAGGGCGCTCGATGCGCTGAGGACTTACAGGCAAAAGGCGAGCCAGGACGATGGCGAAAAACTTCCAAGCGTAACGAATCCGGTGGTGGCGGGCGAAAGTTATCCTGGCGTGCCGAGGCTCATTCGCTTGTTGCGACTGTTAGGCGACCTGCCAGCCAGTGCGCCAGTCTTTCCCGACTCCAAGGTGTATGGAGGCCCGCTGGTAACTGCAGTGAAGGCCTTCCAGGGAACACATGGGCTGAATCCAAATGGGCATCTGGATGCAAAGACGGTCGAAGAGCTGAACACGCCCCTGAGCGCGCGCGTGCGGCAGATCGAATTGACGCTGGAGCGCTGGCGTTGGCTGCCGCACGCGCTTTCATCGCCTCCCGTAGTGATCAACCTGCCTGAATTTCGCCTGCGCGCCATGGACGAGCAGGGCCGGGAGGCCTTACAAAGGGCTGTAATTGTGGGAAAGGCCTACGAGCATCAGTCGCCGGTTTTGATGGCGGACATGAAGTACGTGGTCTTCCGGCCCTACTGGGAGGTGCCTGCCGGCATCCTGCAAAATGAAATCGTCCCGCGAATCGAAAAGGACCGGAACTACATCTCCGCGAAAAACTTCGAGGTTGTGACTCAAGACGGGAATCTGGTGACCGATGGTCCGATCAGCGATGAGGTGCTGGCGCGGTTGAAGGCCAGTGAGCTGCGCGTGCGGCAAAAGCCGGGCCCGACCAACTCCCTTGGCCTGGTCAAACTGATCTTTCCCAACGAAGACAACGTGTACATGCATGGAACGGACGCGCCCGGATTGTTTTCCCAATTTCGCCGCGACTTCAGCCACGGTTGCATTCGCGTGCAGAATCCCGGTGAACTGGCGGCCTGGGCTTTGCGCGACAATCCGGGATGGAGCCTGGAGCGGGTCGAGGAAACAATGAACGGGAGCAAGGACGACGTGCGAGTGAACCTGGCTCACCCGATTCCCGTGCTGATCATTTACGGCACGGCAGCGGTTGACGAAGAGGGACGGACGCACTTCTTCGAAGACATCTACGGCTACGACGTTGTCCTGGAGAAAGCCCTGGCGATGGTTCCGTATCCCTGATCCGAAAGCGCTTTACTACCAGCGCCGAACGCGGCCCACGTCGACGTGAACGAAGTCTGAAGCGAGGTAGTATCCGACTCCGCCGCGATGCAAACCCAACGCAGCATCGCGCAGTGTTGCAGTGGGAACGCCCGGCAAGCGGATGTCGATGGCCATCGCTTCCATATGGAGACTATGGAGGGCCACGCCGTGCCCGTGCGTCCTCAGGAAATTGTTGCTCCAGGGCGTGCGATAGCCGCAGACGACGTCGATTTCGGCATCGGGTTCGCCCACTTTGGCAGTGAGATCGTGCAGCAAATCAAAGAGCCGGGGATCGTAGTGGTGAACTGCACCCGTTCGATGATCGCGGAGGAAATGGTCAAGCTCATCCAGCGCCGAGGGGACGTAACTCTCGCCCACGCGATAAACGATATCGAGGTGTTCACCGGTATGCGTGTGGAAGAATCGGAGGTGGTATTGGAGCGCGGGCATGCCCGGCGCCACTTCTGTCCGTGCGGGAATAACGCCCAAGAACACCAGCAGGCACAGACTGACCGCTCCGCGGCTTGCATTTGAGAAGATCTTCCGCATATCCATCCTTTTGTGCTCCCGTCAGACTAGCGGAGAAGTAGCGCTGTGTCCACAGTACTCGCAGGCAAATTGCATCCGGAGTCTACGTTCGTTCTTTCCTATGCCGATGGGCTGGCATGAGAGATCGGGCCTATTGGCTCGGATCGCGCTGCGGCGGAGGGCCGGTGACGGACCTGGGCGAAGACACCTGTGGAGCACCGAGCGGCTGAGATCGCGGGCCGTAGTGCGGCACCGGGCGGTCCAGTTCGTAAGCTCCGAGGTCCGGCGCGCGGCCCGTGAAATCGTCGTTGATCGTCGGAAGCAGGACGCCCGCATCGATAGCGGATGAGCCTGGCTTGAGGCGAAAATCGAAATCCTCGGGGTTATATAGGCGCTGCGGCTCGGATTTGTCCGGAATTGTGACATTCAGAAAGACATCGTAGTCGAGCAGAACGCTGTGCTTCTCCTGGCCGGTAGCCTGGCTGTATTCCTTCAGCGATTTGAAATGGCGCGTAACGAGCTGGCCCTGATAGTCCGCTGCTACTTCGAACGGCGGGGAGCTCCATTCGAAGGCGTCGTCCACATTGGGATTCGGGCGGAAGCCGTTGTAGTCGGAAGTCGAGTAGTTCGTGTAGGTGCGTAGATTGAGGACGGGGTCGGCCCAACCGTCTCCCAGGATCAGATTGTTCAGGAAATGGACGTTGGATGCCGGGCCCATGAGCCGGCCCTGCCCAAAGAAAGTATTCTGATAGATCAGGACGCCCGCCGGCGTGTCGATAAGCTTTAACGGCCCGCCCGTGGTCATGTCGTACGCGAGATTTTGGAAGAAATACAACGGACCGCCAAACGTGGGCTGTGCGCTAAACGCTCCACCGGCCGAATTGAAGCAGCGGTTTCGAAAGACGCGGATGTTGTGGGCGCCGCCATCGGCCTCGATGCAGTTGTCCGCCACGTTGTAGATGTCGTTGTTATAGAAGTCGATGGAAACAGGAACGCGATCGGGTGTTTCGTTCGGGGTGCCATCGGGATCGCCGTATGTGGCGATGTCGATGCCGTCGTGCCAGTTGGCGACGTAGTTGTAAGCGACCACGTGGCCCTGGCCATAAATCTTTACGGCGTATTCCGAAGTGATGGGCGCGGGATAGCCGGGATATTTGGCCCACACCGCCGGCGTCCACCAGCTCTGCAACTTGCTCGGATCGTGCCGCCCGATAAAGACGTTATCCGCGATGTAGAAGTCTTTCGAGCCCGACCACTGGTCCTCAACGCCGCGGCCGATATTCTCGAGCCGGGAATGCTTTAGCGTGAAGCCGCTGGCTCCGGCGATGTTCTTGATGCCGAGGAGAAAGGCGACATTGGTGTTGCGGACCGTGATGCCTTCGAAATAGTTGTAGTTTCCCGCCATCAAGTTGAAGAGGTTCTGGCAACCGTCGCCATCGAAGATTACCTCGCCGTCGCCCGCCCCCTTGATGACGATCGGTTTGTCGGGCGTGCCGCTCTGCGTTAGGTAGTAGGTGCCGTCGAACGGAGTGCCATAGGCGGGAATCGTCCGGTCGAAGCCGCTGTATGTGAACCGGCTGTCTTTGTAGAGTCCGGTGTGCACGAGGATGACGTCGCCCGGCTGAACGCGCGGAGGCATTACATTCGCGTGGTCGGACTCATCGGAGCCCATGTAATAGGCGGCGAGCAAGCCGGTGAAGGAAGGCTCCTGCTTCGCGCCTTTGTAGCCGAAGGGATAGACGTGATAGACGCGGCCGCCGATGGCTGGCTGCGGTTCCTTGCGCGTGCGCGCGACCACGGTTCTTTGGGCCTTTCCTTTCACGCCATCGGGATCGGAAAGAACGAAACGGCATTCGTATTCAGTGTCGGGTTCCAGATTCAGGAGGCTGCCGGCAAACATGTTCGGAGCCACGTAGCTGTAATAGTGAGCGGCGCCGTCCCGCGGCGCTCCTCCGAGTACCTGCTCGCGCTGAAGCCTCAGGAGCGGGAGCGCTTTCCGCCACTCGCGCTCGCCTCTTTTCCGGAAGGTCACGTCCACGCGGGCGTTGCGATTGTCGTCTCCCGAGATGCGCCATTCAAAGCCCAGCGAGACGAGCGTCGGCGGCTCCGTCACGAACTCCCCCGGAACGACGTGTGTTTGGGCCGGGGAGGGCGCCGCGAAGACCGCGGCCAGCAGGAGTAGAAAGAGTCCTGCACGCAGGCACTGGGTCGCAGGGATTGGCAGGATAGGACGGCTCATGTTTCAGCTCGCTCGATTCCTTCGCGGACCGCGAATTTACAATCTAGCCACACTTTTGATCGTGAACAGCGCCAACGCTACCTTCGGGCGCCCAATCGTAGCGCCCACGGGCCCTGTTTGGAACCCTCTTTCTGCCGGCGAAAGATGCTCCAGGTCGAGCCGGGCTCATGTCCGGGTTTCGGCTCCGGTTATCGAAAAACCGAACAGTAACGGCCCCGCTCCTGGCTGTTTACGCCGGGCCCGAATCTGGTATAATCAGCTTGGTATTATGGTGCGCGGGACGGACGGTCGCGCGCAATTTTGGGAGGATCTAGAACATGGTTCAGCTGACACCGGTAGCCATCACGAAAGTGAAAGAGATTCTGTCGCAGCAAACACCCGCGCCGACAGGCCTGCGGGTGGCCGTGGTAGGCGGCGGCTGCTCGGGATTCAGCTATCGCATGGCGTTCGAGAATCAAGTGAACGAGGCCAGCGACAACGTGTACGAATTCGACGGCCTGAAGGTGCTGGTCGATCAGATGAGCGAGATGTATCTCGACGGCATCTCGATCGACTACATCGAGACGCTCGAAGGCGCGGGCTTCAAGTTCAACAACCCGAACGTGAAGAGCACGTGCGGCTGCGGCAGCTCATTCACTGTCTAAGCGCGCTGGAACCGACTCTTTGATTTCTGGCTCCCGGAGCTCATGGCTCCGGGAGCTTTTTTTTGTGGCCCCGTATTGTTTACCAGTGCTGCCGCAGGAGCCCTGCTCTTGATTGAAAACGCCGCGCGCGACCCGTATGCTATGCCCTTCGCATGAAGATCGCTCTGGCCCAATTCAATCCGACTGTCGGCGATTTCGAGGGCAATCGCGCGCGGATTCTCGAACTCGCGCACGAGGCGAAATCCGGGGGCGCCGATCTGGCCGTCTTTTCCGAACTGTGCCTTTGCGGCTATCCACCGCAGGACCTGATCGAGCGCCCGTCGTTCGCCGAGCGCAACCAGAAAGAGCTTGCCCGACTCGCGCAGGACATCCCGCTTGCGTCGCTTGTCGGGTTTGTCGGCAAGGCGCAGGACAATACCGGAAAGCCGGTGGCCAATTCCGCCGCTCTGATTGCGCGCGGAAAGATTCTCTTCGAGCAGCGCAAGATGCTGCTGCCAACGTACGACGTCTTCGACGAAACCCGCTACTTCCAGCCGGCCACGATCCAGCATGTGTTTCCGCTCGGCAAGGAGACGCTCGGCGTCACGATTTGCGAGGATAGCTGGAACGCCAAGGGCTTTTGGCCCGAGCGCCTCTACGATCGCGATCCCGTGGCGGAGCTCGTAGGGAAGGGAAGCACGCTGGTGCTGAACATTTCGTCGTCGCCTTACACGTTGGGCAAGCGTGGCCTGCGGCACGACATGCTGAGCACCGTGGCGAAGGAACGCGGCGTGCCGGTGGTTTACGTGAATCAGGTCGGCGGCAACGACAGCCTGATCTTCGACGGCTCGAGCATGGCGTTTATGCCCGACGGCCGCATTGCCGCGCTGGCGAAGTCCTTCGACGAGGATCTCGTTTTCTTCGATAGCGTGACCGGCGCGGGTGACATTCGTCCGGCGATGGACGACGAGTACGAGGCGGCCTATCGCGCGCTGGTGATCGGGACGCGCGACTACGTGCGCAAATGCGGTTTCAGCAAGGTTGTGATCGGCCTGAGCGGAGGAGTGGATTCCGCGCTCGTCGCTGCGATCGCGACCGATGCTCTGGGCGCTTCCAACGTGCTGGGTGTGGCGATGCCCGGGCCGTATTCTTCCGAGGGAAGCCTGCGCGATGCGAAACAGCTTGCGCAAAATCTCGGCATCGAGCTGATCACACTGCCAATCACCGATACGTTCA
This sequence comes from Terriglobia bacterium, assembly GCA_020073605.1. Taxonomy (GTDB): domain Bacteria; phylum Acidobacteriota; class Terriglobia; order Acidiferrales; family UBA7541; genus Palsa-295. The sequence goes on from JAIQEW010000018.1 coordinate 45,745, forward strand.
CAAGCTACCGCAAGACGCTAGAGAAGACGTTCTCAGGGCTGGCCGAGGACGCGACCGAGGAAAATATTCAGGCGCGGATTCGCGGCAATCTCCTGATGGCGCTCTCGAACAAGTTCGGTTCGCTCGTGCTGAGCACGGGAAACAAGTCCGAACTGGCCGTCGGATACTGCACGCTCTACGGCGACATGGCGGGCGGACTGGCGGTGATTTCCGATCTTCCCAAGACGATGGTTTACGACCTAGCGAATTTCGTGAATCGCGCCGGCGAGCGAATTCCGACGGAGAGCCTCACCAAGGCACCATCGGCCGAGCTGCGCCCCAACCAGACCGATCAGGACACGCTGCTGCCGTACGAAGACCTCGACCGCATTTTGAAAGCCTACGTAGAGGACCTGCAAAGCCCCGAGCAGATCGCCGACGAGTGTCTACTTCCGCTCGACGTGGTCCGCTCGGTGGCGCTCCAGGTGGACCGGAACGAGTACAAGCGCAAGCAGGCGCCTCCGGGGTTGAAAGTCACGTCGAAGGCCTTCAGCGTCGGCCGGCGCTTTCCACTCGCCCAGAAATTCTCCGTGTAGCGCCCGCCCTTCCTTACACGCCGAGGACGTTCACGAGTTCGCGCACCGAGGCGGCGGACTTGTCGAGAGCGGCTTTCTCGTCGGGCGTCAGCTTGATTTCGATGATCTGCTCGACGCCCTTCGCGCCCAGCTTGACGGGCACGCCGACGAAGAGTCCCTTGATTCCGTATTCGCCTTCGAGGTAAACCGCGCACGGCAGAATCTTCTTCTTGTCCTTGAGGATCGCTTCGACCATTTCGACGGCTGCGGCCGAAGGCGCGTAATACGCCGAGCCGGTCTTGAGCAGGTTTACGATTTCGGCGCCGCCCTTGCGTGTGCGCGTGATGATGGCTTCCAGCTTGTCTTTAGATATTAATTCGGGGAGGGGAATTCCCGCGACGGTGGAGTAGCGCGCGAGGGGAACCATATCGTCTCCGTGGCCGCCGAGGACGAAGGAGTGCACGTTCTCGACCGACACGCCCAGCTCGGCCGCGACGAAGGTGCTCATGCGCGCGGAGTCGAGCACACCCGCCATCCCGAGGACACGATGCTTCGGGAAGCCGCTGACCTTGAACGCTGCCTGCGCCATGGCGTCGAGCGGATTTGTCACGATGATCAGAATCGCGTTGGGCGAGAGCTTGACGACCGCCTCGACCACGGCTTTGATGACGTCGTAATTGGCTTTCAGCAAGTCGTCGCGGCTCATCCCAGGCTTGCGCGGGAAGCCGGCCGTGATGACGATGACGTCGCTATTCGCCGTCTCTTTGTAATCGCCGCTCGCCGTCGAAATGCCCGCGGCGTGCGCGTCGCTGCCGAGAATCGGCCCCGATTCCGCCATGTCGAGTGCCTTGCCGGCCGGCACCCCTTCGAGAATATCTGTCAGTACGACGTCGGCGAGACCGGCATCGTGGATGCGCTGTGCTGTGGTCGATCCGACAAACCCACCGCCTACTACCGTCACTTTCTTACGCATTCGGAAATCTCCTTGATTATTGATGGCTGGATTCTGGGGCTCTTTCACCGCCCCGTGTGAATAAGAACAGATCCCTCGCTTCGTTCGGGATGACAACTTACTGCGCTAGCGGCCGACAGGCGCAGGCGCACTCATATTCTCGATGATGGAGCTGGCGAATTCGGTGGTGCTGAGTTTCGTCGCGCCGGGCATGAGACGCTCGAGGTCGTAGGTGACGCGCTTCTGCTGGATCGTCCGCTCGATCCCGGCCTCGATCAGGCGCGCGACTTCCTTCCAGCCCATGAAGTCGAACATCATGACGCCGGAAAGCATCACCGAGCTCGGATTGATGACGTCTTTGTCCGCGTACTTGGGCGCGGTGCCGTGCGTCGCTTCAAAGCAGCCGTAACCATCGCCGATATTCGCTCCGGGCGCCATACCCAGCCCGCCGATCTGCGCCGCGCAGGCGTCCGAAATGTAGTCGCCGTTCAGATTGGGCGTGGCGAACACCTGATACTCGTCCGCGCGCGTGAGTATCTGTTGGAAGACGGAGTCCGCGATGCGGTCGTTGACGAGAATCTTCTTCTTCCACTGGCCGCGCCCATGCGTGGCGGAGATGGCGTCGAGCGTCCGCTTCACCTCGTCGCAAATCGTCTTTTTGAAATCCTCGGTTGCCTGCTCGAATCCGGGCTCGATCATCGCGGCGTTTTGCTCGATCGTGAGGTTCGGGTCGCGATCCTTGTTGCCGAGAATCCAGCTTTCGCGCTCGGTGACGATCTGCTGCCGGAATTCCTCGACGGCAAGCTCGTAGCACCAGTCGCGGAAAGCGCCCTCGGTGAACTTCATGATGTTGCCCTTGTGCACGATGGTCACGACGGTGCGCCCGGCTTCGATTGCGTACTGAATCGCGCGGCGCATCAGGCGCTTGGTGTTCTTCGCGGAGATGGGCTTGATGCCGATGCCGGGCGCCTCCGGCAAACGCTTGCCCGTGCCTTTCAGCATTTCGTCGTTGATGAACGCGGCAAGCTTCTCGGCCTCGGGAGTGCCGGACTTCCACTCGATCCCCGCGTAGACGTCCTCGGTATTTTCCCGGTAAATGACGACGTTCATCCGCTCCGGATTCTTCACCGGCGACGGAACGCCTTGAAAATAGCGTACCGGGCGCACGCACGCATACAGGTCGAGCAACTGCCGGAGCGTCACATTGAGCGAGCGGATGCCGCCGCCCACGGGCGTTGTCAGAGGCCCCTTGATCGAGATGCGGAAATCACGGATCGCGTCCACGCTGTCCGCCGGCAGCCAGCTTTTGAACTGATTGAACGATTTCTCGCCCGCGAAGACCTCGAGCCACGCGATCTTTCTCTTGCCCCCGTAAGCTTTCTCGACCGCTGCATCGAACACTCGCCGCGATGCTTTCCAGATGTCGCGCCCCGTGCCGTCCCCCTCGATAAAGGGGATGATCGGCTGATCGGGCACGCGGAACTGGCCGCCGACGTATTCAATTGGCTTGCCGTTCGACGGGACCGCCACACCGTTATAAGAACTCTTCATGGATTGCCGTCTCCCTGGACCACGCCCGTACTGCCGCGAATGCCGTTTGCAAGGTCCTGTAAAGAACCGAATACCTTAACACAATCGGCGCGCGACTGTACCGGACACGTTGCTTCAAAATGCAAATTCGAAAGAAATGTTTTCGCCCGGGCACCGGACGGTTCGAGTGCGGGCAATGACGGCCGCAACTTCACAGGCGCATTCCGACGAAGGATTCGGTGGCGGAGGCAAGCTAAAGTGTGACATTAACTTTCTGCGCCGGCTTCCGAGCTGGTTTCGTAGCTCAACTTTGACTCGAACTGTCGGCAAGCCGACGCCCGACTCTCGCCACACCGAGCGCGTTGCCTTTACCTGCCGAAGCAATCGGGGCGCTACTTCGCGCGTTTCTTGAAACCTTGAGCAACCATTGGAATTGAATAGACCTGAGCCGCATTGGCGACTTCGTTTCCTTGATCGTCCTTCGCACCGCGAGCCAGGATATAAAGAGATTTCTTGCCGGGGCCCGAGAAGGCTACGCTGATCACGCCTCGAGGCGTTGGGATCACGCCGAGGAGTTTTCCGCCCGGATCGAGGACCTGTACGCCGGAACTGGTGGTCACATACAAGCGCCCCGCTGCATCGATGGTGGTGCCGTCGCCCCCAAACCCGCCTCCTTCAAGCTTGGCGAATTCGCGCTGATTCGTAAGCGAGCCATCGGGCTGGACGTCGAAGGCCACCATCGCAGGGCCATTTGTTACGTAGAGCGTCTTTTCATCCATGCTGAGGATGATCCCGTTGGTGTGGAGATTCTCACCGTACTTGGTCACTTGGCCGGCCGGGCTGGCGTAAAACACTCCTCCCATCGTGAAATAGACGCCGCCTTTGCTGTCGGCCGTAAGATCGTTGATCACCACTCCGATGCAATCCATGGGATCTCCCTGGTAACTTTTGGCCAGGGTTTTGCAAGTTGGCGCAAGCTGCTCAACCGAAGGGTTGAGGCCTCTTTCCACAATGAACAGCGCGCCCTTCGTGTTCATCGAGAGCGCGCCTCCGGTGTTCGTGCCCGTGTACACGACGGAAGCGTTGCCGTTCTTATCGAGCTTCACGACCTTGCTGTTGTCGTTCTGCGCGATGAGCAGGCCGCCGTCGGGTGAGCCCATGATGCCGTCGCCGTTGTTGCCCAACTCTTGCCAAATGAACTTCCATTTCTGCCCTGCGGCGATGACGCCGGGGATTTCAGTGACCGTGTAGTCTCTTGGCCCCTGCGGTTGCGCACCAACCGGCGCGCCGCCTTGACCGGGTGCGCCGGCTGGCCGCTGGGCTTGCGGTGGCGGGTTCTTGCACGCGGCCAGCACGGCCGGTTCTCGCGGGTCCTGTGGCGCCTGCACGGACCGCTGTGCAACTGCCGGCGGAGCCTGGCCCTGGCACAAAGCAGCCGTCGAACCAAGAAAACAGAACGCAATCGTAAGGAGCGCCTTTGAACTCATAAGTCCTCCAAGCCGATCTAGCCTGAACTCGCTGCACGCCCTGAGAGCTTCACAACTCCTGCGAAAAGCAAGCCGAGCAGGAATCCGCCCACGTGCGCCCACCAGGCTACGCCACCGGTATTGATCGCGCCGAGCGAGCCGAGACCACTCAGGAATTGCAGCACGAACCACAAGCCGATGAACACCATCGCCGGAATCCGAGCCGTGAACCAGATGACCAGCAGCGGAATCAGCGTCAGGATACGCGCGCGCGGGAAATATAGCAGATAGGCGCCCAACACGCCCGAAATCGCTCCACTTGCCCCAATCGATGGAATGTGGGAGCCCCACGAGAAGACCAGTTGCGTGAGGCCTGAACCAATTCCGCATACGAGATAGAAGAGCAAATATGCCACGGGGCCCAGCTGGTCTTCGATGTTGTCGCCGAAAATCCACAAGAACCACATGTTGCCTATGATGTGCAGGAATCCGCCGTGAAGGAACATCGAGGTAAAGAGCGGCCAGAGAGCCTGGGCGAGCGAATACCGGTGGCCGTCCAGCGCGAGTTCAACCTTGGAGGGAATCAGGCCGTAGGTCTTGATGAAGGCTTCGCCTGCCGAAGGCGAGAGCGTGAGCTGATGGCTGAAAACCGCGACGTTCACGGCGATCAGCAGGAGAGTCATGTACGGGAACGATCGCCGCGGATTCATGTCCTTGAGAGGGATCATGAATTTGCTCCCGCCGCGGCGCTCGCAGCCTCGAGCAGTACTTCAGGGGAGTACGCTGGATCGCTTCGCTCACCCGTTTGACGGAGGTGATCGATCTCTTCGAGCGACGCGATTCCGCCGCGGGCGCCCGCAGCCGTGCAGTTCAGTGCGGCGGCCGCGCAACTGAATTCAAGTATTTCTTCCAGTCGCCAATTCTTCACGAGTCCGTACAAGAACGCTCCGTGAAAGATGTCGCCGGCTCCGGTGGTGTCGGCAGACTTCACGCGGAAGCCGGGGCAGAGCAGGAAGCGCGCGCCATCCCACGCGAGGACGCCGAGACGGCCGAGCGTGGCGGCGGTCAAGCGGCACTTGAACTTTCGAAAAATTCCCGGCAGTGACTTCAACAAATTCCGTTCGTCGGTCAATCTCTCGGGGAAATCCTTCGATGCGATCACGAAATCCACATATTCAAGTAATACTTCAACTCCAGGGTAGCGGTTGTCGAAATCGCCCACGACAGGAATCTTCTCCTCGCTCGCCCAGCGCGCTGCCGCGGCCGCCGCTTCCGTGTCGTGCCCATCGATCAGCAATGCGCGTGCGCCGGAGATCCATTCGCGCTTGATATCCGCAGGGCGCAAGGCGATCTTAGGGTCGCGCTTCCACAGGACGGTACGCTCGCCCGTGGGCTCATCGACGAGGATGAACGAAGTCTGGCTCATGTAGCCGGGCGCGACGATCCAGCGGGCTTCGACGCCTTCGCGCTCCACTTCTTCCATTTGAAATCTTCCGGCGGCATCGTCGCCGATCTTCCCCACGTAGCGCGCCGAAAGGCCCCAGCGGCGGCACGCCACGATTGCGCTCGCGACTTGCCCTCCGGGCTTGACCTCGGAGGAGAGCAATTCGACCTTCGAATCGAGCGCAGGGAAGCGCGGCAAGCGGATGATCGTATCCGTGGCGTTGATACCCACGCCCACAACATCCACTCCGGGCGGTGCCGCTGGTCGGTGCATCGAGCGAACACTTTAGCCGACCTTTCGAAATTTTGAAACGAGGAGGCGCAAGATTCGCGAAGGGGTCGTTTATTAATTGCGCCGCGCGACTTGCTATGGTAGAAAAATTTGTTCCGCTGTGCGCGGCTTGCGCGGCCTGTTCGAAGCCCGGTGACGCCGGGAGGACGGTCAATTCGACGGTCGGCGCGTCGGCACGCCGACACTTCAGATGCCACTTCATGAATCCGAAGCCATCGTCCTGCAACGCTACACGCTCGGCGAGGCTGATCGGCTGGTCAGTTTTCTGTCGCGCACGATGGGGCGCATGCGCGGCGTGGCTGCGGGAGCGCGGAAACCCAAGAGCCGATTCGGCTCGACGCTCGAAAAGCTCTCGCACATCCGCATCTGGTTTTTCGAGCGCGAGACGCGCGATCTGGTCCGCATCAGCCAGTGCGAGTTGATCGAATCGTTTCTCGACGCGTTTCGCGACTACGCGTCGAGCGTGGCGTTCGCGCTTCTTGCCGAGATCACGGATGCCGTGTTGCCCGAGCGCGAGGCCTCCGATGCAAACTTCCGGCTGCTCCTGCTCTCGGCGCAGACCATCAAGCGCACGGGCAAACCCGAGTTGCCTCTGGCCTACTTCGCTCTGTGGACCGTGAAGCTGGGCGGGTGGCTTCCGCCGTTCGATCGTTGCGGGCGCTGTGGTCAAGCATTACTTGAAGGCGCGCCCGCATATTTCGCGCCGGGCGCTTCGGCGATTGCCTGCGGGAAGTGTAGGAAACCCGGGATGCGCGTCATCTCACCGGCCGCTCTTGTACTCGCGCGCAAGATGCTCACCGAGCGGCTCGATCGGCTGAGTGCGGATGCGGCTCCGGACTCGTCAGGGTCGCGCGCCGCAGGGGAATTGACGGACGTCATGCTCGACGTGATCGAACATCAAATCGACCGCAAGCTCAAATCGCGGGAACTTCTGGAGTCACCAGCGTGAAGAGTAAGGCTCACAATTCGAAAGCGAAAGGCGCGGCCTCAAAGCCGAAGGGGCTCACGTTTCAGGACCTTCTACTAAAGCTTGAGCATTACTGGACGAGCCGTGATTGCATTCTGCAGCAGCCGTACGACATCGAAGTCGGCGCCGGGACGATGCACCCGGAAACTTTTCTTCGCGTGCTCGGGCCGGAGCCCTATCGGGTGGTGTACGCGCAACCGAGCAGGCGTCCCGCCGATGGGCGCTACGGCGAAAATCCGAACCGGCTGTACAAGCACACGCAGCTTCAAGTGATACTCAAGCCTTCGCCTCTCGATATTCAGGATCTCTATCTCGCAAGCCTTGCCGCCGTTGGCATCAATTTGAAGGAACATGACATTCGCTTTGAAGAAGACAACTGGGAATCACCGACGCTTGGCGCATGGGGAATCGGCTGGCAGGTGCTGCTCGACGGGCTGGAGATCACGCAGTTCACGTATTTTCAGCAGTGCGGGGGAGTCGATCTCGACCCTATTTCCGTGGAGCTGACGTACGGGCTTGACCGCATCGCCGCCTATCTACAGGATGTGGACAACGTGTTCGATGTGCGCTGGTCGGACACGATGACGTACGGCCAGGTGCGGCTCGCCGAGGAGCAGCAATTTTCAGCCTACAGCTTCGATCACGCCGATGCGGTTTCGACGCGCAAGCAATTTGATCTGAACGAGGCCGAGGCAGCGCGCCTTCTAGCCGAGTACGGACATCTCAAGGGCGCAGCCGTAAAGAGGTTCCCGGTCCTGCAAGCCTACGATCTTTGCCTCAAGTGTTCGCACCTCTTCAACGTACTCGACGCCCGTGGCGCCATTTCGGTGACGGAGCGCGCCGGGATGATCGCCCGCGTGCGAAAGCTCGCGACGCAGGTAGCGCGGGCGTGGCTCGATCAGCGCACTGCGTTACAAGTTGCGAGCGGGGTGAGCGCATGAAGGACCGCGGCGAACTGCTGTTTGAAATCGGTTGCGAGGAAATCCCCGCCGGGATGATTCTGAAAGCTTCGCAGGAACTTAAAGCAATACTTGCGAAGCATCTGTCGGCGAACGGATTGGTCGACGAGCCGACAGCTCAAGAATCAATTGAAGCTTTCGGTGCGCCGCGAAGGATTGTGGCGATCGCGAAGAATGTCCGGTTGAAGCAGGAAGACGTGACGCGTGAAATCGCCGGTCCGCCGAAGGCGATTGCGTTCGATGCGGCGGGCCAGCCGACTCGCGCTGCGGTGAGTTTTGCCGAGAAGCAGGGAGTGCCCGTAGGGAAGCTCACGATCGTGAACACGCCGAAGGGCGAGTACGTTGCCGTGAAGCAGTTGGTTCGTGGGAAGACGGCGGCTGAAATTTTGAAAGCCGTCCTGCCGGAAGCGATTCGCGAAATCACTTGGCCGCGCTCAATGACCTGGGCGGGCGCGCAGGGCCCGCGGTTCATCCGCCCCGTGCGGTGGATCGTGGCGCTGCTCGACGGCAAGCCGGTTTCATGCTCGCTCGCGGAAGTGAAGGCAGGGAATCGCACCGATGGCCACCGCTTCCTGGGGAAACGAATCATCCCGGTCAGTGGAGCGCGCGACTACGAAGCAAAGCTGAAGAAGAACTTCGTGTTGTGCCGGCCAGAAGCGCGGCGAAAGAAGATCGAATCCGAGCTCCGTTCGCTGACCTCGCGCAAAGGTCTCCGTGCGCACGAGGACGCTGCCCTCCTCGAGATGGTGACATACCTCAACGAATATCCCACCGTGATCCTCGGCAGCTTTGACCCGTCGTTTCTCGCGCTGCCTGAGGAGATCCTCATCACGGTGATGCGCGGCCATCAGAAGTACTTTGCCGTGGAGAGTCGGTCCGGAGAGCTCGCCCCGCATTTCTTGGCGGTGATCAATTTGCCGCGCGATGCCAAGGGTCTCGTCCGCGCAGGGCACGAGCGAGTTCTGCGCGCGCGGTTTGCCGACGCGCAATTCTTTTGGGAAACAGACCAGAAGACTCGCTTGGGCGATTATCTGCCGAAACTATCGGCGGTCACCTACGAGCGCCGCCTGGGAAGCTACGGCGACAAAGTCGAGCGGATGCGCTCGCTGGCACGCTGGCTTTCCGAGCAGTGGTTTTCGGGCGGCATCGCCCAGGCCGACGTAGCGGGTTCGGACCGCGCCGCGGAGCTAGCCAAATGCGATCTCGTCACGGAAATGGTTCGCGAGTTCACCGAACTGCAGGGAATCGTGGGCGGACTCTACGCGCGAGCGCAGGGCGAGCCGGAAGAGATCGCGCAAGCGGTGTACGACCACTATCAGCCGCTGGGCCTCGACGATCCGTTGCCGCGAAATCTCACAGGCTGCGCGGTGGCGCTCGCGGACAAGCTTGATTCGCTCGTCGCGTGTTTCGCCGTCGGAGCGATCCCCACAGGTTCAAGTGATCCTTTCGCTTTGCGGAGAGCGGCCCTCGGCGTGGTGAAGATCATCCTGGAGAAGAATCTGCCGCTTTCGATTTCAGCCGCCGTTTCTGCGGCGGCGCGAGGGCTGCGCGAGCACGCCCCGCGGATCGAGGAGTCGGCAGAAGTCGAGAACCACGTGATCGAATTTCTGCTCGAGCGGGCGCGCTACATCCTGCGCGAGCGCCGCGGGTTTGCCTACGACGAGATCAATGCTGCGTTCGCGGCGGGAGCCGATGACCTGGGAGATGCCGTCGAGCGCGTTGCGGCCGTGAAGGCGATCCGCCACACGAAGAACTTTGCGCCGCTCGCCGCGAGCTTTAAGCGCATCCGGAATATTTTGGAGAAGTCCGCCGGAAAAGGGGACAAAGGACAGGTCTCCGTGCGACAGGATTTGTTGCGCGAGGCGGCGGAGCTTCAGCTCCACACGGCCGCGCAGCGAATCGGCGAGGAAGCGACGCGCTTAAAGAAAGAGAAGAAGTACCGGAAGGCGCTGGAGAAAATTTCGGAACTGCGCCCGGCCGTGGATTTCTTCTTCGACAAAGTTCTAGTAATGGCTGAAGACGAAGATGTGCGTCGAAACAGGATCGCACTGCTTGCGGGATTGTTAAAGGAGTTCTCGACGATCGCCGATTTCTCAGAGTTGGGTGCGGAAGAGTCGAAATAGAAACAGTCAACCATCGGTTGAGATGTTGGCGCGCCGACAAAGGTCAACCTCCACCGCCAAAGCGAAAATCTGAGGAGCGAAATGAAATACGTCTACTTCTTTGGAGCGGGCAAAGCGGACGGCACGGGCGACATGAAGGACGTCCTCGGCGGCAAGGGCGCGGGCCTCGCCGAGATGACGCGCATCGGCCTGCCGGTTCCGGCGGGGTTTACGATCACCACCGAGACGTGCGATTACTACCTGAAGCACGGGCGGAAGTATCCGAAACAGCTCCGAGTCGAGGTCGCCAAACATTTGGCCCGCCTGGAGCGGCTCACGAAGAAGAAGCTCGGCGACGCGAAGGATCCTCTGCTCGTGAGCGTGCGCTCCGGCTCGGCGCGCTCGATGCCGGGGATGATGGAGACGATCCTCAATCTGGGCCTGAACGAGCAATCGGTTGAGGGCCTGGCAAAAGCCACTGGCAACGATCGGTTTGCATGGGACGCGTACCGCCGGCTTCTGCAAATGTACTCGAGCGTGGTGATCGGCCTGCCGAAGGAGGAGCTCGAGGTCAAGCTGCGCAACCTAAAAAACAGGCTGGGCGTAAAGGACGACACGCAGGTATCGGCGAAGGACTGGCGCGCGCTCGTCGGCGAATACAAAGCCTATTTCAAGCAGAAGACGGGCAACGATTTTCCGGAAGATCCGGTCGAGCAGCTCTGGGGCGCGATCGGCGCGGTGTTTGAGTCGTGGATGGGTGAGAAGGCGGTGACGTACCGGCGCGTGGAGAAGATTAACGGCCTGCTGGGCACGGCCGTGAACGTGGTGCAAATGGTGTTCGGGAATACGGGAGAGAATTCCGGCACGGGCGTCTGCTTCACGCGCGACCCCTCTACGGGCGAGAAGAGTTTCTTCGGCGATTTCCTATTGAACGCGCAGGGCGAGGATGTGGTCGCCGGGATCCGCACGCCCATGCACTTGCAGGAACTCTCGAAGAGCATGCCGAAGGTCTATCAGCAGCTTGAGCGCGTGCGCGAAAAACTTGAGCGGCACTATCGCGACATGCAGGACATGGAGTTCACTGTCGAAAACGGAAAGCTCTACATGCTGCAGACGCGCACGGGAAAACGCTCTCCCGCTGCCGCGTTCCAGATGGCCGTGGACATGGCGAATGAGAAGCTGATTAAAGTTGAAGAAGCACTTGAACGTGTGAAGTCGGAAGATATCGAGCGGCTCTTCTACCCCGTGCTCGATCCGAAGCTCGCCCGCACCGAACTCGCCAGCCGCAAGCTCGCCGAGGGAATCAATGCCGTGCCCGGAGCGGCGGTCGGCAAGGCAGTGTTCACGGCCGAGGAAGCGGAGCACTGGGCCGCGCGCGGCGAGAAAGTGATTCTCGTGCGGCGGGAGACGAGCCCGGAAGACGTCGGCGGAATGTACGTCGCGCAGGGAATTCTAACCGCGACGGGCGGAAAGACGAGCCACGCGGCCGTGGTGGCGCGCGGCTGGGGGAAGTGTTGCATCGTAGGGGCCGAAACGATCGACATCGACGCGCGCACAAAGAAGTTCAGCGTAAACGGGCGCGTCGTGAGCGAGGGCGAGTGGATCACACTCGATGGCGGGGATGGGGCCGTGTACAGCGGACAAATCGATCTGGTGCGGCCTGACCCTCCAAAAGCTTACGAAACGCTGCTGAAGTGGGCCGATAAGACGCGCAAGCTCGGTGTGCGGACGAACGCCGACACCCCGCGCGACGCCCGAGTGGCTCGCGAGATGGGCGCCGAAGGAATCGGGCTTTGCCGTACGGAGCACATGTTCTTTAAGGATTTCGAGCAGCCCGAAAAGAGCGCCGATCGGCAGGAAGCGATCCAGGAAATGATTCTGGCGGACACTTCCGAGGCGCGGCGGAAGGCGCTCGAGAAGCTGCTGCCGTTCCAGCGACGCGATTTCATCGGAATCTTCGAGGCCATGAACGGATTGCCGGTGACAATCCGCATGATCGATCCGCCGCTGCACGAATTCGTCCCGCACGACCGCGCAAAGCAAGAGGAGCTGGCGAAGAAGATCGGCATTTCGCTGGAGGCGGTGGTCCGGAGGGTGGAGCAGCTGCACGAGGCGAATCCGATGCTCGGCCACCGCGGGTGCAGGCTTTCGATCACCTATCCGGAGATTCTCGAGATGCAGGTGCGGGCGATCATCGAGGCGGCGATCGATTGTCAGAAGCGGGGAATTAAAGTGTTACCTGAGATCATGCACCCGCTGACACTTGACAAGAAGGAGCTGAAGATTCTCGAGACGGCCACGCGGCGCGTTGCGGACGAAATCATTTCACGGTCTAAAGTGAAGCTTGAATATCTCGTTGGCACTATGATCGAGTTGCCCAGGGCGGCGCTGCTGGCCGGCGAGATCGCCGAGGTCGCGGAATTCTTTTCGTTTGGCACAAACGATTTGACGCAGACGACGATGGGACTTTCGCGCGACGATGCGGGGAGATTCCTGCCGGTGTACGTCGATCAGACCAAGGCGGCGATCTTCAAAGAGGATCCGTTCCAGACGCTGGATGTCGCAGGCGTTGGGAAGCTGATCCTGTGGGCGATCGAACAGGGACGCAAGACACGGCCGAAGCTGAAGATCGGAATATGCGGCGAGCACGGCGGGGATGCCGACAGCGTGAAGTTCTGCCACCGCGCCGGAATGAACTACGTGAGCGCCTCACCCTTCCGCGTGCCGATTGCGCGGCTGGCCGCGGCCCAAGCCGTTATTGAAAGCAAAAAGAAGAAGTAGCCGCCGGGACCTCGACAAGCCGGCGCGGTGCTCCGCCGCGCTTCGGCAAACACACGGTGATTCCGGCGAGGCTACGTGTGCGACACCTCGCTGAAGACGACGGGCACAGGCGCCTTGTCCGCATCCGCGACGTGAAACATCGACCGTGCCTGCAAACCCATGGGGCCGGCGAGCAGAGCGTCGGGCATTTCCTGAATGCGCGTGTTGAAGGTATTGACCGAATCGTTGTAAAACTCCCGGCGATCCGCGATTTCGCTTTCCAGCTCCGTAATGCGCCCCTGAAGGTGCACGAAATTCGCGTTGGCTTTCAGGTCCGGGTAGTTTTCCGCTGTGGCGATAAGGCGGCCCAGGGCGGACGTTACATTCGCGCTGGCCTCGGCTTTTTGGTCCACGGTGACGGCCTGGGCGAACTGAGTTCTCGCCTGCGTGACGCGCTGAAGCGTGTCGCCCTCATACTTCATGTAGCCCTTGCACACCTCGATGAGGCCGGGCAGCTCGTCGTGCCGCTGCTTGAGCAGGACGTCGATGTTGGCCCAAGCTTTGTCGACATTGTTCTTTACTGTGACCAATCCGTTGTAGATCGTGACCAGATAGCCCAGCAGGCCCCCAACGACAAACAGAAACAGAAGCAACGGTAGATAGCTCATGATCTCTCCTTGGTTTTGGCGCTACATCCATCCCATAGCGAGTGACAAGAAATAGAGACAGCCGAGCGTGAGCGCGGGTCCTCCCCATATGTAGAGCGCCGACTTCCACGCGAGCGACTGCACGACCTCCCGCTGGCTGCGCGAGGAGATCGTGAAGGGATCGTCCTTCGCGCCCTTGCCGATCGCCACATCCGGATTCATGTCGAATCCGCCGGGGCCGAGTTCTTGTGGTGGCGGCGCATCGAGCGGATCCGCGGTTGCGATCGAGGACTCGCGCTTGTGCGCCAGCAGAACGGCGGCCGCCGACACCTTCTCTTCATCTAGCGAGACCGTGGACCAAACGGCCGGCGGGCTTCCCGCGGCTCGCGCTTGAGTTGCGGGAAGCGAATTCGTTGGCCGCGCCGATGCAACGGCTAGCGGGATTTGCGTGGTTGATGATTCGATCGTGATTCCCGGAATCCAGCTCAATGCTTGCAGCAGTCCGTTCGAAGGCAAGGATGAACTTGCGGAGACGTGCGGTTCGGGTGCCCACGACCGGCGCTGTTCATTTGAGCTTTGGCCGAGCGTGCCGAGCACAAACAGGGGATAGTCCGGCTTGATGCAATATTCCTCCAGCCGAATGCCCTCCGCACCGGCGAGACCGTAACGCAGCAGGAACTTCGCGACGTTTGGGGGCATCGCGCCACGCGTGCTGAAAAACGATGTGCCGATCTCATCCTTGAAGTTGCGGTGCACGTCGAGATCGGCTCCCGGCGGATCGATCAGCATTCGGCCCGTGGGGTCTTCGACGAAGAAGGGCACGTAGAGCGACTCGTCCGCGACACGTTTCCATTCCTGGTTTTTGCCGCTTTGCTTCAGTTGCCAGGCAATCGCGCGGTAGTAATAGCAGGGATCCCCTGTGATGCCCGCCGGGATGGTCTGCGGCCCGTGGGCCATTCCGCTGATCTCGACGAGGCCCATCGAGGCGCTGCGAATCTTGGAAAAGGGCGTGTTCAGGATGATGCGCTTGTATCGCAGCATGCTGAAACCGCGGAAGAAAAGGAAAACACCCAGCCCCGCGCCAATGGCGGCCCAGAATTCGAGCCTGCCGAAGCCGGCCGACAAGTCGAACGCGAACATGAGTGTGCCGAGAACGACGAGCATCCTTGACCCCTTGCCGCCGGCGATTCGCCTTGCAAGTAGTTTAGGGCAAGGATTAAAAGCTCGGGCGCGGAGCTGGCGGAGGCGTGGTCAATCTTTAACTAGGGAACTAGGGCTCTTACTGGGGCTCCCGCCAGGGTCTTTAGGTTGGCATCCGGAGGAAAAAGTATGTGGCGAGGAATCCGAAAATGAGGTCGGGCGCCCATGCCGCGAGAAGCGGCGGAAGCTGGCCCACCGAGCCCATCGCCTCAAACAGCGCGGCCCCGGACCAGTACACCACGCCGATCCCCACGGCGACGGCTAGACCACCTACCGCACCGCGCGTTCCGACCAGAAAAGCAAAGGGTGCCGAGAGAAAAACGATGACCGCGGCAATCAGCGGAAATGCGAACTTCTTCTGCCACTGGACGGAAAGGCGGGCGGTATCGAAGCCGGCCTGGCGAAGGCTCGCGATGTACTGGCCGAGCTGCCGCCAGTTCATCTGGTAATACTGGCGAACCTCCCGGCGGAAGTACGTCGGCGGCTCGGTCAGCTCGGGGAGCGAGGTGGCCTTGAACGGCTGGTAGCTGACCACGCGGCCGTCGGCGCCGAAATCGCGCACCCAGCCTCCGGTGAGAATCCAGACGTCTTCAGTCGGTTCCCAGGTGGCGCGTGCAGCAAAAATCCGGCGGCGCATCTGAAAGGTTGCGGGGTCGAGCTCGAAAACGTTCAGGCCGCCGAAAAGCTGCCGGTCGGAATCGAAGAGTTCGTAGTTATAAATCTTGGCGTTTTCTCCAAAGATCCATTGGCGCGCGGGCTCGAAGTAGGTCTGCGCGGGGCGGCCCTTGATTCGGTTGCGGAGGGCATCCTGGCGCTGATTGGCGTACGGGAGAAACGTGTCGTCGAGCAGAAACATCCCGCCTGAAATCAGGCATCCTGCCAGCAGCAACGGCAGAACGAGGCGATAGAGGCTGACGCCGCTGGCCTTGAGCGCGATCACTTCGTTGTTTTTGGCAAGAACGGCGAGAGTGACGAGCGTGGCGACGAGCGTCGCAAGCGGCGCAAGCTGATAGACCATCAGCGGAACGAGATAGCGAAAATAACTGAGAACCGTGAGAACCGAAATGTGGTTGCGGGCGATATCGCCAAGCAGATCGAAGAGAGTGAAGGCGTCGAAGATCAGTACGAACCCGGCAAGCAGCACGAAGAAGTAGTAGAAGAATTGCTGGAGCATGTAACCATCAATCAGCATGGGGAACGCCATCGTGCGGCCAACGCGCAATGCCTCGCGGATAGTGGTGGCCGCGTGAGTGCGTGCCGCCGAGCCATTGGCCGCCGCAGCGGGCGCCGTGGCGCGCGATCGCGAGCGGAGCGATTCGAGCCAGGCCACAATGCGGCTCGGCTTGCGAACGTTCTCAACGCGGCGGAGGAAGAAAAGCCCGACAACGGTCGCGACGATATTGGCCGCCCACACGCCGGCCCAGGGAGGGACGCGGCCCTGCGCGGCCAAGTGATCGCCTGAAACAAAGAGCAAGTAGTAGCCCCCGATCAGGATCAGCGTCAGCACCAGACCCGCGGCGCGCCCTCCTCGGCGGGGACGGACTCCGATAGGAACGCCGAGAAGAGCGAAGACGAGGCAGGCCGCGGGAAAGGCGATGCGGCGCTGGAATTCGACTCGGGCTTCGCGCCAGTTGGGGCCGCTGGCGGCGAGCAGCGCGCCGGCCGACTGCTCGGCGAGCGAGAGAGGCGCGGTCCTCTGGGGAGAGGTTGCGCCGGAGATGTCCACTGGAAGATCCGTCTCGCCGAAGGTTGTGACGTTGTACTGGTCGGGATTGCGCGGATCGTATTCGTGCGTGCTGCCGCTGCCGAAGTGAAGCTCGAGTTGGCCGCGGGAAGGGCCGGCGATGATCATCGCGTCTTCCGCGATCGTGATCGCTTGCTGCGACCGGCCGGCGGAGCGGGGAACCAACCTGGCTGTGGCGTCGCCGGTGGATGCCAAAAAAACTCCACGCCAACGTGTGGCAGCGGCTTCCACGTCTTGCACGTATAATATGAACCGCGGAAAGCGCTCGTCGAAGACGCGCGGCTGGACGGCGAAGGGCGCCTGCGACGAGAGTATCTGAGCTTCGAGGCGGCGAAGCGTGCGAAGGGAAGCAGGGCTGAGCCAGAAGGTTGTCGCCAGCGTGGCGGCGGTGGCCGCCAGCGCAACGAAGCCGATCGGAAGAAGCAGGCGACGCAGGCTGATCCCCGAAGCGTGCAGCGCTACGATTTCACTATCGGCGGAAAGGCGTCCGAGGCCGATGAGTACGCCGACGAGGATGCCCATGGGAAGCGTGAAGCCGAGCACGGGAGGCAGCGTGCAAAGAAAGAGCAGCGCCACCGTGCCGATGCCTCCCGAGTGGCGAACGATGAGGTCCATCAGGCGCACGAGCTGCGGGACAAAGAAGACGAACGTGAAAACGGCGAGGCCCAGAAAAGCGTGGGAGATGACCTCGCGGCAAATGTATCGATCGAGCAGGCGCATAGCAGCGCGCCGCACATTCTAGCACCGGGAGCGTTCGATTGGGCCGTGTAAACCTGGCAATTCTCTGGCACATGCACCAGCCTCAGTACCGCGATCCGGAGACGGGGGGATACCTGCTGCCGTGGACGAGGCTGCACGCGCTGAAGGACTACTGGGGGATGGTGAAATTGCTCGAAGACTTTCCCCGCGTGCACGCGACGTTCAATTTCGTGCCGCTGCTCGCGGAGCAGATCGAGGAGTACGCAAGCGGCCGGTTCCGCGAGACGTGGTTTGAGATCGCGTTTGCGCCGGCCGACAAGCTTTCGCCGGACCAGAAGCGCGAAGCGCTCGAGCGGGCGTTCCAGGTGAACGAAAACTTCCTGCGCCGATGGCCGAGATTTGCGGAGCTCGAATCGCAGGCGCGGTCGGGAGGGGCGGAAGCGTGCGTGGCCCACTGGAGCACGCGGGAGTGGCGCGACCTCCAAGTGCTGTCGCAGCTCGCGTGGATGGATGAGGAGTATCTCGCGAACGATCCCGCCGTGCGCGAGCTCTCCGAAAAAGGCAGGCATTTTTCGGAAGAGGACAAGGCGGTGCTTCTCGGAAAACAGCATGAACTTCTAGCCGACGTCCTCCCAGAATACCGCCGGGCAGCCGCGCGGGGACAGATCGAAATCTCGACGACGCCGTATTACCACCCCATACTGCCGCTGCTGTGCGACACGGACATCGCGCGCGTGGCCAACGCTCACACGCCCCTTCCGCAGCCGCCCTTCCGGTATCCGGAAGACGCACGCGAGCAATTGTCGCGGGCGCGTCAATTCCACGAGCGCGTTTTCGGCCAGCCGCCCGCGGGGCTGTGGCCATCGGAGGGATCGGTCTCGGACGCCGCGCTCGATATCGCGATGGAGCTGGGATTTAAGTGGTTCGCGACGGACGAGGGCGTGCTCGGGCGGACCCGGAATATCGGATTCTGGCGGGACGCTTCGGGATACCCGGAGAACGGCCCGGAACTGTACACACCGTGGCAGTTCAAGCAGGCCGGGCGGGAAATCAGCGGATTCTTCCGCGACCATTATCTGTCGGACTTGGTGGGCTTCGTCTACAGCCGCATGGGGGCCGATGCGGCGGCGTGGGACCTGCACCGCCGAATTCGCGCGATCGGGGAACGCGAGCCGGAAGGCCGCACCGCGACCGTCAGCATCATCCTCGACGGAGAAAACGCGTGGGAGTACTACCCGGAGAACGGGCGGGAATTCTTGAAGCGATTCTACGAACGCATCGCGCTCGATCCGGATATCCAGGCGATGACGATGAGCGAGGCGGCTGCGGCCGCCGGCGCCGGGGCTGCGGGGGATTCACGCTTCCTCGAGGGCATCTTTCCGGCTTCGTGGATCAGCGCGAATTTCGACGTCTGGATCGGCCATTCGGAGGACGTGCGCGCGTGGGATTTGTTGCGGGATGCGAGGGACGCATTCGAACGGGCGAAGGCGCGGGGCATCCTGACGCACAGAGGGGAACCGGGCAAATGGACGCCTCAGGGAGAGCGCGCGTACGGCGCGGTGCTCGCAGCCGAAGGAAGCGACTGGTGCTGGTGGTACGGGCCGGAGCACGCATCGGCCAACGATGCCGAATTCGACAGCCTCTACCGAAAGCATCTGACGGAAATCTACAACGCGCTCGGGGAGCCGGCGCCGGACGCGCTGATTCATCCCATCAAGCGCACTCCGGAGAGGGGGCGGCGCGAGTCTCCTTCCGCATATCTCGATGTGCAGGTGGACGGTCGAGAGAGCAGCTACTTCGAGTGGCTCGGCGCGGGGCTTTACTCGACCGAGCGACGGAGCGGGGCGATGCACGGGCGGCAGTACGTCCTCGGCGACCTGTATTACGGATTCGGGCCGGAGTATTTCTGCCTGCGCGTCGATCCGATCGCCGAGGCAGTCGCGGAGATGCATGAGTTCCAGTTGCGGCTGACGGTGTGGGATTCGCGGGAGTCGCGGATCACGCTGCGGGTGGAAGAGGGAAGGCTCACGGGTTGCGTGGTCGAGCAAAGGGGCGTGTGCCTGCTGCATCCTGATACGGTGGTGTCTGCGGCGTACGGAAAGATCATGGAAGTGCGCCTCGCGCGCGCGATGTTCGATCTGCGAGGGCGACGCGAACTCCTGGTGCGCGCGGCGTTGTGGAAGGGCGGCTTGCCCGTGGACGTGCTGCCGCCCGAGGGAGTGCTCGAGGTGGCTCTTGGCGAAGAAAATTTCGCATGGGAGCCGGAGCAGCCCGCCGAAACGCTTGAGCCTCGGGCCGCGGGACCTGCGGCCTGACTCGACTAGCCGCAATAACACGGATTGACATTTGGAACCCGCGGCAGGATAGTCTGCGCGTCCCTTTGTAGGGGACTTTTGAGATCCAAAAATACTAACAGCAGTCGGCTCGGCAGTATGTGAGCCGCCCAACCCGGATGCGAGAAACGGTTCTCGTTTCCGGAGGAGGGCCTAATGAGCAAGAGGCAGTTTGTAGTGTGCCTTCTGGCGCTCGCCGGAAGCGGAAGCATTTTCCTCGCGGCACGCAGCGTGAAGCACGTCTCGGCGCGGCCGAGCGCCCCCTTGCGGATTGGCCCTCAAAGGCGGGGAGAGAATCGTCCTGCCCGAAGTGTGTCTGCTCGCGATAGGAAGGCGCCGGGCGTAACTGCGGTCTCTGTTCCGATGGCGTTCGAGCCGAACGTCGGGCAGGCGGAGGGGCGCGTCAGGTTCATCGGCCGAGGAAAGGGGCTGACGGTTCTTCTGACGCGCAACGAGATTGCCGTGCGAGTTGCAAAACGCACGGACGGCCACTCGGGTGTCGTCGCATTGCGACTCGCTGGAGGAGCGCCGTTCAAATGGGCCGGCCGCGAGAAACTGCGAGGGGAAAGCAACTACCTGATAGGAAATCAACCACAGCGGTGGCACACGCAGGTGCCGCACTTCGGGCGTGTGGACGCTCCGGAGGCGGCGCGCGGAGTTGGCCTCTCGGTCTACGGCAACGACGAAGGTCTCGAATACGACTTGCGGATCGCGCCGGGCGGCGACGTGTCGGCGCTGAGGCTCGAAGTATCCGGCACCGACGGAGTGCAGCTTGAAAGCGGTGGAAGCCTCGTGTTGCGCGCGGGCGAGGCTCGATTGCGGATGAAGAAGCCCGAGATATACGAAGAATGGCCGAGCCCATATGAGCCGCGCCGGAAAAGCGTGGAGGGCGGGTACGTGATCGAGGCGGATGGGGCAATCGGCTTCCGCGTCGGCCCGCACGACCCTGGCGCAACGCTCGTGGTAGATCCTTCGCTCTCCATCGCGTACGCGACGTTTCTCGGAGGATCAGGCGCGGATACCGCGACGAGCGTGGCGGTTGACGCGACGGGAAAAGTCTACGTCGGCGGGACAACCACGTCGGCGGCGACGTTTCTTGAACAGCCCGGCAGACGTCTGGGGCCGGCCGATGGCTCTGCGGAATTCTTCGTCGCGAAAATCGATCCATCCGCGAGCGGCGCGAACTCACTCGTCTATCTCACGATTCTCGGGGGTAGCGGCGTGCAAGCCGGCGGATTGATTGCCGTGGACAGCTCCGGGAACGTTGCAATCACGGGGACGACGACGGCGACCGATTATCCGGTGACGGATGCGAGCCAACCCACCAGCGCACTCGCGAGCGGTCAGGGGAACGACGTGGTGGTGAGCGAGATCGATCCGACCGGGAGCGGCTTCGTCTTTTCGACGCTTTTCGGAGGCAGCGGAACCGAATCAGACAATGCGGCGGGAGGAATCGCGATCGATTCCGTGGGCAAGGTTTACATCGCTTCGGACACGCACACGACGCAGATAGACACAAGCTCGGCGGATCTGCCCGTCACGCCCGGTGCGTTTCAGACCGCATGGGACGGAATGGATGACGACGGATTTCTGGCTATCTTCCAGCCTCCCGCGCAGCCGGGGGGCGCGCCAATTCTCAAGTACTGCACGTATCTCGGGACGAATTCGAATGGAGGGCCGGGCATCGGCGGAATCGCGGCGGACATCGCGGGCAACGTATACATCGCCGGTTCCACGTCAAACGCCACGAACGGATTTCCTACGAAGAATGCGTTCCAATCAGCCTATGGAGGCGGCTCATCGGACGCTTTCCTGATGAGAATTACGCCCGGACAGAGCGGAGCGCAGGACCTTGTCTACGCGACGCTGCTGGGAGGATCGGGCGAGGATGCTGCCCTCGCGGTGGCGGTCGATTCGGCGACTCCTGCCAACGCGTACGTCACCGGGACAACGCAGTCGGCAGATTTTCCGACGAATGGCGCCACGCCGGCGTATCAAAGCAGCCTCCGTGCGAGCGCGACTTCGAGCGCCTTCCTGGCCGTGGTGGGGCAGAACTCGATCAGCGGGAAGGCGTCGCTTAGCTATTCGACGTACCTGGGCGGGTCGCGCTCCGACGCCGGGCAGGGCATCGCGGTAACGGCGCAGAATTCCGTGTACGTTGCCGGAACAGCGACCTCGTGGGACTTGTCGTGGCACGACAATCTTCAACCGTTCAATGGGGCGGCCGATGCGTTCGTGGCGAAATTCGATCCCACGGTGCCGGGTGCTGCGTCGCTGATTTACCTGACGCCGCTCGGCGGCACCTCTCCCCGCGGAGGAACGGCCAGCGCGGCAGGGAATGCGGTCGCTGCGGATCAATCGGGCCACGTATACCTGGCGGGAACGACGACATCGGGGGATTTCCCCACGGCAATCACCACGCAAAACAACGCGAATGGCTTCCAGCAGATTTGTGCGAGCTGCCAGCAGGCGCCGCCTTCAACCGATGCGTTCGTAGCCGAGATCGTGGAGAGCGCCTTGCAGATGCCGAGCGTCTATTTCAATACCGGCAAGGTAAGTTTTCCGGCCTCTTCCATCGGAACCGCGAACACGCTTCAGCCTGTGGCCGTGCTCAACGGGGGCGAGGGTCCGCTGACGATCTCGAATATCGAAGTCACGGGAGCAAACGCGGGCGATTTTTCGTTGAGCGGCCAGAGCGCCTGCTTCGGGCAAACGATCAATCCCGGACCCGCGCCCAAGTGCTCGTTCGAAATCGGATTTACACCGTCCGTCGTGGGCCCCGAAGCAGCCGTCGTCACGGTTTCCGATAATGCGCCGGGAAGTCCGCACGTCCTCGAACTGACGGGCGGGGGAAGAGGGCCGCTTGCCTCCATTTCGCCCTCGAGCTTGAACTTCGGGGATCAGCCGGAGAATTCCCGCAGCCAAGGCCGGAACATCACCTTCTCAAATGCGGGGAATGAACCCCTCACGCTCACGAGTTTTACCCCGGCCGGGCCGAACGTGACTGAGTTCATGGTCGCGCAGGTTTTGGGGATCACTCCGTGCCGCCCCGCCAGCACGCTTGCACCGGGGGATATCTGCGCGTTGCAGATCGTGTTTGCGCCGGATGCCGTGGGGCCGCTTCAGGCCGAGATCGATTTCTTCGACAATTCCGAGGGCATCCCGAATGCGATGCAGGTGGTCCCGCTGGCAGGAACCGGCACGCTCCCCGCTCCGATCGCGAGTCTATCGCCGTCCTCGCTGGATTTCGGCAGCGAGCCGACAGGCAGCATCAGCGGACCGCAGAGCGTCACGCTGACCAACGCCGGAAGCGCGGCGATCGACATCGCCGGCATTTCGATCGGGGGTTCCAACTCCACCGAGTTCGCGATCGCTGCGGCAGGCACAACATGCCCGACGGGCGGCGGAACGGTTGCCATTGGAGCGACCTGCGCCGTTGCGGTCCAGTTCGAACCGGTGTCAGGTGGGCATAAGGCCGCGAGCATCAATTTCGCGGATAACGCCGGGGGAAGCCCGCAGCAGATCGCTTTGTCCGGCACGGCCACGGCTCCGCCGTCGCTGCAAGTCTCTCCGTCCGCCCTGCCGTTTTCGCCGCAGAGCGAAGGGACAATTTCAGCTTCGCAGGCCGTCACAATCTTGAATACAGGCACGTCCGCCGCTGGGATCAACGGAATCACGTTGACCGGCGCGAGTCCAAACGACTTTGCACTCGGGACGCCTTGTGCGCCCAGTCTCGCGACGGGAAAGAGCTGCCAGATGAGTGTGTCATTCAGCCCGGCGGTGTCCGCGCCACCTGGCAGTCGGTCGGCGACGCTGAACATTCCGGGAGGGAGCCCGGCGACCGTTGCCCTATCGGGGATGGCGACCCAGGCGGCAATCTCGGTGCCGGCAAGCTTCGGTTTCGCGCCGCAGCTTGCGGGAGCGTCCGGAGGGCCGCAGCCCCTGACCGTGACGAATAGCAGCAGCGGGCCGCTTGCGGGCGCGCTGACAGTCACGTCCGTAACAAAGACAGGAACGAACGCGGGCGATTTTGTGCTCTCCACAGACGCGTGCACCGGCGCGAGCACTCCGCCGGGCGCCACGTGCACGATTCAGGTCGCCTTCAAACCGATACAGGCTGCCGCGTGCGGAGCGTCCCAGGGAGCTCGAAGCGCCACGCTCGTCCTGGCGGACAACGCTCCGGGAAGCCCACACAGTATCCCGGTCAGCGGAACTGCAATGGATTTTTGCATGAATGCCGCACCCGGGCAGGGAGTGAGCGAGCCGATTCCGGTCGGCCAACCGGCGACGTTTATGCTCGAAATCGATTCGTCCGCGGGACTCGCCGGGAGCGCCACGCTTTCCTGCTCGGGCGCTCCTCCGCTGGGCACTTGCGTTGTGAATACTACGCCGGCGACTGCGCCCCCGACGGTCCAGTTCAGCCCCGGCAATCCGGGTCAGTTCCAGGTCGTCGTGACATCTACAGCGGGAGGCTCACCCGTGATGGAACGCCCCGGGAGACGGCGTCCGTTGCCGGGCGCGATGCGCTTTCGGTGGATCGTGGCGATCTGGATTGTGATTCTGGCGGCTTGGGGAATCGCGATGTGCATGCCCGGGATGCGGAGCGCGGGAAAGTTGGCGCAGGCGGGCATATTGTTGTTGGCGCTGTCGATTATGATAGCCGCGTGCGGAGGTGGCGATAGTGGAGTGCCGGCCGGCCCGCCGCCGGGAACTCCTCCGGGCACTTACACGATTGTCGTCACAGCGACGGTCACAGTTGCCGGTCAACCTAATGTGACGCGGACGATCCCGTTGGATCTGACGATTCAGTAGGGGCGCCCGAGGTTAGAAAACTTTGATCGCGAGGTCGCGGGGGCGAGAGCCGGTAGGAATGAGCGTCGTGAGAATGGGTGACGGAATGTTCGCTCGGATGATCGCGAGTTCGTCGGAGGCGGTATCCACAACCACGAGAATGTCCCCCCCCGGAGTTAGCTGGCAAGTGCGCGGAGCCTGCCCGACGGAAATGCGGCCTTGTGCGATCTGGCGCGTCTGAATCGCCACGGGCACCACGCGATTGGCCGCCGGGTCTGAAACAAACAGTGTTTGGGAGTCCCCGGTCAAAGTCGCGGCGGAGGGAGACATCCCCAGAAGCAGAAAGTCTCCGACTTCGTTGGTCGTCGTATTGACGATGAGCAGGCCATGGGCGTTGCCAGATGGAATGTAGAGTTCGCCGCCGTCGGGCTTGAGGATCAACGCGTCCGGCGTGCCGCCGAGCGCGAGATTCGCCAGCAGCACGTTTCGTTTCAAGTCCACCACGGAAATTTGATTGCGCGTGCCGGAGGTAACGAATGCCTTCGAACCGTCCGGCAGAATCGCGATCTGCTCGGGGTCGGGTGCGACCGGCACCACGGCGAGCGAACGCAGCGACGCAGCGTCGAGGATCGAAACGGTGGAATCGTCGCGGTTGGATACGAGGAGCAGCTTTCCATCGGGCGAGATGCGCGCGATCCAGGGGCGGTGACCGGCGCGCACGCGGGCCACGATCTCGCGCGTGGCGCAGTCGATAGCGACGACTGTATTGGAGCCCGAGGCGGCGACGAAAGCGCGCGATCCATCGGCGGAAAAATCGAGAGCGTACGGCTCCGCGCCGACCGCAATGCGCGCGACCACTTGATTCGTGGTCACATCGAGAACCCACGCGTAGCCGCCCGTAGAGCTCAGCCCCCAGATCTCCTTGCGCGTGGGATTCGCGCGGATACCCGTAGGCGCCGGACCCACCGGGATCGTCGCGACCGATGAAAGCTTCACGAGGTCGGCGGCTGTCACGGTGCCGTCGCCGGTGTTGCCGACATACGCGAAAAGGTGCAGCCCGGGGCGCAGGAACGAAGGACGAAGCTCGAGCGCCACCTCGCGGACGGCGAGGCCCCCAAGAGCAAGGATCAGGATCACCAGCCGGTAATTCAGGCGATATTTCAATTGAGTGTGCGGCCGAGGACGGCGGCGATCGCGCGGACTTCGCGCACCAGCTGATCGAACTCTTCGGGCAGGATCGACTGCGGGCCGTCCGAAAGAGCGTGGGCGGGGTCGTGGTGGACTTCGACCAAAAGTCCATCCGCGCCGGCGGCGACGGCAGCGCGCGAGAGCGGCAAAACTTTGTTGCGGCGTCCCGTGCCGTGCGATGGATCGACCACGATGGGCAGATGGCTGAGCCGCTGGACAGCGGGAATCACGCTCAGGTCCAGAGTGTTGCGCGTGTGGTCCGCAAACGTGCGGACCCCGCGCTCGCACAGGATCACCTGGTAATTTCCCTCGGACATGACGTATTCGGCGGCCATCAGGAACTCGTCAAGTGTCGCGGACATGCCGCGCTTCAGTAGCACGGCCTTCCGCGTGTGCCCGGCGCGCTTCAGGAGCGAGAAATTCTGCATGTTGCGCGCGCCGATCTGGATCACGTCGGCGTATCTTTCCACCAGGTCCAGCGAATCGTTGTCGATGGCTTCGGTGACGATGCCCAAGCCGAACTTCTCGCGGATGTCCGCCAGGATTCTCAAGCCTTCCTCGCCGAGCCCCTGAAACGTATAGGGCGAAGTGCGCGGCTTGTAGGCGCCGCCGCGGAAAAGGCGCGTACCCGAGGCGCGAATGCGCTCGGCAATGGTGAACGCTTGCTCGCGCGTCTCGATGGCGCAGGGGCCGGCGACCACGGCCACTGCTTTTCCGCCGAAAGTGACCTCCCCGGAGGGCGTGGGGACGCGCACGATCGTGTTCTCTTCCTTGATGTCGCGGCCGACGAGCTTGTACGGCTTGCTGACGGGGATGCACTCGACGACGCCGGGCATCGATTCGAGCGAACTTGTGTCCACTGCGCCGCTATTGCCCGTGATGCCGATGGCCGTGCGCCCCGCGCCGGGAATCGGGTGCGGTCGGAATCCGAGCGCCTCGATCCGCTGGCAAACTGCGCGGACCTGCTCTTCGGTCGCGTTGGACTGCATGACGACAAGCATTAGAGGACTTCCCGGGACAAGGCTGAAACGCGAAGTTTAGCGTATCAGCGGGTGTAGAGGCAAAGAGGACCGCGAGGAGGTGAAGGGCGCGGGCGACAAGCTGGCCACGTCATCTCCAGACGGAGAGGCACAGTGTAATCAGTGGGCAGGCTGGGTTTTTGGGCAACCCGCTAGTGTGATGGTTGCAACGGCTTTGGTTGCGACTGTACGGTCCCCGTCCTAATCGGGATTGGGATGTTTCCACCCTGCCGCGTGGCCAGGACGCCGGCGAGTGTGCCCGGCACGACTACGACCGTCGCCGCGTACCAGAATTTCTTACTCTTCAGAAAGTGGAGCTTCGGACTTGCCTCGGCTCGGCCGGATACCGCCAGGAGCGACGCAACGAGCACACCCACCGCGATGATTCTCGTGATTTTCATTGCAAGCCTCCGTTTCTTTTGCCGATTCGGCTGCAGGGCCTAAGACGATTCAATCAACGTGTTCTTGGCGATGGGAGCAAGAGTTGTTCCAATGGGTGCAGTGAGGGGAACTCATAGATTTCTAAAAGGGATGCGGAACGTTGGGGCTGGTCATAGCGCAGTCGCGGTGTTCAATACGGAACAGCGGGCATCACCATCTTCCTGAAATGGGAATGGTCGAAACAGAGTCTGGGCTGCCGAATACCCTGGGTACTTGTGAGAAGCGTCCCGGAGGAGTCAGCGGGAATGTTGGAGGCGCGGGGCGGGATCGAACCGCCGATAAAGGTTTTGCAGACCTTTGCCTTACCACTTGGCGACCGCGCCGCCGAGAAACAATCATAGCATCGGGCCAACGCGCATTCCAGGCTATCAGCCCCGAGGTATTGGACACAGGGCTTCGCAGGTGTATAGTGGGCGCCCAGAAGACGGATCGATCGGGAAGTTCGGCTGGATTCGAAGGGCCCCCAGGCACGAAAACTGCAGCTCACCAGGATTTGAAGTCTTCGTTAATCTGTTCAACCCCCAACACCAACGATTTCAAAAGGAGATCGCCGATGAAGAAGATCCTGATAGCAGCAATCGCGCTGGCCTGCATGACGGGCGGCAGCGCCGTAACGCTACGCGCGCAAGATCAAACCAACCCGCCACCCAAAGTGCTGTTAATCATTCGCGAGATGGTGAAAGTCGGCAAAGGCGCGGCGCACACCAAGAACGAGGCTGCCTTTGTCAGGGCCTTCGCTGCCGTCAAGGCTCCCGACCGCTATCTCGCCGTGACCACCATGACCGGGCCGAGTGAGGCATGGTTCTTCGAGGGTTTTGATTCCTACGCGGAGTGGGAGAAGACGAACCAGTACGATGACCAGCCGAAAGTAGGGGCAGCGGTCGGGCCGATCATGGAAAAGGACGCCGATTACATCACGGACGGAAACCAGACCGTGGCCACCTATAACGAGAAATGGAGCTACCGGCCGGGCATGAACGTCGCCGAGATGCGCTATTTCGAGGTGGAAACGATTCGGTTGCGCCCGGGGCACGACAAGGATTGGGAAGATCTCGTCGCGCTGTACAAGGCCACCGCCGAGAAGATCAAGCTGGACGAGCACGACATCTTCTTCGAGGCGCGCTACGGTGCTCCGGCCGGAACGGTCTACATTTTCACGCCGCGAAAGTCGCTGGCCGATCTGGACACCGCCATGGGCGCGGGAAAGGCATTCCAAGAAGCGCTCGGGCCGGACGGACAGAAGAAATGGGCGCAGCTCATCGAGGCGGCGATCGCAAACGACAACACCACTCTAGTCCGTTTCAGTCCCGAAATGAGCTATCCGCTGGATGCCTGGGTCAAGGCCGATCCGGGCTTCTGGAAGCCGAAGGCCATGGCTGCCCCGAAGGCCCCGGCCGCTGCGGCGAAGAAGCCAGCCGAAGCGCCGGCGACAAAGAACTAGCGTTCACTGCTGCACGCCGAAACGCGAGGCGGAGAATTGTGCGCCGCCTCGCGGCGCGCCAGCGAGCTGACGTGCTTTGCCCGCGTTTGCGCGGGCGGCCACTTTCCGCTAAGATGAGAGTTGGACTCCCGGACAATCTGAGGGAATGGCGGAAGAACAACACCGCAGTAGACTAGCCTTCGACGCAGACGACGAGTACCGTCCGGAACCACCCCCTCCACCCGAAATTCCTGCTTGGAAAGACGGCAGCATCCGCATTGGAATCCATACGTCCATCGCGGGAGACATCACCGGCGCGCTCGAAATCGCGCATGGGCTGGGTGCCAACGCGCTGCAAATTTTCTCGTCGAGCCCGCGGATGTGGGTGCGCGGGGTCTCGCGGATTTCCGAGGCTGACGCGGCTCGATTCCGGGCGCGGCGCGCGGAACTGGCCCTCGGCCCGCTCGTGGTGCACTGCAATTACCTGATCAACCTCGCCTCTCCGAGTCCCGTGCTGCGCACGCGGTCCATGCAGGCCTTCCATCAGGAAATCGTGCGGGCCGCGGCGCTCGGTGCCGACTATCTCGTCTTGCATCCGGGAAGCGGGCAAGGGAGCGGAAGCGATTCGGCGGTGGCCGCCATTTCCCAGGCGCTGAAGCTGGCGGCACGCGGGCTGAAACTCGGCGAGCTGCGGATCCTGCTCGAAAACACAGCCGGGCAGGGAAGCGCGGTCGGCTCCCAATTCGAGGAATTGAAGGCGATTCTGGATGCATGCCCTGATTTGCCGCTCGGCGTGTGCATCGACACGGCGCACACGTTTGCCGCCGGCTGGGATATCCGCACGAAGGAAGGGCTGGAAGGCGCGCTGGCGAATATCGACCGTACGGTCGGGCTTGTGCGCGTGGGTGTCGTCCACGTGAATGATTCGAAGGTGCCGCTTGGATCGCGAGTGGACCGGCACGAGCACATCGGGAAGGGCAAGATCGGGATGGAAGCCTTCGGGAGAATTCTGAATCATCCCCTGCTCGCGGCGTGCGCGTTCATTCTCGAGACGCCGATCGACAAGCCGGGAGACGACAAGCGGAACGTCGCTGCGCTGTGGAGGCTGACGGGGCGCGTGGTACGTGCCTCGGGACCCGGCATGAAGCCGCGGCGGAAAAAAGCAACGAAGGAGCGCGGGGTGCGCTCCAGCGGACGAAAGAAGAAAAGACCACGGGGGAAGTGAACTTGGCCGATTACGACTCGCAGCGAATCGAAGCGAAGTGGCAGAAGATCTGGGAAGAGCAGGGAGCGTTCCGCGCCGACGATGGGGACGCGGCGCGGCCGAAATACTACCTGCTCGAGATGCTGCCGTATCCTTCCGGCACGCTGCACATGGGCCACATGCGGAACTATACGATCGGCGACGCGGTGGCGCGGTACAAGTGGATGTGCGGCTACAATGTGCTGCATCCGATGGGCTGGGACGCCTTCGGCCTGCCGGCGGAAAACGCGGCCATCAAGAACGGCACGCACCCTCGGGATTGGACGAACGCCAACATCGTGGAGTTCCGGCGCGTGCTGCGGCGCTTCGGGTTCAGCTACGACTGGCGGCGGGAGATATCCACCTGCGACCCGGAATACTACCGCTGGAATCAGTGGTTTTTCCTGCGCATGCTCGAGAAGGGAATCGCATTCCGCAAGAAGAGCAAGGTGAACTGGTGCCCGGAATGCGCCACCGTGCTCGCGAACGAACAGGTGATCGACGGATTCTGCTGGCGGCACGAGACCACGCAGGTCGAGCAGAAGGAACTCGATCAGTGGTTCTTGCGCATCACGCAATACTCCGACGAACTACTCGAAGACATGTCGCAGCTCGCCGACGGCTGGCCCGAGCGCGTGCTTGTGATGCAGCGCAACTGGATCGGGAAGTCGCGCGGCGCGCGCGTCCGCTTCGACGTCGCGGGGATGAAGGACCGCAGCCTCGAAGTCTTCACCACGCGCGTGGATACGATCTACGGAGCGTCCGCGATCGTCGTGGCGGCGGGGCATCCCCACGTGGCGGCGCTGCTCGAAGGAGTGCCGGGACGCGCGGCCATGGAAGCGCAGCTCAAGGCCATGCGCCAGAAAAGCATGCGCGCGGCGGACATCGCCACCGCCGAGAAGGAAGGATTCTTCACGGGGCGATTCGCCGTGAACCCGTTTTCCGGTGCGCAGGTGCCGATCTGGGTGGCGAACTTTGTCCTCGCCGAGTACGGCACGGGCGCGGTGATGTGCGTGCCGGCGCACGACCAGCGCGACTTTGAGTTCGCGGATAAGTACGGCCTGCCGGTGAAAATTGTCGTGCAGCCGGCGCAGGGTGCGCCGCTGCGCGCCGATCGCATGAACGAGGCGTACACCGAACACGGTCGCCTCGTGGAATCGGGACCGTACACCGGACTGACCTCGGACGCGGCAATCGAAAAGATGGCCGCGGACGCCAAGTCGAAAAGTTTTGGCGAAGCGGAGACGACCTATCGCCTGAAGGATTGGGGCATCTCGCGGCAGCGCTACTGGGGCACGCCGATGCCGGTGATTTACTGCGAGAAGGACGGCATCGTTCCCGTGCCGGACGACCAATTGCCCGTGCGGCTGCCGGAAAAAGTGGCGCTCACGGGGCAAGGGCAGTCACCGCTTGCGAGCGTGCCGGAATTCGTCAACACGAAGTGTCCCAAGTGTGGAGGGGCCGCGCGGCGTGAGACGGACACGATGGACACGTTCGTCGATTCCTCCTGGTACTTCTACCGCTATACCGACCCGCAAAACGACAAGGCGCCTTACGATAAGGCAAAAGTCGGCTACTGGTTTCCGATCGACCAGTATGTCGGGGGCATCACGCACGCGATCCTGCACCTGCTCTATTCGAGGTTCTTCTGCAAGGTGATGCGCGATCTCGGTCTGGTGAAGCACGACGAGCCGATTGCGCGGCTCTTCACGCAGGGCATGGTGCAAAAGGGCGGAGTGGCGATGTCGAAGTCGCGCGGCAACGTGGTCGGCGCGATTGAGATGGCCGACAAGTACGGCTGCGACACCGGCCGGATGTACACGCTCTTTGCAGCTCCGCCGGAAAAAGATCTCGAATGGAGCGAGCAGGGAATCGAGGGGTCGGCGCGCTTCTTGAACAGGGTTTACCGGCTGGTGGAAAAGCACGCGGAGAGGCTCCGCGGAATCCCAATCGATTGGAACGCGCGAACGGACTTTGCGCAGGCGACGGCGAAGGAAAAGACGCTGGTCCGCAAGGCGCACCAGACGCTCAAGCGCGTGACCAACGATTTCGAGGTGCGCTGGCACTTCAATACCTCGATCGCGCTGCTCATGGAGCTGGTCAACGAGCTGCACGCGCAGGAGCCCCTCGATCAGGAAGTCTCACCGGTAGTCCTGAAGCGTGTTTTGACTATCATGGTGCTGATGCTTTCGCCGATGACCCCGCACATCGCCGAAGAAATGTGGGAGATACTCGGGAATTCGGGCACAATCTCCCGGGCGAAATGGCCGGCGTACCGCGAGGACCTGACGCGCGAGGAACAAGTCGAGGTGATCATCCAGATCAACGGTCGCCTGCGCGGCAAGATTCTCGTCGACGACGGTCTGGGCGAGGACGAAACGAAAGAGCGCGCGCTTGGCGATGCCCGGATTGCTCCGCTCGTGTCCGGCAAGGAGATCGTGAAGACGGTGGTGGTGCCGAAAAAACTCGTGAATATCGTGCTCAGGTAACGAGCGGCTTTTCGGATGGGGAAATGAACGGCGTACGCTCGACAGGGCACGCGGCTTCGAGACGGCCGGCTAAAAAGAAACAGTAACCAGCGGAACCAGCGGCGGGGAGATAATGACGGCAAATAGTGGAGCAGCGGCGCAGAAAGAGCCCGGAGGAATGGTGAGCACGAAACGCGGCATCGTGGTCCTGGATTTTGGCGGGCAGTACACCCAGCTGATCGCGCGCCGGATCCGGGAGCAGCAGGTGTTTTCGGCGATCCTTCCGTGCACGGCCTCGGTCGAGGAGATTCGCTCGCAGGAACCGGTCGG
Organism: Terriglobia bacterium; assembly: GCA_020073605.1. Lineage (GTDB taxonomy): Bacteria > Acidobacteriota > Terriglobia > Acidiferrales > UBA7541 > Palsa-295. Next base: position 78,293 of record JAIQEW010000018.1, read on the forward strand.
GATCGTGCTGTCGGGCGGCCCGAGTTCCGTGTACGACAAGGACGCGCCGGTCTGCGACCCGAAAGTCCTGGAGCTGGGAGTGCCGTTGCTCGGAATCTGCTACGGCATGCAGTGGCTGACGCACTCGCTGGGCGGAAAAGTGGAGCGCGCCGAGCGGCGGGAGTACGGTCCCGCCAAACTCGAGATCGAACGCGAGTCCAAACTTTTCTCGGGTCTGCCCGGGGAACTAAAGATCTGGAACAGCCACGGGGACCACGTCGTCGGATTGCCGGCGGGCTTTCACGTAACGGGGCGCACGGATAACGCAGTTGCTGCGGTCGAGAATCCCGGCAAGAAATTCTACGGGGTGGAATTCCATCCGGAAGTGAATCACACCGATCGCGGCAAGGAAATCCTTCAGAATTTCGTGTTCGGCATTTGCGGCGCGAAGCAGAACTGGAACCGCGCGGGGTTCATTGCCGAGACGGTTGCGTCGATTCGCAAGCAGGCCGAGGGCGCGCGCGCCATTTGCGCCCTGAGTGGAGGAGTGGACTCCACGGTAGCCGCAGCGCTGGTCCATCGAGCGATCGGCGACCGGCTGACAAACGTGTTCGTCGATACGGGGCTGCTGCGATGGAACGAGTTTCCCGACACGCTCGACATGCTGCGCGCGCGCCTGGGATTGAACGTGATCGGCGTGGATGCGTCGGAACGCTTTCTCGAGAAATTGAAGGGCGTGGTCGATCCCGAGCAGAAGCGGAAGATCATCGGCAGCGAATTTATCGCCGTGTTCGCAGAGGAAGGGCGCAAGCTCCTTGCCGGATCTCAGGCGGGTTTGCCCGTGAAGTTTCTGGTGCAGGGAACTCTGTATCCCGACGTGATCGAATCCGTCTCGGTGAAGGGGCCTTCTGCCGTCATCAAGTCGCACCACAATGTGGGTGGGTTGCCGAAGGACATGCCGTTCGCGCTGATCGAGCCGCTGCGCGATCTCTTCAAGGACGAAGTACGGCAGATCGGACGAGAGCTGGGCTTGCCGGACGAAGTATTGGTCAAGCACCCTTTCCCAGGCCCGGGCCTCGCCGTCCGGATCGTTGGAGAAGTTACGCCCGAAAGGCTGGAAACGCTGCGCGGAGCCGACGCGGTGGTCGTGGAAGAGATCCGGCGGGCGGGACTTTACGAGAAGGTGTGGCAGGCGTTTGCCGTGCTGCTGCCGATTCGCAGTGTCGGCGTGATGGGAGATGGCCGGACGTATGCGGACACGATTGCGGTGCGCGTCGTCGATTCGCTCGATGCCATGACGGCGGATTGGTCGCGCCTGCCCTTGGAAGTGCTCGAAAAAATCTCGGTGCGGATTGTGAACGAGGTTCCCGGCGTGAACCGGGTTGTCTACGACATCAGCTCGAAGCCGCCCAGCACGATAGAATGGGAATAAGGGCGGAGTCCTTCGAGTGAAAGAAGAGACCGCGACGTGCAGAGACACAATATCTGTGCCGCCAGCTGCCTGGTAACAGGGGACCGTGCCGCGGAAAGTGACTGCCGAAGGGACGCCCTAGCGGTTGGCCATCTTCTGGGCCATGTACAGCAAGAGCCGGCGGTCGCCCTCTTCGATGCGGCCGAGGAGCCGGCGAAAACGGCCCAGATAACGCGCGTCCTTACCGGTGCTGCCCCAGGCGATATCGTCCGCGCTCTTCCGCTTCGGAAGATTGGGGAGCACGGGCGGTTCTTCGCCGTCGTAGAAGAGCTGGTAGAGCGGCACTTCCATGGCCCGCGCCAGCTTCTCGAGAGTCTCGATCGCCGGAACAGTGTGGCCGTTCTCGACGCGCGAGATGTAGCAACGAAGCAGCCCAGTGCGCTTCTCAACATCACCCTGAGAGAGTTTCTTTGTTTCACGTAGAAGTCGAATGCGGTCGCCGATTATCATGGCGGGTATTGTCACATGGACTAGTGGCCGCTGCAAGAAAAAATTGAGCGCATCAAGAATCTTTTTCTGCGTAACCGAATGCGAATGAGCGACGTCCCAAAGAGTATGGCAGCCAGCGCCCCGGCGCTCGCTTTCCCCATCGACCGCAGGGGAAAGAAGGAAGAAGACCGGGAACTGGTCCGCCTGGCCCAGGCCGGGACGGAGGCGGCGTTCGAGGACCTTGTGCGGCGCCACCAGCAGCGCGTGTTTGCGCTCGTGGGTGGCATCCTGAGGCGTCCGGAGGACGTGGAGGACGTCGCGCAGCAAGTTTTCTTGAAAGCGTACCTTGGGCTCAAGAGATTCGACCAGCGCGCGGCATTCTCGACCTGGCTATACAAGATCGCGGTCAACGAGTGCTGGGATTACTTGAGGAAGAAGAAGGTGCGGCCTCTGGTGTACGAGGCGGATTTGTCCGAGGAGCAGGTGTCGCGGCTGGACGGGATTGTATCGGCCGACCGTCCGCCGGAGGGCCCGAGCGACCGCGCTGAAACGCGGGAAGTTCTCGATCGGCTGCTCTCCGCGCTCCCGGAGCAGGACCGGCAACTACTGGTGTTGAAGGAAATGGAAGGGTTTTCGGTGCAGGAACTGGCGGAGATTCTCAGTCTGAACGTGAATACCGTTAAGGTGCGATTGTTCCGCGCGCGGGGCCGGGTGATGGATATCTACCGGCGCCGGGGCGGAGCCGGCGCGAAGGCGGGCGCCGCATCGCCCTCGCGCGGGAAGGAGTAAAAGTCATGGCAACAGACGCGGAGTTCAAAAGTGCAGCATGCGCGAAGTATGAACCGCTGCTGGAGGACTATCTCAGCGGGGAGCTGAATATCGCGGACGCGAAGAGCGCTGCGGAACACTGGAAGAGCTGCGCGGGTTGCCGCGAAGCGCTTGAGGCGGCCGCCGCGAGCACGCGCTTGCTCAGAGCCGCGGCCCCGTCGCCCGAGCCCAGCCCCGCATTTGCACGCACCGTGATGGCGCGGATTCGCGCAGCCCAGGAGCAGGCCGCCGACCGGGCAGGCTTCTGGCAGCCCTTCGTGTCGGTCGGATGGAGGTTCGCTGCGACGGCGGCGCTGGCCTTGGTGGCGATGCTCACGTACGACGCGGGCTGGGGCAACCGTTCGCAACCGAACATCGCGGAGGTGCGTCCTACCGTTGTGCACGACATTTTCTCTCCCGAGCCGGCTGGCGCGCCCGCCAGCGCGGATGAAGGCCTGCTGATGGTGGCGGAGACAACCCATGGAAGCAACTAAGAAGGGCCGCCGCGAGGCGGCAGTGCTCTTTTTCCTGGTTTTCCTGCTGGGCGGCGTGTTCGGAGGAGTGGGTAACCACCTCTGGGGCGCGCGTGTGTGGGGCGAGAAGCCCGCGGCGCCGCCTGCGAAGGTGACGCGGCAGCAGATCGTCGTCGAGTCGACGCGCGAGCTGCAACTGACGCCCGATCAGGCGAAGCAGCTCGCCACGATTCTCGAAAATACGCATAACCGCTGGCAGGCGCTCTACGCTCCTCTCGACGCGCAAAAGGAGCAGATCCGCCAGGAAGGCCGCGCTCAGGTTCGCGCCATGCTGAATCAGGAGCAGTTGGCGAAGTTCGATCAGAACATCAAGCAATACGACGAACAGCGGAAGAAAGACGCCGGGCACTAGCGGAGGCCCGAACACGCCGCGTGCGACGTGCGCGAATCCGGTTGCGGCCACTCGCTTGACTGGCGCCTTAAGATTCCCGTAAGGGCGCTCGCGCCCTGCTGAACCCCATGAACGAACACCCCACCATCGCGCAAGCCCCGCCCGTTTCTCCGGCTCCCGCTGCATCCGCAACGACGCCGACGATCCGGCTGGATGGGATTTACAAGACGTACGATCTCGGCGAAGTACAGGTGCAGGCGCTGCGAGGCGTGTCGCTGGAAATCTATCCCGGCGAATTCGTGGCGATCATGGGCGCTTCGGGTTCGGGGAAATCGACGCTCATGAACATTCTCGGATGCCTCGACAAGCCGACGAAGGGGCGCTACTTTCTCGACGGGAAAGACGTCTCCGGGTTCTCGAAAGACGAACTGGCCAAGATCCGCAGCCAGAAGATCGGTTTCGTATTCCAGCAATTCAATCTTCTCGCCCGCACGTCGGCGCTTGAAAACGTGGAGCTGCCGACGATCTATGCCGGAGTTCCCATCGAAGAGCGCGCCCGCCGGGCCCAAGAAGCGCTCAAGCGCGTGGGTTTGTCCGACCGCGCGGGACATTTTCCCTCGCAGCTTTCAGGCGGGCAGCAGCAACGCGTGGCGATCGCACGGGCGCTGGTGAACAACCCCTCGCTCTTGCTGGCCGATGAGCCGACCGGGAACCTCGACAGCCGCACGAGCGTCGAGATCATGGACATCCTGCAACAGTTGAACGATCAGCACGGCCTGACGGTCGTGATCGTCACTCACGAGCCGGATATCGCCCAGTACGCAAAAAGGGCGGTGGAATTTCGTGACGGCAAGCTGAAGAAAGACGTCGTGATTCACAACCGCTCGATTGCCGCGGAAGTCCTGCCGACGTTGCCCGCGCTCGATGATGAAGATGCGATCGAAGGAATTGGTACCGAGAGTCCTGCTCCGCCCTCAAACGGCAAACCCGCACAGAAGTAGCAATACGTTCGCCCCGTCCCCGATATCTCACTCGGCCTTTACTATGCACGGGAGTGCAGAAAGCTTTAGGTTGTGTGCCGAAAGTGTTTGACGAATCGTCAGAACGGAATGTCTTCGTCGGAGATTTCTGGGGCGGGCGCGGACGCTTCGTCGGGCCCGGGCCCCGCGGCATCGAAATCGGCATCGGCCGAGCGGCCGTGCCCCATTCCGGAGCCCGCCCCGGCACCTGCGCCGGCAGCGGCGCCTTCCGCGCGGGATGTGAGCATGCGCATTTCGTTGCCCACAATTTCGGTTGTCGTGCGTTTCTGGCCGTCGCGCTTGTCTTCCCACTCGCGCGTCTGTATCCGCCCTTCGATGAAAACGAGATGGCCCTTCTTCAGATACTGTTGGGCGATCTCAGCGAGCTTGCCCCATAGCACGATCCGGTGCCATTCGGTGCGCTTCTGGCGTTCGCCGGAACGGTCCTTGTAGGTTGAATCGGTGGCAATGGAAAAGTTGCAGACGGCCTGGCCGCCTGACGTGTAGCGCGTCTCGGGATCGCGTCCGAGCCGCCCAACCAGGATAGCTTTGTTGACTGACATGCGCGGGAGTATAACGCAAAAGGCGAGGCTGGCGGCTGGAAATTAGAAGGCCGGACAACACGGTTAGGCCCCGGGCGCTGTGCAAGGCGAATCCGGAGGGGGAATCTGCTAGAATCCGCGCACGGTATTCAAATCCTTCCGTCGGAGCGGCGAATATGGCACAGAAGACGCAGAATTTCGAGAATCACGCTAAGTTTGTCCCGGCATTTCACTTCATCGCGGCGCCCATTTTTCTTATCAACGTCGGGTGGTCGATTTACCGCGTGGTGCACGCCTTTTCCGCCGAATCCGTGATCGCGCTATTGGTGGCGATCGCGCTGTTCGTGCTCGCGTTTGCCGTGCGCATTTTTGCGCTCACGGTCCAGGACCGCGTCATCCGGCTCGAGATGCGGCTGCGATTGCAGCAGCTGTTGCCCGCCGACCTGCAGTCGCGCATCCCGGAATTCGAGGTCGGACAGTTGGTCGCGCTACGGTTCGCGAGCGACGCGGAGTTGCCGGAATTGGCGCGCAAGGTTTTGCAGGATAAGCTCACCGACCGCAAGGTCATCAAGAAGATGGTTCGCGATTGGCAGGCGGACTTTCTACGGGCTTAGGACGGGCGGTCAGCGGGTCCGGGATGTCGGTGCGGCGCCGATTTCGTGGAGCTTGGCTTGCGCGCGTCTGGCCTCGTCCGAGCCCGGGAACCGGCGGATAACTTCGCGAAGATCGCGTGTGCCGGAGGCTTTCAGGCCGGTCTCGAGCTCAGCCAGCCCTTTCTTCAGCAGGGAAGCCGCCAGTTTGAAACTCTTCGGATAGTTCACCAGCACGTTGTCGTAAGACGCGATGGCGCTCTTGAAATCCCCCTGCGCGTACGCGACCTCGCCCAGATAGAACTGCGCGTTCGAAGCCAGATCGTTGGAAGGAAAGTTCCGTATGTAGTCGGAAAATTCCTGGTGCGCGAGATCGTACTTCCCGCTGGTGTAGTCGCGCAGGGCATTCTGGTAGAGCGTGTCGGCGGATATCGGCGGCATCCCGCCGGCTGGCGAGGTCCCGCCTGTCGTAGCCCCCGGGTTATACGCTCCGATAGGATTGCTCGTGGGCGCGCCAGTAGCGCCGCCGGAAACCTTCGCATCGATGCTTTGCAGTAGGTTCTGGACGTCGGTCAATTGTTGCGAGAGCTTTCCCACGCGCGCCTGGACGTCCTGCAAATTATCCGAAAGCCCCTGCGTCTGCTGGGTCATCGTGTCGATGCGGGCGCCCGTGTTCGCCTGAACTTCCTGGACGGCCTTCTGCAGCGTTCCCATTTCTCCGCTCAGCTTGTTGACGGAATCGAGCGACTGCTGCACGAGGGTCTTAACGGAGGCACTGTTGGTGTCGATGGCGCTGCGCAGCTCCTGCTGAGTCTGGAGTATCTGGGCGACCTGCTGCTGGAGCTCGATCATTTCCTTCGAGATGGCGCCGGCGGGCGTAGGCGCGAGAATCGTCCCGCCGAGAGCCCCGAAAAACATTGCTGCGAGTACCAGCGCGAGCCATCGTGTGCGCAAAGGCATGCCTCCTTGAAAAGGGCCGTTCACTCTGCCCGGAGCAGCGGCGCATCGGCCGCCGCCGTTGCCCCGGGCGCGAATGAAGAATTACTTAGAGAGTACGAAGTGGGCGCGGCGGTTCTGCTGCCAGCACGATTCGTTGTGCTCGGTGCAGACCGGGCGCTCCTTCCCGTAGCTCACGGTGGTCATCCGGTCGGCGGAAATGCCGAGCGAGACGAGGAAATTCTTGGCGGAATCGGCCCGGCGCTGGCCGAGTCCCAGGTTGTATTCGGTCGATCCGCGCTCGTCGCAATGGCCCTCGAGCGAGACGCGAGCCTGCGGATACGAGCGCAGAAACTCCGCATCCTTGGTCAGCGTGGCGCGAGCGTCCGGTCGAAGGTCGGATTTGTCGAGGTCGAAGTAAGCGTCCTTGACGTTCTGGTCGAACAGGTCGCTCATGCTCGGCTGCGCGGCCGCCGGAGGGGGCGGTGGCGGAGGAGGCGCGTTCACGTCCACGTGCGCCGTGGCCGTGGCGCTGCCGCCCGGGCCGGTCGCCGTGATCGTGTACGTAGTGGACTGGGTAGGATTCGCCGGAGTCGAGCCCTGCGGCGCGACCTTTCCAATGCCCGGTTCGATATCGAGGTCCGTGGCGTTGGTGGACGACCAGGAAAGCGTCACGGTCTGTCCGGAATTGACCGTCGAAGGCGACGCGTTGAGCGTCACGGTCGGCTGCGCCGGCGGAGCCGGAGGTGGTGCGGGCGGCGTGGCCGCCACCTTCTTCTTGCAGCCGCCTCCCACTAGGGCAAGAGCCACCAGGCCGAACACCAGCGCAAACTTGCGAATCGAACCTTGCTGCATGGAGTGCCTCCTTCGGCGTCAGCGCGAGGGCGCTGCAGTACCGCCGCACGTAAATTTATACCTATCGAACCGTTACTGCCAGATGAAACGGGTTGCGACTCCAGGCCCGGAGAAAATGCACCCGCCGAAAGCTCACTTCGACGACCAATTGGGCGATTCGTTTTGCCCTTCAAACGTCAACTCGTGCGGCTGGCTGCCGTCGGCCAGCATGGACCAGATCTGGCGCGTGCCGGTGCGCGTTGATTCAAAAACCAGGTGGCGGCCATCGGGCGCCCAGCTGGGGCGCTCGTTGCGGCCCTGGTCCTTCGTCAGCTCCACCAGTTGCCGGGTCACGATGTCCATCACGTAGATGTCGTAATTCCCGCTCGGGCGCCGCCAGCTGAATGCGATCAATTGCCCGTTCGGCGACCATGCCGGATCGATCACGTAGCCCATGTCCGGCAGGTCGAGTTTCTCCACGTTCGATCCGTCGGAGTTCGCAAGATAGAGCACCGGCGTGCCCGCGCGATCGCTCACAAACACCATCTGCTTCCCGGTTTTCGGATTCCACGTCGGTGAGGTGCTCACGCCCGCCGCGAACGTGACGCGCCGCAGATGCGCGCCGCCCGAATCCGCCACGTAAATCTCGGGGTCGCCATTCTGGCTCGACATGAACGCAATCTCCGAGCCGTCCGGGGACCATGCCGGTGAGCTATTCGTCCCCCGAAAGCGCGGGAAAGCAATCAGCCGGTTCGACACGGTTGAGTAGATGCAGATTTGCGCCGATGTGACCGTGCGAAATGGTTCATAGCAGGTGAACGCGATGCGCGTTGCGTCCGGGGACCATCGGGGTGTGAGCGAAATCGATCGCAGGTGCGTGATCTGCTGCTGGCTCGCGCCATCGTAATCCATCACCCAAATTTCCTTGTTGCCGCTCCGGCTGCTCACGTAGCCGATCTTCGTCTGAGCTACGCCGGTCTGGCCGCCGCTGAGGACGCCGATGATGTCGTCCGCGAATTGGTGGGCGAGGCGGCGGGCATCCGCGTCCGTGGCGGCCCCACGATAGATTTTCTGAAGCGCGAGGGGCGCCGCAGGATTGTGCACGTCGGAGAGGAAGCCGGCGAACGCGAGATTCGTTCCCTCCACCGTGAGATTGCCGTAAGCAACCATGTATGAGTTGGCCGGCGCGGCGGCCCAATCCTGCGCCTTCAATTCGCTCGGTTGGCTCGGCACCTGCACCGGATAAAAACTCGGGCTTACCAGGTCGAGAATTCCGGAATAGTCGAGATCAGACCACAAGACGTCGTGAAATGTTTTTGCCAGGGGCTGGGCATCAGTCGAGCGGGCGGCCGTGTCAGGCACGGCGACGCGCGCCTTCGAAACGCCGAGGCCCGTGCCCGTCTTGAACCAGTCCTGCGCCGCGGCAGGTTGCAGCGTGCACGACCCGAGAATGACGAGCGCGGCCAGCAAGACCGACCGAGATTTGAATGTCCTTTTCATCAGAACCCGCCCTTAACTGGCCCGCACGATCCGTCAGCGGTGAAAATCAAACCAGAACTCCACGTTCACATTCGACCCGCTGTACTCCGGCGGCAGGGGATTGAGCTTGTTTGATTCGCGGACCGCGCGAAGCGCCGAGCTGTCCACCGAATAGTTGTTGCTCGAATGGGTGACTTGCGCGTTTGTAATTGTTCCGTCCCGCAAAATCGTAAACGTCACAATCACACGCGGCGCATACGCCACGCTGGGGTCCACGCCGGATTGCAACCAGTTGCCGCTGATGCGGCGCTGCACCGCTTCGACGTACCACGAAAAGCGCGACCCGAAGTCGCCGCCCGATGTTCCGGTGAATCCGAGCCCCGCCTGCGTGGTGCCTGCGCCCAGAGCAAACGACGTTGTCGGAATCGCCGGCGTGCCGCCACCGCCGTAGGGGACCGCATTGGTCGGAGGAGGCGTGGGATTCTCGAGCACCTTCGACGGGCGCGTCACGTACTTCGGCGGTTTGTTGCGCTCGAATTTCGGAATCGGCGTCGCATCCGGAGGAGGCTTGGGCACTGGCGCAGGCTCGGACTTGAAAAGGCCCTTCGATTCATCCACCACGCGATTCGGCGAGACGGCGTCCGGCTGGGGCAAGGGAATCGCGGGCACGTTGCCGACGATGCCCACCGTTATCGAGCCGCCCGGCCCGCCCCAATTGCCTTCGCGGGCCGAGAAGATGGCGGAGATCACCGCCAGCGCGACGAAGGTGGAGTGCACGATGATGGAAATATAGAAAAAGCGTTTGAGCGCGTCGTCCGATCGAATTGCAGCGATCGCTGTCATCTCACTGTGCTTGCGGGCGCTTGGTTGTCTCCACTGCCCCGCTCATCCACACCCAGTATTTTGCGTTGTTCTGGTCGGCTTGGATAAGGTTTGTCAGGATCTCTTTGGCGCGCGGCCGGTCGCCCTGCCGCAAGGCTTCGATTGCATCTTCGAACATCCGGTCTGGGTCTTCAGCCATGGTTAGATTGTATTACAGCGCACGATGAATTCACAATACAATTTCGTAACGTAAGGCAGACTGCCATTTTGCCCTGTCAGCAATGTAGATCGCGCTTTTTTCCCTCAGTCGTTCATGCCTCTAAAGCATCCGAATTTTTGATGGTGGCGGGCGAATGCCCGCCACCATCAAAAATTCGGACTTCTCCCTCCCCTTTAGGGGATCGCGAAGCATCCCGAAGCGTAGCGAAGGGGGGCCGGGGTGGGTCTTGGCCCGGAACGGTATCGCCACCTTTGGAGATAATGATCTTTCCTCATTATTATTCGTGGAACTCTTCTACCTGATAAGTCAACACCTCCAGCGCCTTGCGTCGCCATGTATCCGGTGCGGTCCCCATCTTGTAACACAGGTTATCCAGGAACTCCGCCTTGTCCGGCAGCTTCTCCCACACCTGCGGCAGGAACGTCGCCCTGCGGAAGCCATCCCGCAGGATCACGCCATCCACGTGCGGACGCAGTTTGGCGAGCAGATCTTCGGCGTCTGTATACGTCAGTCTTTCCGGAACCGTGAGGCGGGAGATTTCGATCTCGATCTTCTCCAGTTCATCAACCATGACCGGCGGGAAACGCGGGTCTTCCAGCGCAGCCGCCAGGGCATGCTCCTGTACATCCTGCACCAGCGGTTGATAAGGTTCCAACGCGCCGATGCAGCCCCGCAGGTTGCCGTGAATTGTCAGCGTTATAAATGAAGCGCCTTCTTCTCGCAGCCGCGGAGGCATGCTCTCCAGGTCCAGCGCAGGAAGTTTCTCGCTGCGCACGCCGTGCTCCATAGCCTCGCGTGCCACGCGCAGCAAGGTTTTTTTCTCATCCGAAGTCAATTTGTCGTCCATCTTGCCCCGCCCTCGCTTTTCCTATCAAAAATTTCCTGTCCGCCCGGCATCATTGCGAAATAGACCTGCATTTTCGCGACTCATTGTTAAATCTATGTTTTTCCATATGCCGCATCTGCGAAATCCGTCTCATCTGTCGAAGATGGTAGGTGTTTTTACTACTGCGGATAGAATCTTTGCTCATTTGCGGATAAAACCTCTAGTCCTGTAGTTTGTGATATTTCCGGTCATGGTAGACCAACGCCCGGGTATGGTCGTAGCTCCGCGCAGTTCTCACGCGTGTTGCTATAACTTCCGCGATAAAGAGCGTATTCATACCCGAAGGTATGATTTGGGTCACACGGCAATCGAGATAGGCTAGTCCACCTTTCAGGAACGGAGCGCCGCTTACCAGTGTTTCGGTTTCCAGGCCTTCCAGGCGGCTCTCGGTCTCGGAAAGCCGGCCAGCGAACCGCTCAGAGATGGCTTGTTGGTTGGAGGACAGAATGGTCACCGCAAACGCCCCGGCCCGGCTGACCAGGGCGTGAGTGTGGCTTTCCGTGTGCAAAGAGATAACGATCATTGGCGGATCCAGCGAAATGGACGTGAAAGAACTGACCGTCATCCCGTGCTGTTCGCCTTCAAAGGCGGCGGTTACAACGGTCACTCCCGAGGTCCAGGCTCGCATGGCCGCCCGAAATTGTTCAGCGTCAAGCGTCATGATTTGTGACTCCCTCGCCTTTCATCATAATTGGGTGGAATAGAGGTGTCAAGCTAAAAACTTCCCGCGACCTCCGGGCCTTTAAGACCCGGGAGGTTTGGCTCGCCTTTACCTCCCACGAACTCAAAGGGGCCTGAGTCGCCGCGCCATTGGTCATAAATAACCCTTGCAATTTCATATAAAGATTAGTACTATCGTATGAAATGGACAAATCGCACGCCCGACGCGTTTCGACTCACCGTTCGGTCGCACCGCGCGCCAAGCCTTTGC
>JAIQEW010000019.1 GCA_020073605.1 Terriglobia bacterium
GGTGGTCGTGCCGGGTGAGAATCGCTTCCCCGCCGAAGGCTTCGACGGCTTCCTTGATGCTGGGCTCATCCGTCGCGACCACAACCCGGGAGACAAGCCCGGCTCGACGCACTCGCTCGACGACACGCTGAATCATCGGCTGGCCAGAAATCGCAGCGAGCGGCTTCCCCGGAAAGCGCGAGGAGGCATGCCGCGCCGGAATCACGGCCAGGACTCTCGCGGATTGGGGTTGCGGCATAAAGTTTCGTGTCCCCGGTGTCGATGGCATATTAGCACGGAGAAGCGAGCTCTCCGGCCGCAGCCGAGAATGACGAAACAGCCGCCTCTTGCTTTGAGAAGCTCTGGTGGTAGAATCCAAGCGTAGGGCGTTTGGGGGCATCGTGAAACACCGCGCCACACGGCCAGGTCGGATCTGGATGTGGGTGGCTGTATGCGCGGCTCTCGGCGTCCTGCTAAGTAGTCCCCTCGCATCGCCTGTCCGGGCCCAAGGACTTCCCGCCGGTCCTGAAGCGCCGGCTCCCTCTGATGTTGCCAAGGTTAAGCGCGGCCAGCCTATCCGCACCGAAACGGAAATGACGCTGGTGGGCGCATCGGTCACGGATCCGCTGGGACGTCTCGTGACGGGGCTTGAGCAGCAGGATTTTCGCGTGTTTGAGGACGGCATCGAGCAGGAGATCATCCGCTTTTCGAGCCAGGACGTGCCGGTGTCGATCGGCGTCATCTTCGACATGAGCGGGAGCATGTCGGACAAGATCGACAAGTCGCGGCAGGCGGCCGTGCAGTTCTTCCGGACGGCCAATCCGCAGGACGAATTCTTTCTGGTGAATTTCAACGACCGCGCCCAGCTCATCAGTCCCTTCACGGGCAGCGTCGATCAACTGCAGGACCGCCTCATGTACACCGGGGCGCACGGATTGACCGCGCTCTACGACGGGGTTTATCTCGGTCTGAGCCAGATGAGAGGAGCACACAACACAAAGAAAGCTTTGCTCATCATATCGGACGGAGGCGATAATCATAGCAGGTACAGCGAAACGGAAATCCGCAAGTTCGTGCGGGAAGCGGACGTTCAGATTTACTCCATCGGGCTCTTCGAACCCGATGGCGGCCCGACGACTGAGGAGCGGGAAGGCCCCTCTCTTCTGAACGATCTGACGATGATGACCGGCGGCCGCGCGTTCGTCGTGCAAAACGTGAACGAGCTGCCGGATATCGCGACGAAAATCAGCATGGAGCTGCGCAATCAGTATGTGCTCGGATATCAACCAAGCGCGCGTAAGCATGATGGAAAATGGCGCAAGATCAAAGTCAAGCTCCACCCGCCCAAGGGTCTGCCTCCGCTCAACGTGTTCGCCAAGAGCGGATATTTCGCGCCCAGCCACTAGGCGCTTGCCCGCCTTTATTCTAAAGGTCTTCTTTTTGGCCGCTCTCGTCGCGTGCCCATGCGCTTTCGCGCAAAACTTGCCGCCGTCTCTGGGGGCATCCGGCCCGCCTCCCCCGCCGGGCCAGGCAACGTCATCCGACCACAGGATCAAGGCCGATGTGGATCTGGTGGTGCTGCACGTCACCGTGGCGGACGCGCGAGGCGAGTTCGTTCCCGAACTGAAGCTGGGGAATTTTCGCGTCTTCGAGGAAAAGATCGAGCAGAAGATCGCCATGTTCTCCCGCGACGATATTCCCGTCACCATGGGGCTCGTGGTCGACAACAGCGGGAGCATGCGTGAGAAGCGGGAGCAGGTGAACGCCGCGGCGATGACGTTCGTCCGCACGAGCAACCCGCAGGACGAGGCGTTCGTCGTCAATTTCAATGACGAGTATTACCTCGATACGGACGGCGACTTCACCAACGATCAAAAGAACCTCAGCGATGCTCTTTCGCGGATCGAAACGCACGGCAGCACCGCTCTCTACGACGCCGTGATTGGATCGCTCGACCACGTGAAGAAGGGACACAAGGACAAGAGAGTTCTTCTGGTCATCACGGACGGGGATGACGATGCCAGCCAAAAGTCCTTCGAGGAAACCATCAAGGCTGCGGAGCAATCCAACGCGACGATTTACGCAATCGGCGTGTACAGCGAAGACGATCTAAAGAACGAGAAGAGAATGGTCCGCCGCTCGAGGAAGGTCCTCACGGAGCTGGCGGAAGCCACGGGCGGACTGGCGTACTTTCCCGACAACCTCGAACAAGTGACCCCGGTTTGCGAACAGGTGGCGCGCGAGATTCGCAACCAATACACGCTCGGATACTACCCGTCGAACACCGCCAGGGACGGAAGTTTTCGCGCGCTGCAAGTCCAGGTGATCCCGCCGAAAGGGCGCGGGAAACTCTCGGTACGCACGCGGACTGGATATTACGCGCCGAAAGCGGCTTCGGGCGACTGACCACGCCGCTCCGTGCCAGACAACATTTCCGACCGGCATAGACTACTTCTTCTTAGGAAACGCCGGCGCGTGATACCCAAATGTCAGAATCGATTCGATCTGGACACTGGCGCCATGGTTGGATGCGGGCTTAAAGGACCATTTCATTACCTGCTCGCGCGCGGCCTGGGCCATATCGGGGCTATCGGAATTAAGCGAGTACGTTTCGCGGACGTGACCTGCACGATCTACGCAGACATAGATGCTAAGCGTTCCGGGATTTCGCCCTCGTGCCATCGGAGGCCACTGAATCTCGTGCGCATCTGCGATCAAGCTGCGCAAAGTTGATTCACTGACGATCAGCGTTCTCAATGGCGCGCTGGACTGCTGCATGGCAAACAAGGCCTCGTCTGGCGATGTCAATTCTTCCAGTTCCTCTACGCGCGCCTCGAGCTCCGTTCCGGGCTCGATGTACTCGTCAATCGTTCGAGCGACCTGCTTACTTACGACTTTCTTGTAGCTTGAGTAGGAAGCATCGTACCCAGGCGCAGAGACGGATTCCAGCAGAACTTCGTTAAAACAATAGGTCGAAAACACTTTGTTAGTTACTGGCGGATCCGCCGCCAGAAACATGAATCGTCGGCATACGTGCGGCCCTGAGATTGCCGCGGGCACGACAGTGTTTGGTATGATGACGCGCCCTATCGCCGTATCGTTCGACTTTGTCAAATCGACGCCTTCCAGCGCTGCGCCCGGATCGAAAATTGCGTTTACGATCGTACGGAGCCAGTTTGGATAGTAGTCGCCATTTAACTGCTCGCTTGCTTTGTCGCCGTTCATAACGAGCACCTCCCCAAATCCATTCGCCGTGATCGTGCGCCGCCACTTGTCGGGAGCGACCCAGAACTCTTCGATCTCGGCGTTATGGCTATCGTTATGGCGGTCGGTCTTCTCGAAAACTATGGCCTTGAGATGGAAAGGCGGGGCTCCGGAAACCGTGAGCTGGGACTCATCAATAGCATGCTTGGGAAGGTCAGCTAGCGAAATCTTGTCGGCAGCCTCGGCGGAGAGGCATGCGAGGAGTATGCAGGCGGACAGGATGTGAATACCTCGCATACACCTCAGCTTATTACACACACAACCGTGGTTTGGCAATCGCTTCTCACGAATTCCACGGTCCTCTCTGCGGTTTGCCGCGATTTGCGCCCCGGCGTATAATCGATGGTTTAAGCCCATGCCGACGGAACGCACTGAGAAGGCTCCCGCGAATTCAGCCCCGCCGCACGCGGCCCCCGTAGCAGGCGCGGCGGACGACGCCGAGGAAATCCGCGTCCGCGGTGCGCGCGTCCACAACCTCAAGAACATCGACTTCACCATCCCGCACAACGCCATCACCGTGGTAACCGGCGTATCCGGCTCCGGCAAATCCAGCCTGGCGTTCGACACGCTTTATGCCGAGGGCCAGCGGCGCTATATCGAGTCGCTTTCGGCCTACGCGCGCCAATTCCTCGAGCGAATCGAGAAGCCCGACGTGGACGAGATCACGGGAATCGCTCCGGCAATCTCCATCCGGCAGAAGAATTCCACGCGCAACCCGCGGTCCACGGTCGCAACCGCCACGGAAATCTACGACTATCTGCGGCTACTGTATGCGCGCGCGGGTCACACTTTCTGCTTCCGCTGCGGAGAGGAAGTCCGGAAGGACACGCTCGACGAGATCGCGGCCCGCGTGCTGGCTCTGCCCGAGGGACGGCGATTCTACGTGCTATACCGATTGGCGCTCGGGCCGGAGCCTGTTCTAGGCGCAGCACAAGAAAGCGCCGCTCCGCGGTCGCGAAAAGCGGCCCGCCCTGCTCCGGACGCAATCCGCCAGTCTCTGACGAGCCTGCGCAAGCGCGGGTTCAATCGCCTGTATCAGGCCGGGCGGGTGTTCGAGTTTTCCACGCCGGAAGAGCTCCTCGATGTAGACTTCGCGAAACCCGTGTACGTGCTCGTGGACCGGCTCTCGCTTTCGCCGGAAATACGCTCGCGTCTAATGGACTCGATCGAGATCTGCTACCGGGAAGGCCAGGGAGAAGCCATCCTGCAATTTGTCGCCGACGATTCCGAGGACCGTACTCCGGAAAAGCTCGTATTCAACGAGCGATTCGATTGCAAGAAGTGCGGCGCGTCCTATCAGGAGCCTGAGCCTCGCTTGTTCTCGTTCAATAACCCCTACGGCGCGTGCCCGCGTTGCCAGGGCTTCGGCAACACAATCGATTTCGATCTCGACCGCGTCGTACCTGACAAAGGAAAATCGCTCGCCGAGGGCGCCATCGAGCCGTGGACGAAGCCACGGTACAGGCAACTGGCGATGGAGATGCGGCGATTCGCGCGCGCGAAAGGGATTCCGGTGGACGTGCCGTACCGCGAGCTCACCGCGGCGCAGCGCAACGCCATTCTCGAGGGCGACAAGAAAGAAGATTTCCCCGGAGTGAAGGGATTCTTCGGCTGGCTCGAGCGCAAGAAATACAAGCTGCACGTGCGCGTGTTTCTGAGCCGCTACCGTGGTTACGCCACATGCCCCGATTGCCTCGGGACAAGGCTCCGGGCCGAAGCGCGCGCCGTCAAGATTGCCGGTCGTTCGATCACCGAGGTCTGCCAGTTGACGGTGAAGGAGGCGCGTCCCTTCTTCGACGGGCTGAAGCTCAGCCCCGCTGAAATGGTGATCGCCGAAAAGATCCTCGAAGAGATTCAGCAGCGGCTGCGGTTTCTCGATGAAGTGGGGCTCGACTACCTCACGCTCGACCGGCTCACCTCGACTCTTTCCGGCGGCGAAGCGCAGCGCATCCAGCTGGCTACATCGCTCGGCTCGCAACTTGTCGGTGCGCTCTACGTGCTCGACGAACCGTCGATCGGCCTGCACCCGCGGGATACGGGCCGGCTGATTGAAATCCTCAAGGGGTTGCGCGACCTGGGAAACACGCTGCTCGTGGTCGAGCACGATCCGGACACGATTCTCGCGGCTGACGTCATTCTCGATCTTGGTCCCGGCGCGGGCGAGCACGGCGGAGAGCTGATTTTCGCGGGAACGCGCGCGGAATTGCTCGCGGACGCGCAATCTCTCACGGGACGCTACCTCCGGGGGGACCTGCGGATCGCCGTCCCGGCGCGGCGGCGAAAGCCGCACGGAAAGTTTCTGAAGATCATGGGGGCGCGGAGCCACAATCTTCAGGGCGTCGATCTTACGATTCCGCTGGGGATGCTCGTGGCGGTTACGGGCGTTTCGGGCTCCGGAAAATCGACGCTCGTGTACGACGTTGTTTACAAAGCTCTCGAGGCGAAGCGCACCGGGGGAAACTGGCGCGAATGCTGCGACCGCATCGAAGGAGACGCCGCGATCCAGGCGGTCGAGATGGTCGATCAATCTCCCATCGGCCGCACGCCGCGATCCAACCCCGCAACGTACCTGAAGGCGTTCGATTCCATCCGCGAGGTTTTCGCCTCCACGCCGGAAGCGAAGAAGCGAGGCCTGGGCGCGGGACATTTTTCGTTCAACATCCCCGGCGGAAGATGCGAGGCCTGCCAGGGCGATGGCACCGTGACCGTGGAAATGCGCTTTCTGGCGGACGTGGAGCTGATCTGCGAAGAGTGCCGCGGGACGCGGTACAAAAGCAGCGTGCTCGATGTCCGTTACCGGGACAAGAACATCCACGACGTGTTGCAGATGACCGTGCGCGAGGCGCTCGCGTTTTTCGCCGCGCATCATAAGGTGACCTCGCGGCTCCGTGTGCTCGAAGAAGTCGGGCTCGGCTACCTGCGCCTCGGGCAATCGGGGACGACTCTTTCCGGGGGAGAAGCGCAACGCCTGAAGCTCGCCGCGCATCTCACGCGGCAGGACAACAGCGGGATTCTGTATATCTTCGATGAGCCGACCACGGGCCTGCACTTCGATGACATTCAGAAGCTGCTGACGGCGTTCCGGAAACTGCTCGAAGGCGGGGCATCCGTGCTGATCATCGAACACAATCTGGATGTGATGAAGTCGGCTGACTGGATTGTAGACCTCGGGCCGGAAGGCGGGGACGCCGGCGGGCGCGTGGTCGCCGTGGGAACTCCGGAGCAGGTGGCGCGGAATTCACAGTCGCATACCGGGAGATTCCTGGCGCGCGCGCTCAATTCCCGCAGCGGCGGGAATCACGAAACGCATCTTTCGCCGGCAAAGCCGAAGTCGCAGGGAGAAAATCGGTCCACGGTATGAGATTGCTCAGGAGCGCGGTGGCCTGCTGCGCGCTGTGCGTTGTGCCCGGCGTCTTCCTGGGAGTTTACGCGCAGACCGTCGGCGTAACGAAGAAACGCATTCCTGCCGATCCTGCCGCACAGGCTCTCAACCGCCTTCTCTCCGCAGCGCAGGAAGCAATCGACCGCCAGGATTACGAAACCGCCGCGCAAAACTATCAGGATTACCTCGCGAAGAAACCGGACGACGCCGGCGTGCACTACGACCTCGGGTACGTGTACACGGCTCTGAAGCGGCCCGCGGACGCGAAGAGCGAGTACGAAAAAGCAATTTCGCTCGACCCCAAGATGTCCGCGGCGTATTTGAACCTCGGACTTACGCTTCTCGCAAGCGACCCCTCCGCCGCGGTGGAACCTCTGCAACGGGCGGCGGAAATGAAACCCGAAGATGCGCACATAAGATGGCTCTTGGGCACGTCCCTCGAACGAAGCGGAAAATTGCAGCCCGCCATTGAGCAGTACGAAGCCGCCGAGAAACTCTACGATAAAGATACCAACGTCCGGCTTTCTCTCGGATTCGCGCTGCTCAGGTCCGGCCGCGTAAACGAGGCTGAGGCACAGTTCCGTGCGGCTCTGTCGCTGCATCCGGCTGACGATGCGTCGGCGCAGGCGCATAAGGGATTGGCTCAGGCCCTGATCTCGCAGAAGAAACTCGACGAGGGTGCCTCTGAGCTCGCGGCGTATCTCGAATTGGAGCCCACCGACACGGCCGCGCGCATCGACCGAGCATCGATGCTCGTCGATGCAGGCAAGAATGACGACGCACTGGCGGAACTCGACCGTGCGGCCGCACAAGGGCCCGAAGGCTTGCGTGCTTTGAAATTGCGCTCGCAGCTCTACTGGGAGAAGAAGCAATACGATGAAGCCGTGCCGGTGTTGCTGAAAGCGGCGGCGCTCGCGCCCCGCGATGGAGATATTCCCGCGCGCCTCGGCCAGGTTTATCTCAAAAAGAAGGATTACCCGAACGCGGCGCATTGGCTGACGGTCGCGTACAATATGAACCCAAGCGCCACCGACTTGCTGGCGGAACTTGTCGATGTGGCCTACCTGAACAAGAATTATGCAGGGGCGCTCGAAGCGCTCGATATCCTGTCCAAGCGCGAGGAATTGCCGGCGGCGAGCTGGTACACTCGCGCGGCCTGTTACGATAACTTGATGCAGGCGGCCCAGGCGCTTGAGGCGTATCAGAGGTTTCTCCAGCTGAACAAGGATGAAAATAGCGACATGTATTTCATTTCCACGGCGCGGGTGCGGGCGCTGACTCGAGAATTGCAGAACAAGAAGAAGAGGTAGAGACTTGCTCCGCATGCTCCGACTCTGGGGGCCCTTCATGGCCGCTGCGATTCTCGCATCTTCCGCCTTTCCCCAGGACCGGATCGAGGCGCTTCGCGCACGCTTCGCACACGAGCCGAATCCAGTCCAGCGCGCCAAACTGATGCCGCAGCTCGGCGAGGAGGAATTTCGGACAATTGGCGCCGCGGTGGCGGCGGAGCGCCTGCCTGATGCTCTCGCGACTCTCAACCAGTATCGCAGCGAAGTGCAGTTGTGCGAGAAAGGCCTGGAAGCCTCCGGTATCAACGCCGAGAAGCACTCGGCCGGATTCAAGCAGCTGGAAATTTCATTGAGGGAGTCCCTGCGCGATCTCGACCAACTGATCGTGGGTCTCACCAGCGATGAGCAGGCTCCTTTCGTCGACGCTCGCAAGGAACTGAGCGAGATCAGCCAGCGGCTCATGCACAGGCTTTTCCCGCACGAGCCGCCGGGGGACGCAAAGCCGGGCAAGACCAACAACTAGGGGCACAAATTGGGAAATTTAACGCGGCTTCGCATCACAACATTCGCTCTGTTGGCGGCGTGGACTCTGACGGGAGTCGCCGCCGCACCGGTCCCAGCCGGCCAGGTGCAAAAGAAGGACTACCTCAGCGAGGAAGAGGCGGACAAAATCCGCGACGTGCGCTACCCCGCCCCGCGGATCAAGCTTTACATTTCATTTGCGGAGGACCGCCTGAAGAAGTTCGAGTATGAGATGAATCGGCCTGTACCCGAGCGGCGTCGCAGCGAAATTCTGAACGGCCTGCTCAACGGATATGCTGGCTGCGTGGACGATGCCGCCGATCAAATTGCCCTTGCGCGGGAGAAGCAGGTGGACATCCGCGACGCGTTGAACCTGATGCTCGCAAAGGACAAGGAGTTCCTCGAGACGCTCGAAAAGTACGATAAGGGCGGTCCGGAGCTTGACACGTACAAAGACACGCTCGAAGACGCGATCCAGGGAACGAAAGACGCTCTGGCGGATGCCGAAGAAGCACTGAAGGAAATGCTCCCGCCGCCGGTGCGGAGGAAGCCGTGAGGCGCGCGGCCAGCGGCCGGAGAATTCGCACCCGAACGGTCCCCGGCGGCGAGCGGCTCTTTCAACGGATTTACACGCGGCTGGGATGCGAAGGCCGGCCCCCGCATTTCATCGTCGAATATCATCCGTACGCGGACCTTACGCACACGATCCGGCTGCGCGAAGATACGGCGCACGTCCGGCTCTCCGACGCATTGGGCCGCGCTCCGCGCGCCGTGGTGGAAGCGGCAGCCGCAATTCTGCTCGGACGCCTCTACCGGAGGCGTCCGCCCATCGAGCTGGTCGAAACCTACCGACAGTTCTCGTATGCCCGGTCCACGCAACGGCGGCTGCTGCTCCAGCGCCGGCGCCGCGCCCGCAGAATGGAGCACCGCCCGGCTGGGACGCACCACGATCTCGGGCCGCTGTTCGACCAGTTGAATCACCGCTATTTCGAGTGTTCCCTTCCACAACCCCGTCTCGGCTGGAGCACGCGCGTCTGGCGCACGCAGCTCGGCTGCTTCGATCCCGCGCTCGACCAAATCGTCCTAAACCGCCAGCTCGACCACCGAAGCGTGCCGGAATACGTCGTGGCCTACGTGCTCTACCACGAGATGCTTCACCTCAAGCATCCCATTCGCTTCGCGCGCTGCCGGCGCGAATCGCACTCCGCAAAATTCCGCAGCGAGGAAAAGCGGTTTACGGATTACGCACGCGCGATGAGGTTTCTCGCGCGATTCCCCGCCCGTTCATTAAGCTAAGAGATGTAGCAACTGCAGCTTACGGCGATCTCAAGCAACATCCGTGATCCTGCGCGGAAAAGTAAGCAGCTACCTCCCGTCCTAGGATGGGCTGGGTGCCACGCGATACTGGTACCCACTAAAATGAAATTGCCGATGCCAGACAGCATTCAGCTGGGCATGCGCAGGATCGAGCGGCGCGAGTGGCTGCTCTGGTCCTCCGCAATCCTCGTAACACTTGTCCTGACGCTCGGGATACTCTCATTCAGTTTGCCCTTACTGCGCGGATACCAGAGCGACTTCGACAGCCTTCACTTGAGTGTTATCGTTCGCGGGTTGGTTGGGCTTGTACTGCTATTCGACGTTTACACGATCTATCAGCAAGTCCAAATCTATCGAATTCGTCACCAGCTCGTGCAGCGCGAAGAGCTCTTCCGGCTGATCAGCGAGAATGCAGCCGACATGATTGCGGTGGTCAGCACCAGCGGCCAGCGGCTCTACAACAGCCCCGCGTACGGGCGAGTCCTCGGCTACAGCACGGAAGAGCTTCAAAGCACGTCTTCGTTCGAGCAGGTTCATCCCGACGACCGCAAACTCGTGGAAGAAGCCGCGGCGGAAGCGCGCAGCGGCGGCGGAGGCCGGACGATCCAATACCGGATGCGCCACAAGGATGGGAGCTGGCGCGTAATCGAATCCCGATCCAGCGCGATTCTGGACGCCCAGGGGAAAGTCTCGAATCTCGTCATCGTAAATCGCGATGTGAGCGAGCGGAGGCAGCTCGAAGAACAGTTTCGCCAGGCACAGAAGATGGAAGCCGTGGGCCGCCTCTCCGGAGGCGTGGCGCATGACTTCAATAATCTCCTGGGTGTGATCATTGGTTACGCGGAATTCCTGCAAGAGCGCCTCGAACCGGAGAATGCTCTCCGCGGGAGTGCGGATGAAATCCTGAAGGCGGGAAAGCGGGCTGCCTCGCTCACGCGGCAGTTGCTGGCATTCAGCCGCCAGCAAGTGTTGGATCCCAAGATCGTGGACCTGAACGCTGCAGTCTCCGACATCGAAAAAATGCTCCGCCGGCTGATTTCGGAGGACATCGAGCTGACCACTCTGTTAAGCCCAAACCTCGGCCGGGTGAAGGCCGATCAGGGACAGCTCGAACAGGTTCTTATGAACTTGGTCGTGAACGCCCGCGACGCCATGCCGTCCGGCGGCAAGCTCGTGATCGAAACCGAAAACATGTTCATGGACGAAAAGTTTGTGCGGCGCTACCCCTACCCTGTGCAGCCGGGGCCATACATCAGCCTGACCGTCACGGATAACGGCATCGGCATGGATGCCGAGACGAAGGCGCGAGCCTTTGAGCCTTTTTTCACAACAAAGGAAAAGGGCAAAGGAACAGGACTCGGACTCTCGACCGTATACGGAGTCGTGAAGCAGAGCGGCGGCTACATCGACATCTACAGTTCCCCCGGAGCGGGCACGACTTTCAAGATCTATTTGCCGCGCGTTGGCGACGAGGCCATCAAATCGGAAAAGCCCTCCAATGGTGCGGCGAGTTCCTTCGAAGGGAAAGAGACGATCTTGCTGGCGGAAGACGAAACATCTTTGCGGACACTGACCCGCACGACCCTCGAGCTTTGCGGATACAAGGTGCTCGAGGCGAAGGACGGCGTGGAAGCGCTGGAGGTCAGCGAGCGCCACGCGGGCCCGATCGAACTGCTGCTCACCGACATCGTAATGCCCGGGATGGGCGGGCGCCCTCTTGCACAGGAGTTAACCAGACGGCGACCGGAAATTCGGGTCGTCTATATGTCGGGGTACACTGGACAAGCCGTCGGTGCGCAAGGGCCGGTTGAGCCCGGCAGCGACTTTTTGCCGAAGCCATTCACGCGCGAGGCGTTGACGCGCAAGATCCGGGAAGCACTGGATCGCCGGGTGGTTGCGGAATCAAAGTGAGCGCGTTCGAGTGAGAGCGCCCTCGAAACACAGAGAGGCAGCAGGAATCCGAAATGCCAAAACTTTTGATCGTGGATGATGACGAGTCGGTGCGCGGTCTCCTCCGCCTCCGTCTGTCGGACACCTATCAAGTCGTGGACACGGGCGATCCGGAGCAGGCCCTGGGCCTCGCTCTCGAACACAAGCCCGACGCGATCCTGCTGGACCTGATGATGCCGGGATTCTCGGGCTTCGAACTCTGCCAGAGCTTCCATAGCTTGAGTTACACGTCGAGGATTCCGATCTTCGTGATTACGGGCGAGGCCGGCACCAAGTACAAGGAGCACGTCGAGAGCCTGGGCGCCAAGGGCTATTTTCACAAGCCCGTGGACTTCGCCGCGTTGAAAGCAGCCCTGGCCGCGGAATTGAAGGACAAGCAGGCCGAGCGGCGGGCCCATAAACGCGTGCAGATGCGGGTGAGCCTGAAATTGCGCGGAACCGACTCGAATGGCAAGGCGTTTGAAGAGTCCACGACCACCGAGAATGTGAGCGCGGGCGGGTTCCTTTGCAATTGCGTGGCGCCCCTGACTAAGGGTGCGGCCGTGGAAGTCTTCCTCATGTCAGGCGGGGTCGAACGCCATGCCGGGCGCGCGCATGTGGTCCGCAAGGAATCCACCGGCTCGGCTTGGCAGCGATTCGGCTTTCAGTTTGATCAAACAACCTCGGACTGGGTGCTGCAGGACAAGTAAGCCGGCCGCGCGCGAGCCGGCCGGGCCGTCTATTTGCCCGTAAGTTTTTCGATCTTCTGCTGAATCTTCTTTGCGTCGGGCGCCTTCGGAAATGCCTGGAGATATTCCCTGTAGCACTTCACCGCGGCCGCCTTGTCGCCTTTTTTCTCGTACGCTTGGGCAAGCAAGAGCCGCGCCTTCGGTAGATTCGGTTGCAGCCGGATGGCCTCTTCAAAGCGCGGAATTGCCGCGTCGATGTCGCCCTTGTGCATGTAGTAGGTGCCTACGTCGATGTCCTGTTGCGCGGAAGCTCGGTCCTGAGGCTCGCTGTCCTGCGGCTGAGCCGGAGGCTCGTTCTGTGGCGCCGCCAGTACGGGGAGGGCAAGAAGCAATCCGCAGAGGAAGAATTTGGGGAGCGTTCGGCGCATCGGGTTTCTCGTTGGGCTTAGATTGCGTTTGCTATCATGAAAGTTGCATCGTCGGGAGCAGTGTGACCCGAGATCCAGACGCTCGTCTATTGTAACGCGCCATAAATGGAACTCCGCGAAAAAGTCGATCAACTTCCCGCTCAGCCCGGCGTGTACCTGTTTCAGGATGCCGGCGGGACGATCCTCTATGTCGGGAAGGCGCGCGCCCTCCGCAGCCGGGTGAAATCCTATTTTCTCGAATCGAGATGGCAGGACGCGAAGACGGGTTCGCTCGTACGCGAAATTGTCGACCTGCGATACATCGTCGTGGACAACGAGAAAGAGGCGCTGGCGCTCGAGAACAATCTGATCAAGCAGCACAAGCCCAAATTCAACGTCCTCCTGCGCGACGATAAGACCTACCCCTACATCCGCTACACGGCGTTCGAGAAGTTCCCGCGCGTCTATGTGACGCGGCGTCTCAACAAGGACGGCTCCATCTATTTCGGGCCCTACTTTCCGGCGAGCCTCGCCTACCGCCTCGTACACCTGATCCACAAACATTTCCTTGTGCCGTCCTGCACGGTGGACCTGGAGCGCCGCCATCCGCGGCCCTGCTTGCAGTACTACATTCACCGCTGCCTCGGCCCCTGCGCCGCGCTTGTCACCGACGAACGCTACGCCGAAGCCGCCCGTGACGTGAAGCTGTTCCTCGACGGGCGCCGGAACGATCTCTCGCGCAGTTTGAAGGAGCGCATGGAGCGCGCATCCGATGAACAGCGCTACGAAGAAGCGGGAAGCTACCGCGATCTCCTCCGCACGCTCGCCGAAATGGAGGAGCGGCAGAAAATCGCCGCGGCCGAAGGCGACGACACGGACGTGCTCGCATGGTATGCCGAGCCCCCGCAGGTGGCGGTCAACCTGTTTCACTTGCGCGGCGGGCGCGTGGTCGACCGGCGGGACTTCTATTGGGAAGACCTCGAAGAATTCGATCCGGCCGAATTCCTGCCGTCTCTGCTCAAGCAGCTTTACCTCGATGCGGCGTATCTGCCGCGCTACATCCACACTCCGATGGATTTCGAGGAGCGCGAGCTACTCGAAGCGGTGTTGACGGAAACGGCGGGGCACCGCGTCGAAATTCTCAACCCGCAGCGGGGACAGAAACACGCGTTTCTCGAACTCGTGGAGAAGAATGCGAAGCATTCCTTCACGCAGCGGTTCCGGGTGCTGCGGCCAAGCTCGAGGGCCATCGCCGAGGCGCTCCAGTCCGCGCTCGGGTTGCCCGAGCCGCCGAGGCGAATCGAGTGCTTCGATATCTCGCACATACAGGGATCGGACACCGTCGCTTCGATGGTCGTGTGGGAGGACGGCCGGATGAAGAAGTCGGACTACCGTAAATTCATCATTCGCGGCGACGCGATGCCGGAAGGGCCCGAGAAATCCGATGGGCTGCTCCGCGACGATTTCGCCAGCATGCGCGAGGCCGTCGAGCGCCGCTATCGCCGCTTACAGGAAGAGGGCAAGCCGCTGCCAAGCTTGATCCTGATTGATGGCGGAATCGGGCAGCTCCACGCGGCGGCGGAAGCGCTCGACAAACTCGAAATCATCAATCAGGCGATGGCGAGCATTGCGAAAAAGGAAGAGATTCTGTACGTGCTCGGGCGCGAAAACGACCCCGTCGCGCTCGACCATCACTCGCCCGCCCTGCACCTGATTCAGCAAATCCGCGACGAGACGCATCGCTTCGCGGTCACGTTTCACCGGCAGCGGCGGTCGAGCCGACGCATCCGGACTTCGCTCGTCGAAATCCCCGGCGTCGGCGAACGCACAGCGCAGAAATTGCTGAGACGATTTGGGAGCGTTGCCCGGCTGCGCCAATTGAGTGTCGAGGAACTCGCCACGGAACTGCCCCGCGCCCGGGCGCAGCGCATCTTCGAGGCTTTGCACGAGGCAGACGTGCCCGGCACGCGCGTGAATTAGCCTCGTCCCTTCTTTTCGCCCGCCGCCCTCCGTTCCATTCAAACTATCTGTTACCATTCTCCGAAATTGAGACTCCTGGAGGTCGCACCGTGGCAACGATGAATCGCGGAGAGACCGGCGCCAGCGCGGAGAATTCCGCCGGCGGATTGGCGCGGCTTGGCATGGCGCTCGCCGACTGGTCCGAACGCTGGTTTCCCGACGCTCTCGTGTTTGCGTTCATGGCGCTTCTCATCGTCTTCGTCATCGGCCTTTGCTTCGGAACAACGGTTCACGATCTGATTCACTACTTCGGCGAAGGCTTCTGGAGCCTGATTCCCTTCACGATGCAGATGGCCATCATCATCGTGGGCGGCTACGTGGTGGCGACATCTCCGCCGGTGCACCGGCTGATTCGATGGCTTTCCACAATTCCCCGAGCTCCCCGCCAGGCCGTCGCCTTTGTCGCGTTTTTCTCCATGGCGACGTCGCTGGTCAGTTGGGGCCTAAGCTTGATTTTCAGCGGCCTGCTCGTGCGGGAGATCGTGAAAGACGTTCGCGGCATCGATTACCGCGCGATTGGTGCGGCGGCCTATTTGGGTACAGGCACCGTCTGGGCACTCGGGATTTCCTCCTCTGCGGCGCTGCTGATGGCAACGCCTGCGTCGATTCCCAGTGCATTGCTCAAGATCAGTGGCGTGATCCCCCTCAGCCAGACAATCTACACGTGGCAAAGCCTCACGACCGCGGCCATTCTGATGCTGGCGTCGATCGTCGTGGCGTATTTCTCCGCCCCCGCCACGTCGGCAAAGACGGCGGAATCGTTCGGCATCCTCGAAGGGCAGCCCGCCGGAAACATCGAGGAGCACCGCACGCCCGCCGAATGGCTGGAGTATGTGCCTGTGCTTTCGATCGCGATCGGCGTGCTGGGGCTGGCGTACTTCGGCCAGGTGGTCAAGGCGCGAGGCCCGCTGGCCGCTCTCGATTTGAACACCTATAACTTCCTGTTCTTGATGGTGGGACTGCTGCTCCACTGGAGGCCTCGGTCGTTCACGCGCGCGGTCAGCAACGCGGTGCCCGCGACGGCGGGAGTGCTGATTCAGTTCCCGTTTTACGGCGGGATCTTCGGAATCGTGACGATGTCGCCGATCTCGCGCGAGCTGGCGCGATACTTCGTGCGCGTCTCATCTCACGGCACGTTTCCTGTTCTTGTAGCCATCTATTCGGGAGTGTTGGGCTTGTTCGTCCCTTCGGGCGGCAGCAAATGGGTCATCGAAGCGCCCTACGTGTTGCAGGCAGCGAAGGACCTTCACGTGAACCTCGGCTGGGTGGTGCAGATCTACAACACGGCCGAGGCGCTGCCAAATCTGGTGAACCCATTCTGGATGCTGCCGCTGCTGGGAATCCTGAAAACGCGGGCGCGTGATCTCGTCGGCTACGGATTCCTCTACCTGGCCGTGAATGCGGGCCTCGTGCTTTTCTTGGTCTGGTTCCTTGCCCGGACGTTTCCGTACATCGCACCGGCAATCCCATCGTAACGCGCACGGACGATTTGCCGGGGCTTGCCTTGCCTGTACTGGGAAGCCTATGCTACTGTCGATTCGGAGGTGCACCATGGCCGACAACGTAGGCTCCAAGGTGAGCATTTTTCTCGTTGGGCTGGGAATCGGAGCGCTGATCGGTATTTTGTTCGCTCCCAAGTCCGGCGAAGAAACGCGCGAGTACTTGTCTTCGAAGGCCGAAGAAGGCAAAGAGTACGCGCAGAGAAAGGCGCGGGAACTTCGTGAACGCGCTGAAGACCTGATCGAACGCAGCAAGGAAATCATGGCCCGGCAGAAGGACGCCGTCTCGTCGGCGGTCGAAGCCGGCAAGGAAACGTACAAGCGGGAAGCCAAAATCTCGTAGCTTCTTGGGGGCTAGGGAATGTCGGGCTGGCTCGAAGTATTCATCGTGATCGCCACCGTTGCCATCGTCGTACAGATGGCGATCCTGCTGGCGCTATTCCTGCAGGTCCGCGTGGCGATCCGCCAGTTCACGCTGATCGCGTCCCAGCTCCAGGCGCGGATCGACCCCATCCTGGTGCGAACGGCCCGCATCCTCGAAGATTCCGAGGACCGCATCGCCAGCATCATGGGCGATGCCGCCGAGCTTACCCGCCTGGCCCGCAGCCAGGCGCAGAAGGTTGATCGCGTTTTCACGGAAGCCGTCGAGCGGCTGCGGATCCAAGTGATTCGCGCCGATCAGATTCTCACCGGCACGCTCGAGGTGATCGAAGAAGCGGGCTCGACGTTCCGCTCGAAGCTCTGGAGTCCCGTGAATAAGGCTTCGGCTCTACTGAAGGGCCTTAAGGCAGGACTCGATTTCATCCGCGGCGTCCGGCGCCCCCAATCCGACGCGGCCACGCAAGACGAAGAACTCTTCATCTGAACATCCTTTCCTGAACCCAATCGTTCTTTTTTCTTTTCTTTCCGCCGAACGGCGGAGAGTTGTGCGCGGGCGCGGCGCTACTTGATCCAGCCGCCGCCTAGAACGTTGTCACCAGAATAAAACACAGCTGCCTGGCCGGGCGTGATGGCGCGCTGCGGTTCGAGAAAGGAAACGCGTGCGGTGGTGGCGTCGAGCGGCGTGATTTCCGCCTCGGCGGGATCGTGGCGATGCCGGATGCGCACGCTTGCGCGGACCGCTGCATCGGGTGCGGCAAATACAATCCAGTTGATGTCGCGAACCTCACAGGTCTCGCTGCGAAGTTCGCGATCCTCGCCGACGATCAGGCGATTGTTCACGCGGTCGAGCGCGACCACGTACACGGGATGCCCGGCAGAGAGGCCGAGTCCGCGACGCTGGCCGACCGTGTAATTCCGCAGGCCGCTGTGGCGGCCGATCACTTCGCCCGCGGTTGAAACGATTTCCCCGGGCTCGTCGCGCAGCTCAGTTCCCTGCTCCTGCAAATAGCTTTCGATGAAGCGGACGTAGCTGCCTGACGGCACGAAACAGATTTCCTGGCTTTCCGGCTTCTCCGCGACAGGCACGGCGAGGCGGCGGGCGATCTCTCGCACTTCCTGCTTCGTGAGTTCGCCGAGCGGAAATTCCGCGTGCGCGAGCTGCTCTTGAGTCAAACCAAACAGGAAATAGGACTGGTCCTTCGTTTCGTCCACGGCACGCAGCAACTCGTAGCGCCCCGTCTCCGGATTATGGCGGACGCGCGCGTAGTGCCCCGTGGCGATTTTCGGAGCACCGATCTGGCGAGCGGTCGCGAGAAGCTCGTCGAACTTCACGTCGTTGTTGCAGCGCGTGCAAGGAATTGGCGTGCGCCCGGCAAGATAGTCCTCGACGAACGGACGGACAACGGTCTGCTCGAAGGCGCGTTCGAAATTGACCACGTAGAACGGAATGCCGAGGTGCTCGGCGACCCGGCGCGCGTCGTACACGTCATCGAGCGAGCAGCAGCGGTGCTGCACAGGCCCATCGCCATGAAGCTGCGGCAGCCGGCGCTGATTCCATAGCTGCATCGTGAGGCCGACGATCGGCTGGCCGCGCTCGCGCAGGATGGCCGCGACCGTCGAGCTGTCCACGCCTCCGGACATGGCGACGGCGACTGTACCGGCAGTCGACGCCATGGGCACAGCATGCGCGGTCGAAGTCGCGGAGTCGCGCGGGGTTTCGAGTTGGAAGGTCGTGGTCATGGTCGGTTTAACGCGCCGGGACAGCGGCTGCTGACTGCTGATCGCGCGGCGAGAGCGCACGGATTCGCTCGACGACGCCGGGGATCACGGCAAGCGCCTGGTCGATATCGGCGGCGGTAGTCGGCCGGCCGAGACTGAAGCGGAGGCTCGAGCGCGCGTCGTCGTGCGAAAGCCCGGCGGCCAACAGAACGTGCGAAGGCTCGGTCGAACCCGAGGAGCACGCAGCGCCCGTCGAGCAAGCAATTCCCTGTAGATCGAGCGCGATAAGAAGTGCTTCGCCGCCTGCACCGGGAAAGCTCATGTTCGTCGTATTCGGGACGCGGCGCGCGCGGTCGCCGTTCACCTGCGCGGACGGAATCCTTTCGAGCAACGACGATTCCAGCCGATCCCGGAGCGCGCGAATGCGAGGCGCATCTTCGGGCAGAAGTTTGCGCGCGAGTTCGGCGGCCTTGCCGAGACCGACGATTCCCGGAACATTCTCGGTGCCCGGACGGCGATCACGCTCCGCGTGGCCGCCAAAAAACCGCGGCGCCACTTTCGTGCCCGTGCGAACGTAGAGCGCGCCCACTCCCTTGGGACCGCAAAACTTGTGAGCGGAAATTGAGAGGAGATTGACGCCGAGAACATTCACATCCAGCGGAACTTTTCCTGCGGACTGGACCGCGTCGGAATGGAAGCAGACGCCGGCTTCGGCGGCGATGCGCGCGATTTCTTCGATGGGCTGGATCGTGCCGAGCTCGTTATTCGCGTGCATCACGCTGATGAGGACTGTTTCGGGGCGCAGCGCGCGACGAATTTCCTCGGGATCGACGACGCCCTGAGACCCCGCCGCGCGGCTTACGGGCACGACGGTGACGTCGATTCCCTGCCGAACAAGCTCATCGCAACTGTGCAGAATGGCGTGGTGCTCGATGGCCGTGGTGATGACGTGCTTTCGCTGCTTCGACGAGGCCGCGACGGCGCCGAACAGAGCGAGATTGTCGGCCTCCGTGCCGCCGCTCGTGAAAACGATCTCGCTCGACTTCGCGCCGATCAGAGCGGCGACGGATTCGCGCGCGGCGTCAACCGCAGCGCGGGCGCGCTGCCCGGGCGTGTGGACCGAGCCCGCGTTGCCGAAGTTCTCGCCGAGAAACGGCAGCATCGCCTCGAGGACTGCGGGGTCCACGGGAGTCGTCGCGTTGTAGTCAAGATAGACGCGCATCGCCGTTTCCTTCGAGATTTGGACGTCCTGCATCCTTGAAAAAGTGTGACACCCTGAGTGTGTCACGATCCTTTCTTTTCAACACGTTACACCGAACATTGCTCGGCAGGGTGTGACACTTTGGTTGCGCACAAACTGCCGTGTCCAGCGGAGGAAACCATCTCCAGCGCCATGCGCCGCGGCTCGCAATGCGATCCGTCACCATAGTCGATCCGGCCAAAATTCGACCGCAATTAGGCTAACAGGATGACAAGAGAATGCAAGCGCGAGCTTGTGTGGACTTTGGGTGACGAAGATTTCAAGTGTCTCGTGTAAGATAGCGCGCACTGTATGCCGCTAGCTACCGGTTCCCGGCTGGGCTCCTACGAGATCCTCGCGCCGATTGGTGCGGGTGGAATGGGCGAGGTGTACCGCGCCCGCGATGCAAAGCTGAGCCGCGACGTGGCGCTGAAAGTCCTCCCGGATGCGTTCGCGCGAGATGCCGAGAGGATGTCGCGGTTCCAGCGCGAAGCGAAAGTTCTCGCTTCGCTCAACCACCCCAACATCGCCACAATTCACGGACTCGAAGATTCCGGCAAAACTCACGCGCTCGTCATGGAGCTGGTCGAAGGGCCCACGCTCGCAGACCGCATTCGCACCGGGCCGATTGCGATCGATGAAGCGCTGCGCATCGCCAAGCAGATGTGCGATGCGCTGGAATACGCGCACGAGCGCGGGATCGTGCATCGCGACCTAAAGCCTGCGAACGTGAAAGTGACGAACGACGACGCCGTGAAGGTTCTGGATTTCGGCCTCGCCAAGGCCTTGGAAGGCGACGCGGCGTCCATCGATATCGCCAATTCGCCGACGATGAGCCGAATGGCGACGCAGGCCGGCGTGCTGCTGGGGACTGCGGCGTATATGTCGCCGGAGCAGGCGAAGGGCAAAGCGGTGGATCGCCGCGCTGACATCTGGGCATTCGGCTGCGTCCTGTACGAAATGCTGACGGGCAAGATGGCATTTCAGGGCGAGACGGTAACGGACACGCTGGCAGCGGTGATCCGCGCCGAGCCGGACTGGTCGCAGCTTCCGGCGGCAACGCCGATCCGGGTTCGCGTTCTCCTGCAACGCTGCTTGCAGAAGGACCCCAAGCAGCGGTTGCGGGACATTGGCGACGCCCGCATCTCACTCGAAGAAGTTCTCTCCGGCCCGGCGGAAGGCGCGCCCTCGGTTAGCGCTGCGGTACCAATGTGGCGCCGAGTACTTCCGTGGGCGGTTGCCGCTTTGGTGCTCGTGGCGCTGGCAGCGCTGGCTTTCGTTCACTTCCGCGAGAAGCCTGCCACTCTTGCCGAGCCGGTTCACTTTCAGATCCCGCTGCTTACAAACGTGGGCCTAACTCCCGTGGTCGAACTTTCACCCGACGGCCGCTTTGTGGCGTTTGCTGGCATCGGCTCCGATGGAGTGTCGCGGCTCTGGCTTCGCCCGTTGGCTTCGCTCGAAGTGCGACCGCTGCTCGGCACAGAAGGGATTGCGGTTGAGCCCTTTTTCTGGTCGTCCGATAGCCGCTTTGTCGTATTCCGGTCGGTTCAGGTTGCCGGCACGGGCGGCGCCGGTAAACTTAGAAGGATCGCAGTCTCCGGCGGACCTGCGGAATCGCTTTCCGACGTGACCACAGGGCTCGCGGGAGGCACGTCGAACCGCGATGGCGTGATCGTCTTCGGACAGTCGCCCGGGGGGCTGATGCGCATTGCCGCAGGGGGTGGGCCCGCCACGCCTCTCACAAGCGCCACGGGAGGAGCAGAGAGCGATGTATTCCCGCAGTTCCTTCCCGATGGAAAGCATCTCATTTACACTCGGTTTGTGGGCGGCCGGGGGGAGGACGCCGGCGTTTACGTCGCCTCGCTGGATGCCAAGCCCGAGGAGCAGACCTCGAAGCGCTTGTTAAAGGACATTTCCAGGGCCGTGTTTGTGCCCGCTTCCGATGGAGGATCAGGATATTTGCTGTTCGGCCGCAGTGGGGCGCTGGTGGCGCAGCCGTTCGACGCCGGCCGGACGGAGCCATCGGGCGAGGCTGTCATTTTGGCTGAGGGGATAACAAGCATTTTGGGCAACTTCTCCGTCTATTTCTCGTCTTCCGATAATGGCGTCCTGGCGTACATGAGCACGGGCGCGAACTCTCAGCTCAATCAGCTCACCTGGTATGACCGGCAAGGAAAAGTGCAGGGCGCGGTGAGAGAGCCCGGTGTGGAAACCGCGGTGAATCCGTCACCCGACGGGAAAAAGGCCTTCGTATTCGACACCAACAGCCAGGGTACGGGTGGTCTGTGGCTGCTCGATTTTGCGCGGGGCACGAAGGCGCGCTTCACCTTCGATTTGTCAGGCACGGCGGGCGACGCGGTTTGGTCCCCGGACGGCAACCGCATCATCTTCGTTTCCTCCCGCGACGGAGCCTTCACCTCGATTTACGAGAAGCCCGCCAGCGGAGCCACGGACGAGGTTCTGTTGCTGAACTCCGCCGATGAAAAGCACCCCCGCAGTTGGTCGCGCGATGGGCGCTTCCTGTTCTACGACGAATTTGACGCCAAGACAGGTAAGTTGCGCATACGCGTCCTCCCTCTGGAGGGTGATAAGAAACCGCTGCCCGTGCAGCCGGTGTCTTTCAACGAGGGTAGCGCTCAGATTTCTCCCGACGGGCACTGGCTGGCCTATGCGTCCGACGAGACGGGGCGCTCGGAACTGTATGTCCGGGCGTTTTCTCCGGACTCCGCCGCAAGTGGTTCCGCTGCAGGAGGCAAATGGCTCATCTCCAACGGCGGCGGCACCGATGCGCGGTGGCGGGCGGACGGGAAGGAACTGTTCTACCTCACTTCCGACGGCAAGGTGATGGCGGTGGAACTCAGCACCAGTCCCGTGTTCCAGGCGGGAGTGCCCAAAGTTCTTTTTCAGGGGCCGCCTCTGCTCTTTCCGTTCGAAGCTTCCATGCCATCTCAATGGGGAGTCACTCCGGATGGCAAGCGTTTTCTCTTTGCCGTGCCCGTAACGTCAAATACGCGGGCGCCGCTCACTGTCGTATTGAACTGGCAGGCGGCATTGAAGAAATGACGATCGCGGCGGGGACAAAGCGATGACGCTGAGTGCTGGCACCAAACTCGGTTCTTACGAAATCACTGGCGCTATCGGCGCGGGAGGAATGGGCGAGGTGTATCGCGCGCGGGATGCGAAGCTCGGGCGCGACGTGGCGCTGAAGTCCCTCCCGGAGAGATTCGCGCGCGATACCGAGCGCATGAGTCGGTTTCAGCGCGAGGCGAAAGTCCTCGCTTCGCTCAACCACCCCAACATTGCTTCGATTTATGGTCTGGAAGATTCCGGCCAAACGCACGCGCTCGTGATGGAGCTGGTCGAAGGGCCGACGTTGGCCGATCGCGTGAAGCAGGGCCCGATTCCTATCGGTGAGGCGCTGCGAATTGCGAAACAGATATGCGAGGCGCTGGAGTACGCGCACGAGCATGGGATCGTGCACCGCGATTTGAAACCAGCGAACGTGAAGGTCACCAACGACGACGCCGTGAAGGTGCTCGACTTCGGTCTTGCCAAGGCATTTGAAGGCGATGCGTCGTCCATCGACATCGCGAATTCTCCGACGATCAGCCGGATGGCGACGCAGGCGGGAGTGCTGCTGGGAACGGCGGCGTATATGTCGCCGGAGCAGGCGAAGGGCAAGGCGGTGGACCGCCGCGCGGACATCTGGGGATTTGGCTGCGTGCTGTACGAAATGCTGACGGGCAAGATGGCGTTTCAGGGCGAGACTGTAACGGACACGCTGGCAGCAGTGATCCGCGCCGAGCCTGATTGGTCGCAGCTTCCCGCGGCAACGCCGATCCGGGTTCGCGTGCTATTGCAGCGCTGCTTGCAGAAGGACACGAAACAACGTCTGCAAGCGATCGGCGACGCGCGCATTTCGCTCGAGGAAGTTCTCTCCGGCGCGCAGGATCCAACAGCGGCCGCACCGACCGGGCGCCCGGCCAAGCGGTGGCTGCTGTGGGTCGCGTGCGGGGCTGCGGGTGTCTTTGTCCTTGGTACGGCGTTGTTCGCGTTTCTCTATTTTCATCAGGAGCGGCACGCCGGCCAGGTCATGCGCTTTGAGATTCCTGTGCCTGAAAATATGAAATTGACTGGTGTCTTCAGCCTGTCACCGGACGGGCGGAAGTTGGTGTTCATCGCCAGCGGCACAGATGGCCTAGCCCGCCTGTGGGTTCGGTCCATCGAGGCACTCGACGCGCAGCCACTTGCCGGCACGGAAGGCGTCAGTGGCCCTCCCTTCTGGTCGCCCGATAGCCGCTTCGTTGCGTTTCCGAGTCAAGGCGTGCTGAAGAAGGTCGACATCACGGGCGGCCCTTCCGTGACAATCTGCAATGCCCCGGCGTTCTTCGGAGGCACATGGAGCCGTGACGATGAGATCGTTTTCGGATCCATCATCGGCACCCGGAAGGTCGCCGCGTCCGGCGGAACCCCTCTGCCCGTTACCCAGGGTGGAGCGGACATCGGTCCCAACTTCTTGCCGGACGGGCATCACTTCGTCTATTGGCGGTCACTGACACAAGACCCAAAAGGTCCGGGCATTTACGTCAATTCCGTGGATTCCAAGCCGGAGGATGGACCTGGAAAAAGGCTATTGTCGGACATTTCCGAGGTTGCCTACGCGCCGTCTCCCGGATCGAGCACCGGGCACCTGCTCTTTGTCCGTGGAGGTTCGGACGCGGGTTCATTCGGCACCTTAATGGCGCAACCCTTCGACCCCGTGCGACTCGAATTCATCGGGGAAGCCGTTCCGCTTGCCGAAAAGGTTTCCAATCTCAGTTTTTCGGCCTCCGCCACCGATGTTCTGGTCTACTTGACGAGTTTCGTGCCTGTGGCGACGGGAGGAGCAAGGGGCAATGTCTACGGCCAACTAAGCTGGTTCGACCGAACAGGGAACATAGTTACCGCCTTTGGGGATGTGGGAGTTTACCGCAGTCTCGCAATGTCGCCTGATGGCCAGCGGGTGGCCTTTGAGCGGGTTGACTTGCAAAATGCGGGAAACAGGAATATCTGGCTCTATGAGTTCGCGCGCGGAGTGACGACTCGGTTCACCTTCGACCTGAGCTGGAACTCGAACCCGATATGGTCCCCGGACGGCGATCGCATCATGTTCCTTTCCAACAGAACCGGGGTATTTGATCTCTACCAAAAGACGTCGAACCTGGCGGGCGAAGACCAAGTCTTGTTCAAGTCGAATGAATTCAAGAATCCCAGCAGTTGGTCGCCTGACGGCCGCTTTGTCTTGTATTACAACCCCGTTCCTCCGGCGCACGTCTGGCTGCTTCCCTTGGGTGGCGTGGCGGACCACAAGCCCATCGCGCTCGAACACTCAGCGTTTAGTCAGGCGGCCGGCCGATTTTCACCGGACGGCCGCTGGATCGCCTATTCGTCCGATGAATCCGGCAAGGACCAAATCTACGTGCGGCCCTTTGATGCGTCTTCCCTGACCGAAAACTCTCCCACAACGGGGCTGCCAGTCGGCGGCAAGTGGATGGTCTCGAAAGAAGGCGGCACTACTCCTCTCTGGCGCCGCGACGGAAAGGAATTGTTCTACCTGTCTTTGGACGGACAGGCGATGGCCGTGGACGTAAGCACCGCCGGCGTATTTCAGGCAGGCATTCCCAAGACCCTGTTCAAGGTGCCCCGCGGCGTTCTGTTCTGGGACGTCTCCACCGATGGCAAGCGCTTCCTCATGCCTTCTCCCTCGGCCGCGAGCGCGCAGCCACCGTTCACTGTCGTGCTGAATTGGGAGACTGGGTTGAAGAAATGACGATTGCAGCAGGGACAAAACTCGGGCCCTACGAGATTCTCGCGCCGATTGGCGCGGGTGGGATGGGAGAGGTGTATCGCGCGCGGGATGCGAAGCTCGGCCGCGATGTGGCGCTGAAGGTCCTGCCGGAGAGATTCGCGCGCGATACCGAGCGCATGGCGCGGTTTGGCCGCGAAGCGAAAGTCCTGGCGTCCCTCAATCATCCCAACATCGCCACGATTCACGGACTCGAGGATTCCGGCCAGACGCACGCGCTGGTGATGGAGCTGGTCGAAGGGCCGACGCTTGCAGACCGCATTCGTTCCGGCCCCATTCCTATCGGTGAGGCGCTGCGAATTGCGAAGCAGATGTGCGAAGCGCTCGAATATGCGCACGAGCACGGGATCGTTCACCGCGATCTGAAACCGGCGAACGTGAAGGTGACGGCGGACGATGCGGTGAAGATTTTGGATTTTGGTCTTGCCAAGGCGTTCGAGGGCGATGCGTCGTCCATCGACATCGCGAATTCACCGACGATCAGCCGCATGGCGACACAAGCGGGGGTGCTGCTAGGCACGGCAGCGTACATGTCGCCGGAGCAGGCCAAAGGCAAGGCCGTGGACCGGCGCGCGGACATCTGGGGATTCGGGTGCGTGCTGTACGAAATGCTGACGGGCAAGATGGCATTTCAGGGCGAGACGGTGACGGACACGCTCGCGGCCGTGATCAAAGAAGAGCCGGACTGGAAGCAGCTACCGGCAGGGACGCCCAATCATGTTCGCGTGCTGCTCCAACGCTGCCTGCAAAAGGATCCGAGACAGCGTCTGCGCGACATCGGCGACGCGCGCATCTCGCTCGAGGAAGTTCTCTCCGGCGCGCAAGACCAGACGTCAGTCCCCTCAACCGCACGTTCAACGAGCCCGTGGCGGCTTTGGGTCGTCTCGGGCATTGCGGGCGTCCTTCTCGTGGCTACAGTTTTGTTGACATTTCTGTACTTTCACCAGAAGCCTGCCGCATCCCAGGCCGTACGCTTTGAAATTCCTGTGCCCGATAAATTTACGTTGAATGGCGATCTTGCGCTGTCTCCCGACGGTCGCCAACTGGCGTTCATAGGTACGGGCGCGGACGGCCAGAGCCGCCTGTGGGTTCGGCCTGTCGAAGCAATCGAGGCGAGGCCCCTCGAGGGTACCGAAGGCGCGGCTGGTTGGCCGATCTGGGCTCCGGATAGTCGCTTTATTGCGTTTGCTGCTCAAGGCAAGCTGAAGAAAGTCGAGTCTGGGGGTGGCCCTCCTGTGACACTCTGCGACGCCGCGTCCGTATTGGGAGGTGCGTGGAGCCGCGAGGATAAGATCGTTTACGGGTCTTTTGCCGGCCTCTTCCAAGTCTCCGCGGCCGGGGGCTCACCTTCGCCTCTTTCCACTGGCGGGGCTTCGGTCGCTCCCTCCTTCTTGCCGGACGGACGTCATTTCCTTTATGCGGGTGCTGGAAGCCAATCCGGGGGTCCTGGCATTTACCTTGGGTCGGTGGATACCAAGGAGCAGCCTTGGAAGAAATTGCTGGCGGACGCTTCCGCAGCTGTTTACGCGCAATCGTCAGACCCAGCCGTTGGGTACATGCTCTTTGTGCGCGGGGCCCCCGTAATTGGAGGACCTGGCATGTTGATGGCGCAGCCCTTCGACACCCGGCGCATGGAACTGACTGGTGAAGCCGTGCCCATTGCAGAGCAGATTTCGGGTCTGAGTTTTTCTGCTTCTGCCACGGATGCTCTCGTTTACGTGAGAGGTCCCCAAACAGGGATTGCAACGGGGGTCCGGGGCATTATCCAGGGCCAACTGACGTGGTTCGATCGGGAGGGGAAAGCCCTCGGAGCCATTGGCGATCCCGGGTTGTACCGCACTCTGGCACTCTCGCCCGATGGTAAGCATGTGGCATTCGACCGAGGCGATCCTCAAGGCGCGAGCACCAGGAATATGTGGCTCTATGAGTTCGCGCGCGGCGTGACGACGCGCTTTACATTCGATTCGGGCTGGGACCCGTATCCCGTCTGGTCTCCTGACGGCAGCCGCATCGCATTCGGTTCCAATAGAGGCGGGGGATTTGATCTGTACCAGAAGACTTCGAACCTAGCGGGCGAGGACGAGCTGCTGTACAAGTCGGGTGATGCCAAGGTGCCCACGAGTTGGTCGCCTGACGGGCGCTTCTTGCTGTATTTCAACCCCGTTCCGCCCAGCCACCTTTGGGTGCTTCCCCTCGGCGGCGGCGATCGCAAGCCCATTCTGGTAGAACGGTCCGAG
This sequence comes from Terriglobia bacterium, assembly GCA_020073605.1. Lineage (GTDB taxonomy): Bacteria > Acidobacteriota > Terriglobia > Acidiferrales > UBA7541 > Palsa-295. Next base: position 27,719 of record JAIQEW010000019.1, read on the forward strand.
TTCAATGAGGCAGTCGGCCGCTTCTCTCCGGACGGGCGTTGGATCGCCTATTCGTCCGATGAATCCGGCAAGACCGAAATCTATGTCCGGCCATTTGACGCCGCGTCCGCGACTGGAGCCTCCCCTGAGGGGGCCACGGCCGTCACCGGCAAGTGGATGGTGTCGAAAGATGGAGGGACGAATCCCCTCTGGCGCCGCGACAGCAAGGAGCTGTTCTACATGTCTGCTGCGGGCGGGGCGGCGATGGCCGTGGATGTCAGCACGAGCGGCGTGTTTCAGGCAGGAGTTCCAAAGGTCATGTTCCACGTCCCGGCCGGCGTGCTCTTCTGGGATGTCTCCGCGGACGGCAAGCGGTTCCTCATGGCTGCCCCTTCCGCTACGAGCCCAGCCGCTCCGCCGAAGTTCACTGTGACTCTGAACTGGCAGTCGGCGCTGAAGAAGTGAACGCGTCGCCTGAGTCTCGGAGAAGTTGCGGCTGCGCCGAACGTTTCTGACCGAAATACTTTCGTCTCCTGCGCGACTTCTCCCGGTTGACCTCATGCGGCTTGGACCCTGAAACATTTTGGCGCGCGATTGCGTACCATCAGACAAGAGAGGTGGCCTATGACCGAACCGGGGGGACAAGCAGGACCACAGATGGGCAGGCCGCGGCACAGATCGTTTGTGGGACCTATTCTGCTGATCGTGCTGGGCTGCGTGTTCCTGGCATTCACCTTGTATCCCAACTTCGACCCATGGCCGATTCTTTATCGCTACTGGCCTCTGATCCTGATTCTGATCGGCTTGGGGAAGATATGGGACAGCTATTACGCTCACCAGCATCCCGACCGGGCAGTCGGACCGTGGATTTCCGGGACCGGCCTCGCGTGGACCATTCTGCTGCTCTTCTTCTTTTTTGCGGCGTGGCATCGAGGCTCGATGTGGCACGGCCCTTGGGGCTGGCATGAAGGACGGGGCTGGAATAACCGGGCGTGGGCAGCGGACGTGCACGACACGCAGGCCGTCGAATTACAGGGCGCGAAATCGGTTCGCGCAGATCTGGAAATGCCCGCGGGCGTGCTGACGCTGGCCGGAGGCTCGAGCCGGCTGCTCGATGCGGATTTCCAGTACAACGCATACGAGGGAAAGCCGCGCGTCGACTACATCGTCTCCGGAGACAGCGGCCAACTTTCCGTGACGCAACATCAAGATCGCCCGCACTTTGGAAACGATTACAACGAGTGGAACCTGCATTTCAACAATGGCGTGCCGGTTGACCTGCGGCTCCAAATGGGCGCCGGCCGCAGCGACATGCGGCTCAACGGAATGAGCCTGAGCGGCCTGGACGTTCATATGGGCGCGGGCGAGCTGAATCTCGACCTGACCGGAGAACGGAAAACCAGCTTTCAGGGTGACATCGAAGGCGGCGCGGGCCGCGCGACGATTCGCCTGCCAAGAGACGTGGGCGTGCGCGTCTATGCGTCCGGGGGGATCAGCTCAATCAACGCTACAGGGTTCCGACGCGATGCCGGGGCCTACATCAACGACGCGTACGGGAAGACATCCACCACAATCAACCTGACCGTTCACGGCGGCGTGGGCGAAATCGACCTCATCGAGGAATAGTGGCAAACACGGTTTGGGGCGCGGACCGAGGCTACCCCCAATGGAAAACCGCTCACCGCAGAGACGCAGAGGGCGCAGAGTCGGGAAATGCTCACCACAGAGGACACAGAGGCTGCACAGAGGCTGCACGGAGTCCACAGAGAAACCCCGCAAATGACCTCGTTTTCGCTTCCCGGCCGCGTTACTCAATCGCGGCAGGGCGCGGCGGATGGCTTTGACCATCGCGCGAGGCTCCGATAGAGTCGTCAAGAGGCGCGCGGCAGTTCCCTTCCCGCGCCCGAACGTACACAGGAGCCAACCTTGGCGCGTCCCATCATTACGCTGACGACGGACTACGGAACAAGCGACCATCTGGTCGGGGTCATGAAGGGCGTGATCCTCAGCATCAATCCTGAAGTCAACGTGGTGGACATCACGCACAATGTGCTGGCGCATGACCTGCTCGACGGGGCGCTGACGATCGGCCAGGCCTACAAGCATTTTCCGCCGAAGACGATTCATATCGTCGTCGTGGACCCCGGAGTGGGAACCGAGCGGCGGCCTATCCTCGTCGCGGGTGATCAGCACTACTTCGTGGCACCCGACAACGGCGTGCTTTCGTCCGTGTATGACCAGTCTGAGGCGCTGTACGTCTGGAAAATCATCTCGGAACACTATTTTCGCCAGCCGGTCAGCAAGACATTTCACGGACGAGACATTTTCGCTCCGGTGGGCGCGTGGCTTTCGAAGTCGTGGCAGACGGCGGCTTTCGGCGAAGCGATTACCGATTTCGTGCGATTTGCGATTCCCAAGCCGAAGACCGCGGGCAATACGGTGAAAGGCATTGTCCTGCGCGTCGATCAGTTTGGCAACCTGGTAACGAACCTGACGCCGACAGAAGTGCCGGCGCTCGCGTCGACGGACGGCAAATTCACGATCCGTGCGGGAAACGCGGCAATTACAAAGGTCGTGCCGACATTCGCGCTGGGACCGGCGGGCGAAGCGGTCGGAGTGATCGGATCGAGCGGATATTTGGAGATTTCGGTCAACAAAGGCAGCGCGGCGCGGGCAGTCGGGGCGGGACGCGGCGCGGAAGTGACCGTCGAGCTGAGCTAGGGATTAGCCACAGAGACACGGAGACACAGAGAGAAGAAAAAGTCACAGAAAAACCAAAACAACCCACCGCTGAGACGCAAAGAACGCAGAGAGAATCAAAGCAAAATAACCGAAACCCTCCCCAAAAGATTTCCCACAGAGAGCATAGGGCCCGCACTGAGTAGAGCAAGGCAACCACAGAGATACCCCGCAGCAAATCCGCAGCAGGCAATCAGCGAGCCAACGAAGTTACGATCAGGTGGGACCGCATGCGGGGGTCCATCCAGTCGCGAAGGGCGTCGCCCAGAAGGTTGAAGGCAAGGACGGCGGCCATGATGGCCAGCGCCGGAAAAATGACCATGTGCGGGGCGTCGAAAAGATGGCTGCGCGCATCGTTGAGCATAGCGCCCCAGCTAGCCATCGGCGCAAGGACTCCGACGCCGAGGAAACTCAGCGTGGACTCGGCCAGAATCGCTCCCGCCATGCCGACGGTGGCCTGCACCATCACAGGCTGAAGAATATTCGGCAGTAGATGGCGCAGGAGAATGCGAGCGGGCGAGGCTCCCAGCGACCGCGCGGCCAGCACGTATTCCATTTCCTTGGCTTGCAGGATTTGCGCCCTCGCAAGCCGCGCGTAGCCGGCCCAACCGGTGACGATCAGCGCGAGAATCACCTTTCCAATGCCCGGGCCGAGAAACGCGGCCAGGGCGATGGCGAGAAGGATTCCCGGGAATGACAGAAACGCATTGATGAGGACGATGTTTACCAGCCGGTCGAACCATCCGCCGCAGTAACCCGCCAGCGAGCCGATCGCCAGCCCCACAAGCCCCGCGCCTAGAACCACGCTGACACCGACAAGCATCGATACGCGCGCACCGAAGAGAGTCCGCGAAAGGATGTCGCGCCCCAGCTCATCGGTGCCCAGCCAGTGCGCGGCGCTCGGGCCCGCGAGGCGAATTGGAAGATCTTGTGTAGCGGGATCGGCGGGGGCGAGCCACGGCGCGCCGAGGGCGAGAATGACGAGCAGCAGGGTCAGAGCGAGGCCCCAGCGTCCCGGGCCGCTCTGGCGGAGGAATTCGCGAAGGCCCTTCATTCGAACCGCACCCGCGGATCGACGAACGCGTACACGAGGTCCGTCAAGAGATTCACGAGAACATAGGACACAGCGATCAGGAGAATGCATCCCTGCAACAGAGGATAGTCGCGCGCGCCGATCGCCTGCACGACGAGGCGGCCGATTCCTGGCCAGGAGAAGATCGTCTCGGTGACGATCGTACCGGCGAGCAGCGTGCCGAACTGCAATCCGAGAATCGTCAGGATCGGGATCAGTGCGTTGCGAAATGCGTGGCGGAAGAGGACCGCGGACTCGGAAAGCCCTTTGGCGCGGGCGGTGCGAACGTAGTCGCTCGAAAGCTCCTCCATAACGGATGTGCGCACCATGCGCGTGAGGATGGCGGCCAGGGCGGCGCCGAGCGTGATTGCCGGCAAGACGAGGTGCGCCGGTCCGCCACGGCCGGAAACAGGCAACCATCCGAGAATCACGGAAAAAACGAGCATCAGCACCGGCCCGAGCGCGAAGTTCGGGACAGAAAGGCCCAGCAGCGTGAATACGCCGATAGCCCGGTCTGTAGAGGTGCCGCGACGCTGAGCCGCGAGCAGGCCGGCGGGAATGCCAATCGCCGCGCAGACGAGGAGCGCCACCAACGCCAGTTCGAGCGTCGCCGGGTAGTGATCGAGGACGACTCGCGTGACGGGCTGTCTGAACCGAAACGATTCGCCGAGATCGCCGTGAAGAACTCCGGCGAGGTAGTGTCCATATTGCGTGGACACGGGCATGTCGAGCCGCAGGGCGTGGCGCAGTTGCTGCAAATCGTCCGCGCGAGCTCCTTCCCCGAGCATCTGCTGCACGGGATCGCCGGGAACGATGTGCACTAGAAGGAATACGAGTGTGACGATGAGCCAGAGCGCCGGAAGGGCAAACGCAAGCCTCAGGGAAATGTAGCGGATCATTTCCTGCGGCGCTCCTTCGTGGCGACTGCCGAAGCGGAATCTTTCGCGGCGGGTGAGGCAGCCTGCGGCTGGGGCGCGGAGGTTTCCGCCGGAGGCTGGAGCGACTTGATCTTCACGCGCGAGACGCGGCGGCGATCCATCTCCATTACGGTGAACCGGTAGCCATCGGCCTCGAAGCTTTCGGCACCGCGCGGAATGAATCCGAGCCGGCTGAGGACGAATCCGCCGACTGTCTCGTAGGACGAGTCGTCGGCCAGCACGATGTTGTATTGCGCTTCGAGATCGCGGACCTTCATGGCCGCGTCGAAAATCAACGAGCCGTCCGCGAGGACCAGCGGCCGCTCGACGACGTCGAACTCATCGTGAATCTCGCCGACCATCTGCTCGAGAATATCTTCCATCGTAACGAGCCCCAGAATGCTCCCGAACTCGTCCACGACCATGGCCAAGCCGGTGCGGCGGGTGCGGAATTCGACGAGGAGTTCGCTCGCGGGCTTGGTCTCGGGAACGATCAGAACGTCGCGAAGCATAGTTCTCAAGTGAAATGCAGGAGCGGGCAGGCGCTCGTCGGCGCGGCGTGCGCGGTCGAGAAGAACCCAGATCACGTCCTTGATGTGCACGAAGCCGAGGATATGGTCGAGCGAGCCGTCGTACACAGGAAGGCGCGAACGTTGCGTGGTGGCGAACATGCCCATCGTGTCGTCCAGGCTTGCGTCGGCGGGGAGCGCGTGCATATCCGGGCGCGGCACCATCAACTCGTGAACCTGCACCTGGCCCAGCTCGAGCGCATTCTGGATGAAACGAGCCTCGCCTGCGGGCAGCAGGCCGTGGTCGCGCGCCTGCTGGATCATTATTTGCAATTCCTCGGCGGAGCGCACGATCGTGTGGCTGTGGGGTGCGACTATGCCGAGAACGCGGAGGATTCTCTCCGCGGCGCCATCCAACAAATCGATCGCCCAGCGGAACGTGTTCAGGAACCAGTGGAACGGTCGCGCGATCAGGAGCGCCACACGCTCGGCGCGCGCCAGGCTCAGGCTCTTCGGGACGAGTTCGCCAAAGATGACCTGGAGGACGGTGAGCAGGCCGAATACGAGAATGAGCGCCACCACGTGGGCGACGGCCGGCGCCCACGGGCGCGCGACCTGCTCGACGAACGGCCGGACGACCGCCGCCAGCGTAATCTCACCGAGATAGCCGAGCAGCAGGCTCGCAATCGTGATTCCGACTTGAACGCCGGAGACGACGCGGCTCATGTCGCCGATGAGATGCTCGACGATCTTGGCCCGGGGATCGCCCTTCGCCACGAGCTGCCGCACGCGCGAAAGCCGGATCGCCACGAGCGAAAACTCCGCCGCGGCGAAGAAGGCGTTCATGCCGATCAGGAAAACTATGCCAAAGAGATGGAGAGCGCTCATCGTCCGGAAGCCCTCAAGACCCGGGTATCCGCCAACTCAGGCGATTCTAACAAGACGGGATGTGCAACGGGAGAAATCCACAGAAGCTATTGAGAAGCTGGCGGCCAGGCGAGCACTCCCCGGACAACCCAAACACCGTGGCGGATGCGATGCGCTCGCACAGGGCAGGGCTAACGCTGGGAAATCTCGCCCGCGTTGACCCGAGTGTTGAACTGAGCAGATTCGCCGCGCGGAATGGTGAGACTGGTCCAGCGATCGCTCGCCAGATGCTTTGCGAGAAACACGATCTGGCCCACGTGATAGCAGCAGTGCGTGACGCCACGGTTGATCGCCTGCATCACCGAATGGCGTTCGCCGCGGATGCGAATCGTGCCGTTCAGGTCGGCGTCCGTGAGCGAAGCGAGCGTTTCGAGCATGGCTTTCCACCCCGCTTCCCACATGGCCAGGACTTCGGCGCGCGTCTGGGCCGGCGCTTCAAATTCCGAGTCACGGTTGCGCCAAGGCTTTTCGCCGTCGGAGGTGAGGAAATCCGTCCAGCGCGAGCGCATGTTGCCGGACAAATGCTTGACGATGATGGCGATCGAGTTCGACTCCGCGTCGATCGTGGCCGTCAGCGCGGCATCGGAAATCTGCGCCATGGCCTGCTCGCCGAGTTTCTTGTAGTAGCGCAATATCGCGAGGGAATCCGCGAGGTAGGACGTGGTGAATTCGAGTGCCATAGGCCGATTGTGCATTGGCCGGGGGCGACGGCGCAAGTTCGCATAAGGCATTGTTGACGTTCTGCGACGTGCGATAGAATGCAGGAACGCAATCACTGCGATAGTCCTGCAGGCCAAATTACGGAGCGAAATGAGCTCAGCGACCAACAAGGCAGCCGAACCTCAGAGGAAGGGCGACTTCGAGAGGTCGCTCGCGCGCCTCGAAGAGGTGGTGAAACGGCTCGAGAGCACGGACCTTGCTCTCGACGAGGCCATGAAGCTGTTCGAGGAAGGCGTGAAACTTTCGCGCGAGTGCCAGAAGCAGCTCGAGGAAGCGGAAGGCCGCGTGGAAATCCTTCTGAAGAAGGCGGACGGCAAGATCGCCGCGGAACCGTTCGAACCCGAAGATGAATCCTCCTAGCGTGCGCTGCTCGTTGCGCCCCGCAATCCAAAGTTCCATACTCGTGAAACCGCAAGCATGAAGCTCCCCGATTTTTACGAAGCCGACCGCGCCGCGATCGAAGCGGCCTTGGAAAGACTGCTTCCGTCGGAGAATACCCAGCCTCCGTCGATTCACCGGTCGATGCGGTACAGCGTCTCCGCGGGCGGAAAGCGGATTCGTCCGGTGCTGTGCATGGAAGCGGCGCGCATGTTTACCCAGAATGTCGAAGCGGCCATTCACGCGGGATGCGCGCTCGAGTTCATTCATACGTATTCGCTGATTCACGACGATCTGCCGGCTCTCGACAATGACGATTTGCGGCGAGGCAAGCCCACCAATCACAAAGTCTTCGGCGAGGCGATTGCGATTCTGGCCGGCGACGCGCTGCTAACGCTCGCATTTCAAACGCTGGCCGGCGCCCCGGTCGAGCCCGCGCGCCGGGCGCGGCTGATTGCCGAAGTTGCAGCGGCGGCGGGAACGGTGAACGGCATGGTGGGCGGGCAGGTGGCGGACCTCGAAGCCGAGGGCAAGCCGCTGAACGCTGCGACGCTCGAATACATCCACCGGTCGAAGACGGCGGCACTGATTCGAGGATCGATTGTGGCGGGCGCCATCGCCGGCGGCGCCGCGGATGAAGACGTTGAGCGCCTGCGCCGCTTCGGAGACAACATCGGCTGGGCGTTTCAAGTGGTGGACGATCTGCTGGACGTGGAGGAGTCGTCGGCGGCGCTCGGAAAGACCGCTGGGAAGGATCAGGCGCAGAAGAAGGCGACCTATCCGGCGCTTTATGGAATCGAGAAGTCGCGCGCCATTGCAGCCGATCTGGAAGCAAAGGCCATCGCCGAACTCACCCCTTACGGCGAACGAGCGGCGCGACTAAGACAGATCTGCGAGTTTCTCGTCGCGCGACGCTCGTGAATTCGAGATGAAAACGTCTCACCGCCCGCCTCGCGGTGCCTCTCAAACGAAACAATCCAAGCCGGGCAAGGCTCGCCTGGACGTGTTGATCGTGGAGCGCGGCCTGGCACCGTCGCGGGAACGCGCGCAAGCGCTGCTCCTGGCAGGGCAAGTTCGCGTGAACGGCTCAAGGGCCGAAAAGGCCGGAACGCAGGTCGCGACGGATTCTCGAATCGAGGTTGTGGGTGAAACGCTGCGCTATGCGAGCCGCGGAGGACTGAAGCTCGAAGGCGCGCTCGAGGATTTCGGCGTCAGCCCGCAAGACAAAGTCTGCCTCGATGCAGGAAGCTCGACGGGCGGGTTCACGGATTGCCTGCTGCAACACGGGGCCCGCAGAGTGTACGCGGTGGATGTGACCATCGGGCAACTGGATTGGAAGCTTCAGCAGGATTCGCGTGTTGTGACCATCGAGCGAAACGCGCGCTATTTGAAGCAGGAGGATATCGGCGAGGCAGTCGATCTCGTCGTCGTGGACGTCTCCTTCATTTCCGTCGCCAAGATTCTGCCAGCGATTGTACCCATCGCCTCAAAGGGCGCGGACTTCCTGATCCTGATTAAGCCGCAGTTCGAACTTCAAAAAAGTGACGTGGGCCGCGGCGGGATCGTGCGCGACGCGGCGCTGCACGAGAAGGCTATCGAAGGCGTTCGCCACGCCGCGGCCGAAGCGGGCCTCGAAATCGCCGGGGTGAAGCCGAGCCGGATCACGGGCTCGGAAGGAAATCAGGAGTTTTTTCTCCACGCGCGGCACCACGAGTAGAATAGAATGCTGCGTCCAAACCGATGATTCGCTCAGCCGGCATCATCTGCAAACCGATTCGGGACCTCGTGTCCTCCGTCGTCCCTCCGCTGATCGCGTGGCTACGGGAACGCAAGATCGATGTTTTTATCGATCAAGAAACCCAGGCCTGCATCGATCTGGCCGCGCCGGCGCTCGCGCGAGACGCGCTGGGGGCGAGGATCGAGCTCCTGATTGTCCTCGGAGGCGACGGCACGCTGCTTTCGGCCGCCAGGGCGCTGGGAAGCCACAACGTTCCGATTCTGGCCGTCAATTTAGGCGGGCTGGGATTCCTCACGAGCGTGACGCTCGACGAACTCTATCCCCTGCTCGAACAGGTGCTCGCAGGAAAACACCACACCAGCGAACGGATGATGCTCGATGCGGAGATTTTGCGCGGCGGGCATCCGATCGAGCGGCAATGCGCGCTGAACGACGCGGTGGCCAACAAGTCCGCCATGGCACGCATGCTCGACTTCGACGTGTACGTGGATCGAAACCACGTGGGGCGCTATCGAGCCGACGGGTTGATCGTCGCCACGCCGACGGGATCGACGGCATATTCGCTGGCTGCGGGAGGCCCGATTATCGATCCGCAGCTCGACGCCTTTGTGATTACGCCGATCTGCCCGCACATGCTCACCAACCGGCCGCTGGTAGTCCCCGACACCGCGCGCATCGAGGTGGACTTCACGCCAGCGGAAGAGCCGGTGTACGTGACGCTCGACGGACAAATCGGATTCCAGCTCAAGCCGAAGGACCGCGTGACGATCACGAAATCGAAGAGCCGCGTGGCGCTCGTCCGCCCGCCGAGCAAGACATACTTCGAGGTCCTGCGCAGCAAGCTCAAGTGGGGCGAGCGCTAGTTTCGCGGCTCGCCGGACGTTTACTTCACCTTGAGAACGACGAGAGTGCGATCGTCGATGGGATGCTGGCCGCCCGTGAATGCATCCGCGGCTTCCAGAATGCGGTCGGCGATTCCGTCCGCCGATAGATTCAGGTTGTCGGTGATGATTTTCGCGACGCGGCCGTAGCCGAAGAAATCGCCCGACCGATTCTGCGCGTCGCAAACTCCATCCGAATAAAACACGACCGCATCGCCCGGATCGAGCAGAAAACTTCCCTCGTCGTAGGTCACTTCCTCGAAAATCCCCACTGGAAATCCCGCCAGCGGAATCTTCTCGCAGCGCCCTGCATGATAAAGCAGAGGCTGCTCTTGCCCCGCGTTGGCGACCCGCAGCAGGCGGCGCCGGCGATTCCACGTGGCGAAGCAAAGGGTCATGAAGCGGCCTTCGATCAGGCGTTCTCCCAGAAAACCGTTGACGGCCCGGAGCATGGTGGCGGGGCGTGGCTTCTGCGAGCCCAGGCTGCGAAGCGTACCGACAGCGACCGCGCCGTAAAGAGCTGCCGCGCTTCCCTTCCCGCTCACGTCGCCAAAAGCGACTCCGAGGTCCTGCACCCCGTAGCGGAGAAAATCGTAGAGGTCGCCGCTCAGCTCGCGCGAAGAGACGACGCGCGCGGCGATATCCAGTCCGAATTCGGGGCCCGGCAACCGGGGGAGGAGCGCCCCCTGAATGCGGCGCGCCGCGGTGAGATCGCGCTCCATGCGATTTTCGTCGCGTGCCACCTGCTCGTAGAGCCGCGCGTTTTCGATCGAGACCGCGAGATGCGCCGCCAGGATCGAAAGCACCTGGACGTGATCCGGCGTGAAGTAATTCAGCTGCGGGCTCTCCAGGTCCATCACGCCGACCACGCGAGTCTTGTAGATCATCGGCACGGCAAGTTCGGAGCGCGTCTCGGGATTCACCATGCGGTAGCGCGGGTCGAGCGACACGTCGGGGACGAACACCGGCCGGCGGAGTTTCGCGGCCGCGCCGACAATTCCTTCATGCGCGGGCACGACGGACTTCTCCTGCACACGCTGGCCGAATTTCACCGTGACGCGGTGGCGGAAGACGGCGGCCGCTTCGTCGAAAAGCAGAATGCTGAAAATCTGGTAATCGATCAGGCGCTTGGTAAGCTCCGCGGCCCTGCGCAATACTTCTTCCACCTCCAGGGTGGCACTCGCTTCGCGGCCAATCTCGTTGAGAAGGAGCAAGGTCTCCGCCTGCTTCTGCGCGCTCTCAAAGAGCCGTGCATTCTCGACGGCCGTTCCAATGCGGCTGGCGACAAGCGTCAGGATGGTCTGCTGTGTCGGCGTGAAATAGTCGGGCTGGCGGCTTTCGATGTCCATCACCCCAATCACGCGTCCGCGAACAACCAGCGGCACAGCCATCTCCGAACGGACCTCGTCGACCGCGGGAAGATAGCGCGGGTCCTTCAAAACGTCCCCGACGCGAATCGCCTGGCCCGTGGCAGCGGCGGTGCCGATGATGCCGTCGCCCACAGGGATGCGCCAGTGCTCGATCACCTCCGGGCGATGGCCGATGGCAAAACGGACGTACAGATTGTTGGTGCCTTCCTCGGGCAGGAGAACCGAGAAAATCTCGTAGTCGATCAGCCGCTTGACCTGCTGCGCCGCGCTGGCCAGGACCTGGTCGAGGTTCAGCGACGCATTGATCTCGTGGCTGATTTCCGCGAGCACGGCAAGCGTGCCCGCAGAGATTTCCGGCGTCGAATTGAGTTCGATCGGGTCCATTTTAGTCTGACGAGTATGCCCGAATTCCGGCGCGATGCGGCGCTCCAGAACGCGGAGGCGCTAACTTGATTGATCGCGACCCGGGCACGAGACGGCCCATTATAACAGGCGCGCAATAAGAGCCCGGGCGACGATTGAACTAAATATAGGGGGCTCCGCTGCTACCCTCGCGGCAGGCGGAGGATGCAAACGTCCTTGAGGCTCCGGTAGTGCTCGGCGTGATCGAGGCCGTAGCCGACAACGAATTCGTTTGGGATCGTAAATCCGATGTAGTCGGCTTTCACCGGCTGTACCCTGCGGGCAGGCTTGTCGAGAAACGCGGCGACGCGGAGGGTCTTTGGGCGGCGCTGCCGGAGAAGACGCAGAAGATAGTTGAGAGTGAGACCTGTGTCCAGAATGTCCTCGACGACGATCACGTTAAGCCCGGCGATGCTGCTATCGAGATCCTTGAGCATGCGCACTTGCCCCGAGGATTCGCTGCTTCGGCCGTAACTCGCGACGGCGATGAAATCGATCGAGGTTTCGAGATCAATCTCCCGGGCGAGATCAACGAGAAAGAAACACGCGCCCTTGAGGACGCCCACCAGGTGGACGCGCTGGCCCTTGAAATCACGCGTGATCTGGCGCGCCACTTCGCGAACGCGCCGCTCGATTGCGGCGTGGCGAATCAGGACTCTCCGTTTTGGCGGCCGGTTTGTCGACATCGATGGCACACGTGTGTAGCGGGAAATCCACTCTATCCCGGCGCAATCGGCGTGGCAAGGCGGCAGGCGGGTGCTCTTCCCCGTGCGTTTTCGTTCCCTCGAATGCTACTCTACGAATGCCACAGGAAACACGACGTAGAAAGTCGGGACCATGCTTCAGAGCAGGGCCAGGAGAGAAACCGCGTGAACGCGCTTACGATATTCGGCCTGTTTGCAGTGATCGCGATGCTGGTCTGTTATGCGCTGGAAAAGCGCAGCCCGTGGTTCACCTTCGCGTTCGCGGTGTCGTGCGCGCTTGGATCGGTATACGGATTCCTGCAAGGGGCGTGGCCGTTCGGCGCCGTCGAGATTGCATGGACGGCTGTAGCGTTGCGGCGCTGGTGGCTCGCCGCCAGAGCGGCCTGAACAAGCCCCGGCTCAGGACAATCCGATGACGCGGCCCGTGGCGAGATCGATGTCGATCTCGTAGTACCCGGGGCGCGTGGAAAGTCCCGGCATCGTGCTCATCGTGCCCAGCAGCGGATAGAGGAACCCGGCGCCGACGCTCGCGCGAATGTCGCGGACCGGGACGATGAAACCCGTCGGCGCGCCCTTCAAGTTCGGATCGTGGCTCAGGCTCAGGTGGGTCTTGGCCATGCAGATCGGCAGCTTGTCGAATCCGAGGCGATTGTAGAGCTCGATCTTCTTCTCGGCTTCCGGCGAATACTCGACTCCCGCGCCGCCGTACATCTTCTTAACGATCGTTTCGATTTTCTCCTTGATGCTCATTTCCAGAGGATAGAGGAACTGGAACTTGCTGGGCTTTTCGCACGCCGCGATCACGGCCTTGCCGAGATCCACGGCGCCCGCGCCGCCTTCGGCCCAGTGATTGGCCACTACGGCGTCGCTCGCTCCCGCCTCGATGGCAAGTTTTCGGACGAGATCGACCTCGGCCTTCGTATCGTGGTGAAAACGGTTCACGCCGACGACCACGGGGATTCCGAAGAGCCGCGCGTTTTGAATCATCTTCTTGAGGTTGGCGCAGCCCTTTTCAAGTAGCTCCAGATTCTCTTCCGTGTAAGCGTGATTCAGCGGCTGGCCGGCCACGACTTTCGGGCCGCCGCCGTGCATTTTGAGCGCGCGAATCGTGGCCACGAGAACGACGCAGTTGGGGATCAGGCCGCTATACCGGCACTTGATGTTGAAGAATTTTTCCATGCCGATATCCGCGCCGAAGCCTGCTTCCGTGAGCACGAAGCCATCTGCCCCAACCAGCTTGAGCGCGAGCTGATCGGCAACGATCGATGAATTGCCGTGCGCGATATTCGCGAACGGGCCGGCGTGAACGAAAGCGGGCGTGCCCTCGAGCGTCTGCATCAGGTTCGGATAGATCGCGTCCTTCATGAGCACTGTGAGCGCGCCGCCCACTCCGATATCGTCCGCCGTGATCGCTGCGCCCGCCTTGCTCGTGCCGATCACCATCGCGCCCAGCCGTTCGCGCATGTCGGCGAGGCTGGTGGTAAGGGCGAGGATCGCCATAATCTCGCTGGCGACGGCGATGTCGTAGCCGGTCACGCGCGTCGCGCCCTTTTCCTCGGGACCCTGGCCGACGGTGATCTGGCGCAGCATGCGGTCGTTCGTATCCGTGACTCGGCGCCATGTGATGCTGTCTGGATCGATGTCCAAGCGCGCAAAACGGCTGCGCTCTTCGGGCGTCAGTGCATTGGGGTCAGTCTTCGAAATGCCGAGCTTGCGCAATCGGCGCAGCATGACGGGCGAAAAGCGGCGGCTGCCGTCCTTGGCCGGCGGACAAAGACGCTCGAACAGCGCTTCGTCCTTTTGCGTGTTCTCATGGAGCCAGCGTGTGTCGATGGCCGCGGCAAGCAGATTGTTGGCCGCCGTGATGGCGTGGATGTCGCCGGTGAGGTGGAGGTTGAACTCCTCCATCGGGATGATCTGGCTATACCCGCCGCCCGCGGCGCCGCCCTTGATGCCGAACGTGGGCCCCTGGCTCGGTTGGCGCACGCACGTGAAGACCTTCCTGCCCAAATGAGCGCCCAGCGCCTGGCTTAGACCAACGGTCGTGGTCGTTTTGCCTTCGCCGAGCGGGGTGGGCGTAATCGCTGTGACCACGACGTATTTTCCGTTGGCGACGTTTTTCAGGCGGTCGCGAACCGAAAGGCGCACTTTGGCTTTGTTCTTGCCGTAGAGCTCGAGCTCATCCGGGAGGATACCCGCTTCCGCGGCGATCTTATCGATCGGGATCGGCGTCGCAGCCTGGGCGATTTCGATATCGCTCGGCACTTTCGCCAGAATATTCGTCAGCTTATGCGGCATTCCTCATCTCCTCCGGTAGCAACAAGGATTAACTTCTCAGTCTCAGAATTCGCGGCAGCGGATGGGCCGCACGATCGCACGGTGTTCCTGAAGCCAAATGTGCAAACAAACACCCTATATGGCGGCTTACAGAGTTGTCAAGCGACAACCAGGCCCGAAATTTGGCCGAGAAGCCCGACGCGCGTGACTATTTCACACGATGAATAGAATCGGATAGGCTAACGCACCGGGAGGCACAAACATATGAGCGAAGGGCGATTGCCGGAACCGTGGCTGCGAGGGACGCTCGGCGAAGTTCCGTCCGTGCAGAGGGCAGTCCTGCACGCCCTGCAGCTGGCCAAAGAGGATATCGAGCGCTGGTGCGGAAATCTGAGCGACAACCAGCTGAATGCCCGGCCGGCTGGAATCGCGCCGCTCGCATTTCACATCCGGCACATCGCCCGGAGCATCGACCGGCTGCTCACATACGCCGAGGGAGGCCAACTTACGCCAGAGCAGATCGCGGCACTCAAGACGGAACTCGATCCCGGTGCCACGAAAAACGAGCTGTTCTCAGAATTCACTGCGGGGCTAGCGCGGGGCGCGGCGAGAATCCGGGCATTCGATGCGGCCCGCCTGGACGAACCCAGAAAAGTCGGGAATCAACAACTGCCGACGAGCGTCGGCGGTTTGCTGGTACACGTGGCGGATCACACCCAACGCCACGTGGGACAGGCGGTAACCACCGCAAAAGTCGTCGCCAGCTAAGGCTGATCGCCCGGGCGCGATTCGCCGGCGTCGATCAATCGTTGCCGGCGCCGCTAGGAATTCCCGCCGCTTGAGCCATGGTCTTACGGGGAGTGAATTGCGCGGCCTCTGTGGAGCCTTCGAGCGCGATCGTCGAAGCGGTTCCGTTGGTCACCACCTGCTGGACCGTGTCGAAGTATCCGGTCCCAACGAACTGCTGATGCTTCACGGCCTCGTAGCCGTGCTGGCCCTCGCTCTTGAATTCCTCGTCTTGCAGCCGGCAGTAGGCAGTCATGCCGGACTGCTTGTAGCCGCGTGCGAGCTCGAACATCGAATGATTGAGAGCGTGGAATCCGGCCAGCGTGATGAACTGGAATTTGTAACCCATGGCAGCGAGCTCGCGCTGGAAAGCCGCGATCGTGGCGTCGTCCAGATTCTTCCGCCAATTAAAGGAAGGCGAGCAGTTGTACGCGAGCATCTTGCCCGGAAACTTCGCGTGCACGCCATCCGCGAATTCCCGCGCCTCGCGCAAGTCCGGCTTCGACGTTTCGCACCAGAGCAAGTCCGCGTAAGGAGCGTAGGAAATCGCGCGGGCAATAGCGGATTTCGTTCCACTGCGGACGCGGAAGAATCCTTCGGAGGTGCGATCGCCGGTGAGAAACTGGCGATCGCGCGTGTCGATGTCGCTGGTCAGAAGCGCGGCGCTCTCGGCGTCCGTGCGCGCAACGATCACGGTGGGCACGCCCATCACGTCCGCCGCCAGGCGCGCCGCGACCAATTTCTGAATCGCTTCGACCGTCGGGACGAGCACCTTGCCGCCCAGGTGTCCGCACTTCTTGGCGGAAGACAACTGGTCCTCGAAGTGAACGCCCGCCGCGCCGGCCTCGATCATGGCTTTCATCAATTCGAAGGCATTCAGGTTCCCGCCGAACCCCGCTTCGGCATCGGCCACGAGCGGCGCGAGCCAATACGTCTCGCTCCTTCTTTCCGCATGGTGGATTTGATCCGCGCGCACGAGCGCATGGTTCAGGCGGCGCACCAGATTCGGAACGCTATCGACGGGATACAGGCTCTGATCCGGATAGGTTTGCGCGGCGTCGTTGGCGTCCGCAGCCACCTGCCACCCGCTGACGTAGATGGATTGCAAACCGGCGCTGACCTGCTGGACAGCCTGATTGCCGGTCATGGCGCCCAAGGCTGCGATGAAAGGCTCAGAATGCAGCAGGCTCCAGAGGCGTTCGGCGCCCAGGCGCGCGAGCGTGTGCTCGATGTGCACCGAACCGCGCAGCTGATCTACGTCCTGCTGGCTGTACGGGCGAGTAATCCCCGCCCAGCGCGGATTGGTTCGCCATTCAGCCTCAAGATTCGCCGGTTTGCCGTTGTTGTTGGACACCCAGTAGCCTCCCTATAAGTTCAACGTGATGAACACACTACTCGCCAGCCAACTACTAATTCGTATGGATGTAAATATTTTACCAGCTTAAACCCAGTACGGAACGAAAAAGGACGCCTCGCCGACCCGCCCTGCACCGCAATTACATCGATGGAAGGCCTCGCAGGGTGAGGTCCTCGATCAGATCGTACAGCGCTTCGAGATTCCGTTCCGTAAGCGGGGTGAAGGAGATTCCGGTTCCCTCTTCATGAGGCCGGCTATCCCGAATCCGGCCATGCGCCTCGAAAACGAGGCGCCCAACGATCCGAACGCGCACCGAGGCACCCTTTGGCAGACCCGCGTGGCGAACGAAGAGGCCGCCGACACTTACATTATTGGCAGGGTGGTGGACCCGAATCGTATCCCCGCCAATCTGAAGCTCGATAGGCTTGTCCAGGAGCGTGCGCGGAAAAGCGCGTGTGCTGGAGCCTTCCATGTTGCCCTCTTTCCTAGCGACTGAACGCGACCCAATCGGGCTAGCGCCCTCGCGTCACGCCATCCTTCCTCGCCGCCACGCCGATCCTGCCGGGGTGGAACATCGAACAATGGGGAAATTCTCTCCAGAGACGATCAGTAAGTCAAACTGATTGTATTTATCGCAGCGATAACGTCATGTTATCATGCGTCGCAGAGGAGAATGGCAAACGCCCGGGGGTACTTGGGAGGCTCGTATGGAATTCGATCAGTTGGAGACTTTCCTGGCCGTTGTAACGTACGGGGGATTCCACAAGGCGGCGGAAGCCCTTCACGTAAGCCAGCCGGCCGTCAGCGGGCGCATCCGGGCCCTTGAGGAATCACTCGGCGCGACCCTCTTCACCCGTGGCCGCGCAAACCCCACGCTCTCGGCCGCGGGAAAGGCACTACGCCCCCACGCCGAGCAGCTCCTGAGAACCATCGCAATCGCTCGCCAGGCCGTGCACGAACTCCAGCCCCAGACGGCGGGAGCTCTGCGGATCGCGGCCTCTCTTTCTGTTTGCACCTACCTCTTGCCGGACGTGCTGCAGGACTACAAAGCAGCCAATTCCGGGGTCATGGTCCACCTGCGGTCGGGGAACTCCATGCAAGTGCTGAAAATGGTGCTCGACGGCGAGGCGGACATCGGCGTAGCGCGCTCGCTGCATCACCCCGGAGTCGAGACCATGACCCTGCGGGACGATCCGCTGATCCTTGTGGGGCACCCGGCGCACCCGATGGCGCAGCAGCGGCGGGTCCACCTCGAAGAGATCGAATCCTGGCCGTTGATCTTCTACGACCGAGGGTCGAGCGATTGGACGCTCAGCCAAGGCCTGTTTCGGCGCGCCGGATTACTTCCGAACGCCGTGCTCGAGGTGGAGACGATCGAAGCGGCCAAGCGGATGGTCGAGCGCAAACTCGGCTTCAGCTTTTTGCCGCAGATCGCGCTGACCCAGGAACTCCGCCAGCGCAAGCTGGTATCGGTGGAGATCGTCGATGCCGAGCCGCTGCATCGCAATCTCGATGTCATCCATCCGCGCCACCGGCCGCTCGCGAAGGAAGCGCAGGATCTTCTCAGCCTGTTGCGGACCGCCGCCGATACGGCTCTTCCACTCAATAATCCGCAGAGGCATCGAAAGGGCGCCGCGAAATAGCCCGCGCCGATTTTCGGATCTGTGATCCGGACTACTTGGCCGGAGCCACGGAGTCCACGCTCACGGTGTCGCCCCGGAGCTTACCTTTCAAGATGACCTTTTGCCCGGCGTACTTGTCCAGTTCGGCCGAATCGCCGCGCAGGTTGTACACCTTGTCGCCTACAACCAGGGCAAAACCCTGTCCGCCCTTCACACACATTCGCACACAATCCGCCGTGCTCATCTTGGTCATCGAGTGTTTCGCTCCGCACATTGCATCACTTACAATCCCCGTAAGGGTCGTGTCCGCTCCTGTGTCCTGGGCCTTGGTGTGAATCGCCACAGAGCCGAACACAACCGCTACTGCTAGAGCAACGATCGTCTTCCGCAAGAACATCGCGTTCATCAGTCTTCTCCTTTGTCCGTCGTTTTGCATTCGTACTTTTTCCAGCCTTGCAAATGCTGAAACAAAACCTTCACAACGCTACGCATCCGGTGGCTCCTTGAGACGCAAACTTCCGCGGCGCAGCGCGCGCTCCTTCATGAGTGCAAAGAACACCGGCACGAGAATCAGGACGTGGATCGTGGACGTGATCATGCCGCCGACGATGGGGGCGGCAATGGGCTTCATAACGTCGGCTCCGACGCCGGTTTCCCAGAGGATCGGAACCAGACTGGCGAGAACCACGCAAACGGTCATGAGCTTTGGCCGGAGGCGCTGCACGGCACCCTCCATGACTGCTGCTTCGACGTCCTCGCGGACAAGCGGCACGCCTGTCGCCAGCCGGCGTTCGAGAGCTTCATGGAGATAGACGACCATGACCACGCCGGTCTCAACGGCGATCCCAAACAGGGCAATGTAGCCCACCCAAACGGCTACGCTGAAGTTGTAGCCCAGAAGCCTCTGCAATATGAGACCTCCGGTTGCAGCATAGATCGTGGGGAAAATCAGCACGGCGGCCTCGACCACGGAACGAAATATCATGTAAAGCAGAAAGAAAATCGCCAGAAACACGACCGGCAGAATCACGCGAAGGCGCTCTTTCGCCCGCAGCTCGAACTCGTATTCGCCCGACCATTTGTAGGTGTAGCCCGCGGGCAACGCCAGCTTCTGGCGCAGGGCGGCGTCCGCCTGCTGGACGAATCCGCCGTAGTTCTTGGTGTTCAGGTCGATATAGACGTAGCCGGTTAGCGCGCCATCTTCGTCGCGAATCATGGCCGGCCCGCGCGAAAACGAAATCGTGGCGACTTCATTGATGGGAATCTGCGCGCCCGTGGGGGTCGCGATGAGCACCTGGCGCAAAGCTTCGACGTTGTCGCGGAAATCCCGGTTATAGCGGACGTTGACAGGATATCTCTCGCGGCCTTCGATGTTCTCCGTCACCGTCTCCCCTCCAATGCCCGACGTGATTGCCTGCTGGACGTCCGCGACCGTCAGACCGTAGCGCGCGGCTTCCTCTCGATTGACTTCGATGTTTACGTAGAACCCTTGCGAAACGCGCTCGGCAAAGACCGACCGCATTTCCGGCAAGCCCGTCAGCACCTGCTGCACCTGCGCGCCTAATTGCTGGATGCCGTCGAACGTCGGGCCCTGAATCTTCATACCCAGCGGCGTCTTGATTCCAGTCAGCTCCATATCCAGGCGATTCTCGACAGGCATCGTCCAGGTATTCGAGATACCCGGGAATTGCAGCTTCGCGTCCATTTCCTGGATCAGCTTTTCGTACGTCATGCCCGGGCGCCACTGGTCGCGGGGTCTGAGCATGATGGTCGTGTCGTACATGTCGAGCGGCGCGTTGTCCGTGGCGGTATCCGAGCGACCCACCGTGCCGAACACGGTTTCCACTTCCGGGAACGAGCGGATAATCCTGTCCTGCTCCTGCATCAACTGCGTGGCCTGCCCAATGGAAATGCCCGGCAAAGCAGTAGGCATGTAAAGGGCCGAGCCTTCGTAAAGAGGCGGCATGAACTGACTGCCGATTTTCAGCGCCAAGGGAAGAGTTACAACCAGGAATAGAAGGTTCAGCACGAGTGTGGTCTTGCGATACCGCAAGCAGAGTCGCAGAACCGGCAAATACACGGCCTGCGCGACGCGGGAGAGCGGGTTTCGTGACTCCGGACGGAGGCGTCCCCGAACGAACATCACCATCAAGACCGGAACAAGAGTAATGGCCAGGATCGAGGAAAAACCAACGGCGAGCGTCTTCGTCCAGGCAAGAGGACTGAACATGCGGCCTTCTTGCGCCTCCAGCAGAAAGACCGGCAAGAACGAAACGACGATAATCACCAGCGAGAAGAAGATCGCCGGCCCGACCTGCTTCGCAGCATTCAACAAAATTCGGCGGCGCTCCGGCTCGGCGATATTGCCGGATTCCGCTTCCTGCCGCTCCGAAAGATGACGGTAACCGTTTTCGACCATCACGATCGCAGCGTCCACCAGCACTCCAATCGCCAGCGCCAATCCCCCGAGCGACATGATGTTGGAGCTGACGTGGAGGTAATACATCGGCACAAAGGACGCGGTCACCGCGATCGGCAAGCTCAGGATCGGAATGAAGGCGGAACGGAAATGGAAGAGGAAAACGATGATCACCAGGCTCACGATGATCACTTCTTCGATCAAGTCGCGCTCGAGCGTCTTGATGGAGGCGCGGATCAAATCCGATCGATCGTAGCCGGAAATCACCTCGACGCCGGGCGGCAGCGAAGGCTGAATCTCCGCGAGCTTCTGCTTCACGCCATTGATAACCGTCAAGGCGTTCATCCCGTAGCGCATCACGACGATCCCGCCGACGGCCTCGCCCTCTCCCTGCCACTCGGCGGCTCCTTCGCGAATGTCGGGCCCGAATGTTACGGTTCCCAGATCACGGACGAGAACTGCTGTGCCGTTCTTGGTCGCCACCGGGACGGTTTCCAGATCCTTCAGCGATCGCAGATAGCCCAGCCCTCGAACCATGTACTCGGCGCCACCCATTTCGAGCACGCGCCCGCCTACTTCGTTCGTGCTTCCCCGCACTTTTTCGATGACGGTCGAAAGCGGAATCCCGTAGGCCCGCAACTTTCCGGGATCGAGATTCACTTGATACTGGCGGACGAAGCCGCCGATCGTAGCGACCTCAGCGACGCCGGGCACGGTCTCAAGTTGGTAACGCAGGTACCACTCCTGAACGCTGCGCAGATCGGCCAGACTGTGCCGATGGGTGCGATCCACCACCACGTACTCATAGATCCAACCTGCGCCGGTTGCATCGGGTCCAATGGCGGGGCGAACGCCCTCCGGCAGGCGTCCCTGAATTTGCTGCAGGTATTCGATGACGCGCGACCGCGCCCAATAGAGATCGGTGCCGTCTTCAAACACGACGAATACGTAGGAATCTCCAAACATGGTCTGCGCCCTTACGGCTTTAACGTGAGGGGCAGCCAGAAGAGCCGTAACAATCGGATAGGAAACCTGATCTTCGATGATGCTCGGAGGCTCCCCTTCCCACGACGTGTGGATGATGACTTCCACATCGGAAATGTCGGGCAGGGCGTCCAGAGGAATGCGGCGCATGGCCCAGATTCCCGCCAGCACGAGCACGAGTGTTCCCGTGAAAACGAGAAAGCGATTCCGCGCGCACCAATCGATCCATCGGGATATCACGTTACATTCCCCCTGTGGAGTTCAGGCTCAGTTGCTTGCGGGCAATGGTTTGGCCACCTTTTCGCGCCAAAATGGTCACCTGCCACGTTCCGCCACTGCCAAGCTGGCCCGAGCCTTCGTACGTGCCACTTCCCTTCTCTGACAGGTTCACGACCGTGCGCATGGCGGGCATTCCCATGTCCGGCATCGCGGGCATGAAGAACGTCACAGTCACATTGGCGTCTGAAACTGCCGCGCCAGCCGGGTCTGCAAGTTTCACGCGAAATACATTGCTGCCCTTGTGCGGAGGGTCAGGATCTGAGGTGAGCTCCGCTGTACCCTGCGGAACATTCATCGCCGCAGCAGCGCCCGCTCCGGGCGGAGGTGGAACGAACGAACCGAGGGCAGCCTGGAGCTCGCTTTCCGAATCGATGAGGAAGTTGGCCGATGTGATGATCTGCTCACCGGCATCCAGCCCTTTCAAAACGATCACGTCATCTCCCGGGGACGTACCGAAGAAGAACCTCAGGGAAGTCAAGCAGCAGCCCAAGCAGGTGATCTACCTGATCGACCGGCCGGGCTCCGTCCAGTCCATGGTCATCGCGGGCCACGTGGCCCCGCCCAAGGCGAACCCCGACGAGATCGCCATCGATGCGCTGAACTGGGTGCTGGGCGGCAGCTTCATCTCGCGGATCAACATGAACATCCGCGAGGACAAACACTGGAGCTACGGCGCGTCGAGCTTCGTGGTCGAGGCGTCCGGCCAGAGGCCGTTCGTGGTCTTCACCTCGGTGCAATCGGACAAGACGAAGGAGACCCTGGCGGAGATCGCGAAGGAAGTCAGGGGACCCATCGGCGCCCGCCCGCTGACCGCCGTGGAGCTCGCGCAGGCCCAGAGCGGCCTGACCCTCGCGCTCCCGGGCTCCTGGGAGACCGCCAGAGCCGTCGGCGGCTCCATCGCGGAGCTGGTGCGGTTCGGTCTCCCGGACGACTACTTCGCCACCTACGCGAAGAAAGTTCGCGCGCTCGGCGTCGCGGACGAGGCGACGGCGGCGGCCAAGCTCCTCCACCCCGACAACATGGTCTGGGTGGTGGTGGGCGATCGGTCGAAGATCGAGGGCCCGATCCGGGAGCTCGGCTGGGGCGATCTCAAGCTGCTCGACGCCGACGGCAACCCGCTCTGACCGGCTTTCCCCGGCGCGCCCCGCCCCCTCGAAGGGTAGGGGCGCGCCGTCTCACGACCTCACCGAGATCGTCACTCCGTCCCGGAGCGGGACGAGCGCCGTGAAGAACTCCCCGGACCCGTACAGCTCCCCGGTCAGCCCCAGAATGCCCCGCACCGCGGCGGCGCGGGGCCGCTTCTCCATGACCTCGCCGTGCCAGAGCATGTTGTCCGACACGAGGAGACCTCCGCGGCGCAGCAGCCTGGCGGCCAGCGGCGCGACCTTCGGGTAGTCCGCCTTGTCGATGTCGTTGAGGATCAGGTCGAATGGCCCCCGCTCGCGCGCGGCGATCTTAAGGGCGTCGCCGACCTCGATCCGCACGCGGTTGAGGAGGCCGGCCCTCTTCAGGAACGACTCCGCCTCCCGCGCCCGTTCGGGCGACCCCTCGGTGAGGACGACGAGCCCCTTCGGCCCCACCCCCTTCGCGAACCAGGTCGCGCTGTAGCCGAACCCGGATCCCAGCTCGAGCACGCGCCGCGCCCCCGTGGCGACCGTCAAGACCTGGAGGAGCCGGCCGACCTGGGGGCCGATGATCGGGAAGTCGCGCTCGGCGGCGAGCGCCTCCATCTCGCGCAGCACCGGGTCGTCGGTCGGAGCCAGGCCGCCGAGGTACCGGTTCACGCTGGGGTGGACGAGGTTCATGGGTGCCTCCGGGGGAAATCTGCACGCATCACGTCATGTTGCGAGCGGCGGATCCCTGCATTTCGAAGGGTACGTCTGGCGGACTCGATTGCCGCCGAGAGGTGGGCCGCTGGCTCGTAAGTGTTACGGCCATCGAGCTCGTCGCTGCCCTGTGGCAAGTCGAAGCCGACCCGAACAGACCCTTCGAAATGCAGGGATCCGCCGCAACCATTGCGACCGTTTACGCTAACATGGCATGACGAGTCCGGCGAGCGGAGGGACCCAGGCGATGAGCGAGCTGCCGACCAGGGACGAGGCGATGGCGCTGCTCCGGCAGATAAAAAAGGC
>JAIQEW010000029.1 GCA_020073605.1 Terriglobia bacterium
GGACGCCAACGCCGCCGGCGAAAAGATCGGCTATCCGGTCATGCTGAAGGCGGCCGCCGGCGGCGGCGGCCGCGGCATGCGCGCAGTCGCACTCGCCGATGAGATGTCGGCGGCTTTCGCTCGCTGCCGGAGCGAAGCACTGGCGGCGTTCGGAAACGGCTCCGTGTTTGTCGAGAAGCTGGTCGCGCGACCCCGTCACATCGAGGTCCAGGTCCTGGCCGACGGCTACGGCGATATCGTTCATCTCTACGAGCGCGACTGCTCCGTCCAGCTTCGACACCAGAAGATGGTCGAGATCGCGCCGGCGCCGGGGCTGGAGGCCGGCCTTCGATATCGCATCCTGGAAGACGCGATCCGCCTCGCCCGCGCGGCCGGCTATGTGAACGCGGGCACGGTCGAGTTCCTGGTCAGCCCGGAACACGGCGAACACTTTTTCATCGAGTGCAATCCCCGCATCCAGGTGGAGCACACCGTGACCGAGCAGGTCACAGGCCTCGACCTCGTCGAGTTCCAGTTCCGCATCGCAGCCGGCGAATCTCTGAAGGCTCTGGGGATTGCCGATCAATCCGCGATCGAAGCGCCGCGCGGGTATGCGGTACAGGCGCGTATCGTCGCGGGCGGGGCCGGCGTGATGACCTCGTACAAGGAGCCCACGGGCCCCGGGGTGCGGGTCGATTCCTGCGGTTATCTAGGCTATGCGCTACCGCCGCAATTCGATCCGCCTACCAGCGGCTGCAGACCGAGAAAAAGCTCGTGGTGGTGCCGCGCGCGACGCATCTGTTCGAAGAGCCGGGAACGCTCGAATAAGTGGCGCGGCACGCCGCGGGGTGGTTCTCGCGTTATCTCGCTGCGCCGTCCGTGCGCCCGGCTGCCGAAACCGGCGTGCGGACATGAGAACTCCAGCGATCGTCGTCGGCGATGCGCATCCGGAGCTGGCGCGCGATATCGCCGCGATCGCGGATGCCGAGCTGATTCCGGCGGGCGTCTCGGCGTTCGCCGACGGCGAGACCCGCGTGCGCATCGACGCCGACGTGCGCGGCCGCGACCTGTACATCGTGCAACCGACCTCGCCGCCCGTGAGCGAGCGCCTGATGACGCTTGCGCTGATCGCAGACGCCGCGCGCGCGGCGGACGCGGCGCGGGTTTCCGCCTTCATTCCCTACTTCGGCTACGCGCGCCAGGACACGCGCAATGCGCCCGGCGAGCCGCGCTCGGCGCAGATCGCGGCCCGCATCCTCGGCGGGGCCGGAGTCGAGCGGGTCGTCGTGCTGGAGCTGCATTCGCCGGCCCTGGAGAGCGCGTTCGAAATGCCGGCCACGCACCTGCGCGCGGACGAGCCGATGCTCACCGCGATCCGCCGCTGGGGGATCGGCGATCTCGTGATCGTATCTCCCGATGCCGGCGGACTGAAGCGCGCGCAGCGTTACGCGGCGGCGCTGTCCGCGCCCCTCGCGGTGGTGGTGAAGACTCGCCCCCGCGCCGACGTCGCCGTGCCGCTGCACGTGCTCGGCGAGGTGCGCGGCCGAGCGTGCCTCATCGTCGACGACATGGCGAGCACCGGGCGCACCATCGGCGGCGCGGCACAGGCGCTGCACGACGCCGGCGCGCGCGAAGTTCGCGCGGCTTTCATTCACGCCGTCATGGCGCCCGGCGCTCTGGAGCACATCCAGGCGGCCGGGGTGCGCAACATCGTGACGACCGACAGCGTGCGCGCCGCGCGCGATCCGCGCGTGGAAACGGTCCCCGTCGCGGGGCTTTTCGCCAAGGCACTCGCCACGCTCGGCGGCGTGGCGGTTTCGACAGGGAGGTGAACCATGTTCAGGAATCGTGAGGATGCGGCGATGCAACTCGCCGCGCGGCTGAAATCGCGCAAGCTCACCGATCCGCTCGTGCTTGCGATCCCCCGGGGCGGCGTCGTCACGGGTGCGGTGCTCGCGCGGGAGCTCGGCGCCGAGCTCGACGTGGTGCTCGCGCGCAAGCTGCGCGCGCCGTATCAGCCCGAGCTCGCGATCGGGGCGATCGGCGAGGACGGCGAGGTGTACCTGAACGACTTCGCGAGAGAGGTGCCCGGGACGACCGACGAGTACATCCGCCGCGAACGCGAGCACCAGGTCGCCGAAATCAAGCGCCGGCAGCAGCTCTTTCGCCAGGCCAGGCCGGCGGCGGAGGTGGACGGGCGTTCCGTGATCGTGACCGACGACGGCATCGCGACCGGCTCGACCATGGTCGCGGCGCTGCACGTGCTCAATGCGAAGAAGCCGCGCGAAATCATCATCGCGGTCCCGGTCGCGCCGCCGGAGACGCTCGAGAAGTTTCGTAGGCAATGCAGCCACGTCGAGTGCCTGCTTGCGCCGGAGTATTTCGGCGCGATCGGAATGTTCTACGACGACTTCAACCAGGTCGAGGACAGCGAAGCCGTCCGCCTGCTGCGAGAGTCGCGTACCGCAAGACAAACCACCTGAAATGGAGAAGAACAATGAAGATCGGAGAGCTGTGCAGTCGCGTCGTGGTGTTCGCGTACAAGAACATGCCGCTCACGGAGGCGGCGAAGCTGATGCGCGAGCACCATGTCGGGAGCCTCATTGTGGTGAGGGAAGACGATAGCAAGCGAACGCCGGTCGGCATCATCACGGACCGCGACATCGTCGTCGAGGTCCTGGCGGCGGGCCTCGATTTCCGGACCCTGACCGTCGGCGAGATCATGACCGACGAGCTGATCACCGCGCGGGAGCAGGACGACACGCTCGATGTTCTGGGCTTGATGCGCAAGCGCGGCATTCGCAGGGTTCCGGTGGTGACCCCATCGGGTGCGCTCGCGGGCATCGCCACGATCGACGATATTCTCGGCGTTCTGTCCGAGGAGCTGGACGGAATCGTGAGGGCGATCGACGGCGAGCAGGCCAAGGAAGTGGCGAAGCGGCGGTAGCCGCGCCAGCTTGCCGCCGGCGGGAAACAGTCAGTGGCGCCTTCTGCGCTCCAGCCGGCGCGCGGTGGCGAGCGCCAGATTGCGGATCCCGATCGCGTAGGCGCCGTCCGACATGACCTGCTCGAAACTCAGCCGGCGCGAAAGCTCGGTGCGCCGGTACGCCGCGCGCAATGCCGACTCACTGGAGGGGTTCGATTTGGGTTCGAGCCCCAGCGGGATCTGTCTGACGCGGTCGGCGTGATGAACGCGTGACATTGCGGTGTCGAGCCCGTGTCGTTCAGTATTCCTCGAGGTGCAGGATTGCCGCTTCGGGAGGCAGCCCCGTCTCCGGATCCATCCACATGGTGATGCCGATCTCCGCGTCATCGGGCGATTCGCCGTATCCGCAGCCCGCATCGTCGTCCGCTTCCATGTCGGTGATTGCATCGAGAAGCGTGGCGAAAGGCCCGAATTCCTTGCTCGCGGCCTTGAATTTCCAGTAAAAGCCGCCGGCGCGTTCCATGACTTTCGTCACACCGTGATTCATGTGAAGCTCGGGTGCAGCCTTTTTCATGATGTCCACCTCCTGCTGCACCAACTAAGCGATTTTCATGCCATTGCCGGAGACGCGTGAGGCCTCGTCGGACTTCTGCCCCATGCAGCGTTTGAGGCCAGCCACGTCGAGGATCTGAACATGTTTTTGTTGCACGCTGATTAATCCGTCTTCCTGGAATTTCGAGAAGGCCCGGCTCACCGTCTCGAGCTTCAGCCCGAGATAGCTTCCGATTTCCTCGCGCGTCATGCGCAGGTTGAATTCCGAGGGCGAGTAGCCGCGCGCGGTGAAGCGCTGCGACAGGTTCAGCAGGAACGTGGCGAGGCGCTCCTCAGCGCGCATCGTGCCGAGCAGCAGCATGACGCCGTGCTCGCGCACGATCTCGCGGCTCATGACCTTGTGGAACTGGTGCCGCAGCGCGTGCATGTCGCGGCCGAGATTCTCGATCCGCGAATACGGGATCACGCACACTTCGCTGTCCTCCAGCGCCACCGAGTTGCAGATGTGCGTCTCGGGACCGATCCCGTCCATGCCCATGATCTCGCCGGCCATGTGAAAGCCCGTGACCTGGTCGCGCCCGTCTTCGAGCGTCTGCACGGTCTTGAAGAAGCCGCTGCGGACCGCATAGAGCGAGCTGAATTCGTCCCCGGCCCGATACAGGCTTTCGCCTCGTTTCAGACGCCGGCGGGTATAAACGAGTTCGTTGAGATGGTCGACGTCCTGCCCGGAGAGGCCGCAGGGCAGGCACGATTCGCGCAAGCCGCAGCTTGAGCAATGGGTCGGAAACTTTGCGATGTTTCCGCGCGCGACGTCGCGCACCGGGATCGCGGGCATCGGGACCGGCGCAAAGGCTTGCAAGGCTGCTGTGGCTGTCATGGTGTTCTCCTTCATCATGGTTTTGAATTCTTCCCGGCGCTAGTGATGCGTGGCGCCGAGTGCTGTAATGACGTCCCTGACCTTGGCCATCTCGGTGTTCTTGTCGAAGAAATAGGCCGCCCCCGCCTCCATGCAAATGCGGCGGTATTGCGGGTTGGGATGGTTGGTCAGGACGATGAAAACCGTGCCCGGCGCCTGCGGATGCGCTTCGCGCAGCACGTCGATGCCGCTGCCGCCGATGAGCTGGATGTCGAGCAGCACCGAATCCGGCCGCGTGCGGAGGATCCCTTCCACGGCGGCCTGCGGCGTTTCCGCTTCGCCGACCACGGACACTCCTTCGATGTCGCCGAGCATGCCTACAAGGCGCTCGCGGATCGAAGCGGAGTCCTCGACGATAAAGACGTTGGTGCGGGCGTCGGACGGCATTCACGATGCTCGACGAATCCGGCCGCGAGGTCGTGACTTCGAGCTCGGACCTTCCGCTTGATTCCCCTGAGCTGTGCAGCGCGGAATTCCGTCCCTCGGGCGACCTGCGTTTCGCGGTCAATCGGGGAGGATCGCTGGTCTGCTACTTCCGCTCGCCGGCGCAATCGGTGATGCCCGGCGACGTAACCATCGACCTTGCCGGACAGATTACGCGGGCCAACACGATCAGTTTTCTCGGCGACAATGTCTGGCAGGCGAACGTGCTTCTGGACCAGCCTCTCGCTCAGGAGACACCGGTCCGGCTGCGCCTCGGGGAGGGTGAATGGTCGCTCACACGCGGGATCAGCTGACGATTCCGGTAGCCGACGGAATCGAACTCCGCCGCGTCTCGACGGCGGATTGTGACGAGCTTTACGCCGCCATCGATCGCAATCGCGCGTGTCTTCGCACATGGCTGCCGTGGGTCATCGATACGTTTTCGCTGAGCGACCTGACCGAGTTTATCCGCCAGAGGGAAATCGATAACGCCGACCGCGTCAGCCTGACGACCAACATCCGGCATCAGGGAAAACTCTGCGGCGCAATCGGCCTGCACGCGATCAATCAAAGGGACCGTAACACCAGCATCGGCTACTGGCTGGACGAAGCGTATCAGGGACAGGGCATCATGACTCGGGCGTGCCGCGCGATTGTGACCGAAGGGTTCCGGCAATACGGGCTGCATCGGATCGAAATCCGTTGCGCGACCGGCAACATCCGAAGCTCCGCAATTCCGCGGCGGTTGGGATTCGTCGAAGAGGGAATTCTGCGTGAAGCTGAATGGCTCTATGACCATTGGGTCGATCTGCGGGTTTTCAGCATGTTGGAACAAGACTGGACATAGACGAAGGTTCGGCAGGCCCTTGCCTGGCCAATTCTTTCTCGCGTCCAAAGAAGAAAGGCTGAGTGGGTAAAGACGACTGGCTGGTCGTTTCTATATCCCACGAGAGTGGGGCCGCACCTGGTCGCTGAAAGGGCGCGAATTGGAGCGCGTGAAGGACAATTTTCGCAGCGTTCATGGCGGCGTTCTGCTGGCGGCCGGTCTTGTCGACTGCTTTGTTGACGTCCGCCCAATCGCAGATGGCCTTCACCAGTATCCAGTCCACCTTCCTGTCGTGGGAAGCTGCGTAGAGCCCAGCGCCTTCCGTTTTGCCACCGATGGCTTCCGGTTCAAACCGACGCAGTTCCTCGCGATAGTCGATGTTGTCCACCAGTTTCTCGCCCGTAAGCAGCACGCCAAATCGGACCATTGCCCCCTCCCAGACCAAGTCCGCGCTTTTCATGCGGTTCAGGAGTCGAGTAAAAGCCGGCGGCCTGTCTGTCCGTCCACGAGCGAGTACGTATTGGTGACGGTGAACGGCGCGTTGGAATTCATGTAGGCCACCAGGTCGCCGATGGACGTAAACGAGCCGCCGCCGCAATCCCAGGGCGAGCCGGAGCAGAACGCGTTGCCGATTCCGACGTATACCAATTCGTTGACCAGCTGCGACGCTGAGCCGGAGGTGACGAGTTGCTGTCCGCCGCCCGGCAGGTTGATGATTCCAACCCGTTTCGCGCTGTATTCGTCAGTGGCATCGAAGCCGCCGGTGAACTTGAGTGCGTCCGCCGGATCGCTGCTGTTCATGTTGAAGGTAAGCTCCGGGAGCGAAAAAGTGGCTCCATTGCCGTTTACGAACAGGCCATCGCGCAGCGGTTGCCTGACTCGGCACTGAACGCCCCTCCTGGATTGACCACGCCATTCCAGCTGTTGTAGTCGGTCACGATGAGCTGAGTGGGCAGGAATGTGTCGGCACTCTGGTAATAAGTCGGCGAATTCGGATTGCCGGTTGCGGCGCATCGGTTCTGCAGGCCGGCGATGGCGTTCGTGACATAGCCATCCCAACTGGGTGAACCGCATTCGACCACCGGAGCCCCACCGCGCTCGTCTGATCCCCTGCTCCGCGGCCATTGGGTCGATGTGCCGGTCTTCAGTATGCTGGAACAAGATTGGAAGTAGACCAACCAGATGTTCTCTCTCCGCACCAACAGCCTCATTTTCGCTTTCCTGCTCGCCACGGCGTGTTCCCGCAGTGCGCGGCATTACCTTGACCAGGGCACGCGCGCTGCCGCGGCCGGCAAGGATAACGAAGCCATTCTCAACTTCGAAAAGGCTCTCCGGAAAAACAGTCAGTCCGGTCAGGCATACCTGCAGCTGGGTCTCGTGTTTAAGCGGGAGTCGAATCTTCGCAAGGCCTATAGCGCGCTGGCGCAGGCCGTTGAGCTTCTGCCGGATTCGGACCCGGATTCGAACAACGCCCGGGTCGCGCTTGCGGATGTTGCCCTGACGATCTACCTGGCCGACAACACCCGCCCCCTTGCGATGTACGACCAAATCAACAGCGTCGCCACCAAATTACTGGCTGAGAACCCGCAGTCTTTCGACGGCCTGCGGCTGAAGGGAGATCTGGCGCTGCTGAACGAGCACGTCGATCAGGCACGCGATTGGCTGCAGAAGGCGAATCAGGTCAAGCCGATGCAGTCGAATGTGATTCTGCCGCTCGTGGAAAGCCTGTTCGGCAACAACCAGCCCGAGGAAGCCGAGAAGCTGGCCCTGCAGTTGATCGCCGTTGAGAAGACGAATTCCGCGGCATATGATGCCCTCTATCTTTTCTACGCAACACATAACCAGAACGCCGACGCGGAAAAGATACTCCAGCTCAAGGTGGAGAATAACCCCGGCGACGCCAGGCCCCGCCTGCAGTTAGCGGAGCACTATGCGCATCTTGCGAACAATCAGCAGGTGGTCCGGACGTTACAGCCAATGCTCGACAATGCCACGGCTTTCCCGCAGGCTCGTCTCCAGGTTGGCGATTTCTACTACTCCATGGGCAACGTCGATGAAGCCCTCAAACAGTATCAGGCCGGTCTCGATTCGAACCAGGACAAGACAACCTGTCAGAAGCGGCTGATTGAAGTACTTATGCGTCAGGGAAAGCGCGATCAGGCGGCTCAGATAGTTGAGGCAGCCTTGCGGGAACATCCCGCCGACGAAGAACTGAAAACCGCAAAGGCCGTGCTGATGGTCGATTCCGGAAAACCGGCGAACATATCTGCGGCCTTGACCATTCTCCAGGAACTAGCAAAAGCCAAGCCGGACGACCCCGCACGCCGTATGAATCTGGGCCGGGCTTTTCTGCTGTCGGGCGATCCGGATCGTGCCCAAACCGAGCTTGCCGAGGCTCTCCGTCTGGCGCCGGCATCCATGCCGGTCCGCGCCTTACTGGCGGACCTCACCTTAAGCAAACGGGATTACACCTCTTCTCTGCGGTACAGTGACGAGATTCTGAAAGCGCAACCCGGTAATGGCCCAGCCCGCCTGGTGCGGTCGGCAAGCCTTCTGGGGTTGGGGCGATACCAGGAGTTACGGCCGGAACTCGAAAAAGTGCTGGCTGCGCGGCCGCGTGCCGCCGACGCCCTGTTCCAGTACGGCAGCCTCAACCTGGCGGAAGGCCACGCAAAGGAAGCCGAACAGGCGTTCGGCAAGGCTTGGGAGGCCAAGCCCGGCGACGTACGGGCGCTCGAAGGAATCGTCGAGGCGGAGATCTCCCAGAATCAGTCCGAAAAGGCGTTACGGCTGCTCAACCAGGAGATTGCCCGGACTCCGGATTCCGGGGCACTACGCAGCTTGCTGGCGGCGACTGAGCTGCGGACCGGCAATGCGGACCTCGCGATCGAGCAATATAAGCGGCTGATTTCAGAGAATCCGCGGTCGGGACCGCTGTGTTTCGGTCTCGGTGAGGCCTTGCGCTCCAGGCGTGAGTATCCCGAAGCTCTGGAACAATTCCGGAAGGCCACCCGGATAGAGCCCGGGAATCTCAGGTTCGAGATAGCCCTCGCCGGCACCGAGAGTCTGATGGGCCGCAAGGACGATGCGCGCGACACCTTTCGAAAGGCCCTGGCGCTGCAGCCGGACGACCCCACAGTCATGAACAATCTGGCCTGGCTGATCGTGGAAACCGGGGGGGATCTTAAGGAAGCACAGAAACTGGCGCAGGCGGCTTTGCAGAAACAACCCCGCCAGGCCGGCTTTATGGATACGCTCGGGTGGATCTACCAGAAAACCGGACAGACGGAGAGCGCCCTTCAGGTATTCGATAATCTGACGCGGCAGGAGCCGAAGAATCCCCTCTACCAATACCATCTGGCCGTGAGTCTGGTGCAGAAAGGCGACCGTGAAAGAGCCCGGGAAACGTTGACAGCCGCGCTCGCGCTGAAGCCCGAAGGCAATCTGGGGTCCGACATCCGCCAGCTTCTGTCTAAAGTGAATTGAGACAAAAAGGGCCGCGCGCGATCTGATCTCAGATCGTGGCGGCCCTGGTCGCAGGCGGAGCAACCTGGAGAGTTACGCCG
The DNA here is from genome assembly GCA_020073605.1 of Terriglobia bacterium. Taxonomy (GTDB): domain Bacteria; phylum Acidobacteriota; class Terriglobia; order Acidiferrales; family UBA7541; genus Palsa-295. Next base: position 9,189 of record JAIQEW010000029.1, read on the forward strand.
TCTTCCCGCGGAATTTGTAGCGAACCACGAAAAGGCCTGCGAAGCCCAGCCCGACCAGCAGAAAGAACGAAGGCTCCGGAGTAACGGTACCGTTGAATTGGATGGCGGGATCGTAAGGCTCCCACTGAGTGTCCTGCCTGAATGTCCCGACGCCGCCAGCCCCGCCATCGGTGTAAAAGCCGGCGTGGCTGGTATTCCAATAGACCGACCCGGCGATCAGATCGCTGCCGACAGAAGGCGTGAAGGCGTGAACACCGTCCGGATTGGAGTTCAAACCAATGTTAAGCGAGTCATACGGTCCCAGGACCCCCGTTGGATTGGCGCCGTAACTTGTTGTGTTGAACGCAAGCCCCCAGATGAACTGGTTGGGAACGGTTATGCCGACCATGTTGAAGGTGACGGTCTGCGCCAACCCGTTATAGCATTGTCCATCCGGAGCCCGCCACGCTGTTCCGCAGCCTGCGCTCGCTTCGGGCCGCCATTGGATGAGTGCGTCGATGGTGGTACCGGTACCGATTTGTGGTCCGACGGTATCGCCTGCTCCTACCTGGTACAGGTCGAGGGTCAGCGGGACGTGGAAACCGGCGGACGTCCCAACAGGTTCGTAGGCCGATTCCAGCGCCCAGTTACTCATTAACAAGGTGGCCGAGTTGAGGACCACCGGGAAATCTCCCTGCAACTTGACGCCCTGTCCGAACTCCGAAGTCGCAGTTGCCTGAAACCCCACACTCGGCACGTTCGGAGGGGTCGGTGACGGCAGACTGTCGTAGACGACGTCCGCCATCATGGGAACGGCCGCCGCCATCAGCAGACCCAAAGGTCACGTTCGATCCTCCGTTCCGGAGCGCCTCGCGGTCAGGCGCCCGCCGCCTCGGCGCCGGCCAGGCGACCGAAGACGGCGCCCG
>JAIQEW010000020.1 GCA_020073605.1 Terriglobia bacterium
GATAGAACGTCTGGCGGCTGATGCCGAAATGCCGGCAGGTAAAGGCGGCGTTCCGCTGGTGATGTAAGTAGTGGGCCATCCATCGAAGCCGGAGCTGACCTTCTCGGCTTAACTCTGGCCCAAGGCGCGCCAGGTGGCGCGCCTTGGGCACCTTCCCCCATCGAATTTGCATCGCGACACTCTATCTGAGTGTCACCAATCATTCTGAACGAGAACAGCATCTGGAAGGTGGGAATTCCGGACGGGCTACTGCGAGGAGCTGTCTTTCGGCTCGGCGTTCGCGTTGCGGCAGTGCCTGATTAACGCGCTATCCGGACAAGTTAGTACTGGAACGAACTTGTCCGGTGATCCGACTTATCAGAACTTGGCCCGATTATAGGGCAACGGCTGGTGCTACTGGATTAGGCTTTGCGCGCTCGATTCAGGGCCACGCTGAAGTGGTAATCGCCGTTCGAGTGCTACTGCCTATCGGTGAGGGGATACGGGGAAGTTTCTCACGAGCCAATCGACGGTCAGCCTGGCGTAGGACTCCGCGAGCGGGCCAGTCGTCAAAAAGTGGCTCGCGCCCTTAACCCAAATCAAGTCGCGTTGCGGCGACGCCGTCAGGCTGTCGTAAATCTTTTGAGCGTTCGGCGGGAGGGCAAGCTCGTCCCTATCGCCGTGAATCACCATGGCGGGAACTTTGATCTTCGGTCCGTACTTGATTGTGCTGGGCGTGCCCGGGTCGTTCGGCGCTCCGAAAAAGCTGATCAGCCACTTTGCTGTTCCCATGATTGACAGACCGCCGGGAAACCAGTTCTCAAACCCGATGGGTTCCTGCCCCTTGCCTTGGGCGACCAATTCGCGCGCGTGCCTGAGCGTGTCCTCCAGGCGCCGCTTGTCCGCTTCGCTGCTCCGAACCTGAAACTCCAGATACGGTGATGGGATCGAAGCCATAAAGCCGACCGCCTTGACCGCAGGGTCGTTTCGCTCAACTACATACTGTGCCATGCGAGCGCCGCCAAGGCTGATGCCCAGAATCGCGATCCGCGCGTAACCCTTCGATTTTGCGTACGCGACGAAGGCGGCGATGTCCTTCACCGCGTCGCTATATTCCGCGAAGGAGTTGTTGTACGAGGCGCGCATGTTGCAAAGCAGGAACGCGTAGCCGTTATCTGTCAGTGCGCTGGCAAGAGGAGAGTAATCATGCGCCGGAAACAGTGCTGCGCCCGTCGTGCCACCGGGCACCATGACAACCAGCGAATCGCTGGCCTTCTGCGGCTCCCACAGCAGGCCGTTGAGCGCAACTTTATCTTCCGCCTCGACCAGAATCAGATCCAGCCGGCTTTGCGACCGCGTAATCGGAGTGGTTGCCATGGCGAGAACTATATTCCAGTCATGCTCGTCCGATCAAGGATCTGAGGAGATGGCTTAAACCCATCTACCGGACAAGTGGGTAATAGATCGACCTTGTCCGGTAATCCGACTTGTCAGGACTTTGCTGCCGGTGTGATGCGCGTCACGCGGCATGGTGATGATGGTCGCCGTATCCAGAGCACCCCCTGAGCTAAAAAAGACACCGTGGGTCGAGTGAGGCCCTCCGTTGCCCTGCGCGGAGAAAGGGAAGATCACGATGTCCCATTCCGGTGTTGATCTATTCAAAGGGGCTGTTTGGGCAGGCCACCCTTTGTCTGCCGCGGAGTTGCGTTATCCGACCATCGCGGAGGCGGAAGAGACCTTCCTGAAAGGGATGCTCGAAACGCCCTGGAAGCAGGGACGCCGGAGTCCGACCGAGTGGGCTTTATCAATTCTTGTGCACGTCATACTCGTAAGCGCAGTGGTGTTGGCACCGCTCCTCTTCACACAAGTGCTTGACCTTCGCGATTTTCAAGTGATGTTTCTGGTCGCGCCAAGGCCTCCCGCGGCCGCACCGCCGCCCGCGATGGCCGCGCAAAAAGTGGCCAAGCCCGTAGCACATTTGCTGCCCAAGACGCTGATGGCTCCCACCATGATTCCAGCAAAGGTTCAGGTCGTGCGGGACGAAGTGGCGCCGCCCGAACTAGCGATCGATGGGGTGGTCGGCGGCGTCCCCGGCGGAGAGTCAGGCGGTGTATTGGGTGGAATCATCGGCGGAATCGAAGCGGGCGCGAAGCCACCGCCACCTCCGGCGAAGAAGGAAAAGATCCTGCGTGTCGGCGGGGTCGTCAAAGCGCCGCGGGAGCTCTACAAGCCCGGCCCAATTTACCCATCACTCGCCCTTACTGCACGCATTCAAGGGGTGGTCAACGTCGATGCGCTTATCGATGAACACGGCGACGTTGTGAAGGCGCAACCCATTGACGGCCCTGTGCTACTCGTTCCCTCGGCAATCGCATGCGTGCTGAAATGGAAGTACGAACCAACCTACCTGGATGGGGACCCGGTCTCGATCAGGATGCACGTGACGGTGAAATTTTCGCTGCGGTAATCGGCCCAAGCAAGGATGTGAACATGTCGGCCAATGAAGTCGGATCAGCCGCCTTCATGCACAATGGCCCTGTGGGTTCGATCACTGGCGAAGCCAAAGTGGTCAATGCGAGCGCCTTGGACGTAATCCCTCAAAGCAGCGTCGCGCCATCCAACCCTTAAGAGTCAGCGTCTTCCGAGGCCGCGGAGACAAAAGAGCTCCGGGGTGCCTGCTCTGGACGGTGGGTTCCACATCCGCGACACCGGCAGACTCTAGCGCAACTGGTTGGTATTCTGCACGGACAAATGGACAAAAACCCTCATCCAAACAACGCCGTAACCCATGATGATTGAACGTGGAATGTGTGAAGATCTAGCGTGGCAAAATGAGTTCCTTTAGTCCCTTAGGTCGTTCTGATAAAGCTCTTTAGTGGCCCCTCGATAAATTGGTTCGGCCGCCAGCCCCTCAATAGTTTTTCCAAGAGAAAAGCGTCGGCGGCCGAAATCCCTAGGCTCGTCAGCACCGCCGCAGTTGGAGAACTGACTGCGCCGATCGCCAAACCGGCCACGTTCACTAGAAGCCACCGAACGGCCTTCGGGGGTAGCCTGTCGGCCCAGTCCAATCTCGACACCTCCCGGCAATATTCTTCGCTGAGGTCAGCAGACGGGCCCTGCTTTCTGAGCCAATCCTTGAATTTTTGTGCTTGCTGCACGAGTTCAAGCACATCCGCAAAGCTCCGCTGCCGATTGTTTACGGCCTGAGCGATGGCGCGGGAATCGTTCACCACGAGCTCCGTAAACCGATCCAGGACGTCCCTGTTTCTATCGTGCTCTTTGAACAAACTGGCTATTTTGTTGGCGCTGATGATCGAACTAACCGGCCCGAGCGCGAGGTCGGAAGAAAATTGCGAGGCCGTCTCCATGTTGCTCCTCGCGCTCAACAAACTAGCCATGATGAAAGCCTTTGAAAGCGAAGAGTGCTCCGGGCTCACCCGCCTATGGTACGACTCGTTTGCTTCCGTGAAATTGATGTTAGTTTCAACACGAAATTCTCCGTTGGACTCCAAGAAAATATCGAAGACCAGAGGATTCGGTTGGACGAAATCCGGGGCAAGCGAAGCAAGTAAGCCTTGAACGCTGGCGCGTATGTATTCGCGGTCGGGCAGCTCAGACTGGAGGTGACCCAATATGGATTTGGGATACTCGAACGACTCGACAAATTTCGAAAACCGCCTCAGTGTCTTGTTGAGACCTTTGCCGGAGGGGCCACAGTATTCTTCGAAAAAATGTGTCGCTTGGTTCAGGAAGTTCTGGTTTTGTGCCTTGACGGTGACAAGCCCGTGTCTCTCTAAGGGCGTTGAATCGTGGTGGGTTCCGACTGCTGTTAGGTTTTCGGCGTAGTGGATTTTGAGGGTGCCCATTTGGCAGAGTTCCAGGACGACATCGCTTCCCCACGTTCTAACCAAAGACACAAACGTCTCGTGGTCGGCGAGGAAATGAACCTGCTGATAGAAAATCAGGGACTCTGCCAACTGACCAAAATCAACCGGGCCGCCGACGAATCCATCTCTAGCTATGCAGATCGATTCAAACATTTGGTTGGCTGCGGCGAGCGGTCGTCCCGAAGGCCTTCGACAAGTCAAGGATCAGCATTGTAATCAGAATCTATCTGAGGTCCGGACCGGAGGCAAGCCAACCGTTGCTCGAAGATGAGCGGTGAGGACTCGGTAATTCGTCCGGCAAAGATCACCTGTTTCTACCACGCTAGAATTTCTGCAAGCTCAGCCTTCCAACTATGGAAATTACGGTCTCTCGCCGAGTAGGGTTTCTAACCACGTGGTCCCGGGCTGCCTGCGGCACGGGGCGCACGGCCCAGGGGGCAGTTTCGGTCTGGCCTATCTCCCATCCCGTTAGAAGACCTCCGCGTTCCTGCCTTGCGCGGCAGTTGCGGCCAGGCCAGCCTCTCGACTAACATCCCTCCGCGGTATTTGACGCAGCAGATTCATACCACAGCGAAACGGGAGCAGTCCCTTGATCAAGCGCAGACTCGGAAACTCCAGCCTGGAAATCGGCCCGCTGGTTTTCGGCGGAAACGTCTTCGGATGGACCGCCGACGAACCGACATCGTTCAAGCTGCTCGACGCATTCGTCGCGTCGGGGCTCAACATGATCGATACGGCCGACGTGTATTCGAAATGGATTCCCGGGCACGTGGGAGGCGAGTCCGAAACGGTCATCGGCAACTGGCTCGCGCAGCGGGGCGGCCGCGACAAAGTGCTGATCGCCACCAAGCTCGGCGTGGAGATTGGCCCCGGCGAGCAGGGCCTCTCGAAGGCTTACATGACGAAGGCGGTGGAGCGCTCGCTTGCGCGGCTGAAGACCGACTACATCGACCTCTACCAGGCGCACCGCGACGACACCGAAACGCCGATGGAAGAAACGCTCTCGGCTTTCGGAGAGCTCATCAAATCGGGAAAGGTGCGCGCCATAGGAGCGTCCAACTTCAAGGCCGACCGCCTCGCCGAGGCGCTCCGGATCAGCGCCGCCCGCGGGCTTCCGCGCTATGAAAGCCTTCAGCCCTGGTACAACCTCTACGACCGCTTCGATTTCGAGGGTGACCTCTCACAATTGTGCCAGCGCGAGAACATCGGCGTGATTCCATATTTTTCGCTGGCCAGCGGATTTCTTACCGGGAAATATCGCACGGAAAAAGATGCCGAGGGAACAGCGCGCGGTTACCGGACGAAAGGCATGCTCAACGAGCGCGGCTTCCGCATCCTGAAGGCGCTCGACACCGTTTCCGCGGACATCGGCGCAACGCCCGCGCAGATTTCGCTCGCCTGGCTTGTGGCGCGCGGCGTCACCGCTCCCATCGCCAGCGCGACAAACCTCAAGCAGTTCGAGGAGTTGCTCGGATCAACGACCTTGAAGCTCACGCCCGACGCCGTGCGGCTGCTCAATGACGCCAGCCGCACCTAGTGCCGGGACATGAGCAGAAGCAGCTCCGGCGGGAACGGCGCGAGGTCGATTGCCACGTTGATGCACGCGGGCTTCCCGCTCGCAAACGCCGCTTTGATGGCCGGGCCGAGTTCCTTGATCTCGGCCACGCGCTGGCCGTAAGCCCCGAACGCCGCGGCCACCTCGTGATACTTGGCGTCGAGAAGCTCGGTTCCGGTCAGGCGATTCTTGCCGGAGATGATTTCCTGAAAGTGCTGCGACGCGGCCCAGCTGTGATTGTTCATCACCACGGCGACGATCGGCAGCTGGTGGCGCACCATCGTATCGAATTCGGCGATGGTGAAGCCGATCGCGCCGTCCCCGACGAGGCATAGAACCGGCCGCTTCGGATTCGCTACCTGCGCTCCGATCGCGAGGCCCAGCCCCATTCCCACCGCTCCCAGAAAACCGTGTGTAATGTAGCCGCCGGGATGATTCTGGCGAATCACTTCGTTCATCCAGTGGTAAGCCTCCGCGCCGTCGCCGATCACGATGGCGTCCTCGGCGATGTTGTCCGCGATCGCCGAGACGGCCTGGTAGGGATGAATGGGCGGCGCGGCGCGGTTGAGATCGGCCTGCGCGCGCTTGCAACGCTCCACTTTGGCGTTGCGGATCGTCTGCTGCCAGCGGCTGTGGTCCGGCCACTTCTGCGATTTCGCGCGAGCGTTCAGCGCGCGCAGGGTTTCGCGGGGATCGGCAACGATCCCCAGGGCAACCTGCCGCACGCGCCCGATCTCCTTGGGGTCGATCTCGACGTGGATGATCTTCGATGCGAGCGGCACCACCTGATCGCTCATGCCGAGCGTGAAAAGACCGAAGCGGACGCCAATCGCCAGCACGAGATCGGGCCGCTGATCCGGCGCGGCAAGGTCGGCCATCTTGTGGAACGTGCCGCCGTATAGCGGATGATTGCTCGGCAGCAGCCCATGCGCCTGAAAATCCGAGAAAACGGGAATGCCCGCTGTTTCCGCGAACGCCCGCAGCTCATCTCCTGCACCCGAGAAATAGGCGCCCGCTCCGGCCATGATCACGGGGCGCGCGGCGCTCTTGAGCAGTTGGATCGCCTGGTCGACCGACCGGTCCTCGGGCAGCGCGCGCGAGTCGAGTACCACATTTTCAGGAATCTGCACCGAAGCCTCGTCCACTTGGGCAATCAGCACGTCCATGGGCATGTCCAAAAGCACGGGACCGGTAGGCCCCGAAGTGGCGAGGCGGACGGCCTGAGCGACGAGGCGCGGAATCTGCTGCGGAACGGTGATGCGATGCGCCCACTTTGTGATGGGCGTGGCGACGGCGACCTGGTCCAGGCCGGATTGCAGCGTGTTGGTTTCCGCTTCGCCGAGGCCGCTCGATCCGCTGATGTAGAGCACCGGCGTGCGATCGAGGTAGGCATTCGCAATCGAAGTGATGATGTTCGTGAACCCCGGCCCGGCCGTGGCCATCGCCACGCCCAGCGAACGCGTGGCCCGGGCATACCCTTCGGCCGCGTGGCCGGCGGCCACTTCGTGGCGCGTGTCGGTGATCGGAATGCCGTGATCCAGGCACGATTGAAAGATCGTCTCGAGGTGCGCCCCGTGCAACCCGAAAATGTGTTTCACGTTCGCTTTGATCAGCGTCCGTACCAGAAGCTCTCCACCGGTAACCATGCCCATGCGCAAGCACCTCGATGATTTCGAATCTTCCTGAAGTCGTTCCGTGCGTACCCTGCTAAAACTTGTCGATCTTGGCGGCGAGGATGAAGTCGCTTTCGGTAAGGCCGTTGATGCTGTGCGTCCACGTCGTCACTTCCGCCTTGCCCCATGCGAGAAAAATGTCCGGGTGATGTCCTTGCGCCTCGGCGAGCTCTCCCACCTTGTTCACAAATGCGAGCGCCTGGCGGAAGTCCGGAAACTTGAACGCGCGGGTGATGTGATGCCCGTCCACGACCTTCCATTGCGGCACCTGCTGCGCGAGCTCCTGCAGCTGCTCGCCCGCCAGCGGAGGGACTCCTCCCCGGCATGGGACGCAGTTCTTGCTGGCAAGTTCAGTCATGCAATCGAGCCTCCCGGTGTCATTCCGCCCGTGGATTGTACCCCTACGCGTCAAATGGGGGTAGCCACGCGGTGGCCCGCGCCGGATGAGTTCTGCTATTCTTTTCGGCGCACGAGCGCAGCCATTTTCCAACCGAGGATCGCATGCCGGAAGAACTGCAGGAATTGCACGAGCAAGCCGAGGAAGGCGCGCACCAGCCAAGCCTTGCTCCGGTAACCGTGACGATGGCGGTGCTTGCCGTCCTGGTCGCCACCGTCTCACTGCTCGGCCATCGCGCGCACACCGAAGAGCTGCTGCTCCAAACGCGGGCTACAGACCAATGGGCGTACTATCAGGCCAAGGACATCCGCCGGCACACCTACGAACTTTTCCTCGATGAAACCTCCGTCTTCACGCTTCAGAATTCGGAGCAGATCGAAAAGCTCAAGGAAAAGTACACCAAGGAAGTCGAGCGCTACCGCGAAGAGCAGAAAGAGATTGAGGCCGAAGCCAAGAAGGCGGAGGCAGAAGTGGCGCTCCAGCAGCGGCGGGCAAACCGCTTCGATCTCGGCGAGGTGATGCTCGAAGCCGCGCTCGTGATCTGCTCCATCACGCTGCTGACGCGGAAACGAATCTTCTGGAGATTCGGAGCAGTGCTCGGAATCCTGGGGCTGGCCGTGGGCGCCGCGGGATTCTTCATCCGCTGAGGGCGGAGAATAACGCGCGCACTCGACGGCTAGCGCTTGCCGGACGCAGCGGCGCGCGCTTCGACGTACTCGCGGGCGTAGGCGACGAAGATCTTCTCCACCTTTTGCACGATCGGCCCGGGAGCAGCGGCGATTCTGTGGCCGTTGATTTCGCTCGCGGGAATCACGTTGCGATTCGTCGACGAAATAAAAACTTCGTCGGCGGAGTAGAGATCCTCCGGATAAAGAGTGCGCTCCTCCACCGGCACGCCTGCCTGCGGCCCGATCTCGAGCACGATCCCGCGCGTCACGCCTTCCAGGCAGCCCGATGAAAGCGGCGGCGTGGCCACGCGGCCTCCCCGCACGCAGAAGATATTCGCGGCCGTGCACTCGGCCACTTCTCCGCGCTCGTTGAGCAGGACAACCTCGTCGTAACCCGCCTGCTGCGCCTCGTAAAGATTCCAGACGTTGTTGAGCCACGAAGTGACTTTCACGCCCGCAAGCGGCGAGGCCGCATGGCGGCCGTGTTCGCGCAGCGCCAGCCGCACGGGTTCCTTGTGTGGCGGGAGGCCTGCGGAACACATCAGCAGGTCGGCCGAAGGAAGACCTTCATCGCTGCGCCAGAGGCTCGGATGGTTGTAAATCACGTAGATCCGCGCGCATCCCTCGCGCACCTGGTTGGCTTGCAGGACTCCGCCCAACTGCCCGCGGACCGTCTCTTCGTCAAATGGGAACGGGCAGTGCGTTCTCTGAGCGTCGCGAGCGAGACGCATCCAGTGGCGCTCGAAGGCGAACGGAATTCCTTCGATCACGCGCATCGTGGTGAACAGGCCCCAGCCGCTCATCAAGCCCGATTGTCCGGGCGACAGCCGCACTTGCTCGATGGGCTGCATCCGGTCGTTATGGAAGACAAATCGATGAATCATTCATTCCCCCATACAGAATAGCAGGATTGTATCGCAGAAAATGTGCGCGCCTGGAGGGCCGTGTCCTACTGCCGAATATCGCCGGCTGATGCGACGCGGCGCTCGAGCTCCCGCGCGATCTTTTCGGCTTCGTCGGTCTCGCTGAATCGAACGGGCGCGTCGATCGACACTCTGATCTGCCCCGGGCGCGCCCACCGCTTCCCTGCCCGCTTGCGTTCGAACAATCCATCGATTCGAGCGGCCACGACAGGCACGCCCAGCCGCGTCGCCAGCAGACCGATCCCCGCGCGGAACGGGCCCATCCGGCCGTCGCGCGTCAGCACTCCTTCGGGAAAAACGAGCACGCTCCAGCCGCGATCGATCAAATCGCCTGCAAACGCAAAACTCTTGCGGAACCCAGCCATGCGCGGCAACGGGAAAACGTTGAAGATGGAAACCACGAGGACGTATTTCACGCGGCCCAGCAGCCCGGCGAAAAATCCGGTTCCCGGCGGCGGATTCCGCATGGACTCAAGGAGCTCACCGTCCATGGCCACGGCGAGTCGCCGCCTCAAGCGTCCAGGCAATGCCTCGAGGATGTAGGCAGCATCAAGATACACGACGTGGTTCGCGACCACGAGCACCGGACCACTGGTGCCGCGCAGGTTTTCGCGTCCCCGTATGGCGGGCCATCCGAGAATCAACATCGCGGGACGAGCCAGGCAGTTCAATATCACCGCGCGAATTGCCCGCACCGGCCAGCTCTGCGGCCAGCGCGGATAGCGGAACGGCGTTGGGCGCGGCGGAGGCTGTTCAACCAATCGCTCGAGCGCCTTGACGGTGTCCGCCGAAGTAAATTCGGTTTCGCTCAAGTCCACCTGGTAGCGGTCTTCGAGTGCGCTGAACAGCTCCACGCGCTCGATGGAGCTGAGCTGCAACGAGGCCGCAGCTCCCGGCAAAGGGCGTCCATGCGAGACGCGCGTGAAGAGTTCGGCGAGCGGGCCGGGGACGCCTCCGGGTAGCCCCGCGACGGCTTTGCGGCCGCCCTGTTCGGCTTCCACGAATTCGCGGATGCGCGCCAGGACCGGCTTTTGCGTCGGCGTGCGCGGAAAATCCTGCTCGGGCCACACCAGCCAGCGCCGCATCTGCTGGAATGGCGCCAGCCGCGCGTTGGCACTCTGGATGATCGCGGCCGCGGCAGCTTCCGTGTGCGCGTCGCGCAACAGGAGCACGGCGCACGGCTCCGCATTGCCCTCGCGCTCCAGGCCCACGACGACGCAATCGCGAACGCCCGCCTCCTTGCGCAGCTCGGCTTCGAGGTCCTCCGGGTACACCTTCAAGCCCTCCGGCGTCACGATCACGTTCTTCCGGCGTCCCTTGAAATAGAGATTTCCATCGGCGCCGCGTTCTCCCAAATCGCCCGTATGAAACCAGCCGTCCGCGTCGAGCACGGGCGCGACTCCCGCAGCCTTCCAGTACCCGGCGGCCACATTCTCGCCGCGCACCAGGATTTCGCCGTCCTCGGCAAGATTCAATTCGAGACCGGGCAATGTCTTGCCGATCGAACCGCGCCCGAGGCGGAAGGGATGGTTCAGGCTGACCAGCGAGGTCGTCTCGGTGAGGCCGTAGCCCTGGACGACCGCATATCCCAGGCGAGACCAGAAGCTTTCCGCGGCGGCGGGAAGGGCGGCGCCGCCCGAAATCACCGCCCAAAATTTCCAGCCGAACCGGCGACGAATTCCGCGGAAACGCCACCAGCGCTTCAGAAAGTGCTCGCCCTCGGCCGCTTGAAAATCCCGCCGAAACTTTTCGAGCTTCCCCCGCGCGGCCTGATCGCGCTCGATGTGATCTTGCAACGATTCGATGAGTCTCGGGACGGTAACGAGCACGGAAACGCGCTCGCTATGAATGGCACGAGTGACCTCGGCCGGGTTCAGCGTGTCGAGGAACACAGACACTCCCCCGAGAATCTGCGGCAGGAAAATGCCGAGCAACTGGCCGAAGACGTGGCTCAGCGGCAGCAAATCGAGGATTCGCAACGGATGAAAGATGCGCTCGTAGCGGCGATAACGCTCGATCTCCTTTTCGATCGGTTCGAGGTTCGCCAGAAGATTTCCGTGCGTGAGGACGACGCCGCGTGGCTCCGCCGTCGTCCCCGATGTAAACACAATCTCAATCGGGTCGCTGCGCCCAGCCGCCCTCAATGGAAGGTCTTTCAGAGGGCGGCCGGCCGCGACCTCGGCGAGATCCTCCAGGCAAATTACGGCCGGCCCCAGGTCAACAGACGGTAGGCCGCGTCCCACAACCGCGAGCCGCACACCGGCCTGCTCGGCCACGCGGCGCGCAAAACCTTTTTCCGCGATCGCATCCATCGGAACGGCAACCGCGCCATGAAAAAGGCATCCGAGAAATGCGGCGACCCACTCGCCGGAGTTTTCACCCCACAGCAGAACGCGGTCGCCCTTCTCGATTCCACGAGTGTCCAGTTCGGCGGCGAATTGCGTTGCCGTCCGCAGCAGGTCCGCATACGACCATCGCACCGTGCGATATCCCCGCCGCCATGCAACGGCAGGCTCGTCAAGTGGGCGCGAATCGGGGCGGAAGTATTCGAGCAGGGACTGGCGGGGCATGGCATCTGAGTTTCGCTCATTCGCGGGCGAGTTGGGAAGTTCTAGAAAGCACAGGCCGGACAAGAGCGGCGGGGAGAGCCGAAAACAAAAACCCGGCGGTGAGACGATCTCGCCGCCGGGCTCCGTGATCGAAAGTTGAAAGCCTACTGATGTTGCTGCTGAGGCTGTTCCGGCTGCTGCTGCTCCTTCTTGGCCAAGTCCGCCTTCGCCGGATCGGCCGAGACGCTCGAACCGGGCTTCTGGTAACGCGTCAGGAACGGCATGAAGGGAGTGACCTCAAAGGGCATCTTCTCGCGCGCCGAAAGGAGCGCAATCGGTTTGCTCTTCAGCAGCTCCACGCGGTCGCTCCAGGGATCGAGCTTGACGCGCGCCCCAATCGGCAGCGCCGAGATCTGGTCGACCTTGCCGGGCTGTAGTTGCGGCCCGGAAGAGATCAGGCTGGGACCGATGGTCACGCCGTTGCCAAGGCGAGGATTGATCAGCGCCGGCAAGGCCTTCGACTGCGCGTCGAGCTGTTTCAGGAACAGGGCGGCGGCGCCGAGCTTGTCCTTGTACGGCGAATTCTTCATCAGCTCGATCGCCTTCTGGTTGGCCGCTTGCACGTCCCCGGGTTCATCGCGGAATGAAAACTGATTCAAGGCGTCCACAGTTGAGACGTTGGTCGTGTCGTTGAAGCCCCACTGGTCCGTGGAAGGCTTCGTCACGATGATCTGGGCCAGTTGCTGAGCGAGCATGGTGGCAAGGCTGGCTTCGTCGGGCAGCACGTCGAGAAGACCGCGGCTCATGACGATCGTGTGGCCGATCGAGAAGGATTCCAGCGTGCCGGTGAGCAGGACGCGGCAGTGGACCTCGGGCTGGATATCGATGTTGTTGGTCACCTCGATGTTGTTGACAACGGTCTCCAGCACCTTGTCGATTTCTCCCGAAGGGGCGAGCAATCCGGTCCGCTGCAGGCGATCGATCACGTTGACTTCGGCCTGATGCTGCCATTCGCGTTCCGCTTCGATCGGAGAGCGGTCCTGCGGATTGGCGGCCTGACTCTGTATCGCGGTCGGCGACTCGATGGTCAGCTCGCTGAACTCCGCTTCGCGGCCCGCCCCCCTCAGGTCGTAGCCCCACAGGCGGGTCTGTGACTTGAACCGAATGTGATTGCCGAACAAATCCTTCAGATCCGATTCCTGGCTGAAGACGAATGCCGGCAGCCACAGCCCGGGCTGGACGTTCAAGCGCCAGCTATCGAAATGGAGGTTATAGCCGTTGATTCCGGCGAGAGGCGTGTACACGCCGTTGAACCGGACGATCGTATAGCCCTGGTCTTCCGCCCAGACGCGGCCCTTGAAGCGCCCTTTGCCGGACTTGGGCAGCGGCGTTACGTCGAAAACGACGCAGCGGACTTCGCCGAGGAACTCGCGCCCCACATAGTCAAACTGATAGTGCTGCCGGTCGAATCCGGTCGTGTCCAGATAAATCATCTGGAGGAAACCCTCGGGAACGTACGAGGTCGAGAAGAATCCGCCGATGTGCGAGACGGGGTTGAACTGATCGAACTTGCCCTTCCTCTTGCCGAGCATCGAGTTATCGACGATGCCCTTGGAAAGGTTCGCCTGGCCGAGGAAATAGTGATCCCGCACCGGCACGGCTCCCATATCCCTGTCGGGCTTCATATCCTGAATGTACGTCTCGATGATCGGACTGTAGCGCCGGATCGTGGCGTTTTGGTCGTGCTCGCGCGCGATCATCCGGTCGACGGCCTGATTCACCGTCGTCACCGGCCCCGCCGTCGAGTTGCCCACCTGTGGCTGGGTCTGATCAGCCGTCTGCGTTTGCGCCCCTGTCGCACCCGCAAGAGTTCCCGCCAGAATCATCGACAGAGAGAGCGATTTCCACGTGCGCATTGAATTCCCCTTTCGATCAGTACGCCATCTGGAATGTGATGCGGACGGGAGCTTCGAAATCCACCGGCCGCCCATCCTGCTGCGCGGGCTTGAAGCGAATCTGGCGCGCCGCCGACTCAGCAGACTCATCCAGGCCATACCCCAGCCCCTGCAATACGCGCAGCACTTTCACTTCCCCCGAAGCCGCAAAAAGAACCTGCAAACGCACAAACCCTTCAACCTTCTTGGACCGGCCCTCATCCGTATAAACGGGCTTGGGCACGAAAAGCACTTCCACAGGCCTGGTGTTCGAAACCACGGCCGCTTGTTTCACCTTCGGAGTCTCGGCCGCCTTCTCATCGAACATCCCTTGTTGCACGGCGCCGTGACCTCCGCCGCCGGGGCCGCCGACTGCCACGCCGTTTCCAAAACCGGTGCTCGCCACCACTCCGCGAGCTCCTTTTGCCCCGCCCGTGCCGTTGCCTATTCCAGGTCCTGCGGGCATGTCATAACTGCCCAATTGCGCGATATTGACGTTGCGGTCGGTCTTGCCGTTGGCCGGCACGCCATTCGGATCGCCGAAGCCGCCCGTCTGCACGGCCTCCTTCGGCTTCCTCAGCGTCGGTATCGCCGAGCTGCCGAGCGACGGGTTCGGGAAATCCTTCGCAACCTCGGTCATGTCCGGCGCCTGTACCTTCTTCGCTGGCGCGGACTTTACAACAGGCGATGTGAATACAGGATTATAGATCTTGGGTTTTGGAACCTCGACCACTTCGGGCTTGGGGATTTCCTTCTTGAAAACCTCTTTCTTCACGACGACGGGCTTCGGAGGCGGCTGCGGTTTCCAGGCCTGGATCACGGGCGCCTCGAGAGGCGTCACCCAGTAGTGCTGCGCCGCCTCGAACTTCTGGGGCAGCAAGAGGGGCACGATCACAAGGGCAGCCAGGGCTATGAACTCAAGTCCCAATCCAGCCCCAAACGAACCCCAGCGCTTCTTGCCCTCCGGGAGCAGCGACTCATTAAAAACAGGTCGATTCTTTGCCGGCACCATAACGTTTCACCCCGATTGCCCTTAGTGGATTGTTGTGCGCGGACACAACTACACCGCACAGTATCTTAGTACTAGAACAAAGGGCCGGGGTGAATAGAACTCAAGTACCATTCTACGCCCCGTCGTGCTGAAAGCGACAACCAGACCGGCCGCAGGTGCGAGAGCGTTAACATCGGCGTCCGTCGGAATGGCGAGTCGCGCACATTGATCTGCTTCTACTCCGGAATGAACCCGGTGGACGGAAGTTGGTTGCGCTTCCCTACCGGCCTTTTGGGGTCGGTTCCGCGGAGCGCGGCTGCTGGGGGCGCCGCGCTCCGCGAATCGTTGATCCTGCGATCGGTCGTTTAGTGCTGCTCGACGACAATATACCCCGTCACGCCTCCGTGGTTCACAAGCAAGAGCACGGGTTGGTTGCCTATCCCAGCCAGCGCCTGCTTGTATTGTTCGATGCTGCTCACGGGCTTGTGGTTTACTTCCTGAATTACGTCTCCTCGCTGGAGCTCCGCAGCCGCCGCGGCGCTTGCGGGGTCGACGGACGTCACCACCACTCCGCGGGTTCCGGGCGCCAACTGCAATTGCTGGGCGATGTCCGGAGTCAGCTCCTGCACGTCCACTCCGTCCAGCCCGCCGCTGCCCGTCTCCGGCGAGCCGGCCTTCTCAGCCTTTTCCGGAAGTTCTCCGAGCGCGACGCTGACGTCCTGCGTCTTGCCATCGCGTGAGATCTGGAGTTTCACGTTGGTTCCGGGCGCCGACTGTGAAATCCGCAGCCGGAGATCATTGGCGGAGTTCACTGGCTTGCCGTTGAGTCCGAGAATGACGTCGCCGCGCTTCAGTCCGGCGCGTGACGCGGGCGTATCGGGTGACACTTCTCCGACCAAAGCGCCGCCGGTCTGAGGCACGCCGAACTGCTTCGCAAGAGTCGGCGTCACGTCCTGCGGATAGAGGCCGAGATAGCCGCGCACGACTTTCCCGTGCGAGACGATCTGGTCCATCACCGACCGCGCCATGTTGATGGGAATGGCGAATCCGATGCCCTGATTGCCGCCGCCGTCACCGGCAAGAATGGCCGTGTTGATGCCGATCAAATCGCCGTGTAGATCGATCATGGCGCCGCCGGAATTCCCCGGATTGATGGCCGCATCGGTCTGGATGAAGTCCTCGTAATTCTCAATGCCCAGATTGCCGCGCCCGGTGGCGCTGACAATCCCCATCGTTGCCGTGCCGCCCAGTCCAAAAGGCTCGCCAATCGCGAAGATGACGTCTCCCACGTGCAATTTCGAGGAGTCGCCGATCGCGAGAGTGGGCAGGTTTGTGGCCTCGATCTTCAAAATGGCGATGTCGGTCTTGGCATCGCTGCCGATGAGCTTGGCCTGAAATTCCCGCTTGTCGCTCAAGTCCACTTTGATGTCGGTCGCGCCGTCGATCACGTGATTGTTCGTCACGATGATGCCGTCCGAAGTGACGATCACGCCCGAGCCCAGGCTCCGCTCGCGTTCTGCGCGCGGCATTTGCCCCTGCCCGAACTGGTCGCCGAAAAACTGCCGGAACATCGGATCGTTGAAGAACGGCGATCCGGGACCTTGCCTGGGTTTGACGACTTTCGAAGTGTGTATGTTCACGACGGCCGGAAGCGCGGGCTTCAAAACGGTTGCGAAGCCGTTGGCGAAACCTCCGAGAGGCACGGGCTCCGTGCTGCGCGCCATCGTCAACTCAAGATTCGGCGCGCCGAAAACTTCGTGCCCCGACCAATTCCTCAATCCAATTGCGAGCGCTCCCCCGCCGACGAGCGCCGCGATCACCACGACCGTGGCTACCCAGCGGGGAATGTGCAAATCACTGCTCTTCATGGCTGTCTCTCCTTGATCTCTGCCGGGCAGCCTACAGCGGCGCCCGGGCTATGAGTGCTTTAGACGTATTGGACGGCAATTCGTATTGTCGAGCCCGCCGGCGAGAAATTCCGCGCCGTTCATGCAAGCCGGCGGACGGCTCCCTGCCACTCCCTATTATAGATGCAACCACGACGCCTTGCGTCGCCAGGAAGGATCGGCGTTCTGCCTGAAGATCTGGTGAACTCTCAGCTTATGAGGCGTGCGATGAAAAACGCGGCGGCCGCCGCGAGTCCGCCGACGAGGACGGTTTGGGCTCCACCGCGGAACGGCTTGACGCCCGTGAAATGCCCCTTGATCGCGCCAAAAACAAACAGCGCAAGTAGCGTTACGCCGACGGAAACCCACAGCGCCGGCATCACTTCTCTCAGGATGATGTACGGCGCAAGCGGGATCAGTCCGCCGACGATGTAGGACGCGGCAATCGTCCCGGCGCTGCGCGCAGCCCGCGCGGGGTCCGGCTGTTCCAGGCCCAACTCGAAGCGCATCATGAAATCCACCCAGCGCTTCTGGTTTCCGGTGATGGCCGATACGACCGGCTTCATCTGTTCTTCAGTCAGGCCGTAATCGCGAAACACTTTCGCGACTTCTTCGATCTCAATGTCCGGCAGCTCGACGGTCTCGCGGTATTCGCGGTCGAGCTCGGACGCGTAGTGCTCCACGTCCGTCCTCGCCGCCAGGTAGCCGCCCAGCCCCATGGCGATCGAGCCCGCGGCGATTTCCGCGAATCCGGCCGTCACGATGATCCCCGTGCCCTTCGCGATGGCCGTTGCGGCAGCCGTCAGGCCCGCGGCCAGCGCGAACGGCACCGTCAGCCCGTCCGACATTCCGATCACGATGTCGCGCACGGATGCGGTGGCGGTGAAATGCTTTTCGACGTGTTCGGCGGACGGCATGGATTCCTCCCGGAGGCTGCTGGCGAAGCTCGTGCGACTGTACCCCGGTTCGAGCGAAGCGCGTATAATTCCGGGGTTGGAACTGCGTTTCAGGAGGTAGATAATGACATCGACTGGATATTCCGCACAAGGAGCCGCTCCGCAGATGAGCCACACATTGCCGCCTCTCCCGTATTCCTTCGACGCGCTCGAGCCGTACATTGACGCGAAGACGATGGAGATCCATCACGACAAGCACCACAACGCGTACGTCACCAATCTCAACAAGGCCCTCGAAGGGAATGCCGACCTGCAGAATCTATCGATTGAAGCGCTGCTCGCGCAGCTCAGCAAGGTTCCCGAAAATATCCGCACCGCCGTGCGGAATAACGGCGGCGGCCATCTGAACCACACGATGTTCTGGAAGTTGATGAAGAAAGGCGGAGGCGGCGAGCCTTCCGGCGATCTCGGAAGCGCGATCACGTCCGCGTTCGGCAGCTTCGCCGATTTCAAGACGAAGTTCGGCCAGGCCGGCGTCACGCGCTTCGGTTCCGGCTGGGCGTGGCTGCTGCTGCGCGACGGCAAGCTCGCGATCGAATCCACGGCCAACCAGGACACGCCGGTGATGGACGGCGGCAAGCCGATCCTGGGACTCGATGTGTGGGAGCACGCCTACTACCTCAAGTATCAGAACCGCCGCCCCGATTACATCGAGGCCTGGTGGAACACCGTCAACTGGGCGCAGGCCGCCGACAACTACTCCGCTGCAAAAAAGTAGTTTGCCCAAGTGGCACAGGCACTCCTGTCTGTGCGCTTTTCCGTAATTGGGGATGCGGCCTCGAAACGTCGGGGCCGCGTCTTCGTATGAAAAAGAAAACTGAGAAACGAAAACTCCGCGACGAACTGCGTCGAGAGTATGATCTATCCAAGTTGAAGGGCGGCGTTCGAGGCAAGTACGCCGCGCGCTATAAGCACGGCACCAACCTCGTGCTCCTCTCGCCGGACGTGGCCGAACATTTCCCCGACGATCGGTCCGTCAATGCGGCTTTGCGCAGATTGATTCGCGGTCGTCCGCCGCTTGCTGGCGGACCGCTCCGCCGGGCCCACTGACGCGCAGTCCCGAACGCTCGGGACTGCGCCCGCCCTGCCGTTGCCTGACAATCAGATGAGGATTGTCATCCCGAGCGAGTCCGCCGACTTTTGGCGGACGACGAGGGATCTGCTCTTGCCTTCGTAGCGGCCGCCTTTCGCGGTTTGTGCGTCCGCCGTTTTCTGGCGGAAGGCGGGCCGGGTTTATCCTCATGTAGCGCCGCTCTTCAGAGCGGCATCTTCGGAAGGTGCTGGTCTTCCCGACACAATTCGTCGGGACGCAAACGTCGCGAAAGACCAGCGCTACACAGACAAAACCAACAACCACCGCGCAATCCCGAGGCCTTCCTAAACTGCTTCGCCACCGACGTATTTTCGGTGGCGGAGTCTGCCTCGATTCGTTCGATACCGATCCATCCAATCGTTCCGTGTGTCGGCAATTTTGGCCACTTTAAGGGCCCTAAAACGCGCCAAAACGCCTCAAAACGCCATTTTCTCGATAAGTCTCCCAGTCCACAGGAATGGAACCCCTTTTCGGCCGCTTTTCAGGATTACCTTGGGGTGTGGAGGAAGGCGACGATGGGAACGGTCGTGGATGAGAAAACGGAGCGAGCGGTGACGGCTTACGAGAGCCTGATGTACGCGGCGGAAGCGGTGTCGAAGCTGCTGGGCGAGCAACTCGATTCGCTTGGACTCACAGAGAGCCAGCTGCGGGCGCTCGAGTGGCTGGTGAAACTCGGTCCGATGAGCCTGAGGGACGGGTAGACAAAGCACCTCCCAGCGCCGTAGGCGCGCCATAAGTTAGCCCGGCGCGCCAGCGCTGGGTACTGAAATTTGTCCGGGAATTGACGACGGTGGATGAGGACGAGACGGGGGAGACCTAAGTGTGGTTTTTCTTGGCTGTCTGGGCGGCTCTCAGGGTCACTTTACTCATGTACCCGATGTGGCAGCCCGCTGTGTACGCGTTGAAAAGCATAATCAGGGCGCCCAGGGCTAGGAGAGTTCTGGGATGCTGATATAGGCAGTAAAAGATTGCAAGCCCAACGACGAGACTACCGGCCAATCCCCGGCGGAGTAGCGCGATTATCGCACGACGATCTAGTTCGATGAAGATGTCGGGATACTCTTTCCTGTAGACAAGCAAGTCAGAGGCTTCTTGGAGCTGCTTTTCTTCTTTTTCTTCCTTCGAGTTTGTTGAAAACCGCTTCTTAATAAGCCCATAAGCGTCGGGAACGGAATAGACAGCGGCGATCACGAAGTGGCCGCTGACGTAGCAGAGGGCGATCACGATTATCGCTATGGCCCATTTTGGCGGGTACGCACCGGCTATGCTGAACACGTCTTCCTGCAGATGCACGTGTCCTGAATAGATGCCAATAAGCAGAAACACGCCACCCGAAAGCGCGTATCCGAATACATCGCGCAGCAGGATGAAGCTACGGATCAGGTAGGCGAGCAAGTCTGTCCAGGAGGTGCCCTCCGCCATCAGATACCTCGGCCGCTTGCGGCCATCAAGGGGAGCGGTTGACCCGGGGCTCTTGGTGACGATTTCATGGTTGGGCAGCAACGTACGTCAGCGCCGCTGTCGTGTCAAGCCTGGGGCGGATGAGACCGACCGGCGGACGACGAGGGATCTGCTTTTGCCTTCGTAGTGCGCCTCTATGTTGTCATCCCGAGCGAGTCCGCCGACTTTTGGCGGACGACGAGGGACCTGCTTTTGCCTTTGATTGTGTCCGGTCCCTGCACGTGCCTCCACGCCCCGCACGTTGTCATCCCGAGCGAGTCCGCCGGGTGTTCTGGCGGACGACGAGGGACCTGCTTTTGCCTTCGTAGCGCCCCTCTATGTTGTCATCCCGAGCGAGTCCGCCGACTTTTGGCGGACGACGAGGGACCTGCTTCTGCCTTTGATCGTGCCCGGTCTCCGGACGAAGCTGATCAAGTCGCAGATGGCCGTGCTGCGAAAGCCGGAGCAGGAAAAGTTAGCTCGCCTTTGCGAAAAGGGGAACTGGAGGGCCTGCCCGCCGTAGCCTTGGCGAAGGCGGGCGACGTGCTGAAATACGTCCGGGAATTGACGACGGTGGATGAGGATGGAGAGGGCGAGCGTTGAGGGCGAGGGGAGAATCGATAGACGGGGCACGCAGCTACAGTTCGCCGCGTCGAGCAAGCTGTGCTCATCTCCCCGCCCGCGAGCTTGAGCTACGTGAGTCGCCAACATCCTCTCGGACCCGGCAAGGACAGTCGAACAACTTCGGCGTCGAGCGCGCGAGTGAAGGGTGAGAGTCTAGCGTTTCTTCGTTTGGAACCTCTTAATTCCGGTGTGGGCAACCAACTGGGGAATATTCTGCAACGTAAAAACCTTGCCCCGTGTAGCAATAAGAAGCTTTTTCATGTCTTCACGGCGTTGTTTGAAACCGCGACCCGCGATGCAGGCGATGACCTCGTAACGAGGGCCTTGTTTGGGCGTGCGGCCGCGCATGCTCAGCGTATAAAGATGTTGGACGCGGGTGACCTTGTCCCTGGCGGTTCCGTCGTCCTCGGCGAGTTTGGCCTCAATGACACTCTGAGGATTGAATTCGTCCGGGACGATGAAGTCCGGTGCTTGTTCAAAACCCTGTACACGCTCGGCCCTCTTTGTCTTGCGGAAAGTCACACCATGATTGTGCAGCGTTCCTTCGATCGCCGTTTCGAGGATGTCTCCCACGAGCTCGCTGACCGAATCGCGGTGACCGGCGAAGGGCCGCCCGAGGAAGCGCTCATAGAGCAGCATGGAATATGGAACGCCGATCTCAGAAAGGGGGGCGATACTCGACAACCCTGAGATTGTGTCGGCTTTCTGCAAACGGTGGATAAAACCGTCTGCCACTGCTTCCGGACCTCTTTTGAGGAGTTCGCACGCAGTAACGACGAGCGCGCGAACGCGGTCGCCGGTAAGACCGCTTAGTGACAATGGCGTTTCGGGTTCAAGACGTACTTTGCGATCTATGGTCCGCGCGGCGCCTTGGGTCACTTGCACTTTTGTTTGTGCACTTGCTGTATCAGCCCATTCGGGGGGAGTGAACCCCAGCATCGCTCGAAGTACAATTAGGCCGATCGGCTTGCTGCGGACCACCTCAAGCACACGGTCAACGTTGAAATCACGGAAGCCGCTCGTACTGCGCTTCAGAGTTTCGTAGCCTAGTTCGAAAGTTGCGTATTCCACGAATCCAGGTCCCTTCGGCATTGTCATGAACCCAGATTGGAGCGCTGAGCACACTTCGTCGACGTAGCGATCGATGTCTGCCTTGACTTTGTCAAAAGGAACTTCAAACGGAAATGGCATGTCTTGCTCTTTCCATCTCCTTACCGGCGGCGTGGCGATTCTTCACAGCCTGGGGATTCTTGGAACAGGACTCCGCGCGTTCTATCACGCTGGCGAGATTGCCAAAGGTTGAAAGTTGTTGCGCGAAGCGTTCGAGTTTGTCCTTGATGGAATGGTCGGCGTTCCAGGCGGCCCTTAGTGTCCAGACTGCCATCCGCGTGACATGTCCAAAGACAATGCAGCGGATATCCCCGGCGGTTGGGCTAACGCCCGCGGCACGCAAATGCTTGAGATCGCTGGCAACGAGACGAACGAGATCGGCCGGAGTGTCGAAAAGGGTGTTGCGCGCGGTAACGCCAGTCGATCTGCATACGAGGACGGTGTCAATGATGGAGGAGCCGGTTCCGTGAATGTGGATGGACCCTCCCATTTCGGCTGGACAAGGGATCGAGGCAGAGCACGTGAGCCCCGCATCCAGAATGGCGACGCCAACGGCCTCATACGCTTCGAGTTTGTTGTGATGGAAGGTGAATACCAGAGGTGCACCAGGCTTCAATGCCCGAGCCATGGCGCGATACACGGCTGAGAGACCATTAGCGAAGTGCTCTAGATCGCGACCTTCAGTCTCGTTGGCAGTAAGCTCGTCTTTGGCCCGTGTGGACTCGCGATCGAAGCCTTCAACCTCCTGGCCAACGAGGCGTCGAAGCCAGACGTAGCAAAAGTCCATGAGTTCACCGTACTGAACGTTCCCGAAATAGGGTGGGTCTGTGAACACAGCATCCAGACTTGCCTCAGGAAGCTTGAGAGTCGTAGAGCTGGCACAGCGAATGGAAACCTTTCGAGTGGCGGCACCATTCAGTCGTTCTCCGATCCATTCCCCTTTTATAGGAACCCGGCTATTAGATCGGCCCTCTTTCCGAACTTCGAATGGTTCATGACAGTAACGCTTGGCCGTCGCATATTTGTTGATGATGTTCATCCAGCCGCCGGACCCGACGTTAATTCCGTTGCCGTTGACGATTCCCAAGAGGTTGGATTCACACTGGATCAGTCCAACCGGGAATCCATGGACGGAAAAGATGTCTAAAGACTTCAGTGCCATGCTGTCATAGCGGCAGAGCATGTTCTGATAGCGGAGCAAATCCGAAAGATTGGTCGAGAGTGCGTATCGGATTCGTTGGTCCTTCACCTTGGCGATGAGGCGGGCGCTGAATTCCAAGCCAAGAAGCTGGCGGGGATTGAATAGATCGCGGTAACGTTTATAGCCCCACCGGTGCAGGCGGTCAGTCTCGTCACCCGGGAGGATACTCTGATCGGGCACAAATCGTGGCGAGAGCGAAGCCCATCGCTTCTCTGCAAGTCGGTAGCGTTCAATGTCCTTTGCGTCCGGCTTCTTGAAAAAGCGGCCTCGATGCTGCCGCATCCTGGCAGGGTTGTAATACTCGATGGCCACGAGGCGGTGACGAGGCACACCTTGATGGGCACGCGGGTAGGCGTTAGCTCGCCCACACTTAGGACAGACGCAGACGCCACGTTTGGCCGGACCAGCTACCGAAAGAGTGGCGTTACAGCTCTTGCAGGAACCCGGATGACGTGTGTCCGCAACCTCGCTGAGCCCGCCACAGTCTCCGCAGATCAAGACGTTCAAGGGATGGCGCGCATCTTGTGACAACAGGAAACCAGGGAAAAGCGACACCGCTTCGCCGCATGCCTCACAGTCGATTTCTTTAACCCATATGAAATACTTGACCGGCAGTCCCTCGTCGCCGTAGAGAGGGCAGTCAGTGCGATATAGTGCGTCGAGTTCACTCGTAAGGTTCTTGAGGAGCGTAGCGGCCTCGCTCTCGTAAGACACTAGGTCCAAGTGTTCGATTTCTTCCCTAACAATCCAGCTCGCCATCGGATTGATATCAAAGCCCTGAACATCGCACCCAACCCGATTGGCTTCGATAAGTGGCGTTCCTCCACCCATGAAAGGGTCTGCAATTCGTTTGTCCGGAAAGGAGTTTGCCTGAAAGAAACTATCCCCGACAGGTTGTGACCCAAACTCGGAAAGGATGAGCGCACGAAAAAGGGTGCCTGGTCTGCGAGCGAACCATTTGTGCACAGCAATGATGGGCCTGTAGTTCTGTTGAATCTGCTTCTCGCGGAGGGCCTGTGCCGCGACGAACGGGATGTCGAAGTTCTTCTCGATACTCACTGGTTGACCGTTTCGTTATACATAGTGCATCAAACCACACGCGAGGATGTCGCGCAATGGCGTTATCCGGGAGCCGCAAGCCAGATGGTAAGGGATTCGAGGCGCTTGAGTTGTTCGCCGCCGCCCACCACGATAAGGGGACGGGTAGCCCACGCTCTGGCCTTTGATCTCTGGGGTGGCGGGTGGCCCACACACCGGCTCCTGATTCGTCGAACGTCCCCCTTAGCCCTCACCCTCCCCCAAACAAAAGTCCACAGGAGCAGATTGACAAAACCTGTCCCTCTTTGTGCTAGCGTGGATTGAAGCGAGGCGCGAGAGTGAGGGACGACGGGGGAAGGACGGGACGTATGAGCCGGACGATGGCGGAAGAATTGGGCGGGTGGCCCAGCCTTAGACAGCTTTGGGTGCCGCCGATTTCGTCTGGCCACGAGCTAATCACACCCTCGATGCTTTGAGCCACGCAAAACACTTGAGGGTGCCGCACTCTTCGCTTCGCAGAAGGGTGCGTCTGCATCCTTCGCCCCTCATCCCTCACCCTCGTCCTCTGACAATCCGACGAGGATTGTCATCCCGAGCGAGGCCGCCTTTAGGCCGACGAGGGACCTGCTTCTCACCCCTCATCCTCATCCACTCGCGTTAATTCCCGAATCAATTTCAGAGGGTTGCCGACATCCAGCTTCCCGCAAAGCCGGGCCAGCACCCCCTGCTCGCGCTTCGTCAGCACCGCCATCCGCGCACGAATGAGCCTCGCCTGCAACGGCACGACCTTCACCGCCAGCTTCTTCCCTTCCGCCGTGATCTGAACCACCCTTTTGTTCCGATTGCTCGCATCCACCCGCCGCGTGACAAGCCCGCACCGCTCCAGAATCTTGATCACCAGACTCGTGCTGCTGCTCCCGGCATAGATCGCGTCGCCCAGCTCCACCTGGCTCATCGGACCGCGGCTCAGCAGCGCGTCGAGCGCCCGGAACTGTCCCGTGGTCAAGTCAAACGAACACAGTTGGTCATCCAGTAGCCTCACCACCGACTCCGTCGCGTGCAGCATCTTTTTGAACGCCTCCAGCGCCCGCTCGGTTTTTCCGTCGCCATTCAATTGCATCGCCGTTCGCCTCCATGTCCCCGAGCCTAGCGCACAAAATCGCCCGATTGTGGAGTGCATTCCTGTGGACTTTAGGAGCAAATCGTGGCGGACCGCGTTAAACACCAAAAAAGTGCCATTTACACGCGCAAAAGTGGCTAAAAAAGCCACCACTTTGCGAACTCCCGCGCACCGAATCCGCGCGCTCCTTGCGCATCGTGAAGCCCACCCTGGCGGTCTTCCGACCGCAGCTTGCCCGCCTTCCGCCAGAAAGCGGAGGACGCATAGTTCGCGAAAGGCGGCCGCTACGAATGCGAGAGGCAAAACAACACGGAGGGAGGCCGCACCTTTCGCGCTGACTTACCCGCGCAAGTATTCCGGGGCACGAATCACGATTCACGAGTCACGCCAACCAGCAAGCCGGCCCGCCTGAAGGCGGCCGCTACGAAAACAGGAGACGAACCCTTGCAAGGCAAGATGCCGCGCTAAAGGACGCGGCGCTACGTTCAAACCGAAGAGCAAGACGCCGGCGAGGCGGCCGCTACAAATGCGAAACGCTTGGAGATCAGAGAGGCCGTACCTTTCGCGCTGCCCCACCCGCGCGAGCATTCGGATACACGAGTTACGAATCACGAGTCACAGGCCACGGGGTTTTTCGCACCTCACTAGCCACTAGCCACTCGTCACTAACCACTGTTTTTCTAGTGCGCCCAGATTTTGGAGGGGTCGGATTCGAACGGGTAGACGTGGACCATCCAGCCGAAGATCTGCTTCACCCAGCGGCCGCCGGCCTGCGCGCACGCGTCCTCGGTGGCAATCGAGCCGGCGAGGCCGAACTGCTTCCAATTGACCTGCTGCGCGGGTGTGCTCTTGGGCGGCATGCAGAAGTTCACGTGCTCGTGCCAGCGCGCGATGCTGAGCGGAACGCGCTCGTCGAGCTGCTGCTCGGTGGCAGTCTTGGGCGCGGTGAACATCACGCCCTGAAGCTCGTAGCCGCTGGATGTCTTTTTGTAGAGCAGCGAAGTCGGGTGCGCCGGATTGAACAGGAACGCCGCCATGAAGCCGTAGTGGTAGTTCGTGAAGTGATACTGCTGCTGCGGAACGTTGGGGAGAAAGATCTGATAGCCGTCCGCGAGCGCGACGCGGTAGTCCTTGTACTTGGTGATCGACTTCCGGAGGATGTCGAGGATTTCGTCGGCGCGCTGGTCGTCGCCAGGATTCTTCGGCTGGAGGACGGTCATGAACATGTGCGGATTCGAGTCCATGTTCATGCCGGACATCGCGTCGTTCGCGGCCTTGGCAGCTTCGGGATATTGAGCGGTCTCCTTCTGCATGTCGTCCATATTCATGCCCGCCATGCCGCCCTGGCTTTGCGCCGGCGTGCTGGACGATTTCGACGGCTGCTGCGCTCCGGCGCCGGCCGCGAGCGTCAATGCCGACACCAATGCCGCAACAGCGAAAAGAATGGATGCGCCTCTGCGTGTCTTCATGCCTGCCTCTCCACGTAGGTTAACGCGAATAGGGACGAGGAAATTTGAGCGAGTGCGGGGGCGATGCGCGAAGCGTCAATGGATCACCGCCGCGAGCATGGCTGGAGAGGAACCGGGAGGCTCGGCAGGGCCGAGCCTCCCAGCAGGGGGTGTGCGTAAAACGAGTCAGCCGGGCAGCGCAGTGCGTGTCCCAGCGCGCGGCGCCGCCAGCCATGGTGGTGGAACCCCGGGCGCCGCAAAAAGTTGCGCGCGCCGGGAGCGATTTCGTTGCCGGAGGCATCCAATCTCTGCCGGCAAGGGCCGTCCGGGAAGGGGCCGATTCAGAAGGGGCCGCTCGGGAAGGGGCCATCAGGGGACTATTTCCCCTTACGCACGCCGGACTCTTGACGGCTGCGCCAAAATCTGTAAACTGCATTTTTGCACATGGCGACGGTGCCCAATCCGCTCGACGAGGCGCTGCAGGATTTTCAGTTCCCGCAGCGCGAAGCCGCGTTTTTCTACGGCCTGTTTCTGCGCGGCCATAGAGCGGAGGAATTGCGCCGGGATATCGAAGTGCCCGCCGCCGTGCTGAAAAAGTGGGACCGCGAAACCGAGCGCCAGCCGCAGTTGCGCCCCGTGCTGGAGCGTGTCGTCAGGTACCGGCAGCATGTGCTGGCGATTTTCGAGAACCTCATCGGGCACGACGCCGCCACGCAGAGACTTCAGTAGCTTTCCGGGATTCCTCACACAGCGCTGTTTTTTTTCGAATGTCGCGGCGCGTGCCTTCTTCAGGCGAGGCCGCGTTGATTGACTCCGCTCTGCGCGTTGTTTACACTTTTTCGACTGCACGCACGCGAGTTGCTGCTGCTCCCCGGTAGCTCAACGGTAGAGCGTTCGGCTGTTAACCGAAATGTTGCTAGTTCGAATCTAGCCCGGGGAGCCAATCCTTCACAGAGATCCCTCGCGCACCCCTCTCGGGATTTCGCCTGCGGGCTCCCGTCCCGCAAAGGCATCCGGGACGCAGACCGCGCGCTTCGCTCACGCCCGCAAGACGGCTCAAGTTCGAATCTAGCCCGGGGAGCCAAATTCCTGCTTGAGAGATCCCTCGGCTCGTCCTGATGCGGGGCTCGCTCGGGATTTCGCCTGCGGGCTCCCGTCCCGCAAAGGCACCCGGGACGCAGACCGCGCGCTTCGGTCACACCCGCAAGACGGCTCAACTTCAGTTTCGCAGCCGATGGCTGTGATGTAGACTCTCCCGTTCGCTCTCGCACAATGGCTCGATTCGATCAGAGCACGGCTCTGGGGGAGGAGCAAGATGCGTGGCGCCTGCCGAAGGATGATCTTCGCGTCCTCTATCCTGTTCGCCGCGGCACTCATGGCTCGGCCTGCGTATTCGCAGGTCGATCTGTCCGGAGAATGGAGCCAACCACCCGCTCCGGACAACACAATGGATCCGTACATCGGCGACTACGCGGGCCTGCCGATCAATGATGCAGCGCGCTTGCGAGCCGACAGTTGGACCGCAGAAAAATGGACCCAGGAAGAACATGAGTGCGAACCTCACCCGGCCGATTACGCGCCGCGCTCACCGGGGGGCATGCGCATCTGGCCGGACCTCGATCCGCTCACGCAGGAAATTACCGCGTGGCACACGACGGTGTACTGGATGGGCGCGCAGAGAACGATCTACATGGACAATCGTCCGCACCCGCCGGACTACGCGGCCTACACGTGGGCGGGATTTTCGACCGGGAAGTGGGAGGGAGACAAGCTGCGGGTGACGACGACTCACTTGAAGGAGGGCTGGCTGCGGCGCAACGGGCTCCCGCGCGCGGACAAGGCCACTCTCACGGAGTTTTTCATACGGCATGGTGATTTTCTAACGCTCGTTTCGATCGTGAAGGATCCCGTCTACCTGACGGAGCCGCTGGTGCGAACCGAACATTTCGTCCTGAATTTGGGCTACGCCCTTAGTCCTTCCTCCTGCATTCCCCGGCACGAAATAGATCATCCGAGAGGATGGGTGGCGCACCATTTGCCCGGAACGAACGAGTGGCTCACCGAGTTCGCGACCAAGTACGGGATACCGGTCGAGGCCACGCGCGGCGGCGCGGAAACCATGTATCCGGAGTACCAGCTAAAGCTGGCCACACTCCCGATGCCGCCCAAGCCCAAGGAATCCCCGGGGCGCACCAAGTGATAGCAGGCCGAGATGCGCGAGGCCGGTTGAGCAGCGCGTGGGCCGTGCTCGCCGTCATGGTTGTCGTGTTGGCCGCGGTTGAGGGAGGCATTTGCGCGCAGCAGATCCTGAACGACAAGGAACCGGCGGTCCACGTGCTCCACGTGCAGGGGCGCGTTTACATGCTGGTCGGCGCGGGAGCGAACATCACGGTGCAGGTGGGCGACAGGGCCGTGCTGGTCGTGGACGCGGGAGTGCCGCAGATGAGCGAACAGGTGCTGTCGGCGATCAGGACGCTATCGCAGGCACCGATTGCATTCATCGTCGATACCAGCATGGATGAGGACCACATCGGCGGGAATCAGAACGTCGCAAAGGCAGGCCATTTCAACTTAGGCCTTCCCGGAGAAGCGACGGGGGCGTCGGTGATCGCGCACCTGAAGGCGCTCGATCGGATGAGCGCTCCGACCGGTAAGAAACCGCCCGTTGCGGAGGATTTGTGGCCCACCGACACGTATGACAACGACAAATGGGAGCTATTCAACGACGAAGCGGTGATTATCGAGCATCCGCACGCCGCGCATACGGACGGCGACAGCACTGTCTTTTTCCGGCGGTCGGATGTGGTGAGCGCGGGCGATATTTTTACGCCGGAGCACTATCCCGTGATCGAGGCGCAGAGGGGCGGGACCATCAACGGGGAGATCGAGGCGCTTAATCAGGTGATCGACATCATGGTTCCGAAGGAAGGCGAGGAAGGCGGCACGTACGTGATTCCCGGGCACGGGCGACTGTGCGACCGGGCCGAGATCGTGAACTATCGGGACATGGTGACAATCGTCCGAGATCGCATCGAAGACATGGTGAAGAAGGGGATGACGCTCGAGCAAGTGAAGGCGGCAAAGCCGACGCTCGATTACGACGGCATATATGGCGCCGACACGGGACCTTGGACGACGAAGATGTTCATCGAGGCCGTCTATCGGGATCTGAGCCAATCGAAACGCTAGCGCAGGCGAAACGCAGCGGGGAAAGCAAATGAAGACTCGGAGAATTTTCCGGATGCGCGCGGCATGGCTGACTGCTACTGCAGGAGTTTTGTCGCTCGCCGTTGCCGGGCTGCCCGCGACGGTGAAGGGGCAGTCGGGCGGCCGAGCGGCACAGCGCCAACCGGCGGTGACGCCGAAGGCGGCGGCTTCGATCGATTTGACCGGATATTGGGTGTCGATCGTGAACGAAGAGTGGCGTTGGCGGATGGTGACACCGCCCAAAGGAGACTACTCCTTTGTTCCGCTCAACGCCGAAGGGCGCCGCGTGGCGGACGCATGGGATCCGGCGAAAGACGAGGCTGCGGGGAATCAGTGCAAGGCGTACGGCGCCGCGGCCATCATGCGCATGCCCGAGCGGCTGCACATTGCCTGGGCGGATGAAAACACTCTGGAGATCGATACGGATGCGGGCATGCAGAAGCGGCTGTTCCACTTCGACGGGCCGAAGTGGGACGGCGGCGAACCGCAATGGCAGGGAGATTCGGTGGCCTCGTGGGAAAAGCAGACGCAGTCGAGGGGCTTCGGAAGACCTGTTGACGCGCAGACGAAAGAAGGCAGCTTGAAAGTGGTGACGACGCACATGCGGCCGGGATATCTGCGAAAGAACGGCGTGCCCTACAGCGGGAATGCGGTGCTGACGGAATATTTCGATCGTTTCGAACTCGATGGCCAGGCGTACCTGATCGTGACGGGAGTCGTCGAGGACCCGCAATATCTGAACAGCCGCTTCATCACGACCGAGCAGTTCAAGCTCGAACCCAACGGCGCGAAGTGGAACCCTACGCCATGCAAAATCACTCTGCCTACCGTCGCCCCGGCCCGCCCGAACGGATTCTGACTCCAGTTGCCCCGCGCAGCCGACAAGCGCGGTTCAGACCGACATCGAGTTTGGGAACACGTAGTAGAAGAGCAGAGCGAGCAGGATCAGATACGCCAGGACGATGAGCGTCCATCCCATGTTGTGCCGGATGACCTGGCCCTCGCTGCGCACGAATCGGCTGGTTGACACGCCGACGCTCGCCGTCTGAGGCGCGATCGGCTTCCCCACTTCCGCTCCCACCGAATTGAACGACGGCAGCAGAAGAACGGGCAGATTCAGCAGACGGCCGGTGACTGCTTGGACCGGCCCGAACATCGCGTTCGTGGACGTGTTGCTGCCCGAGAGAGCCACGCCGATCCACCCGAGGATCGGCGCCAAGACAATAAAGAAGACCCCGATTTTCGAGAGTCCGTACGCCAGCGAATTGGCCATCCCCGTGTAAACAAAAATGTAGGCGAGCGCAAAAACAAAGAAGGCGACCAGCAGCGCTCCCCACATCTGTTTGAAGGTCTTGGAGAATACCTGCGGCAGAATCCGGCGATTCGGCCGCACAATCGCCAAAATCACGAGCCACGACGCCAGGATCGATGTGCCGCCGTTCAGCGGCGCGAAATTGAAGACGGAGGTGATCGCCTTCTGCGTGACCGAGGATTTCGCGGCGATCGACAGCTTGAACAGGCTAATCGCAGGAAGGCTCGACTGCGGGCGCGTCCATGCGACCACGACCCCAATCAGGACTATATAAGGTAGCCACACGAGAAAAGCCTCCCACGTCGAAGTTGGTGCGGCTGAATCAGCGGTGACTGAGGCAGATGGTTTCAGCGGAGCGCCGCCGAATCCGCGGATCGTCTTTGGGCGCCAAATTTTGACAAACAGGAAGAGAACCCAGAAGGAGACGAGCGCGCCGCTGAGATCGGGGAGGTAGGGGCCCCAATAGTGCGCGACGGGCCACTGCCCTGCGATATAGGACAGCGATCCGACAATCGCCAGCGGCCATGCTTCCACGACACCTTCCCATCCACTGACGAGATAGATCAGAACCCACGGCGGCAGCAACGCCAGTATGGCGACAACGTTGCCGATGGAACCGGATAGCGCCAGAAGCGGCAACCCGGTCACAGCGGCGAGACCGATGATCGGCGCGCCGAGCGCCCCGTAAGACACCGGCGCATTGTTCGCCAGCGCAGCCACGCGTATCGCATCGAGATCGGCAATTCCCAGTCCAACCAGAATGGGCACCACAACCGCCCACGGATAGCCAAACCCGACCAACCCTTCCAGCAACGCGCCGAAGGCCCAAGCCAGCATGATCGTCTGAATTCGAATGTCGGCGGTGGCGTGATGAACGATCCAGCTTCTGAAGCGATCGAAATCGCCGGTGAGCACCAGAGTGTTGAAGATAATCAGGCCCCAGAACGTGATCCAATCGATCGACCAGATGCCCGTGAGGCCGCCATACAGGTAGGACTTCATCATGCCGGCGAAGGGCGCGTGCCACACGACGACGCCGAGCAGCACCGTGATCGCTCCGCCGATAATCGTGGCAATCCAAGCGGTGATGCGAAAAACGGCGAGCATGAAGATCAATGCAATCAGGGGGATCAGCGCGGCCGCCACGGTGAGCCACAAATGGCCCGTGGGATTGAGGCTCTGCTCGAACATGGGCCTCTATACCTCATATCCGGGCGGCGCATGTCAACCGGGGAGTTATCGGCGAGGAATGAGCGGGAGGAGCGAAGCCGTTTCTGCGCCATGAAAGCACGAAGGCCCGGCCCATTCCTGGGCCGGGCCTTCATTGCCGAAGCGGCGAATCGTGCAAAAGCGCTTACATCGTTTGCGCTTGGAGGAACTCTCCGGGGAGGCGGCTGATTCGAGAGCTGGACGCCGGAAGCGCGCGATGCTTGGCGGCTGATTTACGTGCCGGTCCTTCCGGCAATTCAGTCGCTTTCATTCGCTCAATTCGAATTCCAAGCGTGCGCTCGAGAACGGCCAACTCTCCTCGTTGATCGGCTCCGAACAAAGTGGAGGCGAGGCCCAGTGCGCCAGCTCGTCCGGTACGCCCGACACGGTGAATGAAGTTCTCGGCCAGATCGGGCAGATCGTAGTTGATCACGTGTTCGATATTTTCCACGTGAATGCCGCGCGCCGCCAGATCGGTTGCCACCAGGATGTGAAAGCGACCCTGCTGAAACCCGGTCAACGCCGCGGTTCGCTGGGATTGCGAGCGCCCGCCGTGAATCAACGCAGCGGCGAAGCCATCGCGATTCAGGCTCAACGCGAGGCGCTCCGCTCCGCGCTTGGTGCGCGCGAAGATGAGGCAGCGTCCCGTGTGCTTCGTGAGCAAGCGGTGCAGCACTTCCTGCTTTTGGTCGGAGTGAACCTCGAACGCCTGCACGCGAACACTTTCGCAGGGCTTGAGCGTGGAACCGAGCGCGACGCGCACCGGATGCCGCATGTAGTCATCCACAAGATGGGCGACGGATGCTTCGAGCGTTGCGGAAAAGCAGAGCGTCTGCCGGTCCTTGGGCAGCACTCCCACAATTCTGCGGATCGAGGGAAGAAATCCCATGTCCAGCATGCGATCTGCTTCGTCGAGAATCAGCACGCTGAGCGCGCGGAAATTGACGAGCTTGCGGTCGAGAAAATCTTCCAAGCGGCCAGGAGTAGCGACCACGAGGCGAGCTCCATTGCGCAGGGCGGCGAGTTGCTGCCCTTCGGATAAGCCGCCCACCACCAGAGCCGCGGGTGAGAGTTGCTTGCCCCTCAGCGCGTTGTACTGGTCCACGACCTGCATGGCCAGCTCGCGCGTGGGAACGAGGACGAGTGCCGCGATGCCGGGCACATTGAAGAGAAGAAGCTGTTCGATCACCGGAATCAGGAACGCGAGCGTCTTGCCCGTGCCAGTCTGAGCGGTCGCGAGAACGTCCTTCCCTGCGAGCGCGTGCGGAATCGCCGCGGCCTGCACGGGAGTCGGAATCGAAAAATGAGCGGCCGACAATCGCTCCTTGGTGTAATGGGAAATCGGTAGTTCTGAAAAATTCTGCATGTTCTAAGTTTTTTTCTGGGGGGATGCGGCGGCGGTGCGCCCGGTAGCTTCCAGGCGTTCACGGCAACCTGCATTTCCAGTCCTTTTTGAATTACGCCGAAGACTTCGGAAGAGACAGATAGGCGGGGTATTCTCGGCAGACACTGAAAGAGATCAACCACACCACACAACCGCTGTATCAAGCGCAGACGCAGTATATCACATCCGGGGCCCGCGAGTAAGTTGATAAGCGATAGTTCTCAACATACAATACGCGCCACCAACACCGGCAAGACTGAGGCAGGGGGGAATATGCCAGCCACTTCTCAGAGAGTTTACGTGGGCGCGAGCGCGCGCGTGCCGGAAGGCGGCCGTCTGGTGGTCGATGTGGGCGACACGACGATCGGCATTTTCCGCTTCCAGGGCCAACTTTACGCGTATCTGAACACCTGCGCGCACCAGGGCGGACCCGTCTGCCAGGGAAAGATCATCCCGCGCGTAACCGAAGTGATCGATCCGGGCGGCGAAAGCCGCGGCTTCGCCTTCGATGAGTCGAGCCTCCACATCGTCTGCCCGTGGCACGGATTCGAATACGACATCAAGACGGGCGTCCATCCCGGCAGGCCTTCCGCCCGCTTGATTCGCGTGGCCGTCGATGAGACCTCCGAAGGCGTTTATGTCACGTTCTGATGACGCGAGCAGGCCATCCAGAACGGCCAAATCGCCGACGTGGCGCAGGAAGACATAACGAATCTCGTGAGCGGCGCCGTGAAGCTCTACGCGACGGCCGCGGAAGAAGCGGAATCGGAATTGCCCGTGATCGATGCCACGGTTTCGACCACGGAGGCGATGGTGGTTGCGTGCGCCTTGCTGCGCGCGCACCATTTGAATCCGTTTGACCTGGCGCTCTGGTTTTCGCGCACGGCGCCAAATGCGCGCTGAATGATATTCAGGCTCGAAGATGGAATACCGGCGGGGATGAAGCGATGAGCAAAGTCGAGTTAACCAACGGCACCGCGAGCGCAACCGAGCACAAAGTCCAGCAGATCACCACGCGCACCGATTCGCGCGAAATTCTCGCCAACGCGCGCCGCGACATCGCTCGCTACCACCTCGATGATTATTTCATCGTCGATGTGGACGCGCATCACGTCGAGTTCGACTCGTGGAGCGAGATTCTAGACCACCTCGAAAATCCCGTGCTGCGCCACAACGCCAAGTCCATGACGCAGAACTGGCCCAACGCGAAACAACTGGCCTTCAGCAATCACCCGGTCGGCATGACGTTTCAGGATGTGTTCGGGCGCATCCCGCATCAGTGCGAACTCGGCGAGCATGTGGACAAGACGGACGAGCACCGCGACCTGACTCTCGTCCGGCGGGCCATGGATTCGATGGGCATCAAGATGCAGATCGTGTTCCCGCAGCCCATGCTCGAGATGGGATTGCATCCGGAGCCGGACATCGTGACGGCGATGACCTTTGCCTACAACCGCTGGTTCACCAAGACCATTCTTCCCCGCGAGAAGCGCGTGAAGACGCTGCTCTGCCTCCCGTTTCACGATCCCGACGCGTGCATGAAGATGATCCAGGAGTTCGGCGAGACGCCCGGAGTGGTCGGATTCATGATCACGAGCCAGCGCCACGCGGGCGTCCACAAGAACATGTACATGCGCGTGTACAAGGAGCTCGAAGAGCGCGGGCTGCCGCTGGCGTTCCACGCCGGGCCGACCTGGGGCGATACGATGACGTCCACGATGAACCGCTTCCTGGGCGTGCACTCGATGTCGTTCGTCACATGCAACATGACCCACATGACGAACTGGATCGTGAACGGCTTGCCCGAACGCCTGCCGAAGCTGAAAGTCATCTGGATCGAAAGCGGACTGGCGTGGGTTCCGTTCATGATGCAGCGGCTGGATCACGAATACCTCATGCGCCAATCAGACGCGCCGCTGCTGAAGCGTCTTCCGAGCGAATACATACGGGAGATGTACTTCACGACGCAGCCGCTCGAAGTGACGATTCCGCACATGCTGGAAGCGACGTTCAAGGCCGTGAACGCCGAGACCCAGCTGATGTATTCCTCCGACTGGCCGCACTGGGACTTCGACGTTCCGTCGCGCATCGCCGGGATACCGTTCCTCAGCGAGCAGGCAAAGCGCAACATTCTGGGAGAGACGGCGCGAAAGCTCTTCCACCTCTAGCCGGCGTAAATCTCACCGAAAAGGAAAACGACCGACATGCACAAAGTTCTCGCACTCTATCCGCCGCCGAAAGACCCCGCTCACTTCAAGCGCTACTACGAGGAGACGCACCTGCCGCTCGCCGGGCAGCTTCCGGGGCTTTTGTCGAGCCGCTACACGTTTTCGATCGAGGGTGTGGGAAGTCCTTCGCCATACTTCTGCATCTGGGAGGGAGAGTTCGCGAGCGAGGCCGCGATGGGAGCGGCGATGCAATCCCCCATCGGCCAGAGGGTGGCGGCGGACGTGGCGAACTACGCGACCGGCGGCATCACGATCATCCACTTCGAATCGAAGGCGCCCTCGCACCGTTCGGACCTGGCGAAGCAAAGCCCGAACGCGGAAACGTTCTCGGCGGGACTCCAGATCCGGCGGGACATGTTCGGCCCCGCGCTCGCGGATCAGGCGCTCGAATCGGCCACGGATTTCAACCGGACGTTGCAGGAACTGGTGACGCGCTATTGCTTCGGCGAAGTCTGGACGCGGCCGCAGCTCGACCGCAAGACGCGCAGCATGCTGACGATGGCGCTGCTCGTCGCCCTGAACCGTCCGAATCAGCTCAAGGGGCATGTCCGCGGCGCGGTGAAGAATGGCTGCACGAAGGATGAGATTCGCGAAGTGCTGCTGCACAGCATGATCTACGCGGGAGTGCCGGCGGGCGTGGACAGCTTCAATCACGCAATGGACGTGCTGAAAGAACTGGGACTCGAGTAGAGGAGCGGACAACGCCATGCGCGTCGGTTTCATCGGCATCGGAAACATGGGCTGGCCCATGGCCGCCAACATTGCGAAGGCGGGCCACGAGCTGATGGTGTTCGACGCCGACGCGGAGAAGAGCGCCCGCTTCGCGCGGGAGCACAATTGCCGCGCGGCCGCCGATCTCGGCGAAGTCGCGCAGAATGAAATCATCGTCACGATGCTGCCGACGGGGAAAATCGTGCGCGAGGCGCTGATCGAGAATCAGGGCGGCGCATTCGCGGAGGCTTTAAGGCCCGGCACGCTCGTGATCGACATGAGCTCCTCCGAGCCGGTCGGGACGCGCGAACTGGGGAAGGCACTCGATCGATTAGGAGTCATTTTGATTGATGCGCCGGTTTCGGGCGCCGTCCCGCGCGCAAAGACCGGCACGCTTGCAATCATGATCGGGGGAAACGACAAGGCCGCGATCGAGCGCGCCAAGCCGCTGCTTCTATCGATGGGCAAGCAACTGTTCGAAACCGGGCCGCTCGGCACCGGCCACGCCATGAAGGCGCTCAACAACTATATTGCAGCGGCGGGTTACACGGCGGTGGTGGAGTCGCTGCTGATCGGCGAGCGCTTCGGCCTCGATCAAGGGACGATGGTGGACATTCTCAATGCCTCCACCGGCCGCAACTTCACTACCGAGGTGATGATTAAGGAGCAGGTGCTGGGCGGCAAGTTCGCCACCGGATTTGCGCTGGGCCTGATGGCGAAGGACGTGCGGATCGCGGCCGATCTGGGTGAGGCAGTGAAGCTGGACGCACCCGTTTCACGACTGATTCGAGAGCGATGGGCGCTGGCCCGCGAACGTCTGGGGGCTACGCGCGACACTTCGGAAGCGATCCTGGGATGGAAAGACGACCTGCCTGAGGGAAAGCAGTAGATTCACTGCGGATTGAACTCGCCCGTAACGATCATTTGTTCGCTCATCGCCCGAGCCTGCTTGAACTGTGCGGCCGTCTCCGCGGGCGCGTTCGCAGGCAGATCTTTCAAGATTCGATCGAGCTCCTCGTCAAAGAGCTGCGTGATGAACTCGGGAGCATGCAGCACCGGCCGCCCGTTTTCGTCCACGATGCGGACAGCATCGCGATGGCGCATGCGCTGCGCGATCATCAGCCGGTAGATGCGGTCCGTGGCGAGATCTTCCATGTAGCCGTCAAGAAGGCTCGCGCCGCGGCCGGCGAGAACTCCCTGGCGATAACGGATTACGGTGCGGACCGCCGCGCGCGTGCCTCCCAGCGTCTGCTTGCCGACGCCCGCGGGAACGGGCCGAAGATCGGGACGGGCATCAGGGCGGGCCGGGCGCGCCTTCAGCTGGTTCGGCGCGGGAAACTGTTTCACGGCAATCTGATTCTGATCCGGATGGCCGGTCCACGCACCATCCATCAAACACATCGCTTCGTTCTTCTTGTCCTCTTCGAGCACGGCGAGCGCCCGCGCATTCAACTCGGCATCTTCGCGGCTGGGGTAAAGCGCCGTCATACCGCCGATGGCGAGCATCCCGTGCTTGTGGCAAATGTCGGGTATGCGGTTGCGGAGATTCTGGAAGAACGCGACATTGTGGGGAATCGTATTGCGGTCGGGCAGAACCCATCGCGGATCGGGCAGGTTGAAATGGATCAGGCTGGCCATGTAGTCCCAGCGGCCCAGATTCAGCCCGAGGATGTGTTCACGCAGATTGTACGAGAACTCCTCCATCTGGAAGGCGAGTGGATGCGATTCAACGAGCGCCATGCACTTGATCGAGTCCTTGGGCCAGCCTTTCGCCTGAGCGATAGCCTGGAAAAGATCGCGCCACCACAGCGCCTCTTCCGCCGACTCCGATTTTGGAATGTAGAAGGTGAGCGGATGTTTCAACGACGCCGGGTCCACTTGAAACGCCACCAGCCCCACATCGAAAAGCGAGGCCGGAAGTATTTCGCCGGCGAGCACGCCCCCCTGGTGGACGTGCAACCCGCGAGGGCGAGAGAAGATCACCGACTTGCTCGGCTGAATCGCGACGGTGCGGTTGCGTTTGCGGTCGAAGTAGGTGAGTTCGCCGCGGAGCGCGGAAAGAATATTCGAGACGCCCAGCATCAGATGCGGCCACGTGTTGGCCGTCGAATCCTCGAGGTCGAGCATCACTCCGGGCGCGCCGGAATTGAGCATCTTGACGACGAGCTCGGCGTCATCGGCGGGACCGGTCATCTGATTGCGCTGGTCCTCGCACCACGCGGGCAGTTCGATCTTCCAGTTCTCTTGCGTCGCCGAAGACGGCGGCAAGTAATCCGGCAGCTTGCCCTCATGCGCCGCAGCAAGCGCCGCGGCCCGCTTCCGGACAAGCTCCCGCTGACGACCGGTGAACGCCCGGTCGAGCGGCATCAGGAATTCGAGGAAGCCTTTGGGCAGGTCGCGCGCGGCGTCGAAGCCTGCCGGAGCGACATTCATGGACTGAACGACACCGGGAGAACCCATCTTCGTCACCATAGGCCTGTCTCTTGTGACCGACAACTCCTAAGACATGCGTTCGTACATGGAGCCCTTGGCGCTGTAGGGGCGCTCAATCCCCTGCCAGCGTTGCGCAGCCAAGTTTCGCTCTTTTGCCTCAACGCCAGCAAGACTGGGCATGATCCCCGCTGTTCAGAAGTGGAAGCTTCTAAAGGGACACTCCCGTGTTGCCTTGCCGCTGCCCGCGAACATACACTGGACCCCTTCTTTAGGGTAGTGACTCGTGTCACGATCTTTGGTGATTCGAGTCACAGCCATCAGGCCGCCGTACCAATAACTTAGAGGGCGTCCCGGTGTGTGGGAGGCCGAGCATGCGTGTAATGGTGGAAGTGGATGACGAGGGCGTCCAGAGGCTGCGTTTTCCCGAGCCATTCAATATCGCCGAGTACGTCACCGACCGCCACATCGCCGAAGGGCGCGGCAACAAAGTGGCGATCCGCACCCTCGACCGGGAAATAACCTACGCCGAATTGCTCCAAGCGGTCAACAGGGTCGGCAATGCGCTTACAAGTCTGGGAATCGGGCGTGGCGAGCGGATCCTGCTTGTGGCCAAGGATTGTCCCGAATTCTTCTTCGTGTTCTGGGGCGCCGTGAAAGCGGGCATTATTCCCGTTCCGCTGAACGGCCTGGCTCCCGCGAGCGATTTCGAGTTCATCATCAAACATTCGAAATGCTCCGCAGTGTTTTACTCACGGGAGTTCACAACCACCCTGGAGACGGCCTTGGCGGCGTGTTCCCCGCGGCCGAAGGTAGTGCTGCCCATCGATGACGGCAAAGAATCACTGATGGACCTGGCACGCAATGCTTCGCCTGATCTCGAGGCGGCTTTTGCGAGAGCCGAGGACGATTGCTTTTGCCTTTATTCCTCGGGCACCACCGGCTTGCCGAAAGGCGTGATCCACGCGCACGGCGACATCGCGGTCATCAACCAGTCCTATACCATCGAAACCCTCCACGCGACCGAGGACGATTCTTTTTTCAGCGTGGCGCGGCTCTGTTTCTCTTACGGCATGAACATTGGGATGATCGGACCGATGTATGTCGGTGCGACGGCCATCCTCGACGAGCGGCGTCCGACCCCCCAGAGCGTGATCGAGCTGTTTCGCCGCTGCCACCCCACCATCTTCGGCGCCGTACCCACTTTCTACGCCCAATTCCTGGCTTCAGGACTGCTGAGCCGCAAGGATGTTCCCCAGCTCCGCCGGTGCCTCTCCGCTGCCGAAGCTTTGCCACCTGAATTGCATCGCGAGTGGCTCGTAAAGACCGGGGTGCCGATCATGGAGGGGATCGGTTCGACGGAAGTGGGACACATCTATATCTCGAACCGCGTCGACGACATTCGGCCGGGCGTAACGGGCAAACCGATACCCGGCTATCGGGTCAGGCTGGTTGACGACGCTGGGAACGATGTTGCCGATGACGTGCCCGGCCGACTGTTGGTAAAAGGACAGGGCGTGATGAGGCGCTACTGGAACGACCCCGAAAGGACGGCCAAGGTGCTTGTCGACGGCTGGTTCGACACGGGGGATACGTTCCGCCGGGACGCGCACGGCTACTACACATACTGCGGGCGAAGCGACGACGTGTTCAAGGTCAGCGGCCGATGGGTTTCGCCATACGAGATTGAATCGGTTCTCGTCCAACATCCAAAGGTGCTGGAAGCGGCAGTCATCGGCCGTAAGGATGAGCACGGTCTTATAAGGCCCGACGCATGGGTCGTGCTGAAAGAGCCCACGACTTCCGGTCCGCAGATGGAGGAAGAGCTCCGGCACTTCTGTGAGTCAATTCTCCCCCGTTACAAAATGCCGGGGCAGATCCATCTCGCCGACAAGCTGCCGAAAACGGCCACCGGGAAAATCCAGCGGTACAAACTGCGCGTTGCAGTTGCAGATCAAGATCGGGTGTCTCATAGGCGGAAGGAGGAGGCCCTGGTTTCGATCGAGCGAGTCGGCCGAGTCGTCAGAGCCACGCTGTCGCGTCCTCCGGTCAACGCGCTCAACGATGAATTGATCGAACGCCTCGACATGGTCGTCGATCAGGTGATCGACGACCAAGACGTGGTGGTGCTACACATC
This sequence comes from Terriglobia bacterium, assembly GCA_020073605.1. Lineage (GTDB taxonomy): Bacteria > Acidobacteriota > Terriglobia > Acidiferrales > UBA7541 > Palsa-295. Next base: position 41,092 of record JAIQEW010000020.1, read on the forward strand.
CGCAGCGACCAGCGAGCATTCTGTGCGGGGGCCGACCTTGCCTTGATGCAGTCTTGTTTTGGCACGTTCGAAGGCCCCGATGTCATGCTGGACCTGGTCCGCCGGATGCACCGCCTGTTTGCCCGGATTGAAACGGCACCCGTGCTTACGGTCGCCGAAATAGGCGGCGCGGCAATGGGAGGCGGTCTGGAGCTGGCGCTGGCGTGTGATATTCGCGTCGCCGCAGTCGAAGCGAAACTCGGTCTGCCGGAGGTGGGGCTAGGACTTTTGCCCGGCGGCGGCGGCACGCAACGGCTCACCCGGCTTTGCGGCCGAGGTGTCGCCAATCGCCTGATACTCGGCGGTGAAGTGATTGACGGCGCCTTGGCGGAACGGCTCGGAGTCGTTCAGTGGAGTCGGCCACTCTCGCAATTGGCCGAGTGGACGCGGGAACTTACGGTGCGGTTCGCCCAGTCGCCCAGGGCTGCAATCGCTGCCAGCAAGGGATGTCTGGCGGCCGCGGGCGATCCGTACCGCGACGGCTTCGCCGAGGAACTCGCCGCGACACGAAAGCTCTATCAACACCCTGAAACCCGGCGCAGGGTGGCTGAATTCCTTGATAGAAGTGCAAAGAAGCATCAGAACGTCTGAACTTGAGCAAGGTGATTTGCACGCCATTATTAGGAGGAATCATGAAATTCGACGGCAAGACTGCCGTTGTTACCGGTGCAGCTTCCGGCATTGGGCTGGCAACGGCCGAAGCATTCGCCGAGGCGGGGGCCCGGGTCATCATCGCTGACATCGCCAAGGACAAAGGCGAGGCCGCTGCGGCCTCGATTCAAAAGAAGGGTCATAAGGCCGAATACGTTCACCTCGACATCACCGACGACGCATCCATCGCCGCCTTCGTCGAGGCCGTCCAGGCCAAGGCCGGCGGGGTCGACATCATCGTAAACGGAGCCGGCTGGGGCCAGATAAAACCATTCTGGGAGTTGCCGCTGGATGTCTGGGACAAGATCGTGATGCTCAACCTCGTCGGCCCGATGAAGTTGATCAAGGCGCTGCTGCCCAAAATGATGGAGCGCAACAGCGGCAAGATCGTCAACGTCGCCAGCGATGCAGGCCGCGTGGGCAGCTCGGGCGAAACGGTTTACGCGGGCGCCAAGGGTGGCCTGATTGCGTTCACAAAATCGCTCGCCCGTGAAGTGGCGCGCTACAAAATCAACGTCAACTGCGTCTGCCCGGGTCCTACCGAGACGCCGCTTTTGTTTGCGGTGCCCGAGAAGCACCTGGAAGCCTTCAAGCGGGCCATACCCTTCCGACGGTTCGGCAAGCCTCAGGAAGTCGCCGACGCGATTCTGTTCTTTGCAAGCTCTCGATCCGACTACATCACGGGCCAAGTCTTGAGCGTCAACGGCGGCCTGACAATGGTTGGCTAATCCATTTACAAGGAGCAACAAGATGATGAAGAAAGTTCAATTGGCAAACTACAAAGCCACCCATTTTGGCTGGAGCGTTTCCGGCAAAGTTGCCACGATTACGCTCAATCGTCCCGAGCGGAAGAATCCAATCACGTTCGAGTCCTACGGCGAGCTGCGGGACCTGTTCCGCGAACTGGTCTACGCGACGGATATCAAAGCGGTGGTGTTCACCGGGGCGGGGGGCAATTTCTGCTCAGGCGGCGACGTTCACGATATCATCGGCAAGCTCGTGAAGATGGACATGCTTGATCTGCTTGCGTTCACCCGGATGACCGGCGATCTCGTCAAGGCGATGCGCTCGTGCCCGCAGCCCATCATTTCAGCCATCGACGGCATTTGCGCCGGGGCGGGAGCGATGGTCGCTTGCGGTTCGGACCTCCGATTCGGCACGGCACGGAGCAAAGTTGCGTTCCTGTTCGTGCGCGTCGGGCTGGCCGCCGCCGACATGGGCGCGTGCACGCTGCTGCCGCGGTTGATTGGGATGTCGCGCGCCGCGGATCTGCTTTACACGGGCCGTGTCATGCTAGGGGAGGAAGCCGAGCGCTTTGGGTTCTACAACCGCGTGGTGGACCCTGAAAAACTGCTCGAGGAAGCCACCGCCATGGCCAACTCTCTTGCCGACGGCCCCACGTTCGGCCACGGCATGACGAAGACCATGCTGTACCAGGAATGGAGCCAGGGTCTCGACGAGTGCATCGAGGCGGAAGCTCAGGCCCAGGCCATCTGCATGCAGACCCAGGATTTCGAACGCGCCTACAAAGCGTTCGCAGCAAAACAGACGCCTGTATTCGAGGGCAACTGATGGCGGACAAGACTTTCCTCGCGTGGCCCTTCTTCGACGACGGCCATCGAAAGTTGGCCGGCGAATTGGAGCGGTGGGCGGGGAATGCGCTCCCACCTCTGCTCGAGGGCTCCGAGGATAGCCTGGACGCCGTGTATGCGTGCGTCAGCCGGCTCGTGGCGGAGCTCGGCAAGTCGGGGCTGCTGCGCGTTTGCGTGCCTAAGGCCTATGGCGGAGAGCGCGAGAACCTCGATGTACGCAGCCTGTGCCTGGCTCGCGAGATCATGGGCCGGGCTTCGGGCCTGGCCGACTTCGCTCTGGCAATGCAGGGCTTGGGGAGCGCTCCGATTACGCTCTACGGCCGCGAGGATCAGAAGCGTTCAATATTGCCGCGGGTGGCGGCTGGCACCGCGCTCGCGGCCTTTGCGCTTTCGGAACCGGACGCCGGATCGGATGTCGCCGCAATTTCCACAACGGCCACGCGCGACGGCAAGTTTTGGCGTCTCGACGGAGTCAAGACGTGGATCTCGAACGCAGGCCTCGCGGCCTTCTATGTTGTGTTTGCCCGCACGGGCGAGGGACCTGGAACTAAGGGCCTGTCCGCGTTCATCGTCGATGCCAGCTCTCCGGGCCTGGACGCCTCCGAACGCATCGACGTGATCGCTCCGCATCCGCTCGGAATGCTGCGTTTCACCAACTGCCGGGTTCCCGCCGATAGCATGCTGGGCCAGCCGGGAGAAGGTTTCAAAATCGCGATGGCCACCCTCGACATCTTCCGCTCGACAGTTGGCGCCGCTGCACTGGGCTTTGCTCGCCGGGCGCTGGACGAGGCAACCGGGCGGGCGCTCAAGCGGCGCATGTTCGGCCGGGCGCAGGCCGAATTCCAACTGACGCAGGCGAAGCTTGGAGAAATGGCTGTGTCGGTCGACGCTGCGGCGCTGCTGATTTACCGGTCCGCGTGGACCAAGGATGTGTTGGGCGCGCGCGTGACGCGCGAAGCGTCAATGGCGAAGCTGTTCGCCACCGAATCGGCGCAGGAGGTGATCGACGCGGCGGTGCAGATCTTCGGCGGGCTGGGCGTCGTTCGCGGAATGACTGTGGAGCGGCTTTATCGCGAGATCCGGGCGCTGCGCATTTATGAAGGGGCGAGCGAGGTACTGAAGCTGATTATCGCCTCCAAGGTGTTGGAGGCGGCCGGTGAGGGTGGCCCGGGCGCTTCCTCCCCGGGATAAAGCCGGGACAATTTCATGGAAATGAATACCAAAGCGCCATTCGCCCGCCACCACGCAATCGTCACCGGGGGAGGGCGCGGAATCGGCGCGGCAATCGCTGAGGCGCTGGCGCGCCTGGGCGCGTCGGTTTCTCTTATTGGACGCAACACCGAAGTGCTGCAGGCCACGGCAGACCGCATCATCAAGGAGTGCGGCGTCAAAGTGGCGACCGCACCCGCCGATGTGACCGACGAGGCAGCCGTCCGGAAGGCAATCTCCACAGTCAGCAGTGTGCTCGGCGCCCCGACAATTCTGGTCAACAACGCCGGCGTTGCTCTGTCGGCGCCGTTCCTTAAGTCGGACTCGGCATTCTGGCGAAAGGTGTTCGATATCGATCTGATGGGCGCGGTCTACTGCACCCAGGCTGTCTTGCCCGCCATGCTGGAATCCAAGTGGGGCCGCGTGATTAACATCGCCTCGACGGCCGGCGTGAAAGGGTCCGCCTACATCACCACGTACTGCGCGGCCAAGCACGCCATGATTGGGCTGACACGAGCCTTGGCCATTGAAACGGCGCGCACGGGCGTGACGGTCAATGCGGTGTGCCCCGGTTACACCGATACGGACATGACCGCTCAAAACATTGCCAACATTATGAAGAAGACGGGCCGCAGCCGCGAGGAAGTGATCGCCAGCCTGGTGGCGCAAAATCCGCAAGGGCGCCTGATTCAGCCAGCGGAAGTGGCGGATACAGTGACCTGGCTGTGCGGTGATAACGCTGCGTCAGTGACGGGGCAGAGCGTGATTATTGCCGGCGGCGAGATTACGCCGTGAGTGGGACGTTACCTGCTTCTATCCTTTTCAATCAGCATTGACGTCCGGGAGGTACCGCGTCACCTCCAGGCGCTGGGCTCGCATATCATCCCCGCGAAGTTCCCGCAGAGCATAGTTCACGAACTCAGCAGCGACCTTCTTGCGCCAACTCATGTCGAAATCCGTGTTGTCGAGAGGCTTCGCCAGTTTCGCGGTGAGCGTGCCGGCCTGCTCGATCGATTCCCGATCGAGAGGGCGGCCCACCAGGAATTTTGCCGCTTCGGTGGCAACGAGCGGGCGAGAAGCGACAGCGCCAAGGACGATTCGGGCCTCTTCGACAACCCCGCCCTTCGACAGACGCACTGCCGCCGCCACGGAGAGCACCGGGAAGTCGAACGACCCACGGCGCCGCAGCTTCCAGTAAGTGCTCTTCCAGCCGTGCAGGGAGCCCAGCCGTATTTCCGTCAGAATCTCATTGGGCCGGCGGGTGAGGTAATTCATCCCGTCGTTGTTATACAAATCCGCCAGCGGGATGTCGCGCTCCTCGGAGCGCGATCGCAGCCGCACACTGGCACCTAAAGCGATGAGCGCCGGGGCCGTATCCGTGGAAGAAACAGCCATGCACTTCGGGCTGCCTGTGGCGACCCAGCAAATCTCTCCATCCTTCTTCTTGCAGAAATTGATCGCTTTTCGCCACTCGTAGTTCTGGTCGTAGTAGGCGCACCGTGTATCGAGGCAAATGTTGCCACCGAGCGTGGCTACGTTGCGGATATGCGGCGTCGCAACCAGGGACGCGGCCTGCGATAAGGCGGAGCAGCCATTCCGAAAGCGAGCATCCCGCGCGATCTCAGTGAGCGTAAGGCATGGTCCCAATCGCGCGGACCCATGGTCCAGTTGAGCGCCGCTCAGTCCTTCAACATGCCGAAGGCTGATCAGCGTCCGCGGGACCTGTTGCCTTCGCTTCATGTTGGGGAGCAGGTCCGTGCCTCCCGCAAGCACCATGGCATTTGAGCCTTCGCCGTCGAGAATGCGGGCGACTTCTTCCCCAGTGCGGGGCATTCGGAACTCGAAGAGCGGCAGCCGCATCATGGCTTTAGCACCGCTTCTTTCTCGACGCGCGGTTTGCGCTCCTTCGGAGTCTCGTTAATCGCGCGCCCGTCTCCGCCCTCCCATGGTGGAGGCACCCGCAACGCTTCCGGCCAGGAGATCTCCGGGAAGTGCGTGGGGCCGTAACGCGGTTCGCGACCCGCCCTTTTCTCAGCCAGCGCTTTGAGAATTTTTTCCGGCGTGATCGGCACCTCGTCGATCCGCACGCCCACTGCGTCGTAAACCGCGTTTGCCACTGCGGGCATGATAGGAAGAAGAGGACCTTGCCCCACTTCCTTCGCGCCAAACGGGCCGCGCGGGTCGGGACCCTCGACAAACTCTGTAAAGATTTCAGGCATGTCGAGGGATGTCGGGCTCTTGTACTCGAGAATCGACGGGAATTTGTGCACGAGCGCGTGGGAGAGCTTCTTCGGGAGGCGCCGGAACTCCTGCTCCTCCATGAGCGCTTCGCCGAGCCCCATGTAGATGCTGCCCTCGACCTGTCCCAGCGCAATGGTCGGATTGAGTGCCCGGCCCAGGTCATGCGTATTCCATATCTTCACGACGCGAATCCAACCAGTGGCCGGATTCACCTCGACTTCCGCGACGGCAGCCGAATAGGTGTACGTCGGAGAAGTCCCCACGCCGCCGCCTTTGTACTGCGCAGCAGGCATCTTGGGCGGCCAGTAAGATCCGACAGTTCCTATCGTCCCGAACCGAGACTCACCGAGGCAGACGGCTTCCGGGAACGTGACTCTCTTCTCCGGCGCTGCCGTGTCGAAAACCGCGTTGTCGGCGAAGCGCAGCCGCTCTTTGGGCACCTGAAGCTTCTCGGCCACCGCCTCGGCCAACATGGCCTTGGCCCTTTCGGCGGCTTGAACGGCTGCATTCCCGGCCATCAGAGTCACGCGGCTCGAGTACGACCCCAAGTCTACCGGTCCCAGATCGGTGTCGCCCGAGTACACGCGGATGTCAACCGTTTGGAGCCCCAGGATTTCGGCCACAATCGCCGCCAGAACATCGTCCGAACCTTGGCCGATTTCCGTGGTGCCGGCCTGAAGCGTCACGCCGCCGCTCCTGTCCAGTTTCAGTTGAATTCCGGAGTGCGGCATCTTGTTCCAGTAGATGGAGAGACCCGCCCCGGTCAGGTAGCAGGAGCAGGCGAGACCAACGCCCCGGCCCTCTGGAAGTTTGCGAAACTTATCTTTCCAGCCCGACATGTCCACGACGCGGCGGATACACTGTTCCAATCCCACCGTCCCTAGCTGAAGAAAATTCGCCGTCAACTCATTGGGTTTCACGGCGGTTCGCAGCCGCAGTTCAGCTGGGTCAATGCCGAGCCGCTCCGCAATCTTGTCCATCTGCACTTCCTGGCCAAAGCGCGGCTGCGGAGTCCCATGGCCGCGTTTGGGTCCGCACGGTGGTTTATTTGTGAAAGTGCGGCAGGCCCGGAATTTGAACCTCTCAACGTGGTAGGCCGTGGTCTGCAGGGCGCCCGTGTAAAACGTGCTGGCCACTCCGAAAGATCCGTATCCGCCGCCGTCGATCAGCGTCTGAAGGTCGAGCGCCTTAATGGTGCCGTCCTTTTTCACTCCCACCTTGAATTTCATCAGCACCGGGTGGCGTCCGCGGTGGCAGTAGAACACCTCTTCGCGCGTTAGGCTGATCTTTACCGGCCGGCCCAGCAACAGCGCCGCCTTGCACACGATGATCTCGTGATTGAGCGGATCGCTCTTTCCTCCAAATCCCCCGCCGTTCGGAGTGGCTATTACGCGAATATGCCCGGCGGGCAGCTCCAGCACCTTGGCCAACGAGCGATGCAGATAATGGGGCACCTGTGTGCTCGTCCACAACGTCAGCTTGCCCTCGCGATCCTTGATCGCCACCGATGCGTGCTGCTCCATGGCGAGGTGGGTGCTGCCCTGGTAAAAGAAGAGGTCCTCCAAAATTTCGTCTGCTTCGGCAAATCCCTTGTCCACGTCACCGAATTCGAACGAGACTCGCTTGTGGATGTTGCCTTCTTCTCCGTAATCGTGGAGCCGCGGCTCCGGCGTCGCCAGAGCCTCCTCCGGATCGGAAATCGTCGGCAGGATCTCGTACTCGACGTCGATCAGATCCAGAGCCTCAAAGGCCGTCAACTCCTCTCTTGCGATCACCGCTGCGACGGGATCCCCAACGTGGCGTACCCGATCGACGCACAACGCCGTCTCATCCTGGCTCACAGGGAGGATCCCGTACTCAATCGGCAGGTCCTTCCCGGTCAGCACCAAGTACACCCCGGGATGCGCCTGGGCGCGCGAGACGTCAATGTTCCGGATGACCGCGTGCGGATGAGGCGAACGCAGGATCTTGCAGTAGGCCATCCGCGGCAGAGAGATATCGTCGGCGTAGATTGTCTGGCCGGTGACCTTGCCCCGCACATCGACTCGCTGCCGTGACGAGCCGATTACCCGCAGATCTTCGCCAGCCGCCTTGGAGCTTCTCGACGCCCGTTTCGGCAGATCCTGGTTGTTCGCCAAGTTTCCTTCTCCCCGCGAGCCGGTCCCCGTCCCGCAGCCTACTTCAGTTCGCCAGTCCGTTTGCGCTCGCTGATCTGTGCTATGGCGGCTTCCACCGAGTCAAAGATCTGCAGGTAACCTGTGCACCGGCACAAGTTCCCGGAAAGCGCCTCGCGAATCTGGTCGTGGCTCGGATGCGGCGTACGATCCAGCAGCGCCTTCGCAGTAAGAATCATCCCCGGCGTGCAATAGCCGCACTGGGACCCGCCCAAATTCGCGAAGGCTTCCTGTATGGGATGGAGCTCCCCATTCGACGCGAGACCCTCGATGGTGATCACGTTTCTTCCGTCGCACTCAAGCGCCAGGACCAGGCAGGAAAGCACTGGCTCGCCATCTAGAATGACCGCGCAGGCACCGCACTCGCCAAGTTCGCATCCGTGCTTGGTCCCCGTGTGGCCCAGATCCTCCCGAAGAATTTCCAGGAGGGTCTTGTAGGGAGCGAAGGAAACATCCACTTCCTCACCGTTCAGCGCAATTCGGATGTGAGCTGTCTTCTCGGATTCGGCAGGTAGTCTTGTTTGCGTCATTATGTCAGCTCATTTCAGAGGAGCACTCCCCCCAGCCACCGCACGTGCTACCACCCTTGTTATGCAATACAGCAGGCTAAGGGAAAGCGGACAATTGAGCCGTGACCGGAATCACGCCCAAATGTGAGCATTGTCACAAGGACGAACTCCCATGGGAGTTCAGAGCTTTCGCTTCGCGCCGGCCGGCCGCCATGCCATACAAGCTATCCGCAAGAAACATCAGTAAGGCGATCACGCTCAACAAGCCTCCGCAGCGATAAACCGAAAGAAATCCTGTCAGGTCTCCCGCGATTCTCAGAATCAGGGATACATGAAGCAACGCAACATGGCAGTAGAAGACGCGGCGAAATGCCATCGGACGTCCTGCGACCGCCGGAAAGATGATGGGAGCGTGCGCGAAAATCATCGAAAACACAAAACCGAGAAAGATAGAGTGAAGCGCGGCGTCGTACACGAGATACACGGGACTTCCTGCGATCTCCAACGGGATCTCAAACAAGCGGATCAGCCCGCCGATTCCCAGCCAGATGTATCCCCCGAAAAGACAAAGGGCGATAAAGCGGGGAAGCCCTTCTCGTTGAACGGTGAATCGCGCCACATCATAGCGGGCGAGCCAGAGCGCGAGCGCCACCATGCCGATGCCTGAAATCCGATTCCCTTGCACGGGAGCTGCAGAAGTCCCGATCAATCCAGCCAGAAAGACAAAAAGCCCAATGTAGAAAGTTGACTTGGTGTATCTCGAAGGGGCGAGGAATCGGTTCAATTCCAAGCGCTCGCCTACAATCGTGAGGACGAGGAAGCCGATCCACCAATGAACGATCTGCGGAATGGCTTTTCCGGCCAGCCAGAAGACATTGCCCACGAGCCAAGAGCCTGCACCCAGGCCCATCGTCACGGTAAACAGAGCCGGCTGCTTCACAATAATGAAGATGAAAATCGAAACCAGCCCGAGGCCGCCGAGCGTGATCAAGAGCATCCCCGGCCCGGCAGGAGATCCGACTGTCAACACCAGCGAGCCGATGCCCGCCATAAACGGCGCGATGTATGCCCACCACCGGCCCAGTGCGACGGCTCTTTCAAGACTAATGAGCGTCCCAAGGAAACCACAGACCATGAGGGGGCCATGATCGAGAGCGAGCCTCGATTGCAGCCACGTCGTGTCCCATCCCAAACGCACGAGCCCCGTCCAGAGGGCGAGAAGCAAGAAGAGCAGCGACATGATGAGGAGTGAGAAGCGTGGGAGATCGTTGAATCTGGCCATTGTCCTTCATAACCCTGGCAAAGAGCCTAAGAGCAGAGACGCGAAAATTCCAGCGACCAGAAAGTCATCCCGTGCAGCGCCGCATGGTTGGAGAACATCTTCAGACTGTTCAACCCTACCACCCCATTTGATTCCTGGCTGCCTTAGACATTCTGGCTGGGTCCCATGGTGGTTCCCAGACGAGCTCGATATGGACGGAATTCACATCCGGGAAACGGGCACGAATCGCGTCTTCCGATGCCTTGCTGAGATACGCGTGCAGAGGGCAAGCCCGCGTGGTCATCGTCATTTTGACGAATACGCTGTCGTTGATAATTTCGATCCCATAGATGAGCCCCAGATCGACGATGTTGACCCCGATCTCAGGATCATTCACTTCCGTGAGCGCAGCGCGGACCTGCTCTTCCGTCGGAAGGTTCATGACGACGGCTCTCCTGAGATGGAATTCCCGGCCTCGACGAACTGCCTTGCCGTGCCTTGCGCAAGGAGCTCTTCGTCATTCAGTATCGAGTCAAAATCGAGATTGTCCACGCCTGAGAACGGGGACATGCACCCTCCCTCGGTCCACTACTATGAGAGCAAGCGCTACGAATACTCGGATGAGTGGTCGAAAGCTGTGACGACGGTCACTGATATCTCATGGCATCCGCGTCCAGACTCCTAGCGAGGTTTGGATAGTTGCCTTCATCAATCCCGCTCCAATTTGGGATTGACAAGGGTTTATTGCTGCACGGAACGAATACGGGAATGACAAGGAAATGACAAGGGAATGACGACGATGCCTTCCGGCGCACTTTCGCAGAGCAGTCTCGTCGGCGTGGTTGGAAGCGGAACCATGGGAGCGGGAATCGCACAGGTGGCGGCGCTTGCGGGGCATCCCGTGGTGGTGTATGACAACCGGACCGAGGCAGTGCCGAAAGCGATTCAAGGCATCCGGCAGAGCCTGGAGAAACTGGTCTCGAAACGAAAACTTTCGGTGGAGGCAGCCGAGGGTGCGTCGGCGCGATTGAGCGGCGCATCGAGCCTAAACGAACTCCGCGGGTCAGGAATTGTCATCGAAGCCGTTGTGGAGGATCTCGAGGTCAAACGGCAACTATTCGCCGAGCTTGAAAATATCGTGGACGCGAAGTGCATCCTCGCCACCAACACTTCCTCGCTTTCCGTGACGGCGATTGCCGCTGCGCTTAAGGCGCCTCAACGGCTGGTGGGAATGCATTTTTTCAATCCGGTGCCGTTGATGGAATTGGTCGAAGTGATCGGCGGCGTGGCGACGGATCCGGAACCCCTGAACGCTGTTCACGCAACGGCTGCGGCATGGGGCAAGACTCCCGTCTACGCGAAGTCGACGCCCGGCTTCATCGTGAATCGCGTCGCCCGGCCCTATTACGGAGAGGCGCTGCTCCTGCTGGCCGAGCAAGCGGCGAGCCCCGCCACAATTGATGCGGTGATGAGGGAAGCCGGTGGATTTCGAATGGGGCCCTTCGAATTAATGGATCTCGTTGGGCTCGACATCGGTTTCGCCGTGAGCCAATCCATATTCGACGCGTACTTCGGCGACCCGCGCTACCGGCCCTCGCTCATCCAACAGGAAATGGTTCGTGCTGGGTTTCTCGGAAGGAAGACCAAGCGCGGATTCTACGAATATGGCGAAAACGCGCCTGCACCGCTGCCGGACACGGAACCGCTTGGACCGAGGCCCGAACGCGTCACGCTTTCGCCGTCGGGATCTCTGGCGGAAGCGCTAGCCCAACGCTTGGCTGAATCGGGAGTGATGATTGCCCGAGCGCCTTCGCGAACGGACCACGGGGATTCGGTCGAAGTGGGAGACGCTATTCTTGCCGTCACCGACGGCCGCAGCGCGACTCAGAGAGCATATGAAACCGGGCATCGGAATCTTGTGGTTGTCGATCTGGCTCTCGACTACTTGAAGGCCACGCGCGTGGCGATCGCGATGGCGAGCGGGTGCGATGAACGCGCGTACCTCTCGGCGGTCGGGCTCTTGCAGGCCGCGGGATATGCGGTCTCCCGGTTGAGAGATGTGCCCGGTATCGCCGTGATGCGGACAGTCGCGATGCTGGCCAATGAAGCGGCCGATGCCGTGAATCAGGGCGTAGCCACGGTCGCGGACGTGGACACGGCCATGCGGAAGGGAGTCAACTATCCGCGGGGACCGCTGGCCTGGGCGGACGAGCTCGGTATCGAGACGATCCAGAAGGTGCTCGCGAATCTCTCCGCTCATTACGGCGGAGGTCGCTACCGCATTTCGCCGCGGATTCGCCAACTGGTGTGGAGCGGAGGCACGTTTTGCGGTACAAGGTGCGATGGGTAGAGGCACATCGATTGTGTGAAGCGGATCGAAATAGGAGAAATTCATGACCGATGCCGTAATTTGCGATGCGATTCGCACGCCGTTTGGACGCTACGGCGGAACTTTGTCCGTTGTGCGGACGGACGATCTCGCCGCGATTCCCATTCGGGCCCTGATGGAGCGGAATCCAAGAGTCGACTGGCAGGCGGTGGACGACGTGATCTTCGGATGCGCAAACCAGGCCGGCGAGGACAATCGCAACGTCGCACGCATGGCTTCCCTTCTTGCCGGTCTTTCGCCGGATATTTCGGGCACGACGGTGAATCGCCTCTGCGGCTCCAGCATGGATGCGGTAGGAATCGCGGCCCGCGCCATCAAATGCGGCGACGCGGACTTGATCATAGCCGGTGGCGTGGAAAGCATGTCGCGCGCCCCGTTCGTGATGGGAAAGGCTGAAGTGCCTTTCAGCCGTACTGCGGAGATCTTTGATACGACCCTGGGCTGGCGTTTCGTCAATCCTGCGATGAAGAGCAAGTACGGCACTGATTCCATGGCTGAAACCGCCGAAAACGTGGCGGAGGATTTTCATGTCGCGCGTCCGGATCAGGACGCCTATTCGTTGCGAACCCAGCAACGGTGGGCGAAAGCTCATGCCGCTGGATTTTTCCGGAGCGAGGTTCTCCCTGTTTCGATTCCTCAAAAGAAGGGCGAACCAAAGGTGTTCGATACGGATGAGCATCCACGGCCGGACACGACCCTCGACAATCTGGCGAAGCTGAAACCCATCGTGAAACCGAACGGCACGGTCACGGCCGGCAACGCTTCCGGAATCAACGATGGCTCTTGCGCCCTGCTGCTCGCCTCGGAAGCAGCCGCGCGGAAATACGGCCTCACGCCGCGCGTTAGGGTTCTAGCCACCGCTGCCGCCGGAGTAGCGCCGCGGATCATGGGCATGGGGCCCGTACCTGCCACGCGAAAAGCTCTCGCAAAAGCGGGATTGCCATTATCGAAGATGGATGTGATCGAGATGAACGAAGCATTCGCCGCCCAAGCGCTGGCCGTGCTGCGGGATCTCGGCCTGCCGGATGACGCCGCGCATGTGAATCCAAACGGCGGAGCGATCGCGATCGGCCATCCGCTCGGTGCCAGCGGGGCGCGGCTGGTGACCACCGCGATCTATCAACTGCAAAACTTGCAGGCTCGCTACGCGCTTTGCACCATGTGCATCGGAGTCGGCCAGGGAATCGCGACGGTCCTGGAACGATGCTGAGGGCGCCATGGATGGCTCGCGGGAACCGAGGATGACTGCCGGGGAATATTTCGCTTGACGGCAATAATCGCATTACAGTACTGTAATGCGCATTCAGGAGAGCCCCATGGAAAGCTCACCACGCATCGCGGAACGCGGGGATAAAGCGCCCCCCAATCCCGGAATCACAGTGCGCGACCTGGTTCTTGAGAATCCAGCGTCCGCGCGGGTTTTCGAAACACTCGGCATTGACTACTGCTGCGGCGGCAGCCAGACTCTCGCGCAAGCCTGCAAGGCGGCGAACCGATCGGTGGAAGAAGTGAGTGCGGCGCTTCAGAAGGCTGAGCCCGCTCCTTCCGAAAGAGATTGGCGCAGTGCACCGCTTACGGAGTTGGCCGAGCACATCGTGGCGAAGCACCATGCGTTCACACAGGCGGAGATCGAGCGGGTTACTGGTCTAATTTCAAAAGTCGTTGCCGCGCACGGCAAGAATCATCCGGAATTGGCTCAAATCCAGGCGATCTTCGCGGGATTGTCGGAGGAATTGAGGGAGCACATGAGGAAGGAGGAGGAAATGCTCTTCCCCTACCTTGCCGAAATGGAGGACGCGGCCCGTGTCAAACGCCGTCCGCCGGAACCCATGTTCGGAACCGTGCAGAACCCGGTGGCTGCAATGATCATGGAACATGAGGCAGCGGCTCAAGCATTTGAAAAGATGCAGGAAATGACGAAAGGTTATATGGTGCCGCCTGATGGGTGCGCCAGTTATCAAGCGCTCTATCAAGCGCTGCCTGCCTTTGCGGCGGACCTGCACCAACACGTTCATCTCGAAAACAACATCCTGTTCCCTCGTGCGGTGGAACTGGAGAGCAACCTCGGCTAGATTATGACCTCTTATCGGACATGCCGCCGTCATGGGCATGTCATCGAAATGCGGCCAAGCATTCCGGACAACACGCGCAGTTTATAGGAGAAGGAAATGGACAAGACAGCAGCCGTCGAGGCAAAGAAAGCAAAACCAGAAATTGCCGGACCAGATGTGGATGCGGTCCTCCGAATCATGGATGCGATGGAAAAAGCATGGAGCGACAAGAATTTGCCGGAGCTTTTCAACCACTATTGGCACGATGACGGCTTCGTCCTTTTTACCTCACGCGGCGCTTACTATGGCTGGACCGCGGCGAAGGAAATGCTCGAGAGATATTTCGATAATCTGGACGAGATTACCCTGAAGTTCGGCCCGAGAAAGACAAGAGTGTTCGGCGACGTCGCCACTGTGGTCTATGAGTGGCGTACCGACGGGAGATCCAAACTGAACGACGCCCGCCTCCTCAGGGAAGGCTATGGAACGGACGTTTTTCTGCGGGACAAGGGAACATGGAAGCTGTATCACAACCATGTCTCGTTGTCCGAGCCAGGAATCAGTCACATGCAGGATCATCCCTGGTGAAAGAGTATCTGGCGGCTTCATAACGGCAAAGAGGTAAGCGGCAGTACTGAATCTCTTTTTTCTCGGGACGGGAACCTATTACTCGCAATCTGCCAGCTATGACAAACGCCATTACTTTCCGGAAGCCGCGCGAGATACATATCCGGCCAGCGGTCAATTCGGATCTCTTGGGGCTGATTGCCCTGGATGAAGAAATCACGGGCCTCGCCAAGCGCAAATATTGGAAGGAAACGTTTGCACGTTATGGGGCGCGGCGCCGATTATCGCGCTTTTTCCTGGTCGCCGAGTATCGAGGCCGCATTGAGGGATTTATCATCGGTGAGGTGCGCGCCTGGGAATTCGGCGAGCCGCCTTGCGGTTGGATTTTCACGGTGCAAGTACGTCCTAAAACGCGCCTGAAAGGAATAGGGACGCAGCTTTTTGAAACTTTATGCGATGCATTTCGGCATGCCGGCGTTCAGAAAGTGCGCACCATGATGGCGCGTGACAACCAGCTTGTCCTTTCCTTTTTTCGCAGCCAGGGAATGATGGCGGGGCCTTTTATCGAACTCGAGGCAGCGCTCGACTGAACCTATTTAGAGGCAAGACTTCATGAAATTGCAAAAGGCAAGCTCCTTCGCACTTTACGCCGTACTCGAGCTTGCCGAAAATCCGACGAGCCAGCTTTCGGGCACGGAAATCGCGGATAAGTATGGTATTTCCGCCCATCATCTGGCGAAAGTTTTGCGCGATCTTGGACGCGCAGGGATCGTTGAGGCGGCTCGCGGCGTTGGCGGGGGATATCGGCTTGCCGTCAATGCGAAGCGGCTCACGCTGCTCGATGTGATCCAGGTCTTTGAGCCGATCGGACCACAGGGCGCCGCGGAGGAAGATCCGGAGCTCGCCACCGATGCAGGATGCGCGCTGCGCATGGTGCTCGATGAATTGGATGACCATGCGCTTGCAACCTTTCGATCGATCACGATCTCGACCATGCTGAAGCTGATGACGCGCCGGCCGTGGGCCGGCTCATCGCGTTTCACAAAAGCGATCCGCAAGGCGGCGGCCCGCCGATGATTGCCGCGCGCATCCGGGAGCGATACTTGCCGGGGAGCAGAGGGATCCACGGCCGCACAAACGGCGTCCCTAATTATGGTATTGTAGTACTAAAATAGCGTTGACAAGGCTTCCGGCGTATGCGTAGAATGCAGGCCATGCAAGGGCATCGCAGAGAGTACGCGGAAATCGGCTGTCAGCGGCTGTAGGGAAGGAGCAAAGCGTGGTCACTACTCCGGTCCAAGAAACTTCCAAGCTCAACGCTATTTTTGACTCCTGCCGCGAGATGGGACAAGACCCAGAATTCAACGTGGCGAAGCGCTGGCTCGAGGACCATCCCGGGAAGAAAGCGATCGGCTGCTTCCCGATCCATTGTCCCGTGGAGCTGATCCACGCATCCGGAATGCTTCCACTCGGCATTATCGGCGCCGGCACTCAAATCGAGGTCACGTACGCCGATTCCCGTTTCCAGTCCTTCGTATGTTCGATCGTAAAGACCACGCTGGAGCTGGGACTGACGAACCGGCTGAAGTTTCTCGAGGGGATGTTGTTCCATTCGATCTGCGATCCAGCGCGCAACCTTTCGAGCGTCTTCCAGCGGAACTTCCCCGACATGTTTGTGGAATACATTCACTTCCCGCAGAATTTTGCTTCACCGTTGGCGAGAAAATACTTGGCGACGGAATACCAAAGGATATTGGACGGTCTGCAACAAAGGTCGGGGCATACGCCCACCGTCGACGACTTGAATCGCAGTATCGCTCTCTATAACCGCATTCGAGCCGGCTTGCGTGAGATCTACCGGATCAGGACTGACACGCCGCACATGATCTCTGCGGCGGAATCCTTCGTGCTAACGCGAGCGGGAACGCTGATGGCTCCGGAAGAATTCGTCAAGATCGTGGAAGAGGTCCTCGCTGAACTTCCCGGACGCCCATCTCGGCCGAAAGACCGGATTCGCGTGATCCTGGAGGGCTCATTCTGTGAACTTCCACCTGTCGGCCTGATCGAGACCGTGGAACAGGCGGGATGTTACATCCTCGATGACGATTTTCTGCGCGGCTGGAGATGGTTTACCGAGGATGTCCCCATTCGGGACAACCCACTGCACGAGCTGGCGGAGAGTTATTCGGAGCGCGCTTACTACTCCGGCACCAAACATGACACTCGGGAGACGAAAGCGGCGCACTTGATCCAAATGGTCAAGGAGAAGAAAGCGGATGCAGTCATCATGCAAGCCGCCAAATTTTGCGAACCGGCCTTGTTCGACTACGCCTTGTATCGCAAGGCCCTGGACGAGGCGAAGATCCCCCATCTACTGTTGGAGTTCGAAGAAAAGACGTGGATTTTCGATCGCGCCCGTTCCGAGGCGGAAACATTCGTGGAGTCACTATTGTTCGACTGACGGTAAAACGTCAGGTCGATGAAGGAGTCTCATCATGGCGCAAGTCACACCGAAGAGCGATTACCAGGGACGCATCCACAATCTTCAGAAAGACATGATCGGCCGTTACTACGCGAACCTGACCGCAGCCTCCGAAGGCAAGGGTAAGAAAGCCATCTACATGCTGATCAGCGGCAATCCCGTGGAGCTGATCGAGGCTTTCGACATGCTCCCGGTCTATCCGGAGGTCAACGCCCTGCAACTAGCCGTCAAGAAGCAGTCGTTGCCCCTCATCCTGGCGGCCGAGGAAATGGGCTATTCCACGGACAACTGCGCCTACGTCAAAGCCGACGTTGGAATGTATTTTGCGGGCCGCAAGACGCCATTCGCCACGATTCCGGAGCCCGACCTGATTTTGTGCAACTACGTCGGCTGCAACGTTTACCTGCAATGGTTCGAGCACCTGGGCGAGTACTCGAAAGCCCCGGTCTACAATCTGGACGTCCCGTTCTTCCGCACTCCGGGCCCCGAACCCCTGGCGGAAGACATTAACTACGTCGTCAAGCAGTTGGAGGAACTCATCGAAGTACTGGAGCGGATGAGCGGAAAGAGCCTCGATTACAAGAAATTGCAGCGCATCATGCAGCTTTCCGGCGAGACCGGGGAGTTGTGGTCGGAGATCAAGAAACTCACGCGAGAGCGCCCCGCTCCCTATGATGCCTATTTTGATTCCGTCATGATGATGGCCCCGCTCTACTGCCTGCGCGGCACCGAGGACGGTCTGCGGTTCTTTCAGGAAGCATACAAAGAGATGAAGCAGCGGGCGGACAACCACGAGGGTCCCTTGCCGGAGGAAAAGTTTCGCGTCGTCATGGAAGGTCCCCCGCCATGGCCTTTTCTGCGGCAGTTCCGTGACATGTTCAGCCGATGGGGCGCGGTAGCCATCGCGTCGACGTACTCGACCGTCGGGGGCATATGGGAGTTCGGCTTCCGGCACGACCCGCAGCGGCCTCTTGAGAGCATGGCCCGGCACATGCTGCAATGGAATTGCACAAACCGCAACTTCCTGCAGCGGTACAAACAACTCAAGGACTATGTGGATGATTGGGGCGCCGATGCGCTCGTCATCCATTCAGTGAAGAGCTGCAGATTGTTTTCAGCCGGCCAGGGAGACATGAGGGAGTACTTCACGAAACAACTGAATGTGCCCACCCTGCTGATCGAATCGGATCTGGAAGACCCGCGATATTTTTCCGAAGCGCAGTTGCGAAACCGCGTGGATGCATTCTTCGAATCGCTGGAGCACCAAAGAACGCTGGTCAAGAAGTAGAAATTCAGCCATCAAACGCGGGCCACAATGCGAACGGCAAGGAAAGGTAGGGTCGCATGATTTACGGAGGCGGAGTAGACGTCGGATCAACACAGACCAAAGCGATCATTCTGTCTGAGGACCGCAAGATTGTAGCTCGCTGCCTGATCAACACCGGAGCCAATGTCTCGATGGCGGCCGAACGCGCGTTCCGGGAAGCGGCGACCGCGGCCGGCATCACCCCCGAAAGCGTCGCCTACGTGGTGGGCACGGGCTACGGGCGCTACAAGGTGAATTTCGGCAACGCCCAGATCACCGAGATCTCGTGTCACGCCCGCGGCGCCAATCTTCTGTTCCCCAAAACTCGCACGGTGATCGACATGGGCGGCCAGGATGCCAAGGGGATCAGGATAGGTGAAGACGGAGACGTGAAGGACTTCGTGATGAACGACAAGTGCGCCGCCGGCACTGGGCGCTTTCTTTCAAACTCGGCGGAAACCGTTGGTCTCAGCCTGGACCAGATCGGCCCGATTTCCCTCGGAGCAAAGAAGCCTGTGCGCCTGAGCACGGTCTGCGCCGTGTTCGTGGAGTCGGACATCATGTCCTATCTGGCGGAGGGGAAGACGGTGCCGGACATTCTCGGCGGCGTCCATAGCGCCATCGCGGCCCGCACCGTGGCCCTGGTACGCCGAGTGGGCATCGATCCTGAGATCACTTTCACGGGCGGAGTGTCGCGGAACATCGGGATGGTAAAGGCGCTCGAGCAGAAGCTAGGCCTGCCCGTCAACGTTTGCGACGATTCGCACTACATCGGGGCGATCGGCGCTGCGATTTTCGCCCTGGAGCGGGCAATGGGCGGCGCCTCTGCCGGTTCTGGCAAACCGGGCCAGGTTCCCGCCGCGGCACCGAAGTCATCGCTGCCGATTGCCGGCGCGCAATAAGGGACTCGAATCATATTGAGATTGATGGAGGTGTTCCATGGCTTTTGTAGCGGGAATTGATATCGGATCCAGGGGCACCAAAGCGGTGATCTTAGACGAATCGCGGCACGTCTGCGGAACTGCGCTCGTGAAAACCCGGCCGGACTTTCCCGGCGTGGCAAAGGAAGCGATGGAATTGGCGCTCGCGCAGGCCGGCGGCCGCATGGAAGACGTGAAGTATGTGACCACGACTGGCTTGGGGCGATACAACATCCCTTTCCGTGACATCCAGATCACAGACATTACTTGCGCTGCGCGGGGAGCAGAGTTTCTTTTCCCCAACACGGCCTGCGTCCTCGACGTGGGCGGACAAAGCACCCGTGCCATCCGGTTACGCCAAGGCGGCAAGGTAAAGGAATTCAAGTCCAACGACAAGTG
This sequence comes from Terriglobia bacterium, assembly GCA_020073605.1. GTDB lineage: Bacteria > Acidobacteriota > Terriglobia > Acidiferrales > UBA7541 > Palsa-295. The sequence continues at coordinate 60,882 of JAIQEW010000020.1, forward strand.
CGCGGCCGGTTCGGGAGGATTCCTCGAGCGCGCCGCACATTATCTGGAGATTCCTCTCGATCAGCTTGGCCCGCTCTCCATGGACGCGGTGAAACCCACGACGATCAGCAGCGTGTGCGCCGTGCTGGCGGAATCGGAAATCATCAACCACGTCAGCGAAGGGCAGAAAGTAGAGGACATCATCCGCGGCATCCACAATTCGCTTGCCTCGCGGTCGAAGGCGTTGCTTGCCCGCGTGGGGCTTGAAGATGAAGTCACCTTCGTCGGCGGCGTGGCACGCCAGAACGGAATGGTACAGGCCCTCAAGGACACGATCGGCCGTCAAGTGAATGTAAGCGATCAACCGGACATGGTCGCCGCCCTTGGAGCTGCGTTGCTGGGCCACCAGCGATTGCAGAAGCTCGGCGGAATAAGGAGCAACGAACAGGACCCGGATCTTAACGTTGGTTAGAAACGCCAGACGCTCGTCTTCACGCGGTTGCCTTCACCATGTGTAAACCTTCATGCCTTGGCGAGAAACACTAGCGCCTTTCCGCGCGGATTCGAAGAACTACTCTGGCACGGCAAAAAGCGAACCGGGATGCGCTGCACGCGAAAGTGTTTTAGACTAACGTAGTTGCAAGGATGGGCGTGTAGCTCAGCTGGGAGAGCACCTGCTTTGCAAGCAGGGGGTCACCGGTTCGATCCCGGTCACGTCCACCAACTTTCTGCTCAGAAGATTGCCTTTCCTTTCCCCGTCTGCCATCAACTCTCAGAGCGAATCAGCAATGTTGCCACCTGCCTGCGCATTACTCGATGTCGCCGGAGGCACGGTTGCGGATGCCGGACGTCTTCTGCTATACAGTGCGCGCGACTTTCGACATCGGGGGAATGCCATGCACAGAAAGTTTCTCAGCATCAGCGCAGTCGGAGTTTTGCTTGTTGGCGCCATCGTCTGCCATTCGATCCAGACTCACGCATCACCCACCGGTCCGCAGAGTGCGGCTTCTTCCGGTACGTGCGACCGGGCTTGCCTCGAGGGTTTCGTCGATCGGTATCTCGACGCGTTGGTGGCGCACGACCCTTCGCGCGTTCCCACGACAAAGATGGTCAAGTTCACTGAGAACGGCCAAAGGCTCGAGCTGGGCGACGGCTTTTGGAGAACGGCCACGGGCAAGGGGACCTATAAGTTCTACGTGGACGATCCGGAGGCGGGCCAAGTCGGGTTCGAGGGCACGATGCAGGAGGTCGGCCACCCCGTGCTCCTGGCGCTGCGGCTGAAAATCGAAAACCAGAAGATATCGGAGATCGAGACGATCGTCGCGCGCGGACAGATGGCCGAAGGCGGCGCCGCGAACCTTGAAAAACTCGGAAGGCCGCGCGCCGCGCTTCTCGAAGACATTCCGCCGGCCGAACGCGTGTCGCGCATCGAGCTGATCAAGACCGCGAACAAGTATTTCTCCGGCATGCAGAAGAACGACGGCAAGGCCGACTATTCGTTTTTCGGCGACGATTGCAATCGCCTCGAAAACGGAATGCAAACAACCAACAATCTCAACCCCATCCCGGGCTTAACCGCGTCCGGTGCGCCGCGTCCCGCGCCCTCGGCGAAATACGATCCGGCTACCAATCCGACCATGTATTCCGCGGGCTGGTCGTGCCGCGATCAATTCCGGTCGGGACTGCTGCATTTCGTTTCCTGGATCCGCGACCGGCGCTACATGATCGTCGATCAGGAGCGCGGGATCGTCTGGGGCTTCGGGTTCTTCGATCACCAGGCGGGTGATACGCGCAATTTCGAAACGCCGGAGGGCCGCCCGGTCACGGCCGGACCGACGACTCCTTTCACCTGGGAGATCGCAGAGATCTTCAAGGTCCGCCGCGGGCAGCTGCATGAGATCGAAGCGGTGCTCACTCAGAGCCCGTATGGGATGTGCTCGGGCTGGAGCAGCTACGAGCAGTGCCGGTCCGATCAGCCGCAGTGGTAGCTCCACAGCAGCCTGCATGATTCGAAGCTCCGGAAGGGGTGCAACATGCGAGCCAGAATCCTCGCGACGTGCGCATTAGCAGCTCTGCTTTTGTCCGGAGGCACGACTGATTTCCCGGCAGCGCGAGCAGGCGGTTTGGGCTGCGACCGGACGTGCCTGGACGGCATCGCCGAGCAGTATCTCGCAGCCATGGTGGCGCACGATCTCTCGCGGCTGCCGCTTGCGAAGAACGTGAAATTCACCGAGGACGGCGTGCGGCTCGAGCTGGGCGACGGGCTGTGGGCCACGGCTTCGGGCGTCGGCAGCTACAAGTTGTTTTTCGCCGAACCGTCTGCGGGCGCCGCCGGCATCTACACCGTGGTCCAGGAGAACGGCACGCCGGCGATTCTGTTTGTGCGGCTGAAGGTTGCGAACAGGAAGATCACCGAGATTGAGACCCTCGTCGCCCGCAAGGAAACCACGGCGATTCTGAACACGGACAATTTGAAAGAGGTGCGGCCGATCTTTCTGGAAACGGTTCCTGCGGCCGACCGGCCGTCACGCGCGGAAATGGTTTCCATGGTGGGCAAGTACTTTGACGGGATCGAACAGGGCAACGGCGACATCGTGCCGTTCGACAAGGATTGCATCCGGATCGAGAATGGCATTCAAACGTGCCCGGGATCCGCATCCTCCCCGCTCGGAGCGTTGAGCTGCGGCGCTCAGCTCAGCACGAAGATCTTCACGTACATCCAGACCGTCCGTCCTCGAAGGTTTCCGATCGTGGATAACGAGCGCGGCCTTGTGCTGGCGATCGTGCGGTTCAATCATCCCGCCACGCAGCAAACCGTCGAAGTGCCGGGCCGCGGCAAGATGAGCATGGGGCGTTACTCGCAGTGGCCCAACAGCACGCAAATCGCCGAGCTTTTCAAGATTAAGGACCGCAAGATCAAGGAAGTCACCGCGGTAATCGTCACGCAGGCATACAAGGCACCCACCGGCTGGGAGTAGCCGCTCCCCCTTCTCTGATTGCCGCGACTGCTGGCGAGACTGGATGCAAGACTTCCTCAAGTTTCGCCGCCGCTAGATTTTCGTGGCATCTTCACGCGAAAGGGCGCCATCATCATACATGGGACGAGAATGGGTAAGGGCCAGTAGGGGCTAAGCGCACGTATGAAAAGACTCCTCGCCTTGTTTCTCTTCGGGGCTTTCACCGTCTGCGCACAGACGAACGAAGGCGAATTGCACTTGAAGGTGACGGACCCTTCGGGACTCGGCGTCCGGGCTACGGTCGAGCTCACGAGCAAGGCAAACGAGTATCGCAACAAGTTCGCGACCGATGCTGAGGGCGCGCTGGTGGTCAAACGCTTGCCTTTCGGTGTGTATCGAATCGAAATCCGCGAGGCCAGCTTCACCGAAGTTGGTGAAACAATCGAGATTCGCTCCGTATTGCCCACCGATCGCGCCATCCAGCTCAAGCTGTCCGCCGTGAGCACTTCCGTCACCGTCACCGAGGCGAACACGCTCATTGATCCCGATCGCGCCGGGGCAATCAATCGGATCGGTTCCGAGAGGATCCAGAATCGCCTGACGTCCCTGCCTGGCCGTTCGCTTCAGGACCTGGTGAGCTCGCAGCCCGGCTGGTTCTACGAAGGCAACGCCGTCCTGCACCCGCGCGAATCGGAGTATCAGACTCAATTCGTGGTGGACGGCATCCCTCTTACGGACAATCGTTCGCCGAGTTTCGGCCCGGAGCTCGAAGCCGACGATGTGCAGTCGATGACGATCTACACGGCCGGATTCCCTGCGGAGTACGGCAGGAAATTGGGCGGCGTCATTGAAGTCAATACGATCGAGGACGAGCAACCCGGTCTCCACGGCCAGGTGGTGCTCTCGGGCGGCAGCTACGATACGGCAGGCGCTTTCGCGCGCGCGCAATACACGCAGGGCAAGAACACCTTCGGCGCGAGCGCCAGCGGAAATACGACCGGCCACTACCTGAATCCCGTGGTTCCAGAAAATTTCACGAACACGGGAACAACCGGAGATTTTTCCGCTCGCTACGAGCGCGACCTCACGCCAAGCGACAGGCTCGGCCTATCCGTCCGCCATGAACTTTCACGCTTCCAGGTCCCCAACGAGTTATCGCAACAGACAGCAGGGCAGCGGCAGAATGGCGACAATTTCGAGACGATAGGCGTCGTCTCCTATCAGCACGTCTTCTCCGCCGACGCCGTCGCGGACTTCCGCGGCATGATGCGCGACACGTCGAGCGATCTGATGTCCAATGATCTCTCGACGCCCGTGATCGCATTTCTGCACTCTGGATTCCGAGAGGGCTACTTCAAAGGCAGCCTCTCCATTCACCGCGGCGTTCAGGAATGGAAGTTCGGCGTCGAGTCGGACAACATGTTCCTGCACGAACAGTTCAACGACATCATCACCGATCCGACGGTATTTGCTGAGGGTACTCCACCGACATTCGCGTTTCCTGCGGACATGCCGAGCCTCGGGCACCGCCCCGATCTCGAGCAATCCGCATTTGTTCAGGACATGATCCGGCTCGGCAACTGGACCGTGAGCGTCGGCCTGCGCTGGGACCATTACCAATTGCTTCTCAATCAAAATGCTGTCAGCCCGCGTCTCTCCGCCGCGCGCTATTTCCCTTCAGCCAACATCGTTATTCACGGTTCGTTCGACCGCATTTTTCAAACGCCTTCCTTCACGAACATTCTTCTCTCCAGTTCTCCCACGGTCGTGGCTTTGAATCCCAACGTGCTCCGGCTTCCCGTTCAGCCTTCTCACGGCGACTATTACGAAGCGGGACTCACGAAAGTCTTCAAGGGAAAGCTCAGACTGGACGGGAGTTACTTCCGCAGGCTGGTCAACAATTTTGCGGATGACGATCAGTTGCTAAGCACCGCGGTCAGCTTTCCGATTGCATTCCGCAAGGCCGTGATCTATGGAGCGGAGGGAAAGCTCGACCTGCCCGATTGGCGCGGTTTCTCCGGATACGTGAGCTATTCCTACATGGTAGGCAATGCGTGGTTGCCGGTCACGGGCGGGCTATTCCTCGGCGACGACGCAACCAATGCGCTCAACAATATTACGGGCCATTTCCCGGTTTCTCAGGACCAGCGCAACACCGTCCGCTTCCGCCTGCGCTATCAGGTCGCCAAGCGCATGTGGTTTGCCGGAGGACTCGAGTCCGGAAGCGGACTTCCGTTTGAATTTCAATGTGATCCAAGCTCAACCGTTCAACAGTGCATCGACGCACCGGGCGGGCCATTGGAAACATACGGCCAAAAGGTCGTGGATCGGGTCAATTTCGCCCGCGGGCGCGTCCGGCCCTCGCTGACGGTCGATATGTCGATGGGTGTGGACGTTTACAAATCGGACCGCTGGAACGTGAAGCTACAAGCCGACGGCGAGAACCTCAACGATCGCCTGAACGTCATCGACTTCAACGGTCTTTTCTCGGGCAATGCCATCGGCCCCGCGCGGAGCATTGCCCTTCGCCTTGCCACCAGCTTCTAGCAGCCCTTGGATTCGCTGCGCGCGCGCGATGGCTTTCGACGAATGATGTCGATCAGCGCCTGCGCGGCCGCCGCAAGCGGCCGGTCCCGCCGGTACACGAGATAGAGCTTTCTTGTGATGCGCATCTGGCGGATGCGCAACTCGCGAAGGTCGCCGCTCGCTACCTCGCGTTCCACGCACATCCGCGGCACGATCGCCACGCCCTTCTTCATTTCCACGAAGAGCTTGATGCTCTCGATCGTCGGCAGTTCCACGTTCATCCGCAGCGGAACCCGGTGCCGCGCGAACATCTGCACCACCCGCTGGCGGTACGGCGATTCGACGATGTGGGCCACGAATATCTCCTGTCCCAGCTCGCTGATATCCACTTCCCGCCGCTTCGCGAGCCGGTGGCCCGGCCACACCACGAGCACGAGCGAGTCGCGATAGAACTCCACGGTTTCGAGATCTCGCTCTTCGGGGAGATAGGAAATCACGCCGATATCGAGATGGTGATTCATCACCTCGCGCGGCACGTCGCGCGAAAACACGCGGTGCACCCGGATGTGAATCCCGGGATGAAGCCGCTGGTACCGGTCGAGCGGAGGGAGCAGCGCGTGGATCGAGCTTTCGTTCACGCCGAGCGAAATCTGGCCGCGCTCGAGTCCGCGCAGCTCCTTCATGCCTTTGCGGATCTCCTCGCGCAGGTTGAGCATCCGGTCGGCGTATTCGGAGAGCAGAACGCCGGCGTCGGTCAGCATCCGCGCGCCCGAGCCGCGGACGAATAGAGGCTGACCCACCCAGTCCTCAAGCTTGCGGATCGAGATGCTCACCGCGGGTTGAGTGCGGTATAGCTTTTCGGCCGCGCGCGAAAAGCTCTTCTCGCGCGCCACGGCCTGGAACACCTGTAGCGAAGCCAAATCCACGATTTCCCCTCCATCCAGCGCGCTTCCCTATATAAGAGATATTTATTCGACTTGCAACCATTATAAATTGGACTCCTTGCGGCAATCGCGGTTCACTGGCAGTATGGAAGGAGGCCAAATGGACAAGTTGCAGATCTTCGATACCACGCTGCGCGACGGCGAACAGTCACCCGGCTTTTCGATGAACCGCGAGGAGAAGTTGCAGCTCGCGCGGCAGATCGAACAGCTCGGCGTGGACATCATCGAAGCGGGCTTCCCAATCGCCTCGCCGGGCGATCTCGAAGCCACGCGCGCCGTGGCCGCCGAAATCAAGCATTGCCGCGTAGCGGCGCTCGCCCGCGCGCGCCAGGAAGACGTAGACGCCGCGCTGCGCGGACTCGAACACGCCGCCAAGCCCCGCCTGCACCTCTTCCTCGCCACGTCCGATCTGCACCTGAAATACAAGCTGCGCATGACGCGCGAGCAGGCGCTCGACCAGATCGTCAAGATGGTTCGTTTCGGCAGTCAGCACTGCGAAGAGGTGGAGTTCTCCGCGGAAGACGCCAGCCGAACCGATATCGACTACCTAACCCAGGTGGTTCTCGCAGTCGTGGAATCCGGCGCGACGATTGTGAATTTGCCCGACACGGTCGGTTATTCGACGCCCGACGACTACGCGAAAATGTTCCGTGACGTCCGCGCCCGCCTCGGCGCTTATCCGGACATCATCCTGAGCGCCCACTGCCATGACGACCTTGGCCTGGCCCTTGCGAACTCGCTCGCGGCGATCGATGCCGGCGTGCGCCAAATCGAGTGCACCATCAACGGCATCGGCGAGCGCGCCGGGAATGCTTCGCTCGAAGAACTGGCCGTCGCGCTGCACGTCCGGCAGGACCGCTACGCCGTGACCACCAATATCAAGCTTGAAATGTTGTACCCGACCAGCCGCATGCTTTCGTCCATCACCGGCGTTTCCGTTCCGCCGAACAAGGCTGTTGTCGGCGCGAACGCCTTCGCGCACGAAGCCGGCATTCACCAGGACGGCATTCTGAAGAATCCGCTGACGTATGAAATCATCGTTCCGGAGAAGGTCGGCGTACCGGCACGCAAACTCGTGCTCGGGAAACATTCCGGTCGCAACGCCCTGCGATCGCGCCTTGACGAGCTCGGCTTCCAGACTACCGACGCGGAGCTCGCCGAGTGCTACCGCATGGCCATGTTGCAGGCCGACGCCGAAAAGGAAATCACCGACCGGGACTTGATTTCCATCATTCATAAGGTCCGCCGCGGCCAGGCGCCTGCACCGGCTGCGCCGGGATCCAGCGCCGCCACCGTGCGCTGAACCGAGTGCGGCCCCTTCGATGACACAATCGCAAAAGTCAATCGCCGTGCTGCCCGGCGATGGTATTGGTCCCGAAGTGACGCACGCGGCGATCGATCTTCTCCAGGACTGCGCCTCCGCGTTCGGCCATCACTTTGAATTCCGCGAATACCCGTTTGGCGGCAACGCGATCGACAGTTGTGGAGAGCCGCTCCCAAAGGAAACGCTCGCCGGGTGCCGTGCCTCCGATGCGATTCTTCTCGGTGCCATCGGCGGGCCGAAGTGGGAGGCCCTTCCGTTGGGCACGCGACCGGAAGCAGGCCTGCTCGGAATCCGGAAGGAACTCGGTCTTTACATCAATCTCCGGCCCATTCGTTTGCGGCCCGCGCTGCGAGGCATTTCACCTCTGCGTCCGGAGCGCCTGGCCGATTGCGATTTCGAAATTGTTCGCGAGCTGGCCGGCGACATCTATTTCGGCGAGCACAAAATCAATGCGGAACGAGCGAGCGATCTAGCCGAGTATTCGGTCGCGGAGATCGAGCGAGTTGCGCGCTATGCCTTCGAGCGGGCCGCTGCCCGCAACCGCCACTTGACCAGCGTGGACAAGGCCAACGTGCTGGCCAGCTCGACGCTCTGGCGCGAGACGGTCGCGGGCCTCTCGCGCGAATATCCCAGCGTCAAGCTCGATCATCTCTACGTGGACAACGCCGCGATGCAAATCCTGCTTCGCCCGTCGCAGTTCGACGTGATTCTCACGGGCAACATGTTTGGAGACATTCTCAGCGATGAAGCCGCCGCGCTCGCCGGATCAATTGGCTTGATCCCCTCGCTGAGCCGCGGCCGCAAGGACCAACCCGCTCTCTACGAACCCATCCACGGCTCGGCTCCCACGCTTGCAGGAAAGGATGTCGCGTGTCCGCTGGGCGCGATCTTTTCGGCCACACTGATGCTGCGGGAATCGTTTGGCATGGAGGTTGAGTCGCAGTGGATCGAGGCCGCAGTCGATCGCGTCCTCGGCCAGGGATACCGCACAACGGACATCGCCGAGCCGGGCAGCCGCGTCGTCCGCGGCTCTGAATTCACCGCGAAAATTCGCAGTGAACTCCAAAGCGCGCCCGTCCAGAGCGCGCGCCGCAGCTCGGGCGCCTAGCTTCTTCTGACCACAAGACATCCCGCGATCATGTCGTGAAGCGCCTGCTTCCTCTCGGTGAACCCCGCCAGGATGAATCCGATGAAAATTATCTTCCCGAAATACCGCCCGGACGCGCGCGCAAAGCTGATTCGCCGCCCCGCGAGATCGGTTACCTCAATCCCGAGGGCTTTCTTTCCGAGCGTTGCCTGCCACGGAGAGCTTTCCATCGACGCCCAGTAGAGCCAGCTCGCCATCGTAACCAACAGGTTGATCGCAATGATCTGCCTGCCTCCTCCGGTGAACAGTATCCACGGGTTGTCGGGCGGTATCCCCGCACGATCCATCAAAGGCCGGAGAATCGCAAATCCCACCACGATGCCGAGGAGCAGCGAATCGATGAAGTAAGCTGCGAGACGCAACCAGAAGCCCGCATATGCGACACGCCGGCGTGCGCCGGCAGCTCCGATCTGTGACAACGTTGCGCCAGGATCGGCAGAGGCTTTTTGCAGCCGTTCTCCGCATGCGTTGCAAGTTTCCGCATCGGACGCCACTTCAGCTCCGCACTTGGGACAATGGGACAGGTTTGTGTTCACTTGCGGGGACCTCGAGGCCCATTCATCTTTTCACGACAAGGCAGCTGGCGATCATGTCGTGCAGCGCCTGCTTCTTTTCCGTGAATCCTGCCATGATGTAGCCAATCCATAGTGGAATCAGACCGGAGATTATCTTCGCGAAAAATCGCCCGCTGGCGCGACCAAAACTGATGCGCCGGCCCTCCGTGTCAGTGACGTAGATTCCGACTGCCAGCTTCCCGAGCGTGGCCTGTTTCTCGGAACTTTCCATCCAAGCGTAATCAAGCCACTGCCCGACGACCAAAACGACGATGTATCCAATCAGGATGGCAATGAACGCAGCAGTTGTGGCCGCATCAGGCTCCTTGCCTGCTTCACCTAAAGTACGAAAGAATTTGACGCCGACGATGGCGAGGATCAACAGCGCGAGTACGACTGCCCCAAACAACACAATGAGACCGTCGATCAGATGCGCAACGAATCGCAACCAGAAGCCCGCATAGGCTGGGGCGACTCGATTTGTAACGGCCGCGCTGGGAGCCGTTGCCAGGCGTGGCGCCACCTGAGACGGCGAGCCAATGCTGTAGTCGCCGAACGGGCGCCCGCAAGAGCCGCAGAATGCAGCTCCCCTCGGTCTTTCCGCGCCGCACGCTGGGCAGTTCATCGAGCGCTCTTCAAAGAAGGATTCAGCTCCCGGGCTGACAAGCGTACTTAACTGCGGATCGCACGAAACTGGGTTCAATTTGGCTGTGCGCGCTCGCGCTGCAATTCTGTCTGAAACACTCCTTCAGCCCGCGCGATATACGCTTGATACCCCGCCGGGTCGATAAACGGATTCTGCGCCGGGCTCTTCGACATCGTCTCACGCTTTTGCGTCAGCGAATAAAACGAACCGTGGGACGCCAGAAAGACATCACAAGGAAGCGATTTCAAGACGCGGAAGGTTTTCTCGTAATCCGGCTCGATTCCCGGATACGTCGCGGGCGCATTCGGCCGATCGAGCAGCTTATAGTTGGGAAGGACCGTCGCGCTTCCGACGAAAACGACGTTGTATTGTTTTCCGTTCTCCTGAGTCACCATCGTCCACGTCGTGCAGCCGCGCGTGTGGCCCGGAGTCAGATAAGCGGTCATCACGACGCCGCCCAGGCTTATCGTGTCGCCATCGTGAATCATGCGGTCGGGCGTCGTCGCCGGGAACGCGGTACCAGCCGTGAGTGCCGGGACATCTCCATCCATCGCCACGAACGGCGCACCGGTCGCACGCTTCAGCTCGGCGATGCCTCCGGCGTGATCGAGATGCGCGTGGCTGTTCAGCAAGAATTTCACGTCCGAAAGCTTGAATCCCAGAGTCTGAATGTTCGCTTCGATTTGCGGCGCGGTTTCAACAAAACCGCCGTCGAGCAGGATGTCGCCAGCGGGCGTAACGATCAGATACGACGTGATGTCTGACGCGCCGACGTAATAGATGTTGCCGATGGCGTGGAACGGATGCACCAGCTGATTTAGGGCCCGCATGTCTGCACTCGCCTGGGCGTGTGCCGGCCCCGGAATAGCAACCGCCATCACGAGGGCGGCCACAACACGAGCCGCGCCCATCAGCGACCATCCCCCGCGAATCTGTGTAAGATCAAACGCCATCTTCGACAATCCCGTACTCACGAATTCGCGAGCAAGCTAGCAGAACGTGCCTTCAGGCGCAAATGAATGATTGTTGCTGCGCACAAACACGGCGGAAGTGTGATGCGCGACACAGCGCGCCTTGAGTGTTTCACTGAACATATTGGCAGGAGGGCAAGGCGATGATCAAGAAAGTGAAGGGCGGCTATCAGGTGCTCTCGTCCAAGGGGCGGAACATGGGCGGGCCGTACAAAACGCGCGAGGAAGCGCTGAAGCGCCTTCGCCAGGTCGAGTTTTTCAAGCGCCAGAAGGGCTAGCCTGCCGGCAGGCATGCGCGTCAAGGCTTCGGCGCCGCCGGAGGGACCGTATCCGCTCCTCCGATGACCACAGTCCATGGCCGCACTTCCCAGCGCGTGACGAGTCCGTTGATGACGTAGGGATCCTTCCGCGCGAACGACTCGGCGACGCTTCGATCCTCTCCCCGGAAGACGATCAGCACCTTGTTTGCCGGATCGGCAAAGGCGCCACCCATTACAATCTCGCCGCGAGCGTGCGCGTCCGCCGCAAGCTTCAGATGCTCTTGCCGGAAAGGCGCGCGCCGCGTGACGTAGTCATCGACGACGTCGTAGAACAGCACATAGTAAGGCATGGCTTCTTCCTCTAAACGAGCGTCTTCAGCGTCTCGGGACTGAAGGAATTGAGTTCGCTAAAGCGGCCGTCGCAGACTTTCGCGGCCCAGTCGGGATCGGCCAGTAGCGCGCGGCCGACCGCGACGAGGTCGAAATCCCCGCGCGCCAGCATTTCCGCGAGCCGGTCCATGTGGGCCGCCCGTCCGGCGCCGTCGCCACCAGTTGGCTCGGGCCTTTGAGCGGGCACTCTACCTAGCGAGACCATGAAATCGACATCGAGCGTGACTGAGCCGACCGTGATCGTCGGTTTGCCCGTAAGCTTTTTCGTCCAGCCCGCCAGATTGAGGTCGCTCCCCTCAAACTCAGGCTCCCAGAACCTGCGCGTGGAGCAGTGAAACGCGTCAAGCCCGGCTGCGGCCAGAGGTTCGAGGAAGCGAGCCAACTCCTGCGGCGTTGTCGCCAGCCGCGCCGTATATTCCTGGCCTTTCCATTGTGAGAAGCGCAATAGGATCGGGAAATTCGGCCCCGTGCGGCGGCGGCACTCTCGGATGATTTCGACCGCAAATCGTGTCCGCTGCACCAGATCGCCGCCGTACTTGTCGGTGCGGCGGTTCGTGCCGTCCCAGAAGAATTCGTCGATGATGTACCCGTGCGCGCCATGGATCTCGATGCCATCGAAGCCGGCGCGCTGCGCCGATTCGGCGCCCTGCGCAAAGGCCTCGATCACGGCGTCGATATCGGCCTGCGTCATCGGCTCGCCCACTCTGGTATCTGGTTTAAGCAATCCTGAGGGGCTGATCGGAGCGACGGGAAGTTTCGGGGAACCTCCCTGACTCTGCACCGCTCCCACGTGCCAGAGCTGCGAGAAAATTCGTCCGCCCGCAGCATGCACGCCGGCGACGACACGAGACCAGCCCGCGAGTGCTTCTTCACCGTAAATGTGGGGAATCCGCGGCATATTCGCGGCCTGCGGGTGATTCGGCGACGTGCCTTCCGTCAGAATCAGCCCGACGCCGCCCTCCGCGCGTCGCCGGTAGTAGGCCGCGACATCCGGCCCGGGGATGCCACCCGGCGAAAAGTTCCTCGTCATCGGCGCCATCACAATGCGATTCGGGAGCGTCAGGCCGTTGAGAGTGAATGGTGTGAACAGTTGGGCAATGGATGCTGGCATGGGATTGGTCGGGATTGGGAGGCTCGACTTCGAAACCCAGTTGGGGTCTCCGCCTTGGAATCTAGAGCAGCCGTCATTGTATCCTGGCTCGCCCATTTTCGATTTTCCAGTTTCGAGTTTCGGCCCCTCGCGATTTTTCCACAGGAGGCGCAAAATCCACAGATGGGGCGTATGAAAGAATCGTGAATGCAACTTGACGGAAATTTGGATTTTGATATACTGCTTGGAAGTTGGCGGTGCCCTGATCTGGGCGGTAGTCTGCTGACGGACCGGGCCTGCCGACTCATCCAGAGGTGAGGTTGGTTACGAATACCGGGTAGAAAGAAATCGAGCTTCGAGCACATCCGTCCGAGAGGCGCGCGAATGTAGCGCCTCAGGAGATGGACGGATTCGCCCGGCGCTCGTCGCCGGGTTTTTTATTTTCTGTAAGCTTTTTTCGCGGCATCGGCTCCAAACCGATTCCGCGCTCCGCCGGGAGCGGAGACGTTCCGATCGGAAACAGTTGAGCGGAACGAACGATCTTTGACAACTGAAGGAAGTAGGCATTGCGTTACGCGAATTTCAAGGTTCGCGTGATGCAATAAACCGCAAGTTTTGCTCGAGAGTAGCGTTTTGTGGAAAGGCGAACTTGCCTCTTCACGCCGCCTACGTGCGCGTTTTGCGCCAGATTCTGGCGCCCGACGGGCACATAGCAATCCGAAAAATTCCGAACGGAGGGATGCAAGACCCGCCGTCACGGTGTTTTTGGGAACTTGATCCGATGAGGATCGAGTCGTGTTGGGTAAGTTTTATGGTCAAGCTACTAAGGGCGTACGGTGGATGCCTTGGCGCCAACAGGCGATGAAGGACGCGGTAAGCTGCGAAAAGCCCCGGGAAGCCGCAAACAGGCTGTGATCCGGGGATGTCCGAATGGGGAAACCCTATCTGGTAAAACCAGATAACGGCCCGCTGAATACATAGGCGGGTACGAGCTAACCCAGGGAAGTGAACCATCTCAGTACCTGGAGGAAAATAAATCAATCGAGATTCCGATAGTAGCGGCGAGCGAAATCGGAACAGCCCAAACCGGTGTGTTTACACACCGGGGTTGTAGGACCGCATGAGTAGAGTTATCAATCCGGAGGCTAGGTGAACCCGCTGGAAAGCGGGGCCATAGAATGTGATAGCCATGTAGCCGAAAGCTTACCGGACTCGAAGCGGTATCCTGAGTACTACGAGGCACGAGAAACCTCGTGGGAAACCGGGGAGACCACTCTCCAAGGCTAAATACTCGTTGGCGACCGATAGTGAACTAGTACCGTGAGGGAAAGGCGAAAAGCACCCCTGCGAGGGGAGTGAAATAGAACCTGAAACCGTATGCCTACAAGCAGTCAGAGGGCTATGCCGTGTCTTCGGATACGGAATGCCTGATGGCGTGCCTCTTGCTTAATGAGCCGGCTAGTTATTCTCACAGGCAAGGTTAAGCGTAAGCGAGCCGTAGCGAAAGCGAGTCCGAATAGGGCGTTCAGTCTGTGGGAATAGACGCGAAGCGGGATGATCTACCCTTGGCCAGGTTGAAGGTCGCTTAACCGCGACTGGAGGACCGAACCGTTGTGAGTTGAAAATCGCTCGGATGAGCTGAGGGTAGGGGTGAAAGGCTAATCAAATTCCGTGATAGCTCGTTCTCCCCGAAATGCCTTTAGGGGCAGCCTCGTGTGATTTGCCACGGTGGTAGAGCACTGAATGGACTAGGGTCCCATCCAGGATACCGAATCCAATCAAACTCCGAATGCCGTGGACAACAGCACGGGAGTGAGACTACGGGGGATAAGCTCCGTGGTCGAGAGGGAAAGAACCCAGATCGCCAGCTAAGGTCCCAAACTATAGACTAAGTGGGAAAGGACGTGTGAGCGCACAGACAGCCAGGAGGTTGGCTTAGAAGCAGCCATCCTTTAAAGAAAGCGTAACAGCTCACTGGTCAAGTGTTCACGCACCGACAATCCAACGGGGCTCAAGTCTATGACCGAAGCTGCGAAATTGACGATTTCTTCGGATTTCGTCATTTGGTAGGGGAGCATTCTGTGGTGGCAAAGGTAGACCGAGAGGACTACTGAACGCCACGGAAGAGACTCTGCCGGCATAAGTAGCGATAAACGCGATGAGAACTCGCGTCGCCGAAAGTCTAAGGTTTCCTGAGGAAGGTTAATCCGCTCAGGGTTAGGCGGGTCCTAAGGTGAGGCCGAGAGGCGTAGCTGATGGACAGCAGGTCAACATTCCTGCCCCGCCATGCGAACGTTATACGATGGGGTGACGCAGAAGGATAGGGGAGTCGGGTGATGGACGTCCCGATGGCCCGGTGTAAGCCGGATCCCGCAGGAAAATCCACGGGGTCATTCAACGGTGAGACCGGTCCCGAGACCACACGGTCATAAAGTCTCTGATTTCACGCTGCCGGGAAAAACCTCTAAGGAGTTCGTATGGTGCCCGTACCTCAAACCGACACAGGTAGACAAGGTGAATATCCACAGGCGCTCGAGAGAACGCTCGCTCAGGAACTAGGCACATTAGCCCCGTAACTTCGGGAGAAGGGGTGCCCCGGTAGGGTTTATAGCCCGAGGGGGCCGCAGTGAAATGCGTTCGGCGACTGTTTAACAAAAACACAGCTCTCTGCTAAGTCGAATACGACGTATAGGGGGTGACGCCTGCCCAGTGCCGGAAGGTTAAAGGGAGGGCTCAGAGCCGCAAGGTTCGAAGGCCTGATCTGAAGCCCCGGTGAACGGCGGCCGTAACTATAACGGTCCTAAGGTAGCGAAATTCCTTGTCGGGTAAGTTCCGACCTGCACGAATGGCGTACCGATCGAACGACTGTCTTGGCGAACGGCTCGGCGAATTTGTGGTTCCGGTGAAGACGCCGGATGCCCGCATCTAGACGGAAAGACCCCGTGCACCTTTACTGCACTCTGGTCATGATTAACGGTACTGCCTGCGTAGGATAGGTGGGAGCCTGGGAACCCTTGGTTTCGGCTGAGGGGGAGGCAACGGTGAAATACCACCCTGATAGTTCTGTCGCTCTAACTTGCGCCCCTAGACGGGGCGGAGGACACGGCCAGACGGGTAGTTTGACTGGGGCGGTCGCCTCCTAAACGGTAACGGAGGCGCTCAAAGCTCGGCTCAGGCGGATTGGAAACCCGCCGTGGAGTGCAAGAGCATAAGCCGGGTTGACTGCGAGACACACAGGTCGAGCAGGCACGAAAGTGGGATCTAGTGATCCGGTGGTTCTGCGTGGAAGGGCCATCGCTCAACGGATAAAAGGTACGCCGGGGATAACAGGCTGATCTAAGCCAAGAGTTCACATCGACGCTTAGGTTTGGCACCTCGATGTCGGCTCATCGCATCCTGGGGCTGTAGAAGGTCCCAAGGGTTAGGCTGTTCGCCTATTAAAGCGGTACGTGAGCTGGGTTCAGAACGTCGCGAGACAGTTCGGTCCCT
>JAIQEW010000021.1 GCA_020073605.1 Terriglobia bacterium
CTGCTTGTAAAACTTCTCCGCTTCTCCCGACGCGTGCACCAGCTTCTTCTCTTCGGTCTCTCCAGTCTCCTTGTCCAACCAACAAATCTGTTGCCAGCTGGGATGAAAATCGCAGCCTATAATGATCATCGAAGGCTCCTTCTTCCTTCCCAGGGTTCTTGGTCTTCCAACTACAGAATACCTGGGTCCGAAACGGAGCCTTCGCTCTTATCCAATCAAGGCTCAAGCGCTTAGGTTTTGAGGGTGCCCCATGCTCGGTTTATGAGCGTGGGGCTTCTTCCTGGTCTCTATGCTTCGACGAGCTGTCCGTTCCGTTTCAATCCACAGGGTCGATTCCAATCAGAACCTCGCCGCGCCCTTGGTAGAAAGCATAGCTGCTCCACGGCAGTCCTTTGGATTCTCTACAAGTCCCCGCTTGAGCGGGTTCGCGTGCATGTAAGCGAGCTTCTCGATCTTCTTCTTGCGGCTCCAGACGTTGAAATCATAGAACCGGCGCTGCCAGAACTGTGGCAGACGGCCGTCGGATCGCGCGAACAGGAAAGATCGCTGCGCTGCCGGCGCACTGTGGTGGGGCTTGCGCCTCAGTTGCCGCGAGACACGCTGCTTGAGCATTTTGAGAACGGTCGAAGGAGTGCCGCGAGCAGGCTCGGAAATGAGCAGGTGGACGTGCTCGGGCATGACCACGTAACCGACCAGCTTGAACCCAAATTGTTCGCGGACCTCGCCGAGAACTTGGACGAATGTATTCCGAGCGCGCGCCGAGTCGAGAAGAGGAAGTCGCCGGTAACAACTGAAGGTGACGAAGTGCAGATGGCCGAACCCGTAGATGCGCTTGAGGCGTTTCGGCATGACAGCGAAGCGAAAAGCCCCACGCTCACAAACCGAGCATGGGGCACCCTCAACAACGTACCCTCAAGTGAAGTGCCGCGATGGTATCATGCCCCGCGGTATTCGGGGGTTGAGTGTGCAGAAACGCGAAAGCCTGGGCCACCCGCCCTATGATTTCAACGCTGCCGCCAATATCGATGGGACGTGCACTGCACAGGTCTACGGGACACGATGAGCGCAGCCCAGCCTGAGAGTCTTCACGATCGTTATTGCGCCAATCGGAACGTTGCAACGGCGGCGATTTTCGTGGCGGGCTGTGCGTGGGTGCTTGTTGGATTCTTGATGGCATGGGTCAGGCCCCATACAACGGATTACGGAGCGCCCTCCCTCTTCTTTCAGGCGTGGCTAATTTTCGGGGTCGGGTTCGGCTTTACGATCTTCAAATGCCTCCGGGAACGGGTCGTGATTGCACTCTGGCTGCTGGGCTCTGCCAGGGCTTTGTTGTTCGCGGCCGTATCCGGCCTGGCAAGTTGGGCCGGCTTCGCCTATCGCCTTGATCTCGCTGCCTCTGTCATCGCTCTTGTCCTCAGTGTAAGCATGCTAGCCTCAGCGCTTCGGAGCAGAGATCGACCGTCTTCGAGTCCGTCCATTTGAGGCAGGCGGGTGGCGCAGCCTTCGCGACGCATCTCCGCACAACGTGGATTCCTGCCACGCCCCGGCAACTCGCACCCGATTCCATTCACTCTACGGATGAAACTTGAGGGGGTGCCGCATCCCTTTGCGGCCTCTGCAAAGGGCGCGCTGCCTTTGATCTTGTCTTAAGCCCACTGGACAACGGCTCCCCTGGATTGGTCTAGCTTCCAGCATCGAGCCTCCAGGGCAGTCCACAGGGACGCACGCTTGACAACTCCTCTCCCCTCTACAAGCATGGTCGCGATGGACAAGTTCGCCAAATTCGGCTGGAAGTCGGAAGGTCCCCGAGGGGGGAGCGGCCCCCTAGCCGCCCGCATTTCTAATCGCAAGTTCCAGGAATTAGAATCCCTTCCAAATGCAAGAAAACAAACGGTCGCTACCGTTTCTAATCGCCAAGAACCCCGGTATTCACAGCACCGCCTATTACAAGTGCGAGTCGTACCCGATTCAGAGCCGTGGAAACGCCCGCCGGGCGAGTTACACTCGTTGGGGCCGGATGATTGGCGGTCCGCATTCCGGCATGCAATGGATCGAACGGGCGAATGTTGCGCTGGAGATGCAGCGCCGCCCGCACGCTTTACCGCGGAGGCAGCGATGAAGCGCATTTTGGTGGCGGACGACGACCGCACGACGCGGCTGTGGCTTTCACAGATCTTGCGCGCCGAGAAATTCGCGGTGTCCACGGCGTCCGACGGCCGCGCCGCCTGGAAGCAACTCCAGAAAAAGAAATTCGACCTGGTCCTGCTCGATGTCTGGATGCCGCGCATGAACGGCCTGGAAGTGCTTGCGGCCATGCGCGGGATGAAGTCACATCCGAAAGTAATCGTGCTGACGTCCGACGATACGCCGGGAACTCTTCTCTCTTCCATCCGGGAGCAGGCGCACCACCATGTTACGAAGCCGATCGGCCGGGACGAGCTGGTCTCGCTGGTGCGGGAATCGCTTGCGAAGAAGACGCGCGTGCCGCCGATCGAGGTGATTTCTGCCCGCCCGGAGTGGGTGGAGTTGCTGGTCCCGTGCTCGCTGGAGGCGGCCGAGCGCCTGGAAACGTTCCTGATGCAGCTCGATACGGGGCTACCTGAAGATGTGCGCTTTGCGGTCGGGCAGGCGTTCCACGAGTTGTTGATGAACGCGATCGAATGGGGCGGCAAGCTCGATCCCAAGCGGCGGGTCCGCATTTCGCACCTGCGCGCCAAGCGCATGCTGCTGTATCGCATCGCCGATCCGGGCTCCGGATTCAGGTTCACGGACCTCGACCACGCAGCCATCGCGCATAGCGACGAACCCACCAAACACGGCCAAATCCGCGAACAGAAGGGCCTGCGCCCGGGCGGATTCGGATTGCTGCTCGTGAAGGCGAACGTGGATGAACTCCTCTACAACGAAGCGCAAAACGAAGTCGTCTTCGTGAAATACCTCGATTAGCCCGCCTTCCCGGGAGCGGCCCGCCGAAGGGTGAGTTTGCGTGGTACTTCGGTAACATTGCCCCCGCCGGTTCCGGGAGCTATCGTGGGCTCGAAGGTTGGGAAAGACTTCGGTCTCATGAGCTGCGGGAAGGGTGTATACTCAGCCAGTATTCGCTTGCTGACGTACTCCGAAAGTGACGGTGTCCAACTCCCTTTGATCGGCTGAGCCGCGGGACCCAGCCGGAGGTCAACATGTCGTCCCGCCATGAAAGCTCGGTGGAATCCGGATGATCGTGGCACTCATTTGCGTCCTATCGGTGGCAGCGCTCGCGCAGGTATTTGTCTCGTACTGCCGGTCGGCTCTCGCCTCCGCCAGAAAGGCGGACCTGTCGGAACGCTTGCTGGAGGTGGCGGGCATCGAGAGCAAGGACATTACCGCGAGCGACTTCGACCGAATTCTTCAGCTGGTGCGACTCTGCCCGGATTACGAAGCCGGCCGCGGGGAAATACAAGCCGTAGGAATCTATCGCAATCTCCTGGAAGTCCTGGGCCGCCTGTCACGATCGCTGATGCCGAGCGTGGCGGCGTGGTCCGAACAAGAGCGCCAGGGCTGCTCGCATTTTGCCGCCGTCGTGCTCGACCGACGCATATCGTCCAGCCGCGAACTCTTTACCCAGCACGCCAGCGACCGGCTGTAGCGGCCCCGCTCCCTGCTCTCCCGATCCGCAGGCGCTCGACCCTTTCCCGGACCGCTGCTACCATGGATTCAAGCCGGCAATGCCGGGCCGGGAATCGCTGACCGTGACACTGCTCGAACAACGCGTATTGGAAAGTCTGCGCCGCACACACATGGTGGCTCCCGGCGATCGTGTGGGCGTAGCCGTATCGGGTGGCGCGGACTCGGTGGCGCTGCTTCGTCTGCTCGAAAATCTGCGCGAAAAACTCGGGATTACTCTGGTCGTGGTGCACTTCGACCATCTCCTCCGCGGCCCGGAATCGGATGCCGACGCCGAGTTCGTGGCGGACCTGGCACGCGCGCGCGGGCTGGAATGGATCGTCGACCGGGAGGACGTCTCGGCGGCGGCCGCACGACACAAATGGAACCTTGAGGATGCCGCCCGCCGCCTGCGCTATGCGTTTTTCGAGCGCGTGGTCGAGGAAGGCCGCGCCACGCGCATCGCCGTGGCGCATACGGCGGACGATCAGGCCGAAACGGTTCTCGCGCACCTGCTTCGAGGAACCGGTCCCGCGGGCCTGGCGGGAATCTATCCCACGGCCGGTTCGATTGTGCGGCCGCTGCTAGGCGAGCGGCGCGAAGATCTCCGGAATTACCTGCGAGAGCTCGGCCAGGGATGGCGCGAGGATTCGACGAATCGCGACCTGCGCCGCGTGCGAGCCCGGATTCGCGAGCAACTCCTGCCTTTGCTCGAGCGCGATTTTACTTCCCACGCCGCAATGCACCTTGCCGGGCTGGCGCGTCTCGCGCGCGAAGAAGAAGTCTTCTGGAGCGCGCTCGTGGAAGATCGCGTCCGCGCCCTCGTGCGGGCCGATCATGGGAAGCCGCGACTCGCGATTCGAGCGCGGGACTTGCTCCTGCCGCTGGAAGTTTCTTCCGCCACCGAGCCGGCGCCGCTGCGCGCGCTAACCGAGCGGCTAATTCGCCGTCTATATCGTGACCTGCACGGAAACTTGCACGGGCTCACGGCCGAGCACGTCGAACGCGTCATCCATCTTGCTTCGGAGTCCATGAGCGGCAGGCGCATCGAGCTGCCGGGCGGCATTCTCGTGGAACGGAATTTCGATGAGTTGATTTTCGTGCGCGCCGGGCGCTCCTCGCAAACGAGAGAAACTGCCGCGCAATCGAATGCGTACCAATATGTTGTGAGCCTTCCGGGCCACGGCGCGACGACCGTTTCCGTTCCAGAACTGAAAAGCCGCTTCTGCCTGAAAGTGATTGACTGGCCTATCGTGGAGCGCGACACTAAAAGGGAGAGCGCGGTACTGGATGCCGACCTGCTCCGCGCTCCGTTGGTCCTGCGGAACTGGCGGCCAGGGGATGCTTACCAGCCCCGGGGGCGCCGTCAGCCCCAGAAACTGAAGGAAATGTTCCTGGCGGGGCGCGTGCCAGTTCGCGACCGGGCCTGCTGGCCGGTGCTCGAAAGCGGCGGACGCGTGGCGTGGGCGCGAGGCATGCCACCCGCGGAGGCGTTTTGCGCGCGAGAAGGCACACGGGCCGGGGTGGTGATTGAGGAAGACCACCTTTGAGGGGGCGATGAAGGTCGCGTTTACCCGGCAGCGGCTTGCGACGCGAGTCGGCCAATTGGGCCGCGCCATTTCGAAGGATTACGCGGGCCGCACGGTCGACGTGGTCGTGGTGCTCGAAAATTCGTTTTTGTTCGCCGCCGACCTGGTCCGGGAAATTTCGCGGCCGGTGCTATGCCACTTCGTGCGGTCGGAAATCCGCGACGTTCGTCTGGCGGGACACGATTGCCGCGAGATCTTTTTCAGCGAGGCCCCGGCGCTTCGCGGCCGCGACGTTCTCGTGGTGGACGCCGTGCTCAACACCGGCGTCACGCAGGATTTCTTGTTGAAGCGGCTCGAAGAAGGCCGGCCGCGCACGCTCCGTTTGGCGGTGCTGTTCGACAAGCCGGCGTCCCGGAAAGTGAATCTGAAAGCTGAATACACCGGGTTCGCTGCTGCATCTAAAGATTGGGTGGGTTATGGGCTGAGCGACGAGGCCGGTCTTTACCGGAACCTTCCTTATGTGGCATCAGAGGGGTTCCGCACAAGCAGCCGGACGCGACGTTCGGGTGGCCGCAGGAAGGCATCAAAAGGGTGAGGTAACACGGTGAACTCAACAGTACGCACAATCATATTCTGGGTCATGATGATCGCGCTTGCGTTTGTATTGTGGCAGATGGCGTCGAGGCCCGGCACCACGGCTCATGAGGATGAGCCCAACTACACGAATTTCCTCGCCAAGGTTGACAGCGGAACGGTCAAGGAAGTCACGATCTATCTTTCGCCCAACAGCGCCGAACTCCAGGGCGAATACCGCGATGGAAGCAAGTTCCGCGGCGTGACCGTCGCGAACACCGCGATTCCGGACGTCACGAAAGCCCTTCAAGAGAAGGGCGTGCTCTTCAACTACAAGGAAGTGAAGGAAGCCAACTGGCTCACGCTGGTCATCAACCTCGCCCCGTTTATCCTGATCATCGCCATCTGGATCTTCATGATGAGGCAGATGCAGGCGGGCGGGAATAAGGCGCTCAGCTTTGGGAAATCCCGCGCGCGGCTGCTGACGGCGCAGCAAAAGAAAGCCACGTTCAAGGATGTGGCGGGCATCGATGAAGCCAAGGAAGAACTGTACGAGATCATCGACTTCCTGAAAGACCCTCAGAAATTCCAGAAGCTTGGCGGACGCATCCCCAAGGGCGTCCTGCTCGTCGGGCCTCCGGGCACGGGGAAGACGTTGCTTGCGCGGGCGATTGCCGGCGAAGCGAACGTTCCGTTCTTTTCGATCTCGGGATCGGATTTCGTTGAGATGTTCGTCGGCGTGGGCGCCAGCCGCGTCCGCGATCTTTTCGAGCAGGGCAAGAAGAACGCTCCCTGCATCATCTTCATCGACGAGATCGATGCCGTCGGACGCCATCGCGGAGCGGGCCTGGGCGGCGGGCACGACGAGCGCGAGCAAACGCTGAACGCGCTTCTCGTCGAAATGGACGGTTTCGAATCCAACGAAGGCGTGATCCTGATTGCGGCCACAAACCGGCCGGACGTCCTCGATCCTGCGCTGCTGCGGCCGGGCCGTTTCGACCGGCGCGTCGTGGTGCCTCGCCCGGACGTGAGGGGCCGCGAGGAAATTCTGCGCGTGCACACCCGCAAGGTGCCTCTCTCGGAAGACGTCGATCTTTCCGTGATCGCGCGCGGCACTCCGGGCTTTTCCGGCGCCGACATGGCGAACCTCGTGAACGAGGCGGCGCTGTGGGCGGCCCGCCAGAACCGCAAATTCGTCATGATGGTGGACTTCGAGATGTCCAAGGACAAGGTCCTCATGGGCGCCGAGCGCAAGTCCATGATCTTGTCGGACGAGGAAAAGAAGAACACCGCGTACCACGAGGCCGGCCACGCGCTGGTCGCCGCGATGACGCCGGGCGCCGATCCTTTGCACAAGGTGACGATCATCCCGCGCGGCATGGCGCTGGGCGTCACGATGCAACTGCCCATCGACGACAAGCACACCTACACGAAGGAGTTCCTCGAATCGCAGCTCGCCGTCCTGATGGGTGGGCGCGCCGCCGAAGAGATCTTTCTGAACCACCTGACGACCGGCGCCGGGAACGATATCGAGCGCGCCACGGAAATCGCCCGGCAAATGGTTTGCGAGTGGGGCATGAGCACGCTCGGCCCGCTGACCTTCGGGAAGAAAGAGGAAGCAATCTTCCTCGGCCGCGAAATCGCGCAGCACCGCGACTATTCCGAGGACACGGCGATCAAGATCGACGGCGAAGTGCGCTCGATCGTCAGCAGCGGATACACCCGGGCGCGCAGCATTCTGGAAACCCATAAGGACACGCTCGAAAGCATCGCGCGGGCGCTGCTCGATCGGGAAGTCCTCGACGCGACCGAACTGAAGCTCCTGATGGAAGGCAAGCCGCTGCCGGAGAAGCTGCCGCCGCCTCCAGTTGCGCCGCCGGTGGCGACAAGGGAACCGCAGATCAGCCTGCGCCCCGAGCCGCGGCCGATTCCCGGCCTCGCCAAGGGCGAAAAACCGGCTCCGGCCTAATCCGGTTTTCCCAATCAACTTTGTCGAAGGGGCGCTCAAGAGAGCGCCCCTTTTTGTTTTCCTACCAGCGCGCGCGACCGCTACGGCGAATTCTCCATTGATCTCGATTTGGCGTAGAATGGCGCCATGGCGAAGAAACCGGCGGAGACGATCGAAGTCAATTGTCCATGTTGCAGCGCAATGCTGACCGTGGACCGGGCGCTGGGCGTCGTGCTGGCGCACGTCGCGCCTGTAAGACCGCCGTCGATCGATCTCGACGACACGGCCCGCTTGCTGCGCGAGCATGAAGATGCCGTGGAAGCGAAATTCCGGGCATCCGTGGAATCCGAGAGAACGAAGGAAGACGTGCTGGCGCGCAAGTTCGCCGAGGGATTGAAGAAGGCGAAGGACGCGCCCATCGAAAAGCCCGTCCGCGATTTCGATCTCGACTGAACCCTCCATGCGATGGCCGCTCTGCTCCGGGCTCGATCAAAGCAGGGCAGCGAGCGCGCAGCGTCTACGATTCCTACCTGTTTTAGTCTCGCTTGCCGTGCTCTCGATTGCGGTTTCAGCCGCCGCGGCGCAATCGCAACGCGCGAAGAAGGCAAAGCGTCCCCGCTCACTCGATCAGGGAATCACCTGGCAGCGCGACCCGGCCACCGGGGAACTGCGTGCCGTTGCAGGAGGCGCTTCGCCCGGTGCATCCGCTGGCAGCGCCGCGCCCGGCTTGCATCCGATGCAGGTGCTCACGCAGATGGTTCCGGTCACCTGCATTGTGTCGACGCCGGACGGCACGGCCGTGCCGGGCTTACGACGCGAGGATTTCCGCGTCTTCGATGACGGCGCGGAGCAGCCGATCGCTTATTTCGACGCCTCGACCGCGCCGGCGAGCGTGGCGCTCGTGATCGATGCGAGTCCCAGCGTGCTTCGCGACTCGGAGGAGATGAGGCGGGCAGCGGACGCGTTGATCGACTCGCTCGCGCCGCTCGACCAAGCGGCCGTGGTCGATTTCTCCGCGCACACCTACCTGCAGCTTCCGTTTTCCGATGCGCGCGAGCAGATTCGCCGCGCGGTCGCTCGCGTGGACGTTCGCGCGCTTTTGGGCGACACGGGAGGCTCGAACATCTATCAATCCGTCTATCTCGCGGCGCGGGAGCTTTTTCCGGGGCGCACAGGCCGCAAAGCCATCCTGCTGCTCACCGATGGGCAGGACAGCGGCCTCGGCCTCAGCTTCGATCCGGCCAGCGCCGCGCCGCAACCGGGACGAGCGAACGACCGGCTCACGTTCGATGACGTCGCTCGCAAGCTTGCCGCCGAGGACATTCAGATCTTCGCGGTCTCGACCGAGAATCGCCCGAAGGTGATGACGCCCGAATGGCTCGCGGCGCATGAGGGCACGACACTCGTGACGCCCGCGGCACGCGCGCTGGGCATTCCTCCTTATACGCTCTACGTCGCCGAGCTGGTTCGCCGCACAGGGGGACAACTCTACTTTCTTCGCGAAGCGCAGACCATGGCGGACACGTTTCGAAAGATCGCGGAGAAAGTTCGCGCGGAGTACAGCCTGGGTTTCTATCCCGCGCCGGGCACGGGCACGCCGGGCGCTCGCGGTGGCTGGCATTCGCTGCGCGTGGAAGTGGTCGATCAGCCCGGCGTGCGCGCATCGCATCGCGCCTCATATTACGTTCCCACGACGCCCTGATCCCGCATTTCGGTCGCGATGGCCTTATCGTTTTGAGAAAACCGTGATTCAATAGCGCGTCGTGTTTGTGCGAAAGAAATTCCGGCTGCGGCTGCCGTCGCGCACGCTCGTGCTCGGCGAGCGCACGCTCATCATGGGCGTGCTCAACGTCACGCCGGATAGCTTTTCGGACGGCGGCCGCTATCTGAACGCCGATGCGGCAGTCGCGCGCGCTCTCGAAATGGAACGCGCCGGCGCCGACATTCTCGATATCGGCGGAGAATCCACGCGGCCGGGATCGGAACCCGTCTCGGCAACGGAAGAGATGCAACGAATCCTCCCGGTGCTCGAAAAGCTTCGAGGGCGGCTCAAGATTCCGATCTCCGTCGATACGAGCAAAGCGGAAGTCGCCGAAGCCGCCGCGTACCAGGGCGCCGAGATCCTCAACGACGTGACGGCGCTGCGCGCGGACCCGCGCCTCGCCGAAGTCGCGCGGCAACGCAAGCTGCCGCTCATCCTGATGCACATGCGCGGCGAGCCGCGCACGATGCAGAAGATGCCGTTCGCGCGCGACGTGCTGCGAGACGTCGCGGCCGGGCTCCGCGGCGCCGTCGCAAAAGCGCGCCGCGCGAGCGTTGCGAAATCCCAGATCGTCCTCGACCCCGGCATCGGATTCGGCAAGAGCGCCGCGCAGAACTTCGAATTGCTGGCAAGACTGCCGGAGCTGGCGCGGCTGGGTTTTCCGCTGCTCGTAGGAACCTCGCGAAAGAAGTTCATCGGAATCGCACTCGGAGGAGCGCCGGAAGGCGAGCGCGCGTGGGGAACGGCGGCGACGGTTGCGGCGAGCATCCTTGGGGGCGCGCACATCGTTCGCGTCCACGATGTCGCCGAAATGGCGCAAGTGGCGCGCGTCGCGGACGCCGTGCTGCGCCCGGCTTCGGTCGCGGCCAAGTCCGCCTCGAAATGAGCGCCACAACGATGGCTGCGTCCTCGCCGGAGCAGCGCGCCAATTCGCGCAATGCGGTGCTTGCCGGTTTCCTCGGCTGGACGCTCGACGCCTTCGATTTTTTCATCCTTACCTACGTCCTCGTCCAGGTGGGCGCCGAATTCCACAAGTCCGTCGCCCAGATGACCATGACGATCACGGCCAGCCTGATGATGCGGCCCATCGGCGCGCTGATCTTCGGGCTGCTGGCCGACCGCTACGGACGCCGCCTGCCACTGATCCTGGACGTACTCTTCTATTCCGCGGTCGAAGTCCTTTCGGGCTTCGCGCCGACGTACCGCACGTTTTTCATTCTGCGTTTGCTCTACGGCATCGGCATGGGCGGCGAATGGGGCGTGGGCGCATCGCTGGCGATGGAATCCGTTCCGGCAAAGTGGCGTGGGATTCTTTCCGGGGTCTTGCAGGAAGGCTACGCGCTCGGCAACCTGCTTGCGGCCGTCGCATTCTGGACCGTCTTCCCGCACTGGGGCTGGCGGCCGATGTTCTTTATCGGCGGATTACCGGCGCTGCTGACGCTCTTCATCCGCGCCAAAGTGAAGGAAAGTGACGCGTGGAAGGCTTCGGCAGCCTCGAAAATGCACTGGCGTGACTACTTCCGCGCCGTGGCGATGAACTGGAAGCGTTTCCTCTACCTGGTCCTGTTGATGACCATGATGAATTTCATGTCGCACGGAACGCAGGACCTCTATCCCACGTTTCTTCAGCAGCAGCACCACTTCAACGCGCGCACGACCGCCATCATCAGCGTGATATCCATGATCGGCGCGATCACGGGCGGGATTCTCGTGGGGTTGATTTCGGATCACTTCGGCCGCCGCCGCGCGATGGCGGCCTCCGCGCTGCTCGCGCTATTGCTAGTTCCCTTGTGGGTTTTCGCGCCGAGCATGCTGTACATCGCCGGAGGCGCCTTCTTAATGCAGTTCATGGTGCAGGGTGCCTGGGGAGTGGTGCCGGCGCACATCAACGAGCTCTCTCCGGACGCGTTGCGGGGATTCTTCCCCGGCTTCGCCTACCAGCTGGGCGTTCTTTTCGCTGCGAGGGCTTCGAACTTCGAGGCGCTGATGACTCCCCACTTCACCTATGCGGAGGCGATGGGATTGTTCGCGGCGATCGTGTTTCTGCTCGGTGCGATTGTGATCGCCGCCGGGCCCGAAGCGCACCGCATTTCGTTCGGTTCATCCGAGACCGCTCGGCCGGACGTGTGACGGCTTTCGATGCAGGCGAACTGTGTTACTTCCTGCGGCCATTGTGCCGCACCTTGGATGCGATCCGGTGCGGCTGGCTTCGGGTGCGCGGCAGCGCATCTTCGTCGACTGGTGCGCGCGCCTCGCTGTTCAGTGTAATCACAAGTTTCTGGAGAAGGCCGATGAACGCGCGCTTTTCAGACCGCGTAAACGCCGACAAGAGACGCGTGTGCGCGCGAACCCCAGCCGGCTGGATGCGCTTCAAGGATGCGTGCCCGCGCGGACTGAGCCGCAGACTGTAGCGGCGGTGGTCGCGGAGGCTTCGCTGGCGGATGATCAGCCCGCGTTTGATCAAGTTCGATAAGACCAGCGCCGTCGTAAACCGGTCCAAGCCGGCAATTCGAGAAACGCCCGCCTGATCGGTTCCCGGAATCTCCCGTACCACGGCGAGGACCAGATACTGCGGCGGCGTAATCCCAAACTTGCCGCACTCGCTCGCGAAGATCGAATCCGCAATGTGACGCGCGCGCCACAGCAGGAACCCGGCTCTTTCATAAAGCGGCCGATCGAAACCGGACTTCTTCGCGGCCCTCCATTCCCCACCCAATGCGCGATGGCGGTCCCGCGTATAGGAGTTCAATTCTTGCTCCGAGCTGATTGGAACCGCGGCGTTTCGCGAGATCTTCATGTCGCAGTGCTCTCCCTGGCTTGCCGGCCCCGTGCGTGGCGACCCGCTCACTTATTACAATGCAAGGCGTGCCCCATTTCATCCCTTCGCAGGAGCGAATTTACCGCCAGGTTACGTCGAACGGCCGAACTTTGTCACTCGACCAGAGAATTCACGCGTGAAGTTTGCGCGTTCCTGACTCCGACAGACTCGGTGCAGCCATTGTAGTCGGTGACACGTATATTGCTTTCTTGATTGCGTGGACCTATGCCCTCAATAAGATGACCTATGCTCATTTTTCTTGACAAGCTCCGGGAGCCGGTAGTAGAAGCAGCGAGACAAAGGGCGTGGGGTGGTCCTGTATTCCCGGGTATTGGGTGGGATCGTGAGCGGCGCGTAAAGATTCGGGGCGCCACATTGTCAATTTCCTTGCAGAAGAGCGGCGACCGAAGAGCTCGAATGGGTGGGAAGCTTTGGGGAAGTCTTGGTGGGTATTGAAATCAAATCAATGGGGGCGTTGCGATGAGTAAAAGTCTTGTGCGTTCAAAGTTTGTGCTGTCACTGTTTGCCTTGGTCGCAGTGTTGCTCGTCTGCACCTCTCCGATTTTCGCTCAGACGTCAGCCACGGGAGCGCTGACAGGGACCGTGACAGATCCTTCGGGCGCCGTCATTACCGGTGCTACCGTCACTGCCACAAGCCTCGCCACAGGCCAAGCGCGCACGGACTCGACGGATTCAAGCGGGAGTTACAAGTTCTCGCTGCTGTCACCCGGCAATTACAAGGTGAACTTCTCCGCCCCTGGCTTCAAGCCCTCCGTGGTGGCCTCGGTCACCGTGAGCGTTACCGAGACGCCCGTGCTGAACCAAAAGCTGGGAATCAGCGGGCAAGTAACCGAGGTTACGGTCCAAGCAACGACCGAAACAATTCAAACCGAGGGCGCTGCCAACGGCGCCGTCATCAGTGGAGAGGAAATCCAGAATCTCCCGCTGGTTACGCGCAACTATACCCAGATCCTCGCCCTCTCGCCCGGCATAGTCACCAACGTTGCGAACGCCTCCTCTATGGGCAACGGTACCCAAAACGTGAGTGCCAACGGTCAGGGAGGCATTTCCAACAGCTATTCGATGGACGGCGCTAACATCACCCAGTACACCAGTGGGGGTGCGGCGCAAATGGGCAGCATGCCAGGCATCGCGATTCCCAACGCGGACACCATTCAGGAATTCAAGGTGCAGACCTCGCAATACGACGCGGGATACGGGCGCAACTCCGGCGCCAACGTCAATGTGATTACCAAGGGTGGCTCCAACAAGTTCCATGGCGACGTCTTCGAGTTCAACCGCAACAACTTTTTTAACGCGAATGATTTCTTCTACAAGATTTCGGAGGTCACCCATGGTCAGGAAAATAAGCCGCAAATCCTGAAGCAGAACACATTTGGAGGCATACTCGGCGGTCCGATCAAGAAGGACAAGATCTTCTTCTTCGGCTCCTACCAGGGCTTCCGGCAGCTCAATGGAATTGCCACCAACGGATTTGCCACTGGTTACGAGCCCGCCGTCCATTTGATGCCTTGGAACGACTATGCGGACAAGGCCAGCGGCGCTTGCGCCGACCTCCGTTGTACGGACAACATCCCGGCGTACAGGGCCTATCTGGGCAGCATATTTGGTCCTGGGAGCGCGGTCTGCCCCGCCAGTGTCAACGGATTTGGCGTCCCGATGTCTACCCCGCCCCCGCCCCCCCCGGTCGTCCCTGCCGTCCCAATAAACTGCAACAGAGGCTGGAATGATGGCGTATTGATTCAAAACAACGGCGCCCAGATCACCAACACCGCCATCGCCCTCCTTCAGGCACACGGTGCTGTCAAGAGCGGCTACAACCAGGGCGGCTACTGGATCGCCGCCGCACCTGAGAACTGCCCCGTGACGATTCCCGGCCTGCCTTCTTCGGGTTGCCAGACGGCCATCTCCCTACCCACGCGCGCCAACGAGAATCAATACATGGCGAATATCGACTGGATTATCTCTCCCAAGAACACTCTCTCGGAGCGATATTTGTACCAGTCCGATCCCCAGATTCAGAGCTTCGACTGCCTGATCGGCAACTGCAATCCAGGTTCGCCCGCGGATGTTACCTATCTCAGCCACACCGGTACGCTGCGGCTGACGTCGACTCTTACAAACAACCTGATCAACGAGGCGCGCTTCACGTTCCAGCGGAACCTGGAAAACGCCATCGATCCGAACCCTTTGTTGGCTTGCAACCTGGCGAATGGCGGCTCGATCATTCCGTTGAACAACAACGGACAGCCCTGTTCTGCTAATGTGGCGCTTCCAATCGCGGACTTCGGAATCATACCGAGCATTGACGTCATCAATCTCTATTCACCGTCGGGAAGTTGGAGCCAGGGCGGAAACTTCGCGGGCACCGGCTCCAACATCGACAACCAGTTCCAGGTCGGAGACCAGGTTTCCTGGAACCATGGCAAGCATACTCTCCGCGCGGGTTTTGACGGCCAGTGGGACCAGTACAACAACACGACTCCCGCCAGCGGCCGGGGCGAAGTACTTTTCAACAACATCGCGGACTTCCTGACCAGCAGCTCGGGGCTCGCGATCGATAACACGCCGCAAACCGGTCTTCCCCCGAGCGGCGGGATTCCGACGCCGGGTTGCGGCTTCCTCGGCTTCTCTAACTGCGCGGGGGGCGCCGTTCCCATCGCATTGAGGGGATTGCTGACTCATTATAACCGTATCAGGGCATTCGACTGGTTCGTCCAGGATGATATCAAGGTGAGCAGGAAGCTCACTGTCAATGCCGGTCTGCGCTGGGAATACGATGGTTGGCCGTCCGACAAGATTGGACAGTTCACAAACATATGGGCCAGTCAGTTAGCGTTGGCAAATACCGGCTCTTTCTTTCTAAACGGAGGCACGACGCTCGCGGGATTTGTCGTCCCGAAAAACTATGATCGGTCTGCTGGACTGGTTGGCCCCGGCGGTTCGACGGGAGTCAAGGTGAACAGTAACAACTCGCTGCTCTCCGGCTCGCCGCTCAGTAACTTCATGCCGCGCTTGGGCGTAGCGTGGCAGCCTCTCGGAAGTAAATTCGTCGTCCGTGCCGGTTACGGTTGGTTTTATGACCGGGCCGGCAGTATCTATCTGGTCGACGGTATGCTAAATCTGCCTCCTTACAGTGGAACAATCAACGGAACGGCAATCTCCAATTTGGAGAACACGCTCCATACTCCCTTCCAGTCCGTTGTGGGCATTCCGCTTACCTGGACCCCGCGGTATCTGTCTGGGGCTGGGTATAACCTCAACGGTTACAATCTTTTTGGCGCCCTGAACTACTCCGCCCTCGGGTTCACGGCCACCTCCAATCAGATGTCCAATCGGCTTCCGCTTACGCAGCAATATAACCTGGATTTTCAATATGACCTCGGGCACGGATGGGTGGTCGATGTCGGCTACGTCGGCTCGCACAGCATCCACGTATTGAACCAGGGATCACCCACGAACGCTGCGCATCTCGTCGGCCCCCTCGCCTCCGTCCTCTGCGGTGGAACTACCGGTGATTGCAAACCACAGGATCAGGCGATGCTCAAGAATCCCAACTTCCCCGGTGGTAATCCCATTCCGTTCAACGATCCGGCAAACGCCACGCCCCTTACGGTCAACACAACGCAGAACGTGCCGGCCCGCGTGAGTTACCTCGGCTATACCGCAGGTGCATTGGCAACTACCAATACAAACGGAGACGCCAAGTACAACAGCCTGCAAGCTCAAATCCGGCACAACTTCTCGCACGGCATGCTCTTGCAGGCGTCCTACACTTGGAGCAAGAACCTTACGAACGTCAATAGTGCTGTATCCGGGTTGTTAGACGCCGGCCAAACTGATTTCGGCACGTCCGGCAGCAACAACCCTCTCGATTTCGCGCAGCAGTACGGGCCGTACTCCGCCGGGCGTTCGCAGAGGCTCGTTGTGAGCTATAGCTACGATCTACCGTGGAAATCGAAGGAGGGACTCAGCGGCAAGGTCCTGGGCGGATGGACCGTGTCCGGCGTCACCACTGTTCAGAACGGCCAGCCTATGACGGTTACGGACAGTGGTGGCGGCTCGATCTACGGCGGTTCTACAAGCAGGGCCCTTCTATCCAATCCAGTCAACTGCAGAGCCGACGGCGTCTGCCAGTCGGGGACTTCGGTAGCTACCTCCGGCAGCACCACGCAGCGTGTGCTGAGTGGGTCTTGGATCAATACGGCTGCCTTTACCTCGTTCGCCACCATCCCTGCTAACTCTCCGTACTGTATCGGTGGAGTCAATAATCCAACCGGCAGTCCCACCGCAACCTGCGGAGCAGGTCTGTTCTCCCCCAGTCCCTCTAACTACTTCGTCGCTGGCACTGGTTGGGGCAACGCTCCGGTCGGTATCATAACCGGCCCAGGGCAATGGAACTGGGACCTCTCGCTCCAGAAGAACACCAAGATAACCGAGTGGGGGACGCTGCAATTCCGGACGGAGTTCTACAACGTCTGGAATCACCCGCAGTTTAGTAATCCGGTTTCAACGTCGCTCACCGCTACGAACTTCGGCCAAATCAATTCGACCTCGGTCACGCCGCGCGTGATTCAATTCGGCTTGAAGTTCCTTTTCTAGGCGCAACACAGATCGCAGTAGAGACAGCCAAACCCCGTCCCTCCCGAAAAATGGGAGGGGCGGGGTTCTCTTTTGTGCCTGTGTGTTCCAGCGTGAAACTTGAGGGGCCACGGGGTGACGCCCCTTAGGCGCACGTGCTAAACTATAAGTGCGTTTGTTGCTCCAGAAACTCCTTCTTGGGAATACATCGGGGCTGCAAGAGTGCGCGTGCGGCCCTTTCCGTTTGGCCGCCGAGCCACCGCAAAACTTATGACGACGCCGATCCGCAATATCGCCATCATCGCCCATGTGGACCATGGCAAGACGACGCTCGTCGACGCCATGCTGCGCCAGAGCGGCATCTTCCGCGAGAACCAGGAACTGGTCACGCGCGTGATGGACTCGAACGAGCTCGAGCGCGAGCGCGGCATCACGATTCTCGCGAAGAACACGGCGATCACATATCGCGGCACGAAGATCAATATCGTGGACACGCCCGGCCACAGCGATTTCGGCGGCGAGGTGGAGCGCGCGCTCCGCATGGTGGACGGCGTGCTCGTGCTGGTGGATGCGAGCGAGGGCCCGCTGCCGCAGACGCGCTACGTCCTGCAAAAGGCGCTGGCCGCCAAGCTGCAACCGATCATGGTGCTCAACAAAATCGACCGGCCCGACGCGCGGCCGGCCGCTGTGCTCGACGAGATCTACGATCTCTTCATCGATCTCGACGCCACGGAAGACCAGCTCGATTTCCCGGTGATCTATACGAACGCGAAGACCGGAGTGGCGCACCTCAAAATCGGCGATGATTCGACCACGCTCCTGCCGCTCTTCGAGCAAATCGTCACTTCCATTCCTCCGCCGGCGGGCGATCCCGACGGCGTGCTGCAAATCCAGGTGACAAACCTCGATTACAGCGATTTCCTGGGGCGCCTGGCCATTGCCCGCGTCTTCAACGGGACTCTCAAGCGCGGGACGGAAGTGGCGATCTCGAGACTCAACGGAACAATTCAGCCGACGAAAATCACGAAGCTCTTCACGTTTCGCGGCCTGGACCGGGACGAAGCCGAGGAAGTTGCCGCGGGCGACATCGTGGCCATCGCCGGAGTCGAAGGCATTCAGATCGGCGAAAGCATCACCGATCTCGCGAATCCCGCGCCGCTCGAGCCTCTGACGATTGACGAGCCGACGCTCGCGATGGTGTTTACGATCAATACGTCTCCGTTCGCGGGCCGCGAGGGCCAATTCGTCACGTCGCGGGACTTGCGCGCACGCCTCGAAAAAGAGCTGCTGACGAACGTCTCGCTGCGCGTGGAAGACACGGGAGCCACCGACGCATTTCGCGTGCTCGGCCGCGGCGAATTACAGCTCGCGATCCTGATCGAGACGATGCGCCGCGAAGGATACGAGCTGATGGTCGGCAAGCCTGAAATCGTGGTGCGCACCGAGAATGGCCGCCGCCTCGAGCCGCTTGAGCTGCTGGTGGTCGATTGCCCGGAATCCTTCATCGGGATCGTGATGGAATCGCTCGGCAGCCGCCGCGGCGAAATGAAGAAGATGGTGAACCATCATTCCGGCCGGGTGCGCATGGAGTTCAGCATCCCCTCGCGCGGATTGATCGGGCTGCGCAGCCAGTTGCTCACGGACACGCGCGGCACCGCGCTCATCCACTCGCTGCTCGAAGGCTGGACCGAATATGCCGGCGACATGGCCATGCGCCTTACGGGAGCGCTCGTGTGCGATCGGCCGGGCGTCTCGGTTGCCTACGCGATCTGGGGCATCCAGGAACGCGGCGAGATGTTCATCGGGCCGGGCGTGGAAGTCTACGAGGGAATGATCGCCGGTGAAAATGCCCGCGAAGACGACATGAACGTAAACATCACGAAGGAAAAGAAGCAGACGAATATGCGGTCGTCTTCCGCCGACGAAGCCATTCGCCTGATCCCCCCGCGCGACATGACGCTCGAAAAAGCCATCGAGTTCATCGCCGACGACGAATACGTGGAAGTCACTCCGAAATCGATCCGCCTGCGCAAAAAAGTCCTCGACGCAAAGAAGCGCCCCAAGCGGTGGCAGGAAATCCGCGCCAGCGCCGAAACCGCGTCCTGAGCATTTCGTCTCCCAATTCCTCACCGCCAGAATCCTTCCAATGCCCTATTGCTTTCCCATAGGAGCTGTGGCAGTATCTCTATGGGTATCCAATAGGAGATGACGCGCAAATGGCAAACGACAAATCCGACGTCTGGCAAGGAACACTGGCGCTGATGGTGCTGAAGACGCTCGAAGCCATGGGCGAGTTGCACGGCTACGGCATCGCGCGCCGCATCGAGCAGACCAGCGGCGATCTTCTCTCCGTCAATTACGGCACGCTCTACCCCGCTCTGCTGAAACTCGAGCAGGAAGGTTACATCTCGTCCGAGTGGGGCGTCTCGGACAATAACCGCAAGGCGAAGTTCTACAAGCTCACCCGCGCGGGACGAAAGCAACTGGAAAAGGAAGCCCGCGAATGGGAGCAGACCACGGCGATCCTCGCGCGGTTCCTGGCGCCCGGAGAAGTGTCGCGATGAGTGCGATGCGAGCATGGTTTGTGCGATTGGGCGGGCTATTCGGCAAGGAGCGGCGTGACCGCGAGCTGGCCGAAGAGCTGGAGAGCCACCTCCAATTCCACATCGAGGATAATTTGCGCGCGGGGATGACGCCGGTGGAGGCGCGGCGTCAGGCCCTGATCAAACTTGGCGGGGTCGAGCAGACGAAAGAAAACTACCGCGATCACCATGGCTTCCCGTGGCTGGAATCCCTGCTTCAGGACATCCGATTCGGCCTACGGACGCTTCGCAAGAATCCCGGCTTCGTCATCGTTGCGGTTCTCACCCTGGCCCTCGGCATTGGCGCAAATTCGACGATCTTCAGTTGGATCAATTCCACCGTCTTCAATCCCATTCCGGGAGTGAAACACGCCAATGAGTATGCCGTCCTCTCGACGCATGCCGAACGAGACCAAACCACTATTTCCTATCGTGACTACGTGGACCTGCGGGACCGCAACCAGACCTTTTCGACCATCCTTGCGGCCGATCCCACGCCCTTAAGCATCAAGACCAAGGACAAGCCGGAGCGCGCATGGGGCCTTTGGGTGTCCGAGAATTACTTTGACGCTCTCGGCGTCCGGCCGATTCTTGGGCGAGGCTTTCTGCCAAGCGAAGACACGCAACCTGGCGGCGCGCTGGTTGCGGTGATCAGCTATCACTTTTGGCAAACGAACTTCGGCGGAGAGCAATCGGTACTCGGTCAGACGATAGAGATCAACCGTCACCCTTTTGAGATTGTCGGAGTGGCGCCGCGAGAATTTGTAGGCACTCAGACGGGCTTGAGCTATGACCTGTGGATTCCCGTGAAAATGATCGGGGCGCTGTACGGCGAAAGCCTGAACCCACTCGAGAAGCGCGATGAAAATTGGTTTGTGTGCACGGGCCGGCTCAGGCCAGGGGTTACCGTGGCACAAGCGCAGGCCGATTTGAACGTGCTCATGCGGCAAATCGTGGCGCAATTCCCGGACGATCATCGGGGTGATTTCACCGTGACCGTCAGTCCGCTTTGGCGTGCGCCGTTTGGGGCGAATTTTCAGCTCCACACGATCCTATTCCTGCTGCTGGCCATCTCCGGAGTAGTGCTACTCCTCGCCTGCGCGAATGTGGCAAATCTGCTGTTGGTGCGGTCGTTCAGCCGCGCACACGAAATGGCGATCCGGCTCTCGCTTGGGGCGACGCGCTGGCGGCTGGTGCGCCAGTCGCTCGTCGAAA
The DNA here is from genome assembly GCA_020073605.1 of Terriglobia bacterium. GTDB lineage: Bacteria > Acidobacteriota > Terriglobia > Acidiferrales > UBA7541 > Palsa-295. The sequence continues at coordinate 20,672 of JAIQEW010000021.1, forward strand.
GCTTGATCCTATCGTCATTTGGCGGCGGCATCGCGATGCTTTTCACGTTGTGGACCGCCGGAACGCTGGGCACTTTTGTCCCTCCGACTGCAGAAGTTCCTCTTTCGATAACGGTGAGGGCGGATCGCACCGTTTTCGTTGCAACCTTTATCGTTTCGGTCTTCACCGCCATCATTTTCGGAATTTTGCCCGCACTGCGGTCCTCGCGGCAGCAGCCGGCGAGAGTTCTACAGGAAGGAACCCGCCGCGCGTCGGGTAGCACACGCAAAGCTCGTCTCTCGAGCGCGCTGGTCGTGGCGCAGTTCGCGATGTCGCTCCTTCTGTTGGTGTGCGCTGGCCTCTTCATCCGTAGTGCGCGCATGGCGGAACAGTTCAATCCGGGTTTCAACCCACATCACGTTCTGCTCTATGAGTACATTTTCGCCGGGCTTGCCTATGACGAGAGGTCCGGCAATGAATTCGATCGCCGTCTTTTCGACAAACTTCAAGAGATTGGCGGGGCTGAATCAGCGACGCTGTCCGACTTTGTTCCGCTTAGCTATCAAGTCCAGACACAATTGATCCAAGCGGAGGGGTACGTTCCACAGGCACACGAGTCAATGAACCTGACATTCGCGAACGTGGGGCCCGATTTCCTGCGGACGCTGCAGATTCCTCTTGTAGCCGGCCGCGAATTTACGGCTAGCGACAACGGCGATTCGCGGTTCGTTGCCATCGTGAACACGGCTTTCGCCAATCGCTATTGGCCTCACATGGACGCGGTCGGCAAACAGATTCGCACCAAGTGGCACTCCTTCACCGTAGTCGGCGTGGCCGAAAACATCGACTACGACACTCTTGGACAGAGATCGGACCCGTTCGTCTACCTTCCGCTCTTTCAGCAATTCAGCGGGAATGGCGCCATTCTTGTCCGAGTGCCGGGGGATCCCCTTGCGGCCGCGACCGCTGTGCAGGATGCCGTCCATTCGATCGACGCCGATTTGCCGCTTTTCAATCTCTCGACACTTGATTCGCGCATTGCTCTCCGCACAGCTACCCAGCGGATCGCTGGCGTCTTCGTTGGCGGACTCGGAGTCGTAGCGCTGCTGCTCGCCAGTATCGGAATCTATGGAGTCCTCGCCTACACCACACGGCAGCGCACGCAAGAGATCGGCGTTCGTATGGCGCTCGGCGCCCAACCGCGAAGCGTCTTGCTGCTGGTGCTGAGCCAGGGATTGAAGCTCGCAATACTCGGCTTAGCGGTCGGTCTTCTAGTGTCGCTGGTACTCACGCGGGCTTTGTCGACCGTGCTTTTCGGCGTCAGCCCGGCCGATCCACTCACATTCGTCGCGGTCGTCGGAGTCCTGGTCGCCGCTGTGCTGCTGGCCTGCTGGATACCCGCTCGCCGGGCCTCGCGCGTGGATCCGATGGTGGCGCTGCGGTATGAGTGAGCGGAGAGGGAATATGCGAGCAATACGGGCGTGGTTCCTGCGCGTCGGCGGTTTGTTCGGCAAGCAGCGACGCGACCGCGAGCTTGCCGCGGAGCTTGAATGCCACCTGCAAATGCACATTAACGACAACCTCCGCGCCGGGATGACGCCGGAAGAGGCGCGTCGCGATGCCCTTATCAAGCTCGGCGGCGTCGAACAGACGAAAGAAAGTGTTCGCGACCGCCGCGGAATCCCGTGGCTCGAATCCCTGCTGCAAGATGTGCGCTTCGGTCTGCGCATGCTGCGCAAGAACCCCGGCTTCACCGCCGTCGCCGTCCTCACCCTCGCTCTCGGCATCGGCGCCAACACGGCGGTTTACAGCGTGATCGACGGCGCGCTGCTCAATCCAATTCCCTTTCCACAGCCGGACCGAATTGTGGACGTACACGCGAGATGGCCGCAATTCCAGAAGGCAATGCTTTCGTATCCAAACTTCCTCGACGTCCAGCGAGAGAACGCCACTTTTGAAGGCATCGCCTGCTGGCGTACCGAATCCTTCACACGAACCGGCCTGGGCGATCCCGAGCGCCTCCAGGGCAAGATGGTTTCTGCCAATTTCTTCTCCCTGCTGGGCATTCGCCCCCTCCTGGGACGCACGTTTCGTGCGGAGGAAGACCAACTCGGCGCCGCGCCCGTCGCGCTGATCGGCGAAGGCTTGTGGAAACGCCGGTTCGGAGCAGACCCCGAAATCCCCGGCAAAAGCATCACGCTCGACGGCAAGGACTACACGGTCATCGGAGTCGTCCCGTCGGACGTTCATCTCTTACGGTTCCGGGGAAGTTTTTTCGACGATGTGTTTCTTCCCGTGGGCCAGTGGGACAACCCTCTCTTGCGGGACCGCCGAAACAGTCTGGGCTTGCGCACCGTCGGACGCATCAAGGATGGCGTAACTTTTCTTCAGGCCCAAGCGGAAATGGACCGGTTCGGGAAAAGCCTGGCTGCTGCGTATCCAGGCGTCAACGACGGATTATCCGTCTGGATTGAACCGCTCAAAGACGATCTCGTAGGCGACATTCGCCCGTCGCTGCTGATGCTTTGGGGAGCAGTCGGTTTCGTGTTGTTGATCGCCTGCGCAAACGTGGCGAATCTGCTGCTCGCGCGATCGAGCGGGCGAACGCAGGAATTCGCGATCCGCGCCGCGCTCGGCGCCGGTCGAGCCCGCATCGTGCGCCAACTACTGGTCGAGAGCATTCTGCTCGTCCTGGCCGGAGGCGCCGTCGGAGTCGGGCTGGCAAGCTGGGGCACGCGGGGACTCCTGAGTATTCTTCCCTCGGCCTTGCCGGCGGTTGCCCGCGTAGGAATCAACTGGCGCGTTCTCTCATTCGCGCTGGGCGTCTCGGTACTGGCCGGCATTCTCTTTGGCTTGGTTCCGGCACTGAGGTTATCGAAGACGAATCTCCAGGAGGCCCTGAGGGAAAGCGGTCGCGGAAACACCGGGGCGCACCATCGCATTCAGGGCGCGTTGGTCGCGGGGGAGCTCGGGCTCGCTCTCGTGCTTCTTATCGCAGCGGGCCTGCTGATTCGCAGCCTGGAAAAGGTGTGGGCCGTCAACCCTGGCTTTGACCCGGAGAACGTTCTGACGTTCAGCGTCAGCTTTTCGTCGGGAATCATGTCCAGTCCCGAAAGGGCGCACGCAGCACTGCATGGACTCGTTGACAGCGTAGCCGCGATACCCGGGGTGCAGGCCGCGAGCGTCGATCTCGGCGTGCTGCCTTTCGAAGGCGATAGCGAGGTGATCTTCTGGCCCGATGAAAAACCCAAGCCCGCGAAGATGAATGAACTACCCATAACACTCACCTATTTCGTGGGGGCCGACTATTTTCAGGCCATGCGAATTCCGCTGATGCGCGGCCGCGCGTTCATGCCAACGGACGATCTCACGGCTCCGCCGGTGGTCGTTGTGGACGAGGACCTGGCGAACAGCATCTTCCCCGGCGAGGACCCCATCGGCAAACGGCTGCATTTTGGCACAGGCCCCAGCCAGGAGATCGTTGGAGTCGTCGGCCACGTAAGACAATGGGGTCTCGGCACCGATCCGAAGGGGGCAACGCACTACCAAACCTACTGGTCTTTTCAGCAGCTCGCCGGGCCGTTTCTGCCAATCGCAGCGAGCACAACGTACGTCGTCGTGCGCTCTGCAAGGTCGCCGGCGAGTCTGATAGACCCTATCCGCCGGGGAATTCATGCGATTGACGGCAATGCTCCTCTGTACGACGTGCGAACGATGCGCGAAATCATGGCGGCATCTCTGGCCGAGAGGCGATTCTCAATGGTTCTGCTGGGGGTGTTTGCAACCATCGCGCTTTTGCTCGCGGCCATCGGCATCTACGGCGTCGTTTCCTACTTGGTGGCCCAGCGGACGCATGAAATCGGAATCCGGATGGCTTTGGGCGCCCGGCCAGGCGACGTTCTTCGCATGGTACTTAGCCGAGGAGGAAAAATGGCTCTGGTTGGCATCGCGTTGGGGCTCGCCGCGTCACTCGCTCTGACCCGGCTGATGGCGACAATGCTGTTCGGCGTGAGCGCCACCGACCCAATTACGTTTGCCGGCGTGGTTGCGATTCTTCTCGGCGTCGTTTTGCTCGCGTGCTGGATTCCCGCGCGGCGGGCGATGCGCGTCGATCCCATGGTGGCTCTGCGTCATGAGTGAGCGGAGAGGGAATATGCGAGCAATACGGGCGTGGTTCCTGCGCGTCGGCGGTTTGTTCGGCAAGCAGCGGCGCGACAGCGAGCTCGCCGCGGAGCTTGAATGCCACCTGCAAATGCACGTCGCGGATAATCTGCGCGCCGGGATGACGCCGGAAGAGGCGCGCCGCAATGCGCTCATCAAGCTCGGCGGCGTCGAGCAAACCAAAGAGAACTACCGCGAGCGCCGCGGTTTCCCCTGGCTCGAGTCGCTGCTTCAGGACGTCCGCTTCGGCCTCCGAATGCTGCGCAAGAATCCCGGCTTCACCACGGTCGTCGTTCTTACGATGGCACTAGGAATTGGAGCAAACACCATCATCTTTAGTATGGTGAATGGTTTTCTTCTCACCCCACTCTCCGTGCGCCGCCCTGAACAAATCACTGCGCTCGCAATTCAACAGAAAAACGTTCCTGTGGGGGTGTCCGGATTCTCGTATCCCGAGTTCATTGATTTTCGCAACCAAACCGATGCCTTCTCCGACGTTTTTGCGAATGTCATAAGTACGGTCGCGCTCAGGGCCGACGACCGAACGGATCAACTGTCAGTTTCCTATGTCTCGGCAAATTTCTTTGCTGCACTTGGTTTGAGGCCCGCTTTCGGTCGGTTGATTCTCCCCGGCGATGGCGAAGTGTTCGGCCAGCCACCTCTCCTTGTTCTCGGGTATTCCTTCTGGCAGAAGAGATTCGGCGGCGATAACGACGTCGTGGGCAAGCAGGTCCGCATAAGCGGAAGAGCGGCCACGATCATCGGTGTAGCACCGAGAGATTTCCGCGGGATGTTTTCCCCTTTTGAGATAGACGGGTATCTGCCGCTGGGCGCGGTCGCTATGGAAGAATCTTCGGACCATTTTACGCTCGATCGCGGACAGCGGCGAATCTTAGCGTTCGGACGACTAAGGCCTGGTGTGAGTGTTCCCAAAGCGCAAAACTCTCTCGATGTGATCGCCTTGCGGCTGGCTGGACAGTATCCAGCGACGGACGCTGGAATCCGCGTGCGCGTGATTCCAGAGAAACGCGCTCGACCACAGCCATATGCGAACGACATCTTTATCGTGATCGGCGTCTTGTTTCTAGTGTTCGCAGGATTGATCTTGCTGCTGGCTTGTATGAACGTTACCAATGTCGTCCTCGCGCGGGCGCTGGTCCGCCAGCGCGAGATAGCCGTTCGCGCTGCGCTGGGCGCTGTCCCTAGTCGTCTGATTCGTCAGATGCTCACCGAAACTCTTCTGCTGGCGCTCCTCGGAGGCGTCAGTGGACTTGCCTTGGCAGGTTTGACGAATCGCTTGGCTCCTTCCGTGCACTTTCCAAATTTTCCCTTACGCCTAGACTTTGCTTTTGATTGGCGCGTCTACATGTATGCTTTCGCGGCCGCAGTTTTCGCCGGGATCGTCTCCGGCCTGCCGCCTGCCTTGCGTGCCTCTCGTGCCGATGTGAACTCCGTGCTGCGCGATGAGGGACTGACCCGCGGAGGTAAGCACCGTCTCCATAGCGATTTGGTCATCGCGCAAATTGCCTGTTCGTTGACGCTGTTGATTACCGCCGGCCTCTTTGTCCGCAGTCTGGAGCACATCGAAGGAACCTATCTGGGTTTCAATCCCGACCACGTTCTGAATTTGATTACGGATCCCTCTCAAGATGGTTACGACCATGCGCGTACCGTGGAATTCTATCGTGAACTCGAAGACCGCATCCGAGCGCTGCCTGGAGTTCAGGCGGCCAGCCTTGCTGGGAGCGTGCCGATTGGATCGTTTCCCGCGAGGACACCGGTCCTTAGCGAATCTCAACCCGCCGACCCGAACCGCCAGCCTCCTTCAATCCTGTACAACACTATCGATCCAGGGTATTTCGAGACGATGGGAGTGCCTCTTCTTCGAGGCCGCGGTTTCACCGAAGGTGACAACGAAACGGCGCCGCCAGTGGCGATCGTGAACGAAACGATGGCCAGGAAATTCTGGCCTCACCGGGATCCCATTGGCGAGAGGTTCAGGATGAAAAACGCGACGGGTCCTCTCGTTGAGATCATAGGTGTTGCGCGGGATGGAAAGTACCAAACGGTGGCCGAAGACTTTCAGCCCTACTTCTATGTTCCCCTCGCACAAAATTACGTTTCGAGAAGAGTGTTGGAGATCCGCTCTCGTGTTCCGCCCGAATCGCTCGCGGCCCAGGTGCAACGGGAAACACACGCTATTGCTCCCGATGTTTCAATCGTTGATTTGCGGACGATGAAACAGTCTCTGGAGGGAGGCACAGGCTATTTCGTTTTTCGACTCGGAGCATCCCTTGCCGTGCAGATGGGACTTGTGGGCCTGCTTCTCGCAGTGGTGGGAGTCTATGGGGTGGTGTCGTTTGCGGTCAACCAACGAACCCACGAGATTGGCATTCGCATGGCGCTTGGCGCAAGTCCACAGGATATTTTGGTACTGGTCTTGCGGCGAGGAGTCGTGCTGGTTATCGCGGGCGTGCTCGTCGGATTGATCGCTTCATGGGCCCTTGGCCGCACGATCAGCCATGTATTGGTTGGAGTCAGTTCGACCGACCCGGTTGTATATGCCGCCGCCACGGTCATGTTGTCGTGCGTCGCGTTGCTCGCGTGCTGGATCCCCGCGCGGCGGGCGATGCGCGTTGACCCAATGGTGGCATTGAGGTATGAATAATGCACAAAATACGCACTATTAGGCGCCGCTCTAGAGCACGGGGCGTACTCGCTGCGGCGGACTTTTGGCGAGGTACGCCGTGAGCATCATCTGGCGGACGAACTTCACGGCCACCTGCAAACGCACACGGAGGACATCGTGAGCGAGAGCAAGATGCCGGGAGAAGCCCCAAGACAAGCCTCTGCTGCCTCGGGCGGCGCGGAGCAGGCGAAACAAGATCTTCGCGGCCACGGCGGCCTGCCGTGGTTCGAGGCACTGCTGCAAGACCTGCGCTTTGGCTTGCGCACGTTGCGCAAGAATCCCGGCTTTACTACCGTCGCCATCCTCACCCTCGCCCTCGGCATCGGCGCGACCACGGCAATCTTCACGGTCGTGGACAAGGTACTTTTGCAGCCGCTGGCCTATCGCGAGGCGGACCGCATGGTGGTCCTCATGCAGACATTCAGCGGTGGCCAGAGTCCCGTCATTTCAATCCCTAAGTACATGCTGTGGCACGATCAGCCCCGGGTCTTCGAGGAATCCACGCTCTACGGTTTCCCGGGCACGCTGCGCGTGAATCTCCTCGGAGGCGACCAGCCCGAACAGTTCCAAGCCACGCAAGTGTCGGCGGACTTCTTTTCGCTGTTTGGCGTTCGGCTGGTGGCAGGCCGCGCGTTCACGGCGGAGGAAGATGCAGCGGGCGGGCTCCCTGTGGTTGTAATCAGCAGCGGACTCTGGCGGAGCCGATTCGGCGCAAATCCGCACATCGTCGGCAGGACCGTTGATGTGGACGGCACGGCGTATAACGTGATCGGAGTCATGGCGCCACTCTATACTCCCGACCTGCCCCTCGGAGACATGTGCTTTCCGTTGCAGGCCGATCCGAACAGCAGCAATCAAGGAAATGATCTTTTCGGTGTCGCGCGGTTGAAGCCGGGAGTCACTTTGGCGATGGCCAAAGCCGCCACGCAGGTGGTCGCCGAAGAGTTCCGCAGAAAGTATCCAGCCATGATGGACCCGAAAGGGGGACTCACAGTCGAGACCATGCACGAAGTGCGAGTTGCGAATATACGCACCTCCCTGCTGGTCCTGTTGGGAGCCGTTAGCTTCGTGCTTCTTATCGCCTGTGCGAACGTGGCAAGCCTGATGTTGGCGCGGGCGACTCTGCGAAAACGCGAGATCTCGATTCGGGCCGCACTGGGCGCCGGGCGGGGAAGGATCGTGCGGCAGTTGCTCACGGAGAGCGTGCTGCTTTCGCTGGTAGGCGGCGCGCTGGGGCTGTATCTCGGCTACTTCGGCGTGCGATTTCTGCTGGGCATCAATCCTGCCAACTTGCCTCGAATCGGCGAGCATGCGGAGGCGATTTCCCTCGATTGGCGCGTTCTCGTGTTCACGCTGGCCGTAGCCGTGCTCACCGGCATGCTTGCGGGTCTCATCCCCGCCATCAAGGCTTCGCGCACAGACCTGGCAACGACCATCAACGAGAGCGGCACCCGCAGCGGTACCGGGCTGCGCGGAAACAAAACACGATCGGTGCTGGTGGTGACCGAACTTGCCATGGCGATGGTCCTGCTGGTAGGCGCAGCCTTGCTGATGCGCACGTTTCACGACTCGCTTAATGTGAAGCCGGGATTTCAAACCCACAACATTCTTACGATGGGCATGGCTCTACGTGGGGCGCGCTTTCAAAAGACGGCCCCCGTCGCAGAGGTCGTGCGCGAAGGGCGGCAGCGGCTGGAGAGCCTGCCCGGAGTTGAAGCTGCGGCCGCAGCTTGCTGCCTTCCGCTTGAGGGCGGATATGGATTGCCCTTTAACATCGAAGGCCGTCCGCCGACCAACGGCCCTTTTACGGGTGGCGGATCATGGCGCAGCGTGTCGCCCGAATACTTCGAAGTGCTTCGCATCTCGCTGCTGCGCGGGCGAACGTTCACCGACCGCGACGACGGCGCCGCCGAACCCGTCGTGGTGATCAACGAAGCGATGGCCAAGCAATTCTGGCCCAAGGGCGACGAACTCGGCGCGCGCATCACAATCGCGAAGGGGGTGGGCCCACAATTTGAAGATCCTCCGCGGGAAATCATCGGAGTGGTTGGGGACGTGCGGGACAATGGCCTCAACTACAATCCTCAACCCACGATGTACGTGCCGCTTGCCCAGGTGAACGATCGCCTGACGGCGCTTGACGCCACGCTCATACCGATGCAATGGCTTGTTCGCACCCGCGTCGAGCCACACTCTCTCACCAACGAAATTGAACGAGAGCTCCGCACCGCGAGCGGAGGGCTTCCGGTCGGCACGGTCCAGTCGATGGACCAGGTGCTCGCCCACTCCATCGCCGGCGAGCAATTCAACATGACGCTTCTCACGAGTTTCGCGGCCATTGCTCTGTTTTTGGCCGCGATCGGCATCTACGGGATCATGGCCTACTCCGTGCAGCAGAGAACGCAGGAGATCGGTATCCGCATGACGCTCGGAGCAAGCCCGCAGGACGTGCGCTGGATGGTTGTGCTGCAGGGCATGATTCTGGCTCTGATTGGCGTTTCGCTCGGGGTCGCGGGCGGCCTGGCGCTTACGCGGCTGATGCGCAGTTTGCTCTACGGCGTAAAACCATGGGACCCGCTCGCTTTTGTTTTGACAGCCGTTCTGTTGAGCGCGGTGGCTTTGTTCGCGTGTTACGTTCCGGCCCGGCGGGCCTCCCGCGTCAATCCCATGGTGGCATTGAGATACGAATAGCGGAGAAAAACGAGTGGACATCGCGCGCCCAGAAGACAAAAGACGAAAGAGGATTCGGCGATTGACCTACGCCGGCGCCGGATTGTTGCTCGTCCTGGTGATCACGGCCGCCCTGGCGCGGCTCAAGCCGGCGGCCCCGAGCGTGGACCGCTCGACAATCTGGACCGACACGGTGAAGCGCGGGCCGATGCTGCGCGAGGTGCGCGGGCTGGGAACCCTGGTGCCGGAAACTGTCTGGGTGATTCCCGCGGCCACAGACGGCCGCGTCGAAAAACGCTATCTTCTGCCCGGGACGGCAGTAAAGGCGAAGACCGCCATTCTGGAGCTGAGCAACCCGCAATTGCAGCAAGAGGCTCTCGATGCCGAGTACCAGCTGAAAGGCGCCCAAGCGTCCTACGAGCAGACCAAAGCGCAACTTCAGAACCAGCTCATGGATAAGCGCACTCTGGCCGCGAGCGTGTCTTCTCAATATCGCACTGCCGAAATGGTCAAACAAACGAAAGAGCAACTTCGAGCGAACGGTTTAGCCGCCGAGCTGGACGTGAAGACTGCGGAAGTGCAGGCCGAGGAACTGGCCAAACAAAATGATCTCGCTAAACAGGAGGTCGAGACCTTTGCAAGCTCCATCACCGCGCAGCTTGCCGTCCAGCAGGCGAACATTGACCAGAAGCGTGCACTTCACGAGTTGAAGAGATCGCAGGTTGCACAGTTGCACGTTTGCGCGGGCGTGGACGGCATCTTGCAGGAACTCGCTGTCGATGTCGGCCAGCGGGTGGCGCAGGGAGCGCCCTTGGCGAAGGTGTCGCAGCCGACGGAACTGAAGGCAGCGCTCCAAATCGCGGAGACGCAAGCAAAAGATATCCAGATCGGACAAAAGGCCTCGGTTGACACGCACAACGGCGTGATTCCGGGTCACGTGATGCGCATCGATCCTTCCGTCTCCAACGGAACGCGCACGGTGGACGTAAAGCTCGATGGCTCGCTGCCGCAAGGCGCTGTTCCGGATTTGAGCGTCGAGGGCACGATCGAGATTGAACGCCTCGCGGATGTTCTATACGTCGGCCGCCCTGTGCACGGCGATCCCGAAAGCACTGTCGGCCTATTCAAAGTAGTGGAAGGCGGCAGCGAAGCCGTCCGGGTCCCGGTCGAGCTCGGGCGCGCGTCGGTCAATACCGTGGAGATCCGCAAGGGGCTCCAAATCGGCGACCAGGTGATTCTCTCGGACATGTCAGCCTCGGACAATTCCGACCGCGTGCAATTGAAGTAGGCACGGAGATTCGTAAACCGCAGCAATCGAAGGAGTGAAGGATGAATAGCACAGCACAGCCCCTGATTCGCCTGGAAGGCGTCACGAAAGTGTTTCACGCCGACGAAGTCGAGACGCACGCGCTGAGCGACGTGCACCTCGAGATCAAGCCCGGCGAGTTCCTCTCGATTGCCGGCCCTTCCGGCTGCGGCAAATCGACCTTGCTCTCCATCCTCGGTTTGCTCGACTCCCCGAGCCAAGGAAACTACTGGATCCATACCGAAGCGGTGGACAATCTTTCGCTCTCGGATCGCACCCGCATTCGCAACCGCGAGATCGGCTTCGTCTTTCAAGCGTTCAATCTGATCGGCGACCTCACCGTGTATGAGAACGTCGAATTGCCACTGACGTATCGAAGCATGGGCGCTGCGGAACGGAAGAAGCGGGTGCAGGAAGTGCTCGAGCGCGTTGACATGGCGCATAGGGCGAAGCACTACCCCTCGCAACTTTCAGGCGGCCAGCAGCAGCGAGTCGCGGTCGCGCGCGCGCTTGTGGGCCAGCCTTCGATCCTGCTCGCGGACGAGCCCACGGGAAACCTGGATTCAAAAAACAGCGAAGCCGTGATGGGCTTGTTGCGGCAGTTGCACGCGGATGGCGCCACTATCTGCATGGTCACCCACGATCCTCGCTACGCTGAAAGCGCGGACCGCGCGATCCATCTTCTCGATGGGCGCATTGTCGAGGAAACGCAAGGCACATCCACGGCTAGCGCGTAGCTTTTCACTCCCCGATCTGACTCACGCAAACACCGGGAACCAGACTGCAAAGAAGGTGGGCGTGCGAGACCCGTGCGTGTGTTAGGGGGTTAATCGGGTCTCGCACGATTGGTTAGTGGGTTTCGGTCACGACTCTCCATGGGCACGGCAAATTCCAAACTCGAGGGCTCTAACTTGCTGATTGTGCGGGGCACAGGCTATGCACGCAAACGGTAGGCAGGTAATTTTTGCACGGGCGGGTTTCAATCTTCCTAGCGCGGGCGCTGAAGACGCAGCCGCGAAGGCACCTGCCTATCCTTCGGTGACAATCGCCTCGGCCTCGATTTCGACCAGCATGTCCGGGGCGATCAGCCGGCTGACCTCGACCATCGCCGTGGCCGGGCGGATCTTTCCGAAGAACTCGCCGTGCGCGCGGCCGATTTTCTCCCAGTCGGCGATCTTCGTCACGAAGATACGCGTGCGCACGACGTCCGCCATGCGCGCGCCGGCTTTCTCGAGCGCCGATTCGATGTTCCGCAGCGTCTGGACCGTCTGCGCGTAGGGGTCGCCCACGCCGACGATCTTGCCGTCCGCGCCGGTGGCCGTCGTGCCCGAAACGTGAACGTAAGGGCCGACGCGCACCGCCCGCGAGTATCCGACGATCGGCTCCCAGGGCGTCCCAGATGAAATGTTCTGCCGTTCCATTTATTCCTCCCCAGTGCTTGCTTGCATCAAGGATCGAAACGCGCGCGCAGATCGGGCGGCACGATCGGGCACCAGTCTTCCTTTGTGCCGAAAACCCGGTAACGAATCCGCGCGACAAAATCATAAGCGAAATCGCGCACTGGCCGGGGAACGACGACCAGTACCGCCGCCAGGCCCTTCCAGCCACCACCCAGCCGGCGCAGAACATGAAGAAACGCGTCCGAACGCACGAGAAGCGCGCCTTCCTCGGTAAGCACCACGATGCTGTCGGGCAAGCCCGCACGCCGGTCGGGCGGAACCTGCGCCTGAAATGTCGGCCCTTGCAAGGGAGCAAAGCGAAAAAGCTTCCCCGAGACGTCGTGCCGCAGCACAAACTTCACGGCGCGATGGCATAGAGCGCAGTGGCCATCGTAGAAGAGGAACTCGGGTTTTGGCGCGACGGGCGGCACGCTCCGGAAAGCATAGCACGCCCGCGCGATAAGGCTTCCGCTTGCCCCGAAGGCTTAGCAGCCGGGGCGACGATCGATCTCCCAGGCTCGACTAACCGTCGACCTGGGAGCCCTTTCTATCGGATCGTCGGAAACTGCCGCTGGACAGATTTTCGGGAAGTCTCTAAGCTATTGGAATCAGACGATTTTTCAGGAGATTCGCTCGCCGATGAAGTGCAACAACATCCTCGAAGCCACCGGTCACACTCCCATCATCCGGCTGAACCGCATCACCAAGGATGTGCCGGCCGAAGTCTACGTGAAGGCCGACTATCTCAATCCGGGCGGCTCGATGAAGGACCGCATTGCCATCTGGATGATCGACGAGGCCGAGCGCAAGGGCCTGCTGAGGCCCGGCGGGACGATCGTCGAAGCCACGTCGGGTAACACGGGAATGGGACTCGCGCTGGTCGCGGCGGTGAGGGGCTACAAGGTCGTCTTCACGATCACGGACAAGCAATCGCGCGAGAAAATCGATCTGCTGAAGGCATTCGGCGCGGAGGTGATCGTTTGCCCAACGGCGGTCGAGCCGGAGGATCCGCGCAGCTACTATTCGGTGGCCAAGAAGCTGGCGAGAGAGATTCCCAACGCGTACTACACCAACCAATACGAGAACCCGGCAAACCCCGAGGCGCACTACCGCACGACCGGTCCCGAAGTCTGGAAAGACACCGAGGGGAAAATCACGCACTTCGTGTGCGGCCTCGGAACGGGCGGCACGGCCAGCGGCGTGGGGCGATTTCTCAAAGAGCAGAACGCGAAGGTGAAGATCATCGGCGTCGATCCCTACGGCTCGCTCTTTTACGAGTACTGGAAGACCGGCAACATCGGAAAGGCCCGCACCTACGTGGTGGAAGGAATCGGCGAGGACATTCTGCCGGGAAACATGGATTTCTCGGTGCTGGACGACATCGTGCAGGTGAACGACGAAGAGTGCTTCCTCTGGGCGCGACGGCTTGCGAAGCGGGAGGGAATTTTCACGGGCGGCTCGGGAGGCGGTTGCGTTTCGGCGGCGCTCCGTGTGGCCAAGGATTGCAAGAAGGGCGATCTGATCGTCGCGTTCCTGCCCGATACCGGCACGCGATATCTCAGCAAGATCTACAACGACAGTTGGATGCGCGAGCTAGGATACGCGGACACTGAGGTGTCCCTCACGGCCGCCGACGTGATTCGCGTGAAGCGGCAGAACGGCAAGACGCGCGACCTGATCACCGTGGGCCCGAACCGCACCGTGTATCAAGCGCTTCAAACGATGCAGCAGCAGGACATTTCTCAGCTGCCCGTGTTTGAGGACGACCGCTCGGTCGGCACCGTGTTCGAGGACCAGATTTTGAATCTCGCGCTGCAAGGGAAGGATCTCCGCAAACTGATTGTCCGCGAAGTGATGGGCGCGCCTCTTCCGCAGGTGCCTTCGAATGCGCCGGTCGAGCGGGTCACTCACCTGCTGAGCCACGAAAGCCCGGCCGTTTTCGTGGAGATGGAAACAGGCAATCTCGAAGTTCTCACGAAATTCGACTTGATGGACACGATCGCCGGGCTGGTCGGCCAGAAGCGCTGAGCAGGCATTCAGGGACGCCAAATTGCTTCGTAGCCGAAGGATTCTCTGGTAGCATGAAGTTTCGCGTTCTGCAAAAATCCTCCCAGTCTGGAGCAACGCAAACATGGCACTCGCATGTGAAATCTGCGGCAAGAAGCCGCGCTACGGCAATACGATCAGCCACGCCCACAACGTAACGCGGCGCCGCTGGAATCCGAATCTGCGTCGCGTACGGGCCGTCATCAAGGGCGTGCGCAAGCAGGTGCGGGTCTGCACCGCGTGCATCCGCGCCGGCCGCGTCAAGAAAGCTGCCTGAAGCGCGTCTTTCGTCGGAAGGAGCCCCCGTTGAAGCGAAAAGCCTTGATTCTTGCGGCGCTCGCCGCCTGCGCGCTTGCGGTCTCCTGCCGGAAAGGCGCGGCGCCCAGTCCGAACGTCTGGGCCACCGTGAACGGCAAGGAAATTCTCCGCGAGGATGTCGAGAAGATCTTCCACTCGCGCGTGAACGCCGAGGCGCCCGCGCCCTCGCAGGAAGAGGCTCTCTCCCTTCAGCTCAGTATTCTCGACGAGCTGATCAACAGCGAGATTCTGATCGAGCGCGCCAACAAAATGAACCTGGTGGCGAGCGATGCTGAGGTCGAAGACAAGTTCACCGAGTCGAAAAGCCCCTACACCGAAGAGGAATTCCAAAAGAAGCTGAAGGATACCGGGCTCTCCGTGGACGATCTGCGGAGCGACATCCGCCGGCAGCTCTCGATTCAGAAGCTGCTGAACCGCGAAGTAGTCGCCAAGATCTCGATCACCGATCAGAACATCTCCGATTTCTACAATAAGAATCGTTCGCAATTCAACGTGACCGAGCCGCAGTACCACATCGCCCAAATCGTGATCACGCCGCGGCCCGACCCCACCGTGCACAACCGCAAGAACGACAAGGCCACCAACGAAGC
Source organism: Terriglobia bacterium (assembly GCA_020073605.1). Classification (GTDB taxonomy): domain Bacteria; phylum Acidobacteriota; class Terriglobia; order Acidiferrales; family UBA7541; genus Palsa-295. The sequence continues at coordinate 35,870 of JAIQEW010000021.1, forward strand.
GGAGGCGGGACGCAAGGCGGCGATGCTCGTGCAGAAGCTGAGCGCCAACGCCGACTTCACGGAGCTGGCCACGGATTATTCCGAGGACTCCAGCGCATCCACCGGCGGGGATCTCGGCTTCGTCCCGGAATCGGCGCTCAACCAGTCCGACCCGACGCTGAAGAAGGCCGTGCTGTCACTGAAGGTGGGACAAGTCACTCAGCCGATCCCCTTCAAAGGGGGAGGCTACCGCATTCTGAAGCTTCTCGCGAAGGAAGCTGCCGGGGAGCGCCAGTTCTCCGATGTTCAGGTGCAGCAGGCCATTCGTGACGCTCTGCGCACGCGCAAGGAACAGCTTCTCCGCTCCGCGTATCTGGTCGAAGCGCGGGATGAAGCGCACGTCACGAACTATCTTGCCCGCCAGATTCTGGAATCCGCCGGAAAACTCCCCGAGGTAAAATGAGTATTGGGCTCTGTGCCGCCCCGGCGGTGAGTTCGCTCGATTGGCAAGCTTCCGGCAGGCGGCTATCATGGCCGCACTTGATGGCAGGGAAATCAACCCGGTGAATCTCTCGGAACAAAATCAGTGGAAGAAGGCCGCGGCCGAAGAGGCCTTGAAGCTGGTCGAGGACGGCATGGTCCTTGGACTCGGCACCGGCTCAACCGCTGCGTTTTTCGTGAGCGCGCTCGGGCGGCGCATCGCGGAAGACGGCCTGCGAATCACGGCCGTTCCGACATCGGTGCAAACGGAAACCCAGGCCCATAGCCTGAAGCTCCCGCTGACGAGCCTCGCGCAGCACGCTCAAATCGACCTCACGATTGACGGCGCCGACGAGGTGGAGCTTGGAACGCTTTACTTGATCAAGGGACATGGCGGGGCGCTGCTGCGCGAGAAGATTGTCGCGGCGGCGAGCAAGCGGATGGTGGTCATTGCGGACGAATCGAAGCTGGTCGAGCGGCTCGGCTCGCTGGTTTCGGTTCCGATCGAAGTGGTGCGATTCGGCTGGCAAGCCACCGGCAGAAGGCTTACGGAGCTCGGCGGCAATCCCTCGCTGCGCCTCGGATCGGACAAGAAGCCGTACGTGACGGACAGCGGAAACTACATCATGGACTGCGCGTTCGGTCCCATCGAAAAACCGAAGGAAATCGCGCACCACCTCGACCACGTGGTTGGCGCGGTCGAGCACGGGCTATTCCTCGGATACACGCAGGAAGTGATTGTCGGCGGGCGCGAAGGCGTGCAGACGCTCAAGAAGACCGGCAGCTGAGACTCAAGAGCCGCGAGAGAGCGGCCAGGGTGCAGCCCGTAAGAGCCGCACCCTCCCCCCGGAACCGATCACCCCAGTCCCGGCCCCTAATTCTTCGCGGCGGCAACTGCTTTTGCTTGCGGGTACACGGCATCCAGCGCGCCCCACAGCGCCTTCAGGGTGCGCTCCGCGGCACAGAGCACCTCGAAAGTATCGGCGTCCTTGTGGTTCGCCAGCCAGCCGCGCCAGGCAGCGCGGTGGCGCACGTCGGCTTCCTCGTGCACGGCGAAATAGGCCAGTGCGCGCGGTTCCGTGATGCCATAAAAGCGGCGAAGCCCGGCAATCTTCTGGGAGGAGATCTCCGGCACCTGCGCTTCGTAGGCGTAGAAGGAAGCCACCGCCTGCGCGATCGTTCCCTGCGACGCCAGCTCGTCGAACGTATCGAGCAGCGCTGCGATCCCCGGAAGCGGGCGCGCATCCTCGAGCGCGGCGTCGCTCACACCGAGCGATTGCGCGAACTGGCGCCAAAGCATCGGGTGGGGCGCCGAAGCGTCGAGTTCCTCGGCGAGATTTTCCTCCACCAACGCGGCCAGCGGGCCGCTCGTCCGAGCCGCGAAATGCTTCAGATTCTCGGGAAATGCACGGACGTGTTGATAATACTGTTCCGCATAAAGCTGGAGCGATTCCTTTGAAAGTTTCCCCTCGGCCCACGCCTGATAGAAGGGGTGTTTCAGCAAATGGTGCTCTTGGATGAGTGCGTCGAGTGATTCCAAAAGAGTTTTCGATTTCGGTTCAGTGCGCTTCTTAAGCATTTCGTATTTCTAATTTCCCCTTTTCCCCTTGCTAGAATGACAGCGAATAAACCCGCGAAATATTACTCGAACCCCTGGGCGAAGTCCAGTTTAGGGAGCCTTTCCAGCGCGTTTCACGTGCTGCAACTTTCGTCCGGATCTGTCACACGACGGATTTAGTGCAGGCCCGACCAATCGTCGGCGAGGAGGATCGAGTTGCTCGGATTCGAGGGGTCGTACTTCACGCTGGCGATCTGCCCCGAATTGACGCGCGTCAGGTGCAGGCGCTCTTCGAGGCCGGTGATGTCCTGCGCGGTCTCGTACGTCACTCCCGAAATTGCATACGTGTAGTAGAGAAGCTTTTGCGAGACGTGAGAAGAGGCGCCGTCATTGCGCCGGGAGAAGACTCCTGTGGTTCCAGCTTCCGCTTTGGCAGCGGCGGCCGCGCGGCCGTGGTCCACGATTTCCAGCACCTGGCCTTCGACGATGCGCCCGACGCGATTCAGATACGCGCGCCGCTCGCGTTCGATCTCGCTTGCGTCCACGGGCTTCCGCCGGAGCCAAAAGAATATTCCAGCGGCAGCCAGGACGACGAGCCCGGCCACGGGAAGCAGATTGTGCCAATCAGAGAGGAAGTTTCTCAACCACGGTATAGTAACGCAGCACGGCGAATCTTCAAGCCATGTCGTGGGCAATGACGCAGGTCAATCAACCTCTCTTCAGGCTCGTGGGTCACTTTGCGACAAGTGGCGTTTCGTCCGTGATGCGAGCGCGAAGCTAGGCAGCATCGCCGAGAACGGCCATTGCGGCATTGCGCCCATTGATGCCGATCACGCTGCCTCCCGGATGCGTGCATGCTCCGCACAAGTAGACGCCCGGCATGGGCGTGCGCGCCGAAAGCCGCTTTGACCACATGTAGGGAGGCAGGCACTCACCCTGAAAAATGTGACCGCCGGTGAGTCCGACCCTCTGCTCGATATCCGGGGGACCGAGCACCTGGGTGTCGATGACAGCACTCTCGATATTGGAGCAGAAGCGGCCAAGGGAATTGAGCGCGAGCCGGCGGACTTCCTCCCGCCGCTCATCCCAAGTGCCGCGCGCGAACTTGTACGGCACATACTGCGCAAAAACGCTCATTGTGTGCTGCCCGCCAGTGGTAACGGTCGGATCATGGACACTCTGGAAGTACAGCTCGCACCATAGATGCTGAGGCAATTCGCCGCGGCGTGCGGCGGCAAACGCCGCCTTCCACTCAACTTTGGTGAGTGGTGTGTTGATTTGTCCGTAGTGGTGCGGCTGATCAGTTCCGGGGCGCGCCGTGAAGTTGGGTAGCTCGCGGAGAAGCACGTTCAGCTTCACGGTGCAGCCCTCCATCGGAATCTCCTCGACGAGCTTGCGCCACTTGGGATCGGCCGAAGGGCCCAGCAGCCGCAGCGTCTGCCGTGGGTCGGCATTCGAGATCACGATTGGTGCAGCGATGAATTCGCCGCCCTCGAGGACCACGCCTTCGGCAGGCACGATCCGCGCGACGGGGACGCCGGTGGCGACCATCGCTCCCGCCTCTAGCGCGGCATCGCAAAAGTAGAACGAAACCATGCCCATGCCGCCCTTCACGTAGCCCCACATGCCGGGCATCCCGCCCAATCGGCCGGACGAATGATGGAAGCGGATACTGGCGGTTCCTGCGTCGAATGGGCTCGCGTTGGTCCCAATCACCCCTTGCCCGAGGTACGCCGTCTGCAGCCGTTCGTCACGCAAATAGTGTTCCACGAATTCGGCCATCGACCATTCGAAGAGCACGCGCTTCGCTTGTTCGTCATTTCCGAGCCGCGCTTCGATCTGTTGCCGGGTAGGAGGCTCGCCGATCCATAGATCGCCATCGCCTGGCGGGCGCAAAGCGTCGCGCAATCTACGGAGCACGTCACTCATCGCGCGCCAGCCTTCCACATCGCCCGGAGCGAGGTTGCGAATCTCGGCCTCGCACCGCTCGTCGCTGTCCCAGAGCTGCACGCTGGAGCCATCGTGGAATGGGACAAACAATCCATTTACCGCAGGTGTCCACTGAAAGCCGCGCTCGGGTAGATTCAACTCTGAGCCAACCAGGGGATGCAGCAGTCCGGCCAGATACGCGCATGGCGACATGCGAACGCCGGGAAAGGGCTCCTCGATGGTGCAGGCGCCGCCCACTCGCGTGCGGCTCTCCAGCACCAGCACCCGCTTGCCCGCACGTGCCAGGTACGCCGCGCAGGCCAGGCCGTTGTGGCCGGCTCCGACGATCGCCACATCCCAGCGGCGCGAGGCCAATTCACGGACGGGAGCGGGCAATCCGATTTCGCCGAGGGCGGCGGCCGTGGGTGAGGTCACGGCCGTAGTATCTACCGTGGAGCGCCAAGTTGGGAAGCAGATCGTGCCCATCGGAAGGGACGTTTCTCAACGACGGTATGGTAAGTAACGCAGTCCGGTGATTCTTGAAGCCATGTCGTGGCCCATGGCGCAGGTCAGTCAACGCGAATTGATTGAGATTCGCGGTGCGCATTGGGGGATGACATCCGCCATAAACTACACAGAAGTTTCGCTAGTGACCGGAACACAGTATTACAAAGTGCGTGTCTACGGACTGATTGTATATTTCAGTTCCGAGGGAAAGGTCCTTGAATGAGACCGTTATCGAAGTCCGCAATCCACGCGCTGTTGGTCGTATCGACGGCAATACCAGAGATTTGTCCACCACTCAGAGATTGCATGTTAGATGGTGGGTTCTCGCCAAGATTGTCAGATCGTGAATAGAATAGCACTTTCTTCCCTGATGCCAGAAGAACATGATTGGGGTCAGTCGCGATCGAATGGACTACGCCGACATTTGAGACCAGAGGCCGTATTTTGCCCTCAGGAACGGAGATCGCATAAGCGGTTCCAGACTCGTTGGCATACAGCAAGCGTCGTCCGCTACTATCAAAAGTCAGCACACCGCCTCGATCGATTTGGTTGAAAGACCAGCTTTTGGGCGAAGAAGAGTCCCAGTTCGACCAATACCGAATCTCCTTCTTGCCGGGGAGCACCAAATAGACTGTGTTTCCATCCGCTGCGATGCCGTCACATCCTCCTCCCCCAACGAGGATTAAACGTTGAGAAGTCTTTCTGCTGGCAAGCGAAAACTTGTAGACGGTGCATCCAATTGAATTATTCGAACTTGTAAAGAGGAATTCAGAGTTAGCCGTTAGTTCGGCTGGTCGGTCTACACGTTTCAGTTGAAACAATGTTTCTAGGTGAATCCCCTGCCGATCAATTCTGACTCTTGATACGGCCCCATCGTAGTCGAGTACGAAGAGCCCCGCAGCCGGATGAAAGGTAAGATCAACAGGGCCCCAATGTTTCTGTTGGTATACAGTCATAGTTGGACGTATGTCTTGAATTTCTCTGCTTAGCCGAAGCAGAGTGTAGTAGCTGTACGTAGCAGAATTCTTGTCATAACTGAAAAACGTGTCTTGGATAGATGCAGCATCTTTAATGGAAGTAATACCACTTCGCTCTGCACTATATGGCTCTCCGGGCATCAACGCTGAAGAGGCTTTGTTGATCGCATCATTGAGCGAGTTAGTCTTCGCACCGGACAGGGATGCGTCGCTAGCTGTTCCGAGAAAATAGAAACTGCGATCATCCGATGGGAGTTTCGTGATCCAAGCGGGAGCAGGGGAACTGGACTGCGCGTAAACGAGTGGCAGGCCGAGAGTGAGAACCACTTGACTGCCAGCCCGGACTGATTGGGCCGAACCATTTCCTTCGAGGCTCTTGCTGATCTGGTTGAAGGCGTCCACGTTTTTGGCAAACTCTGACGTGAACACCTTCAGATCCTCGGCATTCGGTTGCGCTAATTCGTAGTTCGCAACTATGTTGGTTAACTTTCTTACGATGCCTTGTCCCTCACTCGCGGCGTATTGGAAGCTTCGATAATCCGCAGAAAAGACTAGGGTGCTGATTAGGGTGCATGTGCTCGTGACGATTCCCAAGAACATGATGGGGGCTTTGGTCCATTTTTCATCTGATTTGCGAAAGGCGGTAATGAGAATTCCGACAACACCGATCACGACGACAAGGGTAATTTGAATATATGCGTGGCGTTCCCAGACTCCTATCTGCTGCTGGAAATCTTGAATCTCCATCTCGAATTTCTTGAGCGGACTATTGACCGGAGTTTGTGCCTTGAGCAGGATCGGATCAAGGCTCACGGCGATGAAGATAAGAACCGTGCAAAGTAGGCGCACTTGTTTCAAGGAGATCACCTCCGATGCGTCAAGGTACTCTCGGATTACGGGAGCAGTATAGTGCCTATCAACTAATATGTGGGTAATAGTTTCAGGTTCTGCAGCGGTCGGGGGCCTTAGTCGTGGGTCGTAAACTCCAAAGTCCTGATTAAAGCGCCTACCCGACAAGTGCCCCCGGCTCCCCAGAAGTCCCGTTCTGGGAAGTTGCCGGCCCCGGTGATGCTTGCGACCGATTCTGGTCGGATCACGGCATACTCGGAAGTAATCCGCTTGGCTGCAACCGCCTACTCAGGAAACTGACACATTACCCGCTTCAGGTCTATTCCAACGGACGCGAGACAGTAGAAGAAATTCAGAGTGTGTATGACGATGTCGGTTTGGAACTTCAGGGGCTAAAGCCCTGAGTGATTCCAGACTCTATGTCGTGGCTTCAGCCACGACATACAAAGATTCAGGAGTTCCTACAGAACACAAGGTCGATGGGGAAGATCATTTCCTTGACGAGGCCGGACTGCTTCTGCACACCGTTGACGAACGTTTCGACGGCGGCATCAGGCGAGGGGCGCTCGGTCTCGAGCACCGGGCCGAACGGGCAGAATGTATCGAACCCCTTGCCGCGTGTGAACTGCACGTCGGCCTTCTGAAGATCGCGTGCGGTGACGTCGTTCAAGCACGTGTAGCCGGCGATGTAGGGCTTCGGGTCGTCATTCGGGCCGAGACGCGCGCAGCGGCGGCTGATGATGACTGCAAGCTCGCCTTCGTGGTCCACGCGCTTTGAACTCGGGGGCAGGACAATCGAATCCTCCGGCGAAATGATGGAAGAGGGCGGCTTCAGGAAGATCAGAGGTTCTTTGGGTACGCTGCTGCCCATTTCGGAGATGTGCTCGTGATAGTTTCGCCCGACGCAGACGATCTTCGTCGGCGCCGACGGCGGCAGAAACTTCACGTCTTCCACCTTCCATTGGCGGCCGGTCTGCTCGCGCGGGCCCCAGAGCTCGCCCGAAATTTCGCGGATGACGCCGCCCTCGACGATTCCGGCGTGTGAATTCGCGTGAGCTTCCTGCGCCGTCTGGCGCGGATGCTTGGCGGAAAATTCGAGTGGTTGGAAGCGGCAGAGTTTCATCGGCTATGACGGACTGCTTCGGTTGGAGCCTTTCGAGCCGGCACGATCGGATGGCGCCGCGCGTGCAGAATCATTTCAACTACCCACGATCCCACAGCACAGAGTCCATACACGATGGCTCCTTCAACCAGCGCTTCGAACGGGGTGCGCAGGACCTGAAAAATATTTCGAAAATAGATCCCCGCAAGATCGTAAGCCCCCACGAAGAGCACCCATCCTACCATAGACGCGCCGAACATCTGCACGGGGCGGTCCAAAAATCGGATGATGGGAACCAGCATCAGGAGGACGAAAACAGTGTAGAAGGCCGCGTTCCGCTCGAACGCATAACGCTCGAGCGAGGGGAATCGATTGGCCACAACGAGGCTTGCGAACATGACGATCACGAGCAGGGCAGCGGTGTACAGACCCGTCCGGATTGGATTCCGGGAGGAATGAATCTCGCTCGCACCGCTAGGTTCGTTTGGCTGTGCGTTCGTATCCGTCATGGCGCCGGCTGGCCTTCGGCCGGCGCGCCTCCGGAGACGGCAGCGCTCGGTGCGCTTTCGTTCCCCGAGCGATCTGCGGCAGTGACACTGTAGAAGTAACGGCGGCCGGGCAAGCCATTCATATCGCGGAAAGCAGGCGTAAGCAACGACTCGGCGTTCAGGCGTGTTCCCAGAACGCCAACCTGCTCACTTCGATAGACGTTGTAACCGGCGATATCGGTTTCAGGGCTGATCGCCCAGGAAAGCTCCAGATGCGCTGCCGCTTCGGCCTGCGCCGGAACCAGCACGACCACCAGTCCCTGCGGAGCAGTCGGCGGAAATGTGTCCTTAGCCGTCACCGTGAGCGCATTCGAATCGCCCGATTGGAGCGCGCCGCCCGGTGTCTGCACGACGCTGCGGATCATGTAAACGTACGTCTTGCCGAACTCAAAGTTCGAATCGCTGAATGATGCCGAGGCTGCATCCGGCTCGCCGATGAGAGCGGGCGAGGATTTCGCGGCGGCGGTTGCGCCCGGCTCTCCTTCCGCTCGATAGACACGATAGCCAGCGATAGGGAGTGCCGTTCCGCCGGTTGTCGTCTGCGGCGCGGTCCACGTGAGCACGATGGCGGGATGCGTGACCTCAGCCTTCAGGTCGCTGATGGAATTCGGCAAGGGATAGATGTACAGGCCAGCGGAATTCGAATCCGCGGAGGATTTTTTTGCCGATGCGCGAGTCCGGACGGTGTAAGAGGCCATAAGAGCAGTGCCCGGAGCAAAGGCGGTGGCAGGGATCGGATCGATGTAGCGGATGCGGCCCTGCGTCGCATAGCTGGCGACCATGGCCGGCGGAATCGTCGCGAGCAGCGCGGGCTGCATCGACGCGGCGCGCGATTCTCCGGGCGGCACTGTGGGCGCCGCGAAAGCGCGGTAAATCTCAATTGCAGGAGGCTGTTCGAGCGGCCGGTGGTCCACCGTTTCCGTTGGCAGCGTGAACGTGAGGACGACGTCGCTTCCCGACTGCGCGGCGGCAAGGTCCGTGACAGCTTGCGGGACGCGCGCCTTTCGCTCGTAGGGATCGCCCGGGGAAGCGCAGCCGCCCAGGACGACCGAAAGCAGGAGAATGGAAAAGAGAAAAGAGGACATCGGCGAGGAAATCGATACGGTTCTGGGGCGCGCGCTGGGAGCGCCTTCCCATTTTCGATTTTCCATCTTCGAGTTTCGCGCCTTCTACAGGATGTAGCGGCTGAGGTCCTGATCCTTGACGATGTCCGCGAGTTGCTTCTGCACGTACGCGGCGTCGAGCTTGACCGTCTTCTTCTTCATCTCGGGCGCCTCGAACGAAATCTCTTCGAGGACTTTTTCGAGAATGGTGTGCAGTCGCCGCGCGCCGATATTTTCGGTCTGTTCGTTGACCGTGGCAGCGAAGCGGGCAATCGACGCGATGGCATCTTCGCTGAACGAGAGCTTGAGCCCTTCGGTATCGAGCAGCGCGATGTATTGCTTGATGAGCGCGTTTTTCGGTTCCGTGAGGATGCGGATGAAGTCGGCCTCCGATAGCGAGCTGAGCTCGACGCGAATCGGAAAGCGGCCTTGCAGCTCCGGGATCAGGTCCGAGGGTTTGGCCGTGTGGAATGCCCCTGCGGCGATGAACAGGATGTGGTCCGTGCGAACCATGCCGTAGCGCGTATTGACCGTCGTGCCCTCGACGATCGGAAGAATATCGCGCTGCACGCCCTCGCGCGAGACGTCCGGCCCGTGGCCGCTTTCGCGCCCCGCGATTTTGTCGATTTCGTCGATGAAGAGAATTCCCATCTGCTCGACCCGGTCCACGGCGATCCGCGTCACCTGATCCATGTCGATCAGCCGGTTCTCCTCTTCCTGGATGAGGTAATCGAACGCCTCGGCCACCGTCATCTTCCGCTTCTTCTTCTGCTGGCCGAACATGCCGGAGAGCATGTCCTTGACGTTGACGTCCATTTCCTCCACGCCCTGGTTGGTGATGATCTCGAATGAAGGCATCGAGCGCTCGCGGACTTCCACTTCCACCAGGCGCTGGTCGAGCTTCCCTTCCCGGAGCTGCGCTCGCAGCTTGTCGCGCGTCCGCTGCGCCTGTTCGCGGCGCTGGGCTTCAGTGGCCGCGCCGGCATCAGCGGGCATGGGCGAGGCAGGCAGAAGCAGGTCGAGCAGCCGCTCTTCGGCGGATTGCTCGGCGCGCTCCGCCACCTCATCGAGCTTTTCCTCACGCACCATGTCGATTGCCGTTTCGATCAGGTCGCGCACCATCGATTCGACGTCGCGGCCCACGTAGCCCACTTCGGTGTACTTCGAGGCCTCGACCTTCACGAACGGGCAGCCCGCGAGACGCGCCAGGCGCCGCGCGATTTCCGTCTTGCCCACGCCGGTCGGTCCGATCATCAGGATGTTCTTGGGGAGGATTTCCTCGGCCAGCTCCGGCTGGAGCTTCTGGCGGCGGACGCGGTTGCGCAGGGCGATCGCCACGGCTTTCTTCGCCGCGTTCTGCCCCACGATGTACTTGTCGAGCTCGACGACGATTTCCCGCGGCGTCAGCTCGTCGAAAGACGGCAAAGGCTCGGGCTCCGCCGCCTGCTGGTCCCCGGACAGATAGATCACCATGTCTTTCTCCGACTTGCCGCTCATAGTTCTTCGATGCTGAAATTGGCGTTGGTGAAGATGCAGATCTCGCTGGCGATGCGCATGGATTCCTGCGCGATGTCTTTCGCGCTCATTTTCGTGTGCTTGGCGAGAGCTCGGGCCGCCGCCAGCGCGTAGGGCCCGCCCGAGCCGATCGCACAGATCCCATCGTCAGGCTCGATCACGTCGCCGTTGCCGGAGAGCAGGAACGTGCCTTTGGCGTCCGCCACGATCAGCAGCGCGTCGAGATGGCGCAGCGAGCGATCCGTGCGCCACTCCTTGGCCAGCTCCACGGCGCTGCGCGCCAGGTTGCCGTGGAACTCCTGCAGCTTGTTTTCGAAGCGGCCGAAGAGCGAAAGCGCGTCGGCCGTGCTGCCGGCAAATCCGGCGACAATCTTGTCGTTGTAGAGGCGGCGCGTCTTTTTCGCGCTGTGCTTGATCACGCCCTCGCCGAGCGTCACCTGCCCGTCGGCCGCGAGCACGACTTTGTTGTCCTTGCGCACGCACAGGACCGTCGTGCCGTGCATCCGTTGCGATTTCTGCGTCACTCGCATCCGGCCATTATACCCCGGCGGCACGACGTGGACCACAGAGACGCAGACCCACCGCGAAATCAAGGAAACAGAGGTTCAGGGTGTGCAACGGCGGTACGCAGTTCGATGGACCGAATGTTGCGGCAAGGCCGAGGAAATCAGTTCCTGTCCCGGTCGCCTTTGTCTTTCTTGTCTTTGTATTTGTTCTTGTCGGGTGACTGGGCCCAGCGCTGGTCGAGGGACTCCCTGGTGAAAAGCGCATCGGGGAGGTTCGTGTTGAGATCGCACTTTTCGAAAAACACCTGGGAAACCTTGATGCTGTTCCGCTCGCGCGTCACTTGCAGAGGCGTCTGGATACCGCCGACCGGATGGTAGTTCGAATATACGTCAACCTCCTGGCTCTTCCTGCGCGTCTTTGGGTCGCGGATCTCGACTGTCTTGCGGATCGGGAGGTGCGTTGCAAGCTCGAATGCGATCCGGATCGTGCGGTCTTCGCTATCCACCAGTTCGACCCATTCCGCCTGTTTCAGATCCACGACGTCCGTCCCGCCATACCGGAAAACCATGTTTGGATCTTTGAGATGATAGCGCAGCAGATTGTCAGTGTTTCTTTTCATCTCCTCCTGAAATTCACTTATAGACTCAGCCGGGAGTTCGCTGACACCACTGCGGTCGTAAGTCCAGCCGCGATCACCGTTGAACAGCGAGATTATGATTCCGCCATGTGAAAACTCCAGGCCGTCGATGCCACCCAGGTACTGAAGAATGGTGTGTCGACCCTTGCCGATGTATTCGATGCGGGCCTTGTCGGGGAACTGGCGGATATCGTTGAGCTCGACGTATTCGCTGAGTTCGCCCTGAGTGTCGAACTGGCTGATGTGCCCGGTGCACGTCGCGTCGCGAACATTCAGATAAGCGCTCCCGCCAAGCGCCTCGATAGCCTGCGCGAGGACCTGCTTGGCTTTGGCCGCGCTCTGCTCGGGCATGAGGAACTGGTCCTCTCGCGCCGCCGCGCGTGGTGCGTGCGAGAAGCAGGCGGCGAGCAGAGCCACGGCAAACACTGGGCGTGCGTTCATCCGCAAGGGAAAGATCCTCCATTTACGTTGATTACTTCTCCGGTCACGTAGGTTGCCAGGTCCGACACGGCAAAGAGGATCGGCCCCGCAACTTCCTCGACCGTCGCCACGCGATTCAACGGATACGCCGCGAGCAACGTCTTCATCTGGCTGCGGTTCTTCGCGGTCGCCTTCCATATCCCGGTATCCACAAAGCCGGGCGCCACGCAGTTCACGAGGATATTGTGGCGCGCGAGCTCGCCCGCAAGTCCTTTGGTGAAGCTGATGATTCCGCCCTTGGTGGCGGAATAGTGGGTGTGGAAGGGGGTCCCGCGCTGCCCGGACACTGAACCGAGCGTGACGATGCGGCCGCCGCCCTGAGCGATCATGTGAGGAACGGCGTGATGAACCACGGCATACACGCTCTTCAGATTCACGCGGATCATTTCGTCCCACTCGCGCTCGGATATCTTTTCGATCGGCGCGTCTTCATGATTCCAGATGCCCGCGTTGGCGATCAGAATGTCCAGCCGGCCGAGGCGCTGGTGCGCGAACGCGACGAGTTTTTTCGCGTCCACCATTTTTCCCAGATCGGCCTTGAACGATTCGATGCGCGTGCCGTGCTTCCGCGCCTCCTGCTCGACCTGCGCCGCAGCCTCGCGGTTGCGCTGATAGCTGAACACGACGTCCGCGCCCGCCTGCGCGAACAGCTTGACCGTTGCGGCGCCAATGCCCCGCGAACCGCCCGTCACGACTGCCGCTTTGCCCGCCAGCGAAATCATGTGTCCCCCAGGAAGGAAGTTGAGAATTCAGCGTTCCGAACTGGAAAGCTTCCTGCCGGCCTTCGCCGCCTTCGCTCCCGAATCAAACTTGGGTGACGATTCGGCGCGCCGCGGCCGCTGCAACGAGCTCCCGAAACAGCGCCTGCGCCAGAGCGTCGGTTTCGGCCATGCGCTCCGGGTGCCATTGCACGCCCACCACCCAGTTTGCGTCGCCGGTCCATTCGACGGCTTCGATGACGCCGTCGGGCGCGCGGCACGCGATGCGCAGATGGCGACCCGGTTCCCGGATCGATTGGTGGTGCGAGCTGTTGACGGTCACCTCGCTGGCGCGAGCCATTTCCGCAAGGCGCGACCCGGGCTCGATCCGCACTGTATGCAACGTCTCGGCCGCTCCTTTGCCTTCCCGATCGTGCTTGATCGGCGAGTGAAGCTCGCTCGGGATGTCCTGAATTAGCGTGCCGCCGAGAAACACGTTGAGGCTTTGGATGCCGAAACAGATCGCCAGGACTGGCTTGTTTTCCGCGAAGGAGTGCTCCAGGAGCGCGAAATCGGTTCGCTCACGGTCTGGGTCCGGATCGGCACACCTGGCATGCCTGGAGGCTCCAAATCGCGAAGGATCGATATCCGCGGGGCTTCCGGTCAGCACGACGGCGTCTAAGGTCCGCGCCAGATGTTCCAGCTCCTCGGAGGCCAGCCCGAGCGACACGGGTACCGGGTCCCCACCAGCCTGGCGAACCGAGCTCACGTACTTCTCAATCCTGGCGGACTGCCCCGTAAGCTCTTCCTTTTTAGTACGATACGGGACGCCCACTCGCGGCCGACGGCTGTTTTCGGTGCTCATTAAGGGCACATCGTACCATCGCCGCACCGCCCCGGCAACTTGTGCGCTTCCAGGGCAAGTGCCTGGGCTGCGGCCAGACTCACGCTGGAAAACCAGGCTAGCAATACTCGGCGGAGAGAGAAATGATGCGGGAGCCCTGCCTTGGCGAAGCGGGCTTTCGTGGCGGGTGCATGCCGAGCCAGACTTCGTAGTTCTGCTTTATCTGCTCGATGTGATGCGGGATGTGACGCTCCTGGCGCTCGATCCATCTTTCGAGGCTGATCTCGCCCTCCGCCGGATGTTCAAACGTATGCGACCACACCGGCTCGGGGAGCGCGACGACGAGGTGATACGTCATCTTCCGCAGGCGGCGAATCACCTCGAGCGCCTCCCGAGTGCTCTGGTGAAAGTATCCGAGGCTGCCGGCCCATCGCGCCGCGTCGAACTTCGCGACGGCTCTGCTTGGTTCGGCGATCAGATGGCGGCAGCGAACGTAGGAATTGGCCTCGCTATCCGCCAGATGCAGGATGATCTCGTGAATGCTCCAGCGCTCCGGCGACGGCTTATACAACCACATTTTCTTGGGGAGCTGACGCAAGACGCCGGAAAGCAGCGCAGGCGCGCGGCCAAACGACTCCAGCATTTGCCGCCGTTCGTCACGTATCATGCGACCACCCCTTAATGACTACGTTAGACGCAGCAGTTTCAATTTCGCTGCTGGCGTCTATGTAAATAAGTCATGAAAGGCGCATCCGCGCTTTCCGCCAACAGCCAAATTGGCAATCGTAAGAAGGAGCGAGAGGCCAACTTGTCTCTCCGAAAATTCGGAGTGATCCGATACGCGGCGTGGAAGGTGTTTATCGCTTGGGAGAAAGTGGATGGGGCAATGAGGGAATGGCAGGCGCGGTTTCCCGCCCATGTCGCTTCGTCCAGTAACTCCGCAAATCCCCCACCAAATAAAGCGAGCCAGTGGCGAATATGGCGTCATCGGGAGTTGCCATCTCGATCGCCCGTTCGAGCGCCTCGGCGGGATTGCGCACCACGGCCGACTTCCTGGCGAGATGTCCCGTCATTTCGGCGAGCAGAGGGGCGGAGATCGCGCGGGGCTGTAAAGGCTCGGTGAGGAACACGAAATCGGCGGCCGGAAAGAGCAATCCCGCGATTTCATCCACGGCCTTGTCTCGCATCGCCCCGTAAACGAGCAGAATGCGCCGGCCCTTGAAATTCTCTTCCCAGAACCTCAGAAGCTCTCTCGCCCCCGCGGGGTTGTGCGTTCCATCGAGATACACGGAGGGCCGCTCGCAGAGCCGTTCGAGCCGCCCCGGCCACCGGACCATCCGGATGCCTTGCGCGATCGCATCGTTCGTCACCGGAAAGCCGCGTTCCGCTAGGAGTCGCGCAGCGGTGGCGGCGGTAAGCGCGTTTCGAATCTGGAAGCGCCCCGGTAGCGGCGGCTCGATGGCAAGCTTGTCTCCCGATTCGGACGCAGCCACAACCGCGCGATAGCAGCCGCCGGTGGCGCTCGTCTCTTCGATGCGCCACGCTGCGTCCACCTCCACGAGCCGGGCCCCCAACTCCTTGCAGCGCTCCGCAATCACCGCGCGCGCCTCCGGCCTTTCCGCCGAAGTAACCACCCATGCGCCGGGCTTGATGATCCCCGCCTTTTCCGCAGCGATCTCCGCGATCGAGTGGCCGAGAAAACTTTCGTGGTCGAAATCGATGGACGTGATCACGGCGACTTCCGGCTCCACGATGTTGGTCGAATCGAGTCTGCCGCCCAGGCCCACCTCATAGACCACGAAGTTCACTCCGTGTTCCGCGAAGGCCACGAACGCCAGCGCCGTGACACACTCGAAATACGTCGGGTGCGCTGCCAGCTTGCCGGTTGCCAGAAGGGATTCGATCGTGGCGTGGACGCGCGTCCAGGCCGCGGCGAAATCTTCATCAGAAATATCCTGGTCGTTGATGCGGATTCGCTCGTTGATCCGCTCGAGGTGTGGCGACGTGTACAGGCCGGTTCGCAGGCCTGCGGCGCGAAGGATCGATTCGAGCATGGCCGCCGTCGAGCCTTTGCCGTTGGTCCCGGCGACGTGCGCGCATGGAGCGGCGCGGTGCGGATTGCCGAGGGCTTCGGCCAGAATATGGGTGTTCGAAAGCCCGAACTTCTGGACGCGTGCCTGCTGGGGTGCCGCCAGCTCGCGCCCCAACGCCATCAGCGCGTGGACGGAGTCTTCGTAGTTCATGGGGAGTCGAGGAAAAAACCCAGCGCCTGCGCGACGTACGACTTCAATTCCTTGCGAGGCACCACGGCGTCGAGGAATCCGTGCTCGAGGAGAAATTCGGCGCGCTGAAAGCCTTCTGGCAGCTTCTGCCGGATCGTCTGCTCGATCACGCGCGGCCCGGCAAAACCGATCATCGCGCCCGGCTCGGAAATATTCAGGTCGCCCAGCATCGCATAGCTGGCGCTGACGCCGCCCGTGGTGGGGTCGGTAAGAATAGAAATGAACGGCACGCGCGCTTCATCCAGCCGCGCCAGCGCCGCCGCCACTTTGGCGAGCTGCATCAGGCTGACCGCGCCTTCCATCATGCGCGCTCCGGCGGAGCACGAAACGATCACCAGCGGCTGCCGCTGCGCGAGCGAGCGCTCGATCGCACGCGTCACCTTTTCTCCGACCACTGCGCCCATCGAGCCGCCGATGAAGCCAAACTCCATCGAGCAGCAGATCACCGGCCGCCCGGCGAGCCTTCCTTCGACCGTGAGGATGGCGTCCTTCACGCCCAGCTTTTCCTGGGCGTCCTTCAGGCGCTGCGCGTACGGCTTCGTGTCTACGAAATGGAGCGGGTCGTTCGAGGCAAGATCGGCGTCGTATTCCACCCAGTTCTCGTCATCGAGCAGCAGCTCGAGCCGCCTGCGCGCGTCGAGGCGGAAATGGTGGTCGCACTTGGGGCAGACTTCCCAGTTCGCTTCGAGATCCTTTTTCCAGATGATCGCGCGGCAGCTACTGCACTTCGTCCACAGCCCTTCGGTGCGGACGCTGCGCTCGTCCACCGGCGTGGGATTCTCAATCGCGCCTTTTTCTCTCTTGAACCAGGCCATGGCTAGAAGCTCGAATCCAAAAAGCTCATACTTCGTCTCTAGTAATCAATTCCCCGCTGCGCGAGGATGCCCTTCGTGTACGGATGCTTCACTTCCCGCATTTCCGTCACAAGATCGGCGGCTTCGACCAGCTTCGGATGCGCGTTGCGCCCCGTGCAGATCACGTGCACGCGCTCCGGCCGCTTTTCGAGCGACTCCACCACGCGATCCGCGTCCAGCATCTTGTAGCTGATCACGTAGTTGATCTCATCGAGCACCACGAGATCGTATTTCTCGCTGTAGATCTGCTCGCGCCCGAAATCCCAGGCCTGCTCGCACAGGCGCACGTCTTCCGGATCCGTCTCCGCGCCGCCCACTTTCACGAAGCCCCGGCCCATGGGACGAATCTCGAACTTGTCGTCGCCGAGCATTTTGGCCGCGTCCAGCTCGCCGTAGTGCCACGAGCCTTTGATGAACTGCACCATCAGCACGCGCAGCCCCTGCCCCACGGCGCGAAACGCGGTCCCCAGCGCACACGTGGTCTTGCCCTTGCCGGGTCCGGTGTAAACAATGAGCAGCCCCTTACCTTCCGGCATCGAATCGCGCCCCGCGAAGACAGTTCTCAATAGTGGCCGCGCCCAGTCGAAACGTCAAGGGAGGGTGCGCTCGACCTTACCCAAAATCTGAGCTACTGAAATAGAGAAGGGGGCAATATGGACCAAGCGATTCGACTGCGCTTCGATTCAACGGAATTCAAGGAGTGCCTAAAGCTTGATAGGCCCCATCTTGGAGATGTCGCTCTTAAATTTGTTTATGAGTCCCTCGGCATCGTCGAGACCCCGGAGAAGTTCTTCTGCTTGCAGACGGATAGTTGTGCCGCAATTGGAGCAAACGAACTCGGAATTAGTCTTAATCCAACTGACTTTTTGCGGGGTTACGTGGCTGCAATTAGCGCATTTGATCGGTATTTCGCTCTTGTCAAAGAAGGTGCCCATGCCGAGAGTGATTCTACACCAAGTAATCCTCAGGGCGATGCGCGGGTTACCAAGAGCAGTACGGCTACGGATTCGGCCAACCTGTAGTAGAAGAACTCTGGCGTCTCCCCGAACCATTTTGCGAGTCCGAAAATCTTGGACGTTTTGCTCCGAATGGTTTTCGCTACCTTGCAGAGAAACGCCCACGCGAGGAAGGCAAACAGGACCATGCGTTGTATTCCAGTCCATGTGAGGGCGCGGACGTTTTCGAGCGCGAAGCACTGTTTAATTGCCCGCGTTGCTTCCTCGATGGTCCAGCGGCGCAGATAGGCTAGGCAAAGACGGGTGACGCTTTCCCGGCTGGTATCGAGGCAATTGGAAAGCAGCATCATCGGCTCGCGGAACGTGCTGTGCTGGCAGACAATCAACTGCGCCTTCCTGCCATCGCGCATTTCAATGATTGCGCTCCCGCACCTGTATTCGACGGGGCGGGCCTTACCGTGCCGAATCGAACGCCACGCGAAGCGGTAGGGCATCTTGATGTTTGCTGCCAGTTGGAAGGTCGAGGCCGTGTTTCCATCTGGTCCGGCGACATTCCGCTTTCCGATCTGGCGAATGACGTAGGTGATTCCGATTTCGTCGCACGCATCCATGATCTTCGGGCGGTCGAAGCCACGGTCGAAAGACCAAATGGCCGAGCGATCCGTGTGTGATGCGACGGCGCGAAGCGTGGCGATGATCTCCGCGTTTTCGCTGACGAAGCCCGGCGTCTTTTGCGAGAAGGCTTTCATCCAGAGCGGGATGTGCTTTCCGTCTGGCCGCACTGCCTCACACATTGTCAGCCAGTATCCGTTAGCGGTCTCCCTTGCGCTGGAATCGTAGATTCCCGCGAGGTATGGCATATCCTTCGCGTACTCTTTGCGAATCTCGCTCAGGTCGAAACCGATCACGGCGTTTTTCGTGTCGCCAACCGTGGTTTGAAGATAGCGTTCGCGTATTTCGTCATCGTCTATTTTGCCGTGGCACACATTGCGCGACAGGCGCTTCTCGGTGTAGAGCAAGTCCGTATTCTCGTTCAAAGCACGGCCAACATCGGAGAGCATGATGCTCTTTTTGGCGATCATGCCAGTCAGCATGTCGCGGATGAACTTGTAGAGCGGGCGGGAGCATCCCCGGCCCATCTGCGTCGCAAACTGTGCTAGTTTGTGGCTGATTTTCATTGACTTTCACCCCTTCTACTGGCAAGATAATAACAGCAAGCCTTGCTGTTTGTCAAGGTAAATCGGAAAGGAGCTATTTGCCCTATGGCAACACCACTGGATAGCCAAGAGGTAAAAAGGAGACTTGCATCGTATAAGTCCCCAGATGTGACAAATGAACTTTATTCCTTTGGCTCTATGCTCGTAACCGAAGCTGTAGATAGAGTCCATAAGGTAGAAGGAAAGGCGGGAACATTGGCTGGATACTCAGGGGCTATCTTGGCCCTGATCGTTTCAAGTTTCTCGCTTTGGAATGGACACTTTCACGAAGCGGAGAAGATCGCCATGTACTGCGCTGCCTTTGGAGCGTTCTGTTCTCAAGCATGTGCGCTTTGGGCGCTCAAAATTGACGAATTCAAGTGGTTTAGCGTAAACGATTGGTTAAGAGGGGAATGCCTTTCGGACGCTGAGGTATTGAGGAAATATCGCATCGTTACTATGGATGTAATCCTCAAATCCCATAGAGATGTTGCGGAGAGAAAATCTAGTCGAATAGCTCTGGCTCAGTGGTCTCTATTTGCAACTGGCGCGTTTCTTTTTGCCGTTCCGGTGCTAGCACTCTTGGGTGCTATTTTTTGTCTATATTAAGCATTTTTGTGAATCGTATCCGGGTCTGCGTCTGGGATATTCCCTCCGACCTGATCTCCCGAACCACCAGGTGGATTTGATGGGGTTTGCGGAGTCTGTGGGTTTTGAGGATTCTGCGTTTGGTTAGGGTCAGTATCCATTAATCAATCTCCTTTGACGGCCTTCCGCCCTTGAACTCTTTTCGCATGGCCGCGATCTTTCGGAAGTAGGCCGGGCCGCGCTTGGCGGTTTTCTTCCCGCCTACCCTGCCGGAATGGGCTGTAATGAGCCTGTTGGGTATGGCTTTTCCGCAGTGGGGACACTTGAACATGGGCAGATACTAGAGCAAGGCTTGCTGTTTTGTCAAGATGCGGATTGCGGGGACCAGAAAGCGACAGGTCTAAGAGATTGAGCGGATTAGAGAAGAATCAAATTTTAGGTAAGGTCGAGAGGGTGCGCTATTTCGGATACGGATGTCCCGAGAGAATCGCGAAGGCGCGGTAAATCTGCTCGGCGAGCACGACTCGCGCGAATTCGTGCGGCATCGTGAGCGTTGAGAGCGAAATCCTCTGTTTTGCGCTCGCTCGAAGATCGGCGGGAAAGCCTTCGGCACCGCCGCAAAGGAACACGAGCTCTCGCGTCCCGCGATCGCGAAGGTCGCCGAGCCATTGAGCGAACTGCTGAGAGGTGAGCTGCTTTCCGGCGGCATCGAGCAGCACGACCATCGCACCCGGCTCGATCTTCAGCTTGCGCAGCGCGGCGGGCGACGCTTCGCGGAGCTCGCTGATCTCGATTTCGGCATAGCGGCGAATGCGGCCGGCGTAGTCGCCGAGCAGCGCGCGAATTTCCTCGCGCCGCGTCTTGCCGAGCATGACAAGCCGGATCTTCATCGCTTCAATGGAGCCTGGCGGATTGCGTGTAGGGGCGGGTTTGAAACCCGCCCCTACGGCAGAAAAAGCCGGTGCTACGAAAACCTCACAGCAGGCCGTACTTCTTGCGTTTCTCGAGCAATGTTTTGCGGCTTATGCCGAGGACTTCAGCGGCGCGGCCGATTTTGTAGTGCGTCGCTTCGAGCGTGTCCTTGATGGCGACGCGCTCGATGTCTTCGAGCGACCTCAATGCCGCCGCGGAGCCGTGTGCATCCCCCGCCGCGCGCAGAATCTCCGGAAAATCCTCGGGGCGCAGGAACGGCTCTTTCGCGAACACGAGCGCATGCTCGATCGCGTTTTTCAGCTCGCGCACGTTTCCCGGCCACGCGTACGCCTCCAGCAACCGCAGCGCCGATGGATCGAGAGCCGCATCGGCCTTGCCGTGAACCGGACCGAGCCTCGCGAGAAAATGTGCAGCCAGCGGAGAAATATCGGCCCGGCGCTCGCGCAGAGGCGGCACGGGAATTGCGAGCACGTTGAGCCGGAAGAAAAGGTCTTCGCGGAAGCGGCCCGCCGCGACCGCCTGGGGGAGATCGGTGTTTGTGAGCGCCATGAGCCGCGCGTCCATGCGCAGCGTTTCGGTGCCGCCCAACCGCTCGAACGTGCGCTCCTCGAGCACGCGCAGCAGCTTTGCCTGCATGCCCGGCGCGAGCGCCGCCACTTCGTCGAGCACGATCGTGCCGCCCTGGGCCAGCTCGAGCCGCCCCGGCTTGCGCGCCACGGCGCCCGTGAATGCCCCGCGCTCGTGGCCGAAGAGCTCGGATTCGACAAGCTCCGAAGGCAAGCTGGCGCAGTCGATTTTCAAAAAGGGGGCGTCGCGGCGAGCGCCGTTTTCATGGATCCACCGCGCGAGCTGATCCTTCCCGCAGCCGCTCTCGCCCGTAATCAGCAGTGTGGTCGCCGTCTCGGCCAGCTTCTCCGCAAGCTCGAGGACGCGCAGCGACGCCGGATCGGCCGCCACCCACAAGGTGTTCGTCGAGATCATGGCTGTGTCGCGCCGCTATCGGACTCGCCGCGCGGCTCGGATGGTTTTTCCGGCGCGGGAAACTCGAGCCGCTCGGCGGTGCGCCAGAGCCGCTCGAGATCGTAGTATTGCCGCGCCCGCTCGCTGAAAATGTGCACCACGAAATCGCCGTAATCGAGCAGAACCCACTCCGCGCCGAGCTTCCCTTCCCGACGCGCCAGGCGCCCGCCCTCGCGGCCGAGGCGCTCTTCGATGGCCTCGCCGATGGCCTGAATCTGCGGCTGGCTGCGCCCCGAGCAAAGCAGGAAATATTCCGCGAACGCGCCGCCCGCGAGTTTCAGCACCGTGATATCCACGGCCTGCTTCTCCTGAGCCGCCTCGACGGCCCGGCGGACTTCGGGGCGAAGATTGTTCTGTGTCACCGGTACAAAGCCTGCCCGAGAATGTATTCCTCCACGCGCGCGGGCACAAGCCCGTGGATGCCTTGCTTGCGCGCGAGCCGCTCGCGCACCTCGGTGGACGAGACGTGGCTCGCCACCGTCGTCAGCAGGTGGACGGCCGACTTGCGCAGTACGATTTTGTTCGGATCCGGCGCTGCCGATCGCCCGAACTTCTCCGGTGGAATCACGAGGCGCAGCGCGTCCAGCCGGAACCCCGGGCGGCTGGCGATGATGAAATCGCATGCGTCGAGCAGCGATTCGTAGTTCTTCCAAGTGGGGATTTCGAGAAACTGGTCCGCGCCGACGATGAAATAGACGTGATCTTCAGGATGCTCGCGGTGGTATCGCCGCACCGTGTCGATCGTGTAGAACACGTGCTGGGGGGCGCCCGCCACGGGAGCTTCGGCGAGCGACGGCACAAACCCCGGATGATCCGCGCAAGCCAGCGCCGTCATGGTGTAGCGGTGAACGAACGCGGTGAGCTCGCGCACGGACTTGTGCGGCGGGCGCGAAGACGGAATGAAATAGATCGTATCGAGATGGAATCGCCGCTGCGCCGCCTGCGCCACGGCAATGTGTCCCGCGTGGACGGGATCGAACGTCCCACCGAAGAGCGCCACCGTGCGGCGATGTGTCCCGCCGGACGGCTTATGCGCGACGTGCGATGTCAACGCTCCTCCCGATGAGGCGCTGCTGGCAGCTCGTGCGGCTCCTGCGCTCCGGGCATGCTTTCCTGCGCCGCTTCATTGGACGCGCCGGCCGTAGCAACGGGTTTCGGGATGCGATCGAGCGCGTTCGCGATCGCGCGCACGAGTTCGACGATTCCAACGCCGCTCGCCGATGAAATCGCGTGGAATTCGAGGCCGCGCCCCGCCGCGAAAGCGCGCAGCTTTTCCAGGCGCTCCCGATTCGTGGTGGCGTCGAGCTTCGTGGCGACCACGATCATCGGCTTCTCGGCCAGCTCCGGGCTGAACGCCGCGAGCTCGTGCTCGATGATTTCGAAATCGCGGACCGGGTCGCGGTCGCTCGCGTCGCTTGTGTCCACCAGATGCGCGATCAGGCGCGTCCTCTCGACGTGCTTGAGGAACCTGATCCCCAGGCCGACGCCTTCGTGGGCGCCCTCGATCAAGCCGGGCAGATCGGCAACCACAAACGTGCGTCCATTGCCGGGAGCCGCGTCCGGATCGGCGGAAACGACGCCCAGATGCGGCTCGAGCGTGGTGAACGGATAGGCCGCGATCTTCGGGCGCGCGGCCGAAATGCGCGAGATCAACGTCGATTTTCCCGCATTCGGGAAGCCGACGAGGCCGACGTCCGCCAGCAACTTCAGTTCGAGGCGCAGATGACGTTCCTGGCCCGGCCGGCCGTCATCATGTTCCCGGGGCGCCTGATGCCACGGCCGCACGAACGCGGGATTGCCGTTCCCTCGACCGCCTCGACCGCCGCGGGCCGCGCGGAATCGCTGGCCCGGCTCGACCAAATCGAAAAGCTGTTCGCCGGAATCCGCGTCGAACACCACCGTGCCGACCGGAACCTTGAGGATCGTGTCTTCGCCCGAGCGGCCGTGGCAATCGGAGCCTTCGCCATGGCCTCCCCGCTGGGCGCGGAATTCGCGATTGTAGCGGTAGCGCAGGAGCGTGTTGTCGTTGGGGTTCGCTTCGAGATAGATGTCGCCGCCGTTGCCGCCATCGCCGCCCGACGGCCCCCCTCGCGGGACGTACTTCTCCCTGCGGAACGCCACACAGCCGTTTCCGCCGTCGCCGCCCTTCACCAGGATTTTGGCTTCGTCAGCAAACATGGAATGCCCGTTCCGAGAGGGTCCACGAACAAAGCATACGCCTCGGGGAGAGAGAAAAACAAAAGTGGGTGACGCCCGGGAGGTGCGTCATGCAAATGAAAATTTCAGTCGGCTGCCGGCGCAGCGGGCGCCATCTCGGAGCTGGACGCGGCTGCCTCGACCGGCAGGACGCTGATGAAGCGTCCCTTCCCGCCCTTGTCTTCGAAGAGCACGACGCCGTCGATGCGCGCGAACAGAGAATCGTCCTTGGCGCGCAACACGTTCTTCCCCGCCTTGTAGTGAGTGCCGCGCTGGCGGACCAGAATGCTACCGCTGGTGACGACCTGCCCGCCGAACCGCTTTACTCCAAGCCTCTGTCCGTGCGAGTCGCGTCCGTTTACGGATGACCCGCCGCCCTTCTTATGTGCCATGACGAACCTCTAGGGATCTTGCCCTGTGCGATTTGCCCTACGCGATCTGGATGTCGCCGACCTGAACGGCAGTCAAACCCTGCCGGTGGCCGCGCTGAATCTTGTATTGCCCGCCGGTCTTGAACTTCAGCACTTTCAGCTTCGGCCCGCGAAGGTGCTTCACGATCTTCCCGGTGACCTTCGCCTTGGCGGCCTGCTCGCCACCCAGAATCTTCTTGTCGTCCGTGCGGACCGTGACGACCTCGTCGAACGTCACTTTTCCGCCGACTTTTCCCTCGAGCAGCTCGACCTCTATGGTCTGACCCGGCTCGACGCGGTACTGCTTTCCCCCACTTCGAATTACGGCGTACATGCTGCCTCCCAGCCCTATCGGCAAACCCCTATTCTATCGGTGTATGGCGGTTCCCGTCAACGAGGATACCGAAGTTCACAAGCGTAATTGCGGTCGTCAATTCGATGTTGTTGGCTGTGACATGGCATGGCGGCCTGGCTAGTCATCATGCGGCGTTGATCCACCAAGCCTCAGATAGATTCCCCCGCCCTCGGAAATGGATGCGATGAACGGGGGATGGTGCGTCCTGACAAACTGACGCATCCTGACAAGAGTCTTCCGTAATATCTGTGCCATCTTCATGCCGCCGAGGTTATTGGACGTAAAAGCGAACATCCTGACCCTGTTCTGCAGGATAGCCTGTTTCTCGAGGCCGCGGCGACGCATGTCGCTGTCACACGTCAGGAGCGTCCATCCCTTCCTTCCGACTGTCGGGAGGAACACCGGATCTTTCGTCGCGCCGGGGAAGACGTCTAGATGCCTCTTGAAGCGGACCTTCTTCTCGCTGAGGACTTGGAGTATCTCTTGGCAGTTGCAGAGGTTTTCATCCAAATAGAGGACAAACGTATTAAGCCGCGCGCGCTCCTTCCTCCCACCGTATCGCTTCCTCGATTTCATGTGGTTTGCGGCCATACTCTCGGGCGAGCGCCAATACAGTGTCACCCCCGCGATAGCGGCTCGCCAATACGGCGGTGGATATGCCACTGTTGATGAGCACGGGCCTGCCGAACGAGACTGAAGGGTCTATCATAACCACCTTGGGAGCGTCCAGTCGTGAATTTAGGTGTTCTGGACGTGTGAAAGGATACAACCTCCGCGCGATTCCCTCCACGTCTCTGTCGATTCTGCGTAGGTACGCTTTCATTATTTCCTCTAACGCCCGCTGATCCCGCTTAGAGAGGTTCACCAAGCCTATTGCGTCATGAATAAAAAGAAACACGCCGTCGGTTTCAAATTCCGCCTCTGCGAGGGGATGTTTGGAATCATAGTTCTCTCTCAGTGTCTCAACGGCACTCCGAATATTTCTCATCGGAATGCCCTCTTTGTGTCGAAGGCTTGCGAGCACCCAACATTCCAAGAGATCCATGAATGACAGTACCGGAGGGCGCTTCTGGGCAATTTGGATGACAGGCTCGTTGGACGCTCCCCCTAGGATCCAGTACCGCAACGTTTGATAACGAACATGAAGATACCTTGCGGCGTCCTCAGTTCCGTAGGAAGGAATCTCAAGTGGATTGTATTTTTGCTCTCTCATCCGTGGGACCTTAGAGTGAGTGAACATTAAAACAGTTGAGGGTGATTGTCACTACGCATCTACGCCATTCGCTCGGCTGGTGTCCTATTTTGACACATCGGAACCCCAGTCTGGTAGTGTCCGCTTGTCGCAACTCGCAAACTTTCGACGCTTCTTCGATGCTCCACGGCGTTCCTTGCAATGCCATCAATTTGAAGTTTAGCAGCAGCGGGAAACGGTCGAATAGCGGCGGCGGACGGAATCGAGGTAGAACTCGGCACGCGAGAGCGGCCGTGCGGAGCCACCGGCTCCGGAAACCACTCCCTGGGCCATTCGGCGCTGTGTGGCGAGGAGGTAGTTCTCGTAGGCAGCGTCGCCGCTCACCTGCCGGACCCACGACCATGTGTTGCGCAGGCCAGTCTTCAGGTTCATAGCTTGCCTCACTGCTGCGCCACGGGCGACGTCGCAGGTGTTGTCCCGGTCGGTTGCCGCGTGGCAATGCCGATCGCCATCGCAGTGTTCTTCGGGAAGACGACATCGTGGCCGCGCGCGATGAAATTCGCGTAAATCGCCCGCGTCCCACCGAAAGCCCCCATCGCCATGCCGAACGGCTGCGAGTGTACCGCCAACCCCAGCGCGATACCAATCAGCTTGTAGCCTCCCGCTCCGCCCGCGGCACGGGGACCAGTTTCTCCAAAGCTGTCGCCCAGGAACGATGCCGCGCCGAGTCCTACCTCGGCGGTCGTGGTCAGGAATCGCGTGGCTGGAGCGGCCGCCTTGGCGCCGCCCTCGGAATCGAGCTTCACGTTATCGACCTTGGCCGCCTCTACGCCGGCCAGGCTCGCTTCCACTTTCTGATCCATTTTCTGCTGTAGGCCTTCGGCCAGCCGCAAATCGTGGAACACGATGCGAAGCTCGCCATTCCGCCCGGGGTGGCGGGCCGGGTGCACCTGGATCACCGATCCCTGCAATCTGCTTCCTTCGGGGAGGAGCAAGCGGTCGCCATCGAATACCGGCCGCGAAATCACGGCCTCCACGGCGTCTCCCTGATGCGACGTCGCCGAATTCAGCGGCGTCACCAGCCGCGCGTCAACGACGCTTCCGTCGGGAGGCGTCGTGCCGATCGATGCGGCGAGCTGCGGCGTGAGCGGCTCGGTGCCGAAATCAAGGGAATCCTGAAGCTCGGCGCTATACACCGTCCCGGCATCGATGTATTGCGGGTGAACGGGCAGTTGCGCTACCGCGTAATGCCCCAGCCGGTGCATCTTTCCCGGCTCTTTCACCTGCTTGATGGCGTTGGCCCACTCTTGCTTTGCTGCTCGCCGCGCTTCGGCCGCCTTTTCTTCCGCGGCGTTCGGCTGGCCCTTCTTGCTTCCGCTTCTGTCGGCGGCGGAGACGAATTCGATTACCTGGCCCGAACCGGGCGTGACGACCGTGTGCACCGCAATCTCCCGGCCGTCAGGCAGTTTGATGCTGGTGAACTCGACCTCAATCTTGTGCGCCGGAGTGAAATCCGCGTCCAGTGCCGCCGCCGTGCGCTTCCCGCCGGGAACGCTCCCGATTTTCGTGATCTGTCCTGTGGCCTCGGTTCCGACCGGAATCACCAGCTTGTCGAATGCGTAGACAGGCTCGACTACGCGCCCGTGAATTGGCTGGCCGACTTTTGCGACGCGCACCTCTCCATCGAGTGCGACCTGCAAGGGCGTGCCCTTCGGCACCGTGAGAGAAATTGTCTCGTTGGCCGCGGGTTTCTCAGCCGGCCTTCGCGCCAGAGATGGATCGGAAGTGGATGCGGATGCGGCCGGAGCCGCAGGCGCATCTTGCGCTTGGATCCAACCTGCGCATGCAAATGACAAAAGCACCGAAAACATCGCTCGTTTGATATTCAAGATGATTCCCCGTGCGGATAAGTCCCAGCCCGCGCTAACAATAAATAATAGATGCCGCGTCCCGAGGCCGCAGTTGCATCGCCGGGGCCCGCGACGCCGCGGTTCGATTCTAGTCCCCTTCGGCCCAGCGCGTGGCCACGTAGGGTGCTTCATGCAGCACCGCCGCTTTTCGCCCGCGCAGAATCACGATCCATTCGCCGATCGCTTCGGCCACAAGCACCATCACCATCGCGGCGAGCACGGCCGTGACTGCGGCGTCCAGGCGATCGTTGAAGATCAGCCGCTGCGTGTTGGCGATTTGCGCGGCGGGGATTTTCCCAGCGGAAAGCTGCCCAGCCAGGTCGCGGGCATGCGCGAGAAAGCCGAGGCGCGGACTTGAGTCGAAGATCTTCTGGTAGCTTGCTGTCATCGTGACGGCCACGAGCCACGCCATCGGCAAGAGCGTCACCCAGATCCACCGTAGGCGGCCCATTTTCAGCAGAATCGTCGTCGCCACCACCAGCGCGACCGCCGCGAGCAGTTGATTCGCGATCCCGAAGAGCGGCCAGAGCGAATTGATTCCGCCGAGCGGGTCCTGCACGCCCTGCCACAGGAAATAGCCCCACGCGCCCACCATCACGCCGCTCGTCACGAGTGCCCCGAAGGTCGAGCCGGAGCGCCCGAGCGGCTTCCAGGCGTGCCCCGCGAGGTCCTGCACCATGAAGCGCCCCACGCGCGTGCCCGCGTCGAGCACGGTGAGAATGAAGAGCGCCTCGAACATGATCGCGAAGTGGTACCAGATGCTCATCAGGCGCTCGCCGCCGATTGTCCCGCTGAAAATCTGCGCCATGCCGACGGCCAGCGATGGCGCGCCGCCGGTGCGGTCGAGCAACGTGCGCTCGCCCACGCGTTGCGCCAGCGTGGTGATCGTCTGCGGGTCGAGCGCGAAGCCCCACGAGCTAATCGTCGTCGCGGCCGCCTCGGCTGTCTTGCCCACGATTCCCGCGGGGCTGTTGATCGCGAAATAGACGCCGGGCTGGAGCGCGCAGGCCGCCACCATCGCCATCACGCCGACGAACGACTCCATCAGCATCGAGCCGTAACCCACGATGCGCGCGTGGCCTTCGCGCAGGATCATCTTCGGCGTCGTGCCGGAGGAAATCAGCGCGTGAAACCCGCTCACCGCACCGCAGGCGATCGTGATGAAGCAAAACGGAAAGATCTTTCCGGCGAATACCGGACCGGTGCCGTCAGTGAAGCGCGTGAGCGCGGGCATCGCGAGAGTCGGCCGCACGATCAGCACGCCGGCTGCGAGCGCGAAGATCGCGCCTACTTTCATGAACGCGCTCAGATAGTCGCGCGGAGCGAGCAGCAGCCACACCGGCAGCGTCGATGCGGCGTAGCCGTACAGAATGATCGCAATCGCCAGGGCGGGCGCGGAAAGCGTGAGTGCGTGCGACCACGCCGCCGACGCGTTCACCCACTGCCCCGCGACCACGGCCAGGCCCACGAGCACGATCCCGCCGAGCGAAGCCTCGAGCACGCGCCCTGGCCGCACGTAGCGAAGATACATTCCCATCAGCAGCGCGATCGGAATCGTTGCCGCCAGCGTGAACGTGCCCCACGGCGATTCCCGCAGCGCCTTCACGACCACGAGCGCGATCACCGCGAGTAGAATCACCATGATCGCCAGCACCGCCAGCAGCGCGATCATCCCGCCGCGCTTGGAAACCTCTTCGCGCGCCATCTGTCCGAGCGACTTTCCGTCGCGGCGGATCGAGCAGAAGAGGATCGTGAAATCCTGCACGCATCCGCCCAGCGCCGCGCCGACGATGATCCACAGCGTTCCCGGCAAATAGCCGAATTGCGCCGCGAGCGTCGGACCAACGAGCGGCCCGGGGCCCGCAATCGCCGCGAAGTGGTGGCCGAGCAGCACCCACTTGTTCGTGGGCACGAAGTCGCGGCCATCCTCGAGGCGCTCGGAAGGCGTTGCGCGGCTATCGTCGAGCGCAAAAATCTTTGCCGCGAGGAACGCGGAATAGAAACGGTAGGCGACGAGATAGATGCAGACCGCCGCGACGACGAACCACACCGCGTTCAGCGGTTCGCGCCGCTCGAACGCAATCGCCGCCAGCGCGCCGGCTCCCGCCAGCGCAATCGCGGCCCAAATCAGAATTCTTGCCAGATTCCTCATGAATGACCGAGGCCGAAATTAGACCGACGGTTCGTAGGGGCGGGTTTGAAACCCGCCCCTACGAGGGCGGGTTTGAAACCCGCCCTCTTACGGCCGACACGGACCTTTCAGGATCCTTCTCCCAATTGAGTGGATTGTTCCGAATATACTTTCGAATTTCATCCAGCGCCTTGTCCGTACGGACGATGTGTTCGTAATATCCCCGCTGCCAAACCGCACAACCCGAAACGCCCCGCATCTCGTTTATCCTGCGCCCCGAGAAGGTCTTAAACGCACGCACAACTTCTAAGACCGACCGGCGGCGCGAGGCATTCACATGGCCTTTCAAACCCACACCCACCGGGTCGATGAATATCATGACGCCGTGAACGTGATTCGGCATGACGATGAACTCGTCCAAATAGAGTCCCGCATAGTGATACGGCAACTCGAACCAGCATTCCCTGACAATATTTCCGACCGGGCTCGGATCGAAATAACCGTCGTGGATTTCTCCGAAAATGCAGGTCTTTTCGAGCGCACAAACCGTAACGAAATAGCGGCCGGGCTGCGAATAGTCGTACCCCCGGAGCCTGATTTGCTTGCGACGCGGGGTTTCGGGATTTGGATTGTGGCTCATGTAATTTACGCCTTGCCAAGAGAGGGCGGGTTTGAAACCCGCCCCTACGGTGCCTCTTGGCTGGTTGTCAAAGATAAATTTGGCAGCTGCGGAATTCCGCTTCGCTCAGATCAACCGCTGACGCGCCGGAACGCAATCCATCCGGAGGATGGTAAGGGATCGCGTTTCCCGTGGGATCGATGTACGGCTGATCCATGTGAATCGAGACGACCGGCCCTCGCGCGCGCGCCGCCGCGGCGCACATCTCCACCGGCGCAATCGATGCTGCCGCGATGACGGCCCCTGCGCCGGCCAAACCCGCGAGGAAGCCACGCCGCGTCAGCATCTTCCGCACCTCACGCAAACGGCAATTCGTCTTCATTCACCCATCGTCCGTGGACTTGCGCCGTTGCGCGGAACGGCAGAATCACCCGCGCCACGTCGCCTTCTTCGAGCCGCTGCGCGTCGGCAATGATCAGCTCCGAACGCATCTCCGCATAGTTCGACGCGACGCCCATGATATAGCCTTCGCCTTCCGCGCCGTTCTTGCGTGGGACGAAGCACACTTCCTGAAGGCTGTGCGTCGGCCCCGCGAAGTACGAGTTCATCTTGCCGGTCGCGAGATCGAAACGCCCGTAGCAGTTGTTGACGCGGCCGCCCAGATTCCCCGCCTTCCATTCCTCGAATGGCCGCTCCTTATCCGCGTACGACGTAAACGCGTAGCGATAGGGCTGCGTGAGATAACGATCGTCCACGCGGCCCAGGTCGCTCACATTCATCTGAAACAGCTTCTCCTCCGTGAATCCATCGTCCTTCGAGTTCAGGTCGAACGTGTTCCGCCGGATATACGCGCGCGCTTTTGCCGGATCCCACGGCGAGCCGTCGATGGGCGGAAAGAACGGGAAAGGATTCGAATCGAAGATCGGCGCTTCCAGAATCACCCTGTTGCCTTCGTCTCGCGCATTGAGCGTGTGGACCGTCGCACGCGAGGGGCCCTTAAACCACCGGATGTCTTTCGCTTCTCCATCGCGCGGCACGATCGCTACAAAGGCAGGCTTCGTGTTGTCCCACCCCCAGTGAACCTTCCCTTCTTTCAGCCTATCCATGCTCGATACGAAACCAAAGATGGGGATGATCACGTGCTTCTGCGTCAGCCCGATGTCGTGCACCATCGCGACGTAGGGCACTTTGAAGCGCAGCTCGCGCGTGACTTCTCCCTTCTTGTTGATCGTATAAAGAAACACGTCGTTCGTTTCGAGCCCCGTGGCCTCGTAGCCGTAGCAGATCATTTCGCCGGTCACAGGATCGACTTTCGGATGCGCCGTGAACGTGAGGCTCTTGTACTTCCCGTGAAAATTGCAGGGGCCGATGGTCTCGAGCGTGTTGCAATCGATCTCGTACGGCAGGCTGTCCTCTTTCAGCGTGAAGAGTTTCCCGGCGAAGGCCAGCGGAGTCGTGTTCTGCACCGAGCGGTCGAGGCCTTTTACGCTCGGATCGTCGGTGAACGGATTCCGATACTTGCCGAAGAGCTGTTTGTGCGCCGCGCGGTCGGCCTTGAATCTCGGCGTCTTCACCCAGCGGCCCTTGTAGTCCACAACGCCATTCTTGAACCGGAACGTGTTGATGTAGCCGTCCATGCTGAACGGCGAGTCATCCTCGAATTTCGGCGGATAGAGCCAGTCGCCGCCCAGGCGCACGAACGCGCCGTTGAGCTCCGTGGGGACTTTCCCGATCACCTCGCAGTCATACACGTCCGCCTCAAAGCGCGTCGGCGCGAAAAATCCCTTCATCGTGAGCTGACTTGAAAAATCGACCATGGCTTGTCTCCCCTAGGCTTGTTAATAGCCGCGCTGATACCACGGAGACGGCATGCGATAAGGCACGGTGATAAACAAGGACTCGGCGTGGCGAATCCTCCCGTCCTGAATCTTGAACATCTCGAGATAACAATACGAATGCGGCGATTTCAGCGGCGGATCGTGCACCACGCCGTCTGTCGTGGTGTATTTGTCGAGCCGCCCCGAATGATCGATGAATCCGCCCGCGAGCACCAAGCCTCTTTCTTCGTCGACCAGCGGGAAACGGCGGGCGCGCAGTTCATCGTCCCAGCGATATTTGCCGAGCTTGAAACCCGCCTCGCAGGAAATCTTCCCGTACGCCGAGAGATTCAGGCTCGGGTCTGGTGCCGAATCTGGATGCGGATCGTTTGCCGTCCAGACTCCGTTTTCGCGCCGGCTGCAATCGGGCGTGAACTGCGTGAACACCTGGCCGTCGTTGAGCTCCAGCGTGTTGAAGTAGCCGTCGGCCAGCGCGATCAACCGTTCGCGCGGGCGCCTGCGATCCGCGGGCACGTCTTCGAGCATCAGCGGCACGGGTTGCAAAGTTTCCGGATTGCCGAACGGGCCCGGGCCGTAACCTTTGCGGATCACGATCGTTTCGGCTTCGGAAATCTTGCCGCCGTCGATTTTCAGCCGCAACCCGAAAAACGATTTTGTACCGCGCTCGTCGACCACGCCGAAATGCGCCACTTGGCCCGTTTGCGGGTCGGCCGCGCGCAAATTCTCCGCGCCGCGCCCGCTGATCGTGCGCCAGAGGCCGTAGCCAACGGGCAATTCCACATTATTCTCTGTGAACTTGGCGTTCTGCGCCCACGGCAGCCGGGACGGGTCCCGCGCCATCAGCGCCGCCAGGTATCGATCGACGAAGCCGTAGAGGCATTTCCGGTCGCAAGCATTCGCAGCGAAGGAATTCTGCGCATAGCCCGAGCCGCGGGCCTGGATGGATTGAACGGAGACGCTGACGGAGAGAACGACGCCCAGCGCAATCGCAGTCCAACACCTTGTTCGCATGGCGCCCGTCCCCTCAATCGTCGAAATGGGCTCGCTGCGGCCGCGCGAGCGGCTCGCGGCCATGGAGATTACTCCATCGGGGTTACGGTTTCCAGCTTGGCGCCGTCGTGAAGGGCAGGAGCGGATAGACCTCGCGAAACACCTTCGCAACCTCGCGCTCGAATCCGCGGCGCGTCGCGGCGGCGGGTGTCATCTTCCTGCGCACGATCCATCCTTGCAGCTTCTTCCAGTCTTCCGATTTCACCGGCCAGGTCTTGCGCTGCACCCATTCGCCCCGCTCGGTGGCGTACCAGTAGCTTTCGTATTTCTTGCCGAGACGGCGCCGCTGGCGCTCCACACATTCCGGATGCTCGCGCCCGCGCGCGCGGCCGAATTCCACGAGCCGCGAAGTCCGGCCCTCGCTGTAAACGCGGTAGCCGCACGTCACCGTGTCGGCCGAAAGTCCTACGTAGAGCTGGCCGCTTTGGCCGTCCGGCTCGGCGAACAACAGATACATTTGTGTGCGGTAGGGAGATTTGTCCCGGGCGAAACGGATGTCGCGGTTGATGCGGGAAAAATTGTCGCCCACGCGGCCGGTGACGACGAATTTCGGATTGAGCTTCAGCGCGGCCGGGGCAAGCCGGTCGAGCAGCACACGAAACGGCTCGACGATGACAGCGCGATAGCGCTCGCGATTCGCGTCCATCCAGGGCTTGTGATTGTTGCGGCTGAGCTCGCGGAAAAACTGGAAGGTTTGCTTCGTGAAGATTGCTTCGGAAGCGGCCATCGTTAGGCTGCCGGCTAGTTCTTGCAGCCGCAAGCGCCGCCGCAGCAACCGCCTCCGGAAGATGCCGGAGAGGAGCCGCCGGAAGCTTTGCTGCCGTTCGCGGGCGCGGCGAACACGGAAAGTTGTAGCGTGTGCTTGGCGCTCGCGCACTTCGGGCACGTGATCTTCGTATTGCCGTTCATCACGATGCGCTCGTAGCGCTCGCCGCAGTCATCGCAGAGATATTCGTAGATGGGCATCGAAACCTGTCCTCCAAGCCACAGTTAACGTGCTTTCATTGTACCAAAATTGGCAAAAAGCGCGCTTTTACGGGCCCACCGCCGGACGCTTGTAAAGCGCGCGAAATCGACGCACCCACGGCGGCTCGGGCTCGGCATAGTCCTCAAAAGACTCTTCCGTGAGCCCTGCGCGAACAAAACCGTCCATCTCGGCGCGCGTCAGCGGCCATGGCGGGCCCTGCCCTTCGGGCTCGCCTTCTTCGCGGCCTCGCGCGATCACGAGCAGCAGCCCGCCCGGCGCCACCGACTGCGATATGGCCTCGATGGCCTTCGCGCGCAACTCCTCCGGCAGTGACTGCACGGTGTAAATCTCCAGCACGAAATCGAAACCGTGGAGCCAGTTCGCGGGTGGATTGAACATGTCGGCCACCACGTATTCGACCTGCGTCTTGGGGAAGCGCTTCTTCGCTGCCTCGATGGCCGTCTTCGAGATATCGAAGCCGGTGGTCTTGAATCCCCACACGGCGAGCTGCTCGGCGTCGTCGCCGAGCCCGCTGCCGATCACGAGCGCCCCCTTGCCCGCCGCTTCGAGCGGGTGCGCCTTCCAGAATTCGATCAGGCGCGGATTGGGCTCCAGATCGGCCCAGGGGATTGCAGCGTCTCCGCGCTCGGCTTCCTGGTAGAGCTTTTCAAACCATCCCAGCGGGTCGCCCTTGCCAATATGTTCGGCTGCTAGCTCCCGCACCCGCGCGCGTTTGTCGTTCATGCCTCGATTCTATCTCGCTGCGCGGAGGCGTGCGCGATGGAAGTTGTGCCGTTATTGGGACACCGCGGACGAACCGTCCGCTCCTGTTGCGTGCGCCGTTCCGATCTGCACCTGCGCGATTAGATAAAAGAAGAAAACCGCGAGCAGCACGCACACCACCCCAAACAATCCGATCTTCGACAATCGTTCCCAGCGGCTCGTCTGAAATTCGCTCTCACCAATGCTCGAAAGGCCCAGGCTCACGCGGTTTTTCACGGCGTCTCCTCTTAGAAAACAGGAAAAAGGCTCTTCAAAGATTCGACACCGGATTCTGTGGTTTGTTCCATCGGTAGGCGGAGGTTCTGCGGGGTGCACCAAAAAACAACAGCCCCGGCCGGAGCCGGGGCTGTTCGTAATGAGAGTTTCGTTGTGTAGGGGCGGGTTTGAAACCCGCCCCTACGGCCACAATCGACCTGACTCGTTAGTCGCCGGCGACAGGCGATGCTTCCGACTGCGTTGCGCTCACTGCGCCGTTGCCGTTCGCGGGCTCGATCTGCACGCGCTTCACAGTCGCTCCCGGAACAGCCGTCAGGATCTCGTCGATCGATCCGATCTGGACGACCGGCTCCGACTTCTTCTTGAGCACGAGTTCTTCGTAAATCTTCCGCACCTTGGCCGCTTCCTCATACGCCTGCTTGCGGCGCATGCGGTCTTCCTCGGCCGCGGTCAGTGGAATATCGTGCTCGAGGTGACGCACGCGCGCCGCGTCTTCCGCATCGATCCTCAGCGAGTGCTCGTAGCTGCCCAGATCGACCTTCTTGTTCTTGGCGTAAATCTCATGCTTGCCGTGGTTCTTGTACCACTCCGCGACCGTTGCGTTCTTGTGCATGTTTTCGATGATCTGTCGCCAGCCGACGCCGGTGTTGTACGCGCAGAAGGAGATTTCGCCCTTCTGAGTGGCGTACGGGATGATGCACATTTCCGTGCGGCGGAAGTCGTAATTGAAGAGATCCTGGAACCACATCCCGGCGATAAACAGGAAGTTCCACGGATCTTCGTTGCGGCGCTTCATGGCGTCTTCGTAGGTGCGATTCGGGTTCGTCTTCCCGTACTTCTTGTCGGAGTTCTTTGATAGCGCCCACGTCTTGTCGAACTTCATCCACAGGTCCTTGAGCCTCAGGCTGGGCGGCGCCTGGAAGGGCTTGTAATTCTTCAACAGCGCCAGAGCCATCATGAAGTTCGAGAAACCCTTGCCGCGGGCCGCGTCCGTGATCGCCGTGACGTCCTTCGTAAGCGACGGCGCGTCGAGGAATCGCGGCACCGGCGCCCATTCCTTCGTTTCCTTGTTGATCATCAGCGCGGTGCCGACGCCGCAGTTCGGATGGCATCCGCAGGAAAGCGAGCCCCACTGCGAGTCCGGCCCGTGCGAAAGATCCGAGAAGCCCGCGAACGTGGCGATGTAGGAGATCGGGAACCAGTCGCGCGTCGGTTCCACCTTGCCCACTTGCGAGCTGACGTCCTTCGCGAGGTGCGAAAGCGTGTAACGCTGGCGAATCCGGCGCTCCGGTGTGATGTCTTCGTCGCGCCCGGTGAACGAAACCGGCTGGAACGAGACGAACGAAATCTTCTTCGGATTTTCCATCGCGAACTTCACGATCGGGCCCACCTGATCGTTGTTCACGTTGTTGACGATCGTCGTCACCAGCACGATTTCGACGCCCGCTTCGTGCAGGTTCTCGATTGCGCGCAGCTTCACGTCAAACAGGTTGCCGACCTGCCGGTGGCTGTTCGCGTCGTTGCCGATGCCGTCGAATTGCAGGTAGGCGTACCGCAAGCCCGCCTCGAACGCCTTCTTCGCAAATTCCTTGCTCTTGGCGAACTCGATGCCGTTCGTCGCCGCCTGCACGCTGTTGTATCCCACCTTGCGCGCGTAGGCGACCGCATCAAGGAAGTAAGGCGACATCGTCGGCTCGCCGCCGGAGAATTGCACCGACATCTGCCGGCGCGGCTTGATCTTCGTGGCGTTTTCCAGAATTTCCTGGATCTCTTCCCAGCTCAACTCGTGGACGTAGCCCACCTGGTTGGCGTCCATGAAGCAGGGATCGCACATCATGTTGCAGCGGTTCGTCAGGTCAACAGTCAGCACCGAGCCGCGCCCGTGCCGCACCGTGCTCGATCCGTGGTTGTGGAGCTTTTCGTCGTTGTGCGCCGGAATATCGCGCCCCGGGAAATTGCCCTCGATCCACTCGAGGAACTTCGAATCCACGGCCATCAGGTCCTCGTACTTCCCGTGCGTCGGGCATTCCTTGACCATCCAGACCTGGCCGTCGCGCTCGATGATCTGCGCCTTGATCTCGCCGACCTTTTCATGGATGAGGTCGGTCCAATCCTTTTTCCCGTCGATGATGGCTTCGCGCGCTTCCTTCACGCAGTCGGGGCAGAGGGAGTCCGTCGTCCGCGGCCAGCCGAGCGTGGGCTTCGACTTCTCCCACGACTTCAGCAGCGGCTTGTCGGACCATTTCGGCGTGAACGATGGGTTCGGGTTGTGCTTGTTGAAGAATTGGATCGTGTCGAACGCGATCCCCGCCGTCCTGCACAGCGCCCAGTCAAATGACTTCCAAATCCGGTTGCCGACTGTGATAGGCATAAACCTCCACCTCTCCTCAGAAATTCCCTATTAGAAACCTGGCCTTGAAACCGTCCGAACGCCCCGTGAAAGCTCGACCCCTACGGGTGTACCAACACCCGTAACTGGTTACGGTACCAGAGTTTCCCTCGATTCCAAGAGCCCGTCTAGGCCCATGCGCCCAAAGGGGCAAATGGGGGGCTGAACGGCGACTGGAAGCAGCCAAACGGAGGCATCTCCGGGGCCGGTACCGACTGCGCGGGGCGCATGAGCTGCATCGCGCCAAGGATGTGGGCCGGGTATGGCATGCGAGGCATACGTAGGGGCGGGTTTGAAACCCGCCCCTACTGAGAGCACGCGAAATGGCCGAATCAATCCAGGTTCAGAGGCGTGCGGAGGACACCGATGGCGAAGTGCGCGAGGACGGGAGCCTCATCGTCCAGCTGAATCCAGCGGACCACGCAGTGGTCCTTCATATACTGCGAAACTTTCGCTTCGTTGATCCCGAGGTGTTCAGCCAGCCGCGCCTTCAGACCCTCCTCGGATGCGCCACGCGCGCCGCGGGCGTTTCTGCCGCCGCGTCCTCCCCGCGCGAGATTCCCCACGCCGATGCGGAGCGTCTGGCATGCCTCGATGTAGTACGAAGCCGTCTGGTCGGATTCCGAAAGAAGGAAAACGCCGGGTCCCGCCGGAGCATCTTCCGCCTCGTCGAGGCGATGCAGGGGGCTCCCGAGGAGCCGCCGTAACATCGACTCCAGATGCGCCATCCGAGAGGCGAGTGCCGGATCGCCGCGTCCGTGCGCGGCGCGCTCAGACGGCAGTTGCGGTGGCGGCAGCTCCACACGAGCGGCTCGCAATTCCTGCGGGGCGGGCGGTTCGGTCTCGACTCGATCGGAAGCGCGTCGCTCAACCGCGAGTGCCGGTGCAGTCTCCATGCCCGAAGGCTGCATTGCCGGACGCTCCGCGAAAGCCTGCGCCGGCAACCCGGGCTGCGCTGGTCCGCCCTTGCGCCGGCGGCCGCGTCCACCGCGACGCCCGCGGCGCCGCTTCCGCCGTCCCGCCTCGCCATTTCCTGCGGTGCCGGCAGCTTGCAACGAAGATTCTGCGGGCGCGCCTTCTTCCGGCGTCGTAGGAATTTCGCCCAGGGCAAGAGGAGGCTGCGACTCGTACGGCTCGGGCGCGCCGGCAGCGGGCGATTCCGCGATTGCTGCCGTGGGTTCCTCTGCTGGCGGGGCGCCTGGAAGGGGAAGCGGAATGCCCAGCCGCGTGAGCGCCTCTTCGGCTTTCTTC
Source organism: Terriglobia bacterium (assembly GCA_020073605.1). Taxonomy (GTDB): domain Bacteria; phylum Acidobacteriota; class Terriglobia; order Acidiferrales; family UBA7541; genus Palsa-295. Next base: position 74,719 of record JAIQEW010000021.1, read on the forward strand.
TTCCAATCGGCCCGGCGGAAACGCTGCGCGGCGATCGTGTACCAGTTTCCTGCTTCGTCCATATGCTCGGCCTTCTCTTCGATCGCGCCCAATTCCCACGCAACCATCGCGTCGCGCGTGCGCTGGTAGAGCTCGGAAAGCTTCGCCTGGGCGTCCGGGCTGTTTTTTGCCTTGCGGATGCGTGCCTGAATTTGCCGCCAATCAGCCATGTCGGAGCATTGTAGCAGCGGAGTGACATCTAGGCTAATAAACTGTGCCCGTCCACGGTCTGCCTTCGGCGCGGCTAGGATCGCGCTGTAGCCTGCGGTAGAATCGGCGGAGTTTCAGCGCTCACGCGAGGTGGAAACGTGAAGACGGCCCGCGCAGTCTGCGTTGTAGCCCTGTTGATCTCGTGGCCGGTTGCCGCTCGCGCCCAGTCGCGGTTTGAGCCACTCGACGGCTGGAAGACGGCCGTCGTTGCAAACAATCAGGCGGCGCTCGCCGCCTTCTACTCAACAAATCCACCCGCCCAAAATCAGATACCACAGGGCAATACCCGGGACGCCGGCGAAGAACCGCGCTTCTGGTCCGCAGTCGCGGCACAAGGCCTGAGTGATTTCGAACCCAAGGTGCTGGAAATTCTGCGCCCCCAGACGGGTGTGGTCGAGCTCGTCCTTCGAATCGAATTCAAGCTCAAAACGAGTTCCGGGGTGCAGCCGTTCGTCGTAGAGGCAGCCCAGGTGTGGGCCCAGCAGGGAGACGGGTGGCAAATCCTCGCAACGCAGAGAAGCGATCCGGAGCCGAATCCGCCGCGACGACTGCCCGTGCCAACGAAGCCGAATACCGACCTCTATCCGCCGCCCGAGGAGGCCCAGCCCGAAATCAACGCAGCGCTCGCGAGCGCCGCGAAAGATCACAAGCGTGTGATTCTGGTTTTCGGCGGAAACTGGTGCTACGACTGCCACGTTCTCGATGCCACGTTTCACTCGAAGGCGATTGCTCCGCTCGTGAACGCGAATTTCCACGTGGTGCACGTCAACATCGGCGAGGAATATGACAAGAATCTCGACCTCGCCGCCAAGTATCAGGTGCCGCTCAAGAAGGGCGTGCCCGCGCTCGTCGTCCTGGATCCCAGTGGCAAGCTTGTCTACAGCCAGCAAGCCGGCGAATTCGAAAACAGCACCCGCATCGGCCCCGCCGACGTCACCGCCTTCCTCAAAAAGTGGGCGCCGCCCCGCCAGAACTAGCTCCCCCCGCGCTACGGGTGGACGCCTCGCGCTAAAGCAGATTAAGATGGATGGAAATGGCGCCCAAACTGCCCGTGTACATGGACAATCAGGCCACGACGGCGGTCGATCCGCGCGTGCTCGAAGCGATGCTGCCCTACTTCACCGAGAAGTACGGGAACGCCGCGAGCCGCAACCATGAATTCGGCTGGAAGGCGGAAGAAGCTGTCGAAGCCGCGCGCGGACAGATCGCTCGGCTGATCCACGCCTCGCCCCGCGAAATCATCTTCACGAGCGGCGCCACCGAATCGGACAACCTCGCGATCAAAGGCGTCGCCGAAGCGTATCGCGAGAAGGGCAACCACATCGTCACGCAGGCGACCGAGCACAAGGCCGTGCTCGACACCTGCAAACGCCTCGAAAAATACGGATACGAAGTTACGTACCTGCCGGTGGCGAAAGACGGCCTCATCGATCTCGACCAGTTCCGCCGCGCGATCAAGCCGAACACGATCCTGATTTCGATCATGCACGCGAACAACGAAATCGGCGTCGTGCAGCCCGTCGAGGAAATCGGCAAGATCGCGAAAGAAAAAGGCGTGATCTTTCACGTGGACGCCGCGCAGTCCGTGGGGAAAATTCCGGTGGATGTCGAAAAGCTCGGCATCGACCTGCTGGCGATTTCGGCGCACAAAATGTACGGGCCCAAAGGCGCCGGCGCGCTCTACGTCCGCCGCAAGAATCCGCGCGTCGAGCTGGCCGCGATGATCGATGGCGGCGGCCACGAGCGCGGCCTGCGCTCCGGCACGCTCAACGTCCCGGGAATCGTTGGCCTGGGGAAGGCGTGCGAGATTTGCGAGAAAGAGATGGCGCAAGAGAGCGAGCGGCTCGAGCGTCTCCGCGACAAATTGAAGGACGCGATCCTGAGCCGCCTGGACGACACGTTCGTCAACGGCTCGATGGCGCACCGGCTGCCCGGCAATCTCAATCTCAGCTTTTCCGGCGTCGAAGGCGATGCGCTGCTGATGGGAATCAACGATGTGGCTGTGTCGAGCGGCTCGGCCTGCACCTCGGCGACGCTCGAACCGAGCTACGTGCTGCGCGCGCTCGGCATCTCGGAGGATCTAGCGCACAGTTCGATTCGCTTCGGCATCGGCCGCTTCAACACAGAAGAGGAAGTTGATTACGTCGCCGATCGCGTGGTCGAAACGGTGAGGCGCCTGCGCGAACTCTCTCCGCTGTATGAAGCCGCCAAGCCGCGCGCCGGCCGCTAGCGGCCGTTTCACTTGTGTTGTCATCCCGAGCCCGCAGCGGCGGGCGAGGGATCTGCTGTTGGTTCTGTCCAGAGAGGTGAAGATGGATTCAGACCTGCGCTACCCAATCGGCAAGTTCGAGCGCCCGGAAACGATCACGGATTCGCAGCGCCGCGCTTTCATCGACGCGATCGCCGAAACTCCCGCGCGCCTCGCCGCGGCCGTCGCCGGATTGACGCCCGCGCAGCTCGACACGCCCTATCGCCCCGGCGGTTGGACCGTCCGCCAGGTCGTCCACCACGTTCCCGACAGCCACATGAATGCTTACGTGCGGTGGAAGCTGGCGCTGACCGAAGATGAGCCCACCATCAAGCCATACGACGAAGCGCGCTGGGCGGAACTGGGCGACGTGAGCGCCACGCCGATCGATACTTCGCTCGCGCTCCTTGAGAATCTTCACAAGCGCTGGGTTCTGCTCCTGCGCTCGCTCACTCCCTCGGACTGGGCGCGCAAGTTCCGGCATCCCGAACTGGGGACCATGAGCCTCAATCAGAATCTCGCGCTGTATGCCTGGCACGGCCGACATCACGTCGCGCACATCACGTCGCTGCGCGAACGCAACGGCTGGCGCTAGGCGGCCTTCTTCTTCCAAGCGCCGAGGATGGCGCCCATCATGCAGAGCCCCACGAGCGGATAAAACTCGTTGATGGCGAAAAGCTCCTTCGGCCGCATCTCGTACATATAGGTCGTGAACGTGATGGGGCCGACGATGCCGATCCAGAGCAGCACGCCGATCGCTGCGCCGCGCGACGCCGTGTTCGCGTTGCGCCAGATGCACACCTGCGCGAGCACGAACGCGATCAGCAGGTTCAGCAGAAACGTGGCAATGTATTGCGGGATCGGGTTCATGCTTTGCTGCAACGCCGGATTGTTCTCGAGCGCCGTCCACGGCTTGGTGAACAGCACCGCATACCACAGGCCGCCGAGCAGCCAGTACAGCACGGCACAAACGAGCACGGCCCAGTAGTTCGTCTTCATGGCGTCACCTCTCTCTAGGCTTTCACCGCTTCGATCGCGCAGAACAGCGAAGAAGAGCGGACCACGCGCGCCAAGCGCAGCCCGGCCTTCGCGAAAAGGTCCGCGTACTCCGCTTCGGTGCGCTCGCGCCCGCCGGCCATCGCGAGCATCTCGATGTCGATCCATTTCCCGAGTTCCGGGGCATTTCCCGGGGCGATAATCAGTTCGAGCAGGATCACTTTGCCGTTCTGCCCGCGCATGGATTTCGCGCAGTTCTTGAGTATGGCGACGGAGCGGTCATCGTCCCAATCGTGGATGATGGATTTCATCACGTAGCTTTCAGCCGGCGGAACCGCTTCGAAGAAATCTCCTCCCGAGATTTCGCAGCGCGAGGAAAGTCCGAACGATTCGATGCGCGGCTTCGCGCCCTCCACCACGTGCGGCAGGTCGAACACGATCCCCCGAAGGCCGCGGTGCTTCTGCAAAATCGCAGCGAGCACGACGCCGTGTCCCCCGCCGATATCGGCCAGCGTGCCCGACTCGCCGAAGTCGTAGGCTTCGATCGCCGGCTGCATGAAGCGTTCGCTGCTCGACGTCATTGAGGCGTGGAAGGCCGCCGCCTCCTCGTCCTCCTTCTGAAAGAAATGGAACGCCTCGAAACCGGTCGCCTTCTTGAACGCCGTGCCGCCCGTTTCGATGGAGTGCATCAGCTCGGCGAACACGCGCAAGTGCAGCGGGTTGGACATGAACAGGATGGTGTCGCGGACGGAGTCGGAAACGTCGCTGCGGAGCACGCTCGAAAGTGGCGTGTTGATGAACGTGCCGGGCGAAGTTTCCTCGAAGACGCCGAGGGATGCGATCAACCGCAACGCGCGATACATGGCGTTTTCGTTGGCGCCGTTTGCGCGCGCAAGCTCCGACACATGCTTGGGTCCGCTTGCGAGCAGGTCGGCAATCTTGAATTTTGCCGCGGCGTAGAGACACATCGCGGGCATATAGCCGATGCCAAGCTGCAAGAGTTGCGCGTGCGCGTCGGGGCCTAACGCACGTTGGGCCGAAGAACTAGACATAAAATCCCCCTAGGTTGAATTGTGTTGCGGGAGTCTGCTTCGGCCCGGCGAGGATGTCAAGCGCCACACGATGAGAATGGCGGCTTTGAAAAAGGGTGCGCAGACACCCTTCGAGATTGCTCAGGGCGAGGGTGTATCTGTATCACGAAGAGTGAAGAGAGATTCCTCTGGCCGGCGAACCCGGCCCTCGGAATGACAGCCTAACGAATACAGCGCGAGACAGTTACATCTCGAAGTGGAAGATGTCGACGACGAGCCAGCTGTGCCGATTCAGCAGGACGACGTGGCCGCCGATGAACACATGCTCGCAATCGGGAGGCGGCGGAGGCAGAATCCGCACGAATTCCGGCGGGCAGGGACGAATCTTCCTTCGCAGTCCCGGTGGAAGAGTGCCGCGAATGATGAGCTGGCGTTCGAGGCCGGGCGGCAACTGATCGCGTTTGGCAAGGCCGGGCGGCAGGTTTGAATAGTGCGCGTGATACCAGTCGCGCATGTCGCGGTCATGGTCGCGGTAGAAATGGTCGTCGCGGTCGTGACCCCGGCCGTGATCGCGGTCGTCGTCATCGCCGTGCTTGTCTTTGTCATGGCCATAGGCATGACCGTGGCCGTGATCATCGTCCTGCGCAAGCGCCGGGCCGCTGACGGACAGGAAAATCGCAGCGGCGCAGGCCAGCATCCATCGTCTCGATTTCATGGTTTCCTCCGACACATCCAGGGGCTGGAAGTCCAGAGTAGGTCTGCAAGGCACCAATGACAAGCAAGCCAAAGAAAACGTGTGCTTCATTTGTGACGTGGACGGGAATGCGCCGAAGCCGAAGAATTTGAGATTCTAGATTTGAAATCTCAGAGAGGGGACAAAGCCATGTGTCGCACCTACGGCGCTCGCGATTTCCATTTCTCCGTTTCCCAGCCCTTACGGACAGGGCTAACTTCTGTCGCGCCTCCGGCGCTGTACCGGCATGAGAGTTCCAGCCCTTGCGGGCGGGGCCAGCTTCTGTCGCGCCGCCGGCGCTTGGGGGAGAGATCCTTCGACCGGCGAAATTCAACAGCGCCGGCCTCAGGATGAC
>JAIQEW010000022.1 GCA_020073605.1 Terriglobia bacterium
TCTCGCCCCGATGCAGATCGGGGTTCGGATAGAAGAATCATGGCCGAGGTCGAGGCCGTATCGATGGTTGGTGAAACGACTCGTTTCACCGAGAAATGATTCACCGTGAGATTCCCAGAGTCTTGGTCTTCCACCTTCTCTGGCAACCACGCGGTGCTCGGAGCACTGTACCGAACAACTGTGCCTTGACAACGCCTTCGCTCTTATCGAGGGCCACCCGCCGTTCGATTCGTGGGTTACTGCCGTACACAACGTGAGGGCGACGACATGAAGTTCAGGTGGTGTTTGTTGGTATTGTCGGTGTACGTGGCATTCAGTTGGTCAGGAACGCTCAAGGCGCAGCAAGATCCTCCCACCGGGCCTGCTCGGCTTGTGACTAGCCTCTACCGGCAAGTGATCGCGCGCCACCCAATCGGTATTCCGGAAGGGGAGGACCTCAAAATCTTCACTCCCTACCTTAGCAGTTCACTTCTACATGGCATTGACCAGTACCGCGCATGTACATCCGATTGGGATCGGAAGAATGCAGGTTCGAATCTGAAGTCACCGGTCGGATTGTTTGAGAATGACATATTTTCTGGGGCCTACGAGGAAGCCAAGCCCCAGGCTTTTCATGTGGAAAGGACGCATCCGGAAGACAATGGGCATTTTCGCGTTTACGTGAGACTGTCTTTAGCTTCACCGCCTGCCCCTCCGTCTGTCTGGCGAGTTGCCGTCTTGGTGTCGCGAGAACGGGGTCACTTCTTTGTGGACGACATAGTCTACTTGAAGGACGAGAATCGCCCAACGGACGAGCGGCTAACGGAGTATTTTTCAAGGTATTGTGAGGGACCGCGGTACGTTGGGCGGCACTGACGGTCGTAGGCTAATTAGATGACGTTGTCGGCTCCTTGGTCCGAGTAGACTTGGCAGCTGTAGACGACCAAGGCTCGGAGGAAAGGAGCCGAGCGATGCGCTCCACCTTTCGCGCTGCCTTATCCGCGCGAGCTTTCGTGGCTGGCGGGTGCGACGGGTCGCTTCAAAATACCTCTAGCATCTAGCCTCTAGCATCGAGCTCCGATTTCAGGAGTCCGATGGCTCCATCGGAGTCCAACCACCAGACGTCCAGGACAGTCCACCGGGACGCACGCTTGACAACTCCTCTCCCCTCTACAACCATGGTCGCGATGGACAAGTTCGCCAAATTCGGCAGGAAGTTGGAAGGCCCGCAGGCGGGTCAGGGGGACGCCAGCCCCCTCACGCGCGTTCCGCATCCACGCAGTTACTGCCCTTTTCTGCACGGATCACCCGCCTACGCCCAAGCGCCTCGGCGAGCAGGCCCGCCAGTCCCAAAGCATAGGCCGACTGGCGCGTCACGGCGCTTTTCAAGTCGACACACGTCGCCACCTGTTGCGGCGGGTGGCCCACCCTTCCGATCCCCCATCTTGATTCCGCGCTCACAAGAAGCACGGCTGTCATTCCCATCGTAGCGTCCGACTCCCACCGGGGGGTGCCCCACCCTTTGACTTACAAGGGTGGGAGGATGGCACTCGACCAGTCCCGAAAGGCCCCACCCTTCACACACCGAAGGATGGGGCACCCACCGGCGTGGAGTGAACTCCGAGTGGAACTGTCGCAGTGGTATTATCTGGCTGCACCGGAGGTCAACTGTGGGGAGTACCGAGGTCGTGAAGGATGGGCCACCCGCCACAACAAGCCGTGGTTGATTCAGCTGCTGTTGCGGGGGCTTCGAAGGCACTCGCTCATGCCGGGGAAAGGGTGCTGACCGTTCCCCTCAGATCCAGTATTGTCAGGGGTTTCCTCTCTTGGGGGGAGAAGGCGAACGTCGCTCGCGACCTACGGAGTTGCTATGGAAGGGGTCGCCTTTAAGAATGAGATGGTTTCCCTGGCGAACGGTACGTGCCACTAACTTCAAACGCTAGAGACCGCCTCCTGTACGTCGGGATTGCCGTGGCTTTTGTGTTGTTTGTCGTTGGCGGGACTTTCTATGCACCCAAGCTCTTAGATCATGTTTTCCACTGGTTCGTGTTCGCTGTCGTGTCCGCGGTCGTATTTGGCTATCAGATACGTGATTTTTGGACCTGCAAAGGGACGCTCCGATTCTGGCTGGTGATCCTCGGGCTTTTCATATGTCATTTCGAGTTCTGGGTCCGTTATGTGCACCCACACTTCGGCGGAGATCCGCGTTGGATTGCGGGGGGCACAATCGCGTTCGTCGAGCTCGTCGTCGTTTCAATTGTTATGAGACTGATATTTCCGGCGAAGACCAACGAGCAGCCGAGCCGCTCATGAGATAGGGCCGATGGGCGGGTGGCCCACCCTTTGTCTTGTAAGGGTGGGACGGGTCGCCTCAAAACATCTCTAGCATCCAGCCTCCAGCATCGAGCTCCGATTTCAGGTGTCCGGTGACTCCATCGGAGTCCAACCACCGGACGTCCAGGACAGTCCACAGGGGCGCACGCTTGACAACTCCTCTCCCCTCTACAACCATGGTCGCGATGGACATGTTCGCCAAGTTCGGCAGGAAGTTGGAAGCCTCGCGGACGCGTCAGCGGGACGCCGGACCCCTCACGCGCGTTTCGCATCCACGCAGTTACGGCCTTTTTCTGCACGAATCACCCGCCTTTACGCGCCGCAGCGGGCTTCGGCGGGCAGGCGAGTTACGACGCCGTTCAGGTCGACACACCTCGCCACTTGGCGCACCATCTAACTCACTGAAAACAAAGAAAAATGACACGCTCAGGTCGACACACTTTTCGGGGGCACTACGCGGCAAGTTTCGGCTTGGGTTGGGCGCAAGCGAGGTCAGCGAGAGCGGGCGCCGATGCGGCGGTATTCGGTGCCGTGGCGGAACAATCCCGCCTTCGGCATCTCTTCCGAGTACACGATGCGCGCGGGCAGAAAAATATTCGCGGCGTCCGGCGAATATGGCACGGCCACGTCGATGGAGCTATCGGCGGGGTAGCGGCGCTTGCTGCGGAAGCACATGCCGACCGGGGAAATATCCTCGCAGACGGCAAGCTCGTCGTCCGCGCCGGGCTGGCGGATGCACGCGGTGAGCCGCGTCTTCAGGCGCATCCGCTGGCGCTCGCGCTGCTCGCCCGTATCCGGCACGGCTCCCAGCGCGTCGGCCGAGCGGCGACCGCGGGCCGAGCGCGCCGTGAGTTTCTGCTCGTCCTCGTGCGGGGCCTGCGTCCAGATGCTGGGCACACCGCACGACTTGCAGTGGCGGGCGATGCCGCGGTTGGTTTCAAACGCGCGGAGCTCCATCTCGTTGAGGTGGACCACTTCGCGGCCGCGGCAATAGTTGCATTCGAGGAGCATGCGCGCCACGGCTTCCGTCGAGTCCGCAATCGCGGGGAATTCCACTCCCCAGAGATCGATCGCGGGATCGATGATCTCGACGCCGTAGAGATGTCCGTCCTTCTGGCTGCCGAACTCGCCGACGACCCGCACCTCGGCGCGGCGATGCGACTCGTTGGGGGACCTTCGCTGGATGACGACGCGCTGTTCGGGTGCGAGATCCCGCGCGAACACAATCACGGCCCCGCCGCGATTGACCAGCAGCGTGCGAGCCGGTTCCTTGAATTCCTGGCCCTTGCCGTCGGTGCCGGAAACTTCGAGCAAAAGAGTCAGCGAGACGCGATCGGTGCGGCGAAGCGGCGCCGATGCCATTCGGTCCTCCTCAAGAAGACGGACTCCCTATCTGCGAAGATACCATACCGCCGAACCGGCTCCCCTTCGAAGCGCAACACGCGTCGCATAAAACTCACGCGGGGTTGGGCCGGTAGAGCCATTCGTCGCCTGGCTCGCGGACCGGCGGGCCGGGCGCGTTGAGCTCGGCGAGAATTGCGTCCACGACTTTCCGCTGCGGCGAAAGCGAGCAGACCGGGTCGGCCGCCGCCGCGTCTTTCGCCAGCAGAAATGCCTGGCAGCGGCAGCCGCCGAAATCCTGCGTGCGGCGATCGCAGCTCCGGCAAGGCTCCGGCATCCAATCCTCGCCGCGGAATTTCCGGAACGCGTCCGATTCTTCCCAGATCCGGCGGAGCGGCTGCACGTTCACGTTTTCAAATTTCATTCCTGGAAGAACGTTCGCGGCGTGGCACGGCAGGACGTCGCCATCCGGCTTGATGAGCAGCACCTTGCGTCCCCAGCCGCCCATGCAGGCCTTGGGATATTTTGCGTAGTAGTCCGGGACGACGTATTCCACGCGAATCCGCCCGCGCAGCCGCGCTTCGGCCTGCTTGATGATTTCGAGCGAGCGGTCGAGCTGCTCCCGTGTGGGCAAGAGACGCTTCAGATTCTGGAACGCCCAGCCGTAATACTGGACATGCGCGAATTCCACGCGGCCGGGGCCGATCTCTTCCGTCAGCGCCAGCATGTCTTCGAGCTGGTCGAGATTCTGCCGGTGGATCACGAAATTCAGCGTGAGCGCAACGCGGTGGCGCTTCACCCATCCGGCCACGCGAAGCTTTTGCGCATGCGTGCGCGTGCCGGAGATTTCGGCGGCGACCTCTTCCCGCGCGCCCTGAAAGCTCAGCTGGATGTGGTCGATTCCCGCGCCGACGATTTCTTCGAGGCGCTTTTCATCGAGCGGAAGGCCCGACGTAATCAGGCTGGCGTAGAGGCCCGCACCGCGCGCGGCGCGGACGAGCTCAGTGAAGTCCGGACGAGCGAGCGGCTCGCCTCCCGTGAAGTCCACCTGAAGCACGCCGAGATCGGCGGCTTCGCGCAGAACGCGCGCCCACACGTCCGCCGGCAGTTCGCGGCCACGCGGCGTCAATTCGAGCGGATTCGAGCAATAGACGCAGTGGAGCGGGCAACGATGGGTCAGCTCGGCGACGAGAGCAAGCGGCGTTGGAATTGGAATGGCCATCAATAATTTGACGCAGAAGGAAGGCTTGCCGGCGCTGTCATTCGAAATCGAGCGCGCGCTGTTCCTGCAAGCGCTCGAGATATCCGAGAATATCCTGCTCAACTTTCTGCGGCTCGGCCTTGGAGTAGAGCGCCTGCAATTCGGAAACGATCTGGCGGACGGTGTGCTGGCCGTCACAGCGCTCCACGATTTCAAGGCTCGGCCCGCTCAGGCGCAGCGCCCGCTCGGGCATCAGCAGGACGCGGGACGGCTGCGTCTTCTCGTTCAGGCGGCAGCCGGGAACAAGACGCGGACGGCTTTCGAGCGAGGGCGTCATCAAGAATCCTTCGCGGCCGGCCGGAACGCGCCCGGCGGCGGCCAGCCAGGTGTGACGTACGCGAAATGGAGCGCGTCGAGCATGGCCCACAGAATATCGCACTTGGCGCGCAGCGCGGCGAGCGCCAGGTCCTGCTCTTCGCGCGTCCTCGCATGCTTCACCACCCAGGCGAGCGCAAACGTGGCGTCTTCGGGCGCCTGCGTCAAGCGCCCCTGAAAATAGTCGAGGCCGCTCGAGAGCCATGGATAGTGCTCGCGCAAGCGGTCCACGCGCAGCACGATCAGGTCCTTCGAGAAAAGTTCGGTGAGCGACGAGGCGACGGCTTCCAGATGCGTGCGCGAACGCACGAAATCCACGTACGCATCGACGGCGTAGCGCGTGGCGGGAAGGATTCCTTCGCCGCGAATCGCCTGCTCGCGCGAAAGGCCCGTTGCCTCGACGAGCTTCAGCCATTTCTCGATGCCGCCCGGCCGCGTGCCGTCGCCATCGTGATCGATGATGCGCTTGCGCCAAGCCAGCCGAAACGCGGGATCCTCGCTGCGCGCGAGAATCGCGGCGTCCTTGATCGGGATGAAGCTTTGATACGTGTAGCGATTGAGTGCCCAGGCCTGAAGCTGCCCGCGCGTCAATTTCCCTTCATGCATGAGCAGGTGGAACGGATGCTTGTGGTGATAGCGCTCCTTGCCGATGGCGTGAAATTGCGCGACGAACTCCGCTTCCGGCAACAGCGCGGTCGAATTGGTCACAGTTGAAACTCCATTCCGTCGAAGGCGACTTCCCAACCCGCATCGCGCAGCGCGCGGCTTGCCGCGCTCTCTTCATCGAGGGCGGGGTTGGTGTTGTTGAGATGAATCAAAACCTTGCGCACGTTGCGAGCGCCCTTCAGTTGCTCGAGCAGCCCATCGGCGCCCGAAAGCGGCACATGGCCGATTTCCCGAGCGGTCTTGCCGCTGCCCCGGACGTCGATCAGCTCGTTGTCGGTCCAGAACGTGCCGTCGAGAAGCGCGAGATTACTCCCGGTCGCGCAACATTTCCAATTGTCTACGGGACCGGGAAGGCTCGGGGCGTAGAAGAATCGCTTATCATTTTGCACAAGCTCGAGACCGATGACGGCTTCCTCTGCCGGCAAGCTCTTTCGCAAGGCGTCGCTTACGTAGTCCGGATATCCCCCGCTGAGCGGCACGGCCTTGCAGGTAAGGGAGATTATCCCTCCCGCCGCTTTCTGCTGAAAGATGGTTATCGGCGCATCAAGAGGCAGGGCCTCCCAGCGAACGGGCGGGAGCGATCGTTCCAGAGCCCGGAAGAGAGAGTTCTCCTCGATGAGCACGCGCAAGACGGAAGACGTCGCGTAGATGTGCAGCGGCTGGAACTCGCGAAGATGGAGAAGCCCCATCACGCAATCCACGTCGGCGCTCATGAGGATGATGCCGACGATCGGAGTGCCGCGCGTGTCCGGAGCCGGGGCGAAATCAGGATTCTCAGAAAGCTGTTGCCGGAGGTCGGGGGAAGCGTTGAGAAGGAACCATGCGGACGGAGCGGGCGAAACGGCGACCTGGGATTGCGTGCGGGCCCGGCCTTTCAACACACCAAGGCGGAAGCGGCTGCAGTTTGAGCACCCGCAATTCCACTGCGGGAAACCGCCGCCCGCGGCCGAGCCGAGGACCTTAACACGCATTCAAAACTAGAGTTCGGCGTTCGCGTACGAGCTAACTTCGCAGCTCAGGCAGATCTCTTCATGCTGCGGTGTGGTCCATTCCATGGTGGTTCCTCCGTCATAAGAGCGAAACTTAGCCCTTCGCGCGAGACGCCGAGCGCGATACCCCCGAATATATCGCAACCGCTTCGGCCAGACAACTCCCATTTTGCGAGGGAGTTGATTGCCCGGATGCGCGTAGATAGGGCATGGCTTTAGAGGCCTTTTGAGGCCCCCAAAGATTGCCCAAGCACCCGAATACGTCCCACGATCAGGTTATAATGGCGCCTCATGGAATCGGGCCAGCAGAACCCCTCATACCGAAGGATGAAATCAATCGCAGTGGGACGATGTCTTTTGCTCGCGGTGTTCTTGGCTGCCGCCACGGCGCCCATCGCCAAAGCACAGGGTACGCAGATCGAAGGCGTGGTGCGCGACGCTACGGGAGCCGTGGTGCCGGGCGCAAAAGTCGAGCTCCGCGCGAAATCGTATTCGTCTCAAAAGACCACCGACGCGTCGGGCGGCTACGCGTTCGACAATGTCCCGGAAACGACCGGAACAATCGCAGTGAGCATTGGAGGATTTCAGCGGGTAGAGCAAGCGTGGACTGCTTCAGGAGGCACGCCGGTCCGCGTGGATGTTGTCCTCCGCCCCTCGCCAGTCTCCGAACGAATCCTTGTGACGGCCGCCCGTGCCCCGACTCGACTCAATGAAACTCCGCTCAGCGACATTCAGCTCACGCGCGACGACCTGAAGGCGACGCCGGCCCTCACACTCGACGATTCCTTGCGGCAGGTGCCGGGCTTCAGCCTGTTCCGCCGCTCGAGCAGCCGCACCGCGAATCCCTCGACTCTCGGAGTTTCGCTGCGAGGACTCGGCGGGACGGCCACAAGCCGCGTGCTCGTCCTCCAGGATGGCATCCCGCTCAACGATCCCTTCGGTTCCTGGGTCTATTGGGATCGCGTTCCCGCAGAATCGGTCTCCAGCATCGAAGTCGCGCAAGAAGGCGCGTCGAGTCTCTACGGGAGTTCGGCTCTCAGTGGTGTCGTCCAGTTCCTGACGCGTCCCGCTCATCCCGCCGGCATTTCACTGGAAACGTCCTATGGCAACCAGAACACGCCCGACCTCTCGCTCTGGGCCGGAGGCGAGAAGGGAGGGTGGGAATCCACGGTCGGCGGCGAGGTGTTCCACACGGACGGCTATTTCATCGTCCCTGGAGCCGATCGAGGAAGCGTGGATACGCGAGCTCGCTCGAAACACGGGACTGCCGATCTCATGATCGGCCGAAAGTTCGGAGAACAGAACGAAATCTTCGCGCGCGGCTGGTATCTCGATGACTCGCGCAACAACGGCACAGTGGCCCAGACGAACGACGTCCGCCTCGGCCAGGGAGCCCTCGGAGCGAACCTGCAACTTGCCGACATCGGATCGCTGAAGCTCCGGTTTTACGGGGTCGTCGAGACGTATCACCAAACGTTCTCTGCCGTGGCGGCAGGCCGGAACAGCGAAATCCTGACGGACCAGCAAACCGTGCCCGCGCAAGGGGTGGGCGGTTCCGCTTTGTGGACTCGCACGCTCGGAAAGCGTCAAACGCTGGTCGCGGGATTCGACGCGCACGAGGAAATCGGCCACACGAACGAGATCCTGTTCTCCGGAGCCACCGGAAGCCACACCAAGGACACGTTTTCCGGAGGACACCAGCGGACGATCGGAGTCTTCGGCGAGGACATGATTCAGATCGCGCCCGGTTGGTTGCTGAGCCTCAGCGCGCGCTTCGACCACTGGCGCAACTTCGACGCCTTCTCGCGGTGCGTTCCCTTCGCCTTGTCGTGCACGCCCCCGCTCACTCTCTACGCCGACCGCAGCTACGATGCGTTCAGCCCCCGGGCGACTCTGATCCACCAATTCAACTCGAATATTTCCTGGTCGGCCTCCGTCTATCGTGCGTTCCGCGGGCCGACTCTCAACGAACTCTATCGGTCGTTCCGGCAGGGCAATAACGTCACGAATGGCAACCCCGACCTGCGCGCCGAGCGGCTCACGGGAGGCGAAGCGGGCATCGATGTGATCGGGCTCGACCGGCGACTGGAAGTGCGCGGGGTCTTCTTCTTCAATGAAGTGATCGGCCCGATCGCCAACGTCACCTGTAACCTCGGCGATCCCTCGCCGTGCCCTTCGGTGCTTCCTCCCGGAGTCATAACCCGCGTGAAAGAAAATCTGGGCCGCACGAGCGCCCCGGGGTTCGAAATCGACGGCGTCGCGCACATCACCAATCGCCTGGATCTTTCAGCCGGCTACCAGTACGTCAACGCCACGGTGATCAGCTTCCCGGCCAATACCGCGCTGGTGGGCCTCTGGGTTCCGCAGGTTCCTCACAACATTCTTACGTTCCAAGCTCGCTATTCGAATCCTTCGGTGATTTCGTTTGCCCTGACCGGACGCATGGCGGGAAGACAGTTCGACGACGACCAGAATTCATTCACGCTCGGAAACTTCTTCGTTCTCGACGCGATGGCGTCTCGGACCATCGGCGGCGGCGCCGAAGTTTTTGTGTCAGCCGAGAATCTCTTTAACGAGCGATACACCACAGGCTTCGCGTCCACGAGTCCAGTCGTCCCACAGCTCGGGCTTCCGATCGTGGCCCGCTTCGGGTTTCGATTTCAGTTCCCCAAGCGCTAGTTCGGGGCGCCACTTCACAGCAGGCTGTCGCTACCGATTACGGCGACTCACTAGAACCCGTCTTGCATTGTTGAGATTGCCAAAAGCGAAAAGCAGATCCCTCACCCCGCCTAAAACGCGGGGATTCGGGATGACATTCGCATGGGAATGTCACCCCGGACTGGATGTCAACAGAGTCAGACAGGTTCTAGCGGGACGGAGACAGGTCCGGCGAGGGGTATTCGGGGAGCTTGGCGTTTTTCGCGTCGGTGCGTTTTACTTCGAGGTCATCGAACAGGATCGAAGGGCTGATGACCGTGGTGGGGATGGTTCCCTCGCGATTGCCAACGAGCGGATCGTTGCCCGCGGCGACAAGATCGTTGCGCAGGGCGCGCGCGTCGAGTTCGTCGAACACGGCGCCGCGAACGAGTTCCTGGTGCCCGTCCTTTTCATACACGCGGTAAAGTAGCCGCGGCTCGTACCCGGGGCCGCCGAGCGTCTCGACGTAATAGCCGAATGCCTTTCCATCCTGGCGGCAGATCTCGATCAGTTTTTGTTTCAGCTCCGCGGGCGAGAGGCCCTGCTTGGACTGCACGATCAGATTCCCGATGTTCGGGGAGGCGAATTGGCCCGGCGAAGCGCGGCCGTGGCCATTCGATTCCGGAAAATCGCGAATCGGCTGGCGGCCCACGAGGTAGTTCACGAGCTGGCCATCCTCAATCAACGGGACCTTCACGGCGCGCACGCCTTCATCATCCGTGTCGTAGCTGCCGATCAGCGTTTTCCCCTCGAAAGTCTTGAGAGTGGGATCGTCCTCGACGGACAAGAACGAGGGCAGGACGCGGCTCTTGTAATTGGAGGCAAACTCTCCGGTGGTCCGCGCGGAATCTCCGGGTCTCGGCCTGATTCCCAGCACGTTCCGGCCGATCATGCCGTTGAAGATATCGCTCGCAGCATCGGGCGCGAAGAGGACCGGGCCGCGGTAGTCTTCGTCCACCACAGGAGCTTCCCGGAGATCCTTGAGCGTCTGGATCATTTTCGCGCAGTGCGCCACAAACTCGTCCGGCGCGGGCAATTCCTTCACGCTCGCAGCCGTGAAATAGGGCGCGCGGCTCAGGCTCATTCCGTCGGCGGCCTGAGTGGAGCCATTGGCGTTCACAAAATAGACGGCGTATCCGGAGCGACTAACGGTTCCTTCCGTGTTGACCAGATACTGATTCACCGCGCGGAAGCGCACGGAGGCCGAAAGAAACTGGACTTTTGGATCGGTACGGAAGAGAGCCGTGGATTTCTCGAGCATCTCCCTCCACGGCTTCGGATCGAAATCGAGCTTCGCGAGCGGTTCGATCGACTGGATTGCCGGGGCGTGAGCGAAATCGTCGAAAGGCTGATCGGAAGTGTACTGGCGCAGGGCCGCTTTCTTCATCGCCAGCGCCTCGCTCGCGGCTTTGTAAGCCTGGTCGGTGGTAATCCACAATTGCCAGCGCAGCGCCGTGGGGTCGTCATCCACTGTCGCGAAGTTTGCGGCGCCGATTCCCGGCCCGTAGTAACTGTCCTGCTTGTAATCTCCGACGCGCACGATCACGCGCAGGTACCGCGCGTGGACGCGCTGATCGTCGCGCAGCACGCCGAACGCCGCCTCCGCGTCATATTCGTCCAGGTCCGAGACGTGGTATTCGATGTAGTAAGGCGCGGGCACGTTTTCCATCTTGAGCTGCGCCTTGGAGCGATCGAGCTCTTCGCGCATGGCCTGGAGCAATGGGTCGGAGGAAGCGGGGCTCGCCTGTTTCTGCTGACCCACGGCCGGGAGAGCGCACACAAGCAGAACCAGCAGCGAAACCGCCAGCCGCGGAAAGCGCAACACGCTGTTGGAGGACTTGCTCATGGCTTGGTTCCCGCCGATGCAAGATTATTGAAGCCCGGAGGAGGCAGGATGGGCGGTCTCTGCGTTCCCTTGGCGCGCTTTTGCACTTCGATTTCGGAAAAGAGCATCGCGGGCGCAGCGGCCGCGACCGGCACCTGCCCGGACTCCGCGCCGCACACGCCGTTGAACACCTGAAGAGTGTCGCCGGTCAGGATGATCGTATTGAGCGAAAGCAGCGGCGTGCCGACGATGTCCACGCCGCGCACGAGTTCGTCGGGCCGGCCATCGGGATACACGCGCCACACCATCACCGGAATCACCTGGAACGCTTGCGGCAGCGCCCGCTGGGTGAGCGTGAATCCGCCCTGGATGTCTTCAAAATACAGGCCGTAGGGCTTGCCCTGCTTTTTGATTTCGTCGATGAATTTCTGCCGCAGCTCGGAATCCTTCACCGTGTTCGTGGATGTCACGATCAGGTTTCCCTGGCGCCCGGTCGGCATCAGGCCAGGCTGACGGCGCCCATGGCCGTTGGAGTGGCTGAAATTCGTGATGGGCATCCGCGACATCAGGAAATTCTTCAAGATGCCGTTTTCGACCGCGACCACGCGGGCAGCTGGAACGCCCTCGTCGTCGAACTCGTAGGAGCCGGCCAGCTTCACGCCGTTCAATTCCTTCATCGTCGGGTCGTCCACGACGGTCAAGAACGGAGGAAGCACCTGCTGATTCACTTTCTTGGTGAACGTCTGCCCTTCGCGCTCGTCGCGCTGCCGGTGACCTTCGAGCCTGTGCCCGAGCACTTCGTGGAAAAACACCGCCGCGGCCCTGCCGGAGAGGAGCGCGGGGCCGGCGTACGGTTCAGCGGCCGGGGCGGCGCGCAGCGCCTTCAAGTCGGCGCCGATCTTGTTCACTTTCGCCATCAACTCCTGTTCGGAAGGCAGTTGATCGGCGGAGGGCGCCTGAAACGATTCGACGCGCGGCAGATCCATCCCGTCATCAGCGCGCGTGCCGGCCTGGATCACCAGCCGGACAATCGCGGATGGCTGTTCGAGCGCCGTGCCTTCGCTTGTGGCCAGATACGATCGGCTGGCGCCGCCCTGGAAGAGCACCAGCGACGTGTATACGTCGGGATATTTCAGGAAGCCCGCCGAGATTCGCCGCACGCGGTCTTCCCAGATCTTCGCGTCGACGGAAGCTTTCACCGTCGAGCCGCCGATCCGATTCTGCGCCGCTTCCTGGGAAAAATCCGGCGACTTATCTTCCTCGACCGACTGAACGGCTTGGTCGGTCTTCACCTTCAAGAAAGCGCCGGAGGCCTGCTCGTATTCGCGGTCCGTCAATTGCCAAAGGACGCGGGCAATCGAGTCGGAATCGTCGCGCAACGGCAGCAAGCCCGAGTTGATTCCGGAGGCGCGGCTCTGGCTGTGAGTGTTGTCGAGGGCGGCCGAGCCGACGCGCATCATCACGTCCGCCCGCCGCTGGTGGAAAGTCGTCGAGATGACCAGACTTCCGTTTGCGCCCGCGATCGTGGAACCATCTGCATCCGTCACGGCATAGCTCAGGTAGTACGCGGCGGGATCGGATTTCGCAAGCGCTGACGCGGCTCGTTGCAGCTCGCGCTGCATCGTTTGAAGCAGGACGCCCGTCCGCGGCGTGGAAGTGACGGCGGCCAAAGGAATCGCGCACAACACCAGTAGGAAGCAGACAGCGGGACGGAGAAGAGGGCGGCTCATGCGAGTCGTTTTGTCCTATGAACGATGACAACCTAGCATACCCCACGAGGGTATGGACACCAAGATCAGCAGGGGGTTCCCCGGCGCAAGAAACAATATCGATGATGGAGACCGGGATCAGGATTCGGAAGTGGTCTTTTCGAGCTTGACCTGGCGCTCGTAGGGCGCGCTTTCGAGGAAGAATATGGCGAGCAGCCCGCCAATGGAGAGAATTCCCGCCAGAAGGTAAGCGGTCCCGGGTGAGACGAACGGAACGATCAGCGCGACAGCGCCGAACAGTGCTGCCAGGCAATACATCCCAAGGACGGCGCCGCGATGGCCCAGCCCGAGATTCGACAGGCGATGGGCCGCGTGGTCCTTACCGGGTGAAGTGAAGGGCAAGAGCCCCCGCCGGGCGCGAGAGATGGAAACGAGAGTAGTGTCGAAGATCGGCACGCCGAGGATCAGTACGGGAACAAGCCACCCGGCCGGAAATTCCCCGCCCGCCGGGCGGACCTTCAAGGCAAGCGTGGCCATCAGGAATCCCAGGAACATGGCCCCGCCATCGCCCATGAAAATCTTTGCCGGATTGAAATTCCAGCGCAGGAAGCCGAGCGCCGCTCCCAGCGCGGCGGCTCCCAGCGTGCGAACGAGTGTCTGCCCGTTGAAGCTGGCCGAAATCGTGAAGAAGCCCGCCGCCACCGCCGCGATCCCGGCGCAGAGTCCATCCATATGATCGAGAATGCTGAATGAAGCCGTGATGCCCACGACCCACAGAACGGTCAACGCGCCGTCCAGAGCAACACCCATTGGTCCGTCAATGAACCCCGAGAAAATTTGCGCGTGGATCCCGGAAGCGAGCAGGAAAAGCGCCGCAGCCGGCATGCCGATGAAGAGCTTGACCTGGTGGTGGAGCAAACCGCCGTCGTCGAGCAGACCGACGGTGGCGAGCAGAGTGGCGCCTGCGAGAATGCCGGCGATCTGCTGCTTCGGCGCGCCGTGTAGCGTCAGGAGAATCGCCAGCACAAATCCGAGATAAATCGCGATGCCGCCGAGAAGCGGAATGGGACTCAGGTGAACTTTGCGCGGGCCGGGCTTATCCACCATCCCGTAGCGCAGAGCCAGACGGCGAACCGGAACCGTCAAGCCGAGCGATCCGAGGAGCGCGACGGCGAAGGCAATCAGATCGGTTGGGAGAGTCATCGCTCGCTTATGAATCGTGCCATCGAAGCGTGCGCGCGGATCATGTAATCGTCACCGTGCCGTGAGCATTTTCTCAAGCACGCCGCGCACCGCCTCTTTCTGGTGGCTCGCGGTATACCAGTCCATCGTCTTCCGCAAACCATCGCGGAAAGCTGTTTTCGGCTCCCAGCCGAGAAGCTGCCGGGCGAGCTTGTTGTCCGCGACGCGGTTCGCGGGGCCGGTCGGCATGTCGGGCCGGAGGCGGATCTCGGCCTTGTGCCCCGAGTATTCGAGAACCATCCGCGCGGCATCGATCACGCGCACGCGCTCCATCGTGCCGAGATTGACGGCCGTGCCATCGTTGATCTTTTCGGCGGCGAGGATCGTGCCGCTCACAATGTCGTCCACGTAGGTCCAGTTGCGGATTTGCTGGCCGTCGCCCCACACGTCGAACGGATTCTGCCCGATAAACGCGCGGGCGATCATGGCGATCACCGCATGGTTCTCCACGCCCCGAGGGCCATACACCGTGAAATAGCGGAGAGAAGCCGCGCCGAGCTTGTGCTCCCGGTGATACGCCTGGAGCGTCAGTTCAGCCATCAGTTTTGCCCAGCCGTACATGTTGTCGGCGTCGTGCGGCGGCTTTACATCCTCCTCGCGGAGATAGATTTCCTTCTTCACGTCCGTCTGCATGTAGTTGGGATAGACGCAGCCCGAGGACGCGTACACGACCTTCTCGACGCCGGCCTTGAGGGCTTCCCAAAAAACAAGCCCGTCGAGGAAGAGATTCGAGGCCGGGCCCGCCTGATGCAGGTCCACGTAGCCGCGCCCGCCGTGGTCGGCGGCGATGTGAAACGCGACCTGGATCCCCTTCATCGCAGCACGGGTAACACCCGGCTCGCGCAGGTCGGCTTCCATGAAGGTGACACGACCAGACTTGAGGTGGGATTCGATGTTGCTGAGCCTGCCGCTGCTGAGGTCATCGACGACGTGTACGCGGGCGCCGCGCTCCACGAGAGCGTCGACCAGGTGCGATCCGATAAATGAGGCACCGCCTGTTACGAGGACTTTCTTACGATCCCAGATGGTTTCCTCCATTCTTTCCAAGCGCCGCTTCTTCCATCACCGCAACGAAGCGCTGGAGCTCATTGACTCTAGCATATTTTTGCGCGGTATCCCGAGCAAGACGGCCCATCTCGATAAGCCGGGCGGGATCGCCGCGCAGCTCCCGGATTGCCGCAGCTACGGCGGCCGGGTCGTCCGGATCGGCGGCCAGGCCGCAGCCGGACTCGATGACGATCCGCGCCGCGTCGCTTTCGCGCGCGGCCACGGCGAGAACCGGTCGCCCCGCCGCCAGAATCGAATAGAGCTTACTCGGCACGACAACTCCTTCGAGTCCCCGCCGCACCGTAACGATGTGCAGATCGCCCGCCATCATCACGTGAGGAACCTGTTCGACCGGGCGGAAAGGCAGGAACCGGACGTTGGGCGAGCCCGATGCGGCAGCCTCGAGCGCCGCGCGATTGGCCCCATCGCCTATGAACACCAATCCCACGTTTTCGTTGCGCAGAATCTCCGCGGCCTTCAGCAGCGTGCCCCACGCGCCATAAAAACCCAGATTGCCGGCGTGCAGCACCACAAACGGAAAGCCGCTGCGAATTTCCCGGACGATGGGATCGTCCTGCGCGGGCATCGACGCGGGGAACGAAGTGCCGTCGCGCACGACCACCACCCGCTCCGGCGCGACGCCTTTGGCCAGGATGCGGTCGCGCATGTCGTCACCCAGGACAATCACCCGCGCCGCCTGCTTGAGCGCGCTGCGGTGCATCTTCTCCCAGCGCTCGACCCAGCGGCTCGGCCGGACGATATCGCCGCCGATGGCCATGTCCGGATACATGTCGCGGATGTTGTACACGAACGGGCGCCCGGCCAGCCGCGCGACGAATGCGCCGGCGATGCCCGCGACCGGCGGGTCCGTCATCGCGAGGATCACGTCGGGGCGGATCGCCAGCGCGCGGGGAACCGCGAGCGCCAGATAAGACAGGTAATTCGAGACGCGGCGCCGCATCTGATGGCGCGGATACGCGGTGGAACCGACGCGCTCGACGACAACACCGTTGCGCGTGTCGCGCCGAAGAAAAGCGAAAGGGTAGAACTCATCCGGATCGTAGGAGGGACGCCCGGCGACCACCGTCACCTTGTGGCGCTGCGCCAGAGTCTCCGCCACCTGCGCCGCCATCTTCGCGGTCGCGGACGTGTCGGGCGGATAGTATTCATTCAGAAGCAGGATGTGCATGCGTTTCTACTTCGCGCGCTTCGCAAAATCCTCGTCCAGTTTCTTGGCCGCCGCTGCCGAGGACTTCTTTTCGAGAATGAAATTCCCGAGGATCAGGACGTCCATCTGCGTCCGGCGGAAACAGTCAAGCGCCTCTTCAGGGCGGCAGACGATCGGCTCGTTGTCGTTGAACGACGTGTTCAGCACCACCGGCACTCCCGTCAAATCGCCCACCGCGCGCAGGAGCTTCCAATAAAGGGGATTGGCCTCGCGGGTCACGGTTTGCAGCCGCGCCGTGCCGTCCACGTGCGTCGGCGCGGGGATCACGGCGCGCTTCTCCGGACGCACCGGATAGGCGAACGTCATGAAGGGCGAAGGATGCGTCTTCTCGAAGAACTCGCCCGTCGCCTCTTCCAGGATCGACGGCGCAAAAGGGCGAAACGTCTCGCGGTGCTTGATGCGCCGGTTCAGAATGTCCTTCATCTCGGGCCGCCGAGGATCGGCGAGGATGCTGCGATTGCCCAGCGCGCGCGGGCCCCATTCCGCGGCTCCCTGAAACCAGCCGACAATCTTTCCGCCGGCAATGTGGCGCGCGGTCGTTTGCAGCAGCGCGGGCTCGGCGAGTTCGGCAATCTCCGTATCATCGACGGCACCGGCTTGATCCACAACCCTCCGAATCTCGGAGGCTGAGGATTGGGGGCCCCAGTAGGCGTGATTCATGGTGAACTCGCGGGGCCGGCCGAGAACTCCGTGATTCACGGCGAACGCGGCGCCAATCGAAAGGCCTGCATCGCCGGCGGCGGGCTGCACGAACACTTTCTCAAACGGAGTCGCGTCGAAGATTTTGCCATTGGCAACGCAATTGAACGCCACGCCACCAGCCAGGCACAGCGCTTTTTGTCCGCTGCGCTTCGCGAGCCCGTTCCAGCAAGCGATCAGAACTTCCTCGAGAGCGGCCTGCATGCTGGCAGCGAGATTGTAGTGCCGCGCGGCGAGCGGCTCTTCCGCCTTGCGCGCCGCGCCCAGGCGCTTTTCGAGATAGGGCGAAAAGAGGCGGCCGAGCACGGGCGTGCGATCAGCCTCGCGCCAGCTCATTTCCGGGCCCTGGCTCTGATGTGCGAAATAGTCGAGTCCCAGCCGGAACGAAAACGGGCCATGCGGGCGAACGATGCGGCGGAATTCGTCGAGATAATCCGGCTGGCCGTAGGCCGCGAGGCCCATCACCTTGTATTCGTCGCCAAACTTCCAGAAGCCCAGATACTGCGTGAGCGCGGTGTAGTACATCCCGAGCGAGTGCGGAAACGCCACCTCGCCGAGAACGCGCATCTTCGGTCCTTCTCCCGACGCGCACATGAAGCTCGCAAAGTCGCCGAGGCCGTCGGCCGAAAGCGCCGCTGCCCGGTCAAAGGGTGAGACGAAAAACGCGCTCGCCAGATGCGCGGTATGGTGTTCGATGCGATGGAACTGCGCGCGAATGTCTTCTGGAGCGATTTCGAAAGCGGCGGCCAGCTCCTCGCGAATTCCGGCGAAGCGCCTCATCACGCGCACGCGGTCGAGCGCGAACCGCGGCATGCGCATCGCGTAGCGGAGCTTCGTCCCGAGGCGCGCCCACGGATCGCGGGGGATCGCGATGTGATCCACTTGCGCCAGCTTCACGCCCGCCTGTTCCAGGCAAAATTGAATCGCGCGCACCGGCAAACCGGCCGCGTACTTCACCCGATTGAGGCGCTCTTCCTCGACAGCGGCGACCAGGCGGCCATCGACCACGATCGCCGCCGCGGCATTCGCGTGATAGGCGTTGATTCCGAGGATGATCATCGATTCTTTGATGCAGCTTTCTTCATCGGCGCGCCCTCAATGAAACTCAGATGAAGCTCAAGAGACAGCCACGGCAGCGGACCTCCGGCGATCGACGCCGCTCGCCGAATCTTCGCGGATATTTCGTTTCACCCACTCATTCAATACGTAAAGACTCCAGGGGCGCGACCAGGTTGTGCGTCCATTTAGAAAGTCCCGCCACACGGCGCCCGCGAAATCTCCGCCGAGCTGTGACGCCAGAGCGGGCGACCAATCCGCCAATCCTTCCGCGACGCGCTTGCCCAGCGCCCCGCGCAGCCACCACTCCCACGGAAACGTGAACGTGCGCTTCCGCTGCGTTACGATCTCTTCAGGCAAAACATCCGCAAGAGCCGCAACGAGCAGCGCCTTCGGACGCGAAGAGCCTCGCTTCGCGGATTCCGGAAGCGATAGGACGTATTCCACGAGCGGCGAATCCAGAAACGGAACGCGGACCTCGAGCGAGTGGCGCATGCTCATCGCATCCGTGTCGCGCAGGAGCGTGTTCACGAGATACGAGCGTAACTCAAGCCAGGAAACGCCCGTAAAACGGTCCAGAGCGCGCGCCCGGCCCGCGGAGCCCGAAAGCCAGCGCCACCATGGCTGGGATTCCCACGACGCGGGATTCATGCGCAGCCCGGCATCGACCACCTGCGGCGTAAAGAGCAAGCGCGTGAAGAAGTAGGGATGCGGGAGCGAATCCGGATCGAGAAAGGCCGCCGAGGCCTTTCGAGATGCGTCGGGCGAAGAAGGAAACATTCCAGCGCCGGACAACCCTCTAGCGACGAGCACGCGAAGCGGCCGCGGAACGACTTTGGCGAGCGCCGCCACGCGCGCGACGGCCGAGGTCGCGCGGAAAGATGTGTAGCCGCCGAACAACTCATCGCTGCCGAGCCCCGAGAGCGCGACCTTCAAGCCCGCCTGGCGCGCCGCCCAGGAAACAAAGTACGTGTTGATGCCGTCCATGCTGGGCTGATCGAAGCCTGCAACGGCTTCGTCGAGCCGCGCGACCATCTCCGGATCGGAGAGCGAGAGCTCGCGATGCTCGGTCCCAAGGCGGCCGGCGGTGCGGCGAGCGATTTCCGCCTCGCTGAATTCCGTGTCGGGAAACGCAACGGTGAAGGTGTGAATTCCGCTCCGGGCGCGGCTCGCGAGAGCGGCGAGCGCCGTCGAATCGAGCCCACTGCTCAAGAACACGCCCACGGGAACATCGGCGACAAGATGGCTGGCCACAGCGTCCTCGAGCAGCGAGCGAACCTGCTGCGCCGGCGACGCGGACTTTTCGCGCGATCCGCGCTTGGCGATGGCGTCGGCGCCAAGATCGCGTGCGAAATCCCAGTAGCTTTGTGGTTCAGCGGCGCGAACCGGCGCGCCCGCGGCGATGCTCATCGAGTGGCCGGGCGGCACGGATGCGACGCCTTCGATCAATGTCGCCGGCTCGCAGGCCGAACCGAAAAGCAGATACGCGGGCACCGCTCCCGGCGCGAGACGCGCCGCAATGCAGCCGCTTGCAAGCAGTGCACGCACCTCCGAAGCGAAAAGCAGCTTGCCATCGGCGAGCGCGTAATAAAGCGGCTTGATTCCCAGACGGTCCCTGGCCAGGAAAACGCGGGCGGCCCGACCGCTGCGCCCTTGCGGCATCTCGACGACCGCAAAAGCAAACATTCCGCGCAGCCGCTCGACGCAGCGCTCGCCCCAGGATTCGTATGCGTGGACGATTACTTCCGTATCGGAGCGCGTGCGGAACTGGTGGCCGGCGGCTTCGAGTTGTTGGCGGAGCTCGCGGAAGTTGTAGATCTCGCCGTTGTAGACGACGGCAAGCGTGCCGGTTTCGTTCCAGACAGGCTGGCCGCCGCCGGGGAGATCAATGATGCTCAGCCGGCGCATCCCTACAACGGCGGGTGGTGCGACTAAAATTCCTTCATCGTCCGGACCGCGATGAACGATGGCGGCCATCATGCGTCGAACGATGGCTTCGCCTGTTTCCCTCGACTCGATCCCGATGACGCCGCAGATACCGCACATGCTATGGTTTAGACCCTCAGACGGAGCAGCTCAGCCCCCAATTGCCGGGCTCTCGCGCACGGCCCTCGATCCACGCGATAGCTTCGAGCATCAGTATATGTATTGCGGGCGGCCAATGCATCCCAGCCGCAGAAACATGATTCTTTTCTGGAACTCTATTTTCGCCGCCAATCGATCTTCAAAGCCCCGCTGCGCGGCCCAGCGTGTGGTTGTACACCGTCAGCGCGTGGCGGTCCGCTCGCCGCGCTCCGCCTTTTGCATATCCGGCCGCCAGCCGAGCTCGGCGAGAATCCGGCTGCCCGAACGCTGCAGCTCTGCCTTCACGCGATCGACATCGCGGAACAACAGCTTGCCATCGCGCTTGCGCCATCCGCCCGCGACCATCACCGAATCGATGTTTGCAAGATTGGCCTGCATAATCACCGTCGCCACCGGATCGTGCACGGGCCACAAATTCAGCGCGTCGGCACGAATGAATACGAGGTCCGCCTGCTTGCCGGGCGTGATGGTGCCGATGCGATCCTGTAGGCCGAGCATCCGCGCACCTTCGACCGTGATCCAGGAAAGGGCCTCGCGCACCGGGATGGTGCACGTCTCCGGAATGCCGCCGGTGGCGGCGCGATACTCGGCGTTGTCGAGAGAGCGCTGATGCGAAAGCGCGACCCGCGCAACGGTCAGCATGTCTCCGGAAACCACGCTCTCGAGATCCACGCCCAGCGACGGCGCGGCGCCCAGTTTGCGCAGGCGGCCGATGATCGGATGGCCGTGCCCCTGAGCCATTTCATTTTCCGGCGTGACCGAAAACGTGACGCCGCGATCGACAAAGCGCGCCAGTCTCTCATCGGACAAATCATTTCCGTGGACGATGTTGACGAAATCCTTGACAAGGTCTTCCTGCTCCAGCACGTCCCATCCATTCGGAGTTTTCGCAGGGCCGCCGCCCTGGTGCATGGAAGCTACCAATCCCAATTCGCGCGCCAGCCGGAAGTCATGCAAGGCGACATCGAGCGTCGAATAATGCGGCCCCAGAATCGCCAGACCGAGCGTGAGCAACTGGTCGCGCGAAGCAAACGGACCGCGCAGCAACCGCTCGACCTCGCTCCGAGGATGAGGAACCTCCGAATAGTGCGGCTCGCCCGGCTTGGGATCGGGCTTCGGGGAGCCGTGAAAAAAGGCAGCGCGGATTCCCGACTCCCGAAGGCCTTCGATCGCCGCGTCGGTGTGGGCGGGGGTCGGGTTGTTGTGGCACCAGTCGACCAGCGTCGTCGTGCCGCAGTTCAATTGGTTCAGCGCGCCCGCGAGCGTGGCGATGCGGATGTCTTCGGGAACGAATCGCGTCGCCAGGCCCGCATGAACCCAGCGAAAGTACTCGAGCAGCGTCCAGTTCGAGGAGATCGCCCGCAGCCCCGTCTGCCAGGTGTGCATGTGAGCGTTCACCAGGCCGGGGATCACGATGAACGAGCGGCCGTCGAATATTTCGGCGCCAGCCGCATCGATGTGGGCGCCGACTGCGGCGATCCTCTCATCCTCGATAAGAATGTCGCCGGGCCGCAGATCTCCCAATCGAGGATCCATCGTGATTATGGTGGCGCCCTGAATCAGCAGTCTGCGCATGCCGTTAGCCCGCCGTGTTGACATAGCCGTGCAGCGCGTTCCGGTGCGGGGAGGCTTTGTCGACAAGCCGGCGCCGCACTCCGCACGGACCCGAAAATGCTGCACTTTCTCATACGGCGCTCCTCTTCTGTTCCACGAGCGCTTCCGTGGCGAAGGGCAGCTGCGGATCGCGCACCGGCTGGGAGCGTGAGTCCTTCACCAGACAGAATGAATGCACATTCGCGCCGCGGTTCTTTTCATAGAGAACGACGCGGGCCCCTTCGCGCGCGCACCATTCCTCCACGACGCCGCGCGGCAAGAACGCGACATGCGGCGTTACAAAATAGTCGTAAAAAAGATTTCGAGCGCCGGTCCATGTCCGCCGGCCCCGCGAACGAACGAAGTGAACGAGGAAATAGGGCAGCTGCGCGAACAGTGCGACGAGAGGCCCCGCCCATCGGTCGCGAAGCCCGCTTCGAATCAACGCTCCTGGGTATTTGTAGAGCCACGGGTATCGCCCGAAGTCCTTATAGACCGCGAGATACATCCGGCCCCCCGGCTTCAGGATGCGGCAGTTTTCAGCGAACGCGGCTTGCGGATTTTCGGTGTGATGGATCACTCCATCGGAGATGACGACGTCGGCAGTCCCATCCGCAAAGGGAAGGCGCAAGTTGTCTCCCACGACGCCGGGCCTGTGATACCGCTCGGCGGCCAAGCCCACCGAGACGCGGCTGCGGTCGAGACCGATGCACCGAATTCCTCGCCGAGCCAAAACTCCGAGCACGCGCCCCGGCCCGCAGCCAATGTCGAGAACGAGAGAATTCGTGTCCAAGCTTTCGATCAAATCCAGCAAAGGACGCAAGACGGTCGAATCGATTGGCTCGGAGGCGTCCGGGGGCACCCAATCGAACGGGTGCTGATCGTAGAACGTCGTTGGCTCAGTGTGCCCCATGGCTCGTTGCCAGCACCTCGGCGTAGTAGCCTTCCATTTGTTCGGACAGGCGGTCCCAGCTCAATTGATCGGCGGCGCGGTGACATCCTTCCTTCAGACGCGCGTAGAGACCCTTGTCGTGAATCAGCTTTCCCAGTGCATCGGCCAGCGCTCCTTTTTCGGCCGGGATGACCAAACCCGCCCGGCCCTCCACAAGCGAGCGGATGCCACAGGCGTCCGTGATGACGACGGGAATGCCGCACGCCATGGCTTCCGCAGCCGCATTCGCGAAATTCTCATAGCGCGATGGCAGGGCGAAGAGATCGGCGTCCGCCAGTAGCGCCTTCTTTTCTTCGTCGTACACCGCGCCCGTGAAGAGGACTCGCGCCTCCACACCGGATTCTTTCGCGCACTTCTCCAGGTAGGCGCGGTATCCGGGCTCTCCCTCTGGCCCGGCGATCACCAGCCGTCCAGCTTCCGGACACGCGCGGGCAAAAGCTTCGATGAGGATGTCGGCACCCTTGCGGGGAATCAGCCGGCTGAGAAACAAAATCAGCGGCTCCTCAGGCGGAATGTGCCATTTCGCTCGGAACCCGCCGCGGCGCGGCAGCGATGTGAAGGAGTCTGGATCGATGCCGTTGTAGCGGACAACCAACTTCGCAGGCGGAACGCCATCCGCCAGAAGCTCCTGCTGTTCCATCTCGGAGGTGGCGACGATCTCCGCTGCATTTCGCCAAAACGTGTTGCCGATGCTGCGGTGCCACAGGAGTTTCAACCGGAAGCTTCGGTCGATTGGACGATACATTCCCATCGGCTCGACCACATACGGTACATTCTGGCGCCGGCAGAAATAACTGACCGCCGGTCCCAGTAAATCATAAAGGCCGTAAAAGTGGACCAGATCGAATCTCCCGAGGGAAGCCCGGCAGAATCCTATCACACGGGGATTTAGCGTGAGGGCGCGATAGTGACCCAGCGTGGAGAGATAAATGGCTTCGACGCCATCTTGTTTCGACCGCCAGCCCCATTCGCAGCGCTCAACCTCCGTGTTCGATCCTTGGAGCGCGCGAAGCCCCAGATCCGCCGTTAGAACCGTCACCTCGTGTCCGCGCCTGGCAAGGCCGCGAGCCAAGGCGCGAACTTTGACGACGGGTCCGCCTTTTTCCTGAAAGGGATAATAGGCCTGCACTACTTTCAGAACACGCATGTGATCCGAGGCGTCAGTGCGTTGAAACAAAGTCCCCGTTCGAAACGCCGGCTGGGCCGCCTGGCCGAGAGGAAGCTGCCTCAGAATACTATGCTCGACTCCGTCATGCTAGGCGATTCGCGTTCAGCGATATCGGTGACGGTCACGGGCGGCCACCCAATCACAGACTCCACGGAATGCCTGCGCTAAGGGCCTGAATCGGGCGCAAAGCTGAGTGAACCCCATGGACCCGCAATCCGCACGTATTGCGCGCGTTTCTACAACGGCCTAGAATGTGGCGTTGTCCAAGGACCAAGTCGTCTCGTCACCTTTCGTTTCGCCCAATTCGGCCCGACTCTATCTAGCTCCCAGGTTCGATAGACCAATGAAGAAAGTGATCCCAAGTCTGGAGGGCCTCGAGCAGGTGATCGAGATATTGGCGGCCGATCCCAGGTCCGGCCCGAATTCCGCCGACTGGGTTCGACGGAATATTGGCGCGGCCGGCGAGAAAGTCCGAATTCTGCGCTACGTGTCGGAGAAGGCCTCTTCGGGCGGACCGCCCACACGCCTGTTGGACATCGGGGCTCAGATCGGTTCGCTGGCCATATACGCGGCCAAGCTCGGCTTCCACGCCGCCGCCGTGGACTATGGGTTCTTCGCCGGTGTTTACGGAAAAATAGCTGCGGATCACGGCGTCGATTACCGAGAATGTGACGTAGGCTCGCAACAGCTGCCCTTTGCGGACAGCAGCTTCGACTTCGTTACCTATACGGATGTCATCGAGCACCATGCCTTTTCGCCTAAGCGGGTCTTGCGCGAGATTCACAGGGTATTGGCTCCCGGAGGCCGCGTCATCATCACGACGCCGAACCATGCCTCGATCTATAACCGAATTCTTTTGCTTTTTGGAAAAAGTGTAAACGACAGATGGGATTACTATTTTGAGGGTTCCGCCAATCAGGCGATCTATTTGGGCCACCACCATGAGTACACGCGAGGAGAGCTAAGAGCGGCACTGGAAGCCACTGACTTTAGGGTACGAGACTGCCGCGTGGTTGAAGAGGATCTTGCTTCTCTACTCTATTACTTGCGCAGGCAGCGTTCAGCGGCCCAATGGTATAAGTATCGCCGCCAATTGCTGGTGCGAATCCTAGGAACGGTTTGGACACCCTTGCACCTACCATTTGGCCGCGGGCTCTGGGCCGTCGGACAGAAAAGCGCCGGAGAAGCGACGTCTCTCTCGTAAACCTTCCGGTCGAGTTGAAACGAGAGTGCGGTACCCAGCCGAACGCCGGCGGCGTAACCCTACTACCCAGGCCCAACCCCCTCATGAAGACGCGGATCGGCCAGGAGACTTTGCAACTCAGCTTGAAAAGCATCGAACCCATGCTTCTGCCGGACGATTTCTGCGCCGCGCGCGCCCAGCTCCCTGCGTAGCGATTCATCGCTCAGCAGACCGTAGAGAGCACGCGCGAGCGCGCCGGCGTCGCCTGGTGGAACAAGCAGGCCGTTGATTCCATCCTCGACCACGTCGGTCGTGCCTCCGCAGGCCGCGCCGACGACCGGCTTCGCGAAAGCCATCGCTTCGAGAAATACCAGCCCGAAGCCTTCACCCGTACTCGGCAGCGCAAAGAGATCCGCGCCCGCATAACAGGCTGCGATCTCCTCGCGCGAGAGGTTTTCCAGGAAAAGCACGCAATCGGCGACTGCGAGATCGGCTGCGAGTTTTCGGAGGCGCGGAAGGTCGTCGCCTCCTCCGACCGCCACAAGGTGTAAATCCGGCAGGGTCGCGCGAAGTTGTGCGATCGCGCGGATCAGTTCGTCGGTGCCCTTGTATCGCTCGGACGCCGCCCAGCGGCCCACGGTCAGGATGCTCCGGCCTTGCCTCGGAAACGCCTCCGGCAAGGTGAGATCGGCCGGTGTTGCCGCCATGCGGAGAAAACTGGGACTCAAGGGCCATGCGAGCCGGCGAATCCTGTCAGACGGCACGCCTTGCACATGGGCCAACTTTTGCGCTGTGTCGCGGCTCGGCGCGAGCACAAGATTTGCCCGCAGCAGCGCCCGGCGCCGGAACGATGGCAGCGGCGTCCATACTTCCACGCCGTGCGACATCACGACGGTCTTTAGGCGCGGACACGCCCGTTGCATCCAGCCGACGGGGACCGCTAGATAAGGATGGCCCGCGAGGACAATGCAAGCCCCATCTTTCCGGCAAGAACGCGCTCGTCCAATCGCGGCCAGCGCAAAACGGACCTTCGCGCGGCCGAATCCGCGCAGCGCGATGGTCCGCCCGCCGGAGTCGAACGAATGCAGGCCAGGCGGATCGTTGAGGCTGAGGAACTCGGTGGACCATCCATGGCGACTCGCGATCTCAGACAGGGCCGTGGCCGTCAGGCGCCCGGCCTCCTGAATGCCGCCCACTCCGAGCAGCTCGGGGAACAGGCCGATGATTCGATTCTCTTGGAAAGTGGATTCTGGCGCGGTCATCGCTTCGGACAAGCCGCTCGATTTCAAAGCTCTTGCGTGAGTGTTTCTCCCGCTGGTCGCGTCTTTCGTGCCAGGATCTCCTCGAAGATCGCGGCCAGGTCCCGCCCATTGCGCTCCCACGTGTACTGCCGCGCCGTCTCCACAGCATTTTCTCCGAGGCGCATCCGGAACTCCTTGTCCCGGCACAACCGGCCGATCATCGCAGCAAGCCCTCCCACGTCGGTCGGAACAGCCAGAATCAATCCGTCCACGCCGTGCGTGATGATCTCAGACGTCCCATTCGCCGCCGACACAATCACCGGCAGCCCGCATGCCATCGCTTCCGCCGGAGGCAGCGCAAACGTGTCTTCCAGCGACGGTCCCACATACGCGTCCACCGCCGCATAGTAAAACTCCACATCCTTCCGCGGCGCCACCAGATGTACTCGCCCCTCCAGCCCCTTCTCCGCCGCCATCCTACGCACCGCCTCCGGCTCTTCCCGGCTCACCACCAGCAGTTCCAGTGGATACTCCCGAAGTTGCCCCAGCGCCTCCAACAAAACAGGCACTCCCTTGTTCCGCCAGTCGTTCCCGATCAGCAGCAGGGCGAAGCGGTCGTCCGAAAGACCGAGGCTTCTTCGTGCCTCCGCGCGCAAGGCCATGCGGCGTTCCGGATTGAACGTCTTGTGATCCAATCCGAGATAGAGCACCGGAAATCGCTCCCGCCGGCCATAGTGAAGCTCGAGCTCCGCCGCCGTCCTTTGGGCAATCAGGATCAACGCAACCTCGGGCCGCGTGTACGTGCGCCGTTCGAGGAAGCAAATCAGTTTGTAGTACAGCTTGCGGTGGATGATGCGCGGCCAATCCCTGACGCGACTGCGTCTCAAGCTCAACCGCGACCCCACGTGCCGCACATACTCGGCAAAACAGATGTGCACCGACACCAAATCCGCATCGAAACAGTTGCAGCCCGGACTGTAAACCAGAGCGTATCGCAGACCCCGGAACCGACGGTCCCAGGCGCGCCAGATGTAATTCGCCAGAACCCACCACGCGAAATTGAAAAGATGCGGCCCCGGCAGCTTCGGGATGCGGTGCCACGTGATTCTTGAGAGGTCCATATCCTCGACGCGTTGCCCATAGATGTGGATTTCAAACTCGTCAGCAAGCTGCGTGATCCATTCAACGACGCGCCGCTCGGTTCCGTGGCGCTTATCCAAGAACGGAGAAACGACGGCGAGTTGCGGCTTGATTCGATTCTGCCTCGACGTGAATTCTGGCGCGGTCATCGCTTCGGACAAGCCGCTCGATTTCAAAGCTCTTGCGCCGGGTTCTCTCGCCGGTCTCGCTTTTCGTGCCACAATCTCCTCGAAGATCGCAGCCAGGTCCCGGCCATTACGCTCCCACGTGTACTGCAGCGCCGTCTCCGCGGCTCGTGCGCCCAGGCGAATGCAAAATTCCTTGTCCTCGCAGAGGCGGCCAATCATCGCGGCAAGCCCGGCCGCATCGGTCGGATCATCGAGAATCAGTCCGTCCACGCCGTGCGTCATGATTTCAGAGGTCCCGTTCGTTCCCGACACGATCACCGGGAGTCCGCACGCCATCGCCTCGGCGGGCGGAAGCGCGAACGTGTCCTCGAGAGAAGGTCCCGCGTAGGCGTCCGCCGCGGCATAGTAGAACTCGACATCCTTGCGCGGTGGAAGGAAGTGCAGGCGCCCGTCCAGCGACTTCTCAAGCGCCATGGCACGAACGGCGGCCGGATCTTCCTGGCTCACGATCAGCAAATCGAGCGGCAGTTCGGGCAGCCGCGCCATCGCATCGAGAAGAACCGGGACGCCTTTATTGCGCCAGTCGTTGCCGATCAGGAGCAGCGCGAATCGGTCGTCCGAAAGACCCAGGCTCCTTCGCGCATCCGCGCGCATCGCCCGGCGGCGCTCCGGATTGAACGTCTTGTGATCCAGCCCGAGATACAGCACGGGAAATCCCTCGCGCCGCCCATAGTGCCGTTCGAGTTCCGCCGCCGTCTTCCGTGCGATCAGGATCAACGCAACGTCCGGGCGCGTGTACGTGCGGCGTTCGAGGAAAGCGATCAGCTCGTAGTAGAGCTTGCGATGGACGATTCGCGGCCAGGCCTTAAGGGGGTTCTGTTTGAAACTCAGGCGGTCCCGAACGTGGCGCACGTATTCGGCGAAGCAGATGTGCACCGAAACCGCGTCGGCGTCGAAGCAGTTGCACCCAGGGCTGAAAACCAGGTCGTAGCGCAGGCCGCGGAACCGGCGGTCCCACGCGCGCCAGATGTGATTCGCGGCAACCCACCAAAGAAAATTGAATAGATGGGGGCCCGGCAGCGCCGGAATTCGATGCCAGATAATTCTTGATAGATCGACATCCTCCACCCGCTGGCTATACAAATGGATTTCGAAATCGTCCGGCAAATGCGAAATCCATTCGCTGACGATGCGTTCGGTCCCACTCACTCTGTCAAGAAACGGCGAGACAACGGCCAGCCGCAATCTATGACTCACCTCGTTCACGGTCTACGCTCTCTCAAAAGTGCAGTCCACCCCTGCTCGCAGGACGGCGCGACGGGACCGCGACCGGGGCCAGTGAGTTTGTCAGCAAGTCCGGCAAGCGAAAAAGAATCCCGACCAGGAGCCAGAAATACGCGTTGCAGGAATAGTTTTGATACGCCGATAGGCCCCCAAAGGTCATCGGGTAAAGCAACAAGAAGGCATACCAGAAAATCGCGATGGCGATTGGGAAGAACCGCGTCTCTCGCAGGCTCCGGACCACCTTCCAGGAGTAGTACAACAGTGCAGCCGTCCACAAAATCCAAAGAAATGGCGCGATGATCCCCATCTCCACAATCAAAACGCCGTAACCCTCTTCAACCCAAAGAGCAGGCGGACGCTGTCCGATCAGCTTGGCCACGTATTGAATTCCCAGGGAAGCCGTGCCGATGCCGTTTCCCACCACCCAATTCGGGCGCCCAAAAGCTTGAAGTAGAGCCTCAATAGGGTAATCCCACGTTCGATTTCCAAGTTGATAAGCCGAGCTAGAGGGAGAAAGCGTCTCCGTATAGTACGCCATGCGCGAGCCCGCCTCTTCCGGGAAGATCAACAAGATTGCAGTCAGTCCCAGCGCCCCGACGATGAACGACCGGCGGATCGCTCTCACCAGCCGGTGAGCCTGCCGCCAGCGCCACGGCGCCCCCCACAAGAATCCGACGGCCAAGGCCAGCCCACTGGCGGCCACGAATACGACCGCGCCGCGCGAGCCGCTAAGCAGGGTGGCTCCTCCCAAGAGCCCGATCGCGATGAACACCAGTTGGCGGCCGCGCGTCGGAGACAAAAGCATGTAACCGACGCCCCCCATAACCAGAACGAATGCCAGAATCAAATAATGGTCGAATCGGCCGGAACTTACGAAGACCGAGTCGGGAAGAGAAAATACCTTGCCGGAAAGGGGCGTGGACTTGGAAAGGTTTCCAAGCTCTTCCAATTCGGGAGCTAGGTGCGCCGGGTTCAAGAAAGTGTTTCCGAGGATGGCCTGCGCGATTCCCAGCGCGGCGATCACACCGGCCAACACAGCGTTCACCAGAAGAAACTTCCGCAAATCCGCATCGCTCCGGATCAGTGCATATCCAACGAACATCAGCGGAACGTAGTAGAAGTACAGCTTGAATCCAAGCAAGCCATACAGAATGTGTGGCGAATTCTGATTGAAGACTTGCAGCGCGCCCAGCCAAAAGAAAAGGCTGAATGGCAACAAGAAAGGCGGCCGGAAAGCTTTTTCGCGTCCTCGCCGGATAGAAACAAACAGCGAAATATAGACCAGCAATACGAGGGCATCCTTGCCGAAGAAGAACGCGTTGCCATTGCCCATGAACTTGCGGACCAAATCCTCAAACAGAAGACACACGAGGAAAAGATAGAAGCCGGTACGCCAGTTCCGCAGGATCGCGATTGCGGCCGCGCATCCTGCAAACAAGAGCGCGGGAACGTACAAAGTGCTTAATGCGCCCGCGATGATCTTCCCGCCGATCTCCCAGGCCGCCCATATCGCAAGAGCAAACAAGCCCGTGCCAATCAGCGCCTGGTTCCTCATTACGGGGATGCGCGCATTCAACATTTCAGGGTCTCGACATACTCACATGCACGGTCACGGGTTCGCGTCTGGCAACGATCCGGACAATTGGCAACTCGAGAATGGCATTTTTTTCGATCGCTTCCCCGCTCAAGGCGAAGGTGCTGTAACCGAGTTCCGACAGCTCGTCGAGCGCAGAGTTCGGATCACCCGATTCAGAAAGGATCATTTCGGTGTGGAGTTCAAGGAACAGGAGGGGTGAAAACTGACGCAAAGCAGCCCTAGCGCCACGAAGGACCGCCGCTTCGTGGCCTTCGACATCAATCTTGACGTGCGTAGGGACACCAAAATGGCGAACCAGTTCATCAATCGTCACCGCTTGAGTCTGTGTCAGCTCCCTCTTGAGCCTGCCCTTTGCTACTTTGAAATAGCCATGGGTAAATACACCCGAACTGAGCAAATCCATGACTCCGTTTGCCTCACTCACGGCAGCACGAACAATCTGGATACTGTTCGTGCATCCGTTGAGACCCGCTTGGATCGCGATCATGCGTGCGGCGGTGGGAGATGGATCTACGGCGATGGCTCTTCCGCCGTAGTGAGCCGCCGCCAGACTAAAAATTCCGAAACTCGCGCCGATGTCGAATAGAAGCATCTCATTGTTGCAACAGGATAGAAAGCGACGAAACTCTTTTGCTTGGTCCGGGTCGGCGACCTGAGCCTGACGAGCGACTTTATAGGCATAGGGGTGACAAACAGCTGACCAGTCTGGCGCAAGCTGCAATTCCTCAGTAGACCCCAGAAGAAACCTAGCAGAATCCCAGAGCCATTCAGCTGACTTGGAAGGCGAGCGAAGCCAGTTTCGCGCCGTTCTCGGAACGATCGCCCGAACCACCGTCTTGATCAGCTCAGACTGCATAAGCGGCGAGAATCGTCCTCGTGTTCAACCGCTATCAATAAGACGCTACCTCGCGGTAGAGCAAAAGATGATTTTGAATCATACTATCTCGACGGAAAAGTTGCAGCGCCCGGGCACGGGCTGCCGAACCAACCGACGTCATAAGGGTAGGATTATCGATTACTTGTTGGACGCAGGAGGCCAGAGCCTCTGAATCGCCCGGCGTGAACTTCAGGCCCGCATCGCCTACAACCTCGCTCAAACCGCCGATATCCGACGCGATCACGACTCGTCCCCGCATCATCTGCTCAATGGCGGATAGGCCTGCAGTCTCTTCGCATACGGATGGCATGACGACTACGTCGATCTTGCTCGCGGCCCGGTCGAGGTCGGCACCTCTCAAGTCGCCCGTAAACGTCACAGAATTCCTTAGACCAAGACTCTCAACCAACGTTTCGAGCGCGTTCCGCTCGGGACCGTCACCGATGAAGGCAAGACTGAAAGCGGTTCCCCTGTCGTTAAGATACTTTTCCGCGTGAAGTGCAAGCACCGGGCCCTTTTCGACGACGAGCCGGCCGACATAAGCCACTTTGAGAGTTCGCGATCGGGATGGGATTTCTCCGGCGCCCACCTGGCTAGCTTCGTCAATTCCATAATAGATGGTTCGGCTTCGAGGCAGCTTCAGTCGGGTAGCAACATGGTCCGTGATCGTAATATTGGCCACCACTCGCTTGCAGAGCCATCGGCGTGGAAACATAAGCAAGAGAGTCCGGAAGCCGCCGGTAAGGCCCATCGTGCTCGAGCAGCAGCGCAGGCACTCTCGGTACCGCCCCTGCGCAAAGTGGCCCGGGCAGACGGTCTGGGACGGCATTTTGAAGAGAAGCCCATTGGGGCAATTTGCCTGGTAGCCGTGATGCTCGACCACGGCCGGCTTTCGCAACAGCCATGCGATGCTCAGAGGGAGCAGACAGGGTCCGGCGACGTGAACCACGTCCGCTTCTCGGATCAAGCCAACCAAGCGCCAGAAGCCAGGCTGACGAACCACGCGATACGGGAGGCTCGAGTCGTCCATTCCATTCGCCGCGGTGCGCGTCGCAACCGTGACCTCGTTCCGGCCAGCACCGGCGGACGTTCCCTGCGCGTCGAGCTCGGCAAGGCCGCGCGCGAGCAGTCCTAACGAAGTCTGCACTCCTCCGACGCTCGGAAGGAAGCGATCGCCATAGAGGAGAATTTTCATCTTCTTGATCGACCCTGCATCAATGCGCGTCCGCCATCGTCCCGGTCCCGGTGCACAGAACTTCGAGGTATCGCTTCGCGATCTCGCTCCAACCGAAATACTTCTCCAGGGCCCGGCGGTTCCTGTCCTGCAGCTCGGCGTGGAAACTTTCGTCTGTGAGCACGCGAGCCAGGGCCGCGCCCAGCGCCTCGCGATCTCGGTACGGGACAAGCTCGACTCCCGCTTCCGCGAGTGGTGTCCGCTCCGCAGCCCCCGCATAGCCGACGATCGGCAGGCCGCACGCGATTCCCGCCAGCGCGCTCCCGCGCCGGGGATAGAGTTTCCCGCGAACGCAGAGCATCGCGTCGGAGCCACTGAGCGTCCGGCTCACTTCATCGGCGCTTTGGAGTCCGAGATTCGACACCTGCACGGGGACGCCGTCGAAAGCACGGTCGATGTCCGGTTGCGCCGCCGCAGTTCCCCTGCCGAGAAAGACGACGCCCAGCTTTGATCCGTTTGCCGCCGCGGACCGCATCGCGCTGGCAATATCCCCAATTTCGCGCTCCCGATTTGGCAGGTCGCTCAGGCAGAAGACCGCCACCGTCTTTCCCGCGCCATTTCGCGCGCCGAAGGCTTCCGCGCGCCTTTCCGGCTGCGGAATATTTGCTCCAATGGGAATGAACGCAGATTTCGCGTCATTCTTCGGCAGCCAGCGGACCGTCTCGAGCGGATCGGCGAAAATACACTTTTCGGCTCCGGCGTAAAGCCTCCGAATTACCCAATCCTGGCACGCGCCGCGGATGCGATCCACCCACCGGTAACCTGTTCCTTGGCGTCCTGGGTCATGAAATACCACGGCGCAGTGCGCGCCGCGGCGGCGCACGGTCCAAAGCGCGGCAACCGCGCCCAGCGGAAACCCGCGCCGCGACCATCCGAGTGCGGTGTACTGGAGCAATACCCAACTCCCGCGCCAGCCTTCGCTATCGCGCCGGAGCTGCCGCAACGCGCCGATCCAGTCTTTGTTCATCCAGTCCACGCGAAACCGTTTCAGCGCGACACCGCGCTGCTCCAGCGCCCGGCCGAGAAAAGTACAATAGTCCTCCACGCCGTCGGTCGGGGTATCTCTGCGTCCGAGCAATGCAATCAAGAAGCGCATCTCCTCCCGACCTGAGAAACCTTAAGACGCTCTGCGGACGCGCTGAAAAGAGGCGCGTCTGGGACTACGCGATGGAACTCGTAGCCGTATTCTCGGAGCAGAACGGATACGCGGTGCAAGGCTTCGTCGTTGTGAATCTCGATTAACAGATTCGGGCGGTACGTAGTAATCGTGTTTCGCGCACCTTCGAGAACTTCAGCTTCCGCGCCTTCCACATCAATCTTTATGAAAGACGGCGGGCGTCGATCCCTTGAAAAATCATCTAAGGAGAGGACGTTCACTGGGATCGTGGAATTCGGCACCTCTTTTGCATCGAGTCGGCCGCCCATGCGGCCGGGATCAGAAACGGGAGCCAGGGAAAATGGGAGCTGCCCGCTGCACTTCCAAACGGCGGCGGGAACGACCTCTACAGCTAGAGAGTTTCGCCGTGCGTTCTCCTTGATCAGCCGGATATTCTCAGGGTCAGGCTCGAAAGCGTAGACGGCGCCTTGAGGGCCGACCATACGCGCCCCAGACACAGCAAACACGCCAATGTGGCTTCCCACATCGTAGAAGACCTTGCCTGGAAGGAGATTTTCCGTCCACACCTTTTCGAGAAGCACGGGGCCTTGCCGGATGAAATCTCTCTCGAACCTCGGATTCAACTTGAAATACAAACCCGTAGCAATGCCGCCCTCGCTCCGCATCCAAAGACGACGGGACCACGGAAAAACTATTCTGCTACTCATGGAGAGAAAACGATGGGTCGCAGGGAAATTGTCCCTTAGGCCTTCCCACAGGGGCCGAAGGCGAACGAAGATTAGCTTGGCGATGAGATCTGTCATTTTTTCGCGGTGGCCCAGAGATAGAGTTGCCGATAATCCGAATAGTGCGGATGCACGGGCTTCCACTCCTCCGCCGTGTAGCCAAACCCCTCGAGATACGCGCGAATCTGACCCATCTGCCCGGGATCGTGGACTTCACAAAGCAATTTCGGCTTCGCTTCCGCGAGAAGGCGGCGCGCGCCATGCAAAGCTTCCCACTCAGCGCCTTCGACATCCATTTTCATGAGACGGGGCGCCGGATGCCCTTCGC
This sequence comes from Terriglobia bacterium, assembly GCA_020073605.1. GTDB lineage: Bacteria > Acidobacteriota > Terriglobia > Acidiferrales > UBA7541 > Palsa-295. The sequence continues at coordinate 35,041 of JAIQEW010000022.1, forward strand.
TGAAAACGAGATCGTCCAGGCGAACTGCCGGCAGTGAGATGCGGCCGGACCTCGCATCCGTTGAGGACGAAATGTGGCCCTGCGTGCGGTTCGACAAATCCGATGCGCGCTCAAATGTCACGTGACCGGGAGAGGACCACACCGCCGCCTCCACAACAGTTACCTGCGTCAGGCCGTTTTTCGCGATGTTGGCCCTCAGGACCGCGGCATTTTCCGGGTCTGGCTCGAATGCCGCGATTCTTCCCGACGGCCCGACGAACCGCGACGCAATCAACGAGAAAAATCCCGTGTGCGCGCCGACATCGTAGTAACAATCGCCCGGCCGAAGCTCGGCTTTCAGAAGCTCTTGAATCCAGGGCTCGTAGTCGCCGTTGGCGTAGCCGAGATCGAATCGCGGGTCGGCTTGCATCCAAAGGCCCTTGCCGAGGCCGTCCGGAATTTGAATCCACAGCTTCGCTCCGAGCGGCATGGCGGCGTGGACGAGTTTTCGAACCCCCGCGCCCACCACAGGAATCCCTCGCAGGACGCCGTACGTGCCGCGGACGAAGTCCGAGCGCGTCATGCTATGCAGGATTCGCTCCTTTGCGCTCACGCTGCCTTCTCCATTCGGTCCGCAAGCAATTGCAGCAGTTCGTGGGACCTGCGCTCGATGGAAAATTTCTCGGCGCGGCGGCGGGCGCCCGTCGCCAGGCGGCGCCTCAAGGGCTCGTCCGTGAGAAGCGTCGTCAAACCGCGAGCGAGCGACGCGGCGTCTCCCGGCGGAACGAGCAGGCCGCTTTCTCCGTCCTGGACGATTTCTTTCAACCCGCCCACCGCCGCGGCTACCACCGGAACGCCGCACGCCATCGCTTCGAGCGCTACCAAGCCGAATGATTCTGAGTGCGAGGGCACCACCGCGACACTCAAAGAGTTCCAGAAGTCGCGCATTCGTTTATGAGGCAGGGCTCCGACTGTTTGCAGCAAGTTGTCCAGCTCCATCTGGCGAATTCTATCGGCGCACTCCGCGGCTCCGGCGGATTCCGCAGTGCCCTTCCATAGTCGGGCTCCGCCAGCTAGATGCAACTCGACATCAGGCAGCATCGATTTTACGGACCTCCAAGCGTCGAGCAGGTCATCAATGCCCTTGCTCGGAACCCATTGGCCTGCAAAGCCGACGCGCAGCTGCTTTGCTGGCTGATTCGACGCGATGTTGTTCACCGGCCGGAAGAGCTGGAGATCGACAGCATTCGGCACCACCGTCGTGCCCCGTGCAGGAATTTGGCCGTGCTGCCGGAGGAACAGTTGCCTCTCGCTCTCGCTGGGGAATAGATAGCGCGCGCGCTGGAATCGCGAAAGCCAGAGCGGCCAGTTCCAGTAGCGCGGCAGCGCCGTGCTCCAGTCGAAGCGCACGATCGTGCGCTCAGGGGCCCAACCCGCCAGCACAGGTTCGTTGTACGCGATGATCAGCGCGTCGCGCTCCTTGCTGAGAAACTGCCCTCCGTATTCGATCGAGGTGACGAGCGGCGCGCTGGTGTGCAGCGGAAGCACGCGCACCGGCGCTCCCTCGCGCGCGGCCCGTCCGTAAACTCGCACCGGAATGCCCGCATCCTTCAGGATCGCGGCATCCTCCCACATCACCACTTCCGAGCCGCCGCACGGGTCGTCGCCGAGCACGGACATCCGCGTGGCGAGAAATGCCACTCCGCGCGCCTCGAGTCTTGCGTGTGAGGTCATCTCCAGCTTCCCGGCACGCGCGCACCCCGATTGATGAGCCCGGCGAGCGCGAGGGCCTTCGACAACTCGCCGACTCCGACCACCGCCCCGCCCCAGCAGCGTTGCAAAATCGCGTGACCGAATGCACGAACGGACGTGTTCAGAGAGCGCGCCGCCATCGGCAGCAACTCGCGAGAAGGAGTGTTCACGCGCTCCCGGATCCACCAGCCTCCTTCGCTCCCGCGAAACCACGCCAGCCGCAATACGCGCTTCAAACGAATCTCTTCGGGCGTCTTGTAGTGCCACACGAGCGCTTCCGGCACGAACCGAGCTGAAACCCCGGCGCGCCTCAGCCAATCGCCCTCTTCACAAGGCGGTCGTACATTCTCGTCAAAGTCTGCCGCTTCGAAAACCCAACGATACGCCGCCATATTGCCAAGGATCGGCACGACCTCTCCGCCGAAACCCAGCGGCGGCGTCAGAACCTCCGCGAAAAATGAACTCACTTCCTCCCGATGTCGGCCTACAAGCGGGCCGTCCACGGTCACGCGCACCGCACCAGCAACCACCGACACTTCTGTCGACAGGCCACTGAGGAGTTTTGGCAGCCATCCGTCGGTAACAATCACGTCGTCATCAATGAAAACGATGATTTGGCCCCCCGCGATTTTCAAAGCTTGATTTCTCGCGGCATTCGCCCCGAGCGGGCGGCTCTGGCTCTGGCACAGGACGTGCCAGCCACTAGACCGGGCAAATTCCTGGACGACCTGTGGCGTCGCGTCGCTCGAACAATCATCCACGACGATCACTTCGGGTGGATCGAGACCCCGAACTCCGGCCGGCAGCGCCGCCAGACATCGCGCCAATATCGCCGAGCGATTCCGCGTCGGAATGATGATTGAAACCGTTTCACTCAAAGCTCAGCCTACTCTTTGGAGACAGGTGGCTCTCCTCCCGCCATCAGGACTCCGCCACGGTGGTCCGGACAGTGTCCGTGCTCGGGACCTGCAGCTCAGCCGGGATATTCAGCACGCCGGCCCAGCGGTCTTGCGTATGCGTCACAGGCTGCGTGTCCACGACGAGAGGAGGCACCGCACTCCAGTGCTCGATCGCTTCGCCATCCGTGAGATTGTTCCCGCGATTAAAGAGAGTGCACAGCAGCGTGTACGCGCCCGGGCGCAGCGGCAAAAAAGGCACACGCACCGTCAGTTCTTGCCGCCCGGCCGGTATCTCCACATTCTCGAAACCCCACCCCACCAAGAGCACGGAGTCCCCGTTGACGATGTTGACACCGAGGTGCCCCTTCGAAACGGGCTCCGCCAACTCGAGCTCAAACCGGAACACAACTTCATCGGCGAGCTGCCTGACTACATTGCCGTGACCGGGAACTTCCCACCGAAGGAAACACTTCCCACGGCCTCCTGCCGCAGGCCCAACCTGGCTGGTCTCGTACGCGGCGATCACTTCGCCGGTCGGCCCCGACTCCCGAATCTGGCCTGCGTCAATCCACAGCACGCGCTCGCAGAGGCGGCGAATCTGGTTCATCTGATGGCTCACGAACACGATCGTGCGGCCGCTTTCCGACACTTCTTGCATCTTTCCAAGGCACTTCTTCTGGAATTCGAGATCGCCGACGGCCAGCACCTCGTCCACGAGCAGGATTTCGGGTTCCAGATGCGCCGCCACGGCAAACGCGAGCCTCATCTGCATCCCAGTGCTGAAATGCTTGAGCGGCGTGTCGATGAAGCGCTCTACGCCGGCGAAATCGACGATGGCGTCATATTTCCGGCCGATCTCGCGCTTGCTCATTCCCAGAATCGCCCCGCTCAGGTAGACATTTTCGCGCCCGGTCAGCTCGGGATGAAACCCGGTGCCGACCTCGAGGAGGCTTCCCACGCGCCCATGGATTTCGGCGAACCCTTCCGTCGGGCGCGTGATCCGGGAAAGAATCTTCAGGAGCGTCGTCTTCCCCGCCCCGTTCCGCCCAATCAGCCCGACCACCTCGCCTTGGCGTACGTCGAAAGAAACGTCGCGCAGCGCCCACAGGAAGTCGCGCGTTCGCCGCTGCCCGTTGCGCCGAAAGGGCGCCGCCACGGCGCGCGCGAGCACGTCGCGCAGCGCGAGGTAACGCTCGCGTTCGCCAACGCGATAGCGCTTGCCGAGCCCCTCCACATGAATGACGCTTTCACTCATCTTTCACACCACATCCGCCACGGTCGTTTCCATTTTCTGAAAGTACGCGACTCCGCCGAGAAGAATCGCAATCACAACCCCCGTAGAAGCCAGGAACATTCGCCCTGGCGGATCGCCATGCCCGGTGAGCGACCAGCGAAATCCCTCGATCACGCCTGCAATCGGGTTCAGACCGTATAGCCAGCGCCACTTCGCCGGAACGAGTGAACTCGAATAGACCACGGGCGAAGCGAACATCCAAAACTGTACGAGAAATGGCAGGACGTACCGCACGTCACGATAGATCGCGTTCAGCGCGGCGAGCCACAGGCCCACTCCCAGCGCCGTCAGAATCGCCAGCACCAAGAACACCGGCAGCCACAGCACCGCAGCGGAAGGACGAATTCCGTAATAGATCATCATCGCGATGAACATCAGAAACGACACGCCGAAATCGACCAGCCCCGAAAGCACCGACGAAAGCGGCAGGGCCAGCCGCGGGAAATAGACTTTCGTCACGAGCCGCTGATTTTCCACGATCGTGTTAGTCGCATTCTGTAAGGCAGCAGCGAAGTACATCCATGGCAGCAGAGCGCTGTAATAGAAGATCGGGTAGGGCAGCCCTTCCGACGGAATATGCGCGAGCTTGCCGAAGAAAAGACTGAAGACCAGCATGGTGAGAAACGGCTGAAGCACAGCCCACGCCGCGCCGATTGCCGTCTGCTTGTAGCGGATCTTGATATCGCGCCAGACGAAGAAGTAGAGCAGCTCGCGGTACGCCCACAGCTCGCCGAACGGGATCGCCCACCAGCGGCTCGGTGGCGTGATGCGAAGCACCGGAGGCGTCGCCAGCACGGCTGTTCTGGCGGTGGCGCTCATGCTGCTCACTCGGTTCCTCCGGGCTGCGCGGACTCAATTCGCTTCACGTCTTCCTGTTCGATGCGGTCCATCAATCTTCCGCGGCCCGTCAGACGACTCGTCAACGTGCGAGCCGCCTCAGCCGGACACGCTACGATGCCGCGCTCGCATCCGGGCCGATCTCGTTCGGCTGTGCGGGCAATCCCTCGCGGGCCTCTTCCTTCCGCAGTATCGCAATGATGGAAAGCGGCGGCAGCGGAAGCCATGAATCCACGAGCCGGAATATCGGCGTCAGCAGGTTCAGCATGCGAATCTGCCCCAGCCCGAATGTCCTCCGGCGCAGGATGCGGCCATTCAGCCACCAGGCCGCGACGCCCGGCCGGTTGAATTTCAGCACCTGCTCGACGCGGAATCCCGCCCGCTGCGCAACTTCCACGAGCTGTTCCCGGGTATATCGCCGGCAATGCCCCAGCACTTCGTCCAGGCTGCCGTAGAGTCCCGGCCCGCAGGGCACCAGAATCACCGCGCGCCCGCCATCATCCAGCGCATTCCAAATATTCCGCAGCGCCCCGACATCGTCGGGAATGTGCTCGACCACGTTGAGGCAAACGACCGTGTCGAAAGCCTGCCCGGCTGGAAACGTCTCCCCGTCCGCCGCGTTCGTATAGGCGACCCGCATATAGGGCCGCGTCGCCCGCAGCGTGACGAGGTAGTCCAGATAGTGCCGGTTCACGTCCGTCGCCCAGTAGATCGATCGCGGCATCAAGTGAACCGACATGTTGCCGGTTCCCGCGCCAACTTCCAGAACGCGATTGCCGATGTACGGCCGAATCACATCGGCCATCCAGCGAGTAAATCGCGGGGCGCGGTTCAGGCGCTCGAGAATCTCGCCGCCGCTCTCATCCTCGGTATAAATCCGATCCGATGCGGCGTACTTGAGAATCGCCCAGAGGGCGCGCGCGCCGTCCCTCCATGTGATCTTCTTCCCCTCGCCGTAAGTCCGGCCCGAATAGCTGATTGGGACCTCGAAGATCCGACTGCCGCGCTTCGCAAGCTTGATGGCCAGTTCGGGCTCGACATCAAACGTCGAACTCTGAAGCGGGATGCTCTTGAGCAGGTCCGCCCGGACCATTTTGTAGCAAGTCTCCATGTCGGTGAGGTTGAGATCGCAGACGAGATCGCACAGGAAGGTCAGAAACTTGTTTCCCAGCGCGTGCCGGAAAAAAAGGGCCCGCTTGTATCCGCCGGACAGGAAGCGCGAGCCGAAGACGGCGTCCGCGTCCTCGTAAAGAAACACTTCCACCATTTTAAGCAGGTCGCCGGGGTGATACTCCAGATCGGCATCGTGGATGACGACGAGTTCGGTATCGACGTGCGCCAGCGCCGTGCGAATGGCCGCTCCCTTGCCGCTGTTCTTTTCGTGACGCAGCCAGACCCATGAAAACTTGCGATAGTCGTCTCTCGACTCCAGTGATTCGCGGAAGTGCCGGAGCGCCTCGGGCGTGCCGTCGGACGAGGCGTCGTCCACCACGATAACCTTGATCGACTCAAGCAGGGGAGATTCGCCAAGCACGCTGAGCCTTGCGAGGCTTGCCTCGATCAGAAACCGCTCGTTATAGGCGGGGACAATTACCGAGAGGCTCGCGCTGGTTCGCTTCTTTTCCAGGCTCTCTCCGGGACCCGGTGCGGCCCCGACGGCGCGCCGCGCCCCTGTGTTCTGTGCCACTCGATTTGTCGCTGAAGTGCTGCTCATCGTCCCGACCAAAGATATCAGAAACGAAATGCCGCGATTTGCGGACCGTTACACCACGTACTAAAACGTTAGGGCGCTTCTGTCAGTTTTGCACAAAGAACAGATTCCCAAATTTGAGATTCAGTCCGGCGCGCTGGGCCCGCGCAGCAGACGTTGCGGCATGTCCCGGTGGGCGGCGTTAGCGCCCGGCAGGCCACTCTTTCAATCGGTTGCGGCCACTGTCGAAATCCGGCCGGAGGCTGCCACCAGCTCGTCGTCCGTTTTCTTTTGAAAGTGAGCGCCTTCGATGGAGATCTCCTGATCGCTTCCGATGTTGACCACCTCGCCGATCGCCTTTTCGGTCCCGAGCAGCCGCAGAATCGCCTCCACCGTGTCGCGCACATCGCAGAAGCAGCGCGACTGCTGGCCGCTCCCGAAGATCGTGATCGGCGCGCCATCCAGCGCCTGGCGGACGAAGTTCGGAAGCACCATGCCGTATCGCCCGACTTGCCGCGGCCCGACCGTATTGAACAACCGCACGACGATCACGGGCTGCTTCTTTTCCTTCCAGTACGAGAGCGCGAGGAACTCATCGAGCGCTTTCGACGCCGCATAACTCCAGCGGCCCATCGTCGTCGCACCGAGGACCAGATCGGCGTCCTCGTGGAACGGCACTTTGTCGCTCTTGCCGTATACCTCCGATGTTGAAGCCGTGAACACGAGCTTCTTCTTTTTCGAGGCCGCGTCGAGCACGAGCTGCGTGCCGTACACGTTCGTCTCGAGCGTCCGCACGGGGCTTTCGACGATCAGGCGCACCCCGACGGCGGCCGCAAGGTGGAACACCACGTCCGACTCATCCACCAGTTCAGCCAGCAGCTGCCTGTTGGTGATGGAATCGAAAAAGTAGTGGAACCGCTCGTGCGTCTTCAGGTGCCGGATGTTTTCGACGCTGCCTGTGGAGAGGTCGTCGAGGATGAACACCTCGTCGCCCCGCTTCAGGAGCGCTTCCGAAAGGTGCGATCCGATAAAGCCTGCTCCGCCGGTAATCAGGTGACGCAAAGTTCCCTCCTAGTCGGATGAATGTGGAGTTTCATCCGGTCCTGCGGGAAATTGCTGGGTCTTGGATACATCTTCCCCATAGCCATATCCGTACGCGTACGGGTAGTAGCGATAGGAGTAGTAGTAATCTGGGGAGCTCGAATCGACCGCGTTCAGCACCACGCCGAGCAGGCGGCACTTCACCGCGGCCAGCAGATCCCGGCTGCGCGTAAAAGCCTCTTTCGGTGTTTCGCCGCTACGCACCACCAGCAGCACTCCATCGGTCAGCGCGGAGAGAATCACCGCGTCCGTCGCCGCCATGATCGGCGGCGAGTCGATCACGATGAACTTGAAACGGCGGCGCAGTTCCGCGATCGCTTCCCGCATCCGGTGTGACGAAAGCAAGTCCGCGGGGCTCGGCGGCACCGGGCCGGTCGTCAGAGCCGTCAGGTTGCTGATCAAGGGATGCGGGGCCATCACTTCGTCGAGTGTGCAAACGCCCGCCAGATACGAACTCAGGCCCACGTCCCGCCCGGTAGTGAGATTCAGAGCGCGGCGAACTCCGGGCTTGCGGAGATCGGAATCCATCAGCAGCGTTCGATCCCCAAGTTGTGCCAGCGTTACGGCCAGGTTTATTGCCGCGGTGGTCTTCCCTTCGCGCGGCAAAGCGCTGGTCACGAGAATCACCTGAGGCGGATGCTCCGCCTGCGAAAGCAACAGGGAGGTCCGCAAGGCGCGAAACGCTTCGGAAATCTGCGATTTCGGCTGAATGAAAGAGAGCAATTCGACGCGTGGCCCAGCGGTCGTGGCCTGGGGGACAGCTCCTCGAGAGGGCCAGGAAAGCCGCTTGTGATGCCCGTTCAAGCCAGGCAGCGAGGGAACCACGGCCAGGGACGGAAGGCCGGTTAGTGACTCGATGTCGTCGGGCGATTTCACCGTGTTGTCGAGGTACTCGCGGAAGATTGCCAGGCCGATTCCTCCCACCAGTCCAACGAGAAATGCGAGCAGGATGTTCCGCGCCTTCTGCGGCCGAGAGGGGCTTGTCGGCGACAGCGCCGGATCGACAACGCGGATATTGCTCGAGCGGAGTCCCGCGGTGATGCCGGCTTCCTTCAGTTTCTGCAGCAGGCCGTCGTAAAGCTGCTTGTTGGCTTCGGCATCGTGCTGGAGGATGTGGTACTGCACGAGCTTTTCCGAGAGGTCGTTTGCTTCGGACTTCTGCTTATCGAGCGATGATTGCAGGATTTCCACGCGGCTGCGCGCGGTGCTGTATTCCTGCTGAATGCTCTCAACCATCGTCTTGCGAGCGCTCGCCAGGTCGTCGTTTACTTCCTTCTCTTCCGCCGCGAGGCGCTGAACCTTCGGGAAATTCGGGCCGTACTGATTCTCCGCTTGGGCATAATCTCCGTCGAGTTCTGCCTTGCGCTTCAGCAGATCCTGGATCACGGCATTGTCGCGCGCCGCCGGCAATGCATCCACGTTTCCCGACTGGGCCATGCGGTAAAGCGCTTCCTTTTCCGCGAGTCCCGTCTGAGCCTCGGTGACGGCTTTGCTCAAATCCGCCAGCTTCTGGGTCGTGATGTCCTGCTTTTCGTCGATTTGCCAGATCTGGTTCTGGCGCTCGTACGCGAGCCGGGCGTCTTCGGATTTTTCAACCTTGATGCGGAGCTCTTCGAGTTCGGCGGAGAGCCAGTTCGACGCCTGCGTCGTCGCGTCGTACTTGCTCCGGAAATTCTGCTCGATGTAGTTCTGTAGATGCGAATTGACCACCAGCGCGGCAAGCTGAGGATCCTGGGCTTCGAATCCCACCTCGATTAGCCGGCTGTTGGGCACGCGCTTGACGCTGAGGCTTCCCAGGAAGGCGCCCAGAATCGCAGGCCGCTTCGAGCCCGCCCCGCCCTGCCCGATGGTCAACGCGCCCGGCTTTCCACCAAACTCGGTATATCTCCCAAGATCGAGCGACTTGATCGTCTGCAAACCGAGCGTCTCACTTTGCAGGATCTTCGTCTGCGTCTCGAGGTAGTTGTCCATATCGACGTATTCTTCGTAGGGATTCGAATCGGGGAACTGGATCGTGTTCTGAGATTCCTTGTCCACCTCGACGCGCGCGGCTGCCTGATAAATGGGCTTCATCTTGAAGGAAGCAATCGTTACGACCGTCACCACCGTGAGGAGAAACGTGGCAATCAGCCATTGGTGCTTCCGCAGAACGATGAAGTAGTCGAGCAGGTGCGGTTCCCGCGGAAGGTGCTCCCAGGGAAGAAAGTTAGGCGGCGGAATGACGGCCAGCGACTCTCCCGGCTTGCGGTCGCGCATGGCGAATCTCGATGTGTCTTCCAGATGACTCATGACCCTCACCGGCCGATCAAAGCAACTCTTCGCAGTATCCGCAGATAACTAATGCACACGATAAATGGCAACCTGGCTCCCAATACCCAGCATTGCCTCTGTGCCTCGTGCCAACATTCGCTTCCCCCTGCTGTCGGGGATATAAAGGATGTCGTTCGACTTCATTGGCACGTCGTCGGCCTTGCGATTTTGAATCTCCTTCAAGCGAACCGGAATCTGATCCCGGTTGCCGGTGGCCGGGTTCGTGCGCATGATCACGGCATCGTCGGCCTTTGCAAAACTGGTCAGCCCGTGGGCCAGCGCGACGGCCTTAAGCACGGTGACCTGATCCCCATGGCTCTGCATCACGTACCCTCCGGGTTGCGCCACACCGAAGCCCATCACGTACACGATGCCGGCCCGCGGAACGCTCACCACGTCGCCGCCGTATACCGGAACGTTGTAGACGGAGTTCCCTGATTCGAGCAGGTCTTGCAGGCGAATCGTGATGATCTGCTGGTCCGAGCCGGAATCGCTCTTGGTGCTTGTCGCCTCAATCTTTGCCGTTCCTGGAGGAGCCTGACGCGTGATCAAAATCACGCTTCCCGCGTCGTCCGTGATTCCCCCCGCCGCCGATAGCACTTCGAGCAACGTCGTCGGGCGCACCACCTGGTAAACCATCGTGTGCTGCACGGCGCCGACGATCGAAATGGGCTGGCTGTTCTGTTCCTTTACGAATACGGACACCTGCGGATGCGACACCAGGCCATTCTCGATCAGGAGCTGTTCGAGCTTCTCTTCCAGTTGGAACGGGGTCTGTCCCGATGCTTGAATTTTTCCGGGTATCAGCGGGTAGCTGATGTCGCCCGCGTCGCTCACGCGGACGTCGCGCGAGAGTTCGGGCACGTCGAAGACGTCAATATGGAGAAGGTCGCCGCTGCCGATGGGAGTGTCCACCGGATGCGCCCGCGCGAGGGTGGCGAGCTGCTGAATTTTTTCGTTTGTCTGCTGCGGGGTTTCGTATTTCTCCTGGCCGTACGTCGCCTGCGCGCCGCAAACCGCCAGCACAACTGCCAGCCAGAAAGGCTTCGCCCACTGCCAGTCCGAGACCCCGCGGACTGTTACATCCATCGTTAGAGATGACCCCGCAAACACTATGGCCTAGGGGATGCACCCTGTCAACCGCGAGGTTGGTCGGCCGTACGAAGTTTTTTTCGTTTTCGCCTTACTTTTCCCGGTGTCGGCCCGGATTCCGGCGGCAGCCGGCCGCGGAAGTCCTACTTTGCTTCTGCTACCTCAGGTTTCGCCGCCGAGTTCATCGCGAGCCGCCGGCTGCGCGATGGAGACGCTTCGGATGGCAACGGCGGCGACGTGGCAATACACGCTTGCAGCAGAAAGAGCATGGCGTTGGCAGGAATGTGCAGATTGAAATCCACAAAGCTGTGCAGCAGAAGCCCGCTGACTGCCACAATCGCTCCCGCGTGGAGCCCGCGGGAGAATCGCCCTTGTTCGGCCGCGAAGTTTTTTCGCGCTTCGCGATACAGCAGCCACAGAAAACCGAAAGCGCACATCCCGCCGAGAAGTCCCGTATCCGCCAGTAGTTCGATGTAGTCGTTGTGGACGTGGTCCACGAGTTTTCCGTCGTATGCCGTCTCATAGCGCGGATAGACGTCCACCAGCGTTCCCAATCCGCTGCCCTTGATCGGATGATCGAGGAAAATGTGCGCGGCTCCGCGGGACATCGAGGCGCGCCGGCTGAGAGGAACTTCGGGGGACTTCAAGCTTGAAAACCGCTCGATCGCCCGCCCCGTTCCCACCCAGGCGACGAAGGCCAGCGCAGCGAGTGCGACGACGGCACCGGCCATCACGCCCCCGCGACGCCACGCTCGCCGGTTCTGCACCAGCAGCACGAGGACCCCGGCCTCGAATACGAAGCCGATGATTCCGCCGCGCGAGCCCGAGAGGACAAGGGCGCTGATCGGCACGATCGTCAGCAAAGTCGCCAAAGGAAAGAGTTCTCGTTGCACGCCGCGGAAGGCCATCAGCGCCAGGCCCATCGGCAGTGTGAGTTCCACGAACCCGGCGAAATGATTCCGGTTCACGTAGGGGCCGAACGGCTCGCCTTGTATCTTGTATTCACTCAGCCAGTAGATTTCGCCTCCGGACGTGAAGTGCTGAATGATCGCGAGCAAGGAAACCAGGAAGCAAAACGCGATCACGAACCACGCCAGTCTGGATAAGTCCCGGCGGCTCCGGAACGCCTGCGCCGCCAGGAAGAAGATGAGGAAATAGCTCGCCAGCTTCAGCAGTTCCGTGCGCGTGAGAAAAGGGTACGCAGTCCCGTGGAACAAAAGTTGAAAAAGCCCGATTCCGATGAGTCCCAGCAGGGGCCAATTGAGCGGGTTCCATTGAATCTTCTCGGAGGGATTTCGATAGGCAATCAGCGCCCAGAAAACAAAGAGCGCCGCGGCGCCGATCTCGACCACCGATCCTGACCACACCTCGACAGCGCCGAATGCCAGCACGCTGAATGCAATCAGGAGGCACAATCCGGCGCGGAGCACACTCATCGCGTTGGCGGCTCCGCTTGCGCGCTGGAAGGAACGAGCGAGACTTCGGCGATCCACACCGTCCCGGCGAGCTTGTTCTCAAAGAGCCGGCTGGGATCGCGAAACAGCCGCACGCGCAAAAAGTGCGTGTCCGGCCCCGTCGCCACGTCGGCATCCACGGGCGACCACGGATGCGAGCCCGTGAAATTGTCGGTGAGCGCGTTCAGCGCGCCGGTGTGATTCGGGTCCGTGATCGAAAAGCGCATTCCGCTTTCCGTGGTGATGTCCTCCGTGCGCATCGACGCATGGAAATGGTAGTTGCGATTCGGCTCCACGGGAACGTACTGCGAAGGCGCGCCCAGGGCGATGTTGCTCCCCCCGATGAAGTCCACGCGGAGCGCGCGCGATCCGCTCGGCGCAGGCTGCGAATCGTACTCGAGCGCCACTCCGGCAAGCTCCGTCCACCGCCAGTCGAGGCCGCCGTTGGCGAAATCCCTTGCAAGATTGCCGTTCCAGATCAATGAATGACCGGCGGGCTCTTCATGCGGCAGGCCGGCCGCGGCCAGCGCCTCGCGCCATGCGAAGCGCGCGTCATCCGCGCGATCCTCCCGGATCAGCTCCTCGAAAAACGGAAACGTGCGCTGCAACGGAAACGACGTTCCCAGGCCCAGCAGGCGCTGCCAGACCGCCAGTGCAGGTTGCGCCTTGTGGATCGATGCAAAGAAATCGAGCGCCTGCAAGTACGCCTCCGCATTCGCGGGAAGCACGCCGTTGAGAAGCTGATCGACATCTTCGCTCGAGCGCCACGAGCGCGAAATGGCCAGCGGCAGAAGCGCCGGATCGGTGCGCACGGCTTGCTGAAGCTCGCTGTACGCTTCGGAATATTTCTGCTCGCGCAAAAGAAAATTGCCGTAATGGAACGCGACTTCCGCGGAAACCGGATACACGGCTTTCGCGTGCAGGAATGCGTCGCGCGCCCGAACGCCGTCTCCGGCGGCTTCGTACGCACTCGCCAGGTCCATCCAGTAGTGCGCGGATCGCGGATCGTACCGGACGGCCCTCTCGTAGTCCGCGATCGCTCCGGGCAAGTCGGAATTCACGAAGTCCCACTGCCGCAAGCGCCCCAGACGGTCCCACGCCGAACCGTCCCCGGGCACGAGAGCCGCGCCGCGCTCCATCTCCTCGAGTCGTCCGGACTCAAGCCGGTGGCTCGCGAGCCACAGTTCGCCCGCTTGAAATATCAGGAGGGCGGCGATGGCGAGCGCCGCGACCGCCAAGATTCTCCGCTGCCCGCTTGCGAGTGAGATTTCCATCGAGCCGTAATCTGCTACGAGCGTTGGCCGAAGCGCAAGCCTAATATGGAATTCGGCAGCGGCTGGAGGGAAGAATTCTTGCTGTCAGAGCGAAGCAGGGGCCGGCGACGGGAGCGCCGGAAGAGAGATCCTTCGGCCGGCCGACACCGCCGTCCTCAGGTCCGATTTCTTGGACTCCGGTGGAGTCCATCGGACTCCCGAAACCGGAGATGACCCGCCGCGGCGGGCTCGTCGCATCGTCACTTTTCGCCGAAGCGGAATACGATTCCGAAGGAAACACGGCGGCTGCTCTGACCGGAGTAGCCGTTTTTTAAGAATTTGCCTCCGCCGAAATCTGCCTCGACTAAACGAATTCCCCAGTGCCGCCCCAGGTTGTAGTCGAGGCCGCCACCGCCTTCCCATACAGAGACCGTGCTGGTTTGGGTCGCGCCGCCGTGACCTCCGAGCGGCGGGAACGTGACCCGGTAGTAGCCCTCGCCATACAGGATATGGCCGTACGGAGTTATCTTCCGATGGCCGAGGGGAGTGAGCCGCAGCCCGCCCATGAACGTGTAGATGTGCGTGTCTCCGTTGATGATCCCCAGGTTCTTGCCTACACCGAGGACTTCGCCTTCGATTCCGAGCCAGCGATACAGGTTGTAGTCCCCGGATGCATACCAGCCGTGCATGCCGATATTCGTGCTGGTCGAGACGTAGTACTGGCGGTAGGTGTAACCGCCGGATAGTTCGACCTTCGGCGTAACGTAGGTGCGCTTCACCTTCGCGGGCTCTTCCGGGGCTGGAGCCGGCGCATTTTGCGGGGGCGTGGTGTCCTGCGCCATCGCCGGCACGACGAACATCATGAGCAAACCGAAAAGCCCCGCCAGCTTCTTCATCGACAGAATCCTCCTGGGAAATGTGCGCGAAGCGCCTCTGCTTGGAAGGCTTCCTATGCCTCTCGGGTTGGCCTGCCTGCGTGCCTGTCAGCTCAAATTCAAGAGGGGAAAAGCCCGAATCCCGCGCATGGCAATATCGCAGAACCGAGGCTCCGAAGAAAGAAAAAAGGCCGGGCACTCGCGCGCCCGGCCCTCTCCAAAGAGGAAGGAGTTACTTTTCGCCTAGAATCGAATTACGGCTCCAACCTTAACCTTGAAATTGTTGTTCGCGTCCGAAAGCCCTGGACTGGCGATCGCGGTAAAAGCAGTGCGCTCGTAGTCAAACTCAACCAGACGGATTGCGAAGTGATGTCCGAGCGACGCGTCAACGCCGCCACCCGCCGAAAACGCGAACGAGCCATCGCTCAATGTGAATGGTCCACCGGCAGCAGGCGGGATGTAGATCGTCAAGTAGCCGTGGCCGAGGAGAACCTGAGCGAACGGTGTGATCTTATGGTGGCCGAACGGATACACGCGCGGACCACCCATCACGGTATAGACCCACGTGGTGTCGTTTACCGTCGGCTCAAACGAATCGGGCGATGAGTTTCGGGTCCCGTCGACGTCGCCCGCAATGGCGAGCCAATTCGTCACATTGAAGGCTGCGTTTACGTCCCAACCATTCATGTTGACGCGCGGGAAATTCACGACGCCGCCCGCATCGTTGAACGCGGGAGGAAAAGCAAATGACCGGAATGTGTACCCGCCTCCGACCTCGATTCTTGGCGTACTCACCTGCGCCATGGCAGGCAAACTGGCAACCAACAACAGTGCGGAAAGCCCCAGTAGTTTCTTCATCTCCAACCCCTCCTCAGAAAATGTGCGCCCAAGCCGACCACGACCGTTTCCGGATGTGGGCCCGGCTAACCGAGTGGCGTCTTCAGTCCCATTTTGGCATGGGTTTTAGAACGTATAGAACCTAAAACGGTTGCCTTGTGCCGAAATGGGCATTACTGAGGGCGATTCACGCATTCCCAACGTTTCAAATAGATACAAATCGGTCCGTGAAGTTCCCCCTTGTTTCAAACCAAGGGAGAGATGGCTAGGCCCTGTGGGAAGCGTGCGCGTATGCCAGCCGGGTGTTGTCCCATGTGTGACGGGCTACATCGCAGAGGCGGTCGATTTGTGGAGCGCCTTCGCGGGGTCGCAATCGCCAGACGGGAACGCTTGCGACCAGGCGCCCGAGCAGCTCGAACTCGCGTGCCCGCATTTCCGTGTCCAATAGATTCGTGGCGTAGGAATTCGCGACCAATGCGAGGAGGCTCTCTCTCGACGGCAACGTCTCGACTAGAGGCGCCGCGGCATCAGCGCTCTTTTCACCTAGAAGGAAGATGCCTCCGAGCGGCAGAGGTTCTTGCTCGAATTTCAAATGTTCCTCGGCAAGCGAAAGCATCCGCTTGTCAAAGTTCTCCGAGAAGCTCGGCAGCGTCTTCCCCGAACCGTAAAGCATTTCGACCGAGTCCGGCCACAGGGACAAATAAGGATAGGCGGGCAAAACGTGAAAAGTTCCGCCTGCTTCCCGCAGTGCGACGACATCATCGGAAAGAACGGAACAGCCACGGCGCGCAAAGGCCGCAGCAGTGGTCGATTTTCCGGCGCCCTCCGCGCCGACAAAAGCAACCGCGCGGTCCCCAAACGCCACGGCGCTCGCATGCAGACACGTGACTCCGCGCAGGCGAAGCAGAAGACCAAGGACCGGGCCCAGGAGATAGCTGGCCGCATCTTCAATCGACAGTGTGTCGGGCCACTGTGCCCAGACGCTCTTCCCCTCGCGGTCGAGCCAGAATTGCATTCCATCGATGTAATCGAGACGCAAAAGTGCGCCATCCGCGATCGTCCAAATTCGCAAAACCGGTTCGCCTTGCTTTGTGAGAATCGAACTGGCGTACCTGAGAGTCTCGGCAACGGCGGAGTCTTCCCGCGCAATTGGCGGTGATACGCCCAGGTAAATCTCAACGGCGGGTTCTGAGAGATCTGTTTCTGCGAATTTCAGGCCGGGGATGGAACGGTTTGCGTGGAGCTGGAGACCGAAGACAGAGTATGCGCGATCCAATCGGTTCAATCTAGACGCTCGTGCGAATTCTCGGAGAACGCCCGCCGTCTGCCTTCCCTCCCGTGAGGTTCTTCTGGGTGAGATCCCGTACCGTCCCGTGCACTGTTAGCACGGGCGATAAATAAGGCTTCTTAGGTACTGGACTTGCGGGTTTATCCATTGCGGACCTCCGCAACTAAGTTATACCGGACTCTGCGCAACGACTGCAACCAAAAGTTCAAACAGTGGGGCCGAATCAGCATGCTCGCGCGCTCAGCGTTTCGTTCGTGACTCAGCGGCGTCAGCGCGGGAAGATTGACGTAGCGGCCAACTTCTTCGTCCCAGCGAGCTTGGTCTATCCAACTGGACTCGGGTCGTTGCAGCATTTCAATCAGGGGATCGCCGGCCAGCGGCGTCTTCGGCCGCTGTCGGATGTCCTCAGGCAGCCGCCCGGCCATTGCCTCTCTCAAGATGGTCTTCTCGAAAGCCCAAGGGAACGGAGGAATCGCCAGAAGATACTCCACGACTCGCAAATCCATGAACGGGTGGCGCACCTCCACCGCGCAGCGCGTCACACCCGGATCTTGGAGCTCGTAGTAGCGGGCCCATTGAGGCAGCGAGAGTGACGCATGTGCCGTCGGAAGCAGCGGATGGCCCTGCGGCGCGAGTACGCGGTTCCCGTTCGCCCAGCGCGCCTCGAGGTCCACCCGTCGCGCAAAGTCCGGCGCGACCCATCGCGGAAAGCCGGCTTTGCCGTCCTCGTTTCGAAATACACGTCTGATCCTTCGGCGAATGCCGGGCCAGAGCGATGACCTCGACGAGAGATAGCCCAGAGAATTCCTCCACAGGAGCCCCCATTCACGCTTCCGCGCGTGATCCCGCAACTGGGGCTGGATCTCGAAGTGCATCAGGTTATCCGCGCCCTCGCCGCCGAGCACAACGCGGCAGTCTTCCGCAATCATCTGGAACTCGTCGAACAGGCCGGCAAAGAATGGATCGTCCACGGGTTCCGGCCAGCCCACTTCCGGATCGTCCCACCGTTCAAAGGGCCGCAGTTCGTCAAATGCCAGCGTGCGATGGGGAATGTGAAGGAACTCCGCGACCGTGCGGGCGTGCGCGCCCTCGCGGTCGGGGATCAGTGATTCGTACGTGATCGTGTACGCGCGGAGATCCGCAGCACCGCCGGGCCCGGCGGAAATCTCGCGGGCGATCGCGGCGATGGCGGACGAATCAAGCCCGCCGCTCAGCAGGATGCCGACACGGTTTGTTCGGAGGCGGTCCGCAACTGCGGCTTGGAGGACGATCTGCAAGTGCTCAACGTACTCGTCGGGATTGCGGTAGCGGATGTGCCCATCGGTCGGCGCCGACCAGTAGCGCTCGACCCGCAGCCCCTCCGCCGAAACACTCAGGAAGTGAGCGGCCGGCAGTCGGCGAACGTCGAGAAAGGTCGTGGATGCGACGTCATAGTTCAGTCCGAACAACAGAAAATCGGCGATCGCGGCTTCGTTGAGCTCGCCGGAAACGTCCGGGTGCAGCCGCACGCAATCGAGTGTGTTGCTGAAAAGAAAAAGATCGCCGAGTTCGGCGTAGTAGAAAGGCTTGATGCCGAAATGATCGCGCGCGCAGAAGAGCGTCTTCCGTCGCGCGTCCCAGATGGCGAAGGCAAAGTCGCCGCGCAGGTGCTGAACGCACTCCTCGCTCCACGCCGCGTATGCGTGCAGGATCAGTTCGCAGTCAGGCGCGCCCCCGCGAACCTTGCGCCCTTCCCGTTCGAGTTGCGCTTCGAGTTCTGAGCGGCAGTCGATGCGCGCATCGGCGGTGATCCAGAGCTGCCCGTCGAGGCTCGCCGGCTGGCGCTCGCCGAGAGCCTCCACCGTCGTGCGCAGCAGCGTATGGCCGAAACCAACGGGACCATCCGCCCAGACTTCCCGTGCGTCCGGTCCGCGAAACGACAGGAAGTGGGTGAGCGATTGCAGGAGCGCGCGATCCACCGGAGCGCCATCCCGCCCGAACATTCCCACGATTCCGCTCAATGTGTTTGCGTCTCCATCGAAGCAATCGAGCCTTCGAACGGCACGAAGTGGCGATGCGCTTCGCCGGGATCGTTCAGCACAGCGCCGCCGGATTCCACCCACGCATGGGCCTCGAAATTCCCGGCGTCTTTGCGAACTCCAATGCGCAGTTCCGCCGCGATTCCGCGTCTCTCAAGAAGCCACCACAGCACCAGCGAGCTCTCGAGGCAGTTCGCTCGAAAGAAGAGATGCCGCGCCACCGCCTGCTCCAGGCGCGCAATCTCGCGCGCGGAATCAATCTTGGCCCGGTTCAACGGAATTGCAGGGCCGGCCGCCGCCGGCACAAACCACGCGAGCGCCGCTTTCCAACGGCGAAACCCGCCCAGGCGCAGTCCCATATACGTCGCCGTGAGCGCGGCCGCCGCTTCGAGGGCCACTCCTCGCGCGCGTCCGCTCAAGCGCCAGAACCTGCTCCATGTTGTCACGATTGCTTTCAACCCGTGGCCTCGAACAGAGTCGCGGCCCTTCCGCGATGGCCCCCGGCTGGGAGAGAGGATCCTTGGGGGCCTCGAAGGATCGCCCGAAATCAGTTCAGCGAGCTGCCGCGCTCGTCACCTGGATCAGCCCCTCGGCCCGCAAATTCTCAAGCAGGTCGAGCAGGTCGCGCTCGCAGCGCTCTGTTTCCACGTCGTACTCATCAAGCAGGGCGTCCCGCAGCTCACCGATGCTCCTCGGCTGCTGCAAGAGGCTCCACACACGGGCGCCGACCGGGTTCAATCCATAATAGACGGTGTTTTTGAGATTAAGGATGGCTGCTTCTTCGCCGAGCGGGCAGGAAACCTGCTCGGGACTGGCGATTACAATCGAATGCACGGATAGCCGTGCGTCCATGGCAGCGGTACGATCCCCTCAGGGCTAGGTGGGTTTGCTCGCCGCGTAGAAACGCCGGCGGCGCTTGGTCCGCGGGAACCTGCACGCTCCCAAGCGATTCCCCACAGACCCAGTGTATTCTACTGGGACCTGCACGCAACCGCAATGAGCTGTACTCGTCCAGTAGATTAGTGACACTTTTTGGATTTGCGTTTAGCCCGCCAGCGAGCTACGAACTGTTGCGGAGTCTGGTATCCGAGCGCCTGGTGGGGGCGGACGGTGTTGTAGATGCGCTCCCAGCCGAGGAGTTCCTGATTTAAGGGAGCGACCTGCCAAGAGCAGGGAGTGACTTCGTAGAACTCCTCGGTGTGAGTACGCTGGGCGCGTTCGACGGCGCCG
>JAIQEW010000006.1 GCA_020073605.1 Terriglobia bacterium
AGCCGACCGGGGTGTTCGTGGCGCAGGGCGGTCATCCAAAGCCGACCGGGGTGTTCGTGGCGCAGGGCGGTCATCCAAAGCCGACCGGGGTGTTCGTGGCGCAGGGCGGTCATCCAAAGCCGACCGGAGTGTTCGTAACCTAGGGCGGCCATTCGCGCCCAACGGTCGCTCAGACCGTATAACGCCTAGGGGCCCCTCCCTAGGCGTTTAGTACTAGTGACAAACGGGGGGAGAAAGTTTAACTTTCTCCCCGTGTCCTCGCGGACTTTTCTGTTAGTATTTACCGTTTTCACAAGAGGTGAAAGGCATTGCTGACTCTGGCGATATGGTGGGCGTGCATTTTGGTGGAAGCGCTGGTGGTGTTCCGCGCCTTTCCGGGCAATCTCCTGCGAAAATATCCCTTCTTCTACACGTATGCCGCCAGTGTCCTGGTTTGCGACGTCTTGCTATATTCGGCGTACACACTCAGCCCGGCAAGGTATCCGGCATGGGTCTGGGGCACCGAGTTTCTGAACATTCTCCTCGGATGCGGCATCATCCTGGAAATATTCAAGCACGTTCTGTCTTCATACGCGGGTGCTGAGCGGTTTGCAAGAATCACGGGTGTCGCCGTGTTTGCGGCGATTTTTTGTTTCGGGGTCCTCTACCCCATGGCACCCGGAACCTCGCAAGCTCCGTCCACTTCCGGCCTATTTGGGAGATCCGTGCGATTGGAGAGAGATCTTCTAGCCGCTCAGGCAATCCTTTTCTTCGCCGTATTGGTGGTTATTTCGTATTTCCGGACCGCGATGGGAAAGAACGTCAGGGGCATGATCCTCGGGTATGGAGTGTGGTTGGGGGCGAGCGTCATGACTTTGGCATTGCGGTTCTACATAGGTCCCGGATTCACTGCCACATTGAACGTGATCCAACCGGTCGCTTATCTGACCGCCCTGCTAATTTGGGTGGTGGCCCTTTGGTCGTATGACCCGAACCCGGCATTCGACTCATCCGCACCGGTCGAGATCGATCACGAAGCCGTGGTGGCGACAACGCGAAGCGCCCTGGAAGCAATGCGCTCGCATCTTTCCAAGGTGGCACGCGCGTGATCCAGCTGATTCTATTTCTGGCTATTGGGGTGCTGTTCCTCTCTTCGCTCTATTTCCTCGCGCGGCGCACGCCACGCGCCGAGGGTGGCTCCGGGCCTCTGGTCCAAGCACGGCAGGCACTTCAGGCTCTGCGATCCGGTCTGTTGCCGCCGGAGCTCGTTGGGCGAATTTTTTCGCGAGCGGATTTGGACTATGTCGTTTCAGAGGTTCCGGAAAGTGTTCGCGCGCTGTTCATGAAGGAGCGGAAGAAGATCGCTCTCTCGTGGGTGAATCAGGTCCGCCGGCAGATTCTGTGCCTCAGGCGCTTTTACGTTGGTTCCGCGCGATCGTATGCCCGGCTGAGCCTTAAAACGGAAATCGAGCTCGCTTTGGATTTCGCGGCCCTGCTCTTTGCGTGCCGCGCTCTTCAGGTTGTTTTGTACGTTCGCGGGCCTTTTGCGGTCCCCTCGATGGTCGAATCGACGGCTGCCGTGGCGGCGAGGGTGTGCGAGGTTTCAGAGGAGTCGCTTGCTTTCCTGACCCCTGCGAAGGTCGGAGCGTTGAGCAATGGCTCGGCCGGCGCGGCGCGACTATAAGGACTGATCATGAGTTCGATGCCAAGACGAATGGATGTGCAGCAGGCGGCTGAAGATCTGCGCCGGCGCACGCTTTCAGAAATTCCGCGTTCGCTCGACCGTCTGATCTATCTGGCGTCCATGCGGGATTACAACACGGGCCTGTATTACCACGATGGCCTTGCGTCCCGCTTCAGCCAGGAGGTGGCGTGCGAAGCGCTGGCCGATTGTCATCGAGAGGCGTTCCGCGATCTCGTGGGAAGCCCTCTGCGGGACCTTGTGTGCCAGATGGAAGGTTACATGGATTCGACGCACACGAGTCCGAGTGAATTCCTGACGGCATGGAAGAAGTTGGAACCGTACCGCGTGGCTGTTCCGGTGGAAACTGACCCGCTCTCTGCGGAATTCCTCTTTTCGAGCTTCAAGATCGCTTTGGCAATCTTGGAGGCCCGTCTGCATCCTGCTCCTGCGGCACTAGGCGCATAGCTACTCCCGTCACCTGCCCCACGATTTCCGCCTCCGAAGGATAGGCGAACTGCCGAATTGTGCAGCCCGAGAGCGGATGTGGAACCAGCGTGAGCTGCGAGCCACGCACTTCGCACCAAGAGCAAGCATAGCCGTCCCGCAGTTCAATGAAGTAAATCGGCCGATCGAACTCCGTGCGCCATTCGGATGCCTGCATGCGGCTGGGGCGGTTGTCGATCTGCACGAATGACCCGGGACGAAGAAGCGGAAACATCGTGTAGTCGTCGATTCCGATGTAGCCGTACTGGCAGTGGCGCACATCCAGCTTTTGAATCAATGCAATGGGGATCTCCCCCCAGACCTCAACCATCCGCGATATTAGGCTCGTGGTTTCCAGGTTAAAGCTCTTATCGAAACGCACCGGGAAGGTAATCGACTTTTCAGGGTCGGGCGATTCGAATGCCGTCAGGTGCGTGTTTTGCAGCGGCAGCGCGAGCTGATAGCGAGATGTGGCTCCCAAATCGATGCCAAATACGGCGAGGAGATCGTTAAACTTGGTGCGGTAGATGACGCTCAAGCTGTAAAGCTTGTAGATACTTGGGATGGAGTTCTTGTTCTCCAGCTGCGTCAGCCAGGCATTCGAGATGTAAAACTCTTCGTTCTGGCGATCCTCGGCGATGGTGCGGCTAAATTCCTCAACTTCTCGCGTGGTGACGCCGAGTCGATTTCGAAGCTCCCGGAGTTGCTCCCCTGGACGCATGGTTGACCTTGTTGGACTGTTTCAGATTGGAACTTCTGTCGATCGTCCGCAACAGGAAGTAGAATAAAGTCTTCCGATTACCGAATCAACCGGTTTGACGCATTTGTGTGCTCGACTCAGGTTCGCCAGAGCACTGCCTAGTACCATGGCAGGCCTGAGCCGCCGTCGCCTTGGCGAGAGAGCACGGCTTTAGAGATAGAACCCCACCGTGTGGAAAACCCACGGACACCAAACTATATGAAACCATAGCGCCTGCAAGTCCAAGAACGCTGCTCCTAGTACTGAACTGCTTGCAATTAGAAGCAGGCGCAGAAAACAAGCCAAAAACAAGCTTCGATAATCGGAAATTAAATCGTTTGTGCGAAATCTCTGAAATCGAGCGCTGCGCAGCCTATCAACACACTTGGCGCTCTGTCGGCCGGGTCACATTGGATCGATGATACTGGTTGCCCGGGAGTAATTCGGGTGCGTTTGGGGTCTGTTTACTCGTCGATAAATCTTAGGCCCGAGCTTCCAAGCTGTGCGGCTGTCCCTCGCGGTATCGGCGGCGAGCCGCGTTTCCGCTTTCGTATCACTCGCGGCGGCGGGGGTGGTGCAGGGCGCGCGATTGTGCGATGCTTGACCGAAGTGCAGGGGGGCAATTATGGTCGATTCGGCCGGCTCTCCAAACGATTCTGGTAAGTCGTTCCGGGAACGGCGCGCGGGACCGCGCTACAGCCTCATCGCCGCGGCGGAAATCATAGAGCCGGTCAGCGGTGTCCGCATCTCAGGACGCATCTCCGAAGTGAGCCGTAGGGGCTGTTACATAGACCTTCTCAATACGCTCCCGACGCAGACCTTGATTCATGTTCGCATCATGCGGGATCAAGGCACGTTCGAGACTCCTGGCAAAGTCATCTACACGCAGGAAGGCATGGGAATGGGCGTGGGATTTCTCGATACGCCGCCCGATCAATTGAAAATCCTCGATTCCTGGATCGCTGAACTCAGCTCCTCGTAGGTCTATGTTCCCGCCTCCGGCTTGCAACAGGACTGCTCGCCTCAAATCCTCGTCAAGGAAACAGACGCGCGGTCCAACTATCGCGGGTGCGATTGCGCTAGGAGTTCTTCCAATCCGGCGGGGGAGGGCTAATCGGCCAAAATCCCGGGGCTGGTTGCGTAAACTCGACGGCAACTTGCGACAATCCCGCGTAGGATGATCCGACATACGCGACTCGCCCTTCGCGCTCATCCGAGTTTGTCGGATTCATCACGACCAGTTTCTGCCGCAGCGCTACCTTGGTGGACAGCATCACAAGCGCACCGTGGGCGCTCACAGTGACCGTGAATGTTTCTTCCTGAAAGGGCCGCTGGTCCGGGAACTGGCCGGAAATCACCACTGGCAGGTCCAGCAACACGCGCTCGCTTCGTCTTTGTCCAGTGTGCGCCAAAGTTACTCGGCCTTTCTTGCGGACACTTTCCAGTATGGCCCAAAACTCCGCTGCCCTTTCCCGCGAATCCCGCCGGCGCGACAGGAGAGTAAACGCTCCGAACGGAGCCGTGTGTGAGCGGGTTTTCGTTTCCCGGAGTCCCCAGGGCAGGTTGCGGAGCATCCGACTTGACGATAGACTAGATACCTGACAAGACAGCAATCCATGCGCGCATCACACAATTCGCTATCAAGGAAGATCCAGGCGTCGGAGCCATCGGGTGCCGCAGAGGGCCGCCGCCGCGGAATTGTCCAATGGATGCGGGCTCATCGCGTGCCAATTCGCGGCGACGAGCTGGCGAGGCGCTTCCGCGTGAGCCGGCAGTGCCTGGTGCAGGACGTGGCGATCCTTCGAGCAAGCGGCGAGGAGATCGAGGCCACGCCGCGAGGCTATCGCCTCCCCAAAGTCGGGGACCACGCTCATCGCGCGATCCTGGCTTGCCGGCATGCGCCGGAGCGCACCGAAGAGGAGCTCGACATTCTGGTCGATCACGGTGTGAAGATTCTCGACGTAATCGTCGAGCATCCCCTCTACGGCGAACTCCGCGGCTCTCTGATGATCGAGTCCCGGGCGGACGTGCAGGACTTTCTGAAACACGTGAAAGCTTCGCACGCGTCGCTTCTTTCCTCTCTTACCGGGGGAGTGCATCTGCACACCGTGGAAGCTTCGAGGCCGGAATCGATTTCGCGGGCGAAGGCGAAGCTTCGCGCGCGGGGAATTCTTCTGAAGTAGCGACGGGGCGCGAGGATCTGGGATGAACGCGACACGGGAACAGAGAATCGAGCAAGCCCTCTTCCGGGGCGGCGCCCTGACGCTCAACAACCCCGCGTATCGCGAGGCGGTTTGCACGTTCACGGAGACTCTTCTGAAGGCAGATCTGGCTTCGGGAGACCTGACTGCAAAAGCTCTTGGGCTGAAAGACCGTAGCGCTTCGGCGAGCGTCGTTGCTCGCGAGGGAGGAGTAGCTGCGGGCTTGGAAGAATTCGCATTCTTCATGCGTGGCCACGGCGTAGGTATCGCTCTCGAAAAGAATGATGGGGACGTCATGCGACCCGGGGAGACGCTGCTGCGCGCCGAAGGCGAGGAATCCCAACTGCTTGCCTTCGAACGCGTGGGGCTGAATCTCCTTCAGAGAATGAGTGGAATCGCGACGACGGCGCGCTGCCTGCAAGAACGCGCGCGCGGGCGCAACTCTGCGACTCGAATCATCGGCACGAGGAAGACTCCTTGGGGGCTGCTCGACAAACGGGCGCTGCACCTCGGAGGCGTAGGCACGCACCGGCTGGGTCTCGGCGACGCGATCCTGATCAAGAACAATCATCTCGCGCGCCTGGCTGCTCGCGAAGAAGATGCCGTGCCGCTCGCGATCGAAAAGGCCTGGGAGTATCGCGGGGAGTCTGCGTTCATCGAAGTCGAAGTGCGCGGCGAGGCGGCAGCGCGCGTGGCGGCGCAATCCTTTCGCCGCCTTCAGGATGCGGCATCCGAGCCATATCCTTGCCTGCTGATGCTCGACAACATGACGCCCGCCGAGATTGGCGCGATTCTCGAGATTCTCCATCGCGAGAATCTGTGGGACGACACTCTGATCGAAGCCAGCGGCGGAATTTCGGAAGTAAATGTCGAAGCTTACGCAGCATGCGGCGTGGACGCCATTTCAATTGGCGCGCTCACGCACTCGGCTCGCGCACTCGATCTGTGCCAGAGGATTTCTTAACTCTAATAGGCGAAAAGGGGAATCATCATGTCCAGCGCAGTAGCACAACCCAGTTTTGAAGCGCGTTACACGCTTCCTGCCATCGAGACCGTGGCGGATACGGCGGAGGAGATCCGGCGGAAGCAGGAGCGCATCCGCGCGCTTTGCACCGAGCGGAATGCCGTCCTGCTGGCGCACCATTACCAGCGCCCGGAGGTCCAGGACGTCGCCGATGCCGTGGCCGATTCGCTGAAGCTTTCACAGGCCGCGGCGAAGACAAACGCCGACGTGATTGTTTTCTGCGGCGTGCATTTCATGGCGGAAACTGCGGCAATTCTGCTGCCGGACAAGAAGGTTCTGCTGCCGGACCTGCGCGCCGGATGTTCGCTGGCCGCTTCGATCACCCCGGAGGAGCTCCTGGCATGGAAGGCAAAACTCCCCGATGCGGTGGTGGTCGCCTACATCAACACCTCTGCCGCCGTGAAGGCATTGAGCGACTACTGTTGCACATCGGCGAATGCCGCGAAGGTAGTCCGGGCGATTCCCGCCGATCGTTCCATCCTGTTTCTCCCGGACAAGTTCCTGGCCGAAGTTGTCGCGCGGCAGACTGGACGGAGCAACATCATCGCGTATCCCGGCTACTGTCACGTCCACAAGACGATCCGCCCGGAGCAGGCTGTCGAGATTCTCGCGGAGCATCCCGATATTGAGATGCTGCTCCATCCCGAGTGCGGCTGCGTCAGCTCCTGCATGGCAAAGGCGATGGACGGCACGCTGCCGCAGGACCGCACCTTCTTCCTTTCGACCGAGGGAATGCTCCGGCACATCGGCGACTCTTCGGCCACAGAATTCGCGGTGGGCACCGAGCTCGGAATCATGCACCAATTGCACAAGAAGTTTCCGGATAAGACTTTCTACCCGGTGAATCCCGATGCGACGTGCGCGTTCATGAAGACCATCACGCTCGACCGGATCATTCGCTCGCTCGAGACGCTAACGCCTCAGATCCAGGTGCCCGCGGAGATCGCGTGCAAGGCGAAGCGGGCGATCGACCGCATGCTCGAGCTCGCGTGAGAATTCTCCAAACATGCTGAAAATCGGACTCCTCGGTGTGGGCGCCATCGGCCGGACCATCGCCACGGCCATCGACCAAAAGAAACTGGACGCGGAATTGGTCGCGCTTTCGGATCAGGATCGCGCGCGAGCCGAAGCGCTTTCTTCGGATCTTTCGAACCGCCCGCCCGTGGTTTCCATCGAGGAGATGATCGAGCGATGCGATCTCGCCGTCGAAGCGGCGAGCCAGGCGGCTCTCGCGGAATTTGTCCCGAAGGCGCTTGCGCGCGGGCGCGACGTGCTGATCATGAGCGTGGGAGGCCTGCTTGGCCGGGAAGAGTGGTTTCACGAGGCCGAGAAAAAGGGCTGCCGCATCTACGTTCCATCCGGAGCCATCGCGGGGCTGGATGGAATCAAGTCCGCTTCGATCGGGCGGATCGAGTCGGCGGAGTTGACGAGCCGCAAGCCGGTCGCGGCTTTGCGGGGATCGAAATATGTGGTCGATCGCGGTATCCAACTCGAGAATCTGAAGCAAGATACCGTGATCTTCGAGGGTCTGGCCGAAGAAGCCGCCCGCGCGTTTCCCGCCACCTCCAACGTGGCCGCCTCGCTGCGGCTCGCGGTCAATCCATCGGCTCCGGTGCGCGTCCGGATCGTCGCCGTGCCGGGCGGAAGCGAGAACGTCCACGAGATTCACGTCCAGGGCGAATTCGGCAAGCTCTCCGTGAAGGTCGAAAATGTTCCTTCGAAATCCAATCCGCGCACTTCGCAGCTCGCTGCGTTTTCCGCCATCGCCACGCTGAAGAATCTCACGCGCTCACTCCGTGTAGGAACTTAATTTGGGTTTCTTGCTTCGACCGGGCGCGGTTCGTTGCAGTTATGGTTGGAAAGCTGGTGGTGCCGGAGGAGGGAGTCGAACCCACACGGCCTTGCGACCAACGGATTTTGAGTCCGCCGCGTCTGCCATTCCGCCACTCCGGCGTGTGAATATCTTAGGCCAGCTTCGAAGGCGCGGCAACCTGCGTCTTGCGCCTCGCTCATCGCGCCGTTGCTGCTTGAATCCCGCGTGAACGTCCATTAGCATCCTCAAGAATGATGCACAGCACCCGCCGTCTGTTCTTCAACCCCTTGTTCCTGGTGGCCCTGACGGCGTTTCTCGCCGCACTTGTCGTCCAGTCCGGTGAACTCGGCACAAGCGATACGACGCATCGCCTCCAGGCGGCGCACTCGTGGTGGACGTCCGAGCCGGAAGTGAACCCTCAGGATTACCCCGAATTTGGAATCCATGGCCCGGATGGCAAGCTGCACGGCTGGTACGGCATGGGTCAATCGCTGCTGATGCTCCCCGCCGACATCGTAGGCACGTATGTCGAACAGCTGCCCGTTTTTGGGGATTACGACGACGATCCAACAGTAGGCGATATCATCGTCAGCTACAGCACGAATATTCTCGTTTGCGTTCTTACGGCGCTGGTGTGTTGGCGCCTGCTGCGCCTTCTGGGCTTCACCGTCAACCAGCGGATCGCGGGCGTATTGGCGCTCCTTTTCTGCACCACCTTCCTCCACTACACGCAGAACATGATGGAGAACAACTACATCCTGCTCCTGACGCTCACCGGTCTGACATTCCAGTACGAATGGTTCAGCACCGGCAGCGGCCGCGCGCTGCTGATCGGCTCGCTCGCGCTCGGCGCGAATCTGCTCACTCGCCTCACCACGGGGATGGACCTGCTGGCGGTCGGCCTCTTTCTGTTGCTGACGGCGTGGTTCACGGGCGCAACGGGACCGGTGCTGCGCTCGCGGTTGGCCAGCTTCGCGAAAATCGCGCTCCCGGTGTACGCGATCTTTGGACTGATCGATCGCCTGTACCAGCACCATCGCTTTGGGTCGTACTTCAACACGTACATCCAGCTGTTTGGCCAGGAACGGAAGATGCTGAATCCCGCCCTGCCCGCTGCGTATCCCTTCGAAACGCCGTTCCACGTCGGTTTCTTTGGTGCACTCTTCAAGCCGGAGAAATCGATCTTTCTGTTCGATCCGCTGCTGGTGCTCACGGCAATCGTTGCCGTGCTGGCGTGGAAGCGCTTTCGGCCCGAAATCAAGGCGTACCTCGTCGCCTTTGTCGCGCTGCTGCTGGCGTACATCAGCTTCTACGCCAGATTCACGGATTGGAGCGGCGACTACGCTTGGGGCGACCGCTACGTCTCGACGGCGGCGCAGATCGTCGCGTTCATCTCCGTTCCGCTGCTCGTGCGACATCGAGCGGACGTGGGCAAGTTGGTCTGGAGAATCGGCATCGTGCTCGTTGTGGTGAGCGTCGCCGTCCAGTTGGCTTCGGTGATGTTCTGGTGCCCGCTCGAGATCTATCAAATGGATACGCTCGGGCATCCGACGTTCATCGTCGCTCTACGCTTCAAAAACATCGTCGCTTTGTCGCTGGGAAAAATGAACGAGTGGGGCCTTGTCAATGACTCGATGACCGCTGACCCGTGGGACTACGCGCACATCAGCACGTTCAATTTTCTGCCGTTCCTGCTGGCGCGAGTGGGAAAGGCCGCAGGCTGGGTGGTGCACCTACTGACCGCGCTCTGGTTCGTGGCCCTGGCCGCGCTAATTGCTCTGCTTGTTTTCATCCGGGGCTTGGCGGCGAGGACAGGATTCGACGGCACCGCGGCGTCTGAATCACTTGCGCCGGTCAAGTGACAGGCGCGGCCAACCGCAGTAAGATGCCGCCAGCGAGCAATCACCTGCGGAGGACAAAATGAAATCCAAGATATTGCTGGCGGGCCTCGTCCTGTTCTCGTTCGCCGCTCGTTTAGCCGCGGCCCCTCCCACCCACCTGCACATGCAGGTCTATACATCCCCTCCCGAGGGCATTTCCGTCACTTCCACGCTGATCTACGGCGAGAAGGACGCCATATTGATCGACGCGCAGTTCCGCTTGAGCGACGCGCACCGCCTGGTGGCTCTAATTCTCGAGAGCAAGAAGAACCTCACCACGGTTTACGTCACGCATCCTCATCCCGACCACTACTTCGGGCTCGTCGTGCTCCGTCAGGCCTTTCCCGATGCGAAGTTCGTGGCGCTGCCCAAGGTTGTGGAGGGCATCCAAGCGAGCTGGCAGAATCGCGTCAATGCATGGAAGCCGCAGTATGGCGACAACATTCCCTCCAATCCGATCATTCCCGACGCGCTGGACGGCAACACGCTTACGCTCGAAGGCGAGACGCTGCAAATCTTCGGTCCTCTACAGGGCGACACGCCGGGAGACAATTCGTTCGTGTGGATTCCATCGCTCAAAGCGGTGGTGGGCGGCGACGTGATTTTCAGCGGCGTGCACTTCGGATTCGGGCCGGCGCTCGTTGCGCAAAAGGACGAGTGGATCAAGACGCTGGACCAAATCGCCTCGCTCCATCCCGAGGTCGTCATTCCCGGCCATCAAGTGGAGGGCGCCCCGAACGACGCCTCCGTTTTGGCCTTCATGAAGAAATACATGCAGGACTACAGCGCGGCGCTGGCATCGTCCAAGTCGGCGGATGAATTCAAAGCGAAGGTCAAGGCCCAGTATCCGAAGCTCGGCACGGAGGGCCTGCTGGACTTGGGGGCCGCATCCGCGTTCCCGGCGAAGAAGCCGAATTCCCCGTAGTGAATCCTCGCAGCGCGCGGCTACGCGGGTATCCAATCCCTGCGCGCGCGCGTCTAAACCAAGCGGGACACCAATCTCGAGTCCGAGGAGACGATATGAAACACCTCATTGCGCCTTGCGCCGCGATTCTTCTAGGTTTGCTCACTGTGGCGACGCCAAGCCGCGCCCAGGTTGCCAGTCCGCCGGCCACCGCCGACTGTAAATTCGCAGACGGCAAGACGGTTCATGTGGACTATGCGAGTCCTCGCATGCGCGGCCGAAAGATCTTCGGCGCCCTCGTGCCTTACGGCGAGCCATGGCGCGCGGGAGCGAACGAAGCGACCACGTTCGTCCTCTCCACCAACGTGAGCGTAGCCGGCAAGGACGTACCTGCAGGGAACTACACGATTTTCGCGCTGCCGACGCAGGATGCGTGGACACTGATTATCAGCAAGCAGACCGGCGAATGGGGTGTCCCTTATCCGGGACAGGAATACGACCTCGTCCGCGTGCCGATGAAGGTGTCGAAGCTGCCTGCGCCCGTCGAGAATTTCACGATCGCGTTCGACCAGGACGGCAAGAGCTGCACGATGCGCTTGGATTGGGAGACGACGCGAGCTTCCGTGCAGATCGACGAGAAGAAGTAGCGGCTGTTACTCCTGGACGCGGGCCTTGGCTTTGGCCCCGTGCTCTTCGGGGTGAACGATGGCGCGAAAGACGCGCCCGCGGCCGATCAGATGCTCGCCCGACCGGGCTTCCACCTCAAACACCAGAAAGCGGCCCCGGTATTCCACGAACCGCGCCCACGCCTGTACCGTCGCGCCGGGCCCCACGGCCTTCAGGTGGTCCACTTCAATTCGCGTGCCCACGGAGATTGCGCCGGGCGGCAATTCCGGCAGAATGGCGGCCACGCTCGCGTGTTCCATGAGTCCAATCATGTGCGGGGTTGAAAACACAGCCGGAAGGTTTGGATTGACCGCTTGAATCGTGTGCTCGGGCTGCACCACGCGTTCCACCGTTGCTTCGAGCCCGATTCGCGGCCGCTGCTGGGGCAGCGCGGGATGCGCCTTCGAAACCGCGCGCGCTTTCTGAGTGCGGCGTTTCGCAGGGCGGCTGGCGCGCTTGGTCTTCCGCCGCTTCATGACAAAGGCTCCCGGGGGACTTGACGCGACGCGGGCGCTATCACCGCGCGAGGGTCGAGAAAGCTTCGCGTGAATTCGACGAACGTGATGCCGAGCTGATTCCACAGCCGGCGCTTCAGGCTGCGATAGTCCTGCGAGCCGCTGAAGACGTCGCGAATCAGATCGCGGAACGCCGGCGAGTAGTTTAACAATTGCACCATCCGAGTAGTGATCGCGCCGCCAAGAAAATTGCCGCGGAAGATCTTTCGCGCGATATTGGCCGCGAATTCCAAATCCGCCGAGAACGCCGAGCGCAACCGCTCCGGATACGCCTGCGGCTGTTCTTCGATCAACGCCTGCGCCAGCAGATCGCCGGAACGCAGCGCGTAGTAAAGTCCCTCGCCCGTGATCGGGTCCACGCACGCTGCCGCGTCCCCGGCCATCGCCCAGTTTCGTCCCGCGATTCGCCGGCCGCGAATGGTTTGCGCCTGCGGCGAAGGCAGCATGTGGCTGTAGAACTGTGCGCCCTTCATGGGAATCTTCTCTTCGTGGACGAAATCGTCGAGGTGACCCCGCAATTTATGGGTCGGGTTCTGGCCCATTTTCGCGCAGATGCCCACGGAAAGATGGTCGGCTCGCGGAAAGGACCATAGATAGCCCTCGAACTGCTTCAGGAATTTCACCTTGATGATGTCTTCTTCGGTCGGCACGAAATAACCCAGCGTCACTTCCAAGTCCATCGCGCCAAGCGCCGTCGTTCCCGGCAGCAGTTGGTTGCGCGCACCGGCCGCGAGCACGACGAAATCCGAGATCCGTTCTTCGCCGCCGACCATCAGTCGGACCGACGCGCCGTCCGTATCGACGCGCGTCACGCGCGAGCACACTACCGCGCAGCCTGCAGCCACTGCTCGGTCGAGCAGCAGGCCGTTGAGCACTTTGCGCGCGTAGATCACGATCGGGCGGCTCATTTCGAACCGCGCGCGGTGCCCGCCGCCGGAAATGAGCTCCGCCGTTCGGACGATCTTCTTGGGTGCAGGGGAGTCGAGCAGGAAGGGATAGGCTTCGATCGCTTTGTGGGTCAGGCCACCGCCGCAGGGTTTTTCCCACGCCAGCCGCTCGTCGTAGATCGTGACGTCGAAGCCGTGGCTGGCAAGGCGCTCGCCGCAGAGCGCACCGGCGGGACCTCCTCCGACAATCGCGATGTGCTTCATGGCCCCTTTTCTGGTCCTGCGGTCAAGCGGGTCAGGTCAGCGGAAACACTCCTGCTGTGAACCAGCCGCAAAGTATAGCACCGAAAAGCATGGCAACTGCGGCGCGCGCAGTGGCCGGTTTCCGATGATCCAACTTGTCGTGACCTGTTGATCGAACGGGCTTGAATGGCATATAGTCACCGCCATTCGCGCGACGGGCAGGAATCATCGTGGAGGTAGCAGCTTGGACCTAATCCGAGTAGAAACGGAAGACAAGGCGGCATTGAACGGGCTGTTTTGGGAGCCCCGGACGCCCGGCGATTCGCTGGTTATCCTGGTGCCCGGCGCCACGACGGGCGCGGCGCTAATTCCTATGCACGACTACTATCCCATGGCGACGGGATTGACCGGCAGGGGCTACGGCTTCCTCATTGCCAACATGCGCGCCTCCTACAACTATCCGTACGCCGAATACGCGGACGCCGTGAAAGACATCGCCGCCTTTGTCGCCTACGCCAAATCGGCGGGTTACAGCCGCATCGCGATTTTCGGGATCAGCCTCGGCGGCCCTCGCATGGCGCAGTATATGGCCGAGCGCAACGATCCTGCCGTCAAGGCTGTCGGTTTTATCGCCTCGATCCCATCGCCGTATCTGGAGTTTCAGATCCGTGCGTCCGAAGCGGATAGGCAGCGTCTTGAAGACACGCTCAAGCACGCCCGCGCGCTCGTCGCCCAAGGCAAAGGGCAGGAGCCGGTCGCGTTCGAGAATTGGTTTCCAGGAGGACGGTCTTTCATGGGGACCGCCCAAGCTATGATCGGCTTCTTCGGCGCGCCGAGCGACAAGAGCGCGCCGAGCTCGATCAAGTACGGGCCGCAGATCAAGGTCCCGGCGCTCGTGATCCACGGCGACAAGGACGAGATTTCTTTTCCGCCGAATGCCCAGACGATTTACGACAGCCTGACGGCCTCGCCCCAACGCGACCTCATCTGGGTTCCCGGCGCGAGCCACTATTTGACGCCGGGTCCGCTCGCGGAAGCCTACGCCAAAAAGATCACGGATTGGGTCGTGAAGAACATGCCCGCCGGGCCGCGCCGGTAATCGTCCGGTAGTCCACTTTGTCCTTCAGGTGCTTGGGCCAGATCCCGCAGCGCTCGCTATGACGCCATTCGGGTCGATCGCATCCATCAGTGTCTCGTCGAAGTGCTGAAGCGCCTTCGCTTTCCTAATGTACGCGCCAATCGGGAATTGGCCCGCAACCGCGGCTCCTCTCCCAGGGAATCCTCCACGAGCGCATGATAGAATGGGTTCTTCGGCCGTTCCCACGGGAACGGATCGAAGGACAGGCGTTTGGGACAAGTCGTTTCGCAGAGTGAGCTGATTTCCTACCGGGGCCGTTGGAAGGGCGCTGGCAAGGGAGTAGTGTGCGCGAGCGGCTGTTTCGACCTGCTCCATCCCGGCCACATCCGTCTTCTCGAGCAAGCCCATTCCCTCGGCGATATTCTCGTGGTTGCGCTCGAAAGCGACGCAGCCGCGCGCAGTAGGCTGGCGTCCCGCCCGATTACGCCCGCCGCCGAACGCGCGGAAATCCTCGCTGCACTCGCCGCAGTCGATTACGTCGTCGAACTGGACGATTCCTCGCCTCGCTCGTTTCTGGAAAGTTTTCTGCCCGATGTTTTTGTCGAAGGCTCGGCTTCGCGCCGGGGTACAGCTTCTCCGGAAGCCGGCGCCCTCGAAGCACTCGGGTGCAAAGTCGTGCGCATCCCGTTCGAGCCCGGCTACTCCACTGCTCTCCTCATCCAACGCATCACGGAATCTCGCGCATGATTCTTCCGCTCGTCTCCGAGCTGCTCGCGCGGATCGCCCGCCGCCCCGCCGTCGAAGAGGCGTGCGAACTCCTCCGCCACAAGACGGGCGAGGCTCGCCTCGCTGGCGCGACGGACCCCGCGAAGGCGCTCCTCGCTCCTCTGATTCTGGCGGAGCTTGGCCGTCCCGCCATCCTCGTGGTCGAATCCAACCAGCGCGCCGAAGCGCTGCTCGAGCCATTGCGGTGGTTCTACCGCGCGGTCACCGGAAAGCCCGGACGCCGCGTCGCGCATCTTCCGGCGCACGACGTGCTGCCCTATGAAAACCGTTCGCCGCACGCTGAAATCTCCGAAGCGCGCGCCGTTTCGCTCTGGCGCTTCGCTGCGGGCGAAGTCGACCTGCTGATCGCGCCCGTTCAGGCGGCGCTGTGGCGCATGCGCGAGCCGGCCTTCTACCGTGGGCTTGCTCGAGTGGTGCAGCGCGACGAATCCATCGCCCACGAGGATCTGATCGGCTTTCTCGCGCAGGCCGGCTACGAAAAGCACGTCACCTGCGAGATGCCCGGGCAGTATGCCGTGCGCGGCGGCATCATCGACGTATTTTCGCCAGAGGCGCCGCAGCCGGTGCGCATCGAGCTGCTGGGCGACACGATCGAATCGATTCGCGCCTTCGATCCCAATACGCAGCGTTCGACCAATCCGGTTGAGCGCGCATCGCTCTTGCCTCTCACGGAACTGCTCCGCCGCGCCGAAGTTCTCGAGCGGCAGCGCGTTTCCTCCGCGTCAGGCCGCGAAGACGACGAAGCGCCCGCAGGCTTCTACCCCGGCTGGGAGTTTCGGGAGATTCCTCGCGAAGAACGCCCCGCCGTGGTGTTCGATCTCGCCGCGGAGCCGTTTCTGGTCCTCGATGAGCCGTCCTCGCTCGAAACGGCTGTAGAAAAGTACAGGGCGCGCCTCGACAAGGCCTTCGAGGAAGTCCAGGACCCGCTCGCCGAGCCTCCCGGCCGCTACATCGTCAGCGAGGAAGAGTGGTCGCTCGCACT
The DNA here is from genome assembly GCA_020073605.1 of Terriglobia bacterium. Classification (GTDB taxonomy): domain Bacteria; phylum Acidobacteriota; class Terriglobia; order Acidiferrales; family UBA7541; genus Palsa-295. The sequence continues at coordinate 15,865 of JAIQEW010000006.1, forward strand.
CGAACTCTTCCCGCGCCTTGCCGTCGAGCATCTGGCGGTGGCGCGCGAAGGCGCCGCGACTCTCACGCTGGAATCGCAACGCACCGCGCGCTATCACGGCAATGTGGCTGCATTCATGGCCGAAGTGCGCGGCCGCCTCACGGCGGGCGAGCAGGTGATGGTTTCGGCCGCAAGCACGGGCGAGCTCGAACGGCTCGCCGACATTTGCCACGAGTACGAATTGCCCTACCGCCTGGGCGAGCTGGAAGAAAATGCGACCGTCACGCGGCTCGCCGAAGAAAGTAGCGGCGGGAGCGTCCCCGCGATGGTGCTCGTCAAGGCGCCGCTCGCGGAGGGCGTCGCATTTCCCGAGGCGCAGCTCGTCCTCTATGGCAACGCCGATCTATTCGAGACGCTGGCTCCGAGCGAGCGCCCGCGTTCGCGGCCGAAGACCGCGAGCTTCTTCAGCGACTTTTCCGATCTCAAGCCCGGCGATTACGTTGTCCATGTGGACCACGGCATCGGACAGTTCGAAGGCCTGCGGCAAATGGCGGTCGAAGGGGCGGGCGGCGAATTCATGCTCCTGCGTTACGCGGGTGACGCGAAGCTCTACGTTCCGCTCGCACGCCTCGACCTCATCCAGAAATATCAATCGCTCGGCGGCGTCGAGCCCACGCTCGACCGCCTCGGCACCACCGTCTGGGAAACGCGCAAGTCGCGCGTGCGCAAGTCCGTCGACGACATGGCCGAGCAACTTCTCGCGCTATACGCCGAGCGCAAGACCGCCGTGGGTCACGGCTTCCCGCCGGATACGAACTGGCAGCGCGAATTCGAGGATGCCTTCGAGTTCCAGGAAACCCCGGATCAGTTGCGCGCCATCGAAGACGTCAAGCGCGACATGGAATCGCCGCTCCCGATGGACCGGCTGCTGTGCGGCGACGTCGGCTACGGCAAGACAGAGGTCGCCATGCGTGCTGCTTTCAAGGCGGTGGCCGACGCGACCCAGGTGGCTGTCCTCGCGCCGACCACGGTGCTCGCGTTCCAGCATTTCGAGACGTTCCGCCGCCGCTTCTCCGCCTTTCCCGTGCGCATCGAGATGCTCAGCCGGTTTCGCAGCGAGAAGGAGCAGAAGAAGACTCTCGAGGAGCTGGAAGCGGGGAAAGTGGACATCGTCATCGGCACGCACCGGCTGCTTTCCAAGGACGTGAAGTTCCACGATCTCGGGCTTCTCGTGGTCGATGAAGAGCAGCGCTTCGGCGTGGCGCACAAGGAGCGGCTGAAGGAGATGCGCAAGAACGTAGACGTGCTCACGATGTCCGCCACGCCCATCCCGCGCACCCTCCACATGTCTCTCGTCGGGTTGCGCGATATGAGCGTTATCGAGACGCCCCCGAAAGATCGCCTCGCAATTCAGACGACCGTCGCGCCCTTCAACGAGACTTTGGTGCAGCGCGTGATCGAGGAAGAGCTCGCGCGCGATGGACAGGTGTTCGTCGTCCACAACCGCGTCGAATCGATCGCCTCGCTCGCCACGATGGTGAAGCGCCTGGTGCCCCGCGCGCGAGTCGTGGTCGGCCACGGCCAGATGCGCGAATCCGAGCTCGAGAAAGTGATGCTGAAGTTTATCCGCGATGAAGCGGACATCCTCGTCTCCACCACGATCATCGAGAACGGATTGGACATTCCCCGCGCGAACACGATCATCATCAATCGCGCCGACCGCATGGGCCTCTCCGAGCTCTATCAGCTTCGCGGCCGCGTCGGGCGGTCGAATCAGCGCGCCTACGCCTATCTGCTCGTTCCCAACGAAGGAGCGCTCACGCCGATCGCCCGGCAGCGCCTTGCCGCGCTCCAGGAATTCAGCGACCTCGGCGCCGGCTTCCGCATCGCTGCGCTCGATCTCGAATTGCGCGGAGCGGGGAATCTGCTCGGGCGCGCGCAGCACGGCCATATCGAAGCGGTCGGCTTCGACATGTACTGCCAGATGATGGAGCGCGCTGTCGCCGAGCGAAAGGGCGAAGCGGTCGCGCTCGAGCGCCGCGCCACTCTCAACCTGGGCCAGGAAATTCGCATCCCGCCCGAGTACATCGAGAGCGAGAATCTGCGCTTGAGGATCTATAAGCGCATCGCGAGCGTCGCGTCGGAAGCGGAGCGTGAGGAAGTGCGCCGCGAGCTGGAAGACCGATTCGGCCCGCCGCCGCCCGCCGTCACGAATCTGCTCGATTACGCGGTCCTGAAAGCGCTGGCTGAAAAGCTGCTGGTCGCCACCGTTGACCGCCGCGGCGACCAGATCGCCATCAAGTTTTATGACGACACGCCGCTCGGCCCCGAACGGCTCGTGAAGTTGATTCGCAAGCGGCGCGACATGCGCCTCGACCCGACGGGAGTCTTGTGGCTCGCCTCGAAAGGCGCCAAGGGCGGGGCCATGGACGCGGTGAGAAACGTGTTGCTACAACTACAATCGTAGGGATAGACTTTTGAGCGAGCCCACCATGAAAAATCGAATTGCCGTCCAGCTTTCATTGCTTGCCGTTTCCGGCGCATTCCTTCTTCTCGCCCCGGCATCCCGCGCCCAGTCCAAAGGTGCCGTCGTCGAGGAGATCGTGGCGCGCGTGAACAACCGGATCATCACTCTCTCCGATTATCAGAAGGCATCTGCGGGGCTGGCACAGGAAGTCGCGCAGGACTGCCAGAACTGCTCGCAGCTTCAGATTCAGTCCGAGCTGAAAGAGCGGCAGAAGAACCTGTTGCGAGACATGATCGACCAGCAGCTCCTCATCGAGCGCGGGAAGGACATGGACATCAACGTCGAGACCGATCTCGTCAAGCGGCTCGACGACGTCCGCAAGCAAAACAACTTCGCGACCCTGGAAGATCTCGAGAAGGCCGTCGAATCGCAGGGGATCGTCTGGGAAGACTACAAGAATCAAATGCGGGACGGCATGGTGACGCAGGAAGTAATCCGCCGCGAAGTCGGCGGGCGCATGGACATCGGCAGCGACGAAGTGAAGAAGTATTACGAGGCCCACAAACAGGAGTTCAACCGGCCCGAACAGGTGGCGCTGGCGGAGATCTTCCTGAGCACCGAAGGGAAGAGTCCCGAGGAAATTGCGGCCGTTCGCACACGGGCGGAAGACCTGCACAACCGGCTCGTGAAGGGCGAGGATTTCAGCGCCCTGGCCAAGCGCTACTCCGAGGGTTCGACAGCGAATCAAAACGGCGAACTGGGCCAATTCGAGCGTGGCCAGCTATCGAAGCAACTCGAAGATGCCGTGTTCGGCATGGAAAGGGGCCAGATCACCGACGTCATCCAGACGAAGACCGGCTTTGAAGTCCTGAAGGTGCTCGACCACTTCCAGGCCGGATTGCAGCCCCTCGACAAAGTCGAAGGCGAAATCATGAACGTTCTCTACCGGCAGAAGATGGATCCGGCTATGCGCGCATATTGGGCCCAATTGCGCGAAGAGAGCTACGTCACCGTGAAACCCGGCTATGTGGATACTGCGGCGGTGGCGGGAGCCACCGTCATCCAGGAAGTCGCTCCGACGCCGGACTCGTCGGACAAGAAGAAGGAAAAGAAGAGACTGCCGGTGCCGAAGGTCAGCGGTTCATGAAGTCTCCCTGCGTGAGCGACCTCGCGGACGGCCAATTGGTTACTTCGCTCTTCCTCGTCCGCGAAAAAGAGATCCGCACTTCCGCGCGCACCGGAAAATCCTGGCTCGAGCTCAGCCTCGCAGACCGCTCCGGCTCGATCCCCGCCAAGATGTGGGACAACTTCGACGCCATCGCGAAAACCTTCGAACGCGACGATGTGGTCCGCATCCGCGGCCGCGTGAAGCTGTACAACGGGCAAAAGGAACTGACGCTCGAACAGGTCATCCCGGCCGCCGAGCGCGAGTACGATCTCGGCGATTTCCTGCCGCACACGAAGTACGACATCGAAAAGCTCTACGCCGATCTCCGGGCCGCCATTGCCGGGATGAAGAACCCGTGGCTCAAACAATTGCTCTCGAGCGTCGTGGACGATCCGGCGATTGCGCCCCGGTTCAAGCGGGCTCCTGCCGCAATGACCATGCACCACGCCTATCTGGGCGGCCTGCTCGAACACGTCGTTAGCCTGATCGGCCTTGCGTCCAAGGTCGTCTCGCACTATCCCGAGCTTGATCCCGATTTGTTGCTCGCGGGAGTCGTCCTGCACGATGTCGGCAAAATCGACGAACTCCGCTACGCTCGCGGAATCGATTACTCGGACGAAGGACGGCTCCTCGGCCACATCACGATCGGCGTCGTACTCGTGCGCGAAAAGTGCAAAGCCATTGCGGGATTTCCAGCGCCGCTCGCTCTGCTGGTTGAGCATCTCATCCTGAGCCATCACGGCTCGCACGAGTTCGGCTCGCCCTCGCTGCCGCAGATTTCCGAAGCCGTCGCGCTGCATTTCATCGACGATCTCGATTCGAAGATGGCCGGAATGCGCGCGACCCTCGAACAGGCAGCCGCCGGGTCTTCGGCAGACTTGTGGACAGAACGCAGCCCTTCGCTCCGCCGCGCCCTGCTGCGCACCGACAAGTTCTTGGCTGCTGCGGATTCCTCGGCGGGGCAAGCTGCCAACGCTCCAGCCTCGAAAGCGGCTGTGCGAAAAGCATGATGGCGCCCCATGATTGAAAGAAGCCCGTCGCCGCGCCGCTCTCTGCTGGATCTCGCGCCGCTTGAGCTCGATTGCATGAACACGCTCTGGCCGATCGGCGAAGCCACCGTGCGCGAAATTCGCGACCGGCTCGCTGCCCGCCGCGCGCGCGCGTACACCACGATCATGACGATCATGGATCGCCTCGCGCGCAAGGGAGTCGTCGAGCGCCGCAAGGCCGGCCGCGCGTACGTCTATCGCGCGAAGCTCAGCGCCGAGGAAGCCCGCGCACAGGCTCTCGCCCAGGTGCTCGAAAACTTCTTTGGGGGTTCGAAGGAAGCTTTGCTCGCTCAGCTTGGAACCACGCCACCCGCTCGAGGCGACTCCGCGTTAAGATCCCACGAAGGGCTCGGCAGCGCGATCGTGTAGGTTCGCCATCCCCAATGATTCCTTCGGAACTCACAATTCGCGACATTGCAATCCGGCCGGCCACGATACTGGCCCCCATGGCCGGCGTCACCGACACGGTCTTCCGCCGCGTCATCCGCTCGCTCGGCGGCTGCGGCCTCATCATGACCGAGTTCACGAGCGCCGAGGGCCTCACGCGAAATTCGGCGCGCACGCTCCACTACCTCTATTTCGACGAGGACGAGCATCCCATCGCGGCCCAGATCTTCGGCTCCGATCCTGCCGTGATGGCTTCGGCCGCGGCTCTCACCGAGGACCTCGGCTTCGACCAGATCGACGTCAATCTCGGCTGCCCGGTCAAGAAGGTCGTCAAGTGCGGCGGCTCCGGGCTGCTGCGCGACCTGCCGCATCTCGAGAAGCTTCTCCGCGCCGTGCGCGCCGCCGTGCGCATCCCGCTGACGATCAAGATTCGCTCCGGCTGGGATGAGAACAATATCGTCGCCACGGATGTCGCGCGCATGGCCGAGGGCATCGGCATCGAGGCGATCGCGATCCACCCGCGCACGCGCATGCAGGGCTACGCCGGCTCTGCCGACTGGCAGATCATCCGCGCCGTGAAGGAAACCGTACGGATTCCGGTGATCGGCAATGGCGATATTCGCGCGCCGGAGGACGCCGTGCGCATGATCGAAGAAACCGGCTGCGACGCCGTGATGATCGGCCGCGCCGCGTCTTCAAATCCGTGGATCTTCCGCCAGATCGCGGACTACGTTTCGACCGGCCGTTACCACGAGCCGACGGAGCTTGATCGCTACCGCCTGCTCTCCGGATACTTCAAGAGCTTGATCGATGCCGAAATGCCCGACGCGATCGGCAAGATGAAGCAGTTCGCCACGCTCTTCACGCACGGCGTGCGCAATGGCGGCGAACTCCGCCAGGCGGTCCACCACTCGCACACGGGTTCCGAAATCCTCGACCGCGTCGACGCGTTCTTCGCTCGTTCCGTCAGCTCGTAACTACTCCGGCTTCGCCAGGCTGTGAGCAACCGCGTCGTCGAGTAGCTGCTGCATCTGGCGGGAGGCTTCCCGGGTCTGCTCAGCTTGCTTGCGGCCGATCTCGCCCTGCCGCCGGCCGATTTCGCCCATTTTTCGACCCCACTCGCCCTGTTCGCGGCCCATCCCGCCCGCCGTTCTTCCCGCGTCGCGTTGGGCTTCTCCGATTTCTCGCTGAATCTCGCCCATCTGCCTCTGCAACTCGCCGATTTCGTTCATCGTGCCGCCTTCGGCGTTGAGCTTCTTCATGGCTTCTTCAACCCTCTGCATTTCCGCAGTCAGGTCGGGCACTTTGATTTTCATGTCTTCGATCTTCTGCCGGGCGTCCTCGGCCTGCTTCGCTAGCTCTTCCTGTTGTCTCGCGAGCTCCTTTTGCTGCTTCTCGAGGTCCTCGTTCGGCTGCCAGAGCTGCTTCGCGCGGTTGACCGTCGCCTGATCGTTGATGACGTAGGACTTTTCATCGCGCTCGAACCAGATGAAATCCCCCGAAATCTTCCTCTTCAGCGAACGGGCATGCTCGGCGTCATCTCGGTCGCCGGACAAGGTCAGCATGTCGGAGTCCTTCGTAACGATGGCGAACCGCGGGCCCCAGTCGTTATAGCGACCGACCCAGTATCCGCCGCGGCCTCCGCGGTAGTAGTTCCAGTCACCGGACATCGAAAACGTCACCGGGGGTTGGACTACGACGCCCTGCTGCGGCATCGCGGCCAGCGCGCGCGTCTCAAGGTGGATCTGCGGGACCGCAATGTGCAAAGACGGGAGATCGACGTTGATGGGCGGCACCTCGATATGCAAAGGCGGGATCGCCGGCATCGGCGGAACGACAACATTAACGTTGAAAGCCGGGTCGTCTGCGTCAGCGGGAGGCGCGGGAAGTGCGGGCGCCTGGGATGAGACTGGGCCCGGAATTTGCGCCGGGGCTGCGGAGGCTGGCGCAGCAGGAGCGGCCGGAGCTCGAGGTGCCGCGGGTGCTTGTGGCGCCTGAACGTCGCGTGCCGCTGGATGCACGGCCGCCGTCAGTCCGACAACCGGTACGGCAAACGCTACGAGCGCCATCACGAGAGATTTCTTCAATTGGTTCGACATCGCACCCCTCCATGCAAGAATTCGATCCACTCTTTTCTCTGCCTGGCCGGTTTTGGCCATCGAGACTCCCTGCCACCAGACGCGATCCGGTCCGGCTTCCAACTCCGCGAAAAATCCCAGCAGTGTTTCCGCGTAGCGGGTCCGGTCCGCCCCGCCGGCGAGCGCCGCCTCGTCGCTCGCTTGCTCGGCAAGATCCGCGAGATGCCGCTCGAGCCACCATGCGAGCGGGCTGAACCAGAAAACCGCCCGATGAATCAGCGCCAGCCGCTGCGTAAGCGCGTCGCGTCGTGCGATGTGGGAGACTTCGTGCGCCAGCACGGCCGCAAACTCGTCCGCAGCCCACGTCTGCCAGCCCTCTGTTAAGAGAATTGTGGGCTTGACCACACCCACCATCACCGGGACGGAGACCGACTCTGATTCGGCAAGGCGAGGAATGGCGCGCAACCCGGCAGCGTGCGCGGCCGCCGAGAGGGACCGCAGCGCCCACGGCTCATCGACGGGAGTGGCGAGGCGCACCAGCCGATTCGAGAAAAAGATGCCGATGGCAACGCGGGCAAGTAGGGCGAATGCGAATGCCATGTAGGCCGATTCCATGATCAGCGTCCAGGGAATCTCTCGAAGCGCGACGAGAGAGGCGATTGCGACCGGCAAACTCGACTGCACGATTGTGGGGGCCGGTTCGACCTGAGCTTGCTCGCGCACGCGCGTCGAGCTTCTCGGCGTCTTCTTGAGAGGAATTTTGGGAAGGGACGCCGCCACGGCGATATCACCGACGGGCACCGGCTCAAGCGACGCCGCTTCACTGCGCTCGGGAAGGCTCGGCACCGGCACTGCTACTCGAACGGCGGGGCTGACCCATATCAGCGCGGGCATCGCAAGCGCGGCGAACAGCACTACTTTCCAAACAAAGACCTTCACGCGCACGCTCTTCGTCCGGAATGCCGCAAGCGCGGCTGCGGCGAAGATGCCCAGCGCAAGCGAGCGCACGGCGGCGCTCGCGAGAGTCATTAGAAAGGCGGTGTTCGCGTGAACGATCGTCGCCGTCATCACTGATCTCCCTTCCTCGTCGGGCGGCTATTGGATGCCGATCCCGATTTTTCCCTAATCTTTCCCTGCGCCACTTTGCGGGCGAGCCGCTCGAGCTGGTGGCGGTCGAGTACAGCGTTATTGACCAAGCCCACGACCAGCTCTTCCGCCGAGCCGCCGCAGAATCGGTCGATGATGCTTTTCACGGCGCGCACGGCCACGTTCTGCCGGTTTTCGGCCGCGCGATAGACGAACGTGCGGCCGTCGATTTCGTGGGTGACGAAGCCCTTCTGTTCGAGCCGCCGGAGAACCGTGCGCACGGTGGAATCCTTCATCGGGCGAGTGGCTGCCAGCGCCTCGCGGCAGGAATCGGCGGTGCAGGGGCTGTGGGACCATACGTAATCCATGACCATCTGTTCGACTTCGCCTAGGCCTTTTGGGCGTTTCTGGTATGTGTTAGTCATTGTAGCGTTACAATATGTAACGTACAGTGAGACGCGTGTCAAGCGGAAAAGTTAGCAGGGGGTCGGAGCGATGCCAGGTAAGCAGGCCGCGCGGCCTTGGTTGACGGGCGCTGCTGCTACTCGTCGCGCGTGATGAGAAGCTGCTTGTAGGCCTCGCGCCGCGTCAGCCCGCGTTCACGTGCCGCCAGTTTCAGCGCTGCTTTGCGGTCGATTCCGCGTTCGCGCATGATTTCTTCGACGTGACGGGCGAGTGGTATCTTGCTTGGCAACTCCGATTCGCCGTCGGCATGCTTCGCGTGGTCATCGTGCGGCCCGATGAGCAGCGTGATCTCTCCGCGTGGCGGCTTCTTCCTGGCCGCCGCAACCAAGTCTTCCAGGTGCCCGCGCACGAATTCCTCGTACAACTTCGTCACTTCCCGCGCGATCACCGCCGGGCGATTGCCCAGAATTTCGAGCGCGTCTTCGAGCGTGTCGAGCAGCCGGTGCGGCGCCTCGTACAGCGCGAGCGTTCTCGGCTCCGTGGCCAGCGCGCGCAGCGCCTTGCGGCGCTCTGTGGGCCGCGACGGCAGAAACCCGGCGAAAACGAATTCTTCGATCGGCATTCCGGAAGCAGCCAGCGCCGCCACAAATGCCGACGCGCCCGGAATCGGCACCACCCGGATTCCGTGCCGCAGGCACAGGCTCACGAGACGGTAGCCGGGATCGGAGATGGCGGGCGTTCCCGCATCGCTCACCAGCGCCACCTTCGCGCCCTGCTCGAGCTCGATTACGATCTCCGGCGCGCGCGTAATTTCGTTGTGCTCGTGGTAGCTCACGAGGCGCTTGGAAATGTCGAAGTGCGAAAGAAGTTTCGCCGTTTGTCGTGTGTCCTCGCAGGCGATCGCGTCCACCTCCTTCAGCACCCGCAGCGCGCGCAGCGAGATGTCTTCGAGGTTGCCGATCGGCGTCGCAACCACGTAGAGGCAGCCGACCTCCGCTTCGCTCGGTTTCGTGTTTGTTTTCTTCTTCGCCATCGCGTGACCGGGTCCTTGTTTGCCGGACATTGAGCGTATGCTTTGCGGCCCCTGTTTTCAAGCCGCAGCGGCGCATTCCTTATGCCAACCGGGCCGTCAACACCCGTCGGCGCTTCGGACTCATGCCCCTCAACCGCGCCAAGGGGATACGATGAGCCTTTCCAATTCCAGCCGAGAGCCGCGCTTGCCTTCAGGGAAGGCGCAGCGTAGGATTGGGTTTTGGCGGTCGCCGCATCAGCCCTCCTGTAACGTTTCAGTCGTGAGCCGGAGCGGGGAAAGTGCGGCCCGTGTGATTGCGGAGTGCACAGCGTGCCTGAGCAAGGTCGAACCAAAGCGATTGCCGTGGTCGGCGCCCAGTGGGGCGATGAAGGCAAAGGCAAAGTCGTCGATTATCTCGCTTCATCCTTCGACTACACCGCGCGCTATGCTGGCGGCCACAACGCGGGCCATACCGTCATGTTCAATAGCCACCGGCACGTCCTGCAACTCGTGCCGAGCGGGATTCTGCGCCCCGGGAAAAAAGCGGTCATCGGTCCCGGAGCCGTGGTTGATCCCGGCGCGCTCGTGGCCGAGCTCGACAACCTCAAGAAGTCCGGCGTGGATGTTCGCGGGCGCCTCTTCCTCAGCAATCGCGCGCATCTGATCTTTCCTTACCACCGGGAAATGGATCAGGCGGCGGAAGCCGCGCGCGGAGCCGCGAAGATCGGGACCACCTCGCGCGGCATCGGCCCGGCGTACGAGGACAAGATGGCCCGGCGCGGCATTCGCATATGCGAGCTGCTCGAGCCGGATTGCTTTCGCGTGAAGCTCGAACGCGTGATCGCGGAAAAAAACGCGATCAGCCTCGCGGCCTACGGGCATGCTCTCGAAACTGCCGGCCTGCTCGAACAGTATCTCGAAATCGCGGCGCACATTCGCGGCCTCGTGGCCGATACGTCAGTGCTGCTGAATAGCGCGCTCGACAGCGGCGAATCGGTGCTCTTCGAGGGCGCGCAGGGAACGATGCTCGATATCGACCACGGGACGTATCCCTACGTAACCTCCTCGAACGCGATTTCGGGCGGCGCGGCGACCGGCCTCGGCGTGGCCCCCACAAGGGTCACGGGCGTGGTCGGTGTGACGAAGGCGTACACGACGCGCGTCGGCAGCGGCCCATTTCCCACCGAGATGCCCGATCTCGACGCCGAGGAAGTCCGCGCGCGCGGCAACGAGTTCGGAGCGGTGACAGGGCGCCCGCGGCGTTGCGGCTGGCTCGATCTGGTGGTGTTGCGCTACGCGAAGATGCTCAATGGGATCGACTCGCTGGTGGTGACAAAGCTGGACGTGTTCGACGCGCAGCCGGAAATCAAAGTTTGTACCGGATATCGCTACAAAGGCCAGTCGATCACGGAAATGCCGCCCGACGTCGAAACGCTGACGCAGATCGAGCCCGAATACAAGACGCTTCCCGGTTGGAAGAAGCCGACGCCGGGCATCCGCGACGTCCGAGATCTGCCCACCGCAGCGCGCGACTATCTGAATTTCATCTCCGACCAGCTCCAGGTCGAAATCGGCATGATCTCGACCGGCCCGGAGCGCGACGCCACCATCGTCCCGCGCGGAACCAAGCTCGCCTCCTGGCTATAGCCGCCTGCCATGCTTTCTTTCGAAGACGCCCGCGCCAAGGTGATCGAAATCCTCGCGGCGCGCGCCGGTTCGCCTGGGAAAGAACCCCTTGGAACGGAAACAATCGATCTCGCCCGTGATCCCTCCGCCGCGCTCGGGCGCATTCTCGCTGAAGACATTCTCGCCGACCGCAATTATCCCCCGTTCAATCGCTCGATCCGTGACGGCTTTGCGCTTCGCGCGGCCGATGCGGAGAAGCCCGGCGCGAGGCTGCGCCTGATTGGCGAGAGCCGGGCAGGAGTCGCGTTCAACGGCAACGTGGGCAAGGGAGAGTGCGTGCGGATACTGACGGGCGCGCCCGTGCCGCACGGCGCGAATGCGGTCGCGATGCACGAATTCACGCACGGCGACGGCGACTTCGTGGTGTTCGATCAAGCCGTCCGTTCGGGGCAGCATTTCGTCCTGGCCGGCGCCGAGGCGCGCGTGGGAGAGATCGTAGTCCCGCGGGGCACCCGCCTGAGTTATGCGGAGCTTGCGATGGCGGCGGAAGTGGGCCGTGCCCGTGTGGAAGTCAGCCGCCGCCCGCGCGTGGCGATTCTTTCCACCGGTGACGAGCTTGTCTCCCTCGATCGAGCGCCCGGCCCCTTTCAGATCCGCAACAGCAACAACATCTCGCTTGCCGCTCACGTGTCGCTCGCGGGCGGGGAGCCGATCCTCGCGGGCAACGCCAAAGATGAAGCCGCCGAACTTCGCGCGCGAATCGATCAGAGCCTCGATGCGGATATCCTCGTTCTGAGCGGCGGCGTGTCCGCGGGGAAATACGATCTCGTTGAACAGGTCCTGGAGGACCTCGGCGCGGAACTTTTTTTCGACGCTGTTGCGGTTCGTCCTGGGAAGCCCGCGGTTTTCGGATGGTGCCGCGGCAAGCCGGTGTTTGGCCTGCCGGGGAATCCCGTTTCGACCATGGTGACGTTCGAACTGTTCGTGGTTCCCGCGATCGAGGCGCTGAGCGGTTACGCGCCGAAACCGCTGCCTTTTATGAAGGCGAAGCTGGCGCATCCAATCGATGAAAAAGGGTCTGTCGCGCATTTTCTTCCCGCTCGCATGAGCTGGCCCGCGGGTGAGACGGGTGGAGAGCCAAAGGTCGAAGTGCTCCTGTGGGAAGGATCGGGCGACATCGGAGCGGTTGTGCGAGGGAACTGTTTCCTCGTGGTGCACGCTTCGAGATTGCAGTTGGAAGCGGGCGAATGGGTGGACGTGCTTCCTCGCCGCGGCACGCTGTAGCATTTTCGGGCGTTCAAAGAGTGTGGATTCGCCTTCATCAATACAGGAGGGAGCTATGACTGCTTCTTGGAAAGCGCGAAGCCGCTGGATCGTTGCCGCGGCGATCGGAATCGCCCTGTCGCTCGGTACCGGCGGCTCGCTCGATTCGGCCGAGCCGAAAGCTTCGCCGCGATTCCCGGATATCGATCCGGCTGCGGTCGCCTACCAACATCCCGACCAGATCAAGTGGACTGGGAAAGAGGGCGCGGCCCAAACGGCGGTCCTGCTCGGCGATCCTTCGAAGCCGGGCCTCTACATTGAACTTGTCAAATGGTTCCCGCACAACATGAGCCACCCGCACTTTCATCCGAACGATCGGTACATCACTGTGATCTCGGGAACCTGGTGGGTCGGAACGGGCACGAAATTCGATCCCGATGCCACCGTGCCGATGCCCGCGGGCAGCTACGTCACGGATCTCGCCAAAGGAGTCCACTTCGACGGCGCCAAGGACGAGCCGGCCATCATCGAAATTGTCGGCGAAGGCCCCGCAACGATCACGCCCGCCGAAGTGAAGTAAAGGACGCTGGTCGCGTGTACCAGCTTTGCGACCGCCCATGGGGCGTTCCGCAGGACTTGACACAATCTCCAGATCGGATATATCTAGCACCCATGAAAACACGCCTAAGCTTGCTCGCTGCACTCACGATACTGTTCGCCTGCGTCCCTGCGATCGCCCAAGAACCGGTCGTCGGCGTCGCCGACCCTGACTCTCTTTTCACCAGCAAGGATCCCGTTCTGAATACCAACAAGCAGGCCGCCTATCACATCATGAAGGACCTGCTGGAGGCGAATCACTGGGAGCTGGCGGACAAATGGCTCACGGCGGAATACCACCAGCACAATCCCAACGTGGGTTCGGGGCGTGATCCCGTCGTGAAGTTCTTCATGTCTTTCCGCAAACCGACGCCCGTTCCCGAGCACATGAAGACGAAGATCGTCGCCGTGGTCGCGGAAGGCGATCTCGTGATCGTCGTCACTCCGCGGGAATTCACCGATCCCCGCGACGCCTCCAAGAAATACACGACCTCGTGGTTTGACATGTGGCGGTTCAAGGATGGCAAGGCTGACGAGCACTGGGACGGCGCCACGATCAGCGCTCCACCGCCGCCCCCGCCGGCTGCGCCGAAGACTAACTAGCGCGGATCCGTCTATCCGAGGAAACTTCCCGGCCCCATCCCCAGAGAGTGAGGATGGGGCTTTTGCTTTTAGGACTCTTCGACTATCTTCCAGGGACCGGCGCACTTGCGCTGCATCTTCCGTTGTGGCAGCTTGAACACGGAAGCCATGAAGCATCTTTCTCATTACGACAAGTCAGGCCGCGTCAGGATGGTGGACGTCACGGCCAAGCCGGCAACGTCGCGCACCGCCATCGCACATGCCTTCGTGCGCATGAAGAAGGCTACTGTCGCAAGCATTCGGCGCCTGAAGTCACCGAAAGGCAGCCCGCTCGAGATCGCCCGGATAGCGGGAATTACGGCGGCGAAGCGCACTTCCGAGCTGATTCCGCTTTGTCACCCCCTGGCCTTGACTCACGTGGATGTCCGCGCCCAGCTATGCCAGAATGGAATCGAGATCACGTCGGAGGCGACGGCCACCGGCCCCACGGGCGTCGAAATGGAAGCGCTTGTGGGCGCATCGGTCGCGGCGCTGACGATTTATGACATGTGCAAGGCCCTCGAACGCGGCATGGAGATCACGGAATTGCACGTCGTGAAGAAATCCGGCGGGCGCAGTGGGACGTATGTGCGCCCTCGTAAGAATTCCGGGAAGAGCGCGAAGCGATGACGCCGATCAAGGATGTCAAAGTCCTGGTCGTGGACGATAACGCGCTGATCCTCGACCTTCTCATGAAAGGACTCTCGCCGCACTGCGAAGTCCTTGCGGCGGCCGACGGCGCCGACGCGCTCCTTAAGATCGTGGACGATCCTCCGGACCTGATCCTATGCGACTACCGCATGCCGGGCCTCGACGGTCGCCAGCTCTATGAAAAGCTCCGCGCCCGCCAGCAGACCAGGCAGATTCCGTTCATATTCCTAGGCAGCCGCACCGACGTCGAAGAGAAGCTTCGGCCGATCGTCGAAGGCGTCGAGGAATTCGTCATCAAGCCATTCTTCCTGAAGGATCTGGTGCGCCGCACCAAGAAGGTGATCGACCGCCTGCACCTCGAGAAGATGCAGAATCGCGCGGTGCGGCCGGGCGTGATCCAGGGTCGCCTCGAGGAAATGAGCATCCTCGACCTGATGCAGTCGCTCGAGATGGGACAGAAATCCTGCCGGCTCACGATTCGCCACAGCGACGAGACCTGCGAGCTGTTCTTTTCCGCCGGACAGTGCGCCGACGCGCGCCTGGGATCGTTCGAGGGCGAGGCGGCTGTCTTTCAGGTGGTACGCTGGCCGGCCGGCGATTTCGAGATCGATTTCAATTCCGCCCCGGCGCGCACGACAATTTCCCGCACGACGACGGGCCTGCTGATGGAAGCGCTGCGCTTGATGGACGAGGGCCAGCGCGACGGCACTCCGGAAGGCGTCGAAGCAGCTGAAAGCTAGCCCGCCGCGGTTCACACCATGCGCGTTTCCGTCCTCACAATCAGCGATTCCGTGGCCGCCGGCAAGGCCGAGGACCGCTCCGGTCCGTCGGTGATGGCGCGCTGCCGGGAGCTTGGCTGGACGATCGCGGCTTCCAGTGTGCGTGCGGACGATCGCGCGGCCATCGAAGCGTTTCTCAAAGAGACTGCCGACTCGAACAACTCGGACGTGATCCTGACCACCGGCGGAACGGGCCTGGGTCCTCGTGACGTTACGCCCGAAGCGACCGAGGCCGTAGTCGAGCGCCTGATCCCGGGATTCCCTGAGCGGATGCGCGCTGCGGGCTTGGCGAAGACTCCCCGCGCGCTGCTTTCCCGAGGGACAGCGGGAATTCGCGGCAAGACGATCATCATCAACCTGCCGGGCAGCCCGAGCGGCGCGGTGGAATCGCTTGACGTGGTTGCGGATCTGCTTCCCCACGCCGTGGACATTCTTCACGGCGCGCGGCACGATTAGCCGCGGCGCTCATGCGCTTGTATCCCGCCCATGGCGTGCAAATCCCGCTTGTTCTGCGCTACACTCCGTCTCCGCGGTCATGGCACCCTTTCAGTCATTCGAATCGAGTCATTCTGAGACGGAGGAAGTTTGATGAGTCCCAAGCGCAAGGCGCGCGCCGGTAAGGCAAAATCCAAGCGGAAACACTATCGCCGAATTGCGACTGAAGAAGCCTTCTCGATTCCGGAGCAGATGGACGCGCAGCGCGAGCTGGTGGCGCGCACGCAGGAGTACGATCCCGACCTCTTTCTCTGGAAAGTGCAGACGGATCCCTCCGGGCCCGTGCACAACAAGCTGATCGATTTGTACGACATGCGCTTGCGCACCATGGATGAATACGACGTCGATATGCATCTGCTTGCGCTCACGTCCACGGGCGTGCAGATGATGGATCCCGATCGAGCCGTGGCGGTGGCGGAAATTGGGAACGACCGCCTGCATGAAGCCATCCAGCGCTATCCCGACCGTTTCTCCGGGCTGGCGACGATCGCCGTGCAGGATCCGCCGCGCGCCGTGAAGGAAATCGACCGCGCCATCACCAAGCTCAAGCTGAACGGCATCATGATCAATTCCCACACGAACGGCGAATACTTGAGCGAGCGGAAATACTGGCCGATTCTGGAGGCCATCGAAGGCTTGAACGTTCCTCTCTATATTCATCCTCGCGCGCCCATTCCTCTGATGGCCAAGGCATACCGCACCGACCACCTCGAGCATGCAATTTGGGGCTACCAGGCGGAGACCGGCTTGCACGGGCTGCGATTGATCACGGGGGGAGTGTTCGATCAATTCCCGAAGCTTCAGGTCGTGCTCGGGCACATGGGCGAGGGCATTCCTTATTGGCTCTACCGTCTGGATTTCATGCACGGCCGCGTCCGGATCGGATTCGATCGGCCCAAGCTGAAGTTGACGCCCAGCGAATACTTCAAGCGGAATTTCTACGTCACCACGAGCGGGATGAACTGGGAGCCGACGCTGAAATTCTGCATCGAAGTCCTGGGCGCCGACCGGATCATGTGGGCGGTCGACTATCCTTATCAGGATCACCCGGACGCCGTCGAATTCATGGACGCCGCGCGAATTTCCGAGAAGGACAAGCAGAAGATCTACCACGAGAACGCCGAGCGGGTGTTCAAGATCAAGAAGAAGAAATAAGGAACCAGATGGCCCCAAGCGATCCAGGCTCTGGCAAAACTCCCGGGGATTTCGCCCGGCAATTCGCGCTTGCGATGGAATATCCCTTTCTGCTGGCGGGCTCGGTCGTGGCGGGCGGATTCTTCGGCTATCTTATGGATCGGTGGCTGCACACCAAGCCTTTTCTAATGCTTCTGCTCGGCGCGGCAGGATTTGCCGTGGGGCTTCGCGATATGCTCAGGAGAATGGCAAAGGATGAGGCCGGTTCCACCTCCAACCAGCGACGATGAAACGCACGCACGGTTCTCGATGCGGCTTCAGGGGTTGACGCTGGGCCTCGGTTTCGCGGCGGCCATTGCCGTTCTGATTGTGAAATCGCCACGGGCAGGATGCGGGGTAGCTATCGGGACCCTGCTGGCCTGGTTGAATTACCGCTGGCTCGACCGCGGCCTCGATGCGCTTGTGAGGGCTGCCAAGGCGCAGGCAGGCATTCCGCAACCGCGCGTTCCTAGCAGCGTCTATTGGAAGTTCGGCGGCCGGTACGTGTTGATCGCCCTGCTGGTCTATGCTAGTGTTTCTTTCTTGCATGTGCCGCTTCTGGCCGTTGTGATCGGCTTGCTCTCCCTGGGAGCCGGCGCCTTGGCGGAAGGTCTGTACGAAATCATTTCAGGGTCTTCATAGGAAATGAACGAAAGCCTCAACTGGTTCACCATTCTGCTCAATAAGTGGCTCGGGGGCGCAACCCTCAAATTGTTGTATGCGTTGCATGTCGCGCCGGACGACCCCGTCCATCCTATTCCGAACCATATCGCCATGGAGGTCGTTGTCTTCCTGATCGCCGTCCTTTTCTTTCTGTGGTTGCGCCCGAGAATTTCGGCGGACAAGCCCGGCGCGACACAGCAGGTCATGGAGATGCTGATCACGAATCCGATGCGCGTCGGAATCCGCGACATATTGCAAGACAGCGTGGAACACGAGCCCCTTCGTTACCTGAATATGGTGGGTTCGATTGCGATTTTTGTGCTGATGTCGAACCTCATCAGCCTTTCGCCGGCTTTCGCCTCGCCGACGGGCCACCCCACCGTGCCGCTGGCTTGCGCGATCCTCACGTTCCTTTCTTACAATTGGTGGGGGCTGCGGCATCACGGCCCCATCGGGTACGCGAAGACATTTGCCGGACCGGTTTGGTGGCTTTCGTGGCTGCTTTTCCCCGTGGAGATTATCAGCAGCTTCGCGCGCTTGCTTTCATTGACGGTCCGGTTGTGGGCCAATATTTTCGCGAGCGAACTGATTTATGTCGTCTTTCTCGGACTGCTGATGGCGCCCAGCGCTCATTTTTCGGTTACGCACCCGGCCCTGTCGTGGGTACTGGCGGTCTTTCCGGCGGTCTTTCCGGCGGTCTTTATTCTTCTGCACGCGTTCGTTGCTGTGGTGCAGGCGTTTGTTTTTACGATTTTGCCCGCCGTGTACATCGGGCTGGCAACATCGCACGACCACTAAATTCATAGCGTTGGCATGATTGCCGACCAGTGTGAGACCGGCAGCCTCCCAAGGCGGCCGGGAACCACCTCCTGGCGGTGCTTATACAGAGGAGAAAACATGAAGAAGCTTGCAGCGGTGTTGGGAATGCTTCCCGTGATTGGAATGATGGCTGTTCCAGTGTTTGCACAAGAAGCGGCCGGCAAACCCCCCGCAACGGTGAGCGCGGCGATGATGATTGCCGCCGGCCTTGCGATGGGAATTGCGGCGGGACTCTGCGGCCTAGGGCAGGGAAAAGTAGGTGGAGCGGCCTGCGAGGGAATCGCGCGCAATCCGGGAGCAGCTGGCCCGATTCGTTTGGCCATGATTCTCGGATTGGTGTTTATCGAGACGCTCGTGCTGTTTACGCTGGCCGTGGTGTTCGCGAAGATGACGTACTAAGTTTCGTTTCGCCGATTCCTGAGGCCCGGAGGTTCGCGACGTGCGAGCCTCCGGGCCTTTGTTTTTTGCAGCTTCCTGATGCAACTAGCGGCCGGAGGTGAACGTCGATGAGCAGCGGCATGAAGGGCGTGGGAATCGCGCGGCTGGGCCAGGTCGCCGTAAACGTGCAGGACGTGGCGCGCGCGACGGCATTCTATCGCGACGTGCTCGGCCTGCCGTTTCTGTTCGCGGCGGGACAGCTGGCTTTCTTCGATTGCGGCGGCGTGCGATTGATGCTCGACCGTCCCGAGAAGCCGGAGTTCGATCATCCGAGCTCGATTCTCTATTTTCTCGTTCCCGATATTCAGGCCGCGCACCGGCGGCTGCTCGAGGCTGGCGTCGCCATCGTAGAGGAGCCGCGCGTGATCGCGCCAATGCCAGACCACGACCTCTGGATGGGATTCTTTCGCGACACGGAAGGCAACGTGATGGCGCTCATGAGCGAGGTGCCCCGCAAGGGCTAGTGCAGGGAAAGGGATTGCGCAGCGGCACGGGCGATGTCAATGACGCGGCCGGGCAATAGTCCGAGGTAGAGCGTGCCCGCGGCCGCGATGAACAGGGCGACGGCGACAGCGGGCGCAACCGGCGATGGCGTGTAGTCCTTCGACGGGGCCTGAAAGTACATGACGACAATCACGCGGAGGTAGTAGTAAGCCCCGATGACGCTGTTGATCGCCGCGATGATCACGAGCGCGACGAGCCATCGCTCGCGGACTTGGAGCGCCGACTGGAAGGCGAAGAATTTTCCGAGGAACCCGCCCGTGGCCGGCAGGCCGAGCAGCGAGAGCAGAAACAGCGAGAAGCAAGCCGCCAGCACCGGCTGCTTCGACCCCAGCCCCGCGTAGTCCTGAATCGCAAGCCGCTTTTCGTCCTGCTGCCCGGCGTGCGTGACCACCAGGAACGCGCCCACCTTCATCAGCACGTAGGCCGCGAGGTAGAAGAGGACGGCGGCGGCGCCCGCTTCGGAAAACGCCGCGAAAGCGACGAGGATGTAGCCCGCGTGCGCGATCGACGAGTACGCGAGCATGCGCTTCACGTTGGTCTGCACGAGCGCCGCGAGATTGCCGATGAACATCGTCAGCACGGCGGAAACCCAGATCACCCAGAACCATAGATCCCCCGCCGAGCCAAACGCGATATAGAAGATTCGAAGCATCAGCGCGAACGTCGCTGCCTTGGGCGCGGAGGCCAGCAGCGCGGTCACCGGCGTGGGCGCGCCTTCGTAGACGTCCGGCGCGTACACCTGGAAAGGCGCCACCACCACCTTGAATCCCAACCCCACGAAGATCAAACCGAGGCCGAGAATCGCAAGCGCAGGCAAGTGTCCCTGGCCAGCGACGATCTGCTCGAGCGCGGATTGCACGGCGTCGATTCGCGTCTTGCCCGTGACGCCGTATACCATGGCGATGCCGTAGAGGAAAAACGCGGTGGCGAACGAGCCGAGCAGGAAATACTTCATCGACGCCTCGTTCGAGACGAGCGCGCGGCGGCGGAATCCCACGAGCACGTAGCTCGAAATCGAGCTCATCTCGAGGCCGATGAACGCGGTGACGAGCTCATTCGCTCCCGCGAGAATCCCCATTCCGGCTGCGGCAAACAAGACGAGCGCGTAATATTCGCCGCGCTGGATGCCTTCCCGGTCGAGATAGTCGAGAGAGCCGAGAATCGCGAGCGTGGCGGCAACGAGAACGATCACGTGCACGAAAACGCTGAACGAATCGACGCGGATCAGGTTGCTGTATGCCGTGCCGGGGAAGTAGACGAGAAAGTGGACCGACGCGAGCGCGAGAAGCGCTCCGACAAGAGCCACCCAGCCGAGGGCGCGCTTCCCGGACGCGCGGACAAACGGGTCCACAGCCATGATGATGATGCCGAAGAGGCAAAGCACGACCTCCGGAGCGAGCCGGTGGAGGTTCATGAGCTGCTCGGAGTGGAGCGCGATCAAGGCTCCCATCATGGCGCGACCTGCCTTTCCGGCGTGGTCGCAAGTGCCGCTTGCTCAGGCTGCTGGGTCTGGGTCACGGCTGCTCGCTGAGCCGGGGTCAGGCAGGGCAGGGTCGCGGGGCGCGACGCTTCTTGAGCGCGTCCCAATTGATCCTTCATTTGCTCGAGCATGGCGTTCGTGGAAACTTCCATGCGGCGCGTGAAGAGCGGGGAAGCGACGCCCATGAAGAGGATGGCCAGCGCCATGGTCGCGAGAATCACTCGCTCGCGCGTCGAGGCGTCCGGAAGTGTCTTGTTCTTTTCGACAGTTACTTCACCGAGCGCCACCCGCTGATAGGCCCACAGCAGATAGATCGCGGAAAGCACAGCGCCGCTCGTGGCCCACGAGGCCCACGCGTGATGGTTCTGGAACGTGCCGATGAGGATCAGGAACTCGCCGACGAATCCATTGAGGGGCGGCAGCGCCAGCGAAGAAAGCGCGATGAAGAGGAAGAACGACATCAGCACGGGCATCGGCGTGGCCAGGCCGCCGTACTCCTTGATTTCGTGCGTGTGGCGCCGGTCGTAGAGCATGCCGACGCCAAGGAAGAGAGCGCCGGTGGAGACGCCGTGATTGAGCATCTGGTAGATGGCGCCCTGGATCGAGATGGTGTTGAAGGCGAAAATTCCGAGCACGACAAAGCCGAGGTGGCTCACGGACGTGTAGGCCACGAGGCGCTTCAAATCATGCTGCACGGTCGCGACCAGCGCGCCATAGACGATGCCGATGATGGCGAGCACGGCGATCGTCGGCGCCGCCCGGTGCGCGGACGCGGGGAAAAGCGGCAGGCAGAAGCGCAGGATGCCGTACGTGCCGAGCTTCAGCATCACGCCCGCGAGGATCACAGAGCCGGCTGTGGGAGCCTCGGTGTGCGCGTCGGGAAGCCATGTGTGCAGCGGGAAGAGCGGCACCTTGATCGCGAAGGCCAGGAAGAACGCGACGAACATGAGCATTTCCGCTCGCGGCGAAAATGCAATCTGGCCCGATTGCAGCAGTCCTTGAATTTCCGGCAGGTCGAACGTGCCGGCCTTGCCGTAAAGCCACAGAATCGCGACGAGCATCAGGATCGAGCCGAACATCGTGTACAGGATGAACTTCACCGCCGCGTAAATCCGCCGGTCGTGGCCCCACATCCCGATCATGAAATACATCGGGATCAGCGTGAGCTCCCAGAAGACGAAGAAGAGGAACAGGTCGAGCGAAACGAAGACGCCGATCATCGCAGTCTCGATCACCAGCAGCGCGACGAAGAATCCCTTCACGTTTTCGCGGATCGATTCCCAAGAGCACAGAATCGCAAGCGGCGTGAGGAACGTGGTGAGGAGCACGAGAAACAGGCTGATGCCGTCCACGCCGAGGTGGTAGTGGATCGCGTCGCCGATCCAGCCGTGATACTCCTCGAACTGATACTTGGCGGTCGCGGCGCTGAACCCCGGCAGCAGAAGCAGCGACACCACGAACTCCGCGAGCGATGCGGCGAGCGCGATCCGGCGGATCCATACGTGATCGTCCGAGCGGAGCAGAAGCAGGGCCGCGACGCTCAGGAGCGGCAAGAACGTGATGACCGTCAGCAGATGAGACTGTGTTCCCACGCTAGCGCGCCCCCCCCAGAAGCACGAGCAGAAGCACGGTGAAACCCACCGCGCCGATCACGACCCACGTGGCGTAGCTGCGCTCGTTGCCCGATTGCAGCTTGCGCAGTTGGCTGCCCGATTCGCGCGCCACGCGCGCCGTGCCGTTCACCGCGCCATCGATTGCGCCTTCGTCCACCACGTGCCAGAGCACGTTCGTTGAAATCCAGAGCAGCGGACGCACGATCAGCGCGGCGTAAATTTCGTCCACGTAGTATTTGTTGAGCAGAAGCAGGTACAGCCCGCGCAGGCTTTGCGCCATCCGCTTCGGCGTCTCCGGGTTCTTGATGTAAAGCCACCACGCCGCGAGCAAGCCCAGGACGGCCACGATCACAGGCACTCCGGTGAGCGCATGCAGCAGCTCCATGCCGGAACTGGTCGCGGCCTCGGAAGTTGCGGTGGCGGCCTCGGCTGCTTGCGGCGCGTACGCCGTGAAAACCGGCGAGAGGAATTTTTCGAAGTGATCGATGCCGCCAATGAGCTTCGGCGCGGCGAACCACCCGCCGAAGATCGAAAGGAACGCGAGAACGATCAGCGGCACGGTCATGTTCTTCGGTGACTCGTGGACGTGGACTTTGTGCTCGTCGAAGCGCGGCTTGCCGAAAAACGTGAGGAACACGAGGCGGAACATGTAGAACGAAGTGAGTCCCGCGCCGGCTACGCCGAGCAGCCACAAAGCCAGATTCGCGTTCGGTCCGGACTTCGCGGCTTCGAGAATCGCGTCCTTGCTGAAGAATCCGGCAAAGCCGGGGATTCCGGCGATGGCCAGCGTCGCGATCAGCATGGTCCAGTAAGTGACCGGAATCTTCTTCGCGAGGCCGCCCATCTTGAACATGTCCTGCTCACCGCCCATCGCGTGGATCACGCTGCCGGCCGCGAGGAAGAGCAGGCCCTTGAAGAACGCGTGCGTCATCAGATGGAAGATGCCCGCGGCATACGCTCCCACGCCGCAGGCAAGAAACATGTAGCCGAGCTGTGAGACGGTGGAATACGCGAGGACTTTCTTGATGTCCGTCTGGACCAGCCCGATGGTCGCGGAATAGAACGCCGTCACCGCGCCCACGATCGCGACGACCAGCATGGCCGCCGGCGCTCGCGAAAAGAGCGGATTCATCCGCGCGACCATGTACACGCCCGCCGTCACCATCGTCGCCGCATGAATCAGCGCGCTGACCGGCGTGGGGCCCTCCATCGCGTCGGGGAGCCAGACGTAGAGCGGCAACTGCGCCGATTTGCCGATCGCGCCGGTGAAGAGCAGGATGCAAATCGCCGTCAGCAACGCTTCCGATCGAGGGTTCTGCGAGACGTCCCGGAAAATCGTGCCGAAATCGACGGACTGAAACGCCGCGAACACCAGCAGGATGCCCACCGTGAATCCGAAATCGCCGATGCGCGTCACGATGAACGCCTTCTTGCCCGCGTCCGCCGCGGACTTCTTCAGGAACCAGAAGCCGATCAGCAGGTAGCTGCACAGGCCCACGCCCTCCCACCCGACGAACATCACGATCAGGTTCGCCGCCATCACGAGCGTCAGCATGAAGAACATGAAGAGGTTCAGGTAGCAGAAGAACCGGTAGTAGCCGCCTTCGTGCGCCATGTAGCCGGTGGAATAGATGTGGATCAGCATGCCCACGAAGGAAACCGTAAGCAGCATCACCACCGTGAGCTGGTCCACCTGCAGCGAGAAATTGACGCGGAACGGCCCGGCGACCATCCATGTGAAATAGTTGCCGATGAAGGGAATCTGGTCCGGCGCGAGATTGCAGAATTCGCGGACTGTTTCCGCCGCGGCGAGAAACGCAAGCGATACCGAACCGACCGCCACCGAGTTCACGGCGGATTGCGGCCAGCGCTTGCCGAATAGCCCGTTGATCGCGGCGCCCGCGAGCGGGAGCGCGAGAATGATCCAGAGATGGTTGAGTAGGAGCATCAGAGCTTGAGCAAATTCACGCGCTCGACGTTGAGCGATTCGCGGTGCTGCGCGAGCATGATCACGATGGCGAGGCCCACCGCCGCCTCCGCCGCCGCCACGACGATCACGAAAAAGACGAACACGAGCCCGTCGAGCGCGCCGCGCGCCCGCGCGAAGGCCACGAAAGCCAGATTCACAGCGTTGAGCATCAGCTCGATGGACATGAAAATCGTGATGATGTTGCGCTTGAACACAAACGCCACCACGCCCAGCCCGAATAGGATCGCGCTCAGCACCAGATACCAGGAAATAGGAATCGCGCTCATTCGTCCTTCCTCGCCAGTACCAGCGCGCCCAGAATCGCGATCAGAATCAGAATCGAGGTCGCCTCGAAGGGAAACAGATACTGCCGGAAAAGCTGCGTGGAAAGCTCGCGCGTGTCAGCCGCCTGCGTGGCCGCACCTGTGCCGGTGGCAATGGCTGTGCCGATCGATGAATGCGCTAGGAAGTGCGCGATCAGGAGCAGAAGGAAGAAGCCGAGCGGCACGCCCGCCCACTTTGCGATCTTGCTGAAGTCCGTGCGCTCCTCAACTCCGGCATTCAGCAGCATGATGACGAACACGAACAGGACCATGATGGCCCCGGCATACACGATGATCTGCACGGCGGCGACGAACGGCGCGCCCAGCAGGAGGTACAGCACCGCCAGCGACATCATCACCAGGACGAGCGCGAGCGCGCTGTGAATCGGCTCGCGCGCCAAAATCAGCAGCACCGCGCCCACCACGGCGAGCAGCGCGCACACGAAGAACAGAATAATCGGCACGCTCATCCGTGCCTCAGCAGGGGCCAGATGATCACGAACGCCGTGATCACGAGATTTGCGAGCGAAACAGGCAGCAGCAGTTTCCAGCCGAACGACATCAACTGGTCGTAACGGAAGCGCGGCAGCGTCCCGCGCATCCAGATGTAGAAAAAGAGAATCAGTAGAATCTTCGTCGTGAACCAGAACGGCCCCTGAATCACAGCCGCTACCGGCGGATACAAAGAGATCGCACCGCCACCGGCTGCGAGCAGCGTCACGACCGCGAATTGTATCTGCGCGATCCCGCGCATGTTCATCACCGTGTCGTACGCGCAGTATGCGCCTAGCAGCAAGAGACCCGCGCCGGGGAGGAAGAGCTGCCACGTCCAGCTATCGGGAAAGGGCGAGAGCCAGCCGCCGAAGAAAAGAATCGTCGCCAGGCACGAGACCGTAATCATGTTCGCGTATTCGGCCATGAAGAACATCGCGAACTTGAAGCTCGAATATTCAGTGTGGAATCCGGCGACGAGCTCCGTTTCGGCTTCCGGCAGATCGAACGGGATGCGGTTCGTCTCCGCGATCGCCGCCGTGAGATAGCACAGGAAGCCGACGATCTGCGGGACGACATGCCAGCGGGGAATGAAGTGCAGCCAGTACCCGCGCTGGCCTTCGATGATGTCGTTGAAACTGAGCGACCCGGCCAGCAGCAGCACGCCCACCACGGAAATCGTGAGCGACACTTCGTAGCTGATCATCTGCGCCGAGCTGCGCAGGCCGCCAAGCAGGGGGTACTTGCTGTTGGACGACCATCCCGCCAGCGCGACGCCGTAAACGCCGATCGACGTGATCGAGAACAGGAAGAGCAGCCCGATGTCGATATCCGAGACGACGAAAATAGACTGGCCGAGGACGCGGACCGACGGCGGGCCGAAGGGAATCAGCGCAATTGCCGTCAGCGCCAGCGAGAGCGCCAGAAACGGCGCGAGCAAATAGACGAGCCGGTCCGACGTGGGCGGCGTCATATCCTCTTTGAAAAGAAACTTCAGGCCGTCGGCGAGCGGCTGGAGCAATCCGTGCGCACCGACGTTGTACGGACCCCAGCGCGACTGGATGCGCGCGATGACCTTGCGTTCGAGCCAGGTGAGGTACGCCAGCGCCGTCATCACAATGAACAGCAGGACGGCAATCTTGACTAGCGATACCACCAGGACTGGGTGTTGGGTGATGAACCCCACGGTGTCTCTTTTGCCTCGTTGGTCGAAGTGAGCCTGGAACAGTAACGGCCCAGGGTGCCGCTCGTAAACAGATAATCCTGTGAAGAAAAGACCGCGCCCGAAGGCGCTTCATACGACGGCTCGGGCGCCTTGCACGATGCGGCCGCAACCTCGGAGCCGCCGCCCAGCAAATTCGCTTGTGAAAGATCGTAGCCCGCCACGTTCTGGCGGATTTCATCGAACGCAGCTTCGGGCGTCCGCAGCCGGATCGCCGAGCCGAGGCCCAGCATTCCGAGCTGGTGCGAAAGAATGCGGAGCAGGTCGAAATCGCTGCGCGGGCCCTGCGCATCGACCGCGCGATGCGTCAACTGAACTTCGCCCGCCGTGTTCGTGAGCGTCCCGTCCTTTTCGTACGTGGAGGCGGCCGGCAGGACGACGTCCGCGCGCTGCGCCGTTTCCGTAAGGAACATGTCGTGGACGACGAGCAGCTCGAGCCCCGCGAGCCGGTCCGGCTGCGCCACGCCGAACGTCTTCAATGGATTCGCGCCGACGACGTAGAGAGCTTTCAATTTTCCACCGGCTGCGGCTTCCATCATTGCCCGCGCAGTCAGGCCGGGCGTTGCGGAAACTTCGCCGCCCCAGAGTTTTCCGAATCGCGCGCGCTCGGTAGCGTCCGCGAGAGGCGCGTAGCCGGGCAGGCGGTCGGGCAGGACTCCCAGGTCGGACGCGCCGCGCGAATTCGCGTAATCGCCGAGCGCCATGAATTTCGTCTTGCCGCCGAATCGCGCGCCGAAGGAAATCAGGTCGCGGATCGCCGAGCCTTGAATCTCCGCGCCAAACAGGACGACCACGTCTTTCTCGGCTTCGAGCGCGGCCTTCAGCTGGACCAGCGCTTCCGTGGTCTTCGCGTCGAGTTGCCCTTGTTCCGTCGCAAGCCAGCGAAGGGCCTGTCGTTCGCCGCCCTTGGCGACTTCCACCGCGATCTTCGCCTGGCGATGAATCTTGCTCGGGCGGCCGTTGATCGCGTAGAGCTTTAGGCCGTGATGGCGCACGCCAGTGCGAATCTGCCAGGCGACCAGCGGATTCTGCTGCGTCACATCATTGCCGATCAGCAGGATCGCAGGCGCGTTGTATACGTCGGCCATGGTCGCAAGCGAATCCTTGGCCCGCGGGCCGAGCGCCGCGGCAAGGCCGGCATAGTCAGCCGTGCGATGGTGATCGAGATTGTTCGTCCCGAGCGTCACGCGCGCGAAGCGATTGAGCAGGTAGTTCTCTTCGTTCGTGGTGTGATTCGAGCCGATCACGCCGATGGCGGCGGGGCCGTGAGCTTCGTGCACTTGCTTCAGACGCCGCGCGACTTCCTCGAGCGCGTCTTCCCAGCTCGCCGGCTCGAGCTTCCCGTTGCGCCGGACGAGCGGCTGGCGGACGCGTTCCGCATGCGTGGTGAAATCGAATCCGAAGCGGCCCTTGGCGCACAGGAACTCGCCGTTGATCCCCGAATGATCGCGATTATTGGCGCGCAGAATTTCGTTGTTGCGGACGCTCAGCGTGGTCTTGCAGCCGTTCGAGCAGTGCGCGCAGGGATTGCCGACGTAGGTCATTTCCCACGGGCGCGTCTGGTAGCGGTACGTGCCGCTCGTGAGCGCGCCTACCGGGCAAATATCGATGCACATCCCGCACTCTTCGCAGGCTAGTTCGCCGGGCTGGTTCGGGAGGATCACGGACTGCACGCCGCGCGAGCCGACGCCGAGCGCTTTCACGTCCATGCCCTCGTCGCAGACGCGCACGCACCGGAAGCAGAGAATGCAGCGCGGCGCATCGTAATACACCAGCGGCGACCACTTCTCTTCGGGAGAGTGCAGCTTTTCTTCGACGAAGCGCGTCTTGTCCAGCCCGTAGCGGAACGTCATGTCCTGCAATTCGCACTCGCCGCCCTTGTCGCACACGGGGCAATCGAGCGGGTGATTCGAGAGCAGGAATTCGATCATGTCCTTGCGGGCTTTGTGGACTTGCTCGGTATCGGTCTTCACCACCATGCCGTCGGTGGCGACCAGCGTGCACGCGGTCTGGAGCTTGGGCACTTTCTCGACTTCGACCAGGCACATGCGGCAGGCGGCCTGAAGCGACAGCCCCGGGTAATAGCAGAACGACGGAACTTCGATCCCCTGCTTCTTGGCCGCCTCGATTACGAGCGTGCCCGCCGAGGTGGTCACTTGCTTCCCGTCGATTGTGAACGCGATCTGTTTTTGTTCCGCCATGATTGCCCTAACGCGCCCCGGCGATCATTTCGGCGGGCTTGTAGGCGCACTTGCCCGCGAGATGATCCTCAAATTCGTTTCGCCATTTCTTGACGATGCTGATCGTCGGCAGCGCCGCGGCGTCGCCGAGCGGGCAGAAAGTCCGCCCAAGCATGTTTTTCGCGAGCTCGTCGATCAGCGGAATATCTTCCGCGCGTCCGCCGCCTCCGTGGAACCGGTCGAGCATCTTACGCAGCCACGCCGTCCCTTCGCGGCAGGGAATGCACCAGCCGCAGGACTCGTGCGCGTAGAAGTGCATGATCCGCCGCGCGACGTCCACCATGCAGGTGTCTTCGTCCATCACCACCGTGCCGCCCGAGCCGAGCATCGACCCGGCTTTCGCCACCGAATCGTAGTCCATCGCGATGTCGATTTCGTCGGCCGTAAGCAGCGGACAGGAGCTGCCGCCAGGAATCACGGCCTTCAGTTTCTTGCCGCCACGCACGCCGCCTGCCACTTCTTCAATCAGGCGTCGCAGGGGGAAGCCGAGTGGCAGTTCGTAAATTCCGGGGCGATTCACGTGGCCGGAGATCGAATAAAGGCGCGTGCCGCCATTTTTCGGCGTGCCCAGATTCGCGTAGGCCTCGCCGCCCATCCGGATCACGGCGGGCACGGTGCTCAGTGTCTCCGCGTTATTGATCACGGTCGGGCAGCCGTAAAGACCCACAACCGCGGGGAACGGAGGGCGGATGCGCGGATAACCGCGCTTTCCCTCGAGCGATTCCATCAGCGCCGATTCCTCGCCGCACTCGTACGCGCCCGCGCCCGTATGCGTCGCCAGATCGAAATCGAATCCGCTGCCGACGATGTTCTTCCCGAGATAGCCCTTCGCGTAGGCTTCGGCGATCGCCGCATCCATGATGTCGATGACGTAGCGGTATTCGCCGCGGATGTAGATGTAGCCTTGATGCGCCCCGACCGCGCGGCCCGCGATCACCACGCCTTCAATCAACTGGTGCGGATCCATCTCCATCAGCGGGCGGTCCTTGCAGGTGCCCGGCTCGCTTTCGTCCGCGTTCGCGAGAATGTATTTCGGCTTGCTGGTGTCCTTCGGGACGAAGCTCCACTTCATTCCGGCAGGGAAGCCCGCGCCGCCGCGCCCGCGCAGGTTCGACTTCTTCACTTCGTCGATGATCTGATCGGGCGTCATCTCCTTGAGCGCCTTTTCGAGCGCCCGATAGCCGTCGTTGTTGCGGTACACGTCGATCTTGTTCGAATTCGGGATACCGAAGCGTTTGCTGATCACGGGCACTTCGGCGGGCAGGCGCTCGTGCAGCGCTCCGGCAGTGACGGGCGAAGGCTTCGGCTTCTTTCCCGCCTGAAGCTGCTCGAAGATCGCGTCCACTTTGTCCGCGTCGAGATTCTCGTAGAAGTCGTAGTTCACCTGCATGGCGGGCGCGCCGGTGCAGGCGCCGATGCATTCGACTTCCTCCAGAGAAAACGTGCCGCTTGGCGCCACTTCCTTGTGGCCGATGCCCAGCCGCTTCTGGACGTGCTGGTAGAGTTCGTTGCCGCCGCGGAGCATGCAGGAAATGTTGGTGCAGACCTG
Organism: Terriglobia bacterium; assembly: GCA_020073605.1. Lineage (GTDB taxonomy): Bacteria > Acidobacteriota > Terriglobia > Acidiferrales > UBA7541 > Palsa-295. The sequence continues at coordinate 46,013 of JAIQEW010000006.1, forward strand.
AACGTGATACCGCCCGGCGGGCTTGCGCCGCAGCATTGAGTAGTACGCGAGCGTTTCCTCCACCTGAATCATGTTGAGGTCGAGGCGCTTCGCGATCTCTTCGAGGATTTCGTCGCCCAGGGACCCGAACTGGTCCTGCGCGTACAGCATCATGGGGATCAGCGCCGAGCGCTTGACCGGATAGCGGCCGGCAAGTTCTTTGAATTTGGCTTCAAGCGGCGCTGGCAGTTGCATGATCCGGTTTTCGCCCACCCTGAGCGGCTAGCGGTCTACTTCTCCCAACACAATATCGGTTGTGCCGATGCACGCCACCACGTCGGCGATCAGCCGGCCTTCGCAAAGCTTCGGCAGCGATTGCAGGTTCACGAACGATGGCGTGCGGAATTTCACGCGATACGGCTTTGCCGAGCCGTCGCTGGCCATGAAGACGCCCAATTCGCCGCGCGGCGATTCGATCGCCTGATAGACTTCGCCCGGCGGCGCTGCGAATCCCTCGGTGAAGATTTTGAAGTGATAGATCAATCCTTCGATCGAGGTTTTCATCTCTTCGCGCGATGGCGGTATCACTCCGGGCACCACGGCGCGAAAAGGGCCTTCGGACGGAATCTTCTCCATCGCTTGACGAACGATCTTGATGCTCTCGCGAATTTCGGCGATGCGTACCTGATACCGCGCGAAGCAATCGCCCGCCGTCTGTGTCTGGACCTTGAAATCGAACTCGTCGTAGCTCGAATATGGAAACACCTTGCGGATGTCGTAGGCCACGCCGCTCGCGCGCAGCAGGGGGCCTGAAACGCCCATGGCGATCGCGTCTTCGGGGCTCAGGTAGCCGACGCCCTTGGTTCGCGCCATCCAGATGCGGTTCTGCGTCAGCAGGTCTTCGTATTCGTCGATGTGAGCGGGCAGGGAATCAATCACGCGCCGCACGCGATCGAGCCAGTCCGGCGGCGGTTCGAGCGCGAGTCCGCCGATGCGGAAGTAGCTAGTCATCATCCGCTGGCCGGATACGTACTCGTAAATCTTCATGATCTCTTCGCGCTCGCGGAAGCTGTAAAGGAACACAGACATCGCGCCGAGATCGATCGCGTGCGTCCCGAGCCACACAAGGTGCGAAGTGATGCGCGTCAGCTCCGTGAGCAGCACCCGGATGTATTGCGCGCGCTTGGGCACCTCGATCCCGATCAGCCTTTCGGCGGCCAGGCAGAAGCCCAGATTGTTCGAGAGCGGCGCGAGGTAGTCGATGCGGTCGGTGAGCGTGATGCACTGCGAATACGTCTTCGATTCGCAGGATTTTTCGATGCCCGTATGCAGGTAGCCGATCACGGGCTTTGCCTTGAGCACGATTTCGCCGTCCAGCTCCAGGATCACGCGCAGCACACCGTGCGTCGATGGGTGCTGCGGCCCCATGTTGAGGACCATCGGCTCGGCGGGGCCGGCGGGCGTCTCGATCATGGTTGTCCTCGTGTTCATAGCTCAGCCATGTCCATGAAAGCCTAGCGAAACCCTTCCACGGGATAATCCTTCCGGAGCGGGTGCCCCTCCCACTCGTCCGGCAACAAGATGCGCGTCAGGTCGGGGTGCCCCGTGAAGCGAACGCCAAAAAGGTCGAAATTCTCGCGCTCGTGCCAGTTGGCCGTCGGCCACACGGAAGTCACCGATGGCGCCGACGCTTCGCTGCCCGGCAAGCGCACCCGCAAGCGCAGGCGCTGCTGCCGCTCGAGCGAAAGCAGCTCGTAATTCAGTTCGAAGCGAGGCTCGATCGGGAATCGGTCAACCGTGGTGATGTCGGAAAGAAATGTAAACCGCAGGGTGGGCTCGGTCGCAAGATATTCGGCCGTGCGCAGCAGATGGCTCTGCGGCACGACGACCGTGGTTTCGCCTCGGAACTCGATCACTTCGGCGACGGCCTTCGCGTCCCAGTCCTTGAGTTTCTGCACAACAGGGTTCTTGCCGATTTCCTGTGATTCCACGATGGATCCGATTCCGGAGGGGCGGTTACCGGTCCCAGTCGAGCGCGCCCTTCTTCCAGAGGAAAATGTATCCGACCAGCAGGATCATAATGTAGAGCAACATCTCCACAAAGCCAAACACATTCAGTTGGTGGTAGACGAGCGCCCAGGGATACAGAAAGATGGCCTCGATATCGAACAGAATGAAAATCAACGCTACCATGTAGAAATGCACGGAAAAAGGGTGCCGCGCGTCACCCGTGGGGCTGATTCCGCACTCGTACGGTTGATCCTTCTCGCGCGAGTGCTTGTGCCTGCCTACTAGCGTGGAGGCCGTAATCAGCACGGCGGCCAGCCCGGCCGCCAGTATAAACATCAGCAAAAGTGGGCCGTAATTGTCGAGGTAGTTGCTGTCCATTTTCGATGCGCTGCTATAATAGCGTTCGAGCCAGGATCGGTCAAATGAACTCCCCAAGATTTTATTCGTCGCGGCGTTCCCCGGAACGCCCCGGGAGGGAATCGGCTGTCGATGAGTTCCGGATTTAACACGGACGTCCACGTCGGCGACCAGGTGTTCCACGTCCAGACGGAGGATCGGGGCCCGCACCATCCCGTCATCGATACGGCCGTGTACCAGCACGGGCGCGTCCTGCACCGGCGAGCATCCAGCTACGAGGAATTTGCGGGCTCCACGGAATTCAGCGCGGAAACGCTGCGCGAACGCGTGGCACATCAGCATCGCGCGGTGATCGACGATCTGCGCGCGGGCGCTCTCGCCACAGAGATTGCCGCCGCGGCGGAGCAGGAAATTCGCGCGGCCGGGATTCAGGTGCAGCTTCTCAATCCGCAGTCATGGCTCGCGGGCGGCACCGTCTCGCTCGATGTGGAGATCGTGCGGCGAGCCGACCGGCAGCCGCAGGCGGGCGTTCAGGTGGAAGCCGCGATCGAGGGTGCCGCGGGAAATGCTCGCCACACGGGCACGAGCGACGATCAAGGCCGCGTGAAGATTGAATTTCCACTCCCGCCTCTCGGGAAGGGCAATCTGGCGCTCGTCATCCAGGCCAGCGCGGATGCCGGCAAGGACGAGATTCGCTTCGCGATGCGCTCGCGGCAAAAGTGACGATCCGACCAGGATCGTCATCCCGAAGGAGTCCGCCGCGGCGGACGAGCTGAGGGATCTCTCATCGTTCTTATCCAGCGCAACCACCAATGACGGTCACAATCAACGGCGAGCGCCGCGAAATCCCCGAAAACCTGAACGTCGTCGCGCTGCTCGATCACCTCGGCATGAAGAGCGATCGCGTGGCGATCGAGCGCAACCTGGATATTCTTCCTCGCGCCCGCTGGCAGGAGACTCGCGTCCAACCGAACGACAGCTTCGAAATCGTCCAGTTTGTCGGCGGGGGCTAGCGGCCCTTCTTTTTCCGCGCCAGGTACTTCTTCCACGGCTTCCAGTAATACTTCGGCCAACCCAGGCGGACGCCCTTGTGGTCGTGCGCCGGGACGTTCGCGTGGACAAGATCGATCTGCCCTCCACCCGGAGCCTTGCTGAATCGCAGAATCAGGATCGAATCGGGATCGCCGGCCTTCCAGTGCGTAGCGCGCCACGACTGCACGATCAAGCGCTTCGGCACGATCAGAAGATTGCGTCCGCGGAGCTGACCGTTCCACGCCGTGAACGTGCCGCCCGGCTTGCGGCTCATGCGGGCCTTGCCGCCCGTGGCCGCGGAATGCTTCTTCGAGTCCAGGTAGGTTTCGAATAGCTCGTTCGGCGAAGCCGCCAGCCGAACGGATTGCTGGATGGCTTTCGTCATGGAAGCACCTCTCCCACGTTAAGGACAGCCGAGTCTACAGCCCCGCGAGGATATGGCCGAGCTTCTGCTTTTTCGTGCGCAGGTAGGCGCGCGAATGATGGCTGGTGCGCGGGCGGCAGGGAATTCGCTCGACGACGCGAACGCCGCCGCGCTCGAGCTGGTTGATCTTATCTGGGTTGTTCGAGAGCAGCCGCACCCTGCGGACGCCCAGCGCCTTCAGCGCCGCCGCCGCGAAATCGTAATCGCGCGAGTCGGCCGCGAATCCCAGCTGGCGGTTCGCTTCCACGGTATCGAGGCCTTCGTCTTGGAGCTCGTAGGCCTTCACCTTGTTGATCAGGCCGATGCCGCGGCCCTCCTGCGGCAGGTAGAGCACGATTCCGGAGCGTGCCTTTGCGATCTTGCGAAGCGAGAGCTCGAGCTGGGCGCGGCAGTCGCATCGCTCGGACATGAAGACATCGCCCGTCAGGCATTGCGAATGGATCCGGACGAGGGGCGCAGTGCCGGGTTTCAGCCGCCCGTGCTGTATGGCCACGGCCTCTTCGTCCGGCCCGCGGCCTTTGATTCCGGCGATCGAAAAAGGGCCAAACCGCGTGGGCAATACAGCCCGCGCCACCACCCGCGCCTTCCCTTGTCGCTTCGAGCGTTTCATGTAAGCCGGTCATTATAGCAGGGTTGTAAGACCTGCCCCTTCGCCTTCCGCAGCGGCATCGCGCGCATTCCACAAATGGCGCGCTAAGAAACAGCTCGAAATTGCTGATGTGTTGCATAGATTCTTTTCGTGAAAGCGCCAGGAGAGCCGTTGATAAAGTAAGACAATGGGAGCCGCACCGGCGCACATGGTGAAATCGGGCCTATTTGAAGGCTACGACACCGGGAGCTTTTACGACGAGATGTTCTCGGCGCCCGGTCAGCCGCGCCCTCACTATGCCAAGCTGTTCCAGAAGCTTGCGGCGATGGCGCCGGGACAGTTCGAGGAGCGCCGAAGGCTCGCCGACCTCTCCTTCCTGATTCAAGGGATCACGTTCACCGTCTATAGCGACGGCCGCGGCACCGAGCGCTTGTTCCCCTTCGATCTCATCCCCCGCATCCTGCCGCAGTCGGAATGGGAGCGCATCGACCGGGGCCTCTCGCAGCGCGTGGTGGCGCTGAATCTTTTCCTGCAGGACGTCTATGGAAAGCAGTCCATCTTCAAGGACCGCCAGATTCCACGCTGGCTGGTTTACTCCTGCCCGAATTTCCGGCGGGAGGTGATCGGCGTGGAAGTTTCTCGCGGAATCTACACGCACATCTGCGGGATCGACCTCGTGCGCGATTCCAAGAGCGGCGATTTCTACGTGCTGGAAGACAACGTGCGCACGCCGAGCGGAATTTCCTACGTGCTCGAAAACCGCCTGGTGATGACCCGCACGCTCCCCGACGCGTTTCAGGCGTGCGAAGTGCTGCCGGTCAATCACTATCCCGCGGAGCTTGCCCGGATTCTCCGCAGCCTTTCGCCCCGCGGTGAGGACGGCGCGCAGATCGTGCTGTTGACGCCCGGCATCCACAACAGCGCGTATTTCGAGCACAGCTTCCTCGCGCAGCAGATGGGAATCCAGTTGGTCGAAGGGCGCGACCTGATCGTGGATGGCGGAATCGTGTACACCAAGACGATCCGCGGGCTGAAGCGCGTGGACGTGATCTATCGCCGCGTGGACGATGAATTCCTCGATCCGTTGACGTTTCGCGCGGATTCGATCCTGGGAGTCCCCGGCCTGATGGGCGCCTACCGCGCCGGCAACGTGGCGCTCGCGAACGCGGTGGGCAACGGCGTCGCGGACGACAAGGCCATCTACTCCTTCGTGCCCACGTTCATCCGCTACTACCTCGGCGAAGAGCCGATCCTGAAGACGGTTCCCACGTACCTCTGCGCGAACCCCGGCGATCTCTCGTACGTGCTCGAGCACCTTGCCGAACTGGTGGTAAAAGCCGTGGGCGAGTCCGGCGGCTACGGGATGCTGATGGGGCCGGCGGCCGACCGCGCCAAGATCGAGGAGTTCCGCGAGCGCATCCGGGCAAACCCGCGAAACTACATCGCCCAGCACGTCGTTCCGCTCTCGCGCGTCCCTTCCTACGATCCTTCCACGGGAAGCGTGGCGGGGCGGCACGTCGATTTGCGTCCGTACTGCCTCTACGACGGCGAGAAAGTGACGATCGTTCCCGGTGGATTGACGCGCGTGGCGCTGCAGCACGATTCCATGGTGGTGAACTCTTCCCAGGGCGGCGGCAGCAAGGACACGTGGGTTCTGCGGGGAGAGGGCTGACATGCTTTCGCGCATCGCGGAATCGCTCTTCTGGCTGGCGCGCTACATCGAGCGCGCCGAGGACACGGCCCGCATCCTCGACGTGAACTACCACATGATGCTCGAGCAGTCGCAGCAGTCGTATCGCCTGCGCTGGGAGCCGCTCGTCATTATGGCCGGGGAGGAGAAACTGTTCCACGAGTTCTATAGCGAGGCGAATGCGGAAAACGTGTTCGAATTCCTCGCTTTCCGCCAGGACAACCCGAGCTCGATCGTGCAATGCATTTCCAAGGCGCGGGAAAACGCCCGCACGATCCGCGACCGCATCTCCCGCGAAATGTGGGAGGACATCAACGGCCTCTACTACACCGTGACGCGCTTTCGTCCCGAGGACGAGATCGCGGCCGGCCCGCATCGCTTCTGCGATCTCGTCAAGTTTGGCGCCCACCGTTTCCACGGAGTGACGGACGCCACCATGCCGCACGATGAGGGTTGGGAGTTTCTTCGTGTCGGCTGGTCGATTGAGCGCGCGGAAATGAGCGCGCGGCTCGTGGACGTGCAGTATTACAACCTTCTCGACGCGCTGCCTTCGGTCGGTGCCCCGGATAACCACCAGTGGATGGCGGTGCTGCGCTCGGTGGGCGCCTACGAAGCCTATCATCGCCAGTATCACTCGGCGATCGAGCCGGAAAAGGTGGCGGAGATGCTGATCCTGCACCCGCGGCATCCCCGCTCGATCCGATTCAGCACTTCGGAGGTGCAAGCTGGCTTGCGAGCCATCAGCGGCAGCCCGGCGGGCTCGTACGCCAACGAAGCCGAAAGGCTGGCGGGCAGGGTGGTCGAGAGGCTCCGCTACGACCGGGTGGACGAAATCTTCAAGCAGGGTTTGCACGGTTATTTGAACGATCTGTTGCGGATGTGCGGAGCGATTGGAGACGACATCGCCCGAACCTACTTCTACTACGCGGTGGTGGCATGAATCGATATCGCCTGGTCCATACGACTGAATTTGTTTACGACGGCCCCGTTTCCGAAAGCTACAACGAGGTCCGTCTGCGCCCGCTTCACGACGAGAGGCAGAGCTGTCTCTCCTTCCGCCTCACCACCAATCCCGGCTCGCGTGGCACGGCCTATCGCGACGCCCACGGTAACTGGGTGCATCAGTTCAACGTGCTCCCCGAGCACCAGCGCCTTAAAGTCGAGGCGGAGTCCGTCGTGCTGGCGCACGAAGCTTCCGACGCGCCCGCGGATCCGACGACGCTTGCCGAATTCGATTCGCGCAGCCACCAGTTGGACGAGGAATATTTCGACTTCATGGCTCCCACCGGATATGTGCCGCATCTCGCCTGCATCAAGGAAATCGTCGAGGTGGCGGAAAGAGCCAGTGGAGGAACCGTAGCCGGATTTGCGCAGGCCGCCGCGGACTTGATCCATCAGCGCTTTCGCTACGTGAAGGGCGCCACGCACGTTCATTCCTCGATCGAGGACTCGCTGTCGATCGGCGCCGGCGTCTGCCAGGATTTCGCCCACCTGCTCCTCGGGGTTGTGCGGATGCGGGGAATCCCCGGGCGCTACGTTTCCGGCTATCTGGTTCCGGGCAGCACGGCCGCGCCCGATGCGAAGCAGGAGGACGTGATCGGCGGACAGGCCTCGCATGCCTGGGCGGAAGTCCTGATGCCCAACACCGGCTGGATGGGATTCGATCCGACGCTCGGCAAGCCGGTCGGCTTGCGGCACGTCCGCATCGCCTATGGAAGAGACTATGGCGACGTGGCGCCCGTGCGGGGCGTTTACAAGGGCCACGCCGGGCAGAGCCTTTCGGTGGACGTGCGTGTCCGCCCTGCCATCGATGACGCCGGCTGCGAGCAGCTCAACAAAATCACGGTTGGCAACGTGCCCCCGCCCTCGGTCCTGGAACGGCCGCAGCAACCCGCCCAGCAGCAACAGCAGCAATAGCCGCCCTAAATTTAGGGTGGCTTTTGGGGGTGACGCCAGCGTCTTGGCTCCGTCTAGCCTTCCTCAAGAGCTGCCGTCTTCATTCCACGACTCCAGCGCGCGGAACGCTTTGCCGCCGCCGGCACCCACTCTTTACATCGCACCCCGCATTGGCTACTTTAACAAAAGGATCTCCTGACGGCGGCTTGCGAACGAAATGGGCACACTCTTAGAGGGCAGGGACCTGCTGTTCACCTTGGTCCTGAAGGTAGGCTGGGCGGCGGCGCTTGCGGCGCTGCTGGTCCGCTTCCATTCGTTCCGCAAACTCGTCTTCACCGAAAATCGCGACTCCGATCAGAAAGTGATGTTGCTGCTTTTCCTGACGCCGCCGCTGGCAACGGGAATTATCCTGCGCATCTTCGGCTACCCGTTCCTGGATCTGACGCTCGAAGGCTCCTTCCTGATGGGATTGATCGGAGGGAGAATCGTGGGCCTTCTCGGCGGGTCGCTCATCAGTCTTCCTGCGTTTGGAAATCACGAATGGTTGTCCAGCCCGTCGGCTGCTCTGGTCGGCCTGCTTGCGGGCATGATCCGCGACGTGATTCCGGAAAAAGAAGACGTCTGGCATTTCGGCCCGTTTCTCTTCCTGAACATCCCGCAGTGGCTGTGGAATCTCGTCCGCTATCGCAAGGGCAACTGGGCGATGCTGCCGCTGTTCGGTTGCGCCGCCTTCGCGGTGGGCTTGATCGAGCTTGCCTACACCGTTCCGGCGCGGTGGATCTTCTCGATTCATACGACCAATCTGGGCTATGCGGCGCTGGTCGTGCTTTCCTCGGTGATGTGCGTGGCCATGGCCGTCAAGATCTGGAACAACACGCGCACGGAGATGAATCTCGAGGAGCACCAGCAGCACCTGCTGAAAGCGCGCATGGACGCCCTCACCAGCCAGATCAATCCTCATTTCCTGTTCAACACGCTCAACACCGTTTCGTCTCTGATCCGCTTCGATCCCGACATGGCCCGCGGCGTGGTGCTCAAGCTCTCGAATATCCTGCGGCGCTTGCTGCGCAAACACGAGACGTTTGTGCCGCTGCGCGACGAGATCGAGTTCATCGACGACTACCTCGACATCGAAGTGATCCGCTTTGGGCGCGACAAGTTGCAGATCTTCAAGGAAATCGACGAAGAGACGCTCGACGTTTTCGTCCCCAGCATGCTGCTGCAGCCCATTGTCGAGAACGCGATCAAGCACGGGCTGGCGCCGCGCCTCGCGGGCGGGCAGATTCATATCCGGACGCGCCGCCACGACGGCCGCCTGGCCATCGAAATCGACGACAACGGCATGGGCATGTCGCCCGAGCGCCTCTTGGAGGTCTATGGCGGCGGCATCGGGATCAGCAACGTGCACCAGCGCCTGCGCCTTCTCTACGGAGACCAGTTCGAGATGGATATCCGCAGTCAGGAGGGGGAGGGCACGCAGATACGCATTGAGATACCTGAACTCGCCGCCGTGGAGCCGGCTGTCCGCTGACCCCAGTTTCGCCGGGACACATCGTGTAAAACATCGTCGGGAAAGAATCCGGCCTATCGTGAAGGAAACGTTTAGAAGTCTGTGGGAGGAGTTTTGAAGGGTTCGACAATCAGCTGGTCGGAAACCTGGAATTTGGCGATGGAGGCTCTGCGCGCCAATCGGCTGCGCGCCGCGCTGACGATGCTCGGCGTTGTGGTCGGCAGCGCTTGTATCGTCCTGGTGGTGACGGTCGCGCTTACGGGCAGAAAGTACGTCGCGGCCCAGATCGAAGCCGTGGGATCGAATATCGTCTTTGCCTCGCTCGAGCACACGAGCGCCACGCAGAACATTACTCTTGCCGACCAGATCTCCCTGAGCGACCTCGACGCCATCCGGCACAGCATCCCCGAAATCGTGCAGGCGGCCGGCACAAACGATGTCCAGCTGACCGTCGTGGCGGAAGGGAAAGCCTGGCCGGTTGGCCTCGTGGGCGTGACGCCCGGGTTTCAGGAGATCCGCAATCTCCTGATCCTGCGCGGCGGGTATTTCGACGAGGGCGATTTTTCAACGGTCAGCAAAGTCTGCGTCGTGTCGGATCACCTCGCGCAGACGGCCTTCCCCGGCGAGAATCCGGTCGGGCAAAGCATTCACGTCGGCGAATTGACCTTCACCGTCATCGGCGTTTTCGCCGAGCGAATCGGGACGTTCGGCCAGTCGGAGATCAGGACCGATTCCGTCCTGGTGCCGTTTTCGCTGGTGAAGTATTACACCGGTGACGAGTTCATCGTGACGCTCTACGCGCAGGCGGACCGGCCCGAAAACGTGCCGCTCGCCACCCAGACGGTGGCGCAGATTCTGAGGACCCGCCATCGCCCGGTAGCGGAGTACGACATCGAGAACCTCTCGTCGCTTCTCGAGACGGCCCGCCGCATCTCGCTGGCCATGACCATCGTGCTCCTGCTGGTCGCCATGCTGGCGCTCCTGATCAGCGGCATCGGCATCATGAACATCATGCTCGTCAGCGTCACCGAGCGGACGCGCGAGATCGGCATCCGAAAGGCGATCGGCGCCCGGCGCAGCGAAATTCTCTATCAGTTTCTGCTCGAAGCGATCCTGATCAGCGGGACGGGCGCGATGATTGGGGTCGGAATCGCGATCGTGATTCCATTCTTCGCCGAGACTTTGGTGCAGTTCCTTCCCGTGCCGGGCGGGCTCAGCATCCCGATTTCATGGCTATCCGTCGTGTCGGCCTTTGTAGTATCCTGCGCAACCGGTGTGCTTTTCGGGTACCTGCCGGCCAAGACGGCCGCTCAGCTTCAGCCTGTCGAATCTCTGCGTTATGAATAGGACCGCCGGGACGAGTGTAGCGGTTTGGTGTCCCTTGCAGTCAGGAGCGTCGCAATTTGTGCGGCATTGCCGGATTTACGCATAGGAACTGGTCCCCCGGTCCCAATCGAATCGATGAAGCCGTCGCCACGCTGATTCATCGCGGGCCCGACCAGCAGGGCGTCTTCCGGTCGCCGATCTGTTCGATGGGCGCCACGCGTCTGAAGATCATCGATCTCGCTACAGGCAATCAACCCATAAAGACAGACGACGGCGGCACGATCATCGTCTTCAACGGCGAGATCTACAATCACCTGGAGTTGCGGGGAGAGTTAGAGAAGCTCGGCCACCGTTTCCATACCCGTTCCGACACGGAAACGGTTCTGCACGCCTTCATCGAGTGGGACAAAGCTTGTTTTTCCCGGCTGCGCGGAATGTTCGGAGTCGCGCTGTGGACCGAATCGAGCCGGCGCCTCGTTCTGGCCCGCGACCGCATGGGCATCAAGCCGGTCTATTTCGCGCGTCGCGCCGCGGACATCTTCTTCGGCTCCGAGCTGAAAGCTATCCTGGTCCATCCAGAGATCGACCGCCGGCTTAGCATGACCGGGCTCGATTGTTACCTGTCCTTGAACTACGTTCCGTGCCCTTGGACGCTCGTGGACGGAATCGAAAAACTTCCGCCGGGGCACTGGCTCGAATGGCGCGACGGCGAAGTTTCTTCTGATGCTTACTGGCGCCTGCCGTACGGTCCGTCGCGTGATATCACTCTCGATTCCGCCAAGGAAGAACTCGACGGCTTGCTCGCGCAATCGGTACGCGAGCATCTGCTCTCTGATGTTCCCCTCGGAGTTTGGCTCAGCGGGGGAATCGACTCCTCCACCATCCTGCATTACGCGGCGCGCGCATCGAGTTCGCGCCTGAAAACGCTTTCCATTTCCTTTCTCGGAAGGAGTTTCGACGAGACCGCCTACATCCGCGAGGTGGCGGCCCAGTACGGAACCGATCACGAGGAGTTCGATCTCAACCCCGGCGAAGACCTTTCGAGCGCGATCGAGGAATTTGCCTATTACAATGACGAGCCGGATGCCGACGCAGGCGCGCTGCCTCTCTGGTTTCTCTCGAAGATGACGAAAACCAAAGTGACCGTCGCGCTCAGCGGCGAGGGCGGCGACGAGCTGTTCGGCGGCTATCTCACGTATCGCGCCAACCGCCTTGCCGGTCTCGTTCGGCAATTTCCGTCGGCGGCGATACGTCTCGGTCTCGCAGCCACCCGCTTGTGGCCCGTGTCGGACGACAAGATCAGCCTTGAATACATGGCCAAGCGCTTCCTGGAGGGCTGCCTGTTGCCGCCCGAGCGGGCTCACGTCTACTGGAACGGGACGTTTTCCGACGCCTCCAAAGCGGATTTGGTCAATGCGCCTCTTCCGGGCGCGCTCGATCGCATCCTCGGTGAGCTCCGCCCCAAGTTGGCGGACGGAGACGATGTGTCCCCGTTTCTCTGGTTTGATCAAAAGTACTATCTCCCGGACGACATCCTGATGAAGGTAGACCGGATGAGCATGGCGCACGCCGTCGAGGCGCGGCCGCCGCTGCTCGACCATCGCATCGTCGAATTCATGGCATCGCTTCCGGCTTCTTTCAAAATCCGGGGTTCGCGTCTGAAGTTTCTCCTGAAGGAACTGATGAGGGACAAGCTCCCCGCGTCGGTGCTGCGCCGCAAGAAGGCCGGACTCGACATCCCCACCCATGAATGGCTGCGCGGCCCGCTCCGCCCGCTGATGCTCGATGCGCTACAGAGCGGCACGTCCGAGCGCGCCGGGCTGTTCCGGCCCGGCGCGATCGATCGGTGCGTGAACGCTCATCTTGAGCGGCGCGCCAATCTGGGCTATCACCTTTGGGGCTTGATGATTTTGTTCTTATGGATGAGGAAATGGCGGATCCAAACCGAACCGATTCCCGCGTTGCGTCAAACGGCGACGGAACGCGTTCTTACCTCTACATCATAGTTCTGTTGTTCGCGAGCGCCGTGTATCTGGGCTGCGTGATCTCTCCTCCATCGTTGATGGATGATGTCGATTCCGTGCAGGCGCAGATCGCGCGCAACATGCTCGCTTCCGGCGATTGGGTCACGGCTCGCCTCGATGGCGTCGCTTACCTGGAGAAAGCCCCTCTCATCTACTGGATGATGGCGGGTTCCTACAAAGCCTTCGGCGTTCACGATTGGGCGGCGAGGCTTCCCGTAGCTCTCTCGGCCATCGCCCTTTGCCTTCTGACGGCGGCATTCGGCGCGTGGGCGTTCGGCAAGCGCGCGGGTTTCTACGCGGGCTTGTGCATGTCCACGTGCATTGGCCTCTTCCTCTTCACGCGCATCCTCATTCCTGACGTGATGCTGACGTTTACCGTGGCCTTGGCGATGTGGTCGCTGCTGCGAGCACTCGACGAGGAGGAATCCCACCCTCGCTTATGGGCGCTGCTGCTCGCTGCGAGTCTCGGGACGGGGCTGTTGCTGAAGAGTATGGTCGCCGTCGTTTTTCCGATCGCTGGGGGGCTGATCTATCTCTTCGTCACGCACCAGCTGTTCTCGGTCAAAGCCTGGAAGCGGCTCCATCCGTTTTCCGGCGCGTTGGTCATCTTACTGATTGCGGCGCCCTGGCACGTCCTGGCGACCCTTCGAAACCCACCCTATTTCGCGTTCACGCTTCACAGCGGGCCGGGGCAATACCACGGGTTTCTCTGGTTCTTCTTCATCAATGAGCAAGTCCTCCGCTTCCTGAATCTTCGCTACCCGCGCGACTACAATACGGTCCCCCGCCTCTCGTTCTGGCTGCTGCACCTGGTCTGGCTGTTTCCTTGGAGCGTCTATCTGCCGGCGGTCGCGAAACTTTCTTTCAGGCCCGTCGATCGCGCCGGAAAGACCCGGCTGCTCGCGCTTTGCTGGGCTGGATTTGTGCTGGTTTTCTTCACGTTTTCAACGACGCAGGAATACTACTCGATGCCTGCTTACCCGGCGCTCGCACTGTTGCTCGGTTGCGCGATGGCGATCGGGGGCAGTTGGGTCCGGCGGGGAACTCGGGCGCTTTCCGTAATTGCCGCTTTGGCAGCCCTCACGGTGTTCGCGATCCTCATCCGCGTGCATGGCCTGCCCGCTTCAGGAGACATATCGTCGGCGCTCAGCCACCACGCCAAGGCCTACACGCTCTCGCTCGGCCACATGGAAGACTTAACCCTCGACTCGTTTGCCTATCTTCGGTTGCCGCTTGCCCTGGCGGGAATCGCTTTCCTCGTCGGCGCTGTGGGAACTCTTCAATCCGCCAGCCGGCGAGCGTTTCTGGCTGCCGCTCTGATGATGGTTCTGTTTTTTCACGCGGCGCGGCTGGCGATGGTGGTCTTCGACCCGTACCTCTCGTCGCGGCCGTTGGCGGAGGCGCTGATGCGGGCTCCTGAGGGGAAACTCATCACGCAAGGTTTCTACTACCAATTCTCATCCATCTTCTTCTACACCAATCGCCAAGGGTTTCTTCTCACCGACCGTCGAGTCAATCTGGAATACGGTTCCTACGCGCCGGGCGCGCCGCAGATCTTCATCGACGATTCGCAATTCAAGAACCTCTGGCTTGCGCCGGAACGGCATTACTTGCTTACGTTCCAGCGCGATTTGCCGCGTTACGAACAACTGGTTGCCTCGGCTCCACTCAACGTGGTGGCGGCCAGTGGCGGCAAAGTTCTCCTTACGAATCACCCTCTGGACCAGTCTGCCTCGCCGGCGGTTCCTGCCGGCGAACCGGCGCCGCAGGCCGTTGCCTCGCGTGTTGACCCCTCGAGAAACCTGTCGCGCAGTCTCGCGTCCGATTGATATACTTCCACAGTCGATCCAATGACAACTGAAGCCAATCCGCTGGCCTACTCCGTCGTTGTGCCTCTGTTCAACGAGCAGGAGAGCGTAACCCCACTTTACGTCAAGATCATTGACGTCATGGACGCGATCGGCGAGCCGTACGAAATCGTGTTCGTGGACGACGGCAGCCGCGACGGCACCTTCCGCATACTTTCGGAAATCTCAAATGATGACGAGCGCGTCACGGTGGTCAGACTGCGCCGCAATTTCGGGCAAACCGCTGCGCTGAAGGCCGGATTCGACCATTCCCGCGGCGAAGTCATCATTTCGATGGACGGCGATCTCCAGCATGACCCGGCGGAGATTCCGATCTTCATCGAGAAGATGAAGGAAGGTTACGACATCGTGAGCGGCTGGCGGGTCGAGCGCACCGACCACTGGCTCACGCGCCAACTGCCCAGCCGCGTCGCCAACCGCATCATGGCCAAGCTTTCGCGCGTGGATCTGCACGATTTCGGCACAACGTTCAAGGCATATCGTCGCGAGATACTCTCGGAAATCCACCTGTATGGCGAACTCCATCGCTTCATCCCCGCGCTGGCGAGCTGGGCTGGAGCATCGGTGGCGGAAGTGCCGATCAGCAACGTGCAGCGAAAAAACGGCAAGTCGAACTATGGCATTTCGCGCACCATCCGCGTTTTGCTTGACCTGGTCAGCGTCAAGTTTCTGCTCGATTATTCGACGAAGCCGCTGCAACTGTTCGGCCTGGCCGGGCTCGCCTGCTTGACCGGCGGCTTCGGCATTGGCCTGTGGGTGTTCGCGCGCAAGGCGCTTCTCGACGAAGGCCTGCTGGCGAATCACGGCCCGCTGATGATTCTTGGCATGGCGCTGGTGATGGGCGGCATCCAGTTCATTGCCATCGGCCTGATCGGCGAATTGCTGGCGCGCACCTACTACGAATCACAGGACAAGCCCGTCTATACCGTTCGCGAGTTGCGCGGGCGCCGAAGTGCGGGCGCAGGGCGCACGGAGCCTCCGCGAACCGCCGGCGCCGCCGGCCGATAGCGCACCACTTTCATGCGACGCGAAGTTCTACCCCTCCTGGCTTGTCCCAACTGCGGCGGAAACCTGTCTTTGCGTCCCGATGACGTTCGCGAAGACGATGGACATGTGATGGCGGGCGAGCTGGCATGCTCCGCTTGCGGCTCGCGGTTTCCGATCCGTGAGGGTGTCCCCGTGCTGCTTCCGGGAAATGTGGACGCCGTGAAGACCGAAACGGCTTCGCGCTTCGCGGAGGAATGGCTTCGTTGGAGTGATCTCCGCGACTACTACGAGCAGGAGTTCTTCGCCTGGGTCGCGCCGGTCACCGCCGCCGACTTCGCCGGTCAGGTCGTCTTTGAGGGCGGCTGCGGCAAGGGCCGCCACACGGCCATTGCGGCATCGCACGGCGCCAAAGCGGTCGTCGCCATTGATCTTGGTGAGAGCGCGTTCGTCGCGTTCAACCATACGCGACAACTGCCGAATGCGCATGTCGTCATCGGAGACTTGATGCAGCCGCCTGTGCGCCCGGTGTTCGACTTGGCTTTTTCCGTAGGGGTTCTTCACCATCTCCCCGATCCGGCTGCGGCTTTTGCGAGCCTCGCTTCGCGTGTGCGTGAGGGAGGGCGAGTGTCGTTCTGGGTCTATGGACTGGAAGGCAACGAATGGATCACGCGCTACGTCGATCCGATCCGCACCCGGGTCACATCCAGGCTTCCGGCGGGCCTTCTTCGTGCCGCGTGCCTCCTGCCTTCCGCATTTCTCTGGGCTGTGATCAAGCTGTTCTACCGCCCGCGTGCCAATGGCAGAGGCCCCGCGATGCTGCCGTATGGAGACTATTTCGCGTCGATGTATTCCTACCCGTTCGATGAGATCCACGCCAACGTGTTCGATCAGCTGGTTACTCCTGTAGCGCACTATCTGACGGGGGATCAAGTGCGTGCATGGCTCGCGAGCGGCTTTCGCGACGTGACCGTGCGCTCTCATCGCGGCTATAGCTGGACTGGACTGGCGACCGTCGCGCGTGGCGCCGCGGCTCGCGCATCGTAGGACGAGTGCAATTGGGTCACATTCCCTTTAGTGATCGCTTGGATTCACGGGGAAGCATTCCAGGAAAATGACACCAGCCGGGCAAAAGATGCTTGCTACTATTCCGCAGCTGAGGGTAAAACGATACAATTGAACCAAATGATTCTGGCGGGCGTGGTTCCGGCGTTCACTTTTGACAGAATGGGCATCGAGGAGGATCGATGAAGATTGCCGTGCTGGGCGGAGATGGCTACTGCGGTTGGGCGACGGCCCTGTATCTCTCGCAGAAGGGCCACAATGTCGCCATCGTCGATAGCTTTGTGCGGCGCCAGTGGGATTTCGAGCTTGGCGTGCAGACGCTGACTCCCATTCGCGCGCTCCCCGAGCGCCTGCGCGCCTGGAACGCTCACACCGGCAAGACAATCGATCTCCTCATTGGCGACGTCACCGATTACGAGTTTCTCTCCTCGGCCATCAAGGAATTTGAGCCGGAAGCGGTGGTCCATTTCGCGGAGCAGCGTTCAGCACCCTATTCGATGATCGACCGCAAGCACGCGGCTTTCACGCAGGTCAATAACGTCGTCGGCACGCTCAACCTGCTGTTCGCTCTGCGCGAATTCGCGCCGGATTGTCATCTCGTCAAGCTCGGCACGATGGGCGAATACGGCACGCCAAACATCGATATCGAAGAGGGCTATATCGAAATCGAGCACAACGGCCGCAAGGACGTGCTCCCCTACCCCAAACAGCCCGGCTCCTTTTACCATCTGTCGAAAGTGCACGACAGCCACAACATCATGTTTTGTTGCAAGGTTTGGAAGCTGCGCGCCACCGATTTGAACCAGGGCGTCGTATACGGCACCGTCACCGATGAAACTGCCTTCGATGAAGCTCTGATCAACCGCTTCGATTACGATGAAGTGTTCGGCACCGTCCTCAACCGTTTCTGTGTGGAGGCTGCTGTCGGTCACCCGCTCACTGTCTACGGTAAGGGCGGCCAGACCCGCGGCTTCCTGGACATACGGGATACTGTGCGTTGCGTCGAGATCGCTTGTTTGCATCCGGCCGGTGTAGGCGAATTCCGCGTGTTCAACCAGTTCACCGAACAATTTTCCGTTCTCGATCTCGCGCTCATGGTCCAGGCGGCAGGGAAGAAGATAGGCCTCAAGGTCGAAATCGACCACATTCCCGACCCTCGCGTCGAAGCCGAAGCCCACTACTACAACGCAAAGAATTCCAAGTTGGTCGACCTCGGTTTGCAGCCCCACAAACTATCCGATTCGCTGCTCGATTCGCTTCTCAACATCGCCATCGAGTACCGCGATCGCATCGACACGTCGCTCTTCATGCCCCAGGTCAACTGGCGCAACCCACGCAACGACCGCCACCGCCAGCTTGGTGCCGCGAGTCCTTCTGTGACGGAAACCAGCCGGTAGGAGTGCGGGGAAGCCGGGCACGACTGCCTCGGGCGGCGGACTCTAACTAATCCTTCGCGATCCTCTCGCAGACGAGTCGGGCCGCCTTCACGGCGCTCACGACCTTTCCTGAGAAAATGTGCAGCTCGCGCGGCGCGGGCTCCTGCATGTAGAGAGTTCTCCGGTCCTGCGCAGGATTGTTCTCGACTACGCGCATCGTGAATCGCGATCCCAGGTAAACCGCATCCTTTGATGCGGGCACGGCAAGTGCCGAGTCCGCTCGCATTGCATCGAACCGGCTGAACGTGATCGGCTCGAATCCCGGCCCGTTCAAGAGCTTGGCGTATTGCTCCGGAATCGGCTCGTTCGGATCGGTTGTCGTCCAGTGATTCGTATTCTTGGCCGAGCCGAATAGCGAGCGTTCCGAACTTCCGTACGGGTCGAACGCGGTGAACGGGCCATCCACAACCACGAGCGATATGTGGCGCAGGATCGGCGGAAGTTCGATCAAAATTTTCTCGGCCACCTGATACTTAGCGATCTTGAAAAGCCCGCGGCTGGGTCCCAGCCCGTACGTCGCCCACACGACGAAATCGTAATCCCGGCGCATCTCCGGCGTGAACGCCCGCCGCTCGAACGGAATTCCGAGCGCGGCGATGCGTGATGTAACGACGTCCCGCAACACATCGGGGTCGTAGATCTGCTCGTCCACTTCGTAGCACTGGTCGATGAAACCGAAATTCATCCACTCGGGACGGCAGGATTTGCAGACGAGCTTGTATTGCGCCATTACCTTCTCGAACAATTCGGGAGGGGTCTGTGATCCTTCGTGAGGAATCGCGTAATAGTGCCGGCTGTTCCGCACGATCGCCGGCTCGAACGCAGCCGTGAACTCGGCGCGCGCTTCGAGCGTCTCGGTGATCGTCTCCGGGCTGCGCGGGTAGTGATAGCCGGAATGAATGCGATACTGGTTGATGACGGACGCGGCCCGCATCACTCCGAGAGGATCGAATAGCTGAACGTTATGGCCCTGTTCCGCCAGGCGAATCGCGATGGTGGCTCCGTAGATCCCCGCCCCGGCGACAGCGACCCTGGCCTTCATGATCCTCTCGCCGCCGGAGCGCGCGTGGCGGCCACGAGCCGTCCTTCTCGCAGGAAATAGTCGACCCCGCGCCACCGGATCGTCCGGCGCCCGAAGCTCGCAATCCACATCACGAACGCTATCGCATCCCACACGGGAATCAGCGGCATCTTCTTCCACAGCCCGCCCTGTTTCATTCCCCACGCACCGATCATCCAGGTGATCGCAACGCGGCATACGGCATATCCGCCCAGGTAACCGATCGCGACACCCGCGCTCGGATGCGTCGCGACGGCCGCCAGCGACCACGGCAACCCCCACGTGAAAATCAATCCAAGATGGCCCCACGGCCGCATCAGCCGCTGCACCGTCATCCAGCGCGTGCGTTTGTAAAGCAGGTCGCGCATTGTTTGGAAGTCCGCGACTGATTGCACCACGTACGGCAGCAGCTTCACTTCGAATCCCTGCTCCGCCACCAGTCGTCCCGCGTAAACGTCGTCCGCCGGCCGGTCCTCGATCACCTGATACCCGCCGTACGCCTGAATAGCTTTGCGCGTCGTAATGATCGACTGCCCGAATGTGACCTTCAGATCGTTCAGCTGCCATGCGACCATTACCGGCGCGAAAAAGTCCGAGATCATGCCGATGGACTGCAGCTCTTGCACCAGATTTGTTTCCTTCGTCGAAACGTACAGACAGGTTGCTGCTCCGACGCTGGGATCGCGGAAGGGCGACACCACCGTGCGCAGGTAATCCGGCCGCACGCGAACGTCGCCGTCGGTGATCACGAACAGGTCGTACTTCGCTTCCGTCGTCAGCCGAACTAGCCGCCCCACTTTGTCGTTGATGGCTTTGCGCCCCGAGCCAAAGAGCAGGCGAATCTGCCGCTCGGGAAAATCGCGGATCAGCTTTTCGAGCACCGGCAAGGCGGGATCATCCGGGTCCACGCAAAAGACGATTTCGTATTCTGGATAGTCCTGCCGGCAGAAGCTCGCATAGTTTTCGTATGCATCCTCGTCGAGACCCTTGATCGGCTTCAGGCAGCTCACTGGCGGCAGGAAGTCTGTGTTGGGGGCCGTATGCCGTTTCGCTTCGCCGAAAAATCTCGCGGTGCTGTACATCGCAAGCAGATAGTAGACAAAGGGGATCGCGGCAACGCCAAGGAAGATATGTTCAACGGTCACGAAAG
Source organism: Terriglobia bacterium (assembly GCA_020073605.1). Taxonomy (GTDB): domain Bacteria; phylum Acidobacteriota; class Terriglobia; order Acidiferrales; family UBA7541; genus Palsa-295. The sequence continues at coordinate 66,413 of JAIQEW010000006.1, forward strand.
CCTTCACACCTCATAAGTGGCGGGCGCAGGAATCTTCTTGTGGCGAGAGGGAAGGGAATTCAAATCCTCATCGCCGCACACCCGGCAGTATGGAATCATCCCGGATCGGAATCTGTTTGAATGAGGGCACCAGGTACAACCACCGCCATTCCTGAAAGAGTCTAACACGAAACCATTCCAGGCCTGTTCCCGCCTCTCAGTGCTTCTGCGGATCGGATTTCACTGTTTGCTCGATCGCTTCGCGCAGCGGCACTTTTGGCGCCCATCCGATTTCTTGGCGGATTCTTCGCGTGTCGTACCGGCGATCCTGCAATGCCCGCTCCACTTGATGCGCGGGTAGCCCGGCCAGCGGCCCTCCGAGCCGTACGGGCCAGCCGGGAAGAAACAGGGTCCGCGTGCGATCGGCCGCGCTCTTGGTCCTGTGGTATTGCGCTAGCGTAAGATTCTCGTCGTCGACGATGACGAACTGTCGCAGCTTTCCATCCTTTAGCCCGCCAGCGAGTTCCATGGCGTCGACCAGGTTCTCAGCGTAATTCAACGGGATTCGGTGGTCGCGATTCCCGAATACCACGTTTGTTTTTCCGGCGCGGAACCCCAATAGGCCCAGCGGGAGCGGGTTTCCATGCCCATACACGATTCCGGGCCGCAGGATCGAGACCGGCAACCCTGTTTTCGTCGCGAATGAAACCGCAAGTTCGTCGGCCGCAATCTTCGACTGCGCGTAGAGGTCGCGCTGGTCGGCTGCTTCATCGTAGGGCGTGCTTTCGTCGATCCGCTCCCCGTCTCGAACGAGGCCGTACACTGCGATCGAGCTCAGATATACCGCACGGCCGGTGCCTGCGCGGGTGCATGCCGTAAGAACTCGCTCTGTTCCTCCTACGTTTGTTTCGAAGAATTCGCTCTTCGTGCCCGGACCTTCGATTTTGGCGGCAACGTGATAGACAACCTCCGCTCGTTCCACGGCTCGCTCGATCGCCGCCGCGTCGTTCAAATCGCCGCGCACCACCTCTGCGCCCTGTGCTTCGAGTTCATCGGCGCGCGGTGATGGTCTCGCAAGCACCCGCACTGGCGTGCCTTGGGCGAGCAGCCGCCTCACGAGCGCCCTGCCGAGGAAACCCGTGCCTCCTGTTACGCCGACGCGCATCGATCTCGATTCCCCGCGAACACGATCGACTTCCCCGGCCGGCGATCGTCTTGTGGCCGGCCATCTCCAGTCTAGCAACGTTTACACGAGTTTCGCATCGTGCCGAAAAGACTGTACGATAGACAGGATGATTCTTCGCGGGCTTGGGGCCCTCTCCCTTCTCATTCTCGGAATGTCGCTGGCGGCGCAGGCCTGCACGTGTTCCCAGGCGCCTCCGGGGAAGTGTCCGGGCTTGCAAGAAGGCGATGTCGTTTTTCTCGGCGCCGTCACGGCCGTCGAAGACGTTGCTCCCGGTCTCACTCGCTATCGCTTCCACGTCGACGAGCGGTTCGCCGGCGTGGATTCCTCCGAAATCGACGTCTTCTCCGGCGGCGAGGATGGCGATTGCGCGTACCGTTTCAAGAAGGGTGAGCAGTACCTCGTCTTCACGCAGCCGGGCGCGGAAGGCCGTCTTTTCGCCACGATCTGCAATGGGACGCGCCCCGCAAAGGATGCTCGCGCGCTCCTTCCGCAATTGCGGGCGATGCGCAGGGGCCGGCAGGTGGCGTCCGTCTTCGGTGTTTTGCGGCGTGCTGACGCTCCGTTTCTGGCGCCTCCGGATGATCCGCAACAACCGCTTCCGAACGTGGCTCTGAGGCTTCAGTCGCGCGATGACCGCTTCCAGACCTCCACCGGCGCGGACGGCGTCTATTCTTTCTACGACGTGCACGCCGGCGAGTACAGCCTCACCGCAAGTCTCCCGGCCCGCATGGACCTGACTCGGAAAACGATCGTCGGCGCGCTGCCGCCGTTCAAAATTCCCGATGGCGCGTGCTACGAATACGATGTCGATGCGCTGCCGACCGGCCACATTCAGGGCAGCGTCCTCGACCCGGACGGCAATCCGCTCGCAGTCGCGTCGGTCGAGCTCTATCGCGCCGGGAGTTACGACGATTCTCGGCCGGGCTTGTGGGGATTTCAGGGCGCGAAAGGTGTTTTCGATTTCGACCATGTAGGCCCGGGGGAATACATCATCGTCTTCAATCGCGCGAACCGCATCGACCCGAATTCACCGTTCCGCCGCGCGTTCTATCCCGGTGTCTCCGATTTGAGCGAGGCCAAGCCGATCAAGCTGAAAGACGGCCAAGACCTGCTGAACGTGAATATGCAGGTGAAGGACGTCTATCCGCATCGGAAGCTGCGTGTGCGCTTGAAGTGGCAGGGCCCCATGCCTCCCGGTGACGTGACGGTTTCGGCGAAGGCGGATCGCGGCGAGAATCCGATGGCGGAGCAGATCGGCGAAGGACTCTACGAGTTCACGCTCCTCGAATCGGATAGCTATACGGTTTCCGCCTGGCAGGATCTTGCGCCGCAGCCTGCCGCCCCGCACCGTCGCAAACCAGCCTGCGAATTGCCCTCGCGCATCGACGCCGCGCCCATCTCGGTTTCCGGTTCCGATGCTGCAAAGAAGGAAATCCTGCTCGTTTTCCCCGTCTCCCGCTGTGCGGCCCGATAGCGCTCCCCGAGGCACCCAACTTCGAAAGTCCACAACAACCACTTTCTGACAATCTCAATTGGCCGTGCTAGCCTGATTCCGTGATGATGATGATGATGAATGCGACGACAGCGAGGGCGGAGCGGGGGCTCGTGCCGCACGCCTCGGTCGTGCCCTCGGTGCCCGTCCTCGGAGCACGAAAAATCCGCCGCAACTTTGCCCCGTTTGTTTGTCCGATCTCGCCCGGAGTAATAGTTTTCCCGGTACAACAAGTCGACACAGGTCGCCGGTTGTGTACGCAGCTAAGTCATTCAAAACAAAGGATCGGTGCACGGTCAGGTCGACACACTTTTGCAGGCCTGCCGCGTGTGTTCCGCATCCGGGTTTCGCACCCATGACGACACCTCCACCGAGCATGGAAAAGCAGTTCCCGCTGCGCCCGCATCCGCATCTTTACGAGATCAACACGTGGGCGTGGCTGGAAAGGCTCTCCGCGCGCCTGGGGCGCCTCGTCCGGCTCGCGGACGTCCCGGACACAGAATGGGACGCCATCGCTCAGCGCGGCTTCGACATTGTCTGGCTCATGGGCGTGTGGCAGCACAGCGCGGAAGCGCGCCGCATCGAGCTCGCGGACCCGGCCAACAAGCCGCTTTTCGACCGCGTCCTGCCGGGCTGGACGCCGGAAGACGTGATCGGCTCGCCGTACTCGATCGCGCGATACGTTCCGGATGCTCGCATCGGCACTTGGGATTCACTCGATCGCGTTCGCGAAAAGCTGCGCGCGCGAGGCGTGGCGCTCTTTCTCGATTTTGTGGGAAATCATACGGCGCTCGACCATCCGTGGACTCGCGAGCACCCGGAATATTACTTGCAGGGTACGCAGGAGGATTTTCAGAAGGATCCTTCAAGCTTCTATCGTAGCGACACTTCCAAGGGCCCCGTGTTCTTCGCGCTCGGAAAAGATCCATACTTCCCGCCCTGGGACGATGTGGCCCAACTGAATCATTTCTCGCCGGAAATGCGCACTGCGCTGCTGACGGACCTTCGAACGATTGCGGCTCATTGCGACGGCGTGCGCTGCGACATGGCCATGCTTCAGTTCAACGACATTTTCGAGCGCGTCTGGAACCATCGCCTGCACGACGCCGATTCGCCCGAAACGGAATTCTGGCACGACGCACATGCCGCAGTCCCGGGTCTCATCCTTCTCGCGGAAGCGTATTGGGGCACGGAACAGCGGTTGCTTGATCTCGGGTTCTCGTTCGTCTACGACAAGGGTCTGTACGACGCCGTCCGCTACCAGAATTTCCCGGAGGTTCACGCGCGGCTCGCCGAAGGAGCGGGCTATCAGCGGCATCTCGCGCGATTTCTCGAAAATCACGACGAGGATTGCTGCGCCACGGCTTTTGGTTCCGAGCGACTCGTTTCGGTCGGAACGCTGATGGGAACGCTGCCCGGCATGCGTTTCTATCAGGAAGGCGAGACCGAAGGCGCCAAAACGCATCTTCCGATCGCGCTTCGCCGGATCGCGGAGGAGCCGCCCGATCCCACGAGCGCCGCTTTTTTCGAGAAAATCCTGCGCATCACGGAAGCGGACGTCTTCCACAGCGGCCGCTGGAATCTGCTGCCGGTGAACCCGGAAGGCGACAGTACGTCTCCTCATCTTGTGGTTTACGAATGGCGCTCGGAGAAATCATGGAAGGTGATTTCCGTGAACCTCGCGGGCAGTGCATCTCAGGGCCGCGTCCAGTTCGGCGATCGTCGGCTGCCCGCCAAGGAGTACGTTTTCTACGACGAACTCAACGACGTCCGCTACGTTCGGAGCGCCGATGAGCTTCGCAATCCCGGTCTCTTCGTGCGCCGGGAAGGTTTTCAAGCCCACCTGTTCGATGTCTCTCCCGTCTGAGAATTCCATGCGATCGCCAACTCATCCCTTCGACGCGCGCTGCGCCATTTCTGATATTCTTTGCGCCGTGCGGAATACTCTTTCGGCCCGAACTCTTTTCGCGATCGCGCTGGCGTGTCTGTTCGTGAATGTGTGCGCCGCATCTGCGCAGCAGGCACCGCCACCGTCGCTCGCATCCCCTGGACTCGTGATCGTCCTTGACCCGGCGCATGGCGGCACGGACACCGGGGCGCGGGGAGAAACGTCTGTCGAAAAGGACGTGGTCTTGCAAATCGCCCGCACCGTGCGCACGGAACTAGAGCGCCAGGGCTATCGCGTTGTGATGACCCGCAACGACGACTCGTATGTTTCCTACGACGACCGGGCGGCGGTGGCTAATGCCCATCCCGAAGCCGTTTTCATCAGCCTGCATGTTTCCTCGACCGGAACGTCCGGCACCGCGCGCGTCTACTACCACCAATTGGCCGCGCCCATTCCGCCGGCGCCGGGCACGACCGCTGCAAACGCGAAGTCGCAGGCTCCTCCGGCGACCGGCTTGACCGTGTGGGAGGAGGCGCAGCGGCCGTATTCGGACGCAAGCCACCGCCTCGCCGATCTCATTCAGAGTGGCCTGGCGCAGGTCTTTTCCGGCTCGCCTGTCACTGCAAGTGGGGCTGCGGTGCGCGGATTGCGCTCCGTCGCGGCGCCTGCGGTAGCGATAGAAGTTTCGAGCGTTTCCGTTTCGAGCGCGGATTCCTTGATTGCGACAGCGGCGCCACTCGCCAATGCGATTGCGCAGGCCGTTGGGGCATTCCGGCAGACAAGTTCCTCGGGGGCCAGATGACTCCGCGCAATCTCAAGATCGCCCTCGGGGTGCTGATCGTAGCGGTCGCGATCGGCTTGATCAGCTTGCGGGGGCTTCACCGGCGCATCCAGCATCTTTCCGAGACGCAGACCGCCGACGAGCAGGCGAGGCACGAAGTTCTGGCGCCGCCGATCTCCACGCCGACGGACGTGACCGTGAAGGCCAAAATATTCTGGGCTGCGGGACCGGACAGGGTCGCATCGGTCGAAATCGCATTGCCGCTTTCGGCCGATCCTGTCGAGCGATCGAGGCAGTTGCTGCACGCGCTTGCCGCGAATCTTCCGACCCCGGGCCAGCGCACGATTCCGGCCGATGCAGTCGTGCTGGGCTTTTACATCCTTCCCGACGGAACAGCCGTCGCGGATTTCTCCGACGCGTTAACCGCCGAAATGCCCTCGGGAATCTTGAGCGAGCAGATGGCCGTGAATTCCATCGCGCGAACGCTTGGGAGCAACGTGCCCGGCATCCGCCGCCTGAAGATTCTGATCCACGGGCAGGAAGTGGACACGCTTGCAGGCAACGTGGACCTGACGGGATTCTTCGATGTGAATCCGGCCGCTACAACTCCGCCGAAGCCCGCGCGATAAGCGGCTGCGGCCTTTCGTGCCGTTCCGGGCGTGTTGACACTTTCCGGTGCAGTCGTCAAACTGAATCTCCGAACGAAGGCAAGAAGCAGGGAAGGGAGACACATTTTGCGAGCAGACGGACGCGCGCCCGATGATTTGCGGCCGCTGAAAATAACGCCGGACTTCATCTCCAGCGCCGAAGGCAGCGTGCTGATCGAGATGGGCCGGACGCGGGTGATCGCGACTGCAACGGTGGACGATGGCGTGCCTTCGTTTCTCAAGGGCACGGGCAAGGGCTGGGTGACCGGCGAGTACGGGATGCTCCCGCGTTCGACCGAGGAGCGCACGCCGCGCGAGTCCGCGCGCGGGAGGCAGTCCGGCCGCACGCTCGAAATCCAGCGGATGATCGGCCGCACGCTCCGCGCGGCGACCGACCTCAAGGCGCTCGGCGAACGCACCGTGTGGCTCGATTGCGACGTGATACAGGCGGATGGCGGCACTCGCACGGCATCGATCACGGGGGCATTCGTCGCGCTGGCGCTTGCGTTTCAGCGGATGGTTGCCGCAGGAATGATTCGTACCGCGCCGCTCATAGATTCCGTCGCCGCGACGAGCGTCGGGATCGTGGATGACCAGCTTCTTCTCGACCTCACCTACGAAGAGGATTCCCGCGCGCAGGTTGACATGAATGTCGTGATGACCGGCGGAGGCCACTTCGTCGAGGTGCAGGCGAGCGCCGAAGGACGCCCGTACACGAACCAGGAGATGCAGGATCTGGTCGAACTCGCCGCCGGGGGCATCCGCCACCTCACCAAGGCGCAGCAGGACCTGCTGCACATGAATTTCCGTGGCCGATCCCGATAGCGTGTGCGAAGGCAGATTGGCGCCGGTTCGACTCCTGCTGGCATCGTCGAATCCGGGCAAGCTCCGCGAGTATCGCGAACTCGCCGCCGGCTCCCCGCTCGAAATCGATCTGATCCCGAATTTTCGCGAGCTTCCCGCGTTTGACGAATCTGCTCCGACGTTCGCCGAAAACGGCGCGGGCAAGGCGCTGCATTACAGCCGTTTCGTCGAGGAAATGGTTATCGCTGACGATTCGGGCCTCGTCGTGCCCGCCCTCGGCGGAGCCCCCGGCGTCCGTTCGGCACGCTACGCCGGGCCAGACGCGACGGACGCGGACTGCGTGCGCAAGCTGCTGCGCGAAATGGACGGAAAAGCGGGAGACGAGCGCCGCGCGCGATTTGTCTGCGTCATCGCTCTTGCGCGGCGGGGACGCGCGCTGGCCGTTGTCTCCGATTTGGCCGAAGGGATTCTTGCGACCGAGCCGCGCGGAGCAAACGGTTTCGGTTACGATCCTATTTTTTGCTTTTCGGATGGCGGGCGCACCTACGCCGAGGCGTCTCCGGAAGAAAAGAATTGTCTGAGCCACCGCGGCAAGGCGTTCCGCAAGGTCCGCGACCTTCTGCTTTCTTCGAATTTTTCGACACCTTCCTAGGCCCTGACGCATCCAATCTCGCGCAGGAAAATTGCTTGCCTCCAGACTCCGTGGGGGAGTAAAAGAGACACCCCTGCCACCGAGGTGACTTATGGCGACCTCCCGCTTAGCGCCGCAGCTTCACCCAAGCCTGCTTTCCCGGCTGGAGGAGGCCCGTGCGCGTACGGACTCCATCTTCGAGATGCTGCCGCCGAACTCGTTCTACGAACGGCCGATTCCGGAGCGCCACCGCCTGATCTTCTATCTTGGGCACCTGGAGGCGTTCGATTGGAATCTGTTTAGCGCCTCCCTCGGCCTCGAGCCACACGACGCGGAATTCGACAAACTTTTCGCCTTCGGGATCGATCCGATCGGCGGCGGACTGCCGACCGACACGCCGGGAGATTGGCCCAATATCGCGCAGGTCGAAAAGTACAACCGGCGTGCGCGAGAACGACTGGACGAGGCTCTCCACGGTTCCCGCGCCGTGCGCTCCTCGGATTCACCGCTCGCCGACGGAACGCTGCAGCACGTCGCGATCGAACATCGCCTGATGCACGCGGAAACGTTGGCTTATCTGCTTCACAACCTGCCGGTGGAAAAGAAGATTCCGCAGGCCGCAACCGTGGCCGATCCAAGGCCCGCGCCACGGCTGCGCCAGGTGACGATTCCGAGCGGGGTTGCCACGCTCGGGCAGCCGCGCGGCAACCCGCATTCCTTCGGCTGGGACAACGAATTCGGCGAACAGAGAATCACCGTGCCCAGCTTCTCGATTGACGCATTTCCGGTGACGAACGGCGAATACCTGAAATTCGTGCGCGCGGGCGGCTACGAAAAATCAGGCTACTGGAAGCCGGAAGATTGGGAGTGGATTCACCGCGAGCGGATGCAGCATCCGCACTTCTGGGTGCAGCGATCGAGCTCCCTCCCGGCGGACCCGGACACGCAGTGGGAATACCGGGCGATGTTTGGAACGATTCCTCTGCCGCTCGCGTGGCCCGTTTACGTCAGTCACGCCGAGGCCTCCGCATTCGCTCGTTGGTCCGGCAAGAAGCTTCCCACCGAGGCACAGTGGCATCGCGCCGCGTACGGCACGCCGGAGGGAACCGAGCGCGCGTATCCGTGGGGCGACGCTCCACCGGATGCATCGCGCGGAAATTTCCATCACAGACGCTGGGATGCGGCTGCCGTGGATGCGCATCCCGCGGGCGCGAGCGCGTTCGGCGTGGCCGATTTGATCGGCAACGGATGGGAATGGACCTCGACCGTTTTCGGGCCTCTGCCGGGATTCGAGGCATTTTCGTTTTATCCCGGCTATTCGGCGAACTTCTTCGACGGCAAGCACTTCGTGATGAAGGGCGGATCTCCTCGGACCGACTCGTGCATGCTGCGCCGGCCGTTCCGGAACTGGTTCCAGCCGCACTACCCGCACGTGTACGCCACCTTCCGCTGCGTGGAGGAATAACTCATGGCGTCAGCACCGCGAATGGCAACGGCAAGTCCCGCGGTCAGGTCTCTTTCCGAATTCTCTTCAGAAGTTGTCGGCGGACTGAGCCATCCGGGACAGAAAGAGCTCCCTTCGAAATACCTGTACGACGCCGTGGGGTCCGCGCTCTTCGACGTCATATGTCTTTTGCCGGAGTACGGCCTGAGCCGCGCGGGAATGCGCATGCTCGAGCGTTACTCCGGCGAAATTATCGGCCGTGTGCCCGGCCCGGTGATGGTCGCGGAGCTGGGCAGCGGAAGCGGCCAGCAGACGCGCTGGCTGCTCGAAGCGCTCGCGCGGCGGCAGCGGGTGAACTACTACCCGATCGACATTTCCGGGAGCGCGCTCTTCCGGTGCCAGCAAGAGCTGGGACAGATTGACATGGTGAGCATCGTGGGATTCGAGCGCGCCTACCTGGACGGCCTTCAGGAAGTGGCGGCGCGACGCCGCGAAGGCGAGCGGCTCCTCGTTCTTTTTCTCGGCAGCACGATCGGGAATTTCGACCGGCCGGCGGGAGATCAGTTCCTGCGCGAAGTAAGGTCGATCTTGCGCGAGGGAGATGCGCTGCTGCTCACGACCGATCTCGAGAAGCCGGTCCCGACGCTGATCCTCGCGTACGACGATCCGGCTGGAGTGACGGCGGCGTTCAACAAGAACCTGCTCGCGCGGATCAATCGCGAGCTCGGCGGAGATTTCGATCTGGCGAATTTCGAACATGTCGTGCGGTGGGACGAAACCGAGCGCCGGATCGAGATGCACCTGCGCTCGAAAGTATGGCAGCGCGTGACGATCCGCAAGGCGGGGTTCCGATTCTACCTGCGCGAGGGCGAAACCATCTGGACGGAGAGCTCGCACAAATACAATCCCCGGGAAGTGGTCCAGATGGGCGAATGTTCCGGCTATCGCTGCGCGGGGCAGTGGTTCGATTCGGAATGGCCGCTCGCACAGAATCTTTTTTTCGCCGTCTAGATGGAGCGGGAGGATGCCGCGTCGAGACGTAATCCCACCTGTGTTATAGTTTTTTTCTCCATGCCCGCGAAGAAAAAGAAAAAAACAGGAGTCAAGAAGACCGCGGCCCCGCGGAAACTCGGAAGCACTCGTGCGGGCAAGTCAGCGGCGGGGCGGGGAACCGATCCCGCACGTATTCGTGCCATTCTGGGAAAGCTCGACGAGGCCTATCCCGCGGCCACCTGCGCGCTCAGGCACGAAAACCCATTCCAGCTGCTCATCTCCACGATTCTTTCCGCCCAGTGCACCGATGAGCGCGTCAATATCGTCACCGCGACGCTTTTCCCGAAGTATCCGAACGCCAAGGCCTTCGCCTATGCAAATCCCAAAGAGCTAGAGCAGGACATCCGTCCGACTGGCTTTTTCCGCAACAAGACGAAATCCATCATGGGCGCAAGCAAGAAGATCGTCGAAGAATTCGGCGGCCAGGTGCCGAAGACGATGGAAGAGCTGCTCACGCTGCCGGGCGTCGCGCGGAAGACGGCGAACGTGGTGCTCGGCACGGCTTTCGGCATAACGTCCGGAGTCGTCGTGGATACGCACGTGCAGCGGCTCTCGGGCCGGCTCGATCTTTCGAAAAACACGGACCCGAAGAAGATCGAACAGGATTTGATGGCCGTGATTCCGCGGGAACGATGGATTCTCTTCTCTCACCAGCTGATCTGGCACGGGCGGCGCGTCTGCCAGGCGCGGAAACCGAATTGCATGCAGTGCAATCTCGAATCGCTATGCTACTCGCAGGACAAGACCGTCTGATTGGCGCGGGGAGATCGACCGGAACATCCGACAATACCGGCTGGGCAATCACGAGACGCAGACCGCGAAACCGCAGTTCCGAGGTGACAGAATGGCTCCGCTAAAACCCGTGCCTCCGGAGGCGCTGTACACGCGTTGCGATTCCACGAAGTTTTCATTTCGAAATACTTCAGAACTGGAGGAACTAACCCAGCTCATCGGGCAGGAGCGCGCCGCGCAGGCGATCGAATTCGGAGTGGGCATACAGCGGCGGGGCTTCAACTTGTTTCTGCTCGGGCCGGGAGGAACGGGGAAGTACACGGCGGCCCGAAGTATCCTGGAACAGAAAGCAATCACGGAGCCCAAGCCCGATGATTGGTGTTACGTCAATAATTTCGAGGACCCCGAAAACCCTCACGCCCTGAGACTCCCGCCGGGCCGTGGCGTGCAACTGCGCGAGGCCTTGAGCCGCCTGCTGGACGATCTCCGATCGGCGATTCCATCCGCATTCGAAAGCGAGAACTACGGGGCGCGAAAGCACGTCATCGAACACGAGGTAAAAGAGCGCCAGGAGAAGGAACTCGACGCGGTACAGAAGGAAGCGGACGCCAAGGACATCGCATTGCTGAGAACGCCGTCGGGCCTGGTTCTCGCTCCCACGCGCAAGGGCGAGGTGGTGCCGCCCGAGGAATTCGGCAAGCTTCCGGACGCCGAACATCAGCGGATACAAGCGGCGATGTCCGAACTGCAAGAAAAGCTTCACGCCGTGCTGCACCACCTCCCGAGGCTGGAGCAGGAAGGGCGCGAACAGATTCGCGCGCTCAACGAGGAAGTCGCAACATTCGCGGTAGGGCACTTGATCGGCGCCTTGCGCGAAAAGTACGCGGACTTGCCGCAGGTGCAGAAGTTTCTGGAAGCCGTTCAGGCCGACATCATCGACAACGTGGACGAGTTCATTCCGCACCCGGAGAATCCGCTGGCGGCGATCATGGGCGGCGCTTTGCCGTTCGCGGCCAGGGGATCCGCGTTTCTTCGGCGCTATCAAGTGAACGTGATCGTCGATCACAGCGCGGACCACGGCGCGCCCGTGGTGTACGAAGATCACCCCACCTATCAGAATCTGGTCGGCCAGGTGGAGTACATCTCTCATCTGGGGGCGCTCTCGACGGATTTCAATTTGATTCGAGCGGGCGCGCTGCACCGCGCGAACGGCGGCTACTTGATTCTCGACGCGCACAAGCTGCTCATGCAGCCGTACGCCTGGGACGCTCTCAAGCGTTCGCTCGAATCCTCGCAGATTCGAATCGAATCGCTCGGGCAAGCGCTCGGCTTGATGAGCACCGTCTCCCTGGAGCCTCAGCCGATTCCTCTCAACGTGAAGGTCGTGCTGGCCGGGGAGCGCCTGCTCTACTACCTTCTTTCGTCGCTCGATACCGACTTCAACGAGTTGTTCAAAGTGGCGGCGGATTTCGAAGATCGGATGGAGCGAAGTCCGGAGACGGAGCTTCTGTACGCGCGGATGGTGGGCACGATCGCCCGCTCGCGGGGGCTCCTGCCATTCGACCGGGACGCAGTGGGCCGCGTGATCGAACAGAATTCGCGAATCGCGGGGGATTCCGGGAAGGTCCTGGTTCACCGCCGAACGCTTGCCGACCTTATGGCGGAAGCCGACTATTGCGCGCGGCAAGCGAAGCGAACGGAAATCACGGCCGCCGACGTGCAGCGAGCCATCGACGCTCAGATTCATCGCGCGGATCGCGTGCGCCAGCAACTGCTGGAAGAAACCGTACGCGGAACGATTCTCATCGATACGGAGGGAGAACGAGTCGGCCAGGTCAACGGGCTCTCCGTGGTTGAACTGGGGCAATTCGCGTTTGGGCATCCGAGCCGCATCACGGCGCGGGTGCGACTGGGCAAAGGCGAAGTGATCGACATCGAGCGCGAAGTGGAACTGAGCGGCCCGATCCATTCGAAGGGCGTTTTGATTCTCTCGGCTTTCCTGGGCGCGCGCTACGCGTCCGGGCATCCGCTCTCGCTTTCCGCGAGCCTGGTTTTCGAGCAATCGTACGGAGGAGTCGAGGGAGACAGCGCCTCTTCGGCGGAACTCTATGCGCTGCTCTCGGCGCTTTCGGGACTGCCGATCAAGCAATCGCTGGCGGTCACGGGATCGGTGAACCAGCACGGCGAAGTGCAAGCCATTGGAGGCGTGAACGAAAAGATTGAGGGATTTTTCGATCTGTGCAAGGCGCGCGGCCATCTGGGCGGGCAGGGCGTGATCATTCCATCCTCCAACGTGCGGCACCTGATGCTGCGGCGCGATGTGGTGGACGCGGTGCGAGCGGGGCAGTTTCAAGTGTTCGCGGTGGAAACGATCGACCAGGGAATCGAGATTCTTACGGGCAAGCCTGCCGGGGAGCGAGACAGCGCCGGCAACTTCCCCGAGGGCAGCGTCAATCAAAAAGTAGAGGCGCGATTGATCGAACTCGCGGCGAAACGGTTTGCCGCCGAGCAAAAGGCGAAACTCGAGAACCGCGAATGACCGATCCTTCCAGGCTGTTTCCGATCCGGCGAATTCTGGTGGCGATCGACGCCACTCCCGATAGCTGGGCGGCGCTCGATGCGGCCGCGGAGCTGGCTGCGGAAATGGAAGCGGAAATCCTGGGACTCTTCGTGGAAGACATCAAGCTGCTGCGTCTGGCGGACTCGCCGTACGCCCGCGAAGTCGCCTATCCCACCGCTGCGGGAGCGCCTCTGGACCGCGCGAGGATGGAGAGCCAGCTCAGAGCCCATTCGGCGCAAGCCGAGAAAGCCGTGGCCGCAGCGGGAATGCGGGAAGAGGTGCGGTGGTCGTTCCGCTCGATTCGAGGGGAGGTGACCGCTGAAATTCGCGCGGCTGCGGGAGAGGCCGATCTTCTTGCGATCGGACGGAGCTCGTGGTCGATTGGGTTGCAGGCCCGCGTGAGCGCGACTGCACTCGACCTTGCGAGGAGCGTCACGCCGCTACTGCTTTTGTCCGAGCGCGGCCTTCCCGCGAATGCCCGCGTTATCGTCCGCTACGACGGTTCCGCGGGCTCGCAGCGTGCGCTGGCTGCTGCGATGCATCTGAAGAGATCGCAGAAGAATGGAATGACCGTTCTGCTCGCAGCCGCGAGCGCGGAAGCTGCGGTGGAACTGCAAAAAGAGGTGGAGTCGTCGATTCGCGGCACGAAGATCGAGGTCAAGTATCGCCGCGTGAGCTTGAGCGATCAGGATGATCTCCTGCGGGCGCTGAGCGCGGAGAGCCCGGCGCTTTTTGTTTTGGGCACGCGCATCCCCGATGGAGGGCAGGGAGCTTTGGAGCGGGTTCTCCGTCAAGCGGATGTGTCGTTGCTTTTGTTGGAAGACGGGGAAGGGAACGCGCATCCAGAGGCGACAGGCCAGTGACATTCGGAGTCCGGAGCGCCGGCCTGCTCCGGAATTTCAGCCTTTGACGCAAATCAGCGGAACGAGGCGCACCACGCGCCGCGCCAGTTTCGCGTGTTCGGCGGCCTCGGCGACGGCGTTGACGTCCTTGTAAGCGCCCGGCGCCTCCTCCGCAACTCCTCGATACGATCTCGTGCGGATCAGGATGCCGCGCTCCTGCAATTCCTCCACGAGCTTCCGGCCCTGCCAGAGCTTCGTCGCCTGGGTCCGGCTCATGGCCCGGCCCGCGCCGTGGCACGCGGAAGAAAAGGAAAGCCGCTCACTCTCTTGCGTTCCGACCAGCACGTAGGATTCGGTGCCCATCGTCCCGCCGATCAGCACGGGCTGTCCCACTTCCCGCAAGCCCGGCGGCAGGTCGGGATTGCCCGGGCCAAAGCTGCGCGTGGCGCCCTTGCGGTGGACAAACAGCTCGCGCGTTTCGCCGTTCACGGCGTGGCGCTCGATTTTGCAGGTGTTGTGGGACACGTCGTACAAGAGCGTGAGGCTCACCTGCGGAGTTACCCGCCCGAATGCGCCGCGGACCAAGTGTGTGATGATCTGCCGGTTGGCCAGCGCGCAATTCGTGGCCGCGCGCATCGCGCCGAGATAATGCTCGCCCAATTCCGAATGGATCGGTGCGCATGCCAGCTCGCGGTCAGGGATCGGCCGATAGCCTTCGACCACCATGGATTTCAAGTAGTCCGTTCCGACCTGATGGCCGAGGCCCCGCGATCCGCAATGGATGGTCACGACGATGGCATCCTGTTTGAGGCCGAAGGCGTCCGCCGCAGCCGCGTCGAAGATCTGGGCCACGCGCTGGACCTCCAGGTAGTGATTGCCTGAGCCGAGCGTGCCCATTTCGTGAGCCTGGCGCTTCTTTGCCTCGCGCGAAACACATTCGGGCTTGGAGCCCGGTGCGCGTCCTTTCTCTTCGATGCAATCGAGATCCTCGGGGCGTCCGTAGCCGCGTTCGACCGCCCACTGCGCGCCCCCGCGCAGCATTTCGTCCATGCCGTGCTCATCCAAGTGGATCGCGCCGGTGCTGCCGATTCCCGCTGGAACGCCGTGAAAGAGCGCTTCTGCAAGTTCGGTTTTGCTGCGTTGCAATTCCTCCATCGTCAGAGTCGTGCGCATCGTGCGGACTCCGCAGGAAATGTCGAATCCTACGCCTCCGGCGGAGATGATGCCGCCTTCATTCGGATCAAAGGCCGCGACGCCTCCGATGGGGAAGCCGTAGCCCCAGTGGGCGTCGGGCATCGCGTACGCGGCGCGCTGGATGCCGGGCAACGTGGCGACATTGGTAAGCTGCTCCCGGACTTTCTCGTCCATGCCGCGGATCAAGTCCTCGCCCGCGTAGATGATTGCAGGGACGCGCATCTTCCCGGCGGGATCGATCCACCATTCAAAGTCGGAATGTCGGGACAACGATGACGGGTCCATTCTTGCTCCGGTGATGGCTCAAACGTCGATCACGCACTGCGCGACCCACTGACCGCCGGGATCGCGCGCAACTCGCAGCGCTGTGACCGTGGCCCCTTTCGCTTCGACTGCCGCATGGTGGCGCTCCGGATCCGCGCTTTCGCCGAAGAGCACGGCCGAGAGCGAGCATCCGGACATCGCCACCTTGAATCTGCTGAACAGCATTTTTCGCACGGCCATTTCGTAGATGACGGCGTTGAGCCAGCTCACGAGCAGCAGCTCGAGATCGGGCGCGTCGCAGCGAACCTCAACCTTCTCGCTGTGGCCGATGAGGGAAACATCCGCCACGACCGCCATCAGCGCGATGGCGGCCTGCTCGAAAGCTTCTTCGACCGTGCGGCCGATCCCGCGAACTCCGATATCAGAACCATGCTCGAAGTGTTCCCAGCTCACGTTTGCTCCGGAAACATTTTCCACGGCGCAGCGCGGAGCAGCGGTTGCATCTATTCAGCGTCCGGGATTTGGCTGAGTTGCTCGAGCCATGCCGTCGCTTCCGAATCGCTCGGCGCACGGTAATCGCTGCGCGGGGAAAGCGAGCCGCCCGATCCGACCTTCGGCGCATTCGGGAGGGCACTGCGCTTGAACTGGCTCTCCTTGAAGAATCTCTGGAGAAAGACGGCCAGCCAGCGCTTGATCTCCGGAATGCCGTAACGGTGGCGTCGGTCGGGGGGAATATCCGGCCAGGCGCCACTGGCAATGTCGTGCCACGCGCTCCACGCCAGAAACGCGACTTTCGGAGGGGCGTATCCGAACCGCAGAATATGGTACAGAAAGAAATCCTGCAATTCGTAAGGTCCCACGACGTCTTCAGCTTGCTGTGCGGGCTGGCCACCGGGCTGCCCCGGCACGAGTTCGGGGCTGATTCTGGTCTCGAGCACCTCTTCGAGCAAGGCGCTCGCTGCGGGTCCCATGTCGCCCGATTTCGCGAGCCATCGGATCAGAAACTGAATGAGCGTCTTGGGCACGCTGGCGTTGACGTGGTAGTGGGCCATGTGATCTCCCACGCCATACGTGGTGTATCCGAGCGCCAGCTCGCTCAAATCGCTCGTGCCCACGACGATCCCGCCATGCTGATTGGCGAGGCGGAACAAGTGGCTGGTGCGTTCGCCCGCCTGGACGTTCTCGAACGTCGTGTCGAAGACGTGTTTCCCGGCCGCGTAGGGATGCCCGATATCCTTGAGCATTTGCAGCGAACTCGGACGAATGTCGATTTCGTGGGCCTCGCAACCGAGGGCGGCCATCAGGCGCCTGGCCTGCTGAAGCGTCCGCTCCGTGGTTGCAAATCCAGGCATGGTGAAAGCGAGAATGTGATTGCGCGGGAGCTTCATCACGTCCATCGCGCGAGCGGAAACGAGGAGCGCCTGCGTGGAATCGAGCCCTCCGGAGATGCCGATAACGACTTTCTTGAATCCCGCGGACTCCATTCTTTTCACAAGTCCCTGGACCTGAATCTCGTAGACCTCGCGGCATCGCTCGTCACGCCGCGCCGGATCGCTCGGAACATAGGGGAAGCGCTCGTAGCCGCGCTCCAGAGGAAGATTCCGCTCTATTGGAAGGTCGAGTGGAAAGCGGATCGTGCGGAATCGCGCCAAATCCTGGCGGGACGCTGAGGCGGCCTGGCCAAAACTCGTCTGCCGCATGCGGTCCTGCGCCAGACGATCGAGATCGATATCGCCCGTGACGATCTGGCTTCCGTAGTGGAATCGTTCCGTTTCGGCGATCCGCGTGGAGTTTTCGTAGATCATGCCGTGTCCGTCCCACGCGAGATCCGTGGTCGATTCGCCTTCTCCGGCGGCGCAATACACATAGGCGGCAAGGCACCGGCCCGATTGGCCGGCCACGAGCTGGCGCCGATAGTCTTCCTTTCCCACGGTCACATTCGAAGCGGAAACGTTGACGAGCACCGTGGCGCCCGCAAGGGCGGCGTAGGACGAGGGCGGGATCGGTACCCAGAGGTCCTCGCAGACTTCGACAAAGAACGTGAAGAGCGGATGGCCCTCCGCTTGAAACAGCAAGCGATTGCCGAACGGGACATCCCGTTGGCCAGCAACGTCCACCGTATCCGCAAGGCGATAGTCGGCCGGGGCGAACTGGCGCAGCTCGTAGAACTCGCGGTAATTGGGCAGGAAAGTCTTCGGGACCATGCCGAGAAGGCGCCCTCGGTGCACGACGGCCGCGCAGTTAAAGAGCAGATTGTCGACAGCAAGCGGCAGGCCGACGATCGAAACCAACGGAAGGTCGCCCGAAGCTTCCAGGACCTTGGATAACGCCTCTTTGCTTGCGTCGAGCAGAGCTTGCTGTTGGAAAAGGTCCTCGCACGAATAGGCGGAAAGGCCGAGCTCCGGAAAGACCGCCAGGGCCGCGTGGCGATCGGAAGCACGCCGCATCAACTCGATCGTGTGGCTCGCGTTGAAGGCAGGGTCCGCCACGCGAACTTCGGGGACGCAAACCGCGACGCGGATGAATCCGTGCCGATAGAGGTTGAAGTATGGTTTGGAGCTCATCGCCCTCGAAACCTGTAGAAGCCTGATTATGCTCGGAATCCCAAGTGGAGGCACGCCTCGAAATCAGCAAATCCGCCGGGCCCGTTCAGCAATGGCTTTTCGGTCGAGCGGTCCCCGGCTCGTTTCCGTGCGCCGACGGTTCTAATTACCTTGCCCGAAGAGTTCCGCCACTCACTTCGCCCAAAAGATTTCGGCAGCGTTTCGGCCGTGCGTCTTGGGCCAGGACTTCGGGTATCCGAGAATGATAGGCGCAACGAATTCGTACTCCGGCGGAATGCCGAATTCCTTCTTGGTGGCGGCCAGATTCAGCCACGGGCGCGACAAGCCGATCCAACAAGTGCCGATCCCCTCGTCGCGCGCGGCGAGCATCAGATTTTGCGCCGCCAGGCAGCAATCTTCTCTTGCCTGGGAATCGGCGGATTTGGCCACGACCAGGACGAGCGCGGGCGCGTGGTGGAACAACACGTAGTTGGGATCCTCCACCATTTTGCGGAGCGAAGCCTCAGGCCCGGCTTGAGGAAAATTCTTGAGCAGATGGTCCTTTACTCGCTCTCCAAGGCGATCGATTTCTTCGCGGCCAAGACGCACCGCGAAGGCCCACGGCTGCAAATTCATGGCGCTCGGCGCCAGGATCGCCGATTGAATGAGCTTTTCAATGGTAGCGCGTTCGATCGGAGTGTCATTGAAGTCGCGGACCGCACGCCGGTTGTTGAGGACTTCCATCAGTTCCATACACCACCTCGTTTCAGCCGCGCCGATGCCGCGACCCGGATTTCCCTTGGGTATCGCTCCATTCATAGCGGTTCATGTGGCTGGCCGCTGTGACCTGAGTCACAGAGCGAGGCGTGCTGTCCGGCGGCTGGGAATTCGCGATTTTCGCGCAGGTGCAGTTGTAGGTGACGTGCGTCACATCCGGCGGTGGGCCTTGTCACCGATGCTGGCGGACGGCAGCGATACTCTGACTCGTGGTTGGCGAGGTCCTTTCAGACAGATGCATGGCCGTTGTCGAAAGGTGAATTTGCAGGGCGTGATATGGCGAAGAAGAGCTCACAGGCCGCGAACCCTGAGAACAAGGGGCCGGTTGCGCTCATTGAGTCGGTTCCGTTGTGGCACCTCGATATCGCGGAACTTACGGGGCACAACCTTGAAGCGCGAGGCCGCGAAGAAGTGAACCATCTCCTTCAATCCGGCTGGCGCTTGCTTCTGATTTACACTTTGAAATACGAAGAGGACGGTGTGTGGCGAGAACGGCCCATGGCGATCCTGGGCAAGCCGAGAGACGCGCGACACGATGAAGGCGCGGAGTCCGAACGGCTGTCATTTTGAGGGGATTTGAAACCTAAATCGAGTTCAAGCTGGCTGAGAGGAGCACGACGATGCAGATTCCCCTGCAAGTTACATTTCGGAACGTGAAGTCTTCGAAAGCGTTGGAAGACTGGATTCGCAAGGAGGCGGACAAGCTCGAAACCTTCTACGACAGGATTATGGGTTGCCGGGTTGCAGTTGAAATGCTGCACAGCCACCACCGGAAAGGCAGCCGCTACCACGTTCGAATCGACCTGACCATCCCGGGCGGCGAACTGGTGATCAAGCGCGAGCCGAACGTGACGGACCGGCTGAAGAGCTCCGGCCGCACGAAGGCTTCGAAGCGATTGGAAGTGGATGCTCCACAGAAGGATTTGCACATCGCGATCACCAAGGCGTTCAAGACGGCTGGGCGACAGTTGCAGGACTACGGCCGGCGCCAACGCGGAGATGTGAAGGCCCATGAAACCCTGCCCACGGCGCGCGTGAGCCGAATATTTCCCGACAAGGGATACGGATTTCTTCAAACCGAAGACGGACGCGAGATCTATTTCCATGAAGACAGCGTGCTTAAGGGTGGGTTTGCTCGTCTCCGAGCTGGAACCGAGGTCGCGTTCGTGGAAGAGCAGGGCGAAAAGGGCGCCCAAGCCAGCACGGTTCGAATCTCGGCTCAGCGGAAGCTTCGGCGCGCGGCGGCGCGAAGCGCTGCTTCAGCCGCCGGATAGAGACCGGCACGCCGCGTCCGAGATCGATCCCCAAACAACGAGCGGAACAACCGCCGCAGGCGGCAGCATGGCCCCCCTCCCGCAACAATGTATCAATTCCGAAGTCGTGTATCGCAACGCTTGGTGACACGGGTCACAACGATCTGTGACTCCATACACAGCACATTATCCTGTTGAGCCGGAGAATCCATTCGCGCGTTCCGTCCACTATTCGAGAGGGGCTTCGCAAAGACGGCCATGTACTTCGAGAACCGAACGGAAGCCGGACGAAAGCTCGCCAAGCGGCTCAGCGGCTATGCGAACCGGAACGACGTGATCGTTCTCGGGGTGCCGCGCGGCGGCGTGCCTGTAGCCTTCGAAATTTCCCAAGCGCTGAAGGTGCCGCTCGACGTGTTTCTTGTCCGCAAGCTGGGCGCGCCCGGACAAGAAGAGCTTGCCATGGGGGCGATCGCGAGCGGCGGGGTTCGAATCCTCGACCGTGAAACGATCGAAGCGCTCGGCGTATCGGATCTCGACATCGAATCCATCACATCCAAGGAGCAGAAGGAACTTCAGCGGCGGGAGCGCGCGTACCGGGGTGGCCGGCCTCCGCTGGACGTTCACGAAAAAACTGTGATCGTGGTCGATGACGGAATCGCCACAGGCTCCAGCATGCGCGCGGGAATCAAAGCGCTTCGTCAGATGAAACCAGCTCGCATCGTCGTCGCGGTTCCCGTGGCGCCGGCATCGACCTGCGGACACCTGGAACGGGAAGTCGATGAGCTGGTGTGCCTCGATACACCCGAATTGTTTTACGCCATCGGTCAGTTCTACGCGGATTTTTCGCAAGTGACGGACGAAGAGGTGCAAGGGTTGCTTCGGCAATCTGCGGAGCTGGCGGCACGAAGCAAAGCCTGAGTCCGGCATGGAGCGAGGAATGGGAGTGTTTTCGATGGTTCCCACAAAGAACCCCGAACCCAGCAAGCCCGAGCATGAAGTCACGATCGACGCAGGGGGCGTCGAATTGCACGGCACCCTGGCACTGCCCGCCAACCCGGCGGGAGTTGTCCTTTTTGCGCATGGGAGCGGCAGCAGCCGTCACAGCCCTCGGAATCGCTACGTTGCCGGTGTGCTGCAATCGAGAGGAGTGGCGACTCTGCTATTCGATCTGCTTACGAAGGAAGAGGAATCGGTCGACCAGTGGACCGCGGAACTTCGGTTTGACATTCCGATGCTCGCGCAACGTCTGTTCGATACGACTCGATGGTCGCTGCTCAGCGACGAACTGAAATCCCTCAAGATCGGTTATTTCGGAGCCAGCACCGGAGCAGCCGCGGCGCTCGTCGCGGCCGCGCGGTTGCCGGACTCGGTGCGAGCGGTGGTTTCCCGCGGCGGGCGGCCGGACCTTGCGGGAGACGTGCTGGAGTCCGTTCATGCGCCGACACTGCTGATCGTCGGCGGCAACGATGAGCAAGTGATTGACCTGAACCGAATCGCCCTTGAAAAACTGCACTGCCACGAAAAGAAGCTGGTGATCGTTCCCGGCGCAACGCACCTTTTCGAGGAGCCGGGAACGCTGGAAGAAGTGGCGCGTCTCGCCGCGGACTGGTTCGCGGATCATTTCAAATCAACTCCCCAGTCCCGCCGCCAGAGCTCACGCTACCAAAATTGAGCCCCTGGCGAATGAGGCGTGTCGCAGCGTGTCAGCGCGCCCGCCGCAATTCGCGGGCCTCATGGTGAAAACATCACGCCTCGGCGGAGGAGTTCGGCCGGCTCACCTTTCGCAGGTAAATGAACCAATAGACCAAACCCACCATCAGAGATCCGCCGAACACGTTTCCCAGCGTGACCAGCACCAGGTTTCGCAAGAAACCCATGCAAGTCAAAGCGGCATACGAGGAGGCCGAGTCATGGATTAGATTCCAGAATTCGGGTGGCGCAAAGGCCTTGATCAGAAGACCGGTCGGAACGAAATACATGTTCGCCACGCTGTGTTCGAATCCGGCGGCGACGAAGGCGGTGATCGGAAAAATGATCGAGACGACCTTGTCCGTCGTCGTCCGAGCGCTGTAGCACAACCATACCGCCAGGCAGACCAGCACATTGCACAGAATCCCCAGCGTCACAGCCTGGACAACGCCAAGACTGCACTTATTTTGCGCGATTGTGAGGGCATTCTTGCCCACCGCTCCCGCGCCGAAGAAATATTGCTTCGACAGGAAGACGAGCACAGCGGTAGCCACCGCCCCAATCAGATTGCCGGCATAAACGACCGTCCAGCATCGCAGCACCTGTGCCGTGGTGACCTTTTTGTTGGCCCACGCCATCACAATGAGGTTATTGCCGGTGAAAAGCTCGGCGCCGGCCACAATGACGAGGATCAGGCCTAAAGAGAATGCCAGGCCTCCCAGCAGCCGGTTCACGCTGTAGGGAAGGGGCGATGCCGTTACCGTGGTGCAAAAGAGCGCTCCCAGCGCGATGAAAGCTCCCGCGAGGACCCCCAGTGCCAGCATGGTCCAGAAATCAAGGCCGGCCTTCTTGACGCCGATGCTTTCCGCGCGTTCCGCCATCTCCGGCGGAAGCCACGCATCGATGCTATTGCGCACGTCCCTGGGGTTCTCAGCGCTCATCTTCGCCTAAGGTAGCACAGCGGAACAGACGGACTGCAGACACGCTTTTTCCGGGACACGCAATCGTCACCGGTCGCATCGGACGCGGCCATCCAGGTGCCTGCAATTTCAATCACCTGCTTGATTCAGTCCCTGGAGAGGATCGCGCCGGCACTCCTACCAGTTGCACCGGAAAGATCCCCCGAACACTGTTGCACAAATAGACGGCATCCGCGCGAGCGAGATCGTCGAGCGTCAACACGTCCTCCCGGGCGTTGGGGCATTTCCTCAGAATCGAGGCGCGGTAGGTGCCGGGCAAAACTCCACACGTGATTGCGGGTGTACGCCACACGCCGCCGGTAACCACGAAAACATTGTGAATCGCTCCTTCGGTCAACTCGCCTCGCTCGTTGAAGAAGAGAGCGTCGTCGCATTGCGCGGCTCTCGCGGCCGCCAGCTCTTCGTCGTACATCTTCCGGCGTGTCGTTTTGTGGTAGAGAAATCGATCCGAGCTGAGGACCGTTCGCGCGGAAAGCCGGACACGGCCGAGAAGGACGATTTCCAACTCGCTGTAATCTATCTCCAACGACCCGTCTGGAGACAACATGAGGCGAACCCTGTGAGGACGGCCCTCAAACTTCGGCGTGATCCGTTCGAGCGCTTCACGGACCCTGCGTTCCTCGAATTGAAATCCAAAGTACTCGGCAGAGGCGCGCATGCGGGCCAGATGGTCCTCGAGAAGCCAGTACTCCGTTTCCCAACGCAGCGTTTCGATAATCTTGAAGTCGCGTGTCGTGTGGGTCAGGAACGCCGCCTTCGACTGACATTCCTTCCATTCTTCGGAACTGGACGAATCGTAGGTGATACCGCCGCCCACGCCTATGAGTCCCTTTTCGCCGCGCATGACGGCAGTACGGATCGCCACGTTAAACTGGGATTGCGCCGGCGCGAAATAGCCGATTGAGCCGGTGTACACCGCGCGTTCCGTGGTTTCCAATTCCGAAATCAGTTCCATAGCGCGGATCTTCGGGGCGCCGGTGACCGACCCCGATGGAAACAGCGCCCTGACGACGGAATCCGGCGTGCATCCGTCTTTCAAGTCTCCCTCAATCGTCGACGTCATCTGCCAAACCGAGGGGAACCGTTCGACCTCGAACAAACGAGTGGTCCTGACGGAGCCTGTCCGGCAGATGCGGCCCAGATCATTGCGCATCAGGTCCACAATCATGACGTTCTCAGCGCGATTCTTCTCGCTCACCCGGAGGGCCTCGGCGTGGCGCGCATCATCCTCCAGCGTCAGGCCGCGGTCCGCCGTTCCCTTCATCGGCTTCACAAGAATGTGGTCCCCTCGAATCTCGAAAAACAATTCCGGTGAAAGGGAAACAACCTGCTCGGACCCGGTGTTCACGAACGCGGCATAAGGCACAGGATGCCGATGGTACAGCGCAGTGAATAGCCGCCAGGGGCTGCACTTCGATTGGAGAGCCACTCGATAGGTGAAATTGATCTGGTAGACATCGCCCGCGGAAATCCAATCATGGATTGCGTCGATAGCCGCGTCGTACTGCGCGCGAGTGACTGTCGATGCGCAGTTCTGAACGATTTCCTCTGCGTTATCGGGAGGGATCGAAAGCTGATCTACGGCGAGGGCGCTGTCATACAATCCGAACCAACACAGTGGACCGCTTCGGCCTGCAAGCAGAGGGCGTAACTTTGGCTCCAGCGCATACCCGGCTTCGTAGCACAGAAATCCGGCAGCTTCGCCGCCGGCCTTCACGTGCCGGCTAATCTCCGCCAGCGTATCGGCCAGCGTTTGGGGGGCGCCGGCCGTCAAAATTCGCACAGGATGGCGGTACGCGCGCCAACCGGACTCCTCACGCAAGAGGACGAAGCCCGGCTCTCCGGCACACTCCGCCAAGGCCCCGGCATCGATCTCAGTGGCTTTCACTTCGCGCGACTCTTCTCTGCCAAATCAGAAATGAGGCACATACACTCTGCGCAGATCGTGGCAATCCGTTTTCAAGGGTGCGATCCGGGCAGGAAAGTTGGCCAGAACGGAGCCGTTGAGAGCGGATTGATTCGGGGACCGTGCATGAGTGTCTTTCGCCCAGGAAGACCGCTCCGTTCCGGTTGGGCACGATTAGGGCAGCGGTGCCGCAAGCGCCAGGGGAAACGGTCCCATTTTTCGCAATCTAGGGTTGCACGGGCTCCCGACCCTCGGCCGAGAACCCGTGCCGTTGTTCAACCTAGCGACTTGTGACCTCAGTGTCCGACTTTCTGCGGCCGATACGCGGTGCGTGCCACTTCGGAATAAGGCACGGGGCTGACAACTGCCCGTATCTGGGTTTGCACGTGGCGTTCGACCGTCGGTTTCGTTGACCCGCCGCCTTCTTCACCCCAGACGAACGTGACCTCGGTGCCCGGCACGCTGTGTTCGTTATCGACCATAGCGAGCGTGAGCATTCTGCCTTCGTTGGAGCTGTAGCCGCACCACGTTGATATCCCGACCATCTTGCCGTCTCTCAAAACCTTGTCATACGGCAACGTCGAGTAGACGGACGATGGAAAGTCGAAGTATTTCGCCCTGTTTTCCTTCTGGAACATGGTTCCGATCGCACGGGTGATGTCTTCGCTGTTCAAGGCCAATGTCACCTTCGTCCGCTTCGGGTTGGCTGCGATCTTCTGAAGAGCTTCCTTGCCGATGAAGTCGTGGTCGAACTTGACGATCGGCCCATAGCCGAGGTCATACGGCGTGAGGTAGTAGTCGGTAATGTTATCGGAAATGAAGCTCCCACCCAGGGAAGCAATGGCTTCGTAGCAGTTCGCGGGCAACCACTGCCGGTAGGCTTTCATTTTTTCGCCGGAATAAATCGCCGGCATGGGCGACGGAATCCATCCCGATTCGAGAGTATTGGAAGAGTACGCCCTGGCGCCAACCTGTCGAAGTCCGAATTCTTTTCCGGCCTCAACGATGGCGGCCTTGACTTCTTCACCTTCCTGCCAGGGGCCGAACAATTCCAATCCGGGTTGTCCGACCATGCCATGGCGCAAGGCGCGAACCTGGTGTCCGGCGATGGTTACGGAGGACATGTTGAAGAACTTGACGTCCGGGGCCGGTTTGCCGGTGACCTTTTCAATCAGCTTCATCGCATTCGGACCCTGAACCTGATACCGGTAAACCTTGCGAACGATCGGGCCTACTCTGGCGGCGGCTCTTTCGTCCCTCTCCACTTTCGCGTTGTAGCCGCCGGTTTCGCAATGGTATTGAACCCAATTGTGAATGGAGGGGCGTCCGACGAGATTGAACAAATTCTTATCGAGATAAAAGAGCACCACATCGCCAATCACATACCCATCGTAATTGCACGCCACAAACTGCTTGGCCTTGTTGGGTTCGAACCCCTTGAAGCTATTGATGCCAAGATCGGAAAGCAACTTCAGCGCATCGGGACCCTCAACGTACATATCCATCATGTGATAAGACTGGTTGAAGAGAACGCACGCCTGCTGCCATGCGCGCTGTTCATCTCTCCAGTTCGAGAACTCGGGGGGGACCACCGGATAGACATACGGCCCCGTCTGCGAGTTGCGCAGCAGTTTCACCGGATTCCCGGCGGCTTGTAGCACGTCCTCTAAGCTCTTGTGACCCACTGTTTCTTCTCCTTTTAATGGACAGAGTGTCTGATCATTCCCAACTTAATTACAGTCTAGAACCCCAATTCAGGAAGTTGCCCTCCCCGTTCAACTACGGCAGGGCAGGTCTTCCCTCGCAGTTTGGTGCGCGAATTTCCTTCCAGAGATCGATCCCAAGGCTCGAGCCGGATTGTTGCAAAACCAATGCGGATCGCCGGTCAAAAACATCAGGCGGTTAGCACTAATCCAGCGGCAACGGCTTCGTCCTGGGAACCCTTCGATGAGTATCGCAGTTGACGGCGCCGGCGTTCGACAGGCCCACCCCTCCTCCGGGACAGAAAGTATACGCGTCCAACTGGAGCGTGTACAAGGGTATACACGAATTTCCTTTGGGCCAATCGCGTTCCGTATAGGACGACGAGAGGCTCCGAAGGGGCCAGAGAAGCCAGCAAGAAACGGATTTTCACACGGTCTCACCTAGGGTGACGTGGATGCATTTTGGTATAATTTGCTCCGCCGCGGAGCGCGAATCGCGCATGCTCCGAGACCTCACCGTGTGCCATGGATGTGGATCCCGATTTTGAAAGGCGCTGGGTTTCAATGATAGGGTCGGCAAGTACATCTCAAGTGGTTACCGCCCTCGAACGTGGCATCGAAGGCGATGGCATATCCCGCGGAGAAGCGCTCTTTTTAATCGAGCATGCCGAACTGAGTCCCTTGCTCCGGGCGGCCGCAGCCGTTCGGGACCGATCGAAAGGCCGCACGGTCAGCTACTCGAAGAAAGTTTTCATCCCGCTGACGCATCTGTGCCGCGATTATTGCGGCTATTGCACGTTCCGAGCGGATCCCTCGGCCGATAGCCAACCATTCATGACACCGCAAGAAGTGCTCGCGGTAGCCGAGGCCGGGAGTCGCGCGGGATGCAAAGAGGCCCTGTTCAGCCTGGGCGATCAGCCGGAGACGCTATTCCCAGAGGCCAAGGCGTTCCTGCGAAAACAGGGCTTCGAGCGCACGCTCGAATACTTGATGGCGATGGCGCAGCTCGTTCTCGACCAAACCGGCCTGCTTCCCCATTCAAATCCCGGTCTCATGCCTGCGGTCGATCTGCGCCGCCTGAAGGAATCCAATGTCAGTCTTGGGCTGATGCTCGAAAGCGCCAGTCCCCGCCTGCGGCGCGCAGGCGGCCCGCATTGGAAAGCCCCGGACAAAGTGCCGTCGCTTCGATTACGAACGATCGAGGATGCGGGGCGCTTATCGATCGCCTTCACGACCGGCATCCTCATCGGCATCGGCGAAACCGCCGAAGAGCGCGTGGATTCACTACTCGCCATTCGCGATCTCCACGAGAAGTACGGCCACATCCAGGAAGTGATCGTCCAGCCGTTCCGAGCCAAGCCCGGGACGCGAATGGCGCTGGCGCCCGATCCTTCAACCGAGGACTTGCAACGGACCCTGGCCGTCGCCCGGTTGATTTTCGGCCAGGAGATGAACATTCAGTCTCCGCCCAACCTGCTCTCGGACGACTATCCTCTCCTGTTGGAAGCCGGGATCAATGACTGGGGTGGAATTTCTCCTGTTACGAAAGATTTCATCAATCCGGAGGCGGCCTGGCCCCAGATCTCCTTGCTGGCCGAAAAGACAGCCGCCGCCGGGTTCGTTTTGCGGGAGCGGCTGGCGATTTATCCGGAGTTTTTGTCGCGGCCGGAATTCGTGGATGCGCACGTCCAATCTTCTTTGCAGAAACTCCGGGGAGAAGACGGCTATGCCTGAAAGCGAGAGTGACAAATGCTGAAGGCCATGGATCCTCGGTGGCGAGAGGTCTCCTGGGAGCAGGCGCTCAAAGCTGCGAGTCCGGCTGTCGCCGATGTCCTAGAGAAGGCTCTCGCTGGAAGAGATCTCGATTTTGACGACGGGCTTGCCGTGTGTGGCGCGACAGGCGACGACCTGCTTGCGGTGGTAAAGACTGCGGATGAACTTCGCCGGCGCGCCGTCGGCGATCGCGTCACCTACGTGGTGAATCGGAACCTGAATTTCACGAACGTGTGCATCGTGGGCTGCGCATTTTGCGGATTCAGCCGAGGCCCGAATTCACCGGATGCTTATTTCCATTCGACGGAGTCGCTCCTCGCAAAATGCGTCGAAGGGGTCGAGCGTGGCGCGACCGAGGTGTGCATCCAGGGCGGACTTCCTCGCACGCTGGACGGCGGCTATTACGCCGATCTTCTTCGCGCTATTAAATCGCGCCTCCCGGACTTGCATCTGCATGCTTTTTCACCAATGGAAATCACATATGGCGTCGAAAAGACGGGCATGAATCTGCGTGAGTACCTGCTCACCCTGAAAGAAGCGGGGCTGGGCAGCATCCCGGGGACGGCGGCAGAAATCCTCGATGATGACGTGCGCCGGTCCCTGAGCCCGCACAAGCTGAACGTGCGGCAGTGGATCGACGTGATTCGCTCGGCACACGAGCTCGGTATCCCCTCGACCTCCACGATGATGTACGGCCATTCCGAGAATCCGGAACACTGGGTGCGGCATTTGCTGCTGCTCCGCCGGATCCAGATGGACACGCATGGATTCACCGAGTTTGTTCCGTTGGGCTTCATCCATTCGCAAACCAGGCTGTACCGGACAGGCCGCGCTCGTGCAGGAAGCTCCTTCCGCGAAGATCTGATCGTGCATGCGCTCGCCCGCCTGCTCCTGAACGGCCATATCAAGAATATTCAGGTTTCCTGGGTGAAACTCGGCTTCGAAGGTGCCCTGGCTTGCCTCGAAGCCGGCGCCAACGATTTCGGCGGCACGCTGATGGAGGAGAGCATCTCAAAATCCGCGGGAGCAAACTTCGGCGAATCAGTCTTGCCCGGCGAGATTCGGGCGCTGATCCGGACGATTGGCCGCACGCCCGCCGAGCGCACAACAACCTACAAAATTCGGCAGGTGTTCGAGCAGGCGGACGCGAACGATTTCCTGCCGCTGGAACGCATGGCCGCGCCCACCGAGAAATCCATTCCGCTCGAGCAGGTGGGGTACTAATGGAAATCGTGGCGCTGGCGGGAGGGATCGGCGCCTCGAAGCTCTTGTTGGGCCTCAGTCGCGCCATGGATCCGCGCGAGCTGACTATCATCGTGAATACGGGAGACGATATCGTCCTGCACGGCCTCTCGATTTCGCCGGACCTGGATATTGTGACGTACACGCTGGCGGGCGTGGTGAATCCGGAGACAGGGTGGGGGTTCCGCGACGAGACGTTTGGCGCACTCGATCAGCTCGGCGTTTACGGCCGGCCCGATTGGTTCCATCTCGGCGATCGCGACCTGGCGACGCACATTCATCGCACGGCCATGCTCCGCGAAGGCGCGCGCCTCTCGCAGGCGTCCGAATCGATCCGGCAAGCGCTTGGCGTCCAATCGAGAATTCTCCCGATGAGCGACCAACCCGTTCCGACCACGATTGAAACGGACCAGGGGCGTTTCCACTTTCAGGAATACTTGGTTCAGAGGCGGGCCGAGCCGGTGGTGCGAGGGATTTCGTTTGACGGAATCGAGCAGGCTCGTCCGGCGCCGGGCGTCCTCGATACGCTGGCACACGCCGCGGGAATCATCATCTGCCCGAGCAATCCGCTGATCAGCATTGGGCCCATCCTCGCGGTTCCGGGCGTGCGGGAGGCTTTGCGTGCGCGCCGCGCTCACGTTGTCGCAGTCTGCCCGATCGTGGGAGGCAAGTCCTTGAAGGGGCCGTCCGACCGGATGCTCGCCCAACTGGGATTCGAGGTCTCGGCCTACGGAGTGGCGCGCATGTATCAAGACATCTGCGCAACGTTTGTGATCGATCCCGTCGACAGCGCGCAAGGTCCGGCAATCGAATCACTGGGCATGGAGGCCCTTATCTACCCGACGGTCATGCGCAACGTCGAAGATAAGGAGTCCCTCGCGCGGAGAATCGTGCAGTTCGCCGCACAGCAGAAAGCAGGGGCGACCGCATGAAGGCGATCCTGATTCCCGTAAAGGAATTTCCCGAGGCCAAGAAACGCCTGGCTCCGCATTTTCCTCCCGCCGACCGCGCGGCCCTGGCGGAGGCGATGTGTGAGGATTTTTTCACCGTCGTGGCTGCGACCCGCTGTGCGGACCGCGTGTTTGTAATCAGCAAAGAGCCCGGGGCTCTCTCGCGGGCGCGAAAACTTGGCTGGGAAACAATTGTCGAATCTCACCAGACCTCGGAAAGCGACTCCGTAGACGCCGGATCACGCTACTGCGCCGAGCAGGGCGTTCACGCTCTCCTCCGGCTGCCCGTCGATCTGCCGCTGGTCGAACCGTCTGACATCGAGGCGGTCTTTGAGAAATTGGAAGCCGCGCCGTCCGTCGTTCTGGTTCCTTCGAGCGATGGCACGGGCACCAACGCGCTCCTGCGATCGCCTGCCGTTCTCTTTCCGTCCCGCTTCGGGCCTAATAGTTTTCCACGTCATCTGGCCGAGGCGGAGGGATGCGGCGCGCGCACACGAGTCTTTCGGAACCCTCGTCTAGAGCTTGACATTGATGAGCTGGATGATCTGCGGAGGCTTTCGAATCGGCTGCGGCCCGGCTCCGCCACAGCGCGATGGCTCATGGAGCGTGACATCAGCTGAACCGCGCCGCGGGCCAATGCTGCCGACGGTGACGGGCAATCAGATGACTTGATCGCGCCGGAAAGCTTCGATTTCAGCGGCCGTGTAGCCGAGCTCCTGAAGAATCGGCTCGTTGTCCTGCCCCAGGGCGGGAATCGGATCGAAGCGCACGGGGCTTTCGGAGAGGCGCAGCGGGCTTCCCATGACGGGCACGCGCCCCACCGGAGAGTCCATCTCACGAATCATTTTGCGCGCGATGACCTGAGGGTGCGCCAGCACCTCGCCGATGCCGTTCAGCCTGCCGTGCGGCAATTCGGCGTCGCGGAGGCGGCGCGTCCATTCCTCGTGCGACTGCTCGAGAAACATCTTCTCGACCATCTCTTCCAGGACCACGCGATTCTTGCGGCGGTCCGGAGCGGTCTTGAATCGAGCGTCTTCGAGCAGCTCGGGGCGCCGCGCGACTTTCCGGCAAAATACTTCCCAATCCTGCGGCGTGGCCACCGCGAGGCTGACGTACACACCATCCCCGGCCATGTAGGGGCCATAGGGAACGATGTAGTGGTGGCGCATGCCGACGCGCTCGGGCTCCTCGCCGCGGTGCCAGTAGTGATGCGGAAAATATCCGAGCCAGGCAAGCGCGGATTCGAACATCGAGATGTCAATCACCTGCCCTCGTCCGGTTCGCTCCCGTTGATATAGAGCCAGGAGAATTCCGATGGCCGCGTACATGGACGAGGAGAGGTCCGTGATCGGCACGCCGACTTTGGCGGGCTTATCCGGATAGCCGGTGGTGGCGATAATTCCGGCCTCGCCCTGAATAAGCAGATCGTAGGCTTTCACGTCGCGGTACGGGCCATCCTGACCGTAGCCGGAAAGGGAGCAGTAAATGAGCCGCGGATTGCGGGCGCAGAGCTCCGCCGCTCCCAGACCGAGGCGATCGGCGACTCCCGGCGCGAAATTTTCGAGGAGCACGTCCACGCGTCCGGCGAGGCGCCGCACCGCTTCAAGGCCCGCCGGCTTCTTCACGTCCACGGCGAAGCTGCGCTTGTTGCCGTTGAGCCAAACGTAACCGGAGGATAGTCCGTGTACGACGGAGTCCCACGCGCGAATCAGGTCGCCCGTTCCCGGCTTTTCAACCTTGATGACTTCGGCGCCCATGTCCGCGAGGATGCGCGTGCAGTGCGGCCCGGAGACGGACGCCTCGAGCGCAATGACGCGAACGCCGTCGAGGGCCAGAGGCGCCTTCTTCGGCTGGGCTTCCGCCATCAGCCTTTCACCTCGGGGAAGAGATTCTGTTTCGGTGCGAACGCGCGCTTATACACCATGACGCTGCGGGCGTAGTCGATGACGACCTTGCCTTCCTGCTGGATGCCGCGCGTGCGGACCTTGATGATGCCCCACTGCGGCTTCGACTTCGATTCGCGCTTTTCCAGCACTTCGGATTGGGAGTAGAGCGTGTCTCCCGCGAACAGCGGGTTGGGCAGCTTGATTTCATCCCAGCCGAGCGCAAAGCCGTTTTCGCTGACGTCCGCCACGCCCATTCCGGCCACGATGGCCAGCGTGAGCGCGCTATTGATCAGGCATTTGCCGAATTCGGTGCGCTTGCCGTATTCATTATTGAAGTGGATCTGGTTCGTGTTGTTGGTCAGCAGCGTGAACCAAATGTTGTCGTTTTCCGTCACCGTCCGCCCAAGGCGGCAGCGGTAAATGTCTCCCACTTCGAAATCTTCAAAGAAGCGGCCTTCCCAACCCGGCTTGATCGCCATTTCGAATCCTCCATGATGGATTGATGGAATGAGATCCCACAGAAACGACATGCCCGCGCGCCGCGAATTCCTGCGGCCGCGTCCTGCCGTTCAATTCAGCCTCTCCGCAAGCAGAAAGTGTTCGGTGGAATCACTTACCCAGCGATTCCGCCAGCTCGAGAGTTCGCCGGGCCCGGTCCACAATCGGAAGATCGAGGAGCTGCCCGCCGAAAGCCACGGCGCCCTCGCCGCGGGCTCTTGCTTCGTCAAAGGCCTTCAGCACGCGCTGCGCGTAGTCGATATCGTCCGCCGTAGGCGAGAATGCCCCGTTCACGATTTCAATCTGCGCGGGATGAATGAGTGACATCCCTGAGAATCCAATGCGGCGAGACTGGAGTGAAAATACCTTCAGCCCTTCGATATCCTGCAGGTCAGGCCACACGCCGTCCACGGCTTGGACGTGCGCGTACGCGGCGGCGGTCACAAGCGAGGAACGCGCATAGATGAGGTCACGAGCTTCGCCTTCGCGGCGCAGAGGGAGGCCCAGCTCTCTCGCGAAGTCCTCCGCCCCAAAGAGCAATCCGATCACCCGCGGCGAAGCGCCGGCGATTGCGCAGGCGTTGTACAATCCTTTTGGACTTTCCAGAGCGCACAGCAGCCGCACGCTTCCCTTCTCCAGCCCTACTTCCGGTTCACGGCGATCGAGAAGTTGAGCGACGCTTTGGATCTGCTCAGGAGTCTCGACCTTCGGCACGACGAGGCCTTCGAGCCCCTTGCGCACTACGGCGGCAAGATCGTCGCGGCTGCGCTCGTGCCCGACGGCATTGATGCGCACGTAGCGCGCCGGGGTGCGCAGTTGCGGCTCTGCCTTCAGCTTCGCCGCCACCTGGTCGAGGCAAGCGGCGATCTGCTGGCGGGCGCTGTCCTTCTCCGCGGGAGCCACGCCATCTTCGATATCCATCATGATGGCGTCCACGGCGACGCCCAGTGATTTCTCGATCATGCGCTGGCGATTTCCGGGGACGAACATCCAGGAGCGAAACAGCTCATTTTTCCGGGCCATGGTTTTGCAACACCCCTCTCTGTTTATGATTTCTGAATCGATCGCCGGCAGGTTCGCGCCCGCCGGACTACTGCTTCTTGCCTTCCCGTTCGTCTAATACGACTTCGGCATCTTGAGCACGTTCTGGCCAACGAACGCCAGGATCAAGTTGTTATTCACCGGCGCAATGCTGAGCAAGCGAGTCTCGCGGAATTTGCGCTCCACGTCGTAATCGCGTGCGAAGGCGTAGCCGCCGTAGGTGTTCATGCAGGCATTCGCGGCTTCCCACGAAGCCTCGGTCGCCAGCAGCTTGGCCATGTTGGCCTCGGCTCCGCACTTTTCATTGCGGTCGAATTTCGAGGCCGCATCGAAACGCATCAGATTGGCCGCCTCCACGTGCGCGTACGACAAGGCGATCGGGAACTGCACGGCCTGATTCGTGGCGATGGGCTTGCCGAAGACGACGCGCTCGCTCCCATATTTCGAGGCACGCTCAATGAACCAGTGGCCATCGCCGATGGCTTCCGAGGCAACCAGGATGCGCTCGGCGTTCCAACCGTCAATGATGTAGCGGAATCCTTTCCCTTCCTCGCCGATGAGGCTCGAGGCCGGGATCTCCACATCCTCGAGAAAGATGGTATTCGTGTGATGATTCACCATCATGTCGAGAGGGCTGATTTGCATCTTCCCTTTGACGTTCCGCATGTCCACGATGAACACGGAAATCCCCTGCGTTTTATCCTGCACGTCGGCGTACGGCGTGGTGCGAGCCAACAGCAGCATCAAGTCCGATTGTTTCGCGCGGGAGATGAAGATTTTCTGCCCGTTGACGATGTAACGATCCCCCGTGCGAACGGCGCGGGTCTCGATGCGCGTGGTTTCCGATCCGGCATTCGGCTCGGTGACGGCAAACGCCTGCAGACGCAGCTCTCCCCGCGCGATCGCGGGGAGATAGCGCTGTTTCTGCTCCTCGCTCCCATGACGAAGCAAGGTCCCCATCGTGTACATCTGGGCATGGCAGGCGCCGGAGTTGCCTCCTGAACGGTTGATCTCTTCCAGGATGACCCCGGCTTCCGCGATCCCGAGTCCCGCGCCGCCGTATTGCTCTGGAATCAGGGCGGCCAGATACCCGCTGGCGGTCAGTGCGGTGACGAAGTCTTGCGGATACGCTTCCTTCTTGTCGACGTCACGCCAATACGTGTCCGGAAAATCCTTGCAGATCGCGCCCACATTTTCCCGGATTGCACGCAGCTCTTCCGCCGTCGTTCCCATGTCATGTCCTCCGTACTCGCGAAGCCCTATTCCGGGCTCAGTCAAGCCACATCAGTTTGGCCGGATTGTCCTGGAGCATCACCTTAACCTCATGCTCCTTGATACCGAACGCCAGCAACGCACGGATGAAGACCCTCATTCCGTCGATGCTGTCCATGTGCAATACCTGGCCGAAGTCGCTGCCGATGATGCATCGCTCCGGCCCGATGGCCTTGATGGTGTTGATCGTCTCCTTGGAATGATTGGTCTACTTGTTTTTTCCCCAAGCTTCTACGAATCGGCGGGCGTCCTCGATCACCGGCTCAGTCACAGGGACGTACGGAACGATCAATCGGTTGACTCCCGCTTCCACAAAAGGTTGCAGCCGATCCTTGATCTCTTGAATGGAAGTTGCCGGGATGACAGGCAACTTGTCCATATAGGCATCCGTGATCTTGAGACTGGCCGCTTTGAATCCTCCCGCCTTGAAGGCTTCCTGGACCTCGTTCACTTCGGCTTCGAATCCGGAGGCCCTGAGCATGTCCTTGTAATGGTCGGCAATGTTGTAGAAAGTCAGCACCTGCCGCAGGCGCGACCGGGCAATGGTCCGATCCGGGTGCAGCGAGACCCGAACCTTCGCAATGATTTCAATCTTGCTTGGGTCGCGGCCCGCCTCGACAGCACCGGCGCGGACGCGGGAGGCGATTTCACGAATCGTGGCCGGCGTGGCCATATTGATGAAAACCCCGTCGGAGATTCTTCCGACCAACTTCGTCATCTGAGGACCCAATCCCGCGAGGTAAATCGGAAACGATGGGTGATCCGGCTTCCAAGAAAGCTGAAAACGCTGCCCGGTCGAGTAGATCTCTCCCTGATA
The DNA here is from genome assembly GCA_020073605.1 of Terriglobia bacterium. Taxonomy (GTDB): domain Bacteria; phylum Acidobacteriota; class Terriglobia; order Acidiferrales; family UBA7541; genus Palsa-295. The sequence continues at coordinate 102,240 of JAIQEW010000006.1, forward strand.
TTCCACGCGTTCGCCCGCGGCGGTCTTGCGAACGATCTCGATATATTCCTTGGCGCGGCGCAGGGGGCGATCGAAAGTGCCTCCGTGCCACGCGGCGATCGTTTTGTTGGCCACTCCCAGGCCCAGGAGGAGCCTCCCGCCGGAGAGGTCCTGCAAGGTGGCGGATTGGATTCCCAGTGTAACGGCGCTTCGACCGTAGATGTGATAGATGGCAGTCCCGAGCTTGAGTGTGCGAGTGCGCGCGGCAATACCCGAGAGCAGGACCAGCGGGTCCGTGCTGTTCGATTCCCCTTTCCAGAACGCACCAAAACCAGCCTGTTCAATCTGCGGGGACAATTCGACGATTCCGGCCACCGGGTAATGTGCGGCGGAGTTCAGCTCGATGTCATAAATCACTGTCTTTCCTCGCTTTCCGTACAACGGCAGTTCGATAGGTTCCGCTCGCTTACTTCAAATGCACGCCTGTCGGATCGATTTCCTCTCGCAACAAGCGCAATTCTTCGGCCGTGGGGAGCGGCGTCGTGGCAATTTCGTTCGGGATGTGCAGCGGGAATCCCGTGTTTGCTTTCAGCTCCTCCAATCCAACTCCCGGATGCAAGGAGAGCACCGACATTGCATGTGTCGCCGCGTCAAATCCGAGAACAGCCATGTCAGTAATCACGCGGCTGGGCCCGCCTCCGCGCAAATGCAATTCTTGACGGCTGCGTCCGCCGACGAAGCCGGGACTTGTGAGGTATGCCACGGCGAGGGGAAGCTTTCTTTTCTCATGGCGCATGATCACAATCACGCGTTTGGCCAGCGAGGCGACATCATTCCCTCCGGCGCTGCCATTCACATACCGGACCTTCCCGGAGTCATCTTTCACAAGCGTCGTATTGATGTTGCCGTACCGGTCCAGTTCCAAAGCTCCCAGAAACCCTACGTCGACCACACCTCGGTGCAAATTCATGCCCATCACATCGAGGAAGCCGCTCAAGCACGTGGCTCCGTAAAACGATCGGGAATCGGGCAACCCCACCGGTGTGTCCTTCGGGCGCGGGTTCATCACTCCCGTCTCAAGAAGAGTCGCGAGACTCGGCGCGTGCGTGCGCTTGGCGAGCACACTGGCAACTTCGGGCAATCCAAGGCCTACGACGACCACTTCACCGTCATGAAGTTCTCTGGCTCCGGCGGCCGCCATGATTTCGGTGGCGCGGATATCGGACTGTGCATGTCTGCCTTTCGTTCCTTCGGTAACCGGCATCGAACGAATCCGTCCTTTCTACGCTGCGCTCTACGTTCCCGGTCAGTAACCTGAGATCGGATCGGCTCTCAATTCTTCAATTCGCGGCAGCCCGCCAAGCTTCTCCAGGTATTCCCAATGGTCGCGGCAACTAAAGACGAAGTTCTCCAAATACTTCTTGAAGCGTTCCGGCTCTTTGGCGTGTTCTACATAGAGCCGCAAATGATCGGCATCGTAATCGTAACAACCATGAACACAGGTCGGCAGCGCACCATACGGCTGATGAATGACCGCCTCTACTCGGTGTCCGGGTATGATTGTCCGCTCAGGCGACCGCTGGATAAACTCGGTGGGAACAATCTGCTCCGTCACTACAATCAACCGGCGCGCCGCCTTCGCTTGCTCCTCGTTCGCCCAGCGAGCTCCGTTGATCTGACAATTTCCGTCGCGGTCCGCAATCTGCACATGAACGAAGGACACGTCCGGCGTAAGCGCCCTCAACAAGACGTACTCTTCCCCGGTGAAGGGACACGTTGACCGCTTCACATCTGAGGCGCCCGGCCCCGCCTCTAATCGCTCCAAGATCTCGGAAGCAAACAATACTTTGATGGGCATGTAAGAGAGGCCCAGCGCTCCTGCCAAATAGCGAAAGCAGATGGAAAGGCTGGTGTAATCTTCGTAGCGCAGCGACTTTGTTTCGCGCGCGCGATTCACACAGTGGGCGGGGCCAAATCGATCCAGCGACCCACCACCCATGATCAGGTGCCCAACGAGACCAGCCCCCACTAGCAAGTCGGTTTCGAGTCCAACCACTCCTTGGGAGAGCGTCAGATCCCCCTTTTGTTGGCGGATCAATTCGTGGACAACCGCGATTAAGTTTCGGGCAATCGCGAAGCCCCCCAAAGCGATGTGGGTGCCGGAGGGGATGCTCTGAACCACTTCTGCAGCCGATTTGAGTTTATTAGCCATACGCAAGGTACCCCGTGGACCTCTCAGCACGCCTAAACTCGGAATCACTAGAGGGTCGCGACGTGCGGGAGCCTATCAAGATACGAGATAATATGTCAAATTAATTTTCGCCATTCTTTCTGGTATTCGATAATTTGTGGCTAGTTTATGAAACATTTCTCCTACCATGCGATAATTTCGTGCTATACATCCTAGTTAGGAGAAGAGGCTCGAAACTCCATACTAGCCCTTCTCTGCCAGGGGCAGGGTGACCGTTCAAGGCGCGGTCAAAAGAGGGAATAGGTGAACACGGCAAATCGGCTGCTGGGCGTGCTCAGTCTCTTTACGGTTGAAAAGCCTGAATGGACCGTGGAGGATGCCGCCAAGGAAATCGGTGTTTCCATCAGCACGGCCTACAGATACTTCAGAGATTTGTGCAAGGTCGGCCTTCTCGATCCTTTTCCCGGCGGCAAATACATTCTGGGGCCGGCGGTGATCGAGAACGATCGCAAGATCCGGCTGACCGACCCGCTGATTAGAGTCGGTCGGCCTGTGATGCAGCGCCTGGTCGCCCGCTCGGGCAGCGTGGGTGTTGCTCTTCTGTGCCGCATTTACCGGAATTGCGTCATGTGCGTGCACCAGGAAGCCAGGAATCTTCCCGAAAACTCCGTCGGCTATGAGCGGGGCCGGCCGATGCCGATGTTTCGGGGCGCATCGTCGAAGGTCATTTTCGCGAACCTTCCCTCGAGAACGGCGCGATGGTTTTTCGATAAGTACGCGGAGGAGATTGCCGCAGCGGGGCTCGGCTCCGATTGGGAAACAATCAAGGTCAATCTTCGCCAAATCCGTAAAGCCGGCCTTCACATTACGCGCGGAGAAGTTGACAGCGGCCTTGTAGGCATAGCGGCACCCGTATTTGGCCCGGATAGGATCGTGATTGGCAGCATTGCCATGACCATCCCAGAAAGTGAAGCGACCCCGCAGTTCATTGCCAATATCTCCGCCCTTGTGCAGGCAGCCGCGCGCGAAATCGACGCCGGCCTGCAGCTTATGTCGTCTGGGGAGATTGCTCACGATGCTGATCACCCCGCCATTTATCATGAACTGCCCAGCCCTGAAAATGCCGGCATAGCCGGTGTCCCGAAGGGCTCATGATACCCGGAAGCGGCAGGTGTCACTTTTCGCCGTGGGATCGCACTGGTCTCATCAACCTTGCCTGCGATGGGATGGGGGAAACATGATCTTTTCGGGATGTGAGCCGCTACCGAAACAGATCTTTTTCCGCCGGACGAATAAGGTCGCGTCCGCTCCCGCTTCCTTCCGAGATCGTCACGCCATGGAGAACCGCTGCGGGCACGCGGTCGAGCTTGCCCATGACGAGTCCGCTGGCGGCAGCGAGCTCATCGGCCAGGGCGATCACAGTCGCCTGGAGCATCTTTCCATGCGGATCGCGCTGGCCTCGATAATCAACCAGCGGCGCCATTCCTGCGACACCCAGCGCGACGTTGACCAGGCCTTCCCGCCACGGACGCCCAAATGTATCGGAAATGATGACGCCCACATGGACACCAAACGCTCGCGCGAGTTGCTCCTGAAGCATGCGCGCGGAGCGGTCCGGATTCTCCGGCAACAACAAGGCCGTTTCCGCGGGTGCGTTTGAGATGTCCACGCCGGCATTGGCACAGACGAAGCCGTGGCGAGTCTTGGCGATGATCACGCCGCGCTCCATCCGCACGATGCTGGCCGCTTCCCTCAACACCAACTCGATTACCCGCGGGTCCTTATGGTATTCAGCGGCCCAGCGTTCGGCTCGCTCGGAAGGTTCAATCGAGTCGAGGCGGACGATTCTTCCTTCCGCCTTGGACACGATTTTCTGTGCCACCACGAAGACATCTCCTTGCCTGAGGACGAGGCTTTGCCGTTTGGCCGCTTCAACAAGGAGCCGTGCGAGATCGTCGCCGGGCGCAACTTCCGGCAGCCCCATCAACGGAATAATTTGCACTGGCAAGGGAGATGGTTTGGCGTGTGCTTCAGTTTCTGACACGTTTACTCAATTCGACATCGCACAGACTAGCACCCGGAACACAGCGGGCCAAGCGGGTTCCGTGCGACATTTTGTGAACTCACATTCTCAGGTGCTTTGAGAAATTAGGCGGAGGAAATATGGGCGAGAAGAAGATTGCCATTATTGGTGGAACCGGCGACTTGGGATTTGGCCTGGCTTTGCGATGGGCGCGGGCAGGAGTGCAGGTCATCATTGGCTCCCGCGATGAAAGCAAGGCCAAGGATGCGGCGACGCGCGTACGGGAAACGCTGAAAGGACACGCGCCGGCTGAGTCGGAGGAATTTTCAATCAGTGGGCTTGAGAACGCACAGGCCGCCGCGCAGGCTTCAGTAGTGGTGTTGGCCGTCCCTATTTCGGCCCAGGTCGCCGTCTTGAAAAGCATTCGAGGTTCCCTGGAAGGGGCCATTTTGGTGGACACAACGGTTCCCCTGGCCGCAGCCTTGGGCGGCAAGCCGACACGGATGCTGGGGGTATGGCAAGGATCCGCCGCTGCGCAGGCTCGCGAGTTTGTGCCAGCCGCGACGCCTGTGTTGGCCGCTTTCCACAACGTATCGGCTGAAGCTTTGCAAGACCTGTCGGTAACGCCTGAATGCGACATCCTCGTATGCGGAGACGATGAGGCGGCCAAACAAATCCTCTTCCCGCTGGTGAAGTTGATCCCCGGCTTGCGCCCGATCGATGCGGGCCCGCTGGAAATGTCCCGCATCGTCGAGACTATTACAGCCGTTCTGATCTCAGTGAACCGCCGCTACCGCGTGCACCACGCCGGTATTCGCATTACGGGCTTGGATCTCAAGCCATAGTGTGCGGGCAAAATTGACAGGGCCGCGTCGGTCGGATACTCTGGACAATCCGAAATCAAACGCGAAGGAGCAATGAATGGCTCAGGGTACCCCTGTAAAGCACAAGAAGAAGACGAAATCGGTGTTGAAGAACATCCGCCAGGCCGAGCGGCGCGCTGCGATCAATCGCATGAACCGCACGCGGGTTCGCACGGCGATTCGCCGGATGCGCACGGCCCTTGCTTCGGCGGATGCCGCCGGAGCCGAAAAACTCGCCTCGGCGACGTATTCCGAACTCGATAAGGCGATCCGCAAACGGACGCTCTCCGAAAACACCGCCAATCGTTACAAGTCCCGTTTGGCGCTCGCCCTGAACGCGCTCAAAACGAAGAAATAGGCTTCCGAGTCGCAAGGTTTTTTCAAGAGGCGCTCTTGAGTTCCGGAGCGCCTTTTTCATTTGGCGATCCTGAGGGATGCGGTGCGGATCAAGCAGCGGAAGACGTCAGCCGGGCGATCAGGAATTCCATCATGGCCCGCGGATTGGGATTCGCGGATTTCAACTGGCTGTCGGCGTCGGCGAGCGCCGTGAGGCCCGCGAGCAAATCCTTCTTCGGAATTCGGTGCGCCTGCCGGACCGCTGCCTCCGCCGCCTCAGGACGCATGCCAAGTTGCCGGGCTGCTTGAAAGCCACTAGTATGCGCGGGCAGGTCGCGCGCTTCGATCAGCTTCCGATACATCCATGCCAGCGCCCCGACGATGCCGGCGGGCTGCTCGCCTTCCCGCAAGAGATTATCCAAGAATGCGAGCGCGGCGTCCCGCTTGCGGTTCGCCAGCATGTCCGCAAGTTGCCAGACGGTATTCTTGCGCGCGGCCACCACCAAAGTCTCGACATCGCCCGTCGTGATCCTGCCGCGCCCCTGCGCGCCCCGGACGTACGTCGCCAGCTTTTCGAGCTCGATGCGGATGCGCGCGGGCGCGCCGTTCAAGATGTCCGCCAGCAGCGCCGCTGCGTCGCGATCGATTTCCGCACCGAGATCCTTTGCCATTTGCGCGGCGAGCGACGCAGCCGATTCGTTGCCGATGCTCAGCTCGACCACGAGCGCCTTTTCGTTCAAGAGCTTCGCGAACCTCTGGCGTCCGTCGAGTGCCGCGGCTTCGAGCAGCAGGACGGTAAATGGCGCGGGCGAATCGAGGTACTTGCCGAGCGCCTCGACGATCTCTTCACGCGACTTGTCGCCGAGTCGTTCGACCGATTCGGCGCCTTCCACCACGATCACCTGGCGAGGCGCCATCATCGGCAGCGTTTGCGCGCGCCCGAGGATTTCATCCCAGCCAGTGTCGCGCGCGGAAAGCCGCGCCACGGCCCAGTCCCGCGCCCCCTCCGGGACGCAGGTTTCGATGATTTTGTTGCGGCACATTTCGCGCAGATAGGAGTCGGTGCCCTGTAGCACGATTGCGGCCACCGGTTTGCCCTGCGCGAGGCGTTCGAGAAGCTTGTCCGGAGAGAGTCCGGCCATCAGAAATTCTCCAGAACGTCCGAGACGAGGTGCGACGCCAGATCGCGGGACATCCGTTCGAGCGCCGGGTCCTGCTCCTCGAAGAAGCTGTTTACGTCCGACGAAATCTGATACTCGTCGCGGAAGACCATGTCGTTGTTCTGATAGACCGGTTTCTGCGTTTTGTTGTCGATCAATTGCACCTTGGTGTGCACGGTGACAAGCATCGTGGTCACCTGCCCGGTGTTCGCCTGAAACAGCACGGGGTTGGTTTCAATCGAGAGCACTTCGCCCTTCAGAACGCCGTCGGCTGACTGCTGGTCCTGCACGATTCGGTATTTCGTGCGCGTGACGAACTCGCGGATCACGGCCTGGGTGAATCGCTGCTCGATGCGATAGCGCGTCGTGTCGTTTGTAAATGCGGGAACGGCGATGGCCTTCCATTCGGACGGCAGCTTTGCGGCGTGGCCCGCGACGTGATATCCGCAGCCGCCGGCCGCGAGCGCCGCAATCAGGCAGGAAAGCCACAGCGCGCGGCGAATCCCGCGGCGCCCGGCCTCACTCGTTCGATTTTGCAACAAGCTCCTCCGCGATGCGCACCGCGTTGGTGGCGGCAAGGCGCAGATTGTCGGCGGCGCCCCAGAGCCAGACGCCTCCCGCGACATTCGGATCGGGCTCGATCCGCGCGAGATGAATCTCGCTCTCGCCCGCCACGCTGATGTTGGTCGGCGCCGCATCGTCCGGCCCGGCAACCTTCACGCCGAGATTCGCGAAGCCTGCGCCAAGTTGCTCGGGTGACGCCGCCGATGCCAGCTCCGCGTACGCCGCGAAAGCATACCCGTAAAATACCGGGGCTTGCACCAATTGAATTGCAGGCACGGGAGCGCCGCCGGCGAGATATCCTGCCAGGTAGCGTGCCACGTCTATGCGCACTTCTGCCAGGCTGGGCTTTGCGTTCGCGCCGTACCCGGCGAGTAGATTGAACGCCACCTGCGCGTCGAAAACCGGCTGAGCAATCTTTTGAAACGATAGCAGGCTGGCCGTCTGGCTCTCGAGTTCTTCGACGCCTTCCTGGCCGCGTTCGGAGACCGGGGGAAACAGCAGGACGGAAATTCGCTGTGTCTGAAGTTTGTTCAGTCCGGCCGATAGAGTGCACGCGATGATCACCGGTGCGAACGGTGATGAATACGCTGCCCTCGCAGGCGAGCCATCGCCTCCGGCAGCGGGCTGCGGCGGCAGCACGGAAGCGAGCGAAGGAATCCAGGCGGTTGCGGTCGCAGCGAGGGCGCCCGTCAAATCGATTACCGTCGCGCCGGAGCTTTGCGCCGCGCGCCAGTTTCGCTCGGCGTCCGGAGCCGTCCCGGCGAAGAACGCGAAGCGCGCTCCCTCGAAGCTGTCCTCATCGAGTGCGCGGATGAATGTGGGTTCTCCGGCGGCTTCGGTCAGCGTGCCCGCCCTCACGCTTTCATCGAGCAGCGCGATGTCGCTCGCGGGAAAATGGCGGTCTTCGAGAACCTGCTTCAGCTCTTTGCCGAGAAGGGAAGATGCGCCGACGATGGCGACGCGATGGAGTTTACCGGGCCCGGAGGGCATGGCTCAGGCGTGGCGCGAAGCGAGGCGATGGCGGGCCAAACGAACCACTTGTAGCACGATTCCGTGGACGAAATACGCGCTCGCTATGATCATCAAAGTGGGTCCTGAAAAGAACCAGATCGCGCCGCCCAGCAGTGCGAGCAGCACCACAAAGAGCGAGGGCCACCGCCGCGTCCACTGAATATCTTTGAAGCTATAGTGGCGGAACGTGCTCGACATCAGCGCGCCAAGCGCGATCAGCAGCACGAGCCATAGCACCGATAGCCTCGCGTCGGAGATCGGGGTCCGGAAAAAGTGTACCGTCGCCGCGATCATGCCCGCCGCCGCCGGACAGGGCATTCCGGCGAAAAAGCGACTGCCGCCCTGTGCCATCCCTTGGATGTTGAACCGCGCGAGCCGCCAGGCGGTGCAGCCCAGATAGAAGAAACCGATTAGCCAGCCGAGCTGCACCAGGTGCAGCCCTTCCGGCGCGCTGGCAGCTGCGAATGTATGGATGCCCCATGCGTAGGCGAGAAACGCCGGCGCCATGCCGAAGCTCACTACGTCAGCCAGGGAATCGAACTGTTTTCCGAACTCGCTGTTCGTGCCCATGGCGCGCGCCACGCGCCCATCAAGCGAGTCGAAGATAATCGCAATCCCGATCGCTCGAGCAGCGTTGTCGAGGTCGGTGACCGAACCTTCCAGCGTCGCGAGAATCGCGTAGTATCCGCAGAGAAGATTTGCCACGGTGAAGACGCTGGGAAGGATGTAAACGCCGCGGCGGAGCCGGTGGCTGCGGAAGGGGCGCCGAGGATCTTCTTGGCCGATCGGATCTAGGTGGTTGAATTCCATTTCGCCAGGATGCTTTCCCCGCCCTTTACGTTTTGCCCGCGCCGGACAACAACCTCGGATTCCATCGGGAGCCAGATGTCCACGCGCGAGCCGAAACGGATCATCCCCACGCGTTCGCCGCGCGCGACGGTATCGCCCTTACTTTTCCAGCATAGCACGCGCCGCGCAATCGCTCCGGCGATTTGTTTGAATACCAACGAGCCCTGTGGCGTATGCATATAGATCACGTTTTGTTCGTTTTCGCGCGAAGCAGCCGCGCGATACGCGCCATAAAACCGCCCCGGACGATAGACCACATCGGTAATCTGCCCCGCTACCGGCGCGCGCTGCACGTGTACGTTCCAGATCGATAGAAAGATGCTGACGCGGTGTCCCATCGTCCCGTCGAATGTCTCGTCCACGATTTCGACCACTCGGCCGTCGGCCGGCGATACGACTAAACCGGGATCGGACGGAATGGTGCGTTCCGGATCGCGAAAAAAGTAGAAGACAAAGAGGCCCAGCAGGATCAGCATCGCCGCGGGCCACTTCCAGCCCGCGATCAGGCAGGCGGCCCCGGCGCCGAGCGGTGGAATCGCAAACTTGTACGCTTCCTTAACCATGAGGGTGAAAAAGTTCCTGCCTCGTCCGGTTCCGTTTCGCAGATTGTCTATACTAGCGCACGAACGGCCCGCGGATGCCGCGGTCCGTTCGAATACAGGTGTATTGTACGACAGAAGTGAGAGGACCTGCCGGCCCTAGTGACTCACCATCTGCTGGTGGCGCGCGAGAATCAGCTCCATGCGGTCTTTCAAACGCAGCTTCAACTTCTTCAGCGCTGCTTCCTGGATCAGATCCTCCGAACTCACGTAGGAAGACTTGAGGATCTGCTCTAGCTGGGATTCACAGCGGGAGTGTTCTTCGGCGAGACTGCGGAACTCTGGATCTCTTGCCAACAGGGACTGCCGGATTTCTTGGTGTGTCATCGGCGTGCGTTCCCTCCTGGTTGGTGCAATCGTTCACATGGCAGTAACAATTACCACAAACCGGTGCCGGAGCCAAGAGGCTGTGTGGCCGCGAAGTAAAGTTCTCGACTGTCGATTGGTGTGCTGAAGTCGGGGAACTCTTCGGGCTGGTCAGCCGAGGGGCATCTCCGGGCCAAGTCTTAGAAGGAATTGATGAGTTCGTCCGACAGCAGGCGGGCCTTCTGCGCCAGATTCTGCGCGCGCGCCCAGTCGCCGCCCTTGCTCGCGTCGAGCGACTGCGAGAGAAAGCTTCGAATTTTCGCAACGAGGTCCTGCTGCGCGGCGCTCAACTGCTTGCCGCTCGTTTCCTGCAAGTGTTTCTCGGCAACTGACCTGTCTTCGCCGGTCTTACGTTCATAACTGGCTTGGTCCCCGGGCGAAAGTTGCGGAAAGATTTGCGGAGCCGGCGGGCGCGGCGTTTCCGAAGCGCTTTCCGCAGGGGCGGGTTCGGCGGCCGACCTGCGCGGCGCGGGAATCTTTGCCGGCGGAGCAACCGCAGGCGCTGGCGGTGTCGGTGCCGCGGCAACCGGGGCCGCGGGTGGCGGTGCAGCGGTTTCCGATGGCGGGGATGCATCCGTATCGGGTGCCGTCGTCATCGGCCGCGCTTCTGCCGTCACCGGTGCCGCATCCGCCGGGGCCGCGGCATGAACGGTCTTCCGCGCACATCCGGTTACGCTGAGCGAGAGCCCGCAGGTTAGGAAGAAGGCTGCAACTCTGGCGTTGATGGGGCGGCTGGGCATCTACCCTTTCTCGGCCACGAATGGGCGGTTAATGTCGCGCGCCTTTCCTGCCTGTGCATCCGCAATACGCGCCAGCGGCAGCTCCACTCGGAAAGTTGTGCCGCGCCCGGCCTCTGACTCAAATTCTATCCGGCCATTGTGCAATTGCACAAATCGAAATGTGTTGGGCAGTCCGATGCCGCTCCCTCCCGGCCTCGTCGTGAAGAAGAGCTGGAAGATTTTCTTCTGATTTTCCGGCGGGATTCCTTTTCCGGTATCCTTCACCGCGATCACCGCAAATTCGCCCGTGCGCCGCAGGCTGAGCGTGATGCTACCCCCGGGATCGGTGAAGTCGCACGCGTTCAGGAGCAGATTCAGGACCGCCTGATGAATGAGCTGGCGGTCCACCAGGACGGGCGGAACGTCTGAAGGCAAATCGGCGCGCAGAGCGAGACCGGCCTTGGTGATGGAGGGGCGCGCCGCGTCGAGCACCTCCTCGAGGAGCGTCCGTAGATCCGTTTCCTCCAGCTTGAGTTCCACCGGCTTGGTGAAATTGAGAAATGTTTTCACCGCGCGGTCGAGCCGATCGATTTCGCTGTCGAGCATCTTGACGGCCTGCTGCGGCTCGGGCTCGACAGGCATGTTGGCCTTGAGCACTTCGAGCCATAGCCGCATCGAATTGAGAGGGTTCTTCACTTCGTGCGCCACTCCGGCCGTCACGCGCCCCAGCGCCGCCAGGCGCTCGGACACCGCAAGCTGGCTGCCGATGCGCTCGAGCGATTCCACGTCGCGCAGCGTCATGAGCGTGCCCATGCGCGTGCCGTGTTCGCGGATCGCATGCACGTTCACGCCGATTCGGCGGGGTCCCCCGCTGCCGTCGAGCGTCACTTCCTTGCCCTCCGCCGGTTCGATCTGATCCCCTTCCATGATCAGTACGTCGCGAAGCGGATGCCGCGCCGGGAAAATTTCCGTCACGCGCCGTCCTCGCAGCTCCTCCGATCGCCCGCCCAGGAATTTCTCCACCGAAGGGCTGACGAGAACCGCCCGGCCCTCACCGTTGAAAAGCAGCAGGCCATCTTCCAGTCCGCTCATCACCTGGTCGAGGTTTTCGCGCAGCGTGCTGAAAATCTCGCGCACATCGCGCAACTGCTTGCCGATGCCGACGATCTTCGTGCTCACCGCGCCGAGTTCGTCGCCGCGCTCGACCACCGGTTCGGCGTCGAACTGGCCCGCGGAGATGCGGTCGAGCTGGGCTGAGATGCGCCCGATGGGAGCGAGCGCGATGGTGCTCACCACGAAGGCCAGCAGCGTCGATAGCAGCACGGATCCCAGCGCCCAGTATCCCGCCGACATGAGTCCGGGCGAAATTTCATCGCGGATCAGCGCCGAGGAGAGTCCCACGCGTATGTCGCCGAAGGGCGCCGTCCCGAGCTGGAAGGGCAGCGAGAACTCATACGTCTGCGGCGGGCCGTACAGCTCGCGCAACTGCTGGAAAAATCCGGCGCGCACCAGCGAGTCGATGGGCGGGCGCCTGGCCACCCTTTTTTCCCGCTGCGATGCGTCGCTCGACACGAGCACCGTGCCGCTCGCGTCGCTGATCGTAATCTCGTAAATGGTGGGCGAAATTCCGACGTCTGATTCGATCAATGAATTGAGCGTGCTGCTGTTGTCGAACGACCTGCGAATATACTCGCGCATGTCGTTCGCTTCGAACGAAGCGGGCGATTCTCCCCGCTCGGCGGCGTCCTTCAACGCGCTCCCGCACGCGTCGTACACCTGCCGCGCCACGAAGCCGGCGGTGTCGTTCGCCTGCCGCAGGGTCTGCCGCATCAGCCGCCCGAGATACAGGCCCGATACCAGCGTCACCACGGCGAGGACCAGCAGCGACGTCGCCAGCGTGAATTTAGTTTTCAGGCTGAGACGCATCTTTCCGCCCCGCCTCGTATTCTTTCAACTTGTTGTGGAGTGTCTTCAAACTGATGCCGAGCAGTTCCGCCGCGCGCGTCTTGTTCTGGCTCGTGGCCGCGAGCGTCTGCAGAATCAGCTCGCGCTCCGCGTCGTCCACGGTCGTGCCGATCGGGAAGCGAATCCCTCCGAGCCCCGCTGCCGCGCCGGCCGGGGCGCGTCCAAAATCCGGCGGCAAATCCTGCCGCCCGATTGTGCCGCGTTCCGAAGCGATCGCGGCGCGCTCGAGCACGTTGCGCAGCTCGCGCACGTTTCCCGGCCACGGATATGACCGGAAGAGTTCCATGGTGTCCGCGCCCACACCCGAAACTTTCTTGCCGTGTTTTTCCGACATTTCCGCCAGCAGATGTTCGACCAGCGCCGGCAGGTCTTCCTTGTGCTCGCGCAAAGGCGGCAGGTGAATGTGAAACACGTTCAGCCGGAAGTAGAGGTCCTGGCGCAGATGCCCGCTTGCCACCGCCTGCTCGGGGTTCTTGTTCGTCGCCGCCAGCACGCGCACATCGATCGGCGTTTCCACCTTGCTGCCCAGCCGCCGGACCTTGTGATCCTCGAGGACGCGGAGCAGTTTCGCCTGCGTGGGGGCGGGCATCTCGCCGATTTCATCCAACAGCAGCGTGCCGCCCTGTGCCAGCTCGAAGCAGCCGATCCGCCGCTCGGCGGCGCCGGTGAATGCACCCTTCTCGTGCCCGAAAATCTCGCTCTCCATCAGGGATTCCGGAATCGCGGAACAGTTGATGGCCACAAAGGGACGGTCGGCGCGCGGCGAAAGCATGTGGATCGATCGCGCCACCATTTCCTTCCCGGAGCCTGTTTCTCCGGTGATGAGCACCGAAGCGGTGGAAGGCGCCGCCATTTCCACCTGCCGCATCACTTCCTGCATCGCGCTCGATGTCCCGACGAGAACGCCGATCTTCCCGGCTTCCCGGAGCTGCCGGGTCAGCGCGGCCACCGCCTGCCGGTCTCTCGCCCGCCCCAGGGCGCGGTCGAGCAACGCCTGGAGGACGGGCGGTTTCAGCGGCTTCTCGATGTACCAGAAAGCCCCCGCGTCGATAGCTTGCACCACGCGTTCGTCGCTGCCGCGGCCCGTGATGATGATCACGGGAACTCGCTGGATTTCTTCGCCCAGATGGCGCAGCAGGTCCAGCCCGTTCATCCCGGGTAGCTCGACATCGACGAGGATCACCTGCGGATGGAATTCCGGGAACTTTGCGAGCGCGTCCTCGCCGCTCGGGACGCCCAACACCTCGCAATTCCATTTGCGCAACAGGGCTTCGTAGCCCTTACGGGCGTTTTCCTCGTCTTCGACGATGAGGATGCGACGCAGTGAACTGTTGTCGGTTGCCATGCAGAGCTTGAATCTATCAGCAGTCCCAGTGAATTCCAAGGACACGTCGCCCGTGGCGGCGGCGAAGCAGCCGTCGGCTGCGGGCGTGCGCAGTGTCTTCTGCGTGCGAGGCGCTACGCGCTCTTCCGCGCCATCAACTCCGCGGGAAATAGAGCGAACGTTCGAGTATCAGCTCGAGCTTCGTGTTCCTCTGAAGCGTCAACTCTTCGCCGAGGCCGGATTCGACCATGAATGCCGTGACCGCGCCCACAGCTGCTCCGATGGCCGCATCCTTCTTGTCGCGGGCAGCCACTCCTGCCGCTGCACCGACCAGCGCCCCCGCGGCGGCGGCCTGAAGCGCTTCCTGGCGTTTGCTCGTGCTCGCTTCGATTTCGCCTTCTCGGTTGTAGTCCACACGGATGGAGTGGACGCCCGGCACGTCGTCGACCATGGCGACCAGCGGGACCCATCCGTCCGGAGTGCGTATGTCGTCGAAGGTCAGCCACATGCGCGCGCGCCCGGTCTTGTGGGCGGCTTCGATTTTGTCGATGTGCCCGCGGACTTCGGCGCCCGCCGGCAGGACCGTGCCGTCGGCGCTCGAAACCGGTTCGAGAGTTCTTCCGCGGAAATGATCGCCGGCCTTGCCGTCCTTGGTGCTCATCGCGCCGTCCAGCCGGATCAGAAACCTTGTTCCCGGAGCGACTTCATTTGGCGCAGCGGAAGTTGTCGATCCCGCTGTCGATTGGTTCTGTGCAAGTGATGGCATTGGGGCAGCAACCGTGAGGGCCAGCAGAGCTGCCATAGCCGGAAGCATAGTGGTGCGTTTCATTCGCTTCTCCTTTTTTCATTTGGCTTGGCGCCTTCTGCTGGATAGAAAGCGGTACAGCGATACTCGTATTCAGATGTAGCGAAGCGCGGCACGGTGGTCTGGACTTACTCCCCAGAGCCGCGGTCAAGCTTCGAGTCCATTATAGACGCAAACGAGGCCCTCGTTCCAAATCGGGATTTGTACCGTATCCGAATTTGCATCTGCATGAAGATAAGGGCATTACTGGTCTGCGTACTTCTACGAACTTGTGATCCGTTCTGTTTTGGCACTAGAGTCCCTTCCGCAATCGTCGCTTGCCGACCGGTAACAGTCCTGATTTCAACGGACCGACCTTTCCGAATTGGTGCTCGCATTGCATTTTGGAAATGGAGTCTACAAAGGGGAGGAAGCGTGCCCACAACTGGAACCGAGACCGCCCATGCAGCCGAACGTCCGATTGTTGCCACCGTCTTGATCGTGGATGATGAAGATTCCACGCGCAACCTCTGCCGCGACGTTGCGATTGATTCAGGGCTGCGCGCCCGAATCGCTTCGACCACCGAGCAGGCCATGGAAATCCTCGAACAGTACCCCGTCGATATCCTCATCACCGACTTGAAGGTTCCCCAGCTCGGCGGCATCGAACTGTTGAAACGCGTCCGGGAGACCTACCCGCAGACCGCAGTGATGGTGCTGACGCAATACGGAACAATCGAGAGCGCGGTCGAAGCCACACGCATGGGAGCGGCGGACTATGTGACCAAGCCGTTCCATGTGTCGGAACTGCGCGCGAAACTCGACCGCGTCGTTCGTTCGCTCGAGATCGACCAGGAAAACCGCGTCCTCCGCGAACAACTCCGCACGCGCCCCGGCTTCGGCGGCTTGATCGGCGTTTCCCCAGCGATGCAGCGGGTGTACCGGCTCATCGAGAAGGTCAGCCAGCACAAGTATCCCGTCTTGATTCTCGGCGAAAGCGGCACGGGAAAGGAACTGGTCGCCCGCTCCATCCATTTTTCGGGTTCGCGCCGGAATGAACCATTTGTTCCGGTGGATTGCTCCGCACTGGTGCCGACGCTGATCGAGTCCGAGCTCTTCGGCTACGTGAAGGGCGCGTTCACCGGAGCCGTGCAGGCGAAAACCGGCCTGATGGAGGCGGCGGGCAACGGCACCCTCTTCCTGGACGAAATCGGAGACCTTCCGGTGGACCTCCAGGCCAAGCTCCTGCGCGCCTTGCAGGAGAAGGAAGTGAAGCCGGTCGGCTCGACCGACCGTATTTCCGTCTCCACGCGCATCATTGCAGCTACCAACCGCGATCTTGATGCCGCCGTCCGCCAGGGGCAGTTTCGCCAGGACCTTTTCTTCCGGCTCAATGTGGTGCAGATCAAGCTTCCGCCGCTCCGCGAACGCAAGAGCGACATTCCGATCCTGGTGAACTCCTTCCTCGAAAAATTCTGTGATTCCAAGGGGAATATGCGAACGATCTCCGAGGATGCCATGGGACGCCTGATCTCCTACGACTGGCCGGGCAACGTCCGCGAACTCGAAAACGCCATCGAACGCGCCGTCGCGCTCGGTTCCGGTCCCATCCTCCACGTCGGCGATCTCCCCTCCAACCTTCAATGCGGCGCCGGGGAACGCATGCCCCAGAGTGACGAGTTGCTGCCCCTGGATGAACTCGAGCGCCGCGCCATTCTCCGCGCGCTGCGCGAGGCGGGCGGCGACAAGCTCTCCGCCGCGCGGCTTCTGGGCATCGGCAAGACCACGCTGTACCGGAAGCTCAAACAGTACGAAGCTGCATCGCACGCCGGCCCCAATTGATCGTCGCGTGCTTCGGCGCCCGCACCTTGGTCCTCACTTCGCCCCTACCTCCTGATCGAGAGCATTCCTAGACAGGGAAGCCTGCGTCGCCATTCGTGTCGAAGTGGGAAGCGCGCCGCTCTCTGGCGGCGGAATGCATTTCCCAATGCATTGAAAACCGGCCACTTGAACTGGCGAGGCCACTTGGTCAGCGTTATGCAGTGAGCCGTGTGTGCGCGATTACCGGAGCACTACAAAACGGATTCGCTTCTCAGGTGTCTTGCGGCGCTTCGTCGAATACGTGGCGACCGTCGCGCTTGCCCTCGCATTCGGATACTGGATCGTGTACGCGCGTTGGTGACGAAGTCATGAAACAAGTCGAGGAGCTTGCGCTGCCAGCCATGGCCGATCCGACCGATGCGTCCCGGCAACCCGCCCCGCAGTCGCCGGCGCTTCCGCCCGTTTCCGTCCCAACCGACGCCGCCTTCAACGCCGTCTTCGATTCGAGCGCCGAGGCCCTCGTGCTCGTGGACACCGCGGGCGCGATCCAGCGCGCCAACCCGCGAGCGCGGGACCTGCTGCGGCTCAAGGACGCCAACGTCCGCCGCACCATTCTTGGAGAACTCCTGCCGGGCGCATCGCCGGAGCAGCTCTCGCAGCATTGGTTGCAAGGCGCGCCGCCGGTTCCGCAAACAATGGAGACCTCGCTCGCGAGCGGCTTCCCGATCCGGGTCACACTGCGTACGATCGTCCCCGGCACGCGGCATTTGTTGCTGTGCCTGGAAGAATCCTCGGTCGTGCAGCGCGCCGAGGCTAGGTGGCGCCAGCTCGAGGCGGAGCTCCGCACCGTGCTCGATTCGGTGCCCGCGGGCATTGTTCTGGTCGACCTCACGGGCCGCGTGCGATTTTCGAGCGCCCGTTTTGGAGAGTTGTTCGGGCTCGAGGCTCGTGAGTTTGCAAAGTCCGGCCATTTCGAGGATCTCGCGCATCTGGTCGCGGAACGCTTCCGCAATCCCGAATCCTTCACCGCTCCCTGGAAAGCCTTCTCTCATGGACACGGGGAGCCGGGCCACGACGAGCTGGAGATCATGCGGCCGGCGCGGCGCGTTCTCGAGCGTTTCGCGCGCCCCGTCCTCGACCCGGAAGGTCGCGCCGTCGGCTGGCTGGAACTGTACTCGGACGTGACCGGCGAACGGCAGATCCAGTCGAAGATGCTGCAGACGGAAAAGATGGCTGCCCTCGGCCAGCTCGTCTCCGGGATCGCGCACGAGCTGAACAACCCGCTGACTACGATCATGGGTTACGCCCAGCTCCTGCTCGGCCGCGAACTCCCTCCCACCCAGCTTTCCGAGGCGGGCAAGGTGTATCAGGAGGCCGAGCGCGCCCGGCGCATCGTGAAGAACCTGCTCTACTTCGCGCGCGAGAACAAGCCCGAGCGCACACGCGTGGACATCAACGAAATCGTCGAGCGCACTCTCGCCCTGCGCAGCTACGAGCTCAAGGTCGAAAACATTTCGGTCGAGTGCGATCTCGCCCCGGACCTTCCGGTGACGATGGCCGATCCATATCAGCTCCAGCAGGTCGTCCTGAATCTCCTCGTCAACGCCGAACAAGCGCTGCTCGAAGAGCGCGGCCAGGGCCACGTCCGCATCCACACGTGCCACCTGCTCCACGGCGCTCCCTATGGCCCGCGCGACCGCATCCTGCTCGAGGTTTCCGACGATGGCCCCGGCATTCCCCGCGAAATCGCCTCGCGCATCTTCGATCCATTCTTCACCACGAAGCCCTCGGGCGTGGGTACGGGTCTCGGCCTTTCGATCGTGTACGGTATCGTTCAGCAGCACGGCGGCGAGGTAACGTTCACGAGCCAGCCCGGCTCCGGTACGAAATTTTCGGTCGAGCTACCGGTTGTTGCCGTTCCTGCGCAGGAGCGCCCCGCCTCTTTCCATGCCGGCGCGGCGGAGTCTGCCGGCTCGTCCACGGCCGTGCCCGTGGGCCGTATTCTCGTCGTGGAGGACGAGCCCACGGTCGCGCAGCTCATCGTGGACGTGCTGCGCGAGGAGGGTCACCATGTCGAAGCGGTTCTCGACAGCCAGGAAGGGCTGACACGCCTTTCCCGCGGCCACTACGATCTCGTCGTCTGCGATCTGCGCATGCCGCGTCTCGACGGCCCGGCCTTCTACGACGCGCTCGTTCGCGCGTGCAGTTCCATGCAGCACCACATCATTTTCATCACGGGCGATACGCTCGCGCCCCGCACTCTTGAATTCCTCGAGCCACACGGCCTGCCGTATCTCGCGAAGCCGTTTCTCGTCGAGGAGCTGAAGCTCGCCGTCAATCGCCTTCTCGAAAAAAGCCTGAGGGAGGGCCCTGTCTCCGAGCGCACCGTCGCGGCCGGGAATCGCGGCGCGGAGGCGGGGAACTGAGCCATGGACGCCGTCACAAGAAAAGCCTTCGCCCACGCGGAACCCAGAGCGCTCGTGGGCGCTGCCGACCCGTTGGTCGCGCAGCGCCTCGCGCGTGAAGTTGAGCGCATCGCGGGTGCGGGCCCCGTCGAGGTTGCTTCCAGCCTCCTTCAGTTGCGCCTGCTGTCGAGCCACGCGACTCCCGCGGCGATTCTCCTCGATTGCGAACTGCTGGCCGGGGCGCCGCTCGCCGACTCCCTTCGCAAGCTCGTCGAGACTGCGCCCGTCGTTCTCCTGGCTCCCCCGGAACTGCAGGGCGAGATCGCCCGGCATGTGGCCGCTGGCGGCGTGGATTTCGTCGCCCGCGTTGGTGATTTCGTTCCGCTCGCCGCCGCCCTCATCCAGCGGCGATTGCGATGGGCGGAAATGTCCGAATCCGTGCTCGGCCCGCCCTGGGCCGAATTGCCCGGAGACCTCGGTTCGATTTTCCGCCATGAGATCAATAACCCGCTCACGGGCATCCTCGGCAATGCCGAACTCCTCCTCGGGCATCGCGAACGGCTCGCCGCCGTCGACACGCAGAGGCTGCAAACCGTCGTGGACCTCGCGGTCCGCCTCCGCGAGACGATCCGCCGCCTGAGCAACGCCTGGGAAACCCGGGCGCCTTCCGCGAAATCCGCGTAGCGAAGACGCGCACCCTTCAAGGCAATGAAGGGTGCGGCACCATCAAATTTTGTCTTAGGCCTTGAATGAACTCGAGTGTGAGATGTCCGCTCGGGAAGGAGTGTCGGCATGCAAAGGCGCCCAAGGGTGTGCCAACCGCCCTAGCCGTTGTTTGCGGCTCTATCCGCTCCTACGCGGGGCGCTGCCGCGCAGCAAGACCGTCAGGCTCGTAGTTGCGGCAACTGTCCACGCCAGCGCCTCTGCTGTCTCCACTGCCAGCATTGAGAGCGAAGCTAAAGGTGCCATCCGCACCGCCATTAGTGCGAAGACGGCGGTTGCCGCACCAAATACCACCCGATCCGCGAAAAGGGGGGATCTGTAAGCGATTGAGGCGGTGGCGAAAGTCACAAATGCAAGGCCGAAGATATGCACTGGGTCGTGTGGAAACCTGAGATACCGAGTGATATTCAGCCACGACGTGACGCTCTCAAATCCGCAAAAGAGCAATATCCCGATAAGAACTGGTCGGTTCTTGAGTAGTCCCGGTGGCGGAGTCATGGGCGGGTGACCGCGCTTTCGGTTCGAACGATTCCTCGCATTGACATCGCGAGATGAGCGGATAATACCACACCGATAGTTACCCACTGAGTTTGCTCACCAGCGTCTGGGTGCCGCACTCTTGGTTGTTTTGCAAAGGGTGCGCGAAGTCGCGCATCCACCCGCGAATCAGTTGAGGAATGCCTCGAAAAAAAGCATAATCACACCCGCGCCTGCATCGATCGCGCTGACTATCCAAATCGAAATGGGGGCCGTTAATGGGGACTGAAAAGCGTATGGATGTGGATCGCCTGACCGCGATCGACGTGCATGTGCATATCGAGCACGAAGGCCAGGGAACTGCGGCGGACGAAGCCGCGAAGAAATACTTCGGGGAAGGCGCGCCTCGGGGACGCCAGGGCATGGCGGACTACTACCGCTCCCGAAATATCGGCTGCGTGGTCTTCACGGTCGATGAACGCCTTTCGGGCAGGCCGCAGGTTTCGAACGACACCGTCCTCGAGTTTGCGTCGCAGAATTCCGACATCATGATGGCTTTCATCAGTATCGATCCCACGCGCGGCGCCGAAGGCGTGCGCGAGGCGAAGCGGCTGCTTGCGACCGGCCTGGTGCGCGGGCTGAAGCTGCACCCGCCGATCCAGCAGTTCTTCCCGAACGACCGTCTCGTGTACCCGCTCTACGAACTATTCGCGGAAGCGCAGTTGCCGGTGCTCTACCACACCGGCCACAGCGGCATCGGGACGGGCATGCCCGGCGGCGGCGGAATCCGGCTGAAGTACGGCAATCCGATGTACATCGACGACGTGGCCGTCGATTTCCCGAACATGCCGATCATCATGGCCCATCCGTCGTTTCCCTGGCAGGACGAAGCGATTTCCATGTGCCTGCACAAGCCGGAGGTTTACATCGATCTGTCGGGATGGTCGCCGAAATACTTCGCGCCCAATCTCGTGCAGTATGCCAACTCTCTCCTCAGGACGAAGGTGCTCTTCGGCTCGGACTATCCGCTGATCACTCCCGACCGCTGGATGGCGGATTTCGAGAAGGTGGCTTTCAAGGATGAGGTGCGCCCGCTGATCCTGAAGGAAAATGCGGTGAAGTTGTTCGGTCTTGGTTCGAAAACCACGGCTCCTGCCAAGTAGCAGGGCCGCCTGTTCTGACCTCAGCCGCGGCCGTTCCCTCGAAGGGGAAAGGCCGCGGTTTTGTTTTGGAGTGCGGTATCTCTACGGCAAGGCGAAGACGTACACCGCGTTGTGCCCGGTCGTCAGCGGGACGCCGCTCTGCCGGCTGAGCGTCGGTTCCGCCAAATTGTCTCCGGTGATCACCGCGACGTATTGCTTTCCATTCACCGCGTACGTGATCGTGCTCACCGAAATTGGCCCGCCCAGAATCGACTCCCAGAGCTTCTGGCCCGTTGCCGCATCGAACGCGCGGAACCTCCGGTTGATGTCCCCGTGGAAGATCAAGCCTCCGGCGGTAGCGAGCAAACTGCCGGTGCTCGGCGCCTTTTGCACGTCGAAGCGGATCATCTCCCCCGTGGAAAGGTTGATCTTCGCGATGCCTCCGAGCCCGTTCGGATCGGAGCCTTCGCGCAGGACGCCCTTCCTGATCCCGCTCGAGGCATTGGCGGTCATGTCGAGGCAGTTGTCGACGTATCCGGTGTAGAGCGAGTTCGTCTCGGGATCGAACGCCGTCTGCCAGTAGCTCCGCCCGTTCCAGTAGCAGATCACGTGATGGTCTCCGGGCTTCTTCATCACCACGTCCCAGTTGATCGTGGTCTTGCCGGTTTTCCCGTCTACATTCGAGATCGCCATGTTGGGCGCGTCGAACGGCACCGGCTCGGCCCAGAGAAACGTGCCGTCGTTGCGGTCGAGCACGAACATCATGCCGCTCTCGCCCACCATCGCCGCGACGTCATGCTTCGATCCGCGCGGCACTTCGGTGTTGTACCATTTCACCGCTTTGGGATTGGGGTTGAACGTCGTGGTCACGAGCGTGCGCTCGTGCGTGTGATCGGTGTCCCAATCGTCCGCCGGCAGATGCTGGTAATACCACTTGAGCTTGCCCGTCTCGGGATCGAGTGCCACCGTGCAGTTGCTGTAAAGATCGGCCGGCGCCGTGCGCGACGTGCCGTCCGGATCGCCGCCATGCCGCGCCAGGCGCTCGTAGGGCGAGGGATTCGCGATGCCCCAGTAGATCACCTTGCGGACCGGGTCGTAGTTTCCCGGCAGGCCCCACGTGGACGCGGTAAAATCCTTGTTGTCCGCTCCGTTCCACGAGGCGTAGCCGGGGTCGTCCGGCCCTGCGATGGTGTAAAACTTCCAGACTTCCTTCCCGGTTTGCGCGTCCATCGCCTGGATGAAGCAGCTCTCGCGGCCCTTCCCGCACGTGCCGCCTGAAATGACTTTGCCTTCGACGACGATCGCCCCGGACGTATTCTGCGAGTCCGTTTTGAAAGTTTCCCAGCGGACTTTTCCGGTGCGGGCGTCGAGCGCGACCATGAACCCGTCGGGAGCCGTGAAGTAGAGCATGTCCTGGTAGATTGCGAGGGCTTTCGTCCGCGTCTGCGCGCCCACCTGAGGATTCTTGTACTGCCGCCGGTACTCCCAAATCATGTCGCCATTTGTGGCGTCGATGGCGTCCACCCATCCCCCGGGCGCGATCGTGTACATCACGCCGTCATGGACGAGGGGAATCGTTTCGGTGACGCCCGCGTTCAGTCCGCGGCTCCACGCCATGCGGAGCTGGCCCACATTCTTCTTGTTGATCTGCTTGAGCGGGCTGTAACGCTGCGCGTCGTACGTGCGGCTGTACATCAGCCAGTCGTCCGGACTCGGATTCACCAGCATGTCCTGCGTCACCGGCTTGTAATTCTTTACTTCGCCCTGAATCGGGGCGCCCGGTCCGAATCCCGGGGGCTGCTGCGGGCCGGCTGGTCGCGAGGGCTGTCCCTGCGCTGGCGCGCCTGCTGCCCGAGGCGCCTGCCCTTGCGCTGGCGGCGGAGCCGCGCCTTCATCTACTTGTGCTTGCGCGGCCGGAATGATCGCTCCGCCGATCAATAGCGATAGAACCAAACAGTGGATCTTATTCATGCAGCTCCCCCCAACCGTATTCGAGATTTCACTTCGGCGCCTAGTGTGACGCGCCACAAGTCCGCTGCGTTTCTTCTTATCTGGCCGCGCGCGTTTATATCCCAACGCCGTGCACGCGCGCAATAGCGCCGAGCCTTCGTTGTCAGCAAAAGGCGCGATGCCAACGGAGACAGATAGCTACTACACGACGCGTAAAACGATCTTGCCGCGCGTGTGGCCGATCGCGTTGGATTCCTGCGCAGCGCGGGCTTCGGCGAGCGGGAAAACCTTCTCGATGGTCAGCTTGAGTTTTCCCGAATCGACCAGCTTCGCGATTTCGTTCAACTGCTCCACACTCGGTTGGACGAACGTGTGGGCGCACCGCACTCCGTGCGCGGCGGCCTTCTCTTGCGATGGAGGCATCAGGATCGAAACGTAGATGCCGCCTTTCTTGATCACCTGCCACGAGCGGTCCGCTGTCTCGCCCGTGATCGTGTCGAGCACGACATCGACATCACGTACCACGTCCTCGAACTTCGTCGTGTTGTAGTCGATTGTTTCATCCGCGCCGAGCGACCGCAGGAATTCGTGGTTCTTCTTCGAAGCCGTGCCGATCACCCGCGCGCCCTTCAGCTTCGCGAACTGCACCGCGAAGCTGCCAACTCCGCCCGCCGCGCCGTGAATCAGGACGGTCTGGCCCGCGGACAACTTTCCGGCATCGAACAGCGCCTGCCACGCCGTCAGCGCGGCGAGGGGAATCGCGGCGGCATGAACGTGGTCGATCGACTTCGGCTTGAGCGCGACTTCCGATTCTTTCACGACGATGTATTCGGCGTACGATCCGTCGCGGGAGATATCCGGCCGGCTGTACACTTCGTCGCCTTTCTTCAACCGCGTTGCGCCGGAGCCCGTGGATTCGACCACACCCGAAACGTCCCAGCCCGGAATGAACGGCATTGCGTACTTGAGCCTGTCCTTTGCATAACCCGCGCGCACCTTCCAGTCCACGGGATTCACTCCCGCGGCGTGCACTCGAATCAGGACTTCGCCGGGTCCCGGCTCGGGACGCGGCGCGTCTTCGTACTTGAGCACTTCGGGGGCGCCGTATTCGTGAATTCGCACTGCCTTCATCGTTGCCATGCGAGTCTCCTATGTTTGCAAACGGCTGATCGCGTTTGATTCCTTCTTGGGGACTCGATAATACTCAGGTCGAAAGGTTTTCCAAAACGTTTCGTTCATTTGCTGCGGGCGCCGCGCGAGCTCGGCTCGGACGACCGGTGGTATCCCAGACCAGGACCGCCCCAGCGAATGGATTGTATTGAACAGCCCATCGTGCTAAGTTCCGCGCAATAAGGGATCCACTAAGGGGGGATTGGTCGCAGTTCGGCGAACCCGCCATCCGTCCAAGTCCAGTAAGGGATTGCGAGAGCCGGGCAGCGCAGCCATCCGGACAGCGAGGACATTCATATGTTTGAGACTCCTGAAACCAAAAGGGAAACGAGTGGCATGGGGATGTGGATCGGCATCCTGGTCGCTGCGGTCGTTGTCGCGGCCGGAGTCGTGTTTTACATGGGTTCAAAGGGCGGCGCGAAGAACGCGGCGCCCACCGCTGCGCCGACAGCCGCGGCAACCGCGCAGTCAAACGCCGATGCAGTCCATGATCTACGCAGGGTCAGCGCCAAGATGGACAAGGATCCAACAGGCACCGTCGCTGTCTGGTCGGTTGACCTGCGGAACCTTTCCCGCACCTACGGGTACAAAGACATCGCCTACAAGACCACGTACATCGCTGCGGACAACAGCGTCCTCGTCCAGAACACGGGCAAGCTCACTCTTAGTCTCGATCCTGGCGATGAGCAGACCACCACGTTTCGCGACGTGCTCTATCCATCCAGCACCGCGCTATATAGGTTTGAGGTGACGGGAGCCACAGCGTCGAAGTAGCGGTCCGGGAATTCTCCCGCATCGCACCCTTCGCCTGTCATCCCGAGCGGAGTCCCGCGTGTTTTGTCTTTCTCCTCGCAGTTTGAGGGGCGCGGGACGCAGTCGAGGGATCTGCTTTTGATTTTCTGGAGATGTCCGCTGGTGTTGAACAAAGCCAGCTGAGTTCTACTTGTTTCCCGTAGTCGCTGCGGCCTTCAGGACAAGCACGAGGATACGGCCATCGGAGTGGAAACTCCCTCCGGTGGCCGTTTTTGCTTCGGTAAGAGGATTTGCCGGGGTCACGTGCCCGCGCTCGACCACGAGCCCCGTGCTCGAGAGCGTGTCGTTGACGTACTCGCGCTCGCCGTCGATCGCCGGGTCGATCTTGTGCGTCACGCCGTTGTTCCGCTGATCGCGCTCGAGCCCGATGTCGTGCGTCGCCGCGACGCACCACACGGGCTGCCCGTCGGCTGTGTACGGCGACTTCCACACGCGCAGGTGATTGCGCGACATCGCCACTCGGACTGCCTCGGCGTGCGCGAAGCCGTAATCCTGCGCCCGGTCGAAGAGATAGAGCGTGCTCATCGGCATCGTCAAATAATCCTTCTTCGCAAGCGAAGCCACCAGCCCGGCGACCACCGTATCCTGCACGGACTTGTCCACCTGCACCCAGCCCGCCGCCGTGAACGCCTGCACCACCTGCTCCTGCGTGCCGACGATCAAAATGTTGACCATGTCGCCGGGATTGCCCTGCGGATCGTTGACGCGCCGCGGAATTTCTCCCAGCAGCGCGGGAGTGATCGAGGTGATCGCAGTTTCCGGAGGCCCGCCGGCGATTACCGCCGCGGCCGTGTTCAATCCCGCATCGGTCACTTCGATCTTCACGTGAAAGCTTCCGGTGGCGGTTTGGGCGTCCTTGAGACTCTGGTTGATTCCGAGAAAGAGCCTCCCGGCCACCGGCGCTTGATAATCGCCGGCGGCGCCCACCAGAAACGGCTGTCCGCCATCGCCCGCGCCCAGCCGCCCGATCAGCGCGCCGTGCCCGCCGTCGGCGACGGCGTACTGGTGAATCAAATCCGCCCAGCCGCGCGCAAGTCCGTCAGGCCCTGTCGTTCGCGCCTTCGACTTCGACGAGTCGCTCGCGGGATACGTGATTGTCCCCGTGCCCGTGATGTGCAGCTTTTCCCCGGCGCGCAGATCGATGTTTGTGTCCACCCATTGCTTCGTCGCGTCGACATCGAGTTCGTACGACTTGCCGGCGCTCACTGCCGCTGCAGCCGTCCCGCTGGTCTGCGCAGACTGCGCCCGCGCAGCGGGCATCGCACACGTAGCCGCCGCAGCCAGCATCAGCGCCGTCGCACTCAAGAATCTCATCACGCTTCGATCATAATCCGCTCTTCCGCTCCCGCGCAACCGCTCGCCGCGCGAGTCGGCATGCTGTAGTCGAAGTGAGAATTTGGTAGTAGAATCCCCGCCATCCGGGATGCGGCGCGACGCATCGGAGTCGGTCCGGAAAGAAGGTGGAATGGATATTCTCTGGCCGGCACTGGCCATTGCCGTCATCGTTGTTTTCGTCTTTTACGTTCTCGCTCAGCACTGGCAGCGAGTTCTGCGGCAACAAGCTTGGACAATCCGCCGGCTCTTCGAGCGCGTTCAGAATCTCGAGGAGATGGCCGACCCGGAATTCCGCCGCCGTCTCAGCGAATCGGCGCCCCCGCCTCTCGAGCAGGTGTTCACGCTCACCTTCCGCTTGAGCGACCGCTTCTGGCGCGACGCCCTGCGCCTGACCGAAGAGGATCGCAAGTTCGTCCGCGAGTACGGCGCGTTCGTTGGCTCCGTCAAGCTCGAGTGCTGGCGCAGCCATACCGTCGCGATCATCACGGAAGTTCTTCCCGACCGGAAAGCGACCGGCTGGCAGACGCGCACGCTCGACTATTATCCCGATCCCGCCCGCAGTGGCGACGCGCTCTCGCTTTGGGATCTCGCCCTCTCGCGTACCGGACCTTCGGCGGAGCGTCCGCCGTCGCTGGAACTGCTCCTTCGCCCGAATTCTCTCGAACTCTGCGGCCACCTCATCCTTTCGACGGAGGGCGCTTCCGCCAACGGTCATCGCAACGCGTCGTCCCGGGATGATGTCGTCTTCTTCCGCGTGCCCCTTGATACGGCCCAGCTCGCGGAGTTCCGCAGCCACGATCCCCTCAGCGGCGCGGACAATGGAAACGGAAACTCGGGCGCGGAGGATTCCGCCGTGACTCCGGGCTCATGGCAGGCGTTCTATTCCGACCGGAACGAGGAGTTCGGCATCGAGTGGCAGCTCCGCCTGCGCGACTTGACCAGGAAATCCGAGTGGGATCGCTGGAAGATTCTGGAATCCGCTTCGGTGCCCTTCGCCGCCGAAGAAAAGTAGGTCGCGGCCTCGCCAGAAGGCGTCTCATCAGTGCTTCTTAGGGGGTCGGAGCTTCAGCTCCGACATCACATGCCTCTAGAGGTGGGGCTTTAGCCCCTGAGGGCAGGCCCAGAAACCTGCCAGACCAGTTATGAGATGAGGTTTAGCCGGAATGAGGCCGCACCCGCAGCCCTGTCCACGCGTTCATCAATCCCAGGATTTCGCGCACCACGGAATATCGGCGAGCCATCGCGAACCAACTAGTCGCGTGGCTTGTCGATCGATTTGTTTCGCATCAGCAACCCGCGCAGCCCGAGCAGCACCAGGCGCGGCTGGCGCACGCAGACTCGCCAGAGAATCTTCCACGCCTCATCGCGCGAGTATTCGCCGAGAGATTTCTTGGCCGGGTCGTTCAGCAGGTCCACGAGGTGGCTGTAGTCCGATTGCTCGAAGCGGTGCAGCGACCGGCGCAGCAGCAGATGAAAATCGAGCTCGCGGCGCAGCGTCCGCAACTCGCGGCTCGCGCCGCCGTTCAGGATCGCTTCCGCCACTCCCAGCGCGCCGCGAAATCCCGTCACGATTCCGCCCACCGTGGACACCTTCACCTGCGCGGCCGCGTCTCCCACCAGGTACACCGAGCCGCTTCCCATTTTTCGGCGCACGGGAATCCAGCGCTTGTAAACCGGAATGCGCGCTCCCTGGAATTCAATCGGGTCGAGCTTCCGCTTTTCGAGGAACCGTTCAAAGTGGTGCCGCGTCTCCGCGCCCGATTCGCCGATCACTCCGAGCGCGCCGCGCGTGGCCGATTCCGGAATCAGCCAGTAAAAGTAGGGCGTGTCTTGCGGGACGAACCACACGCGCACCGTGTCCGGTGCCATGTCCTTCGGCAGCGGGACAATCGCCTGCATGAGCGGCACCGTCTCGAGCGGCGCCCATCCGGCGGCACGCGCCACTCGGCTGGCCGCTCCGTCGCCGCCGATAATCGCATCGGCGTGAACTTCTTCGCGGCTCCCATCGGCGCACCGTTCCACTTCGACTGTCAGGCCATTGCCATTTGAGCGCATCGCGTGAAAGCGCCGCCCCAGCTCCAGCGTGGCGCCCGCGCGCTGCGCCTCGGCCGCAAGATTCTGAATCAACGCGCGCCGCTCGATGATCAGGTCGGGATGATCGAGCTCAATTGTCGCGGCTCGGCCGTCGGTAAAGAGTTCGAAGCGGCGAATCTCATTGACGATGCTGCCTTCCGCTGCGCGGCCCAATAGTTCTCGCATGCGGTGCGTCACGATGAGCGTCCGCGCCTCGGGTTCGAGTGTCTCGATGCGCTCGAACACGCGCACCCCTACGCCTCGGCGCGCGAGCAGGGACGCCGCAAATAGCCCGGCGGCCGACCCGCCGATCACCGCGATATTCTGGTTGCTTTTTCGAGCGGTAGGAATGGGCCTATTCTTTTCCGGGCGTTGTCCGTGCGCCGTCGCAGCCGCGGACAATCCGCCTCGCACCTGAATGTATGTAGCTGGATCTTACCCGCACATCGTATGCGGAAAAAAAGCGAACCCGCGCACAGCGCGCGGGCTGCCAAGTATATCTTACGTGCGCGCTCCCGCCAACGCGTTGTCGCTCCGGGAAGTTGATGCGGGCCGCTGAGTCGTTGTACTAGAATGGCGCAACTGAGTTTGGGGCTCGAGGGATCAATCGGGGGGAGCAATGGCCAAGTTTGTCATCGCGCCGCACATGCGGCTTCATGAATGGGTTGCCGAAGAGAAGGGCTATTTCGCCGCCGAAGGGCTGGACTACGAATTCCGCGAAGCGCTTTCCTCCACCGAAGCACGGAACCACAATCTCGGCGACAAAGTCGGCGCGTTTCAAACATTCGAAAAAGGCCGCGGCTCCGACATTGGCTGCGCCTGCCACTGGACCGTCAACGTTTCAGCTTCCGTCGGCCATGGAAAACTCTACGCCGACGCCTACTCCGTCGCGCCCGCCGGAATCTTCGTGCCGCCCGAATCTCCCATTCACGATCCCGCCGAACTTGCCGGCGTGCCCATCTCCGTCGGCTACCAGTCCGGCAGCCACTACTCGGCCATCCAGTCGCTCGAGCAGTATTTGAAGCCCGCCGATATCAAGCTCTCGTTTGCCGACGGGATGCTCTTCTCCCGCATGGAGCTGCTGATCGACCGCAAAGTTCCGGCCGCGTCACTTTTCAGCGGCCCCTACTATTTCCTCGAGCAGCTCGGCTTCCGCAAAATCATCGACACCACCTTCATGATGGCCTCGCTGATCACGCGCGACCCGGACATGGAGGACGTGAAGAAGTATTTTCGCGCCTTGCGAAATGCCCAGCGCGATATCGATCTGCGTCCCGATCTCTACACGCATTACTACAAGAAGGAATTCCCCGTGCGCTTCCACGGCATGATGGACACGCGCCGCTGGGGCCCCGGCGAACGCCTCGTCTTCGAGCCTTACACCAAAGAAGTCTTCGAGAAATCCTTCGAGTGGATTTCTGAGCACGGCATCTTCCCCGAAGGCGCCATGGGCTCCGGCAGCTACGAGGACTCCTGCGTCTCGCTCTCCTCGAAGTAGGTCTTTCTCCGCAGGGGCATCCGCCGCGGCGGACTGCGCCCGCTTGCGCAAGATAGCGGTCTTCGTAGGGGCGCAGCATGCTGCGCCCGGTGAAGATGATTGCCTCGATGCAGCCCGTGCAGCCCGTGCAGCCCGTGCAGCCCGTGCAGCCCGTGCAGCCGCGGCCGCTCCTGCACCAATCCGTCACGACTCTGCCGTTGTCAGTGCCCCTAACTGCTTCCAATCGAGGGTTTTGCCTCTCCACACTCCTGCGCGGTGACCTGTGTCACGCCAATTTGTGACATTCCTCACCGCAGGTAAATCCTTGCCGGTGTATCTAATGAAATGAATTGACGGCCACCTTTGGGTGAAGCCTTCGCCAGGGTGCGCTGCCAGGATGCACGTAATTTCGGCGACAAGAGGAGTTCGAGCATGACTCTGGTAACGCACCACGATCTGCCGATTCCGGGAACGTACATGTTCGATGGGCACGCCGCCATGAAGGGCTATGCCCTCAACAAGATGTGTTTCTCGTTCAACAAGGCCGAGAACCGCGAAGAGTTCCTGAAGGACGAAGACGCCTACTGCACCAAGTTCGGCCTCAACGACGAGCAGCGCAAGGCCATCAAGGAGCGCAACGTCCTGGCCATGATCCATGCGGGCGGGTGCATCTACTACCTCGCGAAGTTTGCCGGAATCTTCCACCTCACCGTGCAGGACGTGGGCGCGCAGCAAACCGGAATGACCGTCGAGGAATTCAAGAAGAAGCTCAAAGCTCAAGGAGAGTGACCATGGCTCGTGTCGTCGGCGGACTCACCACGTCCCACATCCCGGCAATCGGCAACGCGGTTCCCAGGGAAAAAGAGCTGGTCAACGATCCCTATTGGAAGCCGTTTTTCGCCGCGTATCCGCCGGCCCGAGCGTGGCTGCAAAAGGCCAAGCCCGATGTGGCCATCGTCATCTACAACGACCACGGCCTGAATTTCTTTCTCGACAAGATGCCCACTTTCGCCATCGGCGCGGCTGCGGAGTACAGGAACGCCGACGAGGGCTGGGGAATTCCGACCACTCCGCCGTTCCAGGGCGACCAGGAACTTTCCTGGCACATCATCGAGTCTCTGGTTCACGACGAGTTCGACGTCACCACCTGTCAGGAAATGTTGGTCGATCACGGCTTCACGGTGCCCATGTCTCTGTTCTGGCCGGGCAATTCCTACGGCGGCGTGAAGACGATTCCTGTATGCATCAACACCGTGCAGCATCCGCTGCCCTCACCCCTCCGCTGTTTCAAGCTCGGGCAGGCGATTGGCCGCGCGGTCGAGTCCTATCCGAAAGATTTGAAGGTTGTGGTGCTGGGTACGGGCGGCATGTCTCACCAGCTCGATGGCGAGCGCGCCGGCTTCATCAATAAGAAGTTCGACCTGCTCTGCCTGGATAAGCTCGTGAACGAGCCCGAGGTCCTGACGCGCTACTCGATTCACGAGCTGGTGCGTGAGGCAGGAGCGCAGGGCGCGGAGTTCATTCTCTGGCTCGCGATGCGCGGCGCGCTCTCCGGCAAAGTGACCAAGGTCCACAGCAGCTACCACGTTGCCGTCTCCAACACCGCAACAGGGCTGTTGGTTCTGGACAATGCGGCTTGATCGCGGTTTTGCTCGAACCACCGCGAGGCGCTAACCGCCCGGCAGACCCCGCCGGTCGCGTTTGGCGCCTCGTTCGTGTGCATTGAGGTGTCTATCTTTCGCTTACTGAGAGGCGAAATCTGATCCGTCCGCCCCACCTCCGAATGAACGACCCCTTGCAACTCCGCATCACGGTGCTAACCTGACCGGGGCGCCGATGGTCGAGGTTTTCTCTGCGTCCTCTGCGCCTCAGCGGTGGATGGTTCTTTTTCTCTTAGGATTCTCCCGATGACAATTGAACGCGAAAAACTCGAAGCGGACGTCCTGATCATCGGCGCGGGCCCGGCGGGGCTTTCCTGTGCGCTGCACCTCGCGAACCTGATCGAGCAGCACACCGCCGCGAAGAAATCCCCCGCGCTTTCAGCCGAAAACATCTACGTCCTCGAAAAGGCCCGCGAGATCGGCGCGCATCAGCTCTCGGGAGCGATCATGGACCCGCGCGCGCTTCGCGAGCTTGTTCCGGATTTCGAGAAAACCGCGCCGCTCGATACGCCCGTTACAGGTGATGCCGCCTACTACTTCACCGAAGGAGGCTCGTTCAAGCTTCCCATCACGCCTCCGCCGCTTGCGAACCACGGCAACTACATCGTCTCGCTCAATAAGCTGGTCAAATGGCTCGGCGGCCTCGTCGAGAAAAAAGGCATCAACGTTTTCACGCAGTTCGCGGGCAGGGAACTGCTCTACGAAAAAAACGGCATCGCGGGCGTCCTCACCGAAGACAAGGGCGTGGACAAGAACGGCAAGCCGAAGGACAACTTCACGCCGGGCTACGAGCTGCGCGCGAAAGTCACGGTCCTCGCCGAAGGCTCGCGCGGCTCGCTCACCAAAGATCTCGTCACGCGCCTCAAGCTCGACGGCCTCAATCCGCAGGTGTACGGCATCGGGATCAAGGAATTATGGGAGGTCCAACCCGGACGCATCGATACCGGCTACGTGGCGCACACGCTCGGCTGGCCGCTCACCTCCGATCTCTACGGCGGCGGCTGGATTTACGGCATGCGCGACAATCGCGTCTCGCTCGGAATGGTCGTGAGCCTGGAATACCACGATCCGCTTTTCGATCCCCACGAAGCGTTTCAGAAGTTTAAAACTCACCCGTTCGTAAAGAGGATCCTGGCCGATGGAAAAATCGTCCGCTACGGCGCGAAGACGCTCCCTTACGGCGGCTGGTACTCCATGCCGCGCAACTACTTCGATGGCGGGCTGATCGCCGGCGATTCCGCGAGCCTGCTGAATTCGCAGCGCCTCAAGGGCATCCACACCGCGATCAAGAGCGGCATGCTCGCAGCCGAGACGATTTACGAAGCGCTCTGCGCGGACGACACTTCCGCCGGAAAACTCTCCGCCTATCAAAAGAAGATCGAGCAGAGCTGGCTCAAGCAGGAATTGTGGGCTGTCCGGAATTTCCATCAGGCGTTTCACGGCGGACTGTGGAAGGGGCTGGTTCACGCGGGCTTTCAATTCGTCTCAGGCGGTCGCGGCCTGATCGATCCGATGCGCTCCGAAGCGGGCTACAAGGAATACGCGAACCTCCATCGCGATCGCACGCTCGTTAATCAATCGGCGCGATTCAAGGGCGATGGCAAGCTCACGTTCGATCGCCTCACCGACGTCTATCACTCCGGCACGCGCCACGACGAGGATCAGCCGTGCCACCTCGTCGTCCTCGAGCCGAATATCTGCGGGGATCGTTGCGTCCGCGAATTCGGGAATCCGTGCCAGTATTTCTGTCCCGCGGCGGTCTATGAAATGGTCACGGAAAAAGGCGCGCCGAAACTGAAGATCAACGCGGCGAACTGCGTCCACTGCAAGACCTGCGACGTCGCCGATCCCTACCAGATCATCCAGTGGGTTCCACCCGAAGGCGGCGGCGGTCCCAATTACGAAGGAATGTGACGATCCGATAAGGATCGTCACACTGAGGATGGCGGTTTGGTGTGTTGCCATCCGAACGTGTGTCTCTTCGACCCGACGAGGGTCGTCACCCTGAGGAAGGCGTTTTGGCGTGTTGCCTTCCGAAGGATCTCTCTTCGAGTTGCCTCGAGCGCAGCGAAGGGAGGGGCAAGCGGAGCCGAGGGCTCTCTCTACCCACTTCTCGCGCCGCTTGGTAGCGGTTCAGTTTGCGTGATGGTAATCGAACACTTGTCCAGTAATCCGACTATGCGTCCATTGAAGGAGCCTGAAAGGGCGGGCGGCCCTGCACACCCTGCGGTCAGTACGATTCAATCTTTGCGATGTCTATACGGGAGGCTCCCGAACTCGAAAAACGAGCGTCCACAAAGGAACTCACATCGAAGTACTGGTTTTCTGAGACATCCCAATTGTTCGCGGTCTTGAAACCCTTAATTTCATCTGCCGTCATTTTCTGGCGGCAGGTCAGTTCATAGTGGACAACTGCGTGCTTGGTCGTAGGGTGCGTGCCCACGATGGTACTCAACTGTTTTACGGCGAGTCCGAGCCTGATACCGCTGGGGGTTGAAAGACTCCGGGAAACCAGTTTTGAAGGGCTGCACGCCGATACGCTTGGGAATTTAGCCTCGCGGGACCATATTGCGAATTCGGTTACATCTACGAACCCACCCATCCCGCTCGCACCAAAAGTGAGGACGGTGCCATCCGCTGGAGACACGTAGCAGATTGTATTGGGGGCCGACGCGCTTCCATGGCGTGGCAGGATGTTGGTCGGTCCAAGCCTCGCTTCGACATCTTTTAACGACGCAGTGCCGATTGTCAGGCCAAGAATTGTGGTGTCCTCTTTCGTCAGTTGCAGTTTGCCCGCGCCCTGCTTACTACATTCTGGTCCATCGTCGGAAGGTGCTTGAGCGGGCGAGGCTGAGGAAGTCATGACAAGCAGCATTAGGAGTAGCGCTTTAGGGGTAGCTGCCATACACAGCAGGTTAGCTCAGAAGTTAAGTAACAAAAACCGGCCTTGGACAACGACGTACCCTATCCAATACTGAATAGGTTTTGATAAACGCGCCAACCGCACAAGTGCCGCTGGCCGCGGTTCGGTTCCTCAAACTGACCCACTACCCGCCGCCAACTAATTCTGCGCCTCGCCTCCGCCAAACGCCCTCTTCAGCGACGCCCAGAATCCGCCTTTCTTCTTCGCGGGCTTCGCTGCAGGCTGATCCGGCGCAGCCGCTTGCGTTTTCGGCGATGAAACATTCTCTCCCAGCGCGTGCCGCATCTCCTGAGCGAAACCCGGCGCCGCCACGTGGCCCGAGAACTCCCACTCCGGCGCGATCCTGGCTTCGCGGACCAACAGCAGTATGTCCGGCCCGCGATCCGGCGGCCGCGCAGGCGACCCGGCCACGAACGTGAGCGCATTGAAAACGGTGGTCTGCACCACAGCCGATACCGGCGGGTCGCCGGGGCTCACATCCTTGGCGGATGGGACTCTCGGATGCGCTTCGTTCGCATGTGCGGGTATGACGAATTCCATGCTCGCCTCTGGCGCAGCGTCCGTCGCAGGTGAGTCGGGCTTCGCGTCCGGCGCCGTTCGCGGCAGAGCCGCGACCGCAAATTCCGGCGCCGGTGCCGGAGGCGCGGGTGCGGCGGGTACTACGTGCGGCGTCGTATCCGGGCACGCGCAACCTCCAGGACTTCCCGCCACGGGCAGCAGTCGCCCCGCGTTCAAGAAAAATTCCCCCGCTTGCGGCACGATCAACTTTTCGCCCGTGAACTGATGTTCGAGCTGAATTGCCCCGCTCGCGGCGACGACGCACAGCGAATCGTCCAGATTCAGTCCGACGGTGACGTCGCGCGAGCCGCCGTTGATATCGATTGGCGTGCCGATGATCGTGGGCGTGAAAATCCGCAGGGAAGTCTTCGCGGGCAATTGCACGCGCACGCGCCCGAAATTCAGCGCCAGCGTCACGGCATCGCCGGACAAAAGGACCGTGAACTTCGCCGGTCCGCAGATGTCCACTTCGCCGCCGGCGAAGAGCGTCATCCGCGCCTGCCCCGAGTGAACGGTCACGATGCTGCCGTTCGCCACATAAATGCTCGGCGCGGTCGCCGCCGCGCCGCCGCGCGCCGGCGTTCCGCTTTCGACGGAAACATCCTTGCCCTCGATGCGCCCCGCCGCCCCCGGAGGCGCGTCCTGCGCGCGGGCAAGAATGGGGCAGCCCAGAAGCATTCCCAGCAGGAGAATTTCGGACGCGCCGCGCGTGAAATGGAATCGAGCGCACATCGAGAGCGCCTATACTATACAGCAGTGGACAACGCGTCAAAATCCGCAGCGCCCGAGGCCCGCGCCGGGGCAAACGCCGAAAGCCGCATCCCGTTGCCGCATCTCTCGCGCTGGCGCAGGATGCAGATTCCCATCATCGCGTGGGTGGTGTACTGGGTGATTCGCTTGATCGGCCCGACGCTGCGCACCGAAATGATCGGCGTGCACAATGCCGCCCAGATTCGCAATCAGGGCGAGCCTGCAATCGGCGCGTTCTGGCACCGCTGCATTTTTCCGGCGGTCTGGATTTGGCGCGGCCGCGGCATCGTCGTGCTCAATACGGTCAACTTTGATGGCCAGTGGACGCGCCGCGCCATCGAGCGCCTCGGCTTCGGCACGGCGCAGGGCAGCTCGTCACGGGGCGCGATCGAGGGCCTTTCGGCGATGGCGAAGCATCTCGAAGGAGGCCGCCACGTCGCGTTCACCATCGATGGCCCGCGCGGACCGCGCTACGTCGCCAAGCCCGGCCCGGTGATTCTCGCGCGCCGCACGGGAAGGCCGATCTCCGTTTTTCACATCGGCCTCAGCTCGGCGCACACGTTCAAGAAAGCCTGGGACCTTTTCCGGCTGCCGTATCCGTTCTCGCGCGCCGTGATGTTTGTGGCGCCGCCGATTCGCGTTCCGATGGACGCCGGCAGCGACATGCTGAAACAGAAACAAAACGAAATGCAGGTTGCGCTCGAGCGCGTCCGCGATCTCGCCGAATCTTGGTTCGATCTGACGGAATACGAGCGCGACCGCCTGCGCGACGAATGGCGTCAGAAAACTTCCGACAGCCCCTCGGCCGCACCCATTTCGCCCCAGGCGGAATCCGCCCGCCGCTAGACAGCCGGTCGCAGGAAGCCGGACGGCTGCTAGCTGCATCGGCCGCTTGCCTTGTCCCGCCCGCTGCCTTACGCTTCTCGACGGAGCACATCCCATGAGCGAAATCCGCAGAATTCTCGATCAGATGGACCGCGCATTTCACGGCGAGGCCTGGCACGGCCCTTCCCTGATGAGCCTGCTGGAGGGCGTTTCGGCCGAAGATGCTTCCAAGCACACGATCCACGGCGTGCACTCGATCTGGGAGCTGGTGAATCACATCGCCGCGTGGCATACGGTCGCGCAACACCGGCTCGCCGGAGAGACGGTGGACGTCCCGCAGGAGCGGGATTGGCCGCACGTATGGGAAGTGACCGAGACGGCATGGAAGCGCGCGCTCGATGACCTCGCGGAGAGCCGCGCCCGCTTGCGCAAGGCGGCCGAAGCATTGCGCGACAGCGATCTCGATCAGATACCCGCCGGCACCAGCGTTTCCCGCTATCAACTGCTCCACGGCGTGGTTCAGCACGATCTCTATCACGCGGGGCAAATCGCGATTCTGAAGAAGGCTCTCGGATGAAGATATCCGCGAATCGCGTATGACTTACCAATCAGACCCTATCGCCGCGACCATCTTTTGCATCGTGGTCGCGTGTTGGTTGGGCTTCGGCGTTATCGTAGCCATCGGAAAACGAGGAGCGGCCAGGGGCGCCGCAAAGCGCGACATAAAATCCACGCTGGGTCTGCTCTTGCAGAT
Source organism: Terriglobia bacterium (assembly GCA_020073605.1). Taxonomy (GTDB): domain Bacteria; phylum Acidobacteriota; class Terriglobia; order Acidiferrales; family UBA7541; genus Palsa-295. The sequence continues at coordinate 139,830 of JAIQEW010000006.1, forward strand.
GGCCGCGTACGCGATCTGCTTTGGCCTTTTTCGCACGTACTTCTCGCCGTTCCTGCCGATGTCGAAGACGGCTGAAATCATTGTCGCGGCTTTCACGGTGCTGCTCGCTCTGGTCTCCACTTGGTTTTGCTATGCCGCAGTGCGCGCTCTCGGCAAGCAATGGGCGCTGGTGGCCCGCGTCATCGAGGGGCACGAGTTGGTCCAGCAGGGACCCTTCTCGATCGTGCGCAATCCGATCTATTTCGCCATGCTTGGAACGCTCATCGCCCTGGGCCTGGCCGTCAGCCGCTGGCAGGGGCTGGTTGCCGCCATCATCGTGTATCTCCTGGGCACATGGGTCCGCGTCCACACGGAGGAGAAACTGCTCCGCGAGGCTTTCGGCGCGAAATTCTATGACTACGCCCGCCGCGTCCCCGCCTTTTTCCCGCGCTTGCTCCGATAACATGTAACCGGCGCGAAAACTCGCGCGTCCCAACGGTATTGCTGATAGTATTCTTCGCGACTTTCGTAGGGGGGGACTCGATTCATGCGCAATATGACGAAGTGTGCAGGCGTAGCTGTCTTGGCGATTTTGTTTGTGCCGGCGGTCCGCGCACAGAAGACCGCGGGCGACTGGCCGATGTATCGGGGCGACCTGGGCGGCATGGGTTACTCGCCGCTCAAGCAGATCAACGCCGGCAACGTGACCAAGCTGGCCCAGGCTTGGAATCTCCAACTGGCGGATCGGGGCGCGCTGGAAGTGACGCCCATCGCCGTCGGTGGCGTGATGTATCTTCCCGGCACCAACAAAGTCCTCGCGCTCGACGGCAGCACGGGCAAGGAAATCTGGCGCTATGACGTCACCCAGGCGCCCACGCGCGGCGTCGCCTACTGGCCGGGCGACAAGCAACATCCCGCGCGCATCATCTTCACCACCGTCAACCGCAAACTGATCGCGCTCGATGCCGCCACCGGGAAAGTCATCCTTTCCTTTGGCAAGGACGGCATCGTGGATCTGACGGTGGGATACAACGGCGTCCCCACGATCTACAAGAACCTGGTATTCCTTGGCGCCAGCGTCGGCGAATTGCCGATTGGCCCTCCGGGCGACACACGAGCCTTTGACGCGATCACCGGCGCTCCTGTCTGGACCTTCCACACCGTGCCGCAGCCCGGCGAAGTAGGCCACGAAACGTGGCTTAATGACGGTTGGAAAGGGCGCTCGGGGACCAACATCTGGGGCTGGTACATGACGGTCGATGCGAAGACCAACACGCTTTTCATGCCGATCGGCGGGCCTTCGCCCAACTACTACGGCGGCGACCGTCCCGGCAACGGATTGTTCGGAAATTCCGTTGTCGCCGTTGACGCCAGCACCGGAAAGCTGAAGTGGTATTACCAGACCGTCCATCACGCTCTATGGGATGAAGATCTGCCGCCGGGCCCGGGTTTTGTGGACATTACGCAAAAGGGCAAGAAGATTCCCGCGCTGGTCGCAATCGGCAAGACGGGCATGATGTTCATTCTCGACCGGAACACGGGCAAGCCGGTGTTCGGCGTCGAGGAGCGGCCCGTTCCCAAGGGAGACGTGCCCGGTGAATGGTATTCACCCACGCAGCCGTTTCCGCTGAAGCCTCCTCCGCTCGCGCGAAACAGTTATAAGCCGGAGGACATGGTCACCGCCGACGACACAACTCCGGAGCACGTCAAAGCGTGCCAGGAAGTGCTCGCAAAGAATGGCGGAAGCTTCCACAACGAGGGTCCCTTTACGCCCTGGCTCCTCCATGAGGACGGCACGCCCCCGAAGACCACGGTCCAATTCCCGGGCGGCACCGGAGGTGCAAACTGGGGCGGCGTCGCCACGGATCCGAAATCGAAATATATTTTCGTGCAAACTCATGATGTGTCCCTGATGGGCTGGCTCGAGAAACGAAAGCCGGGCTTGGTGTACGGCCGCGGCAACGAAGGTTCGACACAGGTATACGACCGCGGAAGTGTGGACGGCCCCGGCCCCTACTTCAGCTTCAGCGCGACGGTGAAGGATGCGAACGGCAAGGTCCTCGGCAACTGGCCCTGCCAGAAACCGCCGTGGGGGCAGTTGATCGCCGTGAATGCGAATACCGGTGAGATCGCCTGGAAATCCGTCCTCGGACTCACGGAGGGCCTCCCGGAAGGCAAGCAGAAGACGGGCGGCGCCGGCAGCGCCGGCCCAATCGCCACGGCAGGCGGACTCGTGTTCATCGCCGCGACTACAGACAACCGGTTCCGCGCGTTCGATTCGAAGACCGGAAAAGAGCTTTGGGCCACCAAGCTCGCCAAGAATGGAAATGCGAATCCGATGACGTA